>CAZNEE010000012.1:0-1548 GCA_964572255.1 uncultured Planctomycetia bacterium | reverse complement strand
CCCAATATTACCAATATCGGTTGTTCTTTTTTCACTTTTCCGGCCAACCGCGATTCTTCGGAAAGGGAAGCCATTCCCGGCAAGCTGGTTTGCTCAAGCTCCTCCATATCGAGGGCGTTTGTCAGATAGAGTTTAAACCTGGCATCCCTTTGAAGGCTGTAACCGAGTTCTTCCAGAAGGAACGACATCTTTAAATGGCCTACCGCATACGGCGCCATCATAAGTTCAAAAGCATAAAAGTTTTTAAGGATATGCTCCTTGATAAATCCTTCTCTATCGCCTCCTCCGTATTTGGAAGCAAATTCATTTACCGCCACTTTTGCCGCTTCAGCCAAAAAAGTAAGCGTGCCGGATGCCGGGTCCAACACCGTAACAGAATTGCTCGCCAGGCCGTCAGCCCTTCCAAATCGATCCTTTAAAATATGGTGAAGCGAACTTACAATATAAGAGACAACCGGTTCAGGTGTATAATAAACGCCTCGCCTTTCCCGGGTTTTGGGATCATATTCCGCTAAGAAGGTCTCATAAAAATGAACAACAGGGTCTTTCCCTTTGCCTTCTCTGAAATAATCCTGAAGGAGTTTGTTTACTTCCGCCACTGACAATACTTCCGCTATATCATCAATAATCCATTCCATTTGAGCCGGAACGTCTTCGAGTGATACAAACCGGAAAACATCTCTTAATATTCCGATAGTGGTAGGGATATTGTCATAAGCGAGTTTTCTGTTGAAACCGTTTTTTGCCCGTATGCGGGCGGCAAACAGGCCATAGGTGATTGTCTGGGAATACAGATCGGCAAAGTCGTCTTTTGAAAGTCCGCTGATGAGGAATTGTCTGAATGCTTCATAGAATCCAAGGATAAAGCCTTTGCCGTTTCTCTCTTCTTCAGCCAGTTCCTCGGTAATGACCTCGTCTTTTAAAAACTTAGTGCGTTTGGCCAGTTCTATTGCCAGATTTTTTGCATTGTAAACTTTAGGCAGAGAAAAAGAATAAAACTCTGCAATCAGCTTCATAAAATCAGGTTCTTTTTCAACAGGCGGAGCCATTTTGAGCTTGTGCAGGATAAACGGTCTGGCGATCAAGGCTTTGTTGACAAGAATGCCGTGTCGATAAAGCCTGAATTCCAAGAAATTGGTCAATATCAGGTTGGGGAATGTGTTTCTGTACCTCTTTAGCTGCTCTGAATGTTCTATAAAATCCAAATTCTCAACGGTCGGCGCTTTGGCTTCAATATATCCAACAATATGTTGCTTGCCGTCCCACACCCGAAAATCAGGATTACCGGCTTCAGTGCTTTTGGGGAGTGTTGTAACGTGTATGTTACTTTTGCCATAAGAGTGTGCCAAATCTTTCATTAACTCCTCAAGAGTCGCGTAATAGCTTTCCTCCCTGGCATCACCTTGATTTGCAGTCTTAGAAATCTTTTTCAGATATGATTTAAGCATTGGGACGACCCTGAATTTATATGTTGAAATCAAATATCAAGCACATAACGGGAGGTATAAGCGGCGGGCGAGTTTTAAAAGGAGAAAGGTCAATAATCCA
>CAZNEE010000011.1:0-4059 GCA_964572255.1 uncultured Planctomycetia bacterium | reverse complement strand
CTTAATAAGCGGCTTTACCCACTTCATATCACCGGCCATTTCCCCGCAAACGCTGCATTCAATTCCTTGTTTATCCGCAACGTTTACAATTCGCTTTATATACTTCATGGCTAATCTAGCCCCTTGTTCATAATATTCTGAAACATTTGGATTGTCTCTTCCCGCCGCAACCGAATACTGAATAAGATCGTTAGTCCCGATACTTATAAAATCGGAAACCTCGGATATTTTCTTAATATTCTCAACAGCTGCCGGCGTTTCTATCATGGCTCCGATTTTCATCTTCTTAGTCCTTATCCCGTAATCGTTCTTAACCTCTTTCATGCAATCTCTTGCTATTTCCCTTACCTCTTCCATCTCATCATGAAATGTAATTATAGGTATAAGAACCCGTATATTTTGATCCTTTGCCAAAATAATAGCTGCTTTAAGCTGTGATCTGAGAAGATTTTTATACTTGAGCAATAATCTAACACCCCTTAACCCAAGAACCGGACTTGGTTCATCCTCTATTTCTATGTACGGGAGATTTTTATCCGCACCGATATCAAGCAATCTTATGGTAACTACTTTTTGTTCTATGGGTTCCAAAATTTTAGATAATTTTTTGATCAAATATTTTTCATCAGGCAATATCTTGGAAGACATATAGAGCTGCTCTATCCTTAACAGTCCGACACCGTCAGATCCTCTACTGGTTGCTATTTTTGCGTCTTCTTTTGAGGCGACATTTGCATAGACCTTTATCAGTTTTTTATCTCTTGTTTTTGCAATGCGTTTAGATTTTTTTATGAGCTTAGTTTCCATTGTTTCCATGGAATGAACTCTTTTGTTATATGTTTTTAGTTCCTTTTCAGTGGGGCCTTGGATTATTACACCTTTATAACCGTCTAATATCAGTTTTTCTCCCGGCTTTATTATCTTAACAGCGTTTTCAACGTCAGTTACAGCCGGTATACCTAAAGATCTGGCTATGATCGCGCTATGAGAAACTCCGCTTCCCTGTTCTACTATGATGCCTTTTACATTCTTTCTTTTAAGCCTGACCGTATCGGAAGGCAGTAGCCTTTTAGCGACAATTATACTTTCAGGAGGTATTTTCTCCAGTACGTTTATGTCGCATGCCATGAACGAACAAAGTATCTTTCTGCTCAGATCCTCAAGATCATCCGCTTTGCTTTTTGTCGTTTCGTTTTCGGAGGTCTTAAACTTGTTCGCCCACTTCCTCAAAACGTTCTTGACCGCGTGCTCCGCGTTGACAAGCTCGTTTTTGAGCTCTTTCTCTATTTCCCTGAGGAGGGTTTTATCTTTAAGTATTTCCGCATGAACCTTGAAAATGCCTGCCTGTTCCTTTCCCAGTTCTTTTTTAACGTTTTTTTCAAGTTTCTTTATATCCGCTAAAACAAGATTAAAGGTTTCCTTTATCCTCTTCAGCTCTTTTTGAACATCTCTCTTGCTGATACTGTAATAGTACAGGTCCCTTGAAAGTATGTCCTTATAGACAAAAGCTTTTCCGACAGCATGTCCGAAACTTATGCTTTTACCTTTGTATATTTTCTGCTTCTTATCGCTTTTCATTTTTATCCTTTTTTATATTCAGCGCCGCTCCTGCCGATCTAACCATATTTGATATGATCTCCATCTCTTTTTTTATGGATCTTTTTGAAGAAGCCCATGCGCTTTTGTCCGTATTCTTATGCTTATGTCTTGCGTCAACTACGTTTCCATAAAGATCTAAAGTTTTTTGTATACTCTTTTTGTAATCAAATTTTTCTGCGGTAGCCTTGGCGTTGTTTTTGAGCGCTTCTCTTTCCGTAATATTCATATTATAAAACTTATCCAGTTTTTCTGAAAATAATTTTTTGTCTTCCCCGGTCAAGAGATAGCCGTTTGCCCCGTCTTCCACAACTTCCCTCACTCCCGGAGCATCGACCGCTATTACCGGCACGCCCGAAGCCATCGCTTCGGCCAGGACAAGCCCCTGGGTTTCGCTTTTGGAAGCAAAGACAAAAATATCCATGGCGTTATACGCGTTAATTTTGTCTCCTCCTTTAAGGATGCCTGCGAAATGTACCCTGTACGCTACTCCCGAGGACCGCATCCTCACCTTCAGCTCTTTCGAAAGATCGCCATCGCCCACTACCAGGAAGTGTACATCTTTATTCTTTTTCATGAACAATGTGACCGCCTCTGCCAGAAACCGCATATTTTTTTCCTCAGCTACGCGGCCAAGATATCCCGCAAGGAAAACATTGTCAGGTATTCCGAATTTTTTCCTGAGGCATTTCCCGTCACCTTCGGCAAATTCACTGATATTTATTCCCGTCGGGACTACGGAAATTTCTGTTTTTACGCCTCTATCTTTCAAAAGCTTTTCTATGCTTTCGCTCGGAGCGATGATATGATCGCAAAGATCGCAATACCCTTCGGCCAGTTCAACTACAAACTTTTTCAGAGCTTTAGAATCCCCGGGAACATAATGCGTATTCATCTCGTACATCGTATGATAGGTAAATACTACCGGTATGTCAAAACCCGCGGATACTCTAAGAGCTGTGTCCCCAACAAGAAAAGGATGGTGGGAATGTACCATGTCCGGTTCAAACTCCTCTAAAACATCTTTCAGGACCCCCGGCATAGGAAGCTCGACGGAAAAATCGGTGCCGTTGAAATTCTGTATAGCGGGGATCCTGTACACTCCCTCCTCATCCGGCATGCCCTTGTAAACAGGCGCAACGATGAGAACATTGTGTCCCCTCTCGCGGTATTTGGAAGAAAAAACCTCTATGGATTTTTCAATGCCCCCCACTATGGGTGTATATGTATTGGTCATCATTAATATGTTCATATCTATCGTACGTCCATCTGGACGGATCTTTCCCCCGGATTTATCTCTACGATATTGTAACCGGGCATATGTATCTCCACCTTGGGTTCCTCATTGTGCCAATCGGCATCAAAAGATATCCTAATCTTCCCGTCTTCCGGATCGATATTTACACTTACATTACCGAATGACGTTGCGGCAGGTCCGAAAAAAAGCTTGTTTTTTCCTGCTATCCAATGTTTCGGTACACCTGAGCATAATATTAGTGTATTTCCTTCTTCTCTAACGAAACAATTGCGTACTATCATTATCCATTCCGAGGACGCCCATAAATGCTGGCCATCGCCCATACAGCCTCCACGGGTCCATGGATGGATCGCCTCCGGCCACTGCCCTGTATCTGATGCTATATCAGCCGATGCTTCCATAATATCAAAATACCCGGGATCGCCGCTTCTTAAAAGAACCTGAGCTATTTCAAGACTTAAATAGATATTTACTCCAGAATGTGCTATTTCATGGAAAAATAGTCCCTTTAAAAAATCATTCTTGACCAGATAATCGGTCGTATTTATTATATTTTTGTTTTGAGAGGCATATATTTGCAAAGGATAGCTCGCGACTAAAGAGCCAACGGCACTGGAATCCATTCGCCTGAACGGTGAAGATGGAATAGTAGAAATTCGTTGCTCTTTCTGGACTTTCTTTATACTTTCACTGATACTCTGCAGAAAAGAATCTTTTTCCTCAAGATATCCCACCGCCAGATCTTCCCTGCCCAATTTATTCAGAAGAAAACTTCCTGCATCAAGTCCCGCCACTCCCCAGCAATTATCCCAATAATAATAATCATTTGGCCCGAAATGTTCCGCGCTGAAACCAGCCGGAAAAAGTCCGGAACACTTACCGCCCTTTTTGTTTGATGTTCTCTTTCTTATTATCCAGTTAAGCGCGTTTATTACAGGCTTTTCCCAGCTTTTATCGGGATTTTCTCCCGATAGTTCACAGAACTTCTTCATTATCCATAAAACCTGTCCGTTGGAATCCCATTCACCGTCCTGAGATTTAAAATAGCCTGTTGGAGTTTGCCTTTTTAAGAATCTTCCAATAATGTCTTTTGCTCTATCATGTAAGTTTACCGCAAGCATTGCAAAAATAGCATAGACGGCGTCCCTGAACCAGAACTCCTTGTATGTATAAGGTCCCGCATACACTTTTCCGGGAGACAAAAG
>CAZNEE010000010.1:0-14528 GCA_964572255.1 uncultured Planctomycetia bacterium | reverse complement strand
CACCTGTAGCGCTTGAGAAGGAACTCAGGTTCGCTATCCGCGAAGGCGGACATACTGTAGGCGCGGGAGTTATCTCGGAAGTAACAGCATAAAACCGATTCCAATTCAAGGAATCGGTTTTTTATTATCGGTTCCTTGAATTGGATCAGCTTCTAAGATACGGAGTAGAAATGGCCAAGAAGAAAAAAGATTCAGTGGAGATAATAACCCTGCAGTGCGGGGAATGCAAGAAAAGGAATTACTCTACATACAAGAACCGTAAAAACAGTACCGAGCGTTTGGAGCTCAGTAAATATTGCTCTTTTGACAGAAAACATACAAAACACAAAGAAGTAAAATAGGAGAGTAGCTCAATTGGCAGAGCACCGGTCTCCAAAACCGGGGGTTGCAGGTTCGAGGCCTGTCTCTCCTGCCAGGAAAAAAGCAAATTTTAATAGATCGTTCGGTTTTTAAAGACATTTGAATTAAGTCGGGAGAAGATTGGATATGTGGAAAATAGGAAGTTTCGTAGGGCAGGTAAAGTCGGAGATGAAGAAAGTTGCGTGGCCGTCCCGCCAAGAACTTATCAGTTCCACTTTAGTAGTCATAACATCCACCCTAATGCTTGCGGTTTTCATAGGACTATGCGACTTGGTCATTTCCCGGGTGATTAACGTGCTGATACGAGGTGTTTTTTAATGGCGAAGAAATGGTATGTTGTCCATACACTCACGGGAAAAGAGGACAGCGTAAAGAAATCTTTAGAGAATCAGCTGGAGAGCAAGCCGGAGCTTAAAACTTTTGTTGCGAGCATAATGATACCCACTGAAAAGGTCTCTGAAGTAAAAGGCGGAGAGAAAAAGATCTCTGAAAGAAAATTCTTTCCGGGGTACATTCTTGTCGAGATGGAACTGAATGATAAGAGCTGGTACCTGATAAAGAATACCGCCGGTGTTACGGGATTTGTCGGGTCGAAGACAAAACCGGTACCTTTAAGAAAGGAAGAAGTGGACGAGATAATGGACCAGACCAAGGAGGCCAAGGCAAAACCGGTACCGAAGGTCCTGTTCAAGGTCGGCGAATCAGTCAGGGTCAAAGACGGACCCTTCAAGAATTTTTCCGGAACCATCGAGGATACAAACCTGGAAAAAGGCCGGATAAAGGTAATGATATCGATTTTCGGCAGAGCCACCCCGGTTGAGCTGGAAGCCTGGCAGGTGGAAAAACTATAAGCACTATTAATAGGAAATAATATTAATAAATAATATCTTAAGGAAATAACATGGCAAAAAAAGTAAAAACATTCATAAAACTTCAGTGTCCGGGGGGGCAGGCTAATCCTGCGCCGCCTGTAGGACCGGCGCTCGGTCAGCACGGCCTTCAGATAATGGATTTTTGTAAAAAGTTCAACGACCGTACAAAAGATCAGCAGGGCACGGTGCTTCCGGTGGTTATCAGCGTGTACGAGGACAGGACGTTTTCTTTTATCATTAAAAGTCCTCCGGCGGCTGTTCTTCTTAAAAAAGCATGCGGACTTGCCAAGGGAAGCGGCAGCCCCAAGGCTGAGAAGGTCGGCAAGGTCACGATGGACCAGGTGAAAGAGATCGCTAAGATAAAGATGAATGACCTGAACGCGCCTGATATGGATAGCGCGGTCAAGATAATAATGGGTTCAGCACGCAGCATGGGCATAGAGGTGGAAGGAGCTAAATAAAGAAGGTGAATTCTATGGTTAAACTCACAAAAAGAGCAAAGGCTATTAAAGAGTTAGTTGAAAAAGGCAAAGAATACGAACTTACCGAAGCCGTATCTATACTTAAAAAAGCTCCGGCGACAAAATTTGACCAGACGATCGAAGTTTCGATGAAGCTGGGCCTGGAACAGGCAACTACACCGATACGCGGCACTGTAAGTCTTCCGCATGGTACCGGTAAGAGCGTTAAAATAGCGGTTTTCTGTAAAGGTGATTTTGAGGCAAAGGCGAAGGAGGCCGGCGCTGATTTTGTGGGCGGGGACGATCTTGTAAAAAAAGTATCTGACGGCTGGTGCGATTTTGATGTCGCGGTAGCTACACCGGACATGATGAAGGACCTGGCAAGGCTCGGTAAAGTTCTTGGCCCGCGCGGGCTCATGCCGAACCCGAAATCGGGAACGGTTACAACAGATATCCAGAAAGCGGTCGATGAATTGAAAGCCGGAAAGATCGAATTCAGAATGGATAAACAGTCCGGGATAAAAGGCGCGGCAGGTAAACTTTCTTTTTCGGAAGAAGCTTTAGTTGAAAATATAAATATATTCATACGGACAGTGATGAACTCTAATCCGAAACTTCAAAGGATACAGAACATAAAATCTATTGCTATCAGTTCAACGATGGGACCGGGAGTAAAGCTGGATAAAGCGCAGTTTAAAATATAAGTCAGCGGACACCGGTTTTATAAGAGAAGGATAAGAAATGGCGGAAAAATACGGAAAAAAAGTCAAAGAGTTAATGGTAAAAGAGATAACGGATGCTTTTAAGGGCAACGAAGGATTTATCTTTTCTGAATTCGATAACGTAAAAGCGACAGAGATCGATGAATTCCGGAAAAAGATGAGACAGTCCGGCACGAAATATTTTCTTTTAAAGAAAAGGATCGGCAGGATCGCGCTGAAAGAGGCCGAGCTGGAAGAAATGGCCGATATTTTCGAAGAGAGGCAGAATATCGGCGTTGGCGTTATCAAGGAAGATCCCGTCAAAATAGCGAAACTGATGATGGAATTTTCCAAAAAGAACAAGAATTTCAAGATCGCCAACGGTTATCTCGAGGGCAATGTCATAACTGCCGAGAAAGTAAAAGAACTCGCACAATTGCCGGGACGCGAACAGCTCTTGGCGATGGTCCTGTCTATGATGAACGCGCCCATAACCGGTTTTGTAGGTGTGCTGTCATCTATTGTGAGAAGTTTATGTTATGCGTTAAACGCTATCAAAGAGAAGAAAGAAACAAGCCAATAAGGTAAGGAGGATCCAAAATGGCAGACGAAGTAAAGAAGGAACAAGAAGTTAAAGCAGAAGAAACCGTGCAAGCCCAAGAGGCTAAACCGGAAGGTTCCGCGAAGCCGAAGGCGAGCGAAGCTGCTGCTGAAGCGAAAGCTGACGCTCCCGCTGAAGAGAAGCCTAAGGTGAAGGTTTCGGAAGAGATGGAAGGACTCATCAAGAATATAGAGAATATGTCAGTTCTTCAGCTTTCCGAACTCGTTAAGGCGCTTGAGGACAGATTCGGCGTAAGTGCTGCTGCTCCGGTAGCTGTTGCTGCTGCGGGCGCTCCGGGTGCAGCCGGTGCTGCAGGCGCTGATGCGGAAGAAAAAACCGTTTTCAATGTTGTGCTTGCTGATGTCGGCGGCAACAAGATCGGCGTAATTAAAGAGATAAGGGCCCTTACCAGCCTTGGTCTTAAAGAAGCTAAAGATCTTGTCGAAGCGGCGCCTAAAGAAGTAAAAGAAGGCGTTCCCAAGGAAGAAGCCGAACAGATGAAAAAGCAGCTTGAAGCAGCCGGCGCCAAAGTCGAACTTAAGTAAGTCGAGTCAGGCAGCAAGTCGCAAAACGCAAGCTGCATGTGCCTGCGATTTGTGACTAATAGCTTCTAACATATTGTTTCATTGGATTAACAAAAGGATGTGATCCTTAATGACTGTAAAAATAAAACGGCAAAGTTATGCTAGGCTGAAGAATGTTTTTGACATTCCCAACCTCATAAGCATCCAGGTCGATTCTTATAAGGACCTGCTGCAGATGGACGTGCCAAAGAACAAGCGCAGAAAGATCGGGCTTGAAGAACTTTTTACCGATACTTTCCCGATCGCCAGCCAGAACGGAAAATACCGTTTGGATTATCTGAACTATGATATCGGCCGTCCTAAATATGATGTAGAGGAAAGTAAAAGACGTTCTATGACTTTTGCGGCTCCGCTGAGACTTAAATTGCGTCTCAGGCTGGAGAATGAGGTGAAAGAGCAGGAAGTCTACGTCTGCGATATTCCGCTCATGACGGAGACCGGAACTTTTATCATTAACGGTGATGAGAGGGTTGTTGTGAACCAATTGCACCGTTCTCCCGGCATATCCTTTGAAGAGACCGGAAATCCTACGGGCAAACCGCTTTTTACCGCGCGCCTTATACCTGATAGAGGAGCATGGATCGAGTTCATCCTGGATAAGAACGAAATGATCTACGTGGTCATCGACAGAAAAAGAAAATTCCTTGCCACTACGTTCTTAAGGATCTTCGGACTATCCAAGGACGAAGAGATCCTTAAGGCATTCGGGGGAACTGAGAAAGTGCAGCTTGCCAGGCAAAAACACGCGGAAGAACTCGCAGGAAGGGTATTGGCTGAGGATATCATCGACGAAGCTTCCAATTCGATCATTGCTCAGCAGACCGAGAGGATAACTCCGTCGCTTGCCGCCCGTATATGGACAAGTAAGGTCCGCGAAGTCAAACTTCTCAGAAATGTCCCTAAAGAAGTTGTTAAGACGCTTGAACAGGATGGGACTAAAACAAGAGAAGAAGCATATCTGGATATTTATCGCAGGTTAAGACCCGGAGATCCTCCTACACTTGAATCTGCTAAAGAACTTTTAGACCAGATGTTCTTTGAGCCGAAAAGGTATAACCTTAGCGATGTAGGCGTTCAAATGATCAACCGTAAAGTGGGGATGGATCGCCCTCTTGAGAACGGCTTACTTGATGCCGATACGCTTGTAAGCGCGGTCAATTATCTTCTTGATATAAATGCGGGGCAGAAAAACCTTGATGATATAGACCACCTTGGCAACAGGCGCATCAGGTGCATCGGAGAACAGCTTTCGAACCAGGTTCGTTTGGGGATGGTCAAGGTAGAGCGTGTTGCAAGAGAACGCATGGGCGTTTATGAGATGGAAGAGGTTCTGCCGCATAACCTTATAAACACAAAGCTGATAGCGACGACGATCCATGATTTCTTCGCTCGCGGCAGGTTATCGCAGTTCATGGACCAGACAAATCCTTTGGCGGAGATCACGCATCTCAGACGTTTAAGCGCGCTCGGGCCCGGCGGTTTAAGCCGCGAGAGAGCCGGCTTTGAGGTCAGAGACGTTCATTATTCACATTACGGAAGACTTTGTCCTATAGAAACTCCCGAAGGTCCGAATATCGGTCTTATAAACTCGCTGAGCACGTATGCGGGTGTCGACAGGTTCGGTTTTCTGGTAACGCCTTATCGTAAAGTTATAGATGGCCGTGCTACAGGACAGATCGAGCATCTTTCGGCTGATATAGAGGATAAATATGTCATCGCGCAGGCGAACTCTGAATTGGATGAAAAAGGTTATTTTAAAAACAATAAGATCTTCTGCCGTTTTAAGGACGATTTTATATTGGCAAAACCAAAAGAAGTACAGTACATGGATGTATCTCCGCTGCAGCTTGTAAGTGTTTGCGCGGGGCTTATTCCGTTCCTTGAACATGACGACGCTAACAGGGCCCTCATGGGATCCAATATGCAAAGACAGGCGGTACCGCTTCTGAACCCCGAGACGCCTCTTGTGGGCACGGGGATCGAACACAGAGCGGCAAAGGATTCAGGCGCTTTAGTTATAGCCAAAAAAGGCGGAAGAGTAACCAAGGTTGACGCATCTGAAGTGATCGCGGGCGGAGAAAAATATAAATTGAAAAAATTCGCAAGAACAAATGCAAGGACCTGCGTTAATCAAAGACCGCTCGTTAAACTGGGCGATATGGTCGAAGAGGGCGATGTTATCGCTGACGGTATTTCCACCGAGAAAGGCGAGATGGCTCTCGGGCGCAATGTTCTTGTAGGTTTCATGTCCTGGAGAGGATACAACTTTGAAGACGCGATACTTATAAGCGAAAAATTGCTTAAAGAAGATGCGTATACATCCGTGCATGTTCAGCGTTTTGAGATCGAGGCGCGCGATACACGCCTCGGGAACGAAGAAGTTACACGTGATATCCCGAATGTCGGGGATGAAGCTCTTAAGAATCTTGATGAGAGCGGTATCGTACGCATCGGAGCGGAAGTCGGACCGGGCAGCATTCTCGTAGGTAAAGTGGCCCCGAAATCAGAAACGGAGCTTTCTCCTGAAGAGAAGCTTCTCCGTGCGATCTTCGGCGAAAAAGCGGGTGACGTGAAAGATGTTTCGCTCAAGGTCCCTTCCGGAGTTGAAGGCATAGTAGTCGATGTTAAGGAACTTTCGCGCAAGACAAGCAAGACCATGACGAAAGAACAGCGCAGGCAGGACAACAAAGAACGTACTATGGTCAAAGAAGGTTACGAGAATATCCTGTCGCAGCTTGCCGAGAAAAAGGCAGAGAAGGTCCATAAACTGCTTGTAGGAAGTAAACTCATGAGCGATCTGGAGGACCTCGAAACAGGTAAAGTCCTTATCAAGATCGGGCAGAAGGTCAATCAATCGGACCTTGCAAAGTTTAAAAAAGCTGAGCTTGAAGGCGTGTATGTTGAAGAAGATGAAAGACTTCAGGCGAAGATCAACAGTATCATCATGACAATAAACGGTCAGATCGAACAGACAATGGCGCAGATGGAAAGAGATCTTGAGAGGATCAAACACGGCGATGAGCTTCCGCCGGGTGTTCTTCGCAGGATCACGGTCTTTGTTGCAAGCAAGAAGAGGCTCCAGGTCGGCGATAAGATGGCCGGACGTCATGGAAACAAAGGTGTTATAGCAAAAATACTTCCTGAAGAAGACATGCCTTATCTTGAGGACGGAACACCGCTTGATATTGTTCTTAATCCTCTTGGAGTGCCCAGCCGTATGAATATCGGACAGCTTTTAGAAACACAACTGGGTTGGGCGGCTAAAGTTCTTGGAATGAAGGTGAGCACGCCTGTTTTTGACGGCGCCAAGGAAGAGGAAATAGAACAGGCGATGAAGAAGGCAGGGCTGCCTGTTTCCGGAAAAATGACCGCATTTGACGGTTTCACGGGCAAAGTTTTTGACCAGGAAGTCACTGTCGGATACATCTACATGATGAAACTTGCTCATCTTGCTGACGACAAAATGCACGCCAGGAGCATCGGGCCGTATTCGCTTGTTACACAGCAGCCATTGGGAGGAAAAGCCCAGTTCGGCGGACAGAGGTTCGGTGAGATGGAAGTATGGGCGCTTGAAGCGTATGGCGCCGCATACACACTTCAGGAACTTTTAACCGTAAAGAGCGATGATGTGGTCGGCAGGACCAAGATATACGAGACAATCGTGAAGGGTGAAAACATGCTTCAGCCAAGTACCCCTGAATCGTTTAATGTATTGATCAAAGAATTGCAAAGTCTTGCTTTGGACGTTCAACTTCAACAAGCCGAAAAAGAGACCATAGAGGTGTAAAATATGTTACGTAGAGTCAATAAGTTTGACAAAGTAAGAATACAGATGGCTTCACCCGAAAAGATCAAAAGCTGGGCTACGCGCAAGGTGGGGAATAAGAACGTGCTTTTTGAGGTCAAAAAGCCGGAGACTATTAACTACAGGACGCTTAAACCTGAAAGAGACGGTCTTTTCTGCGAACGCATTTTTGGTCCTACAAAAGACTACGAGTGTAATTGCGGCAAATATAAAAGGATCAAACACAAAGGTATTTTTTGCGACCGCTGCGGAGTTGAAGTGACCAAATCAAGCGTAAGGCGCGAAAGAATGGGATGCATCAAGCTGGCTGCGCCTGTATCGCACGTATGGTTTTTCAAGGCGGTCCCCTCAAGAATGGCGAACCTTCTTGATATGAAGATGCGGGACCTGGAAAGAGTATTGTACTACGAACAATATGTTGTGACCGAGCCGGGTGATACTCCTTTCAAAAAACAGGAGATGCTTACTGAAGACCAGTATGAGGAAGCAAGAGATAAATACGGTTCCAAATTCAAGGCTAAAATGGGAGCGGAAGCCGTAAGGGAACTTTTGAAAGAATTGGACCTCGATGCTATTTCAAAAGAAACCCACGCTAAGATGGCCGAAAAAGCCGATCTCAATTCCAAGAAGAGACTGATGAAACGGCTGAAAATAGTCGAAGCGTTAAGGAAAAGCGGAAATGATCCCGACTGGATGATCCTCGATGTTATCCCGGTCATTCCGCCCGATTTAAGGCCGCTCGTTCCGCTTGAAGGCGGACGTTTCGCGACAAGCGACCTGAACGATCTTTACAGAAGAGTTATCAACCGCAACAACCGATTAAAGAAGCTGCTTGAGTTGAAAGCGCCCGAAGTGATCGTGCGGAATGAAAAAAGGATGCTTCAGGAAGCGGTGGATGCTTTGTTCGATAACGGCAGGCACGGACGTGAGGTGCTCGGTTCAGGAGGAAGACCGCTGAAATCGCTGGCGGACATGCTTAAAGGCAAGCAGGGCCGTTTTCGCCAGAACTTACTGGGTAAACGTGTTGATTATTCCGGAAGAAGCGTTATCGTTATAGGCCCTGAGCTTAATTTAAGCGAATGCGGATTGCCTAAGATCATGGCGTTAGAACTGTACCAGCCTTTTATAATACGCAAGTTAAGGGAAAAAGGATTTGTTCATACAATAAAAAGCGCTAAAAAGATGGTGCAGCAGGAAAATCCGGAAGTATGGGACATACTTGATGAGGTTATTCGTGATCATCCGGTTCTTTTGAACAGAGCCCCTACACTGCACCGGTTGGGGATACAGGCTTTTCAGCCCAGACTTATAGAAGGCAAGGCGATACGCATCCATCCGCTTGTATGCGCGGCTTTCAACGCGGACTTTGACGGCGACCAGATGGCGGTCCATGTTCCGCTTTCCATGGAAGCCCAGATGGAATCGCGCCTTATAATGAACGCGACTAACAATATTTTCTCACCGGCGAACGGAAGGCCTATTGCGACACCGTCCCAGGATATCGTTCTTGGATGTTATTACCTTACCAAGATAAAAAGCGGCGGACGGGGTGAAGGCAAGCTATTCGGCGATGCTTCCGAAGTTATCATGGCCTACCAGTCGGAACAGATAGACAAACATACGAAAATCAAGGTCCGCGTGAACGGTGAAGTAATTGATACCACGGTCGGCAGGGTCCTTTTTAACGATATTCTGCCCGAAGGTATGCCTTTTTATAATGACGCGATGGATAAAAAGACCGTAAGCAGGGTCATTTCAGATTGCTATGCACTGAAAGGGCACGACGAAACAGTGCGTTTGCTTGATTCATTAAAGAAACTGGGTTTCGAGGAATCGACACTTTCAGGCGCTTCAATGGCGGTATGCGATGTCGATATACCCAAGGAAAAACTGGAAAGGATAAGTCAGGCGCAGGCCCAGGTCGATAAGATACAGAACCAGTACCAGAGGGGGCTGATAACTGACGGTGAAAGATACAATAAGATCATTGACATATGGACGCATGTAACGGATGAAGTCTCCAGTCTTGTGTTCCGTAATCTAGATTCGTTCAACCCCGTATTTATGATGGCGGATTCCGGGGCAAGAGGATCCAGGCAGCAGATCAGACAGTTGGCGGGAATGAGAGGTCTTATGGCCAAACCGTCCGGGGAGATCATGGAAACGCCTATTACCGCGAATTTCCGTGAAGGGTTAACGGTGCTGGAGTATTTCATATCAACGCACGGTGCGCGTAAAGGTCTGGCTGATACGGCTTTAAAGACCGCCGATTCCGGTTATTTGACAAGAAGATTGGTTGACGTTGCCCAGGATGTAATAATAAGCGAAATTGACTGTAAGACTTTGAACGGTATCACAGCTTCGGCGATCATCGAAGGCGATGAAGTGGTTGTGCCTCTTTCAGAACGTATTGTGGGAAGAGTCGCTCTTGATAATATTGTTGATATCATAACGGATGAAGTTATTGTAAAGGCCGGGGAGATCATCACCGAAGAGAACGCCAGAAGAGTGGAAGAGACCGGTATCGAAACCATACGTATCCGCAGCGTTCTCACTTGTGAGAGCGATCGCGGCGTATGCGCAAAATGTTACGGCAAGAACCTGGCCAGCGGAAAACTGGTTGAGATCGGTGAAGCGGTCGGTATCATTGCCGCCCAGTCGATAGGCGAACCGGGAACACAGCTTACAATGAGAACGTTCCATATAGGCGGTACCGCGTCAAGGATAATCGAGCAGTCTTTCTACAAGAGCAAGGAAGACGGGATCGTCAAGTATCACAATCTTAAGGTTGTTGAAAGCCGTGATAAAGGCCGTTACGTTGTCCTGAACAGGAACGGACAGATAAGTATAAACGAACCAGACGGCCGTGAGATCGAAAGGCAGACAATACCTCAGGGGTCAAATCTGTTCTTTAAAGACGATCAGGAGATCAAAAAGGGCGCAAAGTATGTAGAATGGGATCCGTACACTGTTCCGATACTCACCGAGGTTTCCGGAAAAGTGCAGTATGAAGACATAAAAGGCGATGTGACCATGAAGATCGAACTTGATGAAGCAACGGGCGTCAAGAATAAGGTCATCATAGATCAGAAAGGCGATTATCATCCTCAGCTTTTAATCGTAAACGACAAGAATGAAGTGCAGGCGATCTATCCGCTGCCGGTGAACGCGCATATAGCGGTTGATGATAAACAGGAAGTAATGGCCGGAGACGTCATTGCGAAGACCCACCGCGTTGTTACTAAGACCAAGGATATCACAGGAGGTCTGCCGAGGGTAGCTGAACTTTTTGAAGCGCGCAGACCGAAAGATCCTTCTATTATAAGCGAGATCGATGGCATCGTGGAGTTCGGTGAGACGAAAAAAGGCCAGAGAAGGATCATAGTCGAAAGTGAAACTGGTATGCGCAAGGAATATATAATACCTCATGGCAAGCACTTGAACGTGTATCGCGGTGACAGAGTTAAAGCGGGCGAACAGCTTGTAGACGGTCCGGTCGTCCCGCAGGATATTCTCAGGGTTTCCGGAGAGAAAGCGCTCCAGGAATATCTGCTTAATGAAGTCCAGGAAGTGTATCGTTTACAGGGTGTACAGATAAACGACAAACACATCGAGACTATTATTCGCCAGATGCTTAAGAATGTAAAGATCACCGATTCGGGGGATACTGAATTCCTTCTCGGCGATAAGGTCGAAAGAAGGATATTCAAGAAGGAAAACGAAAGAGTCGTCAAGAAGAAGAAAAAACCGGCAACCGCGGAACCCGCGCTTCTCGGGATAACGAAAGCTTCTCTTACGACGGAGAGTTTCATATCTGCCGCGAGCTTCCAGGAAACGACAAGGGTTTTGACGGAAGCCGCTTCGATAGGCAAGCTGGACGCTCTCGATGGATTGAAAGAGAACATTATCATGGGACACCTTATCCCGGCAGGGACCGGGTTTACAGGACACAGGGATATCGGTCTTGATAGGGAAATACTTAAAGAGGTCAAGGAAGAAGAACCGGAAGAAGAGGAAAAGGAAGAGGAATAATATGCCGACAATAAATCAGCTTATAAGAAAAAGCAGAAGGTCATTTAAGAAAAAGACGAAATCACCCGCTTTGCAATCCTGCCCCCAGAGAAGAGGGGTATGTCTGCAGGTAAGGACCCGTACGCCCAAGAAACCTAACTCAGCGTTACGTAAGATAACAAGGGTTCGTTTGACGAACGGCATGGAAGTTACCGCTTACATACCGGGAGAAGGACACAACCTGCAGGAACACTCGATCGTAACGATACGCGGCGGCAGGGTCAAGGACCTTCCGGGAGTCAGGTACCATATTGTAAGGGGCACACTTGACACTTCCGGGGTGGATACGCGCAGGCGTGGAAGATCAAAATACGGGGCGAAAAAACCAAAAGGATAATAGAGGAAAGTTCGAATCTAAAAATTCGAGATCAACTTAAAGACGAGGAAAAATGAGAAGAAGAAGAGCCGAAAGAAGAGAAGTAATGCCGGATCCGAAATATAACAGCAAGATGATCGGCAGGTTTATAAACATGGTCATGGAACGCGGCAAGAAATCGGTCGCGGAAAAAATCGTTTACGGAGCCCTGGATGTTATCGGCGAGAGGGTGAAGGACAAAAAACCGCTGGAAGTTTTTGAGGCAGCTCTTGAAAATGCCAGGCCGCTTCTTGAGGTAAAGTCAAGAAGGATAGGCGGCGCTACATATCAGGTTCCTGTTGAAGTTAAAGTCGAGAGAGGCCAGTTCATGGCGCTCCGCTGGATAAGGGATTTCGCGAAAGCTCAAAAAGGAAGACCCATGAAAGAAAGGCTCGCTGAAGAGATCTTAAATGCGTATAAGCGAGAAGGGTCAACGATCAAGAAGAGGGAAGACACCCATAAAATGGCAGAAGCTAACAAGGCTTTCGCTCACTATAAATGGTAATTGGAGATGACAATAGCAGCTGAAAAAGCGAGGAACGCAACAAGCGCAAAATCCATGGAAGACATTAAAAATATAAGAAACATAGGAATTATTGCGCATATCGATGCGGGTAAAACTACTGTTACCGAACGCATACTGTATTATACCGGCAGGACTTATAAAATAGGCGAAGTTCATGAAGGTACTGCAGTTATGGATTGGATGGAACAGGAGCAGGAGAGGGGTATAACCATAACCAGCGCCGTCACGACATGTGCGTGGAAAGACAAGAAGGTCAATATAATCGATACTCCGGGCCATGTGGATTTTACTATAGAAGTGGAAAGATCTTTAAAGGTATTGGATTCAGCAATAGTGGTTTTGTGCGCCGTAGCGGGTGTACAGCCCCAGACTGAAACGGTCTGGAGGCAGGCGGATCATTATGAAGTTCCCAAGATAGTGTTCGTTAATAAGATGGACAGGGTGGGGGCGGATTATTTTAATGTAATAAACGATTTGCATGAAAAGCTTCATGTCAATGCACAGCCTATACAACTTCCTATCGGCAAGGAAGACGAGTTTAAGGGAGTAATAGATATTATCGATTACAAAGCGTACACGTTCGGTGAAAAGGGAGATCTAAGCGAATTTGTCGAGATCCCCATCCCGGAAGACATGCAGAATATTGTCAGCCACTACAGGCACAACTTAATAGTTAAACTTGCGGATGTGAATAGTGACGTTATGGACAGATACATCAATGACGGCGGGATATATCCTCATGAACTCAGAGAGTTCGTCCGTAAAGCGACCGTGGAGAACAAGTTCGTGCCGGTCATGTGCGGGACCGCCCTTAAGAATAAAGGGGTAAAATTCCTGCTTGATGCGGTGGTTGAATATCTTCCTTCACCTTTGGATGTCCCGACTGTTAAAGGCATTGATCCAAAAACTGAAAAAGAGATAGAATTAGCGCCTGCTGAAGACGCGCCGACATGTGCTTTTGCTTATAAGATACAGAATGATCCATATGTGGGGAATCTGGCGTTTGTACGGATATATTCCGGAAAGATACAGTCGGGGACATATTTATATAACGCGTCTGTCGATAAAAAAGAAAGGATCAGCCAGATCGTGCGCATGCATGCTGATCAGAGAGAGATCATTAAAGTTTGCGGTCCGGGGCACATAGTCGGCATTTTGGGGTTGAAACACACCACGACCGCACATACCTTATGTGACGAAAAGCATCCGGTCGTTCTTGAGAGGATAAAATATCCGGAGCCGGTCATATCAATGGCGATCGAACCCGAGACGGCAGCCGATCAGGATAAACTTGGCGAAGCTTTGAGCAAGATGGAGAAAGAAGATCCTACTTTCAAGGTGGAATATAACCAGGAAACAGGGCAGACCCTTGTGAACGGAATGGGAGAACTGCATCTGGAGATCGTTATAGACAGGATCAAGAGAGAGTTTAATGTCTCGGCCAATGTCGGCAGTCCGCAGGTAGCATATAGAGAGACAATAACCAAAGCCGTTAAATCAACCGGAAAGTTCATCCAGCAGACAGGCGGACGCGGCCAGTACGGACACGTGGAGGTTGAGATAGAACCGTCGGAAAAAGGTGCCGGGATAGTTTTTGAGAACAAGATAAAAGGCGGAGCTATCCCAAGAGAATATTTTTCAGCTGTTGAAGGCGGAGTAAGAAGCTCGGCTAAAAGCGGCGTGCTGGCAGGGTACCCTGTTACTGATGTAAAGGTAACGCTTTATGACGGTTCGTACCATGATGTTGATTCATCTGAGATTGCGTTCAATAATGCCGGTTCGATAGCGTTAAGGGATGGCTTGAAGAAAGCGGGGCCGGTACTGCTTGAGCCTATAATGGATCTTGAAGTCACAACCCCGGATGAGTATCTGGGCGATGTTATAGGGGATATGAATTCAAGGCGCATCAAGATAGAATCTATTGAGCAGAAAGGTTCAGCGAAGATCGTCAGAGGATTCGCTCCTTTAGCCCAAATGTTCGGTTATGCGACAGGCTTGAGGAGCTTGACACAGGGGAGGGCTACATATACGATGGAGCCTTCTTTTTACCAGGAAGTGCCGAAAGACTTGATGGATAAGCTTTTGGGGCATGTATAAATATAACAAAATATAAGGTAAAGGGCAAAAAAAGAGTAATTTAAGGAGGGTATGATGGCAAAGGCAAAATTTGAGAGGACGAAGCCGCATTTAAA
>CAZNEE010000009.1:0-36373 GCA_964572255.1 uncultured Planctomycetia bacterium | reverse complement strand
TTTTGTTAAACAGAAGGCGTGAGAATAATCTTGCGCTAAATTATCATGGGAGATATTATGTCAAAGAGTTATTTGAAAAGATTGGTTTTGTCGGTTTTTCTGGGATTGTTCCTGGTGTGTCTGTTCAGCGGTCCGGATGCGTTTTCCCAGACTGAAATAACCCCGAAAAGCAGACCAAACGCGGAAAAAGCGAAAGCAAAAAAGGAAACGCAGGAAAAGATCTCTGAGGAAATAGAGGTCCTTGAGAAGAAAGAGGCCAAATTAAAAGATGAGCTGGAAAAAACTAAAGTTTCCGGACAGCAAGAGAAGTTCGAAGAACTGACGAAAATGCTCCAGGAGATCAAAAAACAGAAAGCCGCAAAACGCAGTCTTCTTGATAAATCCATCACGTCAATAGCGATAATCTTTTTAGGCATGATCTTATTTGTTCTATTAAGGCTCGGGGTGGGGAAGTTCGAGACCTTAATAACAAAGCAGGACGTGCTCCGGGAAGATGAGCTGACACTGCGGGTGAAAACGCTCAGTAAGCTTTTTAACTGGATCGGCGGTTTTGTGGTTTTTGGATTGATCATCTATATGCTGCTGGAAAATCTTGGTATCAGCGTCGCTCCGTTGCTCGCGGGCGCCGGTATTATAGGATTGGCCTTTGGTTTCGGCGGCCAGTATCTTATCCGCGATCTGATAAACGGTCTTTTTATATTGATTGAGGGCCAGTACCGTATAAGTGACGTGGTTAAAATAGGCGAGTACGGAGGGCTTGTAGAGAACATAAATCTGCG
This sequence comes from uncultured Planctomycetia bacterium, assembly GCA_964572255.1. Lineage (GTDB taxonomy): Bacteria > Omnitrophota > Gorgyraeia > Tantalellales > Tantalellaceae > CAZNEE01. The sequence goes on along the minus strand of CAZNEE010000009.1, from coordinate 35,594 downwards.
CATCACTACATTAAGGGATCTTCGGGGAAGGATCATTATAGTGCCGAACGGAGAGATAAAGACCGTTGTTAACTACACGAAAGAATACGCACAGGCTCTTTTAGACATAGGTGTCGCTTACAAGGAAAACGTTGATAAGGTAATGGACGTCATAAAGCAGGTCGGTGAGGAGATGAGGGGGGATAAGTATTTCGGCAGGTTGATCCTCGGCGATCTCGAGATGTTGGGCGTTGATGATTTCGCGGATTCCGCCGTTATAATAAAGTTCCGGATGAAAACACTCCCGATCAGGCAATGGGAGGTCATGAGAGAGTTCCGAAGACGCCTTAAGAACCGTTTTGACGAGCTCGGAATAGAGATCCCGTTCCCGCACAGGACAATGTACTGGGGATCGGACAAGGATAACATGTGGCCCAAGGATCTGGCGGAGAAATTCGTATCGGGAAAGGGAGAATAAGGCTGGAGGTAAAATGAATTGCGAACATAAAGAATCGGAAACGACTTATGAAGTATACATGGAAGGAAGCGGCCAAAAGCATACCTTCAGCAATCTGACCGAAGCGAGCCATAAACATACCGAACTTCACAAAGAAAACCCCGAATGGCGGTTATGCCAGATCGATAAGTGTAAAGCGTGCGGCTATGAACACAGGGTTTGCATAAAGGAATTTCTGGCTTAACTGACTAGGTTTTCTAAGTCTAACCGATAAACTGAAAAGTAAAGTATATTTCCTACCAGGGCCCCTCCGCCCGGTGTGGATCCTCCCTGTACGGAAACATACTTCACTTTTAAGTTTGATAGCAAGCCTGGTAACCATAACAGGCCTTGATATTAATAAAGTCCCAATAAGATTGACATATTTCCCCATAATAGATATAATTATTTGTTTCAATTTGTAATAATAATATATTAGGGTATTAATATATACAATATCCAGGTGTGGTTTTATATCCGTGGGAAGGACTGTTGAATATGCAGGATAAGAATGAACTTATAGAACAAAGGTATATCAATCTTGATAAATTGAAGGAAGCCGGCATAGATCCTTTCGGTGAAGGCTTTTCGGATATCCAAAGCATAGCTTCTGTTAAAGAGGCGTTCAAAGAGGGAGAAAAGTGCCGTGTTGCCGGAAGAATAATGTCAAAACGCGAACACGGGAAGACCGTCTTTTCGGATCTTAAAGATTTTTCCGGGAGGATACAGCTTTATGCGGGTAAAGATGTCCTGGGAGAAGAGAACTTCAAAATGCTGCGGATCCTGGATATCGGGGATATTATCGGCGTTGACGGTGAGCTTTTTAAGACCAGGACCGGCGAAGATACGATAAAAATAACCGGATTTAAAGTGCTTTCCAAGTCACTGCACCCTCTGCCAGAAAAATGGCATGGACTTACGGATGTAGAGGCAAGATATCGTCAGAGGTATGTTGATTTGATAGTGAATGATACGGCGCGCGATATATTCAGAAAACGCGTCGATATAATCAACAGCATAAGGTCGGAACTCAACAAGAAAGGTTTTCTGGAAGTCGAGACACCGATGATGCATCCGATCCCCGGCGGTGCGGCAGGCAAGCCTTTTAAGACACATCATGAAACTCTGGATATGGACCTGTACTTGAGGATAGCTCCCGAGATATATCTGAAAAAACTCCTTGTCGGCGGTTTTGAAAAAGTTTATGAGATAAACAGATCCTTCAGGAATGAAGGGATATCCACCCGGCATAATCCTGAATTTACGATGATGGAAGTGTACCAGGCATATTCCGACTCGGAAGGAATGATGAAGCTTACCGAAGAACTTATCCGTAAAGCTGCGAAAGCCGTACTCGGAACAGAAAAGTTCAAGTATCAGGACAGGGAAGTGGATCTGACCACATGGAAAAGGGTTTCTTTCGCGGAACTCATGGAAGAGAATTTCGGCATAAAGATCGATGACCCGATGGAAGATTGGGTGAAGAAGATAAAGAAAAAAGGGATCGAGATCGAAGGCAGCGAGATAAGTAAAACGCAGCTGATAAATATTGTCGGAGAGCTGGTAGAACCAAAAACAGAGACGCATCCGGTGTTTGTTATCGATATGTTCAAGGAGCTCAGCCCCCTGGCAAAAGAGAAAAAAGACGCCCCTGGTATAGTAGACAGGTTCGAGCTTTATATAGGAGGAATGGAGATAGCTAACGCGTATTCAGAGCTTAATGATCCGATAGATCAGAGAAAAAGATTCGAGGAACAGGCCAAGGCGGATCCTGAAGCTATGATCGACGAAGATTTTATACAGGCTTTGGAATACGGCATGCCGCCGGCAGGCGGTCTGGGAATAGGCGTTGACAGGTTAACCATGATACTTACAAATTCGGCAAGTATCCGTGAAGTGATCCTGTTCCCGCAACTAAGATCATAATATGTGGACACTATTTTTAAGTATACGGTATTTTCTTGCTAAGCAGAAAGAAGGGATCATATCCCTTATCGGGTATATCTCGGTTATCGGCGTTGCGCTTGGAGTGGCTTCCCTCATAATCGTTCTTTCCGTGATGAACGGTTTTGACAAGGAAGTCAAAAAGAAGATCATCGGTACATACGCGCACATAATGATAACAAAAGACGGGGGTATATCCGACCCAAACGCGGTGATAGCCAAAGCAAGAAAACTTACCGATATCGAAGGGGCCGCGCCTTTTATAATGGGCCAGGCAGTATTAAGAAAAGCGAATAACGCGACAGGTATTCTTCTTAAAGGCATTGATGCCGAAAGAGAATCCGCCGTGACGGATGTTGTCGCGTATACGGATGAAGATACAAAAGAGCTTAAAGGCAATAGCATCATACTCGGGAAAGAGCTTATGAAGAGTGAAGGGATCTCAAGAGGCGATACGGTCGAGATCCTTGTTCCGTATTCAATAACTGATCTTGAAAGAGCCAGATTCAAGGTCGTGGGAAGTTTCAATTCCGGCAGGTATGATTACGACGCCAATATCGCCATTGTGAGCCTTGATGCCGCGCAAGAAGTTTTCCGCATGAAAGATGCCGTGAACGGGATCGCGCTGCGTATCGACGACCAGATGAAAGTGACAGCAGCCAAGGATAAGCTTCAGTCTGTTTTTAAGTTCCCATATGCGGTCAGGAGCTGGATGGATCTGGACAGGAATCTCGTAAGAGCTCTTGCGCTTGAAAGAAAAATGATGTTTATCATACTCGCTCTCATTGTGATGGTCGCCTGTTTTAATATATCAAGCTCGCTCATCATGATGGTCATGCAGAAAACCAGGGATATCGGGATATTAAAAGCGATAGGCGCGAATTCATGGGGCGTGAGTTTCGTTTTCTTTCTTCAAGGGACGATCATCGGGTCAGTAGGCATTCTGCTTGGCGGTATATCGGGAGTGTTTATCGCAAAAAGAGTGAACGCGGTCTCCGAATTTATCGAAAAAATATTCGGTATAGAGGTCTTTCCAAGCGATGTTTATTATTTCACGAAGATCCCTGTTGTGATCAATTTAAATGATGTTGTTATGATAATCACTGTAGCGATGGTGCTTACGGTCATTTCCGGGATATATCCGGCGATCAAAGCGTCAAGGCTGGATCCCGTGGAAGCGATCAGGTACGAATAAAAATGTTAAAAGCAGAGACAATACACAAAAGTTTCAGGCAGGGCACTAAAACAGTCCATGCCGTAAGAGACGCCTGCATGAATGTGCGGGAGGGAGAGAGAGTATATGTGCACGGCCCTTCCGGCGCGGGTAAATCCACTCTGCTTCAGATATTCGGCGGGTTGAACCGCCCCACGGACGGGATGGTAGCATTTCGCGGGAAGAACATATATCTTTTTTCCGATAAGAAAAGAAGCAGTCTCAGGAATGAGAAATTCGGTTTTATTTTTCAGTTTTATCATCTTTTGCCGGAGCTGAGTGTCCTGGAAAATGTGATGCTGCCCGCGATGATAAAAGGCGGCTTAAGCTCGAAAGACGTAAGATCGCATGCTTTAAACCTGCTGGGAAGAGTGGGCCTTGCGGATAGGGTCAGGCACAAGCCTTCTCAGATCTCAGGAGGCGAAGCGCAAAGAACGGCAATAGCAAGGGCGCTGGTCAACTCACCCGATATACTGTTTTGCGATGAACCGACGGGAAATCTAGACTCCCGGATGAGCGATCAGGTCTATGCTCTTATCAGGGATATAAGCGACCAGACCGGGATGAGCGTTGTTGTAGTATCGCATCAGGAGATAATAGAAGGATTCTCTCACAGTGAATATTTCATGAAAGACGGATCTTTGGAGAAAGTAAGTTATCATGCGGAAGCGGAAGTAACTCAAGGCGAAAGGGAAATATATGGGTAAAAAAGTTTATTTTGACGGCAAATTTGTTGATAGGGATGAAGCAAAAATATCCATTTTTGACCATGGGGTTCTTTACGGTGACGGGGTTTTTGAGGGCATTAGATCTTATAACAGGATCGTGTTTCGTCTTAATGAGCATATTGACCGTTTATATGAAAGCGCTGATGCTATAAGACTCAAAATACCTATATCAAAGGAAGAGTTTACGGGCAAAATCATCGAGGCTCTTAAAGTAAACAGTTTGGATGATGCATATATACGAGCTGTTGTAACGCGGGGTATAGGTGACCTGGGGCTTGATCCCCGCAAATGCCCAAACCCCATGATATTTATTATTGCCGACAAGATCAAACTTTATCCGGAAGATTTCTATAAAAAAGGATTGCCTATAATTATTTCCAAGACAAGAAGGAATCATCCTATTACAGTAGACCCAAGGATAAAGTCCTTAAATTACCTGAACAACATCCTGGCTAAGATAGATGCTATAGATGCGGGCACAGAAGAGGCTTTGATGCTTAGTTTAGACGGATACGCTGTTGAATGTACCGGCGATAATATTTTTATCGTCAAGGAAGGCAAACTTGTAACTCCGCCTTCCGATCTGGGAGCGCTTGAAGGAGTAACACAGGATGCTGTGATCAGACTGGCTGATAAAAGGGGGATAAAGACGGAATACAAAAAGATGCGCCCCGATGAATTATTCGAAGCGGATGAATGTTTTTTGACAGGTACAGCCGCCGAGATCATACCGGTTATTAAGATCGATGAGCATGTGATAGGTACGGGCAAACCTGGCCGGATCACAAAAGAGCTTTTGAACGATTTCAGGGAATTGACCAAAACAGATGGAGTGGCATATTAGGAGCTTTCATGAAATGTGATCTATGCAAAACCAGAGAAGCAACAGTGCATTTGACCGAAGTGATCAATGATAAGGTGACCAAACTCCATCTTTGCGAGCAGTGCGCTAAGAGAAAGGGCGAGGAGATGCAGTCGCATTTCGGTCTTACGGATCTTTTGTCGGGCCTAATGGACATGGGGGCCGCTATTCCCGGCGAAAAGGCGGGTGAAAAGGCCGCGGCACAATGTTCTTCCTGCGGCATGACTTACCAGGATTTTCAAAAGACGGGAAAACTCGGATGCGGTAAGTGTTACGGTACTTTTAAGAAAAATCTCGAAGAACTTTTAAGAAAAATACACGGTTCTGACAGGCATGTCGGGAAAATGCCGTTCCAGGGAGAAGAGGTCCTTAAAGAGCAGAATGACCTCAAACGTTTAAAAGGGGAACTTACAGGCATGATCCGCGCGGAGCAATTCGAAAAAGCTGCCGTCTTGAGAGACAGGATAAAAGACATTGAAGAGAAGATGAAAAGGAAAATAGATGAGCATAAAGCTTGATGACCTTGTTACGAGAAAAAGCGAATGGATAAAAGGCGAGGGGCCGAAGTCCAATATTGTCATGTCCACGCGCGTGAGGGTCGCAAGGAACATAAAAGGCCATCTTTTTTTCAATAAAGCCGATGATAGCCAAAGGGAAAAAACGACGGAGATCATAACGGCGGCCATCAAAAAATGCAGCATGCTCAAGAACGCGCTTATTCTCAGGATGAAAGATACTACGGACCTGGACAGGCAGTTTCTCGTTGAGAGGCATCTCATGAGCCCGGAGCATATGGAAGATGTCGCGCACAAAGGTATCGCGATAGAGGAAAGGGAAATTGTCAGCATCATGCTTAATGAAGAAGATCATATAAGACTTCAGGTCATACAGTCCGGGTTCAATATCATGGAGGCATGGCGTATAGTTGATGAAATAGATACGGAGCTCGGACAGTATCTGCAGTTCGATTATTCGAACAGGTTCGGGTATCTTACATCATGTCCTACCAATACGGGAACCGGGCTTAGAGCATCGGTTATGCTGCATTTGCCAGCGCTTGTGATGACGGATCAGATAGAGAACGTATATGAAGCGATCTCTAAGCTGGGTTTGACTATAAGGGGTTTTTACGGAGAAGGCACGGAAGCGTACGGGGATTTTTTTCAAGTTTCCAATCAGGTCGCTTTAGGCCATTCCGAAATGGATATTCTTGATAACCTGGAGAAGATAGTTAACAAGATCATTACAAGAGAACAGGCGACAAGAGAGATGCTCATGACCGGCAATAAAGAAAAGATAAACGACAATATTTTCAGGTCTTACGGTACCCTGGAAAACGCGCGCATTATAACTTCCGGCGAAACTATCAAACTTTTGTCGTCCGTCCGGTTAGGGGTGGATCTGGATCTCATAAAAGACATAACTATAGCGCAGGTAAATGAGGTGCTGCTTCTTTCTCAGCCGGCGCATTTGCAGAAGATCTATAAAAGCAGGTTAGGTCCGATGGAACGCGATGTTAAACGGGCCGATCTGATCAGGGGAAAATTAGGCAAATCTGAATAAGAGGAGGATACAGATGCCAGCATTCAATAAATTCACTGAAAGAGCCAGAAAAGTCATCCTTTTGGCGAAGGAAGAAGCTAAAAGCAGAAACCATGACTATATCGGCACGGAACATATTTTGCTCGGGCTGGTCAAGGAAGGAGAAGGTGTTGCAGCGGCAGTGCTTTCAAGTCTTGGGCTTGATTCCGAAACAATAAGGGAAGAAGTGGAAAAATTAGTGCAGCCGGGGCCGGGTACCATTACAAGTGAAGATATCCCGTTCACCCCAAGGGCAAAAAAGGTTATAGAGCTCGCCATGGATGAAGCGCGCAATCTCGGGCATAATTACATCGGGACAGAACATCTTCTTTTGGGGCTTATCCGTGAAGGAGAAGGTGTTGCGAGCCAGGTGCTTCTTAACATGGGTTTGGACCTAAGAAGTGTAAGGGATGAAGTACTTAATCTTTTAGGTTCATCGGTTCCGGGCTTTACTGCCGCAAGTCCTGAGATGAAACGCAAGAAAAAGAGCAGGACTCCCGCTCTGGATTCGTTCGGCCGCGATCTTACAGAAATGGCGAAAGATGATAAGCTGGATCCTGTTATCGGACGCGATAAGGAGATACAAAGACTTATTCAGGTCCTTAGCCGGCGTAAGAAGAATAATCCCGTGCTTATAGGCGAAGCAGGTGTCGGTAAAACAGCTATAGTGGAAGGTCTCGCGCAAAAGATCATTGTGGGGGATATACCGGAAACCTTAAAAGGGAAAAGAGTGATCATACTGGACCTGGCTATGATGATAGCGGGTACGAAATACCGCGGCCAGTTCGAGGAAAGAATAAAGGCTGTGATGAAAGAACTGAGAGAGAACAATGACGTTATAATATTCATCGATGAGATACACACCCTTGTGGGGGCGGGAGGAGCGGAAGGCGCGATAGACGCTTCCAATATGCTTAAACCTTCGCTGCAGCGCGGTGAGATACAGTGTATAGGCGCGACCACTCTTGATGAGTACCGCAAGAACATAGAAAAAGATCCCGCTCTTGAAAGGCGTTTTCAGCCTGTTATTGTTGATCCGCCTACGGTCGATCAAACGATCGATATATTAAAAGGGCTGAGGGATAAATACGAAGCGCATCATGAAGTGGAATACACCGATAAAGCGCTTGAAGCGGCGGCTAAACTTTCAGACCGTTATGTAAGCGGCAGGTTTCTCCCCGATAAAGCGATCGACTTGATCGATGAAGCCGGTTCAAGGGCCAAGTTATCCACCATGGTCATCCCCGATGAACTGAAAGATTTCGAGAAAAAGATCGATGAATATAAAAGGGAAAAAGAAGAAGCGGTAAAGAACCAGGATTTCGAAAAAGCGGCTAATTTTCGCGATAATGAGAGAAAGACAAGAAAAGAACTCGAGGAAAAAGTTCAGCAGTGGAAAAGCGCGAAAAGCAAGAAAGAAGTAATAGTGGACGAAGAGGAGATCGCCGCGATCGTATCCGACTGGACCGGTATCCCGCTGATCAGGGTTGAAGAGACAGAATCCGATAAGTATCTTAAACTCGAAGAGAACCTTAGAGAAAGGGTTGTCGGCCAGGATGAAGCCATAAGCGCGATAGCGCATGCTGTAAGGCGTTCACGGGCCGGGATAAAAGATCCCAATAGGCCCATCGGCACCTTTATTTTCATGGGACCGACCGGGGTCGGGAAAACCCTTCTAGGCCGTAAATTGGCTGAAGTGATGTTCGGTGATGAAGACGCTATTATCCAGATAGACATGTCCGAATACATGGAAAAGTTCAATGTATCAAGGCTTGTCGGTGCGCCTCCCGGATATGTCGGATATGAAGAAGGCGGTCAGTTGACCGAAAAGGTGAGACGTAAACCTTATGCGGTGGTGCTTCTTGATGAGATCGAAAAAGCTCATCCTGATGTGTTCAATATTCTTCTCCAGGTTCTGGATGAAGGAAGACTTACCGATTCCTACGGCAGGAAGGTCAGCTTTAAGAACACCATTCTTATAATGACTTCGAATATCGGCGCTAATCTTCTTAAAAAAGCCGGGGCGATAGGTTTCCAGACGCAGAAAGAGGAGGAGACATATCAGGACATGAAACAGCGTCTTCTGGAAGAGGTCAAGAAAACCTTTAAACCAGAATTCCTTAACCGCGTTGATGATGTTATTGTTTTCAGGGGTCTTAATAAAAAAGATCTTGATATCATTGTGGAGATCGAGGTCAAGGAAGTGGTGAAGAGGCTTAAAGAGAAAAATATCGAAATAACTCTCGATAAATCCGCTAAGGATTTTCTTGTCGAAAAAGGTTTCGACAAGGTTTTCGGCGCGCGTCCTTTAAAAAGGACCATACAGCGCTATCTGGAGAACCCGCTTGCCGAAGAGATCTTATCGGGAAGTTTTAAGGATGGATCAAAGATCAAGGTGACGCGTCCGAAAAGCAAAGAAGAGTTGAAATTTGAAGCTGCTAAACAGCCGGTGAAATGATGAGATTTAAAACGTTAATGAAACCTTTAGCCAATTACATAACAAGCCCTATAGTGAGATTTTTCACTTATATGGGTGGGCTGGCGGTCTTGCTCATGCAGACCGTGTTCTGGATGTTCAAGCGTCCGATGCGTAAATGGCAGATACTTGATCAGATGAACAGGATCGGTGTAGCCAGTTTCCCGATAGTCTTTTTGATAAGCCTTTTTACGGGCATAGTGCTTGCCCTTCAAAGCGCGTACCAGATGCAGAAGGTTTCGGCCGAGATGTACATAGCTTCGCTTGTCGCTCTTTCGCTTACACGTGAATTAGGGCCTGTACTTACCGCGCTTATTGTTGCCGGGCGGTGCGGCGCCGCGATAACGGCGGAAGTCGGCACAATGCAGGTTACGGAGCAGATAGATGCTTTGGAGACGCTTTCGGCTAATCCGGTAAAGTATCTCGTTGTCCCGAGGTTTTTGGCGATGCTGGTGATGGTGCCGCTTTTAACGATATACGCGGATTTTTTCGGTATAGTCGGAGGGTACTTGATAGGTGTCGGCAAGCTTAACATAAACCATTCGATGTATCTGAAGATGACGTTTGACCCCTTGAAGATCAAAGACCTTACAACAGGACTTATAAAAAGCCTTTCATTTGCCGTTATTGTATGTATCATTGCCTGTTTTGAGGGCATAAGAGCACAAGGCGGAGCTGAAGGGGTTGGTAAAGCGACTACTTCCAGCGTGGTAAGAAGTTTTATCCTTATTATAGTCGCTGACTGTTTCTTTACAGCGCTATTTTATTTTGTATTCAGATAAAGGAATAATGGAAATATGATAGAGATAAAAAATCTGTATAAGGCGTTCGGGGACCACCAGGTTCTTGAAGATCTTAATCTTACGATCAATACCGGAGAGTCGATGGTGATCATCGGAAGGTCCGGCTGCGGCAAAAGCGTGCTTCTAAAACATATTATCGGTATCCTGAGGCCGGATTCAGGCAGTGTTGAGATAGACGAGTTGGATATTACCAAATTATCGCCTTCCGACCTCAATAAGCTGCGCATGGATTTCGGCATGCTTTTTCAGGGAGCCGCGCTTTTTGATTCCTTAAGCGTATTGGAAAATGTCGGTTTTAGACTTATTGAATACACGGATAAAAGCCTTGAAGATATAAACAAACGTGTAGCGGAATGTCTTTCTATGGTGGGGTTAAAGGGGATCGAAGAGGTAAAGCCTGCGGAACTTTCGGGAGGCATGAAAAAAAGGGTCGGTCTTGCGCGTGCGATATCAATGAGTCCCAAGATCATTCTTTTTGATGAACCCACTACGGGTGTTGATCCTATAATGGGAGATATTATAAACGACTTGATCCGGGAACTTCACGATAAATTAAAGGTGACATCTATTACCGTAACGCATGATATGAAAAGCGCTTATAAGATAGCCGACAGAATTGCCATGCTTTATGACAAGAAGATCATAGCGGTGGGAACACCGGAAGAGATAAAAAAGTCAAAAAATCCTATAGTAAAACAGTTTATCAATGGTGAGGCGAAAGGGCCTATCACCGTAACAGATGCCGGAGATTAAATAAGAAGGAGCGGAATTTATGTTCAGAGATGAAAAACTTGAAATGAAGGTAGGCATATTCATCGGAATAGGCATATTTCTGATGTTTATGATCGTTTTTTCGATAAGCGATCTGTATTTCTTCAAAAAAGCCTATGGCATTGATGTTATATTTGATTTTGTCAATGGCATAACCGAAGATGCCCCTGTGAGGCTGGCAGGCGTCGACATCGGAGAAGTCGAAAAAATGGATGTCTATTATGATGAGGACGAAGGAAGGACACGTGTTAAGCTGAATGTGAAGGTGTCCAAGAATGTGCTTATTGAAAAAGACGCTATCGCAAGGATAAATACTCTGGGGCTTTTGGGTGAACGTTATCTTGAGATCAGCCCGGGGCAGGCGAAAGAGTTCCTGAAAGACGGAGATGTTATTATAGGGAAAACCCCCATGAATGTGGGCCAGCAGATGGAGGAGATGGCGGATCTTGCAAAGTCGGTATCGGAAGTGTTCCAAAAGATAAAAAGAGGAGAAGGCACGTTAGGCAAGCTGATAATGGATGATACCATTTATAACGATCTCCAGATCATTTTTGAAAGGCTCAGGAAAGGCGAAGGAACTATCGGGAAACTTCTCGTTCAGGAAAAAGTATATGACGATCTTGAGTATTTCGTGGAAGACATAAAAGCACATCCCTGGAAACTTTTACATAAACCTTCGAAGTCGAAGAGAGTTTCTTCCGCAGATGAAGACGAAGGACGGGGAACAAGTGTGAGCGTCAAGGAAAGGAGGTGAGATTAAAATATGATGACAATTAAGTTTATCAGAGGGTTTTTTCTTATTTTATGTGTAGTGTGCGGATTCTATATCGGTTCTCTCTTGACGGATTTTTCCAGACAAGGAGCTGTTATAGGAGCCGGGAGCGGGTTAGCCGTTGCTTTACTTTTTATGTTTTTTGAAGCAAAAGCGGAACATATATCCCTTAGAAATCTTTCCGCGGCGGCTTTCGGTCTTATATTCGGGTTTTTTATGGCATGGATGATAACTTTGATCTTGCGTCTCATCCCCATGGAAGAGCATTTATATTCGATTTTTCAGATTATTTTTACGCTTATATTCTGTTATCTGGGCATGACGATATCCATCAAAGGGAAGGACGAGTTTAATCTTGTTATACCTTATGTAAGATTTACCAGAGAAGACCGCGGCAGGCAGATGTATCTTTTGGATACAAGCGTTATTATCGACGGCAGGATTTCCGGTGTATGCGAAGCGCATTTTCTGGAAGGAAAATTCGTCATCCCGCGTTTTATCCTTAACGAACTCCAGCAGATCGCCGATTCGTCCGATGATGTAAAAAGGGCGAGCGGCAGAAGAGGCCTGGACATGCTTGACAGGATCAAAAAGATATCCGGCATCGAGGTTATTATTCACGATGAACTTTTATCGGACATAAAAGAGGTGGACGCGAAGCTTATAAGACTTGCGAAAATATTGGATTGCCAGGTATTAACCAATGACTTTAACTTGAACAAAGTCGCTAAGCTGGAAGGTGTAAGGATTCTTAATATCAATGATCTGGCAAACTCCATGCGCCCTGTGGTTTACCCCGGTGAACAGATGAACATCTACATAAAGAAAGAGGGCAAGGAGAAGAATCAGGGCATAGCTTTCATGGATGACGGGACCATGGTGGTTGTGGATAATGCCAGAAGATTCATCGGCAGGAATATCAATGTGACCGTTACCAGCGTTTTGCAGACCTCTGCCGGCAGAATGATATTCGCGGAGCTTAACGAACGTGCGGGGGAGAAGAATAAACAATGAAGGTCTTCGCGATAGTTCCTTCAGCAGGTTCCGGCAGGAGAATGAACTCGGTAAATGATGATAAACCTTTCCTCGAGATAGACGGAAAACCGCTGTTTATTTTCGCTCTTCTCAGTTTGGATAATTCTAAGGCAATCGATGATATTACGGTTGTGGTTAAGAAGAAATACGCCAAACTCGCGGAAGAATTTATCGAAATGTACGGGATAAAAAAGGTGGGTCGTATTCTGCCCGGCGGGGACACCCGCACACAGTCGGTCCAAAATGGCCTCGATGCGATAAAAGCAAAAAAAGACGATCTGGTCGTGATACATGACGGGGCGAGGCCGTTTCTTTCTGAGGAAATGCTTAAAAGTTCGATCAAGGCGGCTAAAGAAAGCGGTGCGGCAGTTGTGGGGATGCCTTTGACGTCAACGATAAAAGAACTTGATGAGAGGCAGTTTGTCAAAGGGACACGGGATCGGAGCAAACTATTCGAAGCGCAGACGCCGCAGGTTTTCCGTTACGGTGTTATAAAAAAAGCTTATCAGGATGTCGGGGATATTAGCATTACGGATGATTCGGCTGTTGTCGAACGCGCCGGATACAAGGTGAAAGTAGTGCAGGGATCGAGACGCAACATAAAAGTGACGGTTGCAGAAGATGTTGCGCTCGCGGAAGCGATATTGGAAAGCACGAAGCTTAAAGAGTAAAGAATCGAGCGAGTAGTGGTGCCTTGAATGGGAGGATCCACACTGGGCGGAGGGGCCCATGAAAGGTACCACTACTCGCTTGAACCTTTAAACCTTTAACTGAATTTTACATATGAGAATAGGCATAGGTTACGATATACACAGGTTAATTGACGGAAGGCGCATGGTCCTTGGCGGCGTTGAGATAGAACACACAAAAGGGCCGCAAGGCCATTCCGACGGCGATTGCCTGCTTCACGCGGTTTCAGACGCGATACTTGGAGCGATGGGTAAGGGCGATATAGGGAAAATGTTCCCGGATACGGAGGCTGAATATAAAGACATATCCAGCAAGGTACTTCTCGAAGAAGTTTATAATGCGATGAAGGATTCTGAATATGAGGTAAGCAATCTTGATTGTGTGGTTATTCTCGAGAGTCCTAAAATAGAACCTTATCGCGATGAGATCTCAGGGACCATTGCTGAAGTATTAAATACATCAAGAGAAGCTGTAAGTATAAAGGCCAAGACCGCGGAGGGGCTCGGCGATATCGGAAAAGGTGAAGCTGTAGCTGCATATGCGGTGGTTTCACTGGAGAAAACCGGTTAATAAGGGGGAGAGAGATGATCTGTTTTTTGAACACGATAATCATTATTGCCGCGGTTCTTGCGGCTTACTATATAATTGCGCGATTTTTTTTCATAGACGCGGTCAAAGCCGCCATGGAAAGGGACCCTGCCGCAAAAAATTATGCGGAGGTCATCTTTACGTATGCAGGTTTTCATGTCCAGATATTTCACAGGGCAGCCCATGCGTTAAATAGCGCCAAGATCCCCTGTATTCCCAGGTTCATTTCACAGGTAGCCAGGTGGTTTACGGGAATAGAGATACATCCGGGGGCGCAAATAGGCAAAAACTTTTTTATCGACCATGGGATGGGTGTTGTCGTAGGTGAAACTGCTATAATAGGCGATAACGTCACTTTATTCCAGGGGGTGACTTTAGGCGGTACCGGAAAAGAAAAGGGAAAAAGACATCCGACCATCGGAGATAACGTTGTTGTCGGCACCGGCGCAAAGGTGCTGGGCAATATCAAGATCGGCAACAATGTAAGTATCGGGGCCAATGCGGTGGTTCTTCGTGACGTCCCTGATGACTCAACTGTAGTCGGTGTTCCCGGAAGGATAGCTAAACGCCGCGGTAAGCGTATCCCGGGCGGGATAAATATAGATTACACATCCTTACCCGACCCTCTTCAGCAGGCTCTTGAAAGGTTGCAGCATGAGATCGACCATATAGAACACGAAATAGGAGAGCATCATGAAAGGGAAGAAGAAAAAGAATCATGATAACGATCTATAACACGCTGACCAGAAAAAAAGAAGAACTTAAACCTCTTGAAGAAGGCAAAATAAAGATGTATGTCTGCGGGCCTACGGTTTATGACGTGCCCCACATAGGCCATGCGAGAAGCGCGTATATCTTTAACTTCATAAGGTCTTATTTTGAATATTCGGGTTATGAGGTCGTTTTTGTAAGGAACGTCACGGATGTTGACGACAAGATCATAAAGAAAGCTTCCGACGAATTGCACGATATCAGTGAAGGTTTCATCGGCGACCAGTTAAAAAAGCGGGTTCAGGAAGTGGCGTCCCGGTATCTTGATATATATCACCGCGAACTTGATATTCTGGGCATACGCCCGCCGACGATCGAACCTAAAGCTACTGAGACGATACCGCAGATGATAGGATTCATAGAAAAACTTATTGAAAGTGAGTATGCATATGTTGCCGGGGGAGATGTTTATTTCAGCGTTGAGAAGTTCAAGGATTACGGAAAACTGTCGGGGCAGGATAAAGATCAGATGATGCATGGTGTACGCATAGAGGTCGACCGGAAGAAAAAATATCCCCTTGATTTCGCTTTATGGAAAGAGGCAAAAGAAGGCGAACCTTCATGGAAAAGCCCCTGGGGAGACGGCAGGCCGGGATGGCATATAGAGTGTTCCGTAATGAGTACGAACCTTCTGGGCAAACGGTTTGATATACACGGAGGCGGCCTTGATCTTATATTTCCGCATCATGAGAATGAAATCGCGCAGTCCCAGGCGGCTACGGGGGAGAAGTTCGCTAATTACTGGATACATAACGGTCTTTTAAGCGTAAACGGCGAAAAGATGTCCAAATCGCTGGGAAATTTCATTACTATTTCGGATTTTCTCCAAAAGTATAGAGATCCGGATCTCTTGAAAATATTTTTTCTTAACAGCCATTACAGAAGTCCGGTTGATTACAGCGATGCGAAAATAGCCGAAGCAAGACATGCAAAAGAACGCATAATAATATTCTTTGAAAAAGTTGACCGGCTTAACGGGAAAGTTTCCGAAGGGGAGGAAACGGGGAAAGATCCCGACATCGCTAAATATGTCGAGGAAATGGCGGATAAGGCGAACAGGTTAAAAGAAGAGTTCGATGAGGCGATGAATGATGATTTTAACACTCCAAGCGCTTTATCGGTACTTTTTGAAGCTGTACATATCGGTAATGAGATTTTGTCGGATAATAATATTTTGGATGTTGAAAAATTGCATTCCCTGACCATACTTAAAACCCATATTCTAAAACTGGCAAATGTCCTGGGTCTTTCTTTAAGGCCTGTTGCGGTCGGTAAAAGCGAAGAGGAGAAAATAGAGGACCTCGTGGCTCAACGCGAACAGGCGCGTAAGAAGAAAGATTACAAAATGGCGGATAAAATACGGGATCAATTATCTTCTATGGGGATCACTCTTGAAGATACCTCGGAAGGACCTGTATGGCGGAAAAGCTAAAGAAGGGTTTATTCATAGCATTTGAAGGCCCGGAAGGTTGCGGAAAAAGCACACAGGCCCGTCTTATTGCCGAAGATTTAAGATCCAACGGATATGAGGTGATCCTTACCGTGGAACCGGGAGGAACAGCCTTAGGCGAGAAAATACGGGATGTGCTTCTTGAAAAAGACGATGTTCCGATCAATGGATACGCGGAACTCTTTCTTTTTGAGGCTGACAGGGCCCAGCATATTCAGGAAGTAATCAAGCCAGCTGTTGAAGAAGGGAAGATCGTCATAACCGACAGATTTAATCTGGCAACATTCGCCTATCAGGGTTATGGATTGGGCATGGACATGGCGATCATCGAGAAAGTAGACGCTGCCTCAACCGGCGGAATTGCGCCCGGGATGACAATACTCCTTGATATAGACGCTGAAACCGGGCTTAGAAGGGCCGGTTCAGTCGGTTCACCCGACAGGATGGAAAAAAGAAGCGTGGAATTCCATGAAAGAGTGCACGCGGGATATCTTACTATCGCAAAGAAGGATCCTGAAAATATAAAAGTCGTGAAAGTTAAAGATACGGCAGGAGAAACACATGGTGAAATAAAGGACCTGGTATATGACCTTGTTGAAAGATATAAAAGGACAGAATAACGCTGTTCGCTATCTCGCGAACAGCCTTTCTTCGGGAAGAGTGGCTTCAAGTTACCTGTTCATCGGAACTGACGGCGTGGGGAGGGCTCTTACCGCAAAAGCGTTCCTTAAAGAACTTATATGCGGCAGAAAAAGAGACGTTAAAGAAGCTTGCGGCATTTGTCCTTCCTGCCAGAGGGTGGATACGCTGGATCATCCGGACATAACATGGATCAAGCCCGAGAAAAATAAGAAAATAAAGATCGAAGAAGTGCGGAAGGCAAGGGAAGTCTTGAACATGAAACCTTTCGAATCTTCGGTAAATGCGTGTGTCATAGAAGACGCTCACATGATGACAGTCGAGGCTTCGAATGCTCTTTTAAAAGTACTGGAAGAACCGCCCGGAGAGTCGATCTTGATACTTATTTCAAGCAAGAGGGACATGCTTCTCCCGACGATCATATCACGCTGTTCAGAGGTCAGGTTCAATTCTTTGCCGGTTGATATGACAAAAAATATTATCATGCAGAATTCCGAAGTCAGTGAAAAAGACGCTTCGTTTCTTGCGTCTTTTTCTGAAGGTTCACCGGGACGGGCATTGGAGATGATAGAAGAGGAAGTTATCGAGAGGAAGAACGGGCTTCTTGAGATGCTGAAGGAGATAGCGGAAGAAGAAAACGTATCGTGTCTCAACTGGGATGTGGACAAAAAGGATCAGCTCATAGAGGATGTAGAGCTTCTGATCATGTTCTTTCGTGATATCGCCGTCAGCAAGGAAGGCATGAAGGGATTGGTTCTGGATAAAGATATTTTTGATGCCGGACTTTATGATTATTTCGGGGGATACGATATCGATAAGATCAGGAACATAGTGGAAAAACTTGTTGATGTAAAACGCGCCCTTTTGGGCAATATTAATCCAAAGCTGGTTGCGCAGGTTCTGCCCGCGCAATTGAAATAGAGGAGCTGAGAATAATGCATGAGATCATAGATGTTCAACTGAGGTCGGCCGGGGAGGTCAAATCTTTCCTTACCGGCGGGATGAAATTCGATGTAGGCGAGAAAGTTATAGTCGAAGCGGACAGAGGCCTTGATTACGGAGCTGTAGTATCACAGCCCGAGAAGGTAATAGATATAAGTTCAGTAGAGCAGCCGCTGCGTAAGATCATACGCAAGGTCAACCCCTGGGATGAAAAGCAGATACAGAAGAACAAGACCAAGACAAACGATCTGATGAAAATATGCGATCAGAAGATAGACGAACGCAGGCTCAAAATGAAACTTATAGACGCGGAATATTCGTTCGATCGTTCAAAGATCATATTTTATTTTACCGCCGAAACAAGGGTGGACTTCAGGGAACTTGTTAAGGATCTTGCGAGCATATTCCGCGTGCGTATAGAGCTAAGGCAGGTGGGCGTCCGGGACGAAGCCAGGATGCTGGGCGGTTTTGGGCCCTGCGGGAGAAAACTGTGCTGTATTTCGTTTCTTAAGGATTTTAATCCGGTAACCATAAAAATGGCAAAGACCCAGCAGCTTGCTCTTAACCCTTCAAAAATATCAGGTTTATGCGGCCGCCTCATGTGCTGTCTGGGATATGAATCGAAGTGTTACAAAGAGCTTCTTAAAGATATGCCGAAAGAGGGGCAGGAGATAAAAACAGAACACGGAAAAGGCAAAGTTCTGGAAGTGCACCCCCTTAAAGGCACCGTAACCGTGGATCTTGGCGAAGGGAAGATCAAGGAAGTAAAGGTCGAAAAGAAGAAAGAAGAAAAGGTCTAAAGCATGGGAAAGTTCTATATAACGACACCGATCTATTATGTGAACGCCAATCCTCATATAGGGCATGCTTATACGCAGGTCGCGGTTGATGCTCTTTCCAGGTATCATAAAATGCTGGGCGATGATGTGTTTTTTCTCACCGGCACGGACGAACACGGCGAGAAAATAGAAAAAGCGTGCCTGGAAGCGGGTTTTAAAGAAGGCGAGGAGAAAGCGTTTGTTGATACCATAGTTCCCAATTTCAAGAACGTCTGGGAAGCAATGGATGTAGAGTACGATCATTTCATACGCACTACTGACGAGATCCATGAAAAGGTCGTGCAGGAATTCCTGCAGAAGATGTATGAAAAAGGCGACATCTATCAGGGGGAATATGACGGCTGGTATTGTACTCCTTGTGAGACTTTCTGGACGGACACCCAGGCGGAAGACGGTTTATGCCCGGAATGTAAAAGGTCGGTGAACAGGATCAAGGAAAAGAACTACTTTTTCAAGATGAGCAAACACCAGAAGTGGCTGACCGATTACATAGACAAGCATCCCGAATTCGTCATGCCGGATTTCCGCAAGAACGAAGTGCTTGGTTTTTTGAGGGAAGAGCTGAACGATCTTTGCATATCTCGTCCCAAGGAAAGAATGTCGTGGGGGATAGAGCTTCCGTTCGACAAAGATTATGTTCTGTATGTATGGTTTGACGCTTTGATAAACTATATTTCCGGCCCGAAAGACAAGAAAAAGTTCGAAGAATTATGGCCGGCGGATTTTCATGTTATCGCGAAAGACATCCTTCGTCACCATGCCGTTTACTGGCCGATAATGCTTAAGAGTATGTTTGAAGATACGTACAAAAAAGAGGAAGATTATCTCCCCAAAACTGTCTTTGCTCATGGCTGGTGGAAAATGGGCGAAGAGAAAATGTCTAAATCAAAAGGCAACATTGTCGATCCTTTGGAGTTAAAGACGAAGTACGGGGTCGATCCCGTAAGATATTTTCTTCTGAAAGCCGTGAATTTCGGGCACGACGGAGTTTTCAGTGAAAATGCCTTGGAAACCATATACAATAGTGACCTTGCCAACGATCTGGGCAATTTGTTGAACAGAACACTGACAATGGTCGAAAAATATTTTGACGGAGTATCTCCAAAAGCGCCTGAGAAACTTAAGGACGATGAACAGAATAAACGAAGCGATGAGATAAAAATAGCGGTTAATAAGCTTCTTTCGAAGGTGAAAGAATGCCTGACGAGTCCCAAGCTTATGCTGAAAGAAGCTCTGGAAGAGATAATGTCCGTTGTGGGAAAAGCCAATAAGTATATTGAGGAATCGGCGCCATGGAAATACGCAAAAAAGGACGATCTGGAGGCGATAAAGCTCATAATGGCGGATCTATTGGAAGTCTTAAGAAAAAGCGCGCGTGCGATCTATCCCTTTATGCCGCAGACAGCCGGGAAAATGTGGGATCAACTCGGCCTTAAGGAAAAAATAGATAAGGACCTGGTCAAAGAAGAAAAAGAGGATCTTGAAAATACCCGAAATTGGAGAAAATTCCCCGAAGGGACAAAAGTCGCAAAAGGGGATCCATTATTCCCGCGGATCCAAAAGTGAGGCAAGCATGAGTAAAAAACAAACTTACAAGAAAAAATTAAAGAAAGACACCGATCTTACTTCTTTCCAAAAAAAAGTGCTGGATATCACCTTGAAAATACCTCACGGTGAGACCAGAACCTATGCATGGGTTGCCAAACAGCTTGGTTCGCCTCAATCGATCAGGGCTGTGGGCCAGGCGCTTAAGAAAAATCCTTATGCTCCTCATATTCCTTGTCATAGAGTCATTTCATCCAATGGATCTATCGGCGGGTATTCCGGCGGCAGGGAAAACAAAATAAAACTTCTCAGGAAAGAAGGAATCAGAATATAGGATGCAATTAACGGATACGCACTGTCATCTTGATTTTCCCGATTACAAGGATGATCTGGAGGAAGTTCTCAGCAGGGCTTCCGGTGCCGGTGTAGTACGCATTATCGTGCCTGGAACAAGTATATCATCGAGTCAGAAAGCTATAGAACTTGCCCGGAAACATCCGAATATTTATGCCGCTTGCGGGGTTCACCCCCATGAGGCCGATAAAGTGACGGATCCCGATATGGCGGAATTGCGCGAAATGGCCGCGAAGGATGAAAAAATAGTAGCTATAGGCGAGATAGGTTTGGACTATTACAGAAAATTCTCAAAAATAGAGAACCAGAAAAAACTCTTTAATAATTGCCTTGATATAGCTAAGGAGTTTGACCTCCCGGTCATATTGCATAACCGTGAAGCAGGGGAAGATTTTCTAAAAGTCCTTAAGGGTTATGATCTGAAAGGCGTTGTTCATTGTTTTTCGCAGGATGAAAGGCTGCTTGAAGAACTTTTGGAGAGAGGTTTCTATATATCTTTCGCGGGGAATATCACTTATCCGAAAGCCTCAAAATTAAGAGAACTTGCGGGAAAAGTCCCGATCGAAAGGATCCTGCTTGAGACAGATTCGCCTTACATCTCACCCGAGCCGGTCAGGGGAAAGCGTAACGAACCTGTGAATGTAAAATATCTTGTTAGTATTTATTCCGAAATCTACAGTTTATCGAAAGGGGATATCGCAAGGATCACCACGCATAACGCCAATGAACTTTTCAGCCTTGGGCTGGAAGAGAAGGGAATGATAGCGTATCCGATAAGGAATTCTTTATATTTGAACATAACAAGCAGATGCACGAACAAATGTACTTTTTGTATCCGGAATAGTTCGAATTTTGTAAAAGGACACAAGCTTAGGCTGGACAGGGATCCTTCGGTCAGAGAGATCATCTCAAGCCTGGGGGATATATCGGTTTATGATGAGATAGTTTTCTGCGGATACGGTGAACCCACCCTCAGGCTTGATGTCATAAAAGAGATAGCCTCATATGTCAAAGAAAAAGGCGGCAAAGTGAGGCTTGTCACGAACGGTGAAGGCGATCTTATTAACGAAAGGCCTATTGTACCCGAGTTAAAGGGGTTGATCGACAGGGTATCGGTAAGCCTGAACGCGCCTGAAGCGGGTTTATATGATAGGATCTGCCAATCCGTTTTTGGCACGAAAGCATATGATGCTATACTTAACTTTTTGAAGGATTGCAGGAACAATAGTATTGAAGTTGAGATCACATGTCTTGATTTTGTAGGTGAAGACGATGTCAATAGATGCCGGAAGATCGCGGAAGAGATAGGCGCGACTTTCAGGCTGCGTCATCTTAATGTTGTAGGATAAAGCTATGCGGAAAATACGGGATATAATAGTAAACAATAAACTCTACGTTATACTTATACTTTTTATTCTCGGATTAAATCTTCTTGTTTTTGTGGATAAAGCAGTTCAGAAACAAAAAGAGGCGGAGAAGACCGAAGCAGTAAGCGCTGAAGAAACGCCTAAACCCGAGGAAGAACCAAAAAAGGCGCTTTTTGATGAAGACCAGATCAAAAAACGCGAACAAAAAATAGCTGACCTGGCCAAAGAAAAACCTCTCCTTTATATATTCCTGGGCCTGGTAAACCTCACGGTGCTCTTTCTCGTACTGATAGGATTTATTCTGGACGGTTATTTTCTGTTCAGATGGCTGAGGAGAAATCCCGTTAAACCTCCGTCTATAGAACAGCAGCCGCCGCGCTGGACTGTAGGAGATATTGTAAGGGTTACCCTGATCTTTCTATCCTTTGGATATATCTTCGTGATACTGGAAGCGTTCATGACAAATATCTTTCCTATTTTGCGTAATGACAATTTTCTTATGGTTTTTAATACGGCAGTGATGAATATTGTCGGGATCAGCGTTATCCTTTATTTTATCGTTAAAAAACACGGACAGCAAATAAGCGCGGCAGGGCTGAGTTTAAAAAATTTTTCAAGCAACGTTCTTTGTGCCGCGGTGGGATATGTTTCTCTTATACCTATACTGCTTGTAATAATGGTCATAACATTTTTCATAATAAGATGGCTAAGGTATCAGCCTCCCGTCCAGCCTATCGTGCAGGTATTCATGGAAGAAAAAGAAACGGCAGTTCTGTGGTTTTCTTCGCTTTTTGCCGCGATCTTCGGGCCTATTGCCGAGGAGATATATTTTAGAGGGTTCATGTACACTGTGCTTAAAAAACGCATAGGTATTTTAGGCGGGATGCTGGTAAGTTCAGTTGTTTTCTCTTTTCTGCACGCCCATGTGGTGGGATTTTTTCCGATCCTTGCATTGGGTCTGCTTCTGGCGTATCTTTACGAAAAAACAGGTTCACTTGTTTCGTCCATGTCAGTTCACATAGCTCATAACGTTGCGATGGTCATAATCGTTTTTTTGATGAGGGGCGCGGGATTGTAAAATGCAAGCTTCCACACTTAGATGGAAAAAGGACAATTTAGAGCTTTTGGATCAAAGGCAATTGCCCCAAAAGACAAAATACGTTAAGTGTTCAACGGAAAAAGATGTGTACCGTGCGATCAGAACGCTTATTGTAAGAGGTGCTCCGGCAATAGGCGTTGCCGCCGCTTACGGGGCATATTTAGGCGTACGCGCCAGCCGGGCAAAAAATTATTCCCGGTTCAAAAAGGAACTTGAAAGAGAAGTTAAATATTTAGCCGGGGCACGTCCGACTGCGCGCAACCTTTTCTGGGCATTGGAGAGGATACAGATTGCGGCGGAGAAAAATAAGAAAAAAAGTGTTACAGAGATAAAAAAGATCATTTTGCGTGAAGCGCAGAAGATACATGATGAGGATGTAAGAATTTGCCGTGATATAGGCTTGAACGGAAAAAAACTTATCCCGAATAAAGCAAGAATACTGACGCATTGTAATGCGGGAGGACTCGCGACAGCCGGCTGCGGTACCGCCTTAAGCGTTATATATGCATCCGGCAGGAAAATAAAAATGGTTTACGCTGATGAAACACGTCCCGTTCTGCAAGGCGCCCGGCTCACGGTATGGGAGCTCACTAAAAGCGGCGTCCCTACGACACTTATATGCGATAATACAGCGGCTTCCCTTATTTCGAAAGGGGAGATCGATCTTATTATAGTCGGCGCTGATCGTATAGCGGCAAACGGTGATACCGCGAATAAAATAGGCACGTATAATCTGGCTGTATTAGCGGATTATCATAAAATCCCTTTTTATGTCGCGGCACCGGTATCGACATTTGACCTGTCGATCTCTAATGGAGGGAAAATTCCCATAGAAGAGCGTCCTGCGGATGAAGTGCGCAAGATCGGCGGCAGATATATAACCGTAAAAAATGTTAAGGTGAAGAACTATGCATTCGATGTCACTCCCGCCAAGCTCATAACAGCGATCATCACCGAGCGGGGGGTTATTCGCAGGCCAAATAAGAAGAAAGTGTCTAATATTGTTAAGTAAACAAGTGTTTAAGATAAAGGAATATTTGAACCATTTCTCACAGGGACGTCAAATTTCCCCAGCGTGGAAATTTGACTCAGAAATCTCCTCGCTCTCGCTGCAACTAGTGCGCCGGCGAACCGTGCCCGCTCGCAGATTTGATGCCCTGCTTCAAAACGGTTCAAATATCCCATATGCTAAATACTGGAGATAACAATGAAAGAACTTGAGCTCATTGAATATATAAGGAAGACCGCTGGGAAGCCCGCGAGTGGCGTGATCGAGGGTATCGGCGACGATTGTGCAGTGATCAAATACGGCAAGAACGAACACTTGCTTTTTGCGAGCGACATGCTTGTTGAAGGTACGCATTTCGAGATCAAAAGGTGCGGATACGAGAAAATCGGGAGAAAGGCTGTTGCTGTCAATATCAGCGACATCGCCGCGATGGGTGGCGACCCGAAGTATATTACTGTTTCAATAGGTATTCCCGGCCATGTTAAGATCCCTCAGATAAAACAGATCTATAAGGGAGTTAAGAAAATATGTTCAGAATACGGCATTTTGCTTATAGGAGGAGACACTAACCGTTCGAAAGTTTTGGTTATAGATGTCTCTATCATGGGCTTGGTTAAGAAGAAACAGCTGGTTAAGCGTTCGGGCGCAAAAAAAGGCGACCTGATCCTTATTACAGGACCCGTAAAAGACGGGAAGAAAGAACATCTTACTTTTAAACCCCGTTTAGAGGAATCAAGATATTTAACAAAGAGCTATAAAATAAATTCCATGATCGATACTTCTGACGGCATAGCCCCTGATATAGCCAGGATATGTTCGCAAAGTAATGCGGGATGTACGGTTTTCGCGGAAGCCGTGCCGCTTTCAAAAGGATTGACCATGAAAGATGCTTTATATTACGGTGAAAGTTTCGAGCTTTTGTTCACCATGAGCGTCAAAGAAGCCCGCAGGCTTATCAGGAACACAAGGGCAGGCAAAAGACGGGCAAACTATTACGTTATCGGAGAAATAACCGGCCCCAAAGAAGGATTAAAGCTCATTGAGAAGAACGGCAGGATCGCTAAATTAAAAGTTCAGGGATACTGCCATTTGTAAAAATATGCCGGAAGTATGATTGAACCGTTTTGAAGCAGGGCATCAAATCTGCGAGCGGGCACGGTTCGCCGGCGCACTAGTTGCAGCGAGAGCGAGGAGATTTCTGAGTCAAATTTCCACGCTGGGGAAATTTGACGTCCCTGCGAGAAATGGTTCAAGCATGCTTGCAGGATATTTATAACATGAACAGCATCAAAACTTTAACAACTCATTCTCCTGAAGAGACCATTCAATTAGCCTCTGAGCTTTCGAAAAAGCTGAATGCCGGTGATTTTGTTGCACTCATTGGAGAACTTGGTGCCGGTAAGACGGTTTTTGTTAAAGGCCTGGCTAAAGGGCTGGGATTAGAAAACTACAAGTATGTTAACAGCCCCGCGTTCGTCTTGATGAGAGAATATCACGGCAAGAAAAACCTATACCATTTTGATGTTTACCGCCTTGAAGAAAAAGATTTTTGCGACACGCTTGATTATGAAACTTACTTTTACGGGGACGGCATAACCGTTGTGGAATGGGCGGATAAGATAGAGGATCTCCTGCCCGATGAATATCTGGAAATAACCATAAAACATACAGATGTAACGGACAGAGAAGTTGGTTTTACCGCTAAAGGTGAAAGATTTAAAAAACTTATTGCCGATAATCTATAACTAATGATGAAAGTATTAGCATTTGACACATCAACAAAATTCCTAAGCATTGCCTTATTGGAAGATAATGAGCCAAAGGCTGTTTTTCACGAGGATGTTGGCATAAGGCATAGTGAAATTCTTGTTCCCACAATAAATGACTTGCTCAACAAGATCAGTTGGGATCTGAAAGATATAGAACTCATGTGTGTTGGCCTTGGACCGGGTTCCTTTACGGGACTTCGTATAGCTGTCGCTACCATTAAAGGTTTTGCGGCGGTTTTACGCAATAAGGTTGTAGGTGTTCCTACAATGGATGCCATAGCTATGAATTATTCCGGGGAGAAAAAACTTATAGCACCTCTTTTAGATGCAAGGAAGGGAAAAGTTTATTCCTGTATATATGAACGCTCGGGAGGAGAGGTAAAAAAAACAACAGACGATCTCTTAATTACTATCGATGAGTTACTGGAAAACTTGGATAAGAAAGTGATGTTTTTTGGCGATGCGGTATCAAAATACAGCGATAAGCTGGACAATAACTCTTTTGCGGGATATGATAAAAATATAGACTGGTACCCGCGGGCGGTCAATATTGCGCGTCTGGGGGTAAAGAAAGCGCATTCAGGAGTTGATGATCCCGAGGTGATAGATCCTTTATATTTACATGCAAAAGAATGTCAGATAAAAGGCCATGAATAACACCAACTACAGACCTACATGGGCGGAAATAAACTTAAAAGCTGTAAGGCATAACCT
Organism: uncultured Planctomycetia bacterium; assembly: GCA_964572255.1. GTDB lineage: Bacteria > Omnitrophota > Gorgyraeia > Tantalellales > Tantalellaceae > CAZNEE01. The sequence goes on along the minus strand of CAZNEE010000009.1, from coordinate 9,158 downwards.
TTCCTGCATACGTTCTTTTTTGAAGGAGAACGTAGGCATAATGGCCATAGTCAAGGCCAATGCCTACGGACATGGTATCTGTGAAGTAAGTGATGTCCTTGCAAAAGAAGGTGTGGAGTATCTCGGCGTTGCCACGGTCGATGAAGCTTTGACATTAAGAAATACCGGTTTTAAAATACCCATACTTGTCATGGGCTCGGTGCTTGAGACGGAAGCCGAAATTGCCGCAAAACATGACATAACGGTGACCTTGTGCGATAGGGACGCTCTAAAGCAATTCATAGCAGCGTCTAAAAAAGCAGGCAAACAGTTAAAAGTGCACGTAAAAGTAGATACGGGCATGGGTCGTATAGGCGTGTGGCATGAAGAGGCCGTTTCATTTATCAGCGAGGTGAGCGGCAGGAAAGAGATTGACTTGGAAGGTGTTTACACGCATTTTTCTTCAGCAGGAAGAGATAAGATCTTTACGACCATGCAGATAGAATCATTTGAGAGAATATTGGAAGAGATAGAGAAAAAGGGTATCAATATTAAATATAAACACGCTGCAAACAGTATTGCTATTGTGGATTGGAAAAAGTCGCACCTCAATCTTGTAAGGCCGGGGATACTCCTTTACGGCATTTATCCCAAGAGAAATTTTAGAAAAAAATTCGATCTGGAACCCGTCATGACCTTAAAAACCCGTGTCGTACATCTTAAAAATACCCCTCCCGGGAGATCCATAAGTTACGGAAGGACATTTATAACACAGAGCCACACCAATATCGCTACCATTCCTATCGGATATGCCGATGGTTACGGAAGAATACTTTCAAATAAGGCGGAAGCGCTCATTAAAGGTCATCATGTAAAAATCGCCGGGATCGTTACCATGGACCAGACACTCTTAGATATTGGTCATCTTAAAGATGTAAAGTTAGGCGACGAGGTAATATTGATAGGTAAGCAGGGAGAGGCCGAAATTCCTGTCGAAAAAGTAGCTAAACTTGCCGGAACCATACCTTATGAGATAGTTGCCGGAATAACGGATCGCGTTCCGAGAGTGTACAAAAACTGATTTTTCAAACCCGCATTGAAAATATTAAAAAAAAATGACCAAAAAACTTGACAACATGAAAAGGTGTGGTATACTTTAGGTGTACATAAAGTAAGATTGTTTTCCGGAAAACTTACTGATATTTGGTATATTTAATAGTTAACCGTTCGAAAGAATGGGGCACAAAGCCAAAGGGGGCTGAGAAGATTAATCGAGGCCCAGCCGGTTGCCGATTTAAACACTATCGTAAAAAGTGCGGCAAGATTTTTTGTGACCCAACCTTCTAGCGGTTGGGTTTTTTGTTGTGGGAAGGAGAAAATTATGAAGCTCTCTAAAATAAGAACAAAAAATAACGGAAGAAAGGAGGTGAGAAGAATGAAGTATTTAAAAGTCTTTACGATTTTAGCCATCAGTATTTTTCTTACCGCGGGTTTCTCATTTGCCGAACAGGTCACCATAGATGAAAGTGTTTGGTATGATTGGTGGGATGGTTATCTTTATGGAGATGTATATGACAATGATGAACCTTATTGGGATGCCTATTATGATTTTGACCCCGGATATTTAGATCTGGATATATACAGTGACAACTGGGAGGGTCACTGGGATATTGCTGACAATGGCTATACTTCCTGGGAAGGAGTCCAGGTAAGCGATTTCATAAACGGCCCAAGCAACGCAACGATAGACAGTTTCGCAACAGCGCCGATCGATGGCGGAGGGGAATATCTTTCGAGCCTCACATTTACATATGAACCGCCGGGTACGATACTTTTGGATGACTTCGACCAGGGCAACTTATTTCTCCAGCAAGGGACAACAGAGGACTGGGTGCTTGGGAATTTAGATGATCCACTTAATCCTTGGTCATATCCTACTCTGGAAGTTAACCCTGCGAACCCGTACGGTTATGAGTTCCATTTCTGGGAAACTGGCGGTTATGCATTCTATAATGTACCCATAAGCTTTGGAGATAATCAATTTTTGGAATATTCCTTCTATCTGGAGCTGGATGAGTATGATGAATTTTACTATATGCTTGTTGACTGGGAAGGGAACCCGCTTGCTTTCAGCTATCTTTTCGAAGGAGAATATAACGACCAGATATACGAGGGAACGGATTCTTTCGAATATGATGCTGAGGTGATGACCGACGGGGATATCTATTTTCTGATGTATGCGAATAATGTTTATAATCCTACTTCTCCGGGAAGTTTTCTGGGACAAAGTGGCGGCGCAATTCCCGAACCGGCAACAATGGTTTCACTGCTATTAGGCGGGCTTGGCCTTGCGATAAAGAAAAAATATTGTTAAGTTAATAAGTTAGCGGGCACGTTATACTTTCCTCTTAAGGCCGCCGGGCTTTTTGTCCGGCGGCCTTTCATTTATTTTGCCTTAATTTCATGCTGAATGAAAGTTTTTCCCCAAAGAAGCTGTCTATTATAGAGAAGCTTGACAATTTCCCATCAAATACTATATACTGATTAGCAAACTTTTATATATTATATATTATATATAAGGAAGTTATAATAACTTAACACACAAAGGAAGAATGTTATGAGCAAGAAGATCACAGGCGCTGAAATTTTAATAAAAAGTCTTATCGAAGAAGGGGTTTCGACGGTTTTCGGTTATCCCGGCGGTGTAGTTCTTCCGCTTATGGATAAGCTTTATTCCGAAAAGTCGGTGAGATTCATCCTTACAAGGCATGAACAGGGAGCGGCCCATGCGGCTGACGGTTATGCCCGGGCAACGGGAAAGGTCGGGGTATGTATAGCCACATCAGGTCCCGGCGCGACAAATCTTGTAACAGGCATTGCGACGGCTTATATGGATTCTATTCCCGTAGTAGCCATTACCGGACAGGTAAAATCCACCCTGATCGGCAACGATGCTTTTCAGGAAGCCGATATGGTCGGCATAACCAGACCGATAACCAAGCACAATTATCTCGTTAAAGATATCAAAGATCTGGCAAAGACAGTCAAAGAGGCTTTTCATGTAGCCAGGACGGGACGCCCCGGTCCGGTCTTAATAGATCTTCCGGTAGATGTACAAATGTCGGAGATGGTTTTTAAATATCCAAAGACTGTGGATATTAAAGGTTACAAGCCCACATATAAAGGCCATATCGGCCAGATAAAGAAAATAGCCAGGGCTATTGCTAAGAGCAAAAGACCGCTTCTTTACGTCGGCGGCGGGGTTATACTTTCCGGGGCGCACAAGGAGATCATCAAGCTGGCTAAAAAGACCAATATACCGGTTACCATGACCATGATGGGTTTGGGAGCGTTTCCCGCAGACGATCCTTTAAGCCTTGGAATGCTGGGCATGCACGGTACGGCTTATGCTAATCATGCTGTTCAGTCGTCTGATCTTATTATAGCCGTTGGCGCCAGATTCGATGACAGGGTTACGGGAAGGCTTGATACATTTGCGCCAAACGCTACATTCGCGCATATCGATATCGATCCTGCCAGTGTCAGCAAAAATATACCCGTAGATATACCTGTTATAGGCGATTGTAAGGAAGTATTGAAAGAGCTGAACAAAATAGTGAAGAAGCCGGATATCACCCAGTGGCATAAGACTATTAAAAAGTGGAAGAAGGAACTTCCTCTAAAGTATAAAGGTGATAACAATCTCAGGCCGCAATATGTTATTGAGCGGGTTCAAAAGCTCACCAAAGACAGAAAGCACGTAATAATTACCACTGAAGTAGGCCAGAATCAGATGTGGGCAGCCCAGTATTTTAAATTTACTGAGCCCAGAACATGGCTTTCAAGCGGAGGGCTTGGAACCATGGGTTATGGGTTTCCGGCGGCGATCGGAGCTCAGGTCGGTAAGCCCGATAGTCTTGTTATTGATATCGCGGGTGACGGCAGTATTCAGATGAATATCCAGGAATTAGCGACTGCTGTTTCAGAAAAACTGCCGGTTAAAATAGTTATCTTGAACAACGGCTATCTCGGTATGGTACGCCAGTGGCAGGAACTTTTCTATAAGAGAAGATACGCATATACGGTGATGGCTGAGGATGTCCGCAAGATGTGTCCGGATTTCGTGAAACTTGCTGAAAGCTACGGCGTTAAAGGTATAAGAGTTACGAAAAAGTCCGGTGTAGATAAGGCTTTAAAGGAAGCTTTTAAGACAAAAGGTCCGGTTGTCATGGATTTTCTGATCGAAAGAGAAGAAAATGTATTCCCGATGGTCCCGGCCGGAGAAGCTATAGACAGAATGATCCATGGTCTTGCGTAAGTGAGAGGAGAATGACATGTCAAAATTTGTGATATCAGCTCTTGTTGAAAATAAGTTCGGTGTACTTGCAAGAATTGCGGGTTTATTCAGCGCTCGGGGTTTTAACATCGATTCGCTTGCTGTCGGAGAGACAGAGGACCCAAAAACTTCGCGGATGACGATAGTGGTCGAGGCGGATGAACGTATTCTTGAGCAGGTTAAAAAGCAGCTTAATAAACTTATCGATGTTATTAGGGTGCAGGATCTGACCGGCGGCAAGTACGTCGGAGTTGAATTGATCCTGATCAAGGTCAAAGCCGATAATACCAAGATCCGCGAAAGAATAGTTCAGATCGTGGATTCTACGGGTGCGGAGGTTGTGGATATAGGCAAGAAATTCGTCACTGTTGAGGAAACGGGCGATGAACATAAAATAAATGCTTTAATAGAACTTTTACGTCCTTACGGTATTGTAGAGATCGCGAGGACAGGCAAGATAGCGTTATCATCGGATATTTAAAAAAGAAGAAGGAGAAGAAAATGGCGAAAATGTATTATGACAAAGATGCGAATCTGAATATTCTAAAAGGTTCTAAAGTTGCGATCATAGGTTACGGTATACAGGGCCGCGGCCAGGCGCTTAGTCTAAGGGACAGCGGCATAAAAGTGCTTGTGAGCGAGCTTAAAGGAACGCCTAACTATAAACAGGCCGTAAAAGACGGGTTCAAGGTCGTAGCGGCAGAAAAAGCGGCTAAGAATGCGGATGTCATACAGATACTTACGCAGGACCATGTCCAGGAGGCTGTGTATAAGAAAGCCATAAAGGCCAATCTTTCAAAGGGAAAGACACTCATGTTCTCTCATGGTTTTAATATCCATTTCAAGAGAATCGTGCCTCCGAAAGATGTTGATGTTATCATGGTCGCGCCCAAAGGTCCGGGAGCCTTGGTGCGCCAGATGTATGAACAGGGCAAGGGAGTCCCGTGCCTTATCGCCGTTTATCAGAACGCGAGCGGCAAAGCCAAGGCTAAAGCGCTTGCGTATGCTAAAGGTATCGGCGGAACAAGAGCGGGCGTTATTGAAACGACATTCAAAGAAGAAACCGAAACGGATCTTTTCGGCGAACAGGCGGTTCTTTGCGGCGGCACTTCGGAATTGGTCATGGCCGGTTTTGATACCCTGATCAAAGCGGGATATCAGCCGGAAATAGCTTACTTTGAATGCCTGCACGAACTTAAGCTTATAACCGATCTCATATACAGTTACGGTATAACCGGCATGAGAAAGAGAGTATCTGACACGGCTGAATACGGAGATATGACACGGGGCCCACGGGTCATAAATAAAGCCGTGCGCGAAGAGATGAAGAAAATACTCAAAGAAGTGCAGTCGGGCAAGTTCGCAAAAGAGTGGATAGGAGAAAATAAAAAAGGAAGGCCGAAGTATAACAAACTTTCCAAAAAGGGCAAGAATCATAAAATAGAAAAAGTCGGAGAAAAGCTCAGAAAGATGATGCCGTGGATGTAAGCGCCATGCGCTGTGTAATATAAAAAGGGGAAAGTCATGAAAAAAGATAAACTTCTCATATTCGATACCACTTTAAGGGACGGCGAACAGACGCCTGGAGCCAGCTTGACTACAAATGAAAAACTCAAGATCGCTTTACAGCTTGAGAAGTTAGGCGTGGATGCGATCGAAGCGGGTTTTCCGCGTACAAGTCCCGGTGACCTTGAGGCGGTAAAAACGGTTGCTAAACATGTGAAAAAACCCATTATATGCGGTTTGGCGCGTGCAACCAAAAAGGATATCGATGACGCGTATCTTGCGGTAAAAAACGCGAAACGTCCCAGGATACATGTTTTTCTTGCTACCTCCAAGATCCACATGCAATACAAACTAAGAAAAGCAAAGGACGAGATACTTAAGGCATCTGTTGAAGCCGTAAAGTACGCGAAAAAGAAGATTTCTGATATCGAGTTTTCTCCTGAAGACGCTTCGCGTACTGAAAGGGATTTTCTGGCACAGGTTGTTGAGACAGTGATAAAAGCAGGGGCGACTACCGTGAATATTCCGGATACGGTGGGGTATTCCGTACCTCAGGAGTTCGGCAGCATTATTAATGATCTGATGAATAATGTTCCGAATATAAACAAAGCCGTTATCAGCGTGCATTGTCATAACGATCTTGGGCTTGGTGTAAGCAATTCCCTGGCGGCTGTACTTAACGGCGCCAGGCAGGTTGAATGTACTATAAACGGTCTCGGCGAAAGAGCGGGCAACGCTTCTTTGGAAGAGATCGTTATGGGCATTAAGATGCGTAAAGATATCTTTAAAAATATCACGACCGATATCAACACTAAAGAACTTTACAAGACAAGTAAGCTGGTCAGCAAATTGACCGGTATTGAAGTCCAGCCGAACAAAGCCATCATCGGGGAGAATGCTTTCAGTCATGAATCCGGCATACATCAGGATGGGGTAATGAAGAAGAGGGTCACTTACGAGATCATCAGCCCCCGGGATGTCGGGTTCAAGGGAAGCAAGATCGTTCTCGGAAAACTTTCCGGCAGGCACGCGTTTTCGGACAGACTCGAGAAATTAGGTTACTCACTTTCGGATAAAGAACTTGATCAGGCTTTTTTACGTTTCAAAGTTCTTGCGGACAAGAAAAGAAAGATATACGACGAAGACCTGGCGATAATCGTTGAAGAAGAACTTGCTACGATACCCGAACAGTACAAGCTTAAAGATTTTCAGGTATCAAGCGGAAAGAGTATAACACCTTCAGCGAAAGTCGAGCTGAAAAAAGGGAAAGAAGTTTTAAACGCGATCTCTAATGGGGACGGTCCTATAGATGCCTGCTTTAAGACTATCGATAAGGCAACGGGCCTTAAAGGCAAGCTTGTTGATTACAGGGTCAGTGCCGTAACAGGAGGTAAAGACGCGCTTGGTGATGTGAGCGTTAAAGTATCTTTTGACAAAGAGATCGTTATAGGACGAGGATCCAGTACGGATATTATTGAAGCCAGCGTTTTGGCGTATGTCAATGCGGTTAATCGCCTCTTACAAAAAAGAGGAAAGAAAACCAAAAAATAAAATCATATGGCTGCGAACAAAATATATGGTCTTTTAGGCAGGAATATCAGCTATTCACTTTCGCCGGTGATGCATAATGCCGCTTTCAGGCATTTTGATATCCCGGCTGATTATGAGCTGTTCGATATCGAAGAAGAAAGAATAGGCGATTTTTTCGAAGAGCTTAGTTTGGGGCATAAAATTTACGGCATAAATGTAACTGTTCCCTATAAAGTGATCATCAAGGAAATGCTGGAATCGACTGATCTTTGCAATTTAGATGAAAGCGCCAAACTTCTGGGGGCAGTGAATACCGTAAAGATAGATAAAAATGAATTGGTAGGTTTTAATACTGACGGTGAGGGTTTTTACGAGTCGCTTTTGGATGAAACCGGGTTTGACCCAAAAGGTAAAAATGTTTTTGTTCTTGGTGCCGGCGGCGCAAGCCGTGCTATTTGTACGTATTTAGGCTCGCTTGGCGAAAAAGCACCGAAAGAAATAAAGGTTTTTGATGTTGATAGGGAAAAGCTCGCCTCCATCAAGACGCTCTTTGATGAGCATTTACTGTCCGGCAAGCTCGCTGTGATCGAGGAAGAAGAATTGCCCGCAAGCATTAAGGCCAGTGAACTTGTGATTAATGCTACGCCTCTTGGGACAAAAGAGAGAGATCCTTTACCCGTTTCTCCTGATCATTTGCAAAAAAGCACGGTAGTGTATGACCTTGTTTATGCGAGGGAAACTGAACTGGTGAAAACGGCCAGAGAAAAAGGGCTGACTGCGGTGAACGGTCTGGGTATGCTGATCAATCAGGGAGCGGCAGCATTTAATATATGGACGGGTTGTCCTCTTGAAGAAATAAAGAAAGTAATGAGAGATGCTGTAAAGGCCGAAAGCGGTCTTTCTTAGAACAGGCAGCCGGTTCTGTGGCGCTTTATAAAAAGGAGTTAAATGGAGTTTGTTGCGGTTTTTGTTTTTGGGGCTATCATAGGCAGTTTTTTGAACGTTTGTATATACAGACTTCCGCGGAATATGTCAGTTGTTAAACCGCGCTCTCTATGCCCGAATTGCGCCAGTCAAATCATGTGGTTTGATAATATCCCGCTGATAAGTTATCTGGTTCTTAAGGGAAGATGCCGCCGATGCGGGGATAAAATACCACTCAGATACTTTTTGGTGGAACTGGTAACTGCTGTTAGCGGAGTATTACTTTTAGCGAATTTTTCTTTTACCGGAACATTTTTTGTTTATTGGCTTTTTACGTGTATTTTGATCGTGATCGTGTTCATTGATATAGGGCACAAGATCATACCCGATATTCTAAGCATAACGGGTATTATTTTAGGTCTGGTTTTTGTCCCCCTGTTCAGCAAAAGAGCTGACATTACGTATTTAAAAGCGCTGGCAGCTTCTTTTGCAGGTGTTCTTGCCGGCGGCGGAAGCATGTTCTTGCTCGGGTTTCTAGGGGAACTTGTTTTCCGCAAAGAAGCGGTTGGCGGCGGAGACGTTAAACTTATGGGCATGATAGGCGCTTTTTTGGGATGGAAGCTGGTGCTTCTTTCTTTTTTTATCGCGCCTATTTTCGGATCGGTAGTGGGATTGTACGCAAAGTTAATAAAAGGCGAAAACATAATCCCTTACGCGCCGTTTCTTGCTTTGGGGGCGATCGTGAGTTTATTTTTCGGTAATGATATATTGAATTATCTACTTTACGGTCTTTAATTTAACTGTCCCGGATGGTATTATCCGGAACAGTTAAAAAGGAGCTACAATGATAATTTAGCGCACTGAAGCAAGTGGTATACTTGAA
>CAZNEE010000008.1:0-39906 GCA_964572255.1 uncultured Planctomycetia bacterium | reverse complement strand
TTATTTATACTATGTGCCTTAATAGATTCTCCCCAAGATTTAATGTTTTCGGATTGCCAGTTTTTTCTTTTTTAGCGGCTTATGGCACTTATGAGATATTAAATAACTATAGTAAGAAATATTTTTATACAGTAATCAGTTTAATTCTTATAATTTGCTTTGGATATTCCTTAATTAAACAGCCAATATATTGGAAGGGATATGAGAAAGCAGCTAAAGACATAATTTCCATAAATCAAAAAGCATATCCGATACTCTGCGATGCACATTTCAACGGAAATTTTATTGCATATATCCGAAAATATGATCCTCTTAAAAAATATACAATAATCAGAGGGGATAAAATTTTGTTTTCCCTGCACTACATATATATAAGACCAGAATCTGTAAAGAAAACGTTTGTCTTAAATGAAAAAGATATTTACGCTCTTTTAGATGAATTAGGCATTGGATATATTCTTGTCGATAGTGCGAAATTGGATATAAAATCTAAAGTCCTGTTAAGAAAGGTTTTGGAAAATGCTGATAAATTTAATTATTTAAAAACATATACTGTCTTGAGTAATAAAAATAACGCAGCAAGCTACAATCTTAAATTATATGAATATTTAGACCTTAAAACGGATTATGATGGTGAAATGAGAATATATATTCCTACAATAAAAAAACATTATCATCTCAACATTAGAAAAGCCAATGAGTTTTTTCAAGAATTGCGTAAACGAAAGGAGTTCATTAAAAAATAAAACTATAAATATCTCGTATTTTAGAAACTTTTCTTTATAATTATCAGAAGGTCTTTTCGAGTAAATTGGCTGGGATGCCTGGACTCGAACCAGGAACGGCTGATCCAGAGTCAGCTGTGTTACCATTACACTACATCCCAGCGCTATTAATTTTTGCCCAAGTATCACGTAAAGATACTATACGATTAAATATAACTTTTTTTCCCGAAAAATCAACAGGATCTACGCAAAAATATCCCGATCTTTCGAACTGATAACGACTCCCCGGCTTTGCGTCTTTTAAGCTTGGTTCAAGTTTACATGGCTTGATAATCTCAAGAGAATTTGGATTTAGGTTAGATTTATAATCCTCACCTTCTTCTGCATCATTTGGATCTCTTTTTGTAAAAAGATGGTCATATAGCCTGACTTCAGCCTCATGTGCATGGCTGGCTGAGACCCAATGCAATGTTCCTTTTACCTTGCGCCCGTCGGGAGAATCTCCACCTCGTGTTTCGGGATCATAAGTGCATTGCAGTTCGATTATTTCTCCGGTCTTATCATCTTTAATCACTTTTTCGCATGTTATAAAATAAGCATACCGCAAACGTACTTCCCTACCGGGAGCTAAACGGAAGAATTTCTTCGGCGGGTCTTCCATGAAATCATTCCGTTCTATATATATTTCTCTAGAAAAAGGAACTTTTCTTGTCCCCATAGACGGATCTTCGGGATTATTGATCGCTTCAAGTTCTTCAACCTTATCTTCCGGATAATTAACGATAACCACTTTTAATGGGCGCAACACCGCCATAACTCTCCGGGCTTTTTTATTTAACTCTTCACGAATACTGTTTTCAAGAACCACCATATCCACTATACTATTAAATTTTGCCACCCCTATTTTTTCGCAGAAATTCCTGATAGACTCCGGAGTATATCCCCGTCTTCTTAAGCCTGATATTGTAGGCATTCGGGGATCATCCCACCCGTTTACATGTCCCTCATTAACAAGTTCAAGAAGTTTGCGTTTACTTAAGATCGTATGGCTAAGGTTTAACCGCGCGAACTCTATCTGCTGCGGATGGTGAACTCCCAACGCGTCCAGAAACCAGTCATACAGCTGGCGGTGAGTTTCAAATTCCAATGTACAGATGGAATGAGTGATCCCCTCTATCGAATCTTCCAGTCCATGCGCCCAATCATACATGGGATAAATGCACCATTTATTACCTGTGCGATGGTGTTCGGCGTGAAGTATCCTATACATGACCGGATCTCTCATCAAAAGATTCGGGTGAGACATATCTATTTTTGCCCGAAGGGTCTTTGCTCCATCCGGGAATTCGCCCTTTTTCATTCTTTCGAAAAGGTCCAAATTCTCCTCTATGCTTCTATCTCTGGAAGGGCTGTTCTTTCCCGGTTCATTAATAGTCCCTCTATATTCCCTGACTTCTTCAAGGGACTGATCGCAAACATACGCCTTTTCTTTCTTAATAAGATCAACGGCATATTCGTACATTTTCTTAAAATAGTCGGAAGCATAATATAATCTGTCTTCCCAATCCGCTCCCAGCCATTTAACGTCCTCAATGATCGAATCAACGTATTCCTGCTCTTCTTTGCAGGGATTGGTATCATCAAACCTGAGATTGAATTTACCGTTATATTCCCTGGCGATCCCGAAATTCAGGCATATAGATTTGGCGTGTCCGATGTGCAGATAACCGTTTGGTTCAGGGGGAAAACGTGTATGAACCCGGCCTTCATTCTTGCCGGCCGCGAGGTCGCCATCAATAATTTCTTTTATGAAATTCTTTCTAGGTTGGTCCATAAATCTATTCTTGACTCGCTTTTCTCAATCTTTCCAAAACTTTCTCTTTCCCCAAAACTTCCATGATCTCAAAAAGCCCCGCTCCCTGGGTCTTGCCGCTTATTGCCACGCGCGTGGGATGGATTATCTGAGCGGCCTTGAGAGATCTTTCTTCCGATATGCTGCGGCATATCTTTTCAATATTTTCATGGGAAAAATTATCGTCTTTTTCCAATCTGTCGGAAAATATCTTTATATTTTCCTTATTTTCAGGCTTACTCAAATATTTATTTACGCCTTTTTCATCAAGTGAATAGTTATCTTTAAAGAAAAAATCCGTAAGAGGAAAAAATTCCGATAGCGTTTTTATGCGCACCTTATAAAGTTCGATTATTTTCTCTAATCTTACTTCATCTATATCTTCTTCCTTCATGCCGGATCCGATAAGATAAGGTTTTATCAACGCTATGAGCTCTTTGGGAACCTTTGCCATGATGTATTCGCCGTTCATCCATTTGAGTTTTTGAATATCAAATTTTGCCTGTACATCACTAATATCTTTAATATCAAAAATTTTTACCGCCTCTTTAAGCGAAATGATCTCTCTATCTTCCCCGGGCGACCATCCAAGTAAAAGAAGATAATTCGCAAGAGCTTCGGGCAGAAAGCCTTCCTTCTTGTATTCATCTATAGATACTCCTCCATGCCTTTTGGAAAGTTTAGCGCCATCGGTCCCCATCATGAGCGGCATATGCCCGAATTTGGGGGACTCTAATCCCATTGCTTCATAAAAAAGAACTTGCTTAGGCGTGTTGGATATGTGATCATCCCCTCTGATTATATGGGTTATCTCTAAATAAGCGTCATCGACAACACAGCAAAAGTTATATGCTGGAGAACCGTCGGATTTTATCATCACCTGGTCTTTGATCTCGTCCGTGTTGAAGCTGATCTTGCCGTGGATCATGTCGTCTATTTTTATCACGCGGCCTTTTTCAACCCCAAAGATTATAGCGTCCCCCTCTTTATACGCTTTCCCTTCAGAAAGAAGGTTTTCCGCCTCTTTCCTGTAAACATCGAACCTTTGGCTTTGATACACCGGTTCGTTATCCCAGTCGAGCCCCATCCATTTAAGATCGGTAAGTATCTCTTCAAGATATTTATCATCGGATCTGGTTCTATCCGTATCTTCTATCCGCAGCAAGAACTCTCCCTTGCTGCGCCTTGCATGCAGCCAGTTAAAAAGGGCTGTCCTGGCACTTCCCAAATGCAAGAATCCCGTCGGACTCGGAGCGAACCTTACCTTTACCATTTATGTCCCCTCATTTAACCCCTCCCGCTATTTCTATTCCCCTATCAAGCGCTTTTACATTTATCGGGATCAATTCTTTGCGGTTCCCTGCCATTTTTTCTATAACATTAACCAGCGTTTCCCTGTCAATAATATTTTTTTTAGCTGCGTATATACCAACAGCGATCATATTGGCAACTCTTACATTCCCTATTTTTATAGCTTCATCCGTTAAAGGACTTTTTATAACTTCCAGATCTTTTCTTTTGACGTCTCTCTCGACCATTGACTCATTCACTATAATAAGACCGCCTTTAACCACTTTTTCTTCAAACTTATCAAGCGAGGGGGTATTCATAACAACCGCTGTTGTAGCTGAGAAAACTACAGGACTTGAGATCTGATCGCTGCTGATATGTACCATGCAATGGGCTGTTCCTCCCCTTACTTCCGCGCCGTAGGAAGGAAACCAGGTAACATTAAATCCTTTTTCCATGCCGGCAATAGCCAGAACTTTACCTAAAACCATGATGCCTTGCCCTCCAAAGCCGGCACATATTATTGATTCTTTGACATTGCTCATATTTTATTTTCTTACCCTTTGATCGCCCCTAACGGATATTCTTTCACTACTTCTCTCTCTATTCGTTCCATTGATTTAATAGGTGTAAGCCCCCAGTATGTCGGACATGGCGAGAGGACTTCTACCATTGAAAAACCTTTCCCTTCCAATTGTGTCTGAAAAGACTTTTTTATTGCCTTTTTGGTCTTCATTATTTCTTTCGGTGAAGATACAGATGTTCTTTCAAGATAAGTGACGCCTGAAAGCGCGGCCATCATCTCGGTGATCTTTATGGGAAAACCTTCCGTTTTCGCTTCTCTGGCATTTGGTGTAGTAGATGTGACCTGCCCCAAAAGTGTTGTCGGAGCCATCTGCCCTCCGGTCATACCGTATACTCCGTTATTTACAAAAATAACTGAAATATTCTCGCCTCTGTTACCGGCATGTATGATCTCGGCCGTACCTATAGCCGCGAGGTCTCCATCCCCCTGATAGGTAAAGACCAACCTGTCCGGCAGGACCCTTTTAATACCGGTTGCGACCGCCGGCGTGCGTCCGTGTGCGGCTTCAAGAGTGTCAAAATCCCAGTAATCATAAGCAAGAACGGCACATCCAACCGGAGCGACGGCGATCGTGCTCTCTCTCACTCCCAGTTCATCAATAACCTCGCAAAGAAGACGATGGATAAGCCCGTGCCCGCATCCCGGACAATAATGAGTAGGAACATCTTTCATCGACTGTGGTTTTGTAAAATTCTTTTTCATGTATTTTTTTTATTTGCTTTTGATCTTTTTTATTCTTTTTATGATCTCGCCTTCTTCCGGGATCCCTCCGCCTGCTCTGCCATAAAAAAAGACCCGGCTATCATCCTGGACTGCCAGTTTCACATCTTCCAGCATCTGTCCCATGTTCATTTCTGTTACAAAAAACTTTATTTTCTTTCTCCCTAGCTCTTGCAGTTCCCCGTGAGGATACGGCCATAAAGTTATCGGCCTGAAAAGCCCCGCTTTTATATTTTCTTTTCTCAGACTATCAATACACGCACGGGCTATCCGACCCATCGTACCGTAAGCGACAATAATAATATCCGCATCTTCGCATTTATATTTTTCGGATCTAATTTCATTTTCTTTTATTTTTTCGTACTTTTCTTGAAATTTCTTATTTAGCTCCTCAAGCGCGCCCTCTTTAAGAAAAAGGCTTTTAATGCTCTGCGGCTGCCGTCCCTTTGCCCCCCGCATGGCCCAAGGCTTATCAATAATGCCGGAAGGTTGTATATTCTCATCAAATTCTAGGGGTTCCATCATTTGTCCCAACATGCCGTCGCTTAGTATCATTACAGGATTGCGATATTTGTCCGCGAGAGGAAACGCTTCATAAGTAAAATCAAACATCTCCTGCACGCTTGCAGGCGCTAACACAATTAGCCGATAGTCTCCGTGCCCCCCGCCTTTCGTCGCCTGGAAGTAATCCGACTGAGAGGGTGAAATATTGCCTAATCCCGGACCCCCTCTCATAACATTAACTATCACGCCGGGCAGTTCGCATCCTGCCATATACGATATCCCTTCCTGTTTAAGGCTGATGCCCGGACTTGAAGAAGTGGTAAACGCTCTTTCCCCGGCAGCTGAGGCGCCGAATACCATATTAATCGCGGAGATCTCACTCTCGGACTGTATGAAAATCCTCTTCTCTTCAGCCATGCGTCGAGCCATGTACGCCGTAAGCTCATTCTGCGGAGTAATAGGATATCCAGCATAAAAATTACATCCGGCGCGTACAGCTCCTTCACCGCATGCTTCATTGCCTGTAGACAGATATCTTATTTTCATATTAAATATTATTCTTCCCCCGGTATCTCTATACTGCAATCGGGGCACATTATAAAACATAATCCGCATCTGGTACATTTTTCAGGATGCTTAACCACGACATATCTGTGCCCCTTCTTATTTACCTCATCAGAAAGACCGAGAACGCCTTGAGGGCATATCCCTATGCATAGGGAGCAGCCCTTGCACCTTTCTTTATCGATCTTTATCGTGTTCTTTTTCTTTGCCATGTTTTTTGAACCCGGTTTAACTTTAAATTTCCGCTTCAACAGTAGCCGCGATCTCATCCGGCGTTAAATGATACTTCCGCAGAAGTTCATCTCTGGCCCCATGCTCAATGAACTTGTCCGGAAGGCCAAAACATTTAATTTTAACGCCCGTAATATTTTCCTTCTCGGTAAATTCTAAAATCGCGCTGCCGAACCCACCGTCTAAAACCCCTTCTTCTAACGTAAAGACCGTTCTTGAAGAACCTAATACCTCTTCAAGCATCTCCGCATCCAGAGGCTTGATGAACCTCGCGTTCACAACAGTAGTTTCTATGCGTTTTTTGGACAGGACTTCCGCCGCCTGAAGCGCATAATTAACCATACTTCCAACCGCTATTATCGCTACATTCTTCCCTTTTCTGAGACACTCTGACCTCCCGAACTCAATGGGCGTGTACGAGGCCTTGCAGATAAGCTGACTTGCTTCGCCGCGGGGATAACGTATAACAACCGGACGATTATATTCGAGAGCTTTCTCAAGCATCATTTCAAGTTCCGCTCCGTCTTTTGGGGCCATCACGGCAAAATTCGGGAGAGTCCTGGTGTAAGCAATATCGAACATCCCGTGATGCGTAGGCCCGTCTTTCCCTACAAGACCCGCTCTATCAACACAAAAGATAACGGGTAGATTTTGTAGGGCAACATCATGAATAAGCTGGTCATATGATCTTTGAAGGAACGTGGAATATATCGCAACAACAGGTTTAAATCCGCCTTTGGCAAGCCCCGCAGCGAAAGTAACCGCATGAGGCTCTGTTATTCCTACATCATAGAACCTATCAGGGAACTTTTCAGAAAATTCCTGAAGCCCTGTACCGTCAGGCATAGCCGCAGTAATGGTGATTATCTTCTCGTCCTTCTCCGCAAGTTTGACAATTTTTCTCGAGAAGATCGAAGTGAAAGATTTTCCGTTCTCTCTTTCAAGAATTTCGCCCGTTGACACATCGAACGCAGAGACTCCGTGAAACTTTTCCGGGTTCTCTTCCGCGTATTTATACCCTTTTCCTTTTTTTGTGATCGCGTGGATAAAAACCGGCTCTTTCACGTGTAAAGTATTGCGTATGATCGTAACCAGCTCGTCTATATTGTGCCCGTCAACCGGTCCGAAATACCTGAAACCTAATTCTTCGAATAATATCCCCGGGACAATAAGATTCTTTAATCCTTCCTGAAATTTCCGGACTTTTTTATACGCCGAAGGGCCGAGTTTCGGTATACTTTTTACGACCTTCTCCGCTTCTTCCTTGACTCTGATATAAAGGGGATTTGCTATTACTTTATTAAGATACCTGCTCATTGCTCCCACGGGTTTAGAAATAAACTGTTCGTTGTCATTTAACACGACAATAATGTTCGTGTTCATGTGCCCGGCGTTGTTCAGTCCTTCAAAAGCTAACCCTGTAGAAAGAGACGCATCGCCTATAACCGCAACGACCTTAAAATCTTCGCCATTAAGATCGCGCGCGCATGCTAACCCCAAAGCTGAAGATACCGATGTGGAGCTGTGTCCGCAAGTGAATGCATCATGTTCACTCTCGTCCTTGTTCGGGAACCCGCTTAATCCTCCCAGTTCTCTTAATGTATCAAAATATTTTCTTCGTCCCGTTAATAATTTATGCGCGTAACTTTGGTGTCCTACATCCCAGATTATTTTATCCCGCGGGCTGTCAAAGCAATAATGAAGAGCAACGGCCAGTTCCACGGCTCCAAGACTGGCGGCAAGATGTCCGCCTTTTCTTGATGTCACTTTAAGTATCTCTTCTCTCATCTCACCCGCTAGCTCCTTTAATTGTCCCGGATCGAACTTTTTTAAGTCCGCAGGTGATGATATCTGCTCTAAAATTTTATACATGTGTTTTTTTATTTTATAAATCCTTTATTCTTCGCTTCCAAATTCTTCGCGTGAAAAATCGCCTTTAGTATCTTTGAGGAGCACTTCTATCCTGGCCTTTGCTTTTTCAAGTTTTTGCTGGCAAGTACGCGTAAGTTTTATGCCTTCCTCGTATTTTTTTAAAGAATCGTCCAAAGAAAGGTTGCCTTCTTCAAGCTCATCTACTATCTTCTCGAGCTTTTCTAAAGCCTTTTCAAAGCTCAGTTCTTTCATTGTAAATCCTCCCTTTAGTCTTGCCCTTTAATTTTATCACTCTTTATCCAAGTGTTCTACCCTGCTCACAGTTTTTCCTTTTAAAAAGCGGGAATGGATCAAATCCCCTTTTTTCAGCACGGCTGAATCTCTGATTATGCTATCATCCTTAAAAGTTATGCTGTACCCTCTTTCCAGGACCGAAAGCGGACTGAGCATATCCAACTTGCCGGCTACTCTGCCTAAATCTTGTTTTTTGATCTCCATCATGTATTTTATCCCTTTTGTCGCGGTTTTGGTAAAATCGTCTATCTGCTGCCCAAGCTGGAGGACCAAATTCATGGGCGTTCGTAATATATAACTCTCTTTGAGGTTTTTTAATTCGCTCTCGGCAATATTCAATTTAGATCTCAGGGCCGCCCGCATTTTGCCCGCACAATCCTCTACCCTTGCCTTGAGTTCTCTTTTTACCGGAATGACCAGCTCAGCAGCAGCGGAAGGTGTCGGAGCACGAAAATCAGCCACGAAATCAGATATTGTAAAATCTATCTGATGCCCCACAGCGCTTATGATAGGGATCTCTGATTCATATATCGCTTTCGCCACTTTTTCTTCATTAAAAGGCCAGAGGTCTTCCAGGCTGCCTCCACCGCGGCCGAGAATTATAA
The DNA here is from genome assembly GCA_964572255.1 of uncultured Planctomycetia bacterium. Lineage (GTDB taxonomy): Bacteria > Omnitrophota > Gorgyraeia > Tantalellales > Tantalellaceae > CAZNEE01. The sequence goes on along the minus strand of CAZNEE010000008.1, from coordinate 30,663 downwards.
CGTCAACTGGGTGATCTTTTTTCTTTTTTTCGATTATATAATTATTGAATTCGTTGAACTCTTTAAGCGCCTGCACAATGTCGTCTTTGGCTTCGTCACCCTGTACTTTAACAGGGCGTATAGTGATCTCGATATTTGTGAACCTGCGCTTAGCCACGTTAAGTATGTCCCTTATCGCGGCGCCTGTCGCGGATGTGACGACGCCTACATGTGCGGGAAGAAAAGGAAGCGGTTTCTTATGCGCCTCGTCAAAAAGCCCTTCTTTAGAAAGTTTTGCTTTAAGCTGCTCAAACGCTATCTGTAGAGCTCCTTTGCCGCGCGGCTCGATAATATTAACATACAGCTGGTAATCACCTCTTTTTTCATAAACACTTATCTTGCCGCACAAGAGAACATGCATCCCATCCTCAAGTTTAAACTTTAGTGACGCATTCGCATTCCTGAACATGACGCATTTAAGAACACTATTCTCATCTTTTATGCTGAAATACATGTGTCCGGAAGAATACGCCTTAAAATTTGAAACCTCCCCTTCGACCCAAACCTGCCGGAAACTATCTTCCAAGACAAACTTTACATCGCGCGTAAGTTCGGTAACACTATAAATGGTCCTGTCTTTATCTTCTATCATGATGGCTCATATATCTATTTTTTCCTGGATCCTTTTTATGTAAGATGCTTTGCCCGTATTGTCATCCACATCGACTATAACCCCATTCATTCTCAGGTCTTCACCGGCTACCTCGAAACGTGTAGGAAGTTGTGTCACGAATCGTTCAATTATAGCTTCCTTTTTCCTCCCGATAACTGAATCATGAGGCCCTGTCATCCCGCTATCCGTGATATATGCTGTGCCTTGGGGAAGGACTTCCTCATCCGCCGTCTGAACATGGGTATGAGAACCGACCACAGCGCTGACAAGCCCGTCGAGATACCATCCCATGGCTATCTTTTCACTCGTCGCTTCCGCGTGCATGTCCACTATTATTATGGGAGTTTCTTTTGAGACTTTCTTGACCTCTTCCCTTGCCCTGACGAAAGGGCAATCAACGGCATCCATAAAAACACGCCCTACAAGGTTAATGACAGCAACTTTTCTCCCATCGCCTGCATCAACCACGGTAGATCCATTCCCGGGGACACCTTCCGGATAATTTGCCGGACGCAGAAGTCTTTTGGAATTATCAAGATAATCATATACTTCTTTTTTCTTCCAGATATGATCACCTGATGTAATGACATCTATTCCGTCATTTAATAGCTGATCGGCGATCGAAGGAGTGATCCCGCTGCCGCCGGCAGCATTTTCACCGTTCACAACAGCAAAATCTATCCCCTCCTTCTTCCTGAAATCAAGAAGAACATTTTGGATTATTTCCCGTCCCGGCTTGCCGACAATATCTCCCAGAAATAATATTTTCATTCTTTCATCCTTTGGCGTCTAATAGCTTTTCGGCTCTTTATTTCGCGTATTCAATAGACCTTGTTTCACGGATAACCACAACTTTTATCTGCCCCGGGTACTGCATCCCTTCCTCGATCTTGTTCTTTATCTCCTGCGCCATTATCGCGGCTTTTGTGTCATCGATCTTTTCGGGCTGCACGATGATCCGTATTTCCCGGCCGGCCTGAATAGCGTATGTTTTATCAACACCATCAAAACTATTGGCTATATCTTCCAGGTTGTTCAATCTTTTTATGTAGGATTCAAGAGTTTCTCTTCTTGCCCCCGGCCTGCTTGCGCTTATTGCGTCAGCGGACTGGATCAGCACAGCCAAGAGAGTCCTCGGATCAACATCTCCATGATGAGCTTCTATAGCATGGACTACAATGTCCGGTTCACCGTATTTTTTTGCAAGATCCGCTCCCAGCTGAGCATGAGTACCTTCCATTTCATGAGAAACAGCTTTTCCGATATCATGCAAGATGCCTATCCGTTTTGCCAGCGTAACGTCCAATCTCAATTCTCCCGCCATTGCCGCCATGAGATACGCCGCTTCTTTCGAATGCTGAAGAACGTTCTGCCCATAACTTGTGCGGTATTTAAGCCTTCCAAGCAATTTGACAAGCTCGGAATGGACCCCGTGTATTCCCAGGTCTAAAAGGACGTTCTCGCCTTCCTCTTTAATGTTCGCTTCCATCTCTTTTTTGACTTTGGAAACCACCTCTTCTATGCGGCCGGGATGGATCCTTCCGTCTTCTATCAAACGTTCAAGAGAGATTCTCGCTATTTCCCTGCGGAATCTATCAAACCCCGAGATAATAACAGCTTCGGGAGTGTCGTCGATTATGACATCCACACCGGTAGCCATCTCCAAGGCTCTGATATTTCTTCCTTCCCTTCCGATTATCCTTCCCTTTAATTCATCGTTCGCGATATTCACAACGCTGACAGTCGTATCCACCGTATGATCCACGGCGCACTTCTGGATCGCAAGCCCTATGATCTTGCGGGCTTCTTTATCAGCTTTATCTTTTGTCTCCTCCTGGATCCTCTTGATGGCAAGAGCCGATTCATTCCTGGCCGTCTCTTCCATTTTTTTCATCAGTAAAGATTTTGCCTGATCTCTGCTGATACCCGAAACTTCCTGCAGCCGTCTGGTCTCTTCCTGTATCAAGCGATCCAATTCTTCTTTGTGTTTTTTGATCTCATCGCGCTGCCTGTGCATGTCGTCTTCCGCTTTTTTTATTTCTTTTCCTTTTTGATCTATCAGCTCGACCTTTCTGTCAAGATTCTCTTCTCTCTGCAAAAGACGTTTTTCCATTGCCAGCTGTTCTTTGCGTCTCTCTTTTGATTCTTCTTCGAACTCTGTCCTCATTTTGAGAAGAAGATCTTTTGCTTCAAGAATGGACTCTCTTTTCCTTTTTTCAGCTTCAACTTTTGAATTCGTTATGATGGTTTTTGCTTTATCTTCGGCGCGTTTGACTTTCATTTGAGCCGTATATTTTCTCAGGACGTATCCCATCGAAAAGAAAAACAAACAGCCTAGAATTGCGAATCCTATATGTGTCACATTCATATATACCCTCCTTTGATGCGATTATGCTTTGTGTAAAATCCCAGAGTTAAGAACACAAAGTTTTACAATTAAATTTAACAGTTTGTTGCAAATTGTGCAGAAAAAGCGGTTTAATCCGTTATTACCTGTGAAACAGGCATGTCATGAGGGTCTGAGGGTAGTGAGTCGACGATCTGGAAGCTAAAAGCCAGTCCGATTCTTTTGGCTGAAGAAAGATCTTCCTCGGCGAGGAATCTATCGTAATATCCTTTTCCTCTTCCAAGTCTCATATTTTTTTTATCAAACGCGATCCCTGGCACCATAATGAGATCTATCTCCTTCAAATTTACCTTCCTGGCGGGACCATCTTTGGGCTGTCTTATCCCAAAAGGGCCCTTGACCAGATCATTTATCGAAATGAGCTCTGAAGCTACGATCACCTGTTTAGTTGTGTCAACATAAGGAACTACTACCCTTTTACCTTCTTCCAGCGTTTTTTCTATTAAATATGTTGTATCGACTTCCGATCGCATCGAAACATATGTCATTATTACTTTACTTTTTCGGAAATCTTCGCCGGAAATCACCTTTCTCTGTATAATAAGGCTCTTCTGACCCCTCGACACCGGGCCTTGACACCGCAATATACCGAGTATCTCCTTTCTTATTTCAGCTTTTTCCTTCTTTATATTTTCCAATTTGTTTTAACCCTTAGTATTATATATCAATTTTCTATTTATTCCCAACTATTTTTCGCCTGACCGATCCGCAAGATATTTAAGCGTGAATCCCTTCAATGTCTTCTCGATCTGACCGGTTAATTCGTCCCAAACCTCTTTTGAAGCACATTTTTCTCTTTTTGTGCAATTCTTGCCTTGAAGCGTATTGCATTGCCCGGGATAAACGTCCCCCTCTAAAACGCTTACAACATCATAAATGCTTATACCGGAAGGGTTTTTGTCAAGAATATACCCGCCTTTTGGGCCTCTTATGCTCTTAACTAACCCGCATTTTTTGAACTTATGGAATATTTGTTCCAGGAATATAAGAGATATCCCTTCTCTTTTCGAGATAGTGTTAAGCGAAATAGGCTTTTTTGCATCATATATAGCAGCTAAACAGATGAGAGCCCTTATTCCATAAGAAGTTTTGGTAGTAAATCGCAGCATATTCTGATCCTCTTTTACGCCGTTTCAACCTTTTGTATTTCGGGCACTTCCTCTTTTATCATCCTTTCAACAACAGCTTTAAGAGTCATCTGGCTCATGGGACATCCTGCACAAGCACCTCTAAGCCTTACTTTTACAACTCCATCTTCAACGGAAACAAGCTCTATGTCCCCGCCATCCCTCTGAAGAAACGGACGTATCTTTTCAATTGCTTCTTTTACTCTATCTTCCATAAAATCTCCCTTCTTTAAATATTGTCAAAGGTTTAATATTACGATACCTTACCAAAAAAGTCAACTATAATTACGCCTCAGCAATCAGCTTAGTAAGAGCTGTTCTATTTTGAGATGCTTACCAAAAGTTAAAGTGAAAAAAGAAAGGTTTTGCAGGCTCTCTCAAGGGCGAGGATCCGAAAGTATGCTTCTTCAAGATCTTTACCGATAGACACACCGCCGTGCCTTCTCATTAAAACCGCGTTTGCTCCCGCTTTAAACTTATCGGCTACCGCTTGGGCAAGTTGCTGAGAACCGGGTTGCAGGTAATCCACAACCGGAACTGCCTTCTTGATTAAACAGTCAAATTCGTAAGACGGGCTTTCTAATAGGTCGATTTTTGCGGCGGCAGCGATCATCACCGGCGAATGCACATGTATTATAGCCTGGATATCTTCTCGTGCCTTATAAGTCTCGAGGTGCATCGGTGTTTCGGAGCTTAAAGAATCGTTCTCTTTTCCCGCATCTTTAAAGAAAATGCTTAAATAATCGTTTATATCCCCTTTTGACATATCAGCGCACTTTTTTTTGATAATCAATTTACCGTTATCTTTTACGCTGATATTGCCGCCCGATCCTATTACCAGCTCTTTTTCGTGGATCAACTTCCCGTATTTGGCTATTTCCTTTTTTTTCTCCATATTTACTCCAACTTTTGGTAGTTTAGCACGAGTCCATACTGTTTGCAATTACAAGTTGCAAAGAGTTTCTCTTAACCGCCGTAAAGAGTGCAGTGTGTTTCCGTACAGGGAGGATCCACCCCGGGCGGAGGGGCCCTGGCAGGAAACACACTGTGCTCTTAACGGTAGTTAAAAGGCTCTTAACATTGCAAAAAACGGTTATCTTTGCTATTATATGCAAATGCAAACGAACAAATTACGGAGGAAAATATTATGGTGATGAATATATTGCGTTCGAGGAAATTCGCAAAAAAAGTTTTATTCGGGATCCTGATCCTGATAATCCCCGCATTCGTACTTTGGGGGGTCGGGAGTCTCGGCAAAGGACCGAAGCCAATAGGCAAAATAGGAAGTCAAAAAATATATCCGCGCGATCTGATCGAGAGCCTGCAAGGCGTGAAAATCCAGCTTCTTTTTTCATACTACGGAGATTTTGATACGCTGAACAAAATAATGCAGAATGTCTCGCTTGTGAACCAGATGGCTTTTGAAAGATTGGTTCTATTAAACGCCGCGCAGAAAAACCGGATAAAAATATCCGACGATGAGGTAAGGTCCTACATATCTTTCCAGCCGATATTCCAGCGCAACGGTATTTTCAATGATGAGGTCTATAACTACATATTGCGTAATACCCTGTCCCTGCAGCCCCGTTCTTTCGAGGAACTCATCAGGCAAAACCTTAAAGTAATGGTGTTCCGCAACAATCTCTTAAAAGACGTTGTCGTTACCGATGCGGAGCTTCTGCGCTTTTATAAAATGCTTAATGATAAGGTGAAGATCTCTTATCTTCTGGTCGATAAAGAGCTTTTTGAGCAAGATGCGGTGATAGCCCCTCAAAAGGTCAGGGAATCCTATGAAAGTAATAAGGAAAAATTCCTAACGCCCGCTAAAATAGACATTGAATACATCGAGATCTCTTATGAAAACGTAAAAGAAAGAGACGAAGCGATCGACGCGCTCAAAAAAGTTTACCCGTCCTTACAAAAATCTCCCGAAACTTTAAGCCAAGCTGCTGAAGAGAACGGGTTTAAACACGGCACGACCGGACCTTTTTACCGGGAAGAACTGATCCCGGGTATAAAATTTTCAAAGAAAGTGCATGAAGTGGCTTTTAACCTGAAAAAAGGAGAGGTCAGTATTCCCGTGATCCCTTCTTCTGAAAAGGGCGAAATATATATATTGCGTAAAATAGAGGATTATCCCCCGCGGGCGCTTTCTTTTGATGAAGTGAAAGACTTTATTTATTCCACACTTAAAGAACAGGAAAAACTCAAACTGGCCGCAAAAAAGGGCGACGAGATCTACGGAAAGATCGTGGCAAAAAATACCACTTTGAACAAAGCCGCAAAAGAGCTCGGACGGCAGGTAGAATCTACCGACTTTTTAACATCAAACAGTTACATTGAAAATATAGGCCCCGCTAAAACGATCGTAACGATGGCGCTTGAAACCGAGCCGGGCAACATTACTTCGCCTATACAGACCGCAAAAGGCACATTAATTGTAGAGACTGAAAAAATCATTCCAGCGGATGAAGCGAAATTTGAGGAAAATAAGAAGAATTTGCGTAAAGCACTTTTAAATCAGAAGCAAATCTCGGTCTTGGACAAATGGTTCAATGATCAGCGTTCTATTCAAGGAACTTATTGAGTTCTTTCATGAAGTGGGATACATCTTTGAAGCGGCGGTACACTGAAGCGAACCGCACATAGGCAACTTCGTCAAGATTATATAATTTTTCCATGACCAGATTGCCTATTTCAGTATATTTTATTTCCCTGTCGGCTTTTTTCTGTATTTCTCTTTCTATTTCATCAACAACGGCCTCTATTTGTTCCATGCTTATCGACCGTTTTTCACAAGCTTTTAATATGCCGGACTTTATTTTTTCCCTGTTGAAGCGTTGGCGGGTGCCGTCCCTTTTAATGACCATAAGCGGAGCTTCTTCAATATACTCATATGTTGTAAACCTCTTGCCGCACTTCGCGCATTCTCTTCTTCTGCGTATACTTGTCCCCTCGCTGCTCATACGCGAGTCCATCACTTTATCGTCTACCGAACCGCAATAGGGGCATCTCATTGTTTTTTCACCACCAATTCGATGCCGCTGCCGCCCAAAAGTTCCTTTGCAAATTCATCCGGGTATTCCCCTTCAATAACTATTTTTTTTATCCCCGCGTTAATGATCATTTTCGCGCATATGCTGCAAGGTTGTGTTGTTATGTACAAAGTCCCGCCTTCAAGGCTTACCCCGTGTTTCGCCGCCTGCAGGAACGCGTTTTGTTCCGCATGAAGCGCCCGGCACAGCTCATGCCTTTCACCTGAAGGGACATTAAGCTCTTCTCGCAGACATCCTACTTGATCACAATGTTCCAATCCTGTAGGAGCTCCGTTGTACCCGGTAGCAAGGACCTGTTTTTCTTTCACGACAACAGCGCCTACCCGCCTGCGCAAACATGTCGACCGCGTCGCCACCAACTTGGCGATGTTGAGAAAATACTCATCCCATGAAGGACGGTTTATTTTCCTTTTTATTTTTTTCTTTGCTTTTGCCTTAGCTGTCTTTTTCTTCATGTTTTTAAAATAAAGGCCCTTTTGCCTTCAGCTCTTCCATTTCATCTATCAACGTTTTATATACAGGAAAATCTTTTAACATTTCCATTATTTCGGCGCGTATCTCTTTAAGTTTCTCGTTATTATCATGATCTTTTACAGCGCGGTCTATAAAGCCGGCTATCTGTTTCATCTGGTCTTTCCCCATCCCCCTTGTTGTCGCAGCGGGAGTTCCTATGCGTATACCGCTTGTTATGAACGGACTCTTTTCGTCAAAAGGAATAAGATTTTTGTTAACTGTTATGCCTGCTTTATCCAAGCTCTTCTCCGCTTCTTTGCCGGTTATGTTTTTATTGGAAAGATCAACAAGCATCAGATGATTATCCGTCCCTCCGGAAACGATCCTGAAAGCTTTTGAAGCAAGTTCTTCTGAAAGAACTTTCGCGTTCTTTATTATCTGTTTCTGATAATCTTTAAATTCAGGCTCTAACGCTTCCTTGAATGCCACGGCTTTACCGGCTATAACATGCATGAGCGGTCCCCCCTGGATCCCGGGAAAAACAATAGAATTTATTTTCTTGGCGAATTCTTCCTTGCACAAAATAAGCCCTGACCTGGGTCCCCTTAATGTCTTATGCGTGGTAGAGGTCACAAATTCAGATACTTTTACAGGATCGGGATGCAGCTTTGCCGCGATGAGGCCTGCAATATGTGCCATGTCGACCATAAGTATCGCGCCGACTTCATCGCAGATCTCCCTGAATTTATCAAAATCTATTGTCCTTGGATACGCGGAAGCCCCCGCTAATATCAATTTCGGTTTATGTTCAAGCGCTTTCGTTCTTATTTCATGAAAATCTATTTTTTCGGTCTTTTTATCCACCCCGTAGCTTACAACGTTAAAATACATCCCGGAAAAATTCTTGGGGTGACCATGCGTAAGATGCCCCCCGCATGAAAGATCCATAGCAAGAACGGTATCCCCCATCTCAAGCATCGCAAAATATACCGCCATATTGGCTTGGGACCCGGAATGCGGCTGGACATTCGCATGTTCAGCTTTAAAAAGTTTTTTCGCTCTTTCGATCGCCAGGTCTTCAGCCTTATCCACAAACTCGCAGCCGCCATAATATCTGGCATGCGGGTATCCTTCAGCGTATTTATTGGTCATGGAAGATGCGACCGCTTCCATTACGGCCCGGCTGGTGAAATTTTCACTGGCAATAAGTTCAATGCCTTCGTTCTGTCTTCTTGTCTCCTGAAGAACAGCTTCAAATATTTCCGGATCGGTTCTTTGTAAATGTTCCATCATTTACCTCGTCATTTTATTACCTGAATTCTTTTTTCTCGATAGCGGCTATCTGCCTCACTCGTCTTGCATGACGGCCTTTCAGCGCTTTGGTCTTAAGCCACACCTTTACTATTTCAAGCGCTTTTTTTGTTGGAACCTCCTCAGCCGCTAAAACGAGAACATTCGTATCATTGTGCTGTCTTGAAGATATGGCATCTTCTTTCGTATTGCATGCCCCCGCACGAACACCGCGGACTTTATTCGCTATAACAGCCATCCCTATGCCGGTCTTGCAGATAACTATGCCTCTATCCGCTTTCTTGAGTGAAACTTTCTTGGCTGCATTGTAGCCATATTCAGGATAATCGCAAGACTCGGGAGAATCTGTCCCCACGTCTTCAAAACTATATTTCATTCTTTTCAATAACTTCTTTATTTTCTCTTTCAGTTCATACCCGCCGTGGTCCGCTCCGATAGCTATTTTTCTTGCCATCTTCACTCCTTTTTTAAATGAGCAATAAATCCTTCTATGGATCTCTTTATAATATCAAAAGAGGCCTTATAAAAACTTAAAGGCTTGCCTATCGGGTCCGGTATAGTTACATCTCCTCCCGCATCATCAAACTCCTTTAAAAAAAGCACCTTATCCATTGCTGAAGGCGCCATGGCCGCTATCCTGTCTTTATGCATTCTTTCCATTACAAGGATTATGTCTGCCCATCCTATCAGTTCTTTAGTAAGCCCTCTTGATATCAATCCTTTTGAATCAATGTTTTCCATCGCCAGGACTTTGTAAGTTTCATTCATAGGAGGCATCCCCTCTATCCCCAATGTCCCGGCTGACTCTATTTTAAGCGAAAGTCTTTCTTCTTTTGCGCGTTTCTTCAGATATGCCTCCGCCATGATACTGCGGCAGCTATTGCCGCTGCAAACGATAAGGATTTTTTTGCTATTTTGTTTTGCCACTTTTTATCTTCCTGTTTTTCGCGTCAATTTTACGGACAAGCTCCTTTTTATGCGAGCTTATTTTCTTCTCAATAGATGAGTTGCTCAAACCGATTATTTGAGCCGCGAGTATGGCTGCATTTGCCGCACCCGCTTTCCCTATGGAAACAGTCGCTACAGGGACACCTGAAGGCATCTGTACTGTGGACAAGAGTGAATCCATCCCTTCAAGTTTACTTTCCATGGGCACTCCTATTACCGGCAATGTCGTATGAGAAGCTACAACCCCTGCGAGATGCGCAGCGCCGCCTGCGCCCGCTATTATGACTTTTATGCCTCTTTTTCTTGCGCCTTTTGCGAAAAGCGAGGTTTTGTCAGGAGATCTGTGCGCGGAAAGGATCTTTACCTCATAAGGTATATTGAATTTCCCCAGCGTTTTACATGCTTCCTCCATTACAGGCATGTCTGAATCGCTTCCCATAATCACGCTAACCATAGGTTTCTTCATTTTCTCCTCCATTATCTTTCATAGATCTTACGCTTTAACTCTCCCGATCGCCCGATGCCCGATATCTTTACGGTAATGCATATTTTCAAAATCTATTTTTTCAACTGCTTTATAAGTGTTGGCTACCGCCTCTTTTATGTCTTCTCCCATCCCAACAACATTAAGGACCCTTCCTCCCGATGTGACCAAACTATCACCTTCATACCTTGTTCCGGCATGAAAGACCGTTGCCCCTTCCTCCTCGGCTTCTGAAAGACCTTTGATCGCTTTGCCTTTTTCATATTCGCCGGGATACCCGCCTGAAGAGATAACAACACACACGCATTCTCTGTCGTCCCACTCCGGCTCTATCCCTGAGATATCCCCTTCTGCAGCAGCTAGTAATAATTTTGCAAGATCTGATCTCAGCCGCGGCAAAATGACTTGTGTTTCCGGATCGCCGAAACGAACATTAAACTCAAGTACCTTCGGGCCTTCAGAAGTGACCATGACCCCGACATACAAAACCCCTTTATAATGAATCCCCTCTTCTTTCAAGCCCTTTATTGTGGGAGCAACTATTGTCTCTATGATCTCTTTGAACATTGTATCGTCTATAACAGGTGCGGGAGAATATGCTCCCATCCCGCCCGTATTAGGGCCTTTGTCCCCGTCAAAAACACGTTTGTGATCCTGACTTGAAACAAGAGGTATGATATTTTCCCCATCTGTTATAACAAGGATCGATGCTTCTTCCCCCTCCAAGCATTCTTCAACAATGATCTTATTTCCCGCCGAACCGAAAATCTTTTCATCGATCATCGATTTAGCGGCGCTGACAGCTTCTTCAACATTCTCGGCGACAATAACTCCTTTGCCGGCAGCAAGACCGTCCGCTTTCACCACGATCGGAGTTCCCGCAGAACGAATGTATTCTTCGGCTTTCTCCGAATCATCAAATATGCGAAAAGCTGCTGTCGGGATGTTATATTGGCCCATCAGCTGTTTGGCAAATATCTTGCTGGACTCCAGCCTGGCCGCGGAATACGAAGGGCCGAAAACTTTAATGTTCTCTTCTTCTAAAGCATCAGCTAACCCTGAAGCCAAGGGAGCTTCCGGTCCGACAACAACAAAGCCGATATCGTGTTCTTTGCAAAAATCTTTCACAGCATTGTTGTCCGATACGGTAATATCGATATTGGCGGCGATCTTCGACGTTCCGCCATTCCCGGGTGCGCAATAAAGCTTCTCCGTCAATGAACTCTGCTTCAGCTTCCAGCATAAAGCATGTTCCCGTCCACCCGAACCGATTACCATAATATTCATAAACCTTAAACTCTCCCCTCGTTTCAAAGTATTGTTTAAAATATCTTGATCCCTTTTTTCCCGGAATCTATCTCTCCGATGATCCAGCTTCCGAGACGGAAATCTTTCTTCAGCATTTTCATTGCTTTCTTGGCATCTTTTTCTGTCAAAACAAGCGCCATCCCTATCCCCATGTTGAATGTTCGGTAAAGTTCCCTCTCTTTGATATGCGCGGCTTTCTTTATGATCCTAAAAATATCGGGCATTTCCCATGTATTTTTGCATATTACTGCTCTGGCATTATCCGGGAGCATGCGGGGCACGTTATCATAAAATCCTCCGCCGGTAATATTGCTGGCGGCTTTTATCTTAAGTTCTTTCGCCAGCTTTAGAAACGGTTTTACATAAATATGTGTGGGCTCCAGAAACAATTTGTAGTTCCTCTTCAGATATCTTTTAGAAAATATTTTTCTCACCAGGGAAAATCCGTTAGAATGCAGCCCGCTTGACGCTATCCCGAGAATAACATCTCCTTTTTTAACGGTCCTGCCGTCTATGACTTTTTTCCTGTCGGCAGCGCCGACAGCAAAACCGGCGAGATCATATTCATCTTTAGCGTACATCCCCGGCATCTCTGCTGTTTCCCCGCCTAAAAGCGCGCAGTCTGCCTGGCGGCAACCTTCAACAATGCCTTTTATTGCCTCTTCCCATACCTTGGGATTTAACTTGCCGGTTGCGAAATAATCCAGGAAAAATAAAGGCCTGGCTCCGGAGCATAAAACATCATTTACGCACATTGCCACCAGGTCTATCCCCACAGTATCATGTTTCCCGGCGATCTGAGCTATTTTGAGTTTTGTCCCCACCCCGTCAGTCGAGGCGACCAAAAGAGGATTTTTAACCCCCTCCTTTGCGGGATCAAAAAAACCGGCAAACCCTCCGATAGAATCAACGCTCCCTTGCGTCCTTGTAGTGTTGATAAGTTTTTTGACCCTTGTGATCAGCTTGTTCGCCTTATCAATATCAACGCCGGCTTTTTTATAGGAAACTTTTTTCTTCATCTTCCAACTGACAATCTTGCCTTTACAGCCCTATGTTTTTGAATATTTTGTTGACATGCCTTAAATGATAATCCAGCTTAAAACAGTTCTTAAGTTCCTCATGCGTCATATATTTTTTCATCCTGACGCCGGCAGCAAGAAGGTCCATGAACTCCTTGTTTTTTTTGTGTGCTTCAAGCGCGGCTGACTGAACGATATCGTATGCTTCCATGCGTGTAGCGCCTTTTTTTATAAGCTCAAGCATGACAAGCTGAGAATATATAAGTCCCTTCGTAGCCTTTATATTTTCGAGCATCTTGCTTTCATTTACTATAAGTGTAGAAATAAGGTTCGTAGCCTTATCAAGCATGTAATTAAGAAGTATGGTCGAATCCGGGATTATTATGCGTTCCACGGAAGAATGTGATATATCTCTTTCATGCCATAACGCGACATTTTCTAAAGCGGCCGTGGCGTTGCCCCTTAAAACACGGGCTAATCCTGTTATCCTTTCGCATATTATAGGATTCTTCTTGTGCGGCATGCTTGAAGAACCTGTCTGCCCTTTCGAGAAAAATTCCTGGACTTCACCAATTTCCGTCCTTTGAAGGCCGCGTATCTCGACCGCCATTTTTTCAAGCGTCGCACCGACAACAGCGATAACATTAAGGTAATATGCATGCCTGTCTCTTTGCAGAACCTGGCTTGATACCCGGGCCGGTTTCAACTTCAGTTTTTTGCACACATATTCTTCCACAAAAGGATCAACGTTCGCAAATGTCCCTACCGACCCTGAAATTTTCCCATAATCTATTGTTTCACGTGCGGACTGCATTCTTTCGATATTTCTTTGCATCTCTTTATAATACAGCGCCATTTTAAGCCCAAAAGAGATCGGTTCGGCGTGGATCCCGTGAGAACGCCCCATCATCGGTGTCTTTTTATATTTCAAGGCCTTTTCTTTTAAAGCAGCAAGCAATTTTTTCGCATCATTTATTAATATATCCATTGCTTCGGCCATCATCGCTGAAAGAGCTGTATCCAGAATATCGCTGGAAGTAAGCCCAAAATGAAGGTACTTGGCCTCATCCCCGATGTTTTCCGAAATATTCTGTATAAAAGCTACAACATCATGATTGGTTTTTTGTTCGATCGCCTCTATCTTTTTTACATCAAAATCCGCTTTTTCCTTAATGACTTTGACGGCTTTTCTCGGAATAAGCCCCTGTTTGGCAAACGCTTCACAGGCAAGAATTTCAACATCCATCATTTTTTGAAATTTGTTTTCATCAGACCATATCTTGGCCATTTCCGGTCGAGTATATCTTTCTATCATGGGGATCTCCTCTTATTTTTGATTTTCCACACTATATTGGAGTATTTTTTATATCATATATAATATGTGGTGTCAATAAATCCGTGGTGACAAAAAACGCTTGAAAGGCACTCCCTTATTTGCTATAATCGCACATTCAAAAGATTATGTCGCGGGGTGGAGCAGAGGTAGCTCGTGAGGCTCATAACCTCAAGGTCGGGGGTTCGATTCCCTCCCCCGCAACCACTTTACAGATGGCCAAAAAATGAACATGATAGAAGAGATCCGCAACAATGTTGATATGCACATCCGTCCCAACTCTGTGGGAGATGAATATCTTGAAGCTGTGATCAAGAAAAAAGATCTGGATTATATCAATTCCATCTTGAAGAAATATCTCGGAAGTGAAACTAAAATATCTTTTGCAAAATCATACACCCCCGAAATACAGAAGACACTCGATACTATCGGCGGACTTCGCGCGGATCAGTCTTTTTTCTTCAAAAAAGACGACGGGAAGATAATATTTGCTGCGTTATGGCCCTGGGAAACAAACCCCGATAAAATAACTTTAAAGATAGGGATACGTCCTTTGATGTTTCCCGATCTCGGGAAATAAGGTTTCTCCCTTTTCATAAAACTCATCTACAATAGATCTATCATCCAGGATTTGAAAATCCTTTTGACAAGAGATATCGCGCTTATGCCCGCCAGCACGAAAACAACTGTAGCTAAAGTCCATTCGTTTACGACAAAACCCAAAGCAATGCTGGCTGCGGGAGGATGTTCCGTTTCGGTGATCGTCATCAAAAACATAGATAATGCCACAGCTGCTGCCCCGGCCATAATATGTATGCTCTCCAAGGCCAGGTGGTACTCTGCTGTTGTGAAATAATTTTCAGCCGGCAGGATCACAAGAATATTTATCAGACATCCCACGATCGCCCCGATCATATAGCCGCCTATCAGTTTTCTCGGAGAGGAATTGGGCCGCTTCGGGACTGTAAAAGCAATAAACGCGCTTGCCCCGAAAGAAGCGATGATAACAGGCTGTCTCACGACATCAAAAAAAGCAAGAGCGATAGCTACAGCTACCCCGGCAAGACATGCCTGCAGAATATAATGCGTTTTATTTTCTTTGAATTTTTCGTCAAAAAATCTCATAATACCTGACACCTGCTTTAACGGCTTTTTATGGTTTACTTTGCCTCATTATTGCGATAAATTACCTCGCCTTTTTTTATTATGCCGAGTTTTTTCCGGGCTTTGCTTTCAATATAGTCGGGATCCTGCTGCAGCCTGCTGATCTCTTCTTTCAGCGTTTCATTATGTTCTTTCAAAAGCTCTATTCTCTTGAGAAGCTGCTCGTTCTGTTCTTTCAGTTTCTGCACTTCAGAGAACCCCGGCAAAAAAATAATGACAAGGAGCGCCAGAACTATCAGCGCATAGATTATTAACTTCTTCCTTTCCATCCGGGGTCTCCATAAACGGCTTTATCGCCGAGTTCTTCTTCGATCCTTAAAAGTTCATTATACTTGCAAACCCTGTCTGTTCGGGAAGTCGAACCGGTCTTTATCTGTCCCACGCCTGTCGCAACGGCAAGATGGGATATTGTCGTGTCTTCTGTTTCCCCCGACCTATGACTAATAACTGCCGTATAGCCGGCCTCTTTCGCCATCTTTATCGCTTCTAAAGTTTCAGTAAGCGTTCCGATTTGATTGACTTTTATAAGAATAGAGTTTGCTATGCCTTTATCTATTCCTTCTTTCAGTCTTTTTGTGTTCGTTACAAAAAGATCATCGCCGACAAGCTGTATTTTGCCCCCCAACTTGTCGGTCAATTCTTTCCATCCACCCCAATCATCCTCTGCCATGCCATCTTCAATTGAAACAATGGGATATTTGTTGACCCAATTTGCATAGAATTCCGTCATTTCTTTTTCGTTCTTTGTAGGTTCTTTCTCAGCGTTAAGAACATATTTGCCGTTTTCAAAAAATTCACTTGATGCAGGATCAAGCGCCAGGCGGATATCCTTCCCGGGCTCATACCCGGCCGCTTTAATTGCCTCTATAATAACTTCCACAGCTTCTTCATTTGATTGCAGGTTAGGGGCAAAACCGCCTTCATCCCCAACCGATGTAGCCAGCCCTTTACCTGCAAGGATCTTCTTTAAATTGTGAAAGACTTCTGACCCCATTCTCAGGCCTTCTTTGAAGGAAGACGCGCCTACAGGCATGATCATGAACTCCTGAAGATCAACATTATTGTCAGCATGTTCGCCTCCATTTATAATGTTCATCATTGGTATCGGGAGCATGTTTGCCTTTTCCCCTCCAATAGACTTAAAAAGAGATTCTCCGCGGGAAACAGCTGCCGCTTTTGCGGCTGCCATTGAAACGCCGAGTATAGCATTCGCGCCAAGTCTTCCTTTATTCGGCGTTCCGTCAAGATCTATCATATTTTTATCCAGTTCTTCTTGTCTTAAAGCGTCCATGCCGATAACTTTTTGCGCGATCTCACCGTTGACATTCGCAACAGCTTTTGTCACGCCTTTTCCCATATAACGAGATTTATCTCCGTCCCGTAGTTCAACAGCTTCATGCTCGCCGGTAGAAGCTCCGCTTGGTACAGCGGCTCTTCCAACTGATCCGTCTTCAAGCAAGACATCCACTTCCACTGTAGGATTCCCTCTTGAATCCATTATTTCTCGCGCCTTTACTTCTTTGATCTTTGTTGACATCTTTCCTCCTTAAAGCTTTTATTTAAATCTAACCTTTTGATACTTTTCTCCCATCAACCCTGAGTTTCCCCTGAACAAATAATCTTACTGCTTCCGGGTAAAGTCTGTGCTCGACTTTATGTATTTTTTCCTCTAAAGTATCCAGCGTATCATTTTCTTCAACAGAAACACTTTTCTGAAGTATGATCGGTCCTGAATCAAGTTCACTTGTAACAAAATGAACGGTAACTCCCGTTGCTTTCACTCCGTGATCAAACGCATCTTTTATCCCGTGTGCCCCTTTAAACGACGGCAAAAGCGCGGGATGTATATTCATCATCTTGTTCCGGAAACTATTCACAAAATGATCGCTAAGGATCCTCATGAACCCGGCAAGAACAACAAGCTCCACCATTTCTTCTTTAAGTTTTTTAACGATTTTTTTATCGTACTCTTCGCGCGATTCTCCCGCGGCCGCCTTAAGCACAAAAGTTTTTATCCCAGCTTTCTCCGCTCTTTTTAAAGCAAACGCATCGGGATTATCGCTGATAACTATATTTATTTCTCCTCCGGCTAACTCTCCTTTTGCCTGGGCATCAATAAGCGCCTGAAGGTTTGTTCCGTTACCTGAGGCCAGAACCGCTATCTTCATTTTCCCTACATCTCCTTAATGACTTTAGTGGGACATTTGGAAGAAATATCCCTTATTTTCTCTATTCTTTCCGAAGTTTGCTTGGTATAATCGGGAACCGAAAGATTGTCCACTACCTTAAAAAATTCTCCTTGTGACAATTTATCACAAATGCCGCAAGCTATGCATCCTACATCACAGACCTGTCGTGTTCTTAAAGTGTTATCGTGGGAGGAACATGCTATGTAAATAAGCACGTCATTTCTTTTCTCTTCCATTGTGATAATATTTCTCGGGCACGCTTCGGCGCATTTTCCGCATCCGGTACACTTTTTTTGGTCCACTCTCGGAAGGCCTTCTACCATATGTAAGGCGTCAAAAGGACAAACCTCCGTACAGTCCCCGAACCCCATGCATCCATACTGACATTCCAATCCGCTGCCAAAATTCAAATTAGCCGCTCCGCAGGTCTTTATCCCCTTATATTCTGCTTTGTTCTTTTTGTTCTTCCATTCTGCCGCGCAATGTATGACGGGTATATACTTGTAAACTGTCCCCTCTGCTTCACCCATTAACGCAAACAGCTTCTCTCTTGTCTCCTCGTCCACTACACGGCATTTGCCGGGATCGGCTCCCTCCGTTACGATATGCTCCGCAAAATCATGACAGCTCTTAAACCCACACGCCCCGCAGTTGATCCCCGGCAAAAGATTGGTCAACTCCTCAACTCTCGGGTCTTCTTTGATCCGCAATTTTTTATCCGCAAAAGCAAGTATCGCCGCAAAAAGGAACGCCAATCCTGCCATGCTTAATATGGATGTTAAAAATAGTGAGTTTCCCATGCTAGCTGCTTATGATCCCTCCAAAGCCCATGAAAGCTAACGCAAGCATCCCTGCGAGAAGAAGCGTGATCCCGGCGCCCTTAAGAGGTTCGGGGACATCTACATAAACAAGTTCTTCGCGAATGCCTGCCATTAAAACAAGCGCGAGAGTAAACCCCACTCCCGCTCCTAACCCGAAAATTATGGCTTCAATAAAGTTATATTTCCTAAGCACCATGAAAAGCGTAAGACCGAGTATAGCGCAGTTTGTTGTTATAAGCGGCAGAAATATGCCCAGTGCTTTATAAAGCTGGGGCGAAATTTTTCTTATGACCATTTCAACGAACTGTACCAAAGAGGCGATGACAATAATAAATGTAACGTACTGCAAAAAGACCAGGCCGAACTTAACCAAAACAAGATGGTAAATAAGCCAGGTAACGCTGGCCGCCATGGTCATGACAAAAGTCGTCGCTATGCCGAGCCCGATAGCCGAATCGATTTTATTCGAAACCCCGATAAAGGGGCAAATCCCCAGAAAGTACGTTAAAACAAAATTGTTGGTTATGCTTGCGGCTATAAATATTAGGATCAGCTCTTCCATAAATTACCCTGCCTTGTTCCCTGCCGAGGCTTGAATTTTGCGCTGCGTCATTTTTTGATCTATGACATTAAACAGTCCTACTAAAATCCCCAGAGTGATAAACGCTCCTGCCGGCAGGATCATTACGACCCAGTTAGTAAATCCCGGCCAAAGTACGCGGAATCCGAAGACAGTGCCGCTGCCAAGTATCTCTCTTATCGAACCAAGTATGATAAGCGCGCCGGTAAAACCAAGCCCCATGCCCAACGCATCAAGAAAAGACCTAATGACATTGCGTTTGGAGGCAAACGCTTCCGCGCGCCCAAGTATCAGACAGTTAACCACTATAAGAGGAACATACGGACCTAACGCCTTGCTTATTTGAAAAAAGTTTGCCTTGAGAAAATAATCCGCTGCCGTGACAAATGTAGCGATAATAACCGTGAACATTGGGATGCGTACCTGCGGGGGAACAAGTTTTCTGATGGCGGATATAACAATACTGGAGGATACAACTACAAAGGTTGTCGCCATCCCCATGGAAAACCCGAAAATGGCTTTTGTAGTAACAGCCAGTGTCGGGCACATTCCCAATACCTGCACGAACACGGGATTCTCTTTCCATAATCCTTTTACAAAATCTTTTATCATTATTTCTTCAGTATCTCCCTGACCTCTTTTACCCGTTTATTGATGATATTCACAACCGCCCGTGACGAAATGGTCGCCCCTGTTATGGCCTCTATTTGATAAGGCTTTTGAGGCGTCTGGTTCTTTACATATTCGACGGGATGCGTTACCGAAAGTCCGTTGAACTGTTCCCTGAATTTGTCGCTCGCTATCTCAGCTCCCAACCCCGGTGTCTCCTGCGATTCAAGAACATCTATCCCTTTTAACGCAGTAAGATCCGGGCCTATGCCCACCATTAGTTTTATCGTCCCCTGGTAGCCGTTGCCTTCGGCGAGAAACGCGTATCCCAAGAGCTTCATGTCTTTATCCACGATCTCTGCGGGGTTCTTATGGATGTCTTTTACCTTTTTCATTACAACGGCCCTATCCATCTCAGGAAAAAGATCCCATATGGCCCTTGCCATTTCCATGTTCATGTTGTTTTGTATTTTCTGCTGGGTATAAATGTACACGAAAACAAGCGCCGTACCCGAAAGTGCGCCGACAACAACAAGCGCCAATACCATTTTAACGAAATTGCTTTTAAAAAATTCCTTCATAAGCCTATATTTTGACCCCTGATCTTACTACGCCGTAACGTCTTGGTTTTGTAACCCTGTTCACTAAAGGCGTTAACGCGTTCATGAAAAGTATCGAATACATGACCCCTTCAGGCAATCCGCCCCAGTATCTTATGATCATTGTTACAAGACCGCAACCTATCCCGAATATCCAACGCCCTGTTTTTGTAATAGGTGTCGTTACCAGGTCTGTTGCCATAAATACAGCGCCTATCAAAAGCCCTCCTGCCAGAATATGAAAAAGCGGCGGAGCATACTTTGCAGGCGACATAATATGCATAAAAGCGGAAAAAATAAAAACTGTCCCGATATAAGCAAGCGGGATTCTGTAGTCTACTATTTTATAATACAGCAAATACACTAATCCTAAAAGTATGGCAAGCGCAGAAGTTTCCCCTATACATCCGCCCACATTCCCCAAAAAAAGCTTATAGTACGGCGTTAGAACGAAATCGAATTTTGCCAGTCCAAGCGGCGTGGCAGTTGTTATCGTATCAAGGCTGAATGGTTTCGACCATGTAGTAAGAGCGATCGGAAAAGCCGCCATAAGAAAAGCTCTTGATAAAAGAGCCGGGTTAAATATGTTGCATCCTAACCCGCCGAATACTTTTTTGCCCAATCCTATCGCAATAACCCCCCCGAGAAAAGCCATCCATATCGGAGTTGAAGGCGGTAAGACCAATGCGAGCAGTATTCCTGATAATGCCGCGCTGAAATCGTTGATGGTGACATTTTTGCTTCTTGTCCGCTGGAAAGCATATTCGGTAAGAACGCAGCCAGCAACGCACGATGCCAAAACAATAATCGCCTGGACCCTGAAAAAATAAATACCCATAAGTATCGCGGGCACAAGAGCCTTCAGCGTTCCCAGCATTAAATAACGGGTATCTGCTGGCGATGCGATATGCGGTGAAACATTTAAAGAGAGTTTTTTCATTTTTTATCTTTTTTTTCTTCTCTGATTTTCCTTAATGCTTCCTTGCCGCTTTTGATGTAATGCACGAGCGGGATCCTCGACGGACAGATAAACGAACAAGCGCCGCATTCCATGCAATCATCGACGTGAAACTCTTCTAATTGATCCCACATTTGTTTATCAACGTTTTTCATTATACTCGTCGGGAGAAGGTTCACCGGGCATACATCCACGCATTTAGCGCATCTTATGCATTGCCTTTCTTCATAATCTTTCGCGAGATGCTCGGATAAAAACAATATCCCCGATGTGCCTTTTATGACCGGCGCATCTGTTCCCGGCTGAGCAAAACCGGTCATTGGTCCGCCGACGATTATCTTTTTAGGGCTCCTGTAGAGTTCTACGCCGTATCTTTCAACGATATCTTTTATCGTAGTGCCTATTTTTATTAAGTAGTTTCCCGGCCTGCTCAAGCAATCCCCCGATACAGTAACGACTCTTTCAATCAGAGGTTTATCCATATACACCGCTTCATACATAGCATAGACCGTCCCTACATTCTGAACGAGGAATCCGATATCAAGGGGAAGTTTTCCCGGAGGAACTTCTTTCCCGGATATGGCCTTGATCAGCTGTTTTTCCCCTCCTTGAGGATATTTTGTTTTCAAGGATATTATCCGCAAGCGGGATAAAACTTGGTTTCTTGTTTGCTTGATGAGTTTTTCGAACGCAAAGATCGATGCTTTTTTATTGTCTTCGATCGCAAGATAGGTCCGTTCAGGCTCCAGAATATTGATCATTATTTCTATGCCCTTAAGTATCTCTTGCGTTTTACGCGTCATTAGGGCATGATCGCAAGTCAGATACGGTTCGCATTCCGCCCCGTTGATAATAACGGTTCGGATTTTCTTGTCCTTCGGCACACTAAGTTTCACATGTGTGGGGAATGCTGCGCCGCCCATACCGGCAAGCCCGGCAAGTTCCACTTTTTCGACCATTTGCTCCGGTGAAAGATCTGAAATATCTTTTTCCCGATAACTTTTCTCTTCTTTTGTCTTATCCCTATCTATTATTACCGAAAGCGTAGGCCCTAGTGTCGGGTGGAAATATTTTTCTATTGTTTTTACTGCTCCTGATATGGATGAATGAACCGGACTTGATATAAAGCTATCGCTCTTGCCTATAAGCTGCCCATCTTCAACATAATCTCCCTTATTCACAACCGGTTCGTTAGGCGCCCCTATGTGTTGTAATAGCGGTATGGCAACTCTGTCAGGCAGAGGCGCTTTTCTGAGCGGCTCAGCAAGGCTTATATCTTTAAAATATGGCGGGTGTATCCCCCCGGGAAACGTGATCGACTTCATATAATGATGTTAATTATATCATTTATTGCAAACGAATGTTCATTATACATGATACCTTTTCTTTGTCAATGTTCAAGCATTTACTGATTTTAAATTTTCTTAAAGCGCAATATATTTCCGTACAGGGAGGATCCACCCCGGGCGGAGGGGCCCTGGTAGGAAATATATTGCGCTTATATACGAACACAAAATCAGTAAATACTCGACGCTATCAAGGAATGAATGAAATTGACAAAACAAACTTTTTATAATATTATGAATTTAGCAGCTGATCAGTGTTTTAATTTAGGAGATTTGAATGGCCAAAAAGAAAAATAAGAAAAAATTACATTGCTGCGAAAAATGTCAGTACTACTGGACATGTGAAACGAAATGGTACAGGGGCGAACACGGAAAAGAAAATGTCTGCTGCGATCTCTGTATTTTCTACCCCTCTTGCTCAGGCATAGCTTCCGGGAACATCAATCTGAAATCATTAAGATCTACATCTTAAGTCTTATCTCTAAGCAAGATCTTCGCGTTTTCTTACCTGTAAATATCCGGTAACGCCGATAATCGTAAATACCGCTCCGCTTGTCACAAGAATCGTAAAGTTCGTCAGAAATCTGGATAAATAGGCCGTTAAAAACATGAACGCCAAAAAGGCCAAATGCATGATCGCTTCTATTGCGCTGAAAATGCGCCCCCTGGCATTGTCCGGTATGAGTATATGTATGAGCGTATTTGTGCATGTCATGACCGGGGCAACAGCAGCCCCGACAAACATTATAAGGATCCCTCCCATCAGAATTTTAGGATCCCTGCTTGCGTAAAAAGCAAATAAATTTATTGCTGCGCCGCAAAGCGCAATGCTTGCAAAAATCGCGGTTATATGTGACCTTTTCTGCCCGAATTTTCCGTAAAGAATCGTCCCTAAAAATAAACCGACTCCAAGAAACATCCCAAACAACCCCAGATCTTCCGTTACGGACCCGAAAGATTCCTGGATAAACACTATAATTATACAGAAGATCGAACCCGCCCCCGCCATAAGCAAGAAGAGCGTTCCGGTAACGATCTTCATGCGGCTTCTTTTGAACACATATTTAAATCCTTCAACAATGTCCGACCATACATCCCGCCTGATCGATTTCTCGATAATTTCTTTTGTCTTGTGCAGGTCTTCTTTAACGGCGGCTAATTTCTTCTTTGGAGTTATTGCCGCAATAAAAAAAGCGGATACCAGATAGCTTATGCTGTTCAAGTAAAACCCCCACATGTGCCCTATCCATTTAACAATGTATCCGGCAAGCGCAAACCCTAGAACGGTTGCTATCATGCGGGTCGTATTAGACAAAGAATTGGCGACTACAAGTTTTTCTTCCGAAACTATCGAAGGAATGAACGCCATCTTGGAAGGAAGAAAAAACCTTGTCGCGGAAAAGATCAAAAATACTACAAAATAGACCGGCCACATCATATCCAGATGCACAAAAATCGGGATGGCTAATACAAGAAGGGCTCTCACTATATCGGAAATGATCATCACTCTTTTCCGGTCCCATCTGTCAACATATACTCCGGCAAACGGTCCGATAACAAAAACCGGAATGACTATAAAAAAAAGAAGGCTCGCCAGTGCCAAGACCGAACCGGGGTGTTTGGAATAGACCAGAGCGATCAGTGCCATCTGATTCAGCCTGTCTCCGAATTCAGATATGATCTGGCCGGTCCATAAAGAAAAGAAATTTTTTTTAAAAAGTACGTCTCTAAAGCGAACCATAATCTGAATAAAATGGAGCCCGCGAGTGGATTCGAACCACCGACCTAAGCATTACGAATGCTTTGCTCTGCCAGCTGAGCTACGCGGGCTTAAATAAAGTATATGCTTGTTAGATTTTATAGTCAAAAATTTCTTTTTGCAAGGAAACATTTGACTTGCCTTATTTTCTATGATAATTTATTGCACATATATTTACTGATGCCACGGTAGCTCAGCAGGTAGAGCAGAGGACTGAAAATCCTTGTGTCGGCAGTTCGATTCTGTCCCGTGGCACCATAATTTTTATCCCCTTCTCTATAAAAACATTTAAAACCAATTCAAAATTATGTCGGAAAACGCGAATTTTTTGATTTTTAGTTTTGGCAGAACCGGCTCCACTCTCCTTACACATATTTTAAACTCTCACCCTTCAATTAAGTGCTTAAATGAGCCCTTCAACCCCGGGCAAGAAATCAATTGGCAGAAAGAAATAGCTGACTTGGAATCCCTGAAAACCGTTTTAAGAAATATCTATAATTTGTATAACGGAATTCGCCATTTATCCAGAGACCTCGCGTTCAATTACAACAAATACCTTTTACTGAACAAACACATTAAAGTAATCTTTCTGTGGAGAAAAAACTTTCTACAACAAACAATGTCCTGGTATATTTCAAGACAAACTAATTCCTGGTTTGTTCAGACAAAACACAAAATACTCGACCATAAATTCAAACCCGCTGATATTAACGAAATAAAAGAATACCTCAACTCCAACAAAAAAGAATACTCTAAATATTTATCGCTTTTGAAGACGGAAAGGAAAGAGTTTTTTGAATTAAATTATGAAGATTGTTTTTCGTTGGATATCAGCATAGATAATAAAGTTTCAAAGGTAAAAGAAATTTTAACCTTTTTAGGGTATAACACTCTGCTTGACGAAACTATTTTAAAAAGAATTAAGCATCTATTAAATCCGGAGATATACAAGCTTAATTCGGAAAGAACTTACAGATTGATACCAAATGTTGAAGATATAGAAAGAGAATTGGGGTCTTCCGAAAATGGGCATTTATTCTCCGCTTAACCCATTGTCTGTCCTGTTGTTATCCTCTCCTAGAATTTCTTTGATTTTTTTTATCAGTTCCGCTGAATCGAAAGGTTTATGAAAGTAATCGACCACTCCCATCTCGCAGGCTTTTATTTCAGCATCTTTCTGAGGATTAGCCGTTAAAACAAGGACTGGGATCGCACTGGTAGTATCTACCAGATTAAGATTTTCAAGCACAGCAAAACCGCCGCCCCCGGGAAGCCCAAGATCAAGAATAATAAGATTGGGTGTCTCCTGCCGCGCAAATTTTGTTCCCTGCACAGCATCGGAAGCTACAATAGAATTATATCCTTGCCCCTCTATAAGTGTCTTTAAGCTTACGGCAAGGCCCTCTTCATCCTCTATTATCAAGATTTTTTTCCCTTCTGCGTTCATCCTTCTTCCCTTTCTTCTTTTCTTAAACTGCACGGCAGGACAACTATAAACTTACTGCCTTGGCCGACCTGGCTTTCTGCCCATATTTTGCCTTTGTGCAGTTCGACAAGATCTTTTGTGATAGCTAACCCTAATCCCGTACCTTCTCTTGCCCTGTCGAGTCTTTCAAATTTATCAAATATCTTGTGGATCCTGTCTTCAGCTATTCCCGGGCCTGTGTCTTCGCATTCAAATCTAATAAATCCCTCACTGGAAGACAATGAAACCGTAATGGTCCCTTCCGAGGGCGTGTATTTAATGGCGTTATTTATTATATTATAGAATACCCTTTCTATCTTATCCTTGTCAAGCCAAGCTTTAAATTCTCGGTCCGGTATTTTGTTAATAAGATTCAGCTTTTTCTCTTCCAATAATCGTTCGAATTCCTGCAATTGTTTCTTGACCATACCG
Organism: uncultured Planctomycetia bacterium; assembly: GCA_964572255.1. Classification (GTDB taxonomy): domain Bacteria; phylum Omnitrophota; class Gorgyraeia; order Tantalellales; family Tantalellaceae; genus CAZNEE01. Next base: position 4,643 of record CAZNEE010000008.1, on the reverse strand, counting down.
GTTATATCGCATTCTTGCCTCTCACCTCCTGTTACCCCGGACTCGATCTTATATATATCCAAAAGGCCCATGACAAGACGGGACATGTTCTGCAGGATGTCATAACACATGTCCAGGATCTTTTTCTGCTGCTCATCGACTGTCCCCACAAATCCGTTGATCATATTGAAAAGGTTCGATTTTATGATCGTTATGGGATTTTTCAGCTCATGCGACACGGTCGCGACAAAATCTGATTTTAATTGATCGCTCTGCTTGGCGGCAGCCGCGTAATACAAGATGCGCCCTAATATATTGCGTATCGTGACATAGGAAGCGTAATATCCCACGAGTGTAATGAAAATCGTGGCGGCAAGTATTAGCCCTATTCTTCCTATAAGGATCTCGACACCGAATAATTCCGTAACGAGAATATAAAAGAAAACCAGAAGCGGGATGATACTCATCAGGGCAAAAGCCTGGTTGAACGTCCGGAAAGGATCTTCCCTGAGCTCTTGAAAAACTATATGCAGTTCTTCGGATATCTCTTTCTGTTTTAGCTTTTTCATGGCAAGTTAGCCTTAAACCTGTCCCTTCGAATAGATCTTCTGTCTTTAAACTTTTATAATACTACTTATAAAATTTTGCGTCAATTTTAAAGTTCTTAGCGCATTTCAAGAAAGAAACGTCTTTTTCAGATATTCCATGGAAGCAGTTTTGAGGGTGAGTTTCTTGTTCTGGTAAAGATTTGTCTGACGATGAAAAGCTTCTATTTCTCCGATTTCCCGTTCAAGCCCTTCAACAAAATCATCCGGTGCATCTATCAATTTTGCGCCTATTAATCGATAACCGTCTTTATGCGACATGGCGTGAACAACAAGGGCTTGGAGATTGAACATTTTCTTCTTCATGTAGATGTGAACATCTATTTTGTCATCTTTATTAAGTTTTTCGCCGGTTGTAAAGGCAATTCCTTCCCTGCTTACATCTATCAGTGTAAGGGGCTGGGATGTATAAACTCCCTTATACTCGATCGGATAAGCGATCGTGTACCTTTTCCATCTTCTTCTTTCATTCATGGTTGTCTAATTATAGCAGAAAAATATAACCTCGTAAAGTAAAAATATAAAAATCTTGACTATTTTAGTAGGGTTATGCTGCTTCATACAAATCCAGGAATTTTTTGGCGATCACTTCCGGCGAATTACATCTGACATATTTATCCGCTCTTTCCAGGAGTTTATCACGCTTTTTTTCGTTGTATAAAATTTCTATTAGCTGTTTGTTGAGCGCGGTAATATCTCGATAATGCATCACCTCATCTTTCCACGTATGAAAAAAATCAGATTGCTGGGGAACGAATATAGGACAACCCGCGCCCAGGGCCTGAAAAACAGTAGATGATACCACGGCATGTTCTCTGCTCAAAAATTTGTGAAAAATAGCGGCATCGGAAGCGAAAAGATAATCGTCAAACATCTGCGTGGTTACGACCCTCGGCTTGTGCACTATTCTCCACTTTGTGGGGGTTATTTCTTCCAGCATCTGATAATCAGGGGCGACCACATGCAGCAGGATACAGTCTTTTTTCATCTTCGGTGGCATGTCTCTGTAATAAGAGTGGTATCCTCTGTGGCTGAAAGAATATATGATCTTCTTCTTTAAAGGAAGTCCCAGCCTTTTCCTGGCGGCGGTTTTGCTCCCCCTTCTTCTGGGGAAACAAGGGAAAGGGATCCAAACAGCGTCCGGATAGATCTTTTTAATAAAATTCTGCCTGTAATCAAAATATGTTATTTTATCAAAATCCAATTTATAGAACCATGAATGTCTGCAGGATCTGTTTTCATGTACAACATGCACAATTTTGGCTTTTTTCTTTATCAAAGGAAAAACATTGTATAATTTCTCCACGGGAAGCATCCCTATATCTTCAACAATAAGATAATCAAAATCCTTTTCCAGAAAAGGCCTGGAGTCCAGAGCATACGTATCGACTCTTGTGCCAAAACATCTATCTACAAAGCTTTCATCTTTGGCCGTGATCCCTTCTCCGTGATAATCATTTTTCGAAAAAGTGAAAACCGTCACTTTATGCCCCATTTTTATCAGGGCTTTCCCGATAGGTTCTGCGTGCATCGCGACTCCGCTTGTTGTGTTCCATGCCGCCATAATAGCTATCTTCATTTACATCCTCCTTCTTTCTTAAATACAGAATACCATGTAAAAAGAGGTTTGACAAGCCGGCAAAATAGAAGAATAAAAAGGTGTCGTTAAAATCCAAAAGAAATCAATTGCAAATTTATCATAAAATGGTTAGAATATAATATAGGAAGAAAGTTTTTGTAACATATGTAGCTTATTTTCTTTTTGAATAACACGGACAAAATTGCCATGAATGACAAACTGTTAAAAAAATATAAGGAAAACCCTTTCGTTACTACCACTTTCAAATTGTGGTTAGCCGGTCTGATTATTTTTCTGATATTTGTTCATTTGTTTTCTATTATATACTTCCCTCGCAATGAAATAATCCCTCCCGAAATTCTTTTAGGCGTTACATTGGTATTGGGAGCGTATCTTTGGGTGCAGGAACTGCGGGATAAGCATCGGATCAAAACGCTTAATGCGGTTTTTCTTGATACGCAAGAACAGCTGGAAAGCGCCGAAGTGAACACTATTGCCAGCTTGATCCTCTCCGAGGAAGCAAAAGACCATTACACGCAGGGTCACTCCAAGCGTGTAACAAGATGCGCCGTAACCCTGGCTGAAAAAATGGGGCTGCCGGAATCGTTCCAAAAAATAATTTCGCGTGCGAGCATCCTTCATGATATCGGGAAGGTGGGCATAAGTGACTCTATACTGAGAAAACCGGATAAGCTCACCGACGAGGAATGGGCTATTATAAAGAAACATCCGCGGATCGGTGCCGAAATTTTAGAGCCTTTGAAATTCCTGGAAGAAGAGAAAAACATTATATATCATCACCATGAAAGATACGACGGGAAAGGTTATCCTGACGGAATAAGCGGGGAAAACATACCGCTGGGGGCGAGGATCATCGCTATTGCTGATACTTTTGATGCCATGAACTCAGCGCGTCCTTACAGGACGTCTTTGCCTGAAGAAGAGATTACGGCGGAGATCGCAAGGGTCGCGGGAAGTCAGCTTGATCCCGGAATAGTTGAGATATTTTTAGACCTGCTTAAAAACAAACCCAGCCTCTGGTCAAGAGATTCTTTTTTACACTAATTTCTGCAAATGCCCCAAGAGTTCTTTTATTATGCCCGGTCTATTGTCCACAGAACAACCGGCAACGTCTAGGTGCCCTCCCCCATTATAAAGTTGCGCAACTCCTGCAACATTAATATTGTCCTTGGACCTAAGGCTTATCCTCAATTTATTGTTGGGTTTTTCCCTGAATAAAACCGCTATCTTTACATCCCTGATAGCCCTCATTTCATCAGCAACGGCATCAACGTCTTCGTCTTTTCCTCTTGTTTTTTCAAAATCTTTTCTGCGGATGATCGACCAGACTATTTTGTCTTTTTTCAAAAATTTACATCTTGATAGGCATAGACCGGAAAGAACGGTTTTTTCTTTAGTGCTTACCCAAAAGACATTATTTGCGATAGAGTAAAAATCTACGCCTGTCTTGACGAGCTCTTCGCATACCTTGAACGTATAAGGCCTTACGTTAGGAAGCCGGAAAGAATTTGTCTCGACTATCAATGAAGTAAGAATATTTTGCGCAATATCATGACCTATCTCTATTTTCAACTTGCCGAGAAGAAGAAAGATTTGCTCTCCCACAGCGGAAGCTTCCGCATCGATCAGTTCAATGTCAGCGAAGGGTTCCCTCACTTGATGATGGTCGATCTCTATCGTGGACTTTGCCTGTTTAAAAATTTTGAATGCGCTTCCCAGCATTTCTTTTGTATTAGAATCCACGGATATCGCCAGGTCCACCTCCCCTTTAATCTTTCTTGCTATTTTTGAAGCGCCGCCTAAAAACCTGTACCTTTTAGGAACGCCATCCGCGCTTACAAAATAAACTTTCTTGCCCAGTTTCTCCAACCCCAGCCCCAGCGCTAAAAGAGAACCTATGCAATCGCCGTCCGGGTTTATATGGCAGACGATCGCTATACTTTCAGCCTCTTTAATTTTATCCAGGGTCTTTTTTAATCCTCTCATGCTCTTTTTGTTTTTTATTTAAGATATTCCGTTAGTTTGGCCCACGTCTGCTTGCCGACGACGCCGTCAACTTTCAGCCCGTTATCGGCCTGAAATTCTTTTACAGCTTTTTGAGTCATCGGGCCTATCTTGCCATCGATGGCGCCTTCGTAATATCCGGCATTTTTAAGCGCTTGCTGGATCCCTTTGGGGGTCATTTTTATGCTGGTAGGGCTCGTCTGCTCTTGTTCCATTTTGTCTAACTGCGCCTGGATGCTGTCCAGCGCCTGTTCATTTTCATTTATACGCGCCTTAAGTTCTGCGATCTCGGCTTTATAATCCGCTACGGATTTTTTGCCTGTTTGTGTCTCGGTGGTCGCACAGCCTGCCAAACAAATGATCACTAATAGCCCTATCAAAAGCTTATTGCGCATAATTCCCTCCCATGATAATTTAGCGCAAGATTATTCTCACGCCTTCTGTTTAACAAAATC
>CAZNEE010000007.1:3707-64980 GCA_964572255.1 uncultured Planctomycetia bacterium | reverse complement strand
TTTTGTTAAACAGAAGGCGTGAGAATAATCTTGCGCTAAATTATCATGGGAGAAAATTATGTTACGTTATATGACGGCAGGTGAATCGCATGGAATGGGCATGGTGAGCATTCTGGACGGTGTCCCGGCGGGGTTAAAAATGGATGTCGATTTCATCAATAAAGAATTGGCCCGGAGGATGGTAGGATACGGAAGAGGCGGGCGCATGAAGATAGAGAAAGACAAGGCTGAAGTCTTTTCAGGGTGCAGAAAAGGAGAAACTTTAGGCAGTCCCCTGTGTTTAATAGTTCACAATAAAGATCATAAGATCGAGAAGTTGCCCGAGATAAAGAATCCAAGACCCGGCCATGCGGATCTGGCCGGCATGGAAAAATTCGGCTTCAGCGACGCAAGAAATGTGCTCGAAAGGGCAAGCGCCCGGGAAACCGCGGCACGCGTGGCCGCGGGAGCCGTTGCCAAGTTGATACTTCGGGAATTCGGTATTGATATTTTAAGCCATGTCATTATGATCGGCGGGATCGAGGCAGAAACAGGAAGTTTATCCTTTTCCGAGTTGAAAGACCTTTCAGAGAAATCCGATCTAAGATGTGCCGACACCAAAGCGGAAGACCTTATGCGCAAGGAAATAGACAGGGCGCAAAAAGAGGGCAATACATTAGGCGGGTCCATCGAGATCCTTGCGGAGGCTGTGCCTCCCGGGCTCGGCAGTTATGCCCAATGGGACAGGAGACTGGACGGGGCGCTTGCGAGGGCGATGGTGTCAATCCCTGCCGTTAAAGCGGTTTCCATAGGAAAGGGCATAGAATGCGCGTCTAAAAAAGGATCTGAGGTGCATGATCCTATTGAATATGACAAAGCGTCAGTATCATTCAAAAGACCGTCAAACAACGCAGGCGGGATCGAAGGCGGTATTTCGAACGGTTCACGTATAGAGATCACGGTTTTCATGAAACCGATCGCGACGCTTTCCGCACCGCTTAAGTCTGTCGATGTTGACACTAAAGAAGAAGCGGTTGCCGCTACGGAACGGGCGGATATCACCGCGGTACCTGCATGCGGTGTTGTGGCGGAGGCAGCGGCAGCAATCGAGATAGCTTCTTTCTTTTTGGAAAAGTTCGGCGGCGATTCTCTTGCGGAAATAAAACGCAACTATGAAGGATACATGAACCAGTTGAGGAGTATTTAGGGGCGGGAGAAGATGCACAATATCGTTATTGTCGGATTTATGGGAACAGGGAAAACCGTTATAGCGAAGAAACTCTCAAAGGAGCTTGGCAAGAAATACGTAAGCACTGATGATATTATCGAAAAACGGGAAGGCAAGAAGATAACCGAGATTTTTCAGGGCAATGGAGAGGCATATTTCAGGAAAACGGAAAAAGAGGTAGTCAAGGAAGTAAGCAGGAAGGCGGATCAGGTCATCGATGCGGGAGGGGGAGTTGTTCTCGATAAAGAGAACATGGCCAATCTTAAAAAAGGGGGCGTGATAATCTGTCTTTGGGCGGATCCCGAAACGATATTGGAAAGAACAAGGTCGCACGGCCACAGACCTTTGCTTAATGTTGCCGATCCCCTGGGGAAGATAAAGGAACTTTTAGAATCGAGACGGCCCTTTTATGAAAAGGCCGATTTTCATGTAGATACCACAAAGGGAAAGATAGATTCTGTGGTGGAAAGGATAAAGGAAATAACGTATGGCGAGAAAGAAGAAAGTTAGCGCGAAAAAGACCAAAAAAGAAAAAGAACCCGTAATGTGGGAACTTTTTTTCGACAGTCTCATCCTGAACGCGGATTTTCCGGTAATGACGATTAACGGCAGCGGAAAGATAGTTTTTATCAATAAAAGATACGCGGATTTTTTGGGATATTCTTTAAGAGGGGTTAAGGGGAAGAATTGGATCAACTCGATCGTACCTGAAGCAAGACGCAGAGAGGTCCGTAAAATATACAACAGCATAAAAAATGACGGAAAATGCTGTTATCGTTTCGATCTGCCTGTTCTGACCAAAAAGGGCAATAGGAAATATGTTTGCTGGACGGTCGTGCCGCTTTTAGGCAAAGACAGATCTTTGAGCATGTTCGTAGGCCTTAATATCAAAGAACCTATAGGCATAGGTATTGAACGCTCCGCGAAGATCAAGACCATCCCTATTGATAAAAGCCGGACAGTACATTCCAGGATCATTGAAATGTTCTTTTCTGCTACACAGATAACGGAACCGGATACCGCTGAGCACGCTCTTCGTGTTACTTCTTTAGCGGTCGCTTTGGCGAGAAGGCTGAAAATGAGCAAGGAAAGAATAAACAGGCTTAAAACAGCCGCCCTTCTGCATGACCTGGGAAAACTGGCGATCGATGAAAAGATACTTTATAAAAAGGGAAAGCTCAAGGAATTTGAATATGAAGCGGTGAAAAAACATTCCAATCACGGGGCTCAGATGATATACCCGGTTTATTTCTTGAGGGACATCATACCCATAATGAAGAGTCATCATGAATATTATGACGGCACAGGTTACCCGGACGGGTTGAAAGGCGATGGAATACCGCTTGAGTCAAGAATACTGAGTATCGCCGATATATATGAAGCCCTGACGGCCGACAGGCCTTACCGAATGGCATATGATAAAAAGAGGGCCCTGTCGATCCTCAAGAAAGAAAAAGGGCATAAACTCGATCCGGAACTTACTGATATTTTCATCAGAATGGTGGAAGACGAAAGATTTAAAGAGGGTGGATTTGAATAGATTATCACGCGAAACAATAGCTTTAATGTTCGTTCCGGGGTTTGGCCCCAGAAAAATAATGAAGCTTCTTAAAGAAAATAAATATTCCGAAGAGATGTTCCCGGAAAAGGAAAGGGAGGTAAAAAGATCCGACGAATATTTTAAAGAGCTGGCGTATATAGAGAAACAAGATATAAAAGTGATATGTTATGACGACGATCATTATCCCGAGAATTTAAAAAATATTTATGACCCGCCGCCGCTGATATTTTGTAAAGGTGAATTTAAAAAAAGTGACGCAAACACGGTAGCCATCGTAGGCTCACGCAGATGCTCTTTATATGGGCTGCAGATGGCCGAGAAACTCGGTTTTGAATTAGCCGAGAGGGGGATCACGGTCATAAGCGGAATGGCGCGGGGTATTGATACCGCGGCTCACCGCGGCGCTTTAAAAGCGGGAGGACGTACGATCGCGGTCATGGGAAGCGGGTTTCGCCATATATATCCTCCTGAGGGGAAGAAGCTGTTCAACCAAATAGCGGAGAGGGGGGCGGTCATTACGGAACATACTTCGGATATATCTCCCCGGAGGGAAAATTTTCCGAGACGCAACAGGATCATAAGCGGCCTGGCCAAGGGCGTTATTGTAGTGGAGGCATCCAGAAAAAGCGGAGCGTTGATAACGGTGGATTACGCTCTTGAGCAGGGCAGGGAGGTATTTTCAGTTCCGGGAAAAGCTAATGCTGTCACGAGTGAAGGGACGAATGATCTTATAAGAAAAGGCGCAAAACTCGTTACAAATATTGATGATGTGCTCGAGGAGCTTGATATGGAGATTCACGGACCGGACCAAAAGGAAACTTCACATAAATGGCAGGATCTTACACAAGAGGAAGAGACCGTACTTAGGATGCTTGATGGAAAAGAGAGCGTGCATATTGACAGTATCATCGAGCAAGCTGGAATAGACGCTTCCGGTGTTCATAAGATCCTTCTTTCACTGGAACTTAAAGGAATAGCGGAATCAGTGCCCGGTAAATATTACAAAGTTGCCAAGTCATCAGTAAGATAGGGGTCATAATGCCTGCAAAAAAAGAAAAAACAAAAGCTAAAACCGCTAAAAAGACCAAAGAAGCCGGGGGCAAGTCTTTGGTAATAGTCGAATCTCCGGCAAAATCAAAGACCATCAATAAGATCCTCGGAAAAGATTTTAAGGTAATGGCCAGCATGGGGCATATCATGGACCTTCCGGCCAGCAAGATGGCAATAGATTTTGAGAACGACTTTAAACCCGAATATGTTGTGATCAAAGGCCGCAAGAAATATATAAATGATCTGAAAAAAGAAGCAAAGACCTCTAAAACCATATATCTTGCCGCTGATCCGGACAGGGAAGGCGAAGCTATCTGCTGGCATCTTAAAAGGGAACTCGAGAAGAAGAATTCCGATATACACAGGGTCAGTTTTGAGGAAATAACCGAAAAGGCCGTTCTGGCGGCGTTTGAGCATCCCCGCGATCTGGACATGAACAAGGTTAACGCCCAGCAGGCGAGAAGGATATTGGACAGAATAGTGGGGTACTCTTTAAGCCCCCTTCTTTGGAAGAAGATCACCAGGGGCCTTAGCGCTGGAAGGGTCCAATCTGTCGCGGTAAAACTGATCGTTGACAGAGAAAAAGAGATAAGAAAGTTCAAACCCGAAGAGTATTGGAGCCTGGAAGCGCTGCTTAAGAAAAAAGGGAGTGACGCTTTATCCGAAGAAGACGCCGAATCGTTCAGGGCGAAACTGGTAAAGTATAAAGGCGGGAAGATAAATGTTCCGGATAAAGGCTCAGCCGATAAAATAGTCGCGGAAATAAAAGATAAAGAATTTGTTGTTAAGGATATAAGCCGGAAAGATAAGAAAAGTTACCCCAGATCGCCTTACATAACTTCTGTCATGCAGCAGGATGCTTTCAACAGGCTCAATTTTTCCGCCAGCAAGACAATGCGGACAGCGCAGCGTCTTTATGAAGGTGTGGAGTTGGGAGAAGAAGGCAGTGTAGGGCTTATTACGTATATGAGAACAGATTCGGTACGTATTTCAGATGATGCGCTTGGAGAAGTAAGGAGTTATATAAAAAATAATTTTGGCGAAAAATACTGCCCTTCAAAACCGATAAAATATAAATCCAGAAAAAGCGCCCAGGAAGCCCATGAAGCTATCCGGCCCACACTTCCCTTAAGACATCCGGAGGATGTGCAGCGTTATCTAAGCGACGATGAGTTCAAGCTATATAGTCTTATATGGAGAAGGTTCGTTGCCAGTCAAATGGAAAGCGCGCTTTATTCGGTACTTTCGGTGCACATAGACGCCGGAGATTATACATTCAAGGCCGGCGGTGCGCAGCTTATATTCGACGGATTTTTACGTGTTTACAGGGATCAAGAAAGGCAGGCGGAGGGAGTGATAGAGATACCGTCGCTTGAGAAAGAGGAAGCAGTGGACCTGATAAAACTTCTGCCGGAACAGCATTTTACTAAACCTCCTCCGCGGTATTCCGACGCGTCTTTAGTGAAAGCTTTGGAAGAGAACGGGATAGGAAGGCCGTCGACTTACGCGCCTATCATCCGCACGATAGTTAACCGTAATTATATAAAGCGAATGTCAAAATATTTTCATCCGACGGAGTTAGGAGAACTTGTTAACGGGCTTCTTGTCAAGAATTTTTCCGATATAGTCGATGAAGAATTTACCGCTAACATGGAAAACGAGCTCGACCAGGTAGAGGAGGGCAAGATCGAGTGGGTAAAGGTTATCGAAGACTTTTATCATCCCTTCATGGAAAAAGTTGAACAAGCCAAGGAACGAATGAAGAGCGTGAAGAAGCAGGAGATCAAGACCGATGAGGTATGCGAACAATGCGGCCGGCCGATGGTAATAAAATGGGGAAGGCGCGGCAGGTTCTTAAGCTGTTCGGGATTCCCCGCGTGCAAGAACGCAAAATCCATAACAACCGGCATTAAATGTCCCATCGAAGGATGCGGCGGTGAACTTGTCGAACGCAAATCGACCAGGGGGATGTTTTACGGTTGTACGAATTATCCGAAATGCACTTATACCACCAGAAAACTTCCGAGCGAAGTTGAAGATGTTGAACAGGGAAGCAATAAGGAAGAAGACGCTGACAGCGAATAAACACATGAAGAAATCTTTGAAAAGGTTCGAACAATATCTCGAGGAAAAAAATTATTCTGATCATACTTTAAGGAATTACAGGTCAGATCTTAAAGAGTTTGTTGAATTTCTCGGCGGGAAAAGCGCTGCAGGCGTGACTCATTTGGATATCAGGCGATTTTTAGCGGAGTTAAAGAACAAAAATTGCTCCAAAAAGACCATTAACAGGAAACTATCGGTCATAAGGTCTTTTTTTCGTTATCTTTTCAGGATGAAAGAAATTGAGGTCAATCCCGCTGATGCGGTTTTTACCCCGAAACTCGAAAAAAAGCTGCCGAAATTTCTGGATATCAGCGAAACTATAAAACTCGTGACTTCACCCGCCCTTGATACTTTGCAGGGTTTACGCGACAGAGCTATTCTGGAGACGCTGTATTCAACGGGCATACGCGTAAGCGAGCTCGTCGGGCTCAGCGATCAGGATATAGATCTTATAGCGGGAGTGATAAAAGTCAGAGGTAAGGGTAAGAAGGAAAGACTCGCTCTTTTAGGCAAAGAGGCTCAGAATGCGATACAGAGGTATTCAGAGGAGAAAAAAATGGCCGGTTTCAATAAATCCCCGGCGTTTTTTCTGAATAAGTCGGGTAACCGCCTTACGGATAGAAGTGTCAGGCGGATAATTGATAAATATATAAAGAAATGCAGTATAGAACAGAAAATTTCACCTCATTCTCTTCGTCATTCTTTTGCTACGCATATGCTGGACAACGGTGCTGATTTAAGGAGCGTCCAGGAACTTTTAGGGCATAAAAATTTATCCACTACACAGATCTATACGCATCTGGGGACCCAGCGTGTTAAAGAAATATATAACAAAGCGCATCCGAGAGCATAGTATTGATCGTATAATTCCATGAGAATACTTTACAATATATTCTTTTTGATCTTCGGTATCATTTATCTGCCGTATCTTCTTTTTAAGGGCAAACTGCATCGTGATTTCCTGCAGAAGTTTTCCTTTCTGCCTGAAGAAATAAAGCATATTAAAAAGCCTCTCTGGATACACGCCGTTAGTGTAGGGGAGGCCGCTATCGCAACAAAACTGGCAAAGGCTATAAAAGAAACTTTTCCGGATGCCCGTATCGTTATCTCCACTACAACCCGGACAGGGAACGATATGGCATGTAAGACTTCGCAAGGCTCGGTAGATGAGGTTTTTTATTTTCCCCTGGATGTGAGTTTTATCGTGTCGAGGGCGGTAAGGCTTATAGATCCGGGTATTTATATCATGATAGAGACGGAACTATGGCCGAATTTACTTGAAGAACTTAAAAGAAGGCAAGTTCCGGTCATTCTCGCGAACGGCAGGATATCCGACAACTCCTTCAGGAATTACGGGAGGGTCGCTTTTATCGTGAAGAAAATACTTAATAACATAAGCTGTTTCTGCATGCAGTCGGATACCGACGCCGGAAGGATCATAAAACTCGGGGCTTCGCCCGGTAAAGTCTCTGTTACGGGTAATATGAAATTCGATGTTGAAACTCCGGATCAGCCTGAAATAGGGAGAAAAAGCCTGGGATTCGGTGATGATGACGAGATCCTGGTCGCAGGGAGCACGCATTATCCCGAGGAGTCCATGGTCATAGATCTTTTTAAAGAGCTGCGTGAGAGGAAAAAAAATTTAAAACTTGTGCTGGCGCCACGCCATATTGAACGCGTTGAAGCGATAAAAATATATATTGAAGATAAAGGTTTATCATATTCTCTCTTTTCCGATATCCATTCAAGAAAAGAGAGCTTTCCGTCCGGTTCCGACATACTTCTGGTCGATACGATCGGCCATCTCAAAGACATCTATAACGCGGCCACATTGGTCTTTGTAGGCGGAAGTATGGCAAAACGCGGCGGGCAGAACCCTATCGAACCGGGTGTATGGGGTAAAGCTGTTATCTTCGGTGTCCACATGTTCAATTTCCGTGAAATAGCGGATATATTCGTGCAGGGCGGGGCTGCGGCTTGTGTTAAGGATAAGACGGAATTAAAAAATAAGATCGAGGATCTTTTGAATAACGAGAAAAAGCGCCGGGAAATGGAGACAAATGCCCTTAAGATAATTCGGGATAATTCCGGGGCTATTAAAAAAACGGTCAATAGGATCGGGGAATATATGGCCGTGAAAAGATGATGCGATCACTTAAGTTTTATATGATATCTTTGATGAAGGACGAAAGGGGAGGAGTTATCGCGCAGGCCCTGAAAACAATACTTTTGGTGCTATCCTGGATATACCGGCTGGCTGTAAAAATTGTGGATCTTTCTTATGTTTCGGGCATACGTCCTTCACGTAAGATGAATGTCCCTGTCGTGAGTGTAGGCAATATAACCCTTGGGGGGACCGGCAAAACACCTTTTACTATGTTTTTGGCGGATTATTATCGCGGCTTAGGCAGAAAACCCGCGATTCTGATAAGGGGGTACGGGGATGATGAACACAGGATGCTTCGTGATGAGTTGGCGGATGTTCCGGTTTTTCCCGGACAGGATAGAATAAAAAACGCGGAACACGCTGTTCGCGAAGGAAACAATATCTTGATATTGGATGATGGTTTCCAGCACAGAAGGATCAAAAGGGACCTTGATATTCTTCTATTGGACAGCGGTTCGGTATTCGGCAACGGTTTTCTTTTTCCGAGAGGCATTTTAAGGGAACCCGCGAAAGCCGTCAAAAGAGCGGATATCCTGGTGATCACTAAGGCGGACAGGATAGATGAGGACAGAAGAAAAGAGATTTTTAATAAGTTGAACGGTTTAGCTCCGGGGAAGGTCATACTTACGGCCAGGCATAAAGTTCAGTATGTAAAAGATCCCACGGGTTCGATCTATCCGGCCGAAAGCTTAAAAGGGATCAGGGTATGCGTGGTGTGCGGGATAGCCGATCCCGTTTATTTTGAATTCATTCTTAACAGACAAGGCGCCGACATAGTTTCCCGCGTTACGTTCGGGGACCATCATTCATATACGCAGAAAGACATCGATAATATTGCTAAGAGATGTTTCCTTGAGGATGTAGACAAAATAGTGATAACACAAAAAGATTATGTAAAATTAAAAAAACTTGATCTGGCGCGTATTGAAAGCAAACTTATCATTTTAAGCATCAATATGGATATAGGCGAAGGGAAGGAGCAGTTAATTGCTGGACTTAATAGCATCATTTCTGGTTAGGGGCCTGAATAAGTTCCTGCATTTCATGCCGATCCGGTTCGATCTCTGGTTAGGCAGATGTTTCGGACGGCTCGTATATTGCCTGAGCGGAAAAAGGAAGAGGATAACTTATTCCAATCTGAAGGCTGCGTTCTCCGGCGAAAAAACACCGCGCCAGATCAAACGTATAACAAAGAATGTGTATAGGAACGCCGCGCAGACTTTTGCCGAGATATTGTCCATGACAAAGTTCGATAAGAAATATATTTATAAATATGTGGATGTGATCGATGAGGAGAGGATAGAAAAAGCCTCAAAGAACCCTAAGGGCATGATCCTTGTTTCGGCGCATTTCGGCAACTGGGAGCTAAGCACTGTGACCAGCGTTATGCATGGTTATCCGCTTTATCTTCTGGCGAGAGACCAGAAGATGGTCAGGTTGAACGAGCTTTTGAACCTTTTGCGTGAGACTAAAGGCAATACCGTGATACGTAAGGGGATGGATATAAAAAACATATTCAGGGTCCTGCACGAAGGTAAAAGTCTGGGTATACTCGCCGATCAGAATGCGGGCATGAACGGCGAACTTATAGATTTTTTTGGAAGACCCGCTTCAACCGCAACGGGGCCGTACCGTTTTGCCCAGAAAAGCGGAGCATGGATATTACCCGCGTTTATACACAGAGAAAAGGGGCCTTACCATAAACTTATTTTAGAAGAGCCTTTGATGATAGGCAGGGATGATGACATTATTCCGTATATGCAAAAATACAATAATCTTCTTGAGAAGCACGTCAGGAACTATCCGGACCAGTGGCTTTGGATGCATAAGAGATGGAAGGTCACGCCGCTCAAGAAAATATTGGTTTTGGATGACGGCAAGAAAGGCCATCTCAAACAGTCGCTTTCAGTCGTAAAACAGATCAAGCGTTATAGAAGCGATGAAGGTTTTGATCCGGATCATTTAAAAGTTGAGTTAGTGTCTATAAAGTTCAAGAGCAAATTCACCAGGACCCTGTTCGGCATGCTCAGCGTATTTTTCGGTCCTTATCTGCAGGGACGGACATATCTTTTGAAATGGGCTTTTGAAGATGAAAGTTATAAAAAAGCGGTTAATACATATGCTGATATTATCGTAAGCTGCGGATCAGCGCTCTTTGCGGTCAATAAGATGCTGAAAATAGAGAATTGGGCGCGCAATGTGACCGTTTTGGATCCCGGCAAGTTTAACAGAAAAAAATTCGATCTGGTGGTTATCCCTCGGCATGATTATAAAGAAAGCTTATCCGGGGGAAACAATTTTGTCGTTACGGAACTGGCCCCCAATCTTATTGATACAAGCGGATTAGACGACCTGAAAAAAACAACTGAAGAGCGTAAAGCGCTTGAAGGGAAATTATGCATAGGACTTTTGGTGGGGGGAGATAATCCCTATTTTACTTTCAGCGAGACGCTTTCGGAAAGAATAGCTCGATCGGTCAGAAAGGCATCGGAATTATTCGACGGCAAGGTTCTTGTCACTACATCACGCAGAACGCCCCAAAGAGCGGAAGGGATCCTTAAGGACGCTTTAAAAACATGCCCGGGATGCGTTAAGTTTATTTCCGGGAAGGGCGATACAGACGAAAAAACAGTGGATAAAATACTCGCACTCAGCGATATAGTCATCGTTTCAGGAGAAAGTATATCCATGGTGTCGGAAGCTGTTTCTTCAGGCAAGCAGGTACTTGTGTTTATGCCGGATAAAAAGACGGATGTTTTGACCAAATATGAAAAATTCATCCAAGATCTTTCGAAGAAGAATTATTTAAAACTCATAGAACCGGAAAGCATCCCGGGGGAAATAAAAGATCTTACGGAAAAAAGGACGGGATCAGTTTCTCCCGATGATAACGAACGGATATACAAGAAATTATATAAATTGTTTTAACCATGAATATCTTACAACTTGTTCCAAAACTTGATCTTGGCGGCGTGGAAAAAGGGACGGTCGAAGTTGCCCGCTATCTTACGCTTCGGGGACATAAAGCTGTTGTTGTTTCGGGCGGGGGAAAGCTGGAAAAAGCTCTGGATGCCATGGGCGCACGTCATTATATCTTGCCTGTGGGCAGGAAAAATCCTTTTGTGATGGTTTATTGCTACCATAAGCTGAAACATATAATAAAAAAAGAAAATATCGACATCGTACACGCAAGAAGCAGGGTGCCCGCTCTTACGGCTTATTTTGCCGCGCGCGCCACACATAGACATTTTATTACAACAGCTCATGGCCAGTATAAGAAACACTTGATGAGCCGGGTAATGGGCTGGGGAAAAATGGTTATAGTGGCGAATGAGATGATGGCAAGATATATGAGGGATAATTTCGGCGTTCCATTGACCAGGATGATGATAGTGCCGAGGGGAGTGGACCTTAAAAAGTTCGGGTATATCCCTCCGGAGGAAAGAAAGGGAAATAAATTCCGGATCGGCATGATAAGCCGTTTCACGCCTTTAAAAGGGCATCTGGATTTTTTAAAAGCCGCGTCTTATGTTTACAGAAGGATGCCTAATCTCGAGATCATGCTTATGGGCGAGAAATCTTCCGCGAAAGAAGAATATATCAAAAGAATAGAGCTTTCGATACGTCATCTCATGCTCGGGAAAATAGTAGAATTCGTGGATAGCGATAAAGATGTCGCGGATGTGCTGAAAGAACTCGATGTTCTCGTGTCCGCCAACAGAGAGCAGGAAGCGTTCGGGCGCGCGATAATTGAAGCGCAGGCAAGAGGCGTGCCTGTTGTGGCAACCAGGGTCGGGGGAGTTGTCGAAAATGTAGAAGACGGCGTTACAGGTCTATTATGCGAACCGTCCGATCCATCCGATATGGCGGAGAAGATAATGCGTTACGCGAAAGAACCGGCCTTAGTGAAAAATATAACGCAAAAAGCCAGAGAGAATGTCGATAAGAAATACTCTCTTGATGAGGTAATGAAGCATACCCTGGACACTTATTCGCAGGTATTAGAGAAGAAGAATATCCTTATTTTCAAGATGAGCTCACTCGGGGATATTATTCTCAGCGTTCCCTCCCTGAGGGCCATGAGAAAAAGGCACCCGAATGCCGCGATAAAAGTTCTTGTTGATGTGCGTTTCCGCGAGGTGCTTGACAAATGTCCGTATATTGACGAGGTCATAACATATGATCCCCACAATCGCGACAAGGGCATCGGTTTTTTGAAATTAGCCGGAAGATTAAGGGCGGAACATTTCGATATTTCGGTGGATCTTCAGAATAATCGTTCAAGTCACTTATTAGCGTTTTTAAGCATGATCCCGGAGAGGTACGGTTATCATAACAAGAAATTAAGTTTTCTCCTTAACAGGAAAATAGGGCTTCCGGAAGGGTCCATCAACCCCGTAAAACATCAATCACGTGTTCTTGGTTTGATGGGGATAACAAGACTGGATGAACATCTGGAATTATGGCCCGAGAAGGAAAATGATATATGGGCGGAAAACTTCTTAAAGGAAAACTGGCTTAAACAGGATCAAAAACTTGTTGCTTTAAGCCTTTCAGCCAGCAAGAAATGGAAGACGAAGAACTGGTCCATACAATCAATGGCTGAATTAAGCGAAATAATGGCCAAAGAAAAAAGTATAAGAGTTGTTCTTATCGGGCTGGAAAACGAAGCGGAAGAGGCTAAAGAATTCATAAGAAGAACAACGGCAAAACCCATAAACGCAATAGGCAAGACCAGTGTGTCAAAACTTATCAGCCTCATTAAACGGTGTGATGCTTTGGTTTCCGGCGATAGTTCGCCGATGCATATAGCTTCTGCCGTGGGTACGCCTTTTGTTGCGCTTTTTGGCCCTACAGATCCCGGCAGGCATGCACCTCCCGCGGAGAATTCCAGGGTCATCTTCAGAAAAATTTCATGTTCGCCGTGTTATAAGGCTTCATGTTTTAAAAAGAGAAAATGCATGAATTTGATCACGCCCCGCGAAGTGTTCGATGCGGTAATTGAGGTCATGAAATGAAGATATTACTTTTGACCACACATCTTGATATAGGCGGTATCGGCATATATACAAGGAATCTGGCGCGCTACATTAAAAGAGAAGGGATGGATGTTGCCGTAGCTTCAAGCGGAGGGGATCTTGCCGCGTCTCTTAAAGAAGGGGGCATAGAACATTTTCATCTTGATATAAGGACCAAAACAGAACTCGGGTACAAAGTCTGGAAAGCTTTACCGCAGCTTGTCAAACTGATAAAGAATAACGGGTTTGATCTGATCCATGCCCAGACCCGTGTGGCCCAGGTTTTAGCTTGTTTTGCGGGCAAGGTCACGGGAATTCCGTTCATATCGACCTGTCATGGTTTTTTTAAATACAAGCGGCTTGGGCGTAAGTTGTTTCCATGCTGGGGGAGTAAGGTCATAGCAATAAGCAGGAATGTGCAGGAACATCTTGAAAATGATTTTAATTTCCCTTCAAACCGTATTGCTTTAATATATAATGGGATAGAACTTGAGCGTTTTACTTCAAATCCCGTGGTAAAAGATGCCTCTTTAATGAGGAACTTGGGATTATCGGAAGATAAGAAAATTGTCGGGACCATAGGCAGACTTTCTTCAGTAAAGGGACAGAAATATCTTCTTGAAGCTTTCAAAAAGATCCTTAACAAGAATGAGGAAGCGGAGCTTCTTATTGTCGGGGAGGGCCCTGAAAAAGGCAGATTAAAGGGACAAATAAAAGAGATGGGCCTGGAAGGCAAAGTATTTTTCAGCGACGGGACGGATGCGCCTTTAGAAAAATATTTATCTCTTATTGATATCTTTTGTCTGCCTTCTCTTGAAGAAGGGCTGGGTCTCTCTTTAATGGAGGCTATGGCCGCCGGATGCGCTTGTATCGCAAGCAATATAGGCGGGCCGTCAGAATTGATAGAGAATGCGGAAACAGGCATGCTTGTCCCTCCGGGCGACAGCGAAGCTCTTGCCGAAGCAATGGGCCGTCTTTTCAGGGAAGATATTTTCAGGAAGGCGCTTGCTGAAAAAGCCCGTACAAAAGCGTTAAGGGATTTTGCAATAGAAGAAAGCGCGTTAAAGACCGCGGAAGTGTACAGGGAAGTGGTATCAGAAGATCATGGGGCCTAACAGAATACTTATATTCGAACTTAATTGGATGGGGGACATTCTTTTTTCGGTTCCCCTTATTCGTGCTTTGAGAGAGAATTTCAAAGAAGCGTATATCTCATGTGCGGTCGTACCGAGATACGTGGATCTACTGGTCCATAACCCTTGGGTAAATGATGTTATCGCTCTTTCAGACAGAAGAAAGATCACATCAATAGGTGAAAAACTTTCTTTCACGCATATGATAAGGAAAGAGAAATACGATACTTGCTTTTTACTCAAACCCTCAAGGACGAAAACTTCGATGGCAATGTGGGCGGGTATACGCCAGAGGATAGGATTTGCCGGGAAAAGCAGATTACTTACCAAGGAAGTGGATATGCTGCAGGATCATATACATCGCGCGGACCAGATCCTGTCTCTGGCGGGGGTTCTGGGTATAACCAAAGTCGAAGGTAATTATGAACATTTTATAAGCGAGGAAGACGAAGAGCGCGCGGCGCTTATTCTTGAGCGGGCCGGAGGAGGGGTTTTGCGTACTGTTGCGGTCAACCCCGGAGGGAATTGGGAAGCGAAGAGATGGCAGGAAGAAAAGTTCGTAGAACTTTCCAAAATGATACTTTCCAGGTTTTCTGACGTTGAGATCATGCTGACCGGCGCGGAAAAAGACAAGGAACTTACTGATAGAATGCTGAAGGCAGTCGGGGATAAGAGGTGTTATTCGGTCGCGGGGCTGACCGGCATCAATGAACTGGCGTCACTTTTTAGGTCCAGCGAACTTGTAATAAGCGCCGATTCGGGGCCGCTGCATTTAGCCTCCGCGATAGGCGCCACGACGATCGGCCTGTTCGGCCCTACATCTTGTGAAATAACCGGACCCCGCGGCAAAGGAAAAAACATTGTTATCCATAAAGATCATGGTTGCGAGGTGCCGTGCTATGTGGATAAATGCGATAAAGATTATATCTGCATGAAATCTATTACTGTCCAGGACGTTTTTAAAGCTGCCGAGCAGGAGCTGATGGAGAAAGCAAGGTCCGATGAAGCTCGATAAAAAAGAAGTTAAATCCATTCTATTCATAACGCTTACTAATCTGGGGGACATCATACTCACTACCCCGGTACTTGAGAGGCTGTGTGATGAATTCCCGGGAGCAAGAGTTGATGTAATCACAGGCCCCGCCGGTAAAGAGATATTTCTGACCCATCCGGCTGTAAGGGAATTAATAGTTTACAAGAAAGGCGCTTCATTAAAGGATAAGATGTCGCAATTTTTCTATCTTTGCAGTAAAGGCCATGATCTTGTCATAGATATGAAAAGATCATTAGCTCCTTATTTTATAGGGTCAAAAGTGTGCGTAGGCGCGTTATCGTTCATAAAACCGACTCACAGAAAAGCTGTCATGCATAAACGGGAGGAACATCTGTCAGTCCTTAAAACCTTGGGTATAGATCCTTTTGTGAACAACAGGTTTTTCCTTCCGGTCTCGAATTACGACAAAACCTTTATTGATGGTTTCATGGGATGGATAGGTGAAGAAAAAAATGTTGTAATAAATCCCGGAGCCAAAAGTCATCTTAAAAGATGGGATGCGGGCAAGTTCGCCACCTTGGCAGACAGGCTTATATCGGAATTGGGATGTAAAGTGTTTATCACGGGTAATGAGCATGATACGGAAATAGTGAACGTCATGTTGTCAAACATGAAGAACAAGGCTTTCGATCTTTGCGGCAAAACATCCATAGGATCTCTTGCGGAACTGATGAGGCGTTCTTCACTTGTCATAACAGGCGATAGCGCCCCGCTTCATGTAGCCAGCGGCGTGAACGCTCCGACGATAGCTATATTCGGTCCTTCAAACGAAAAAAAATATGGGCCGCTTTCAGATAGAAATAAGGTGATCAAGCCGGATGTGCCCTGCAGGCCCTGTGAAAAAGCGCTTTGCAGGGTCGGTCCCACCGAAGGATGTTTATCGAAAATAAGTGTCGAAGAAGTTTTTAAGGCCGCGAAAGAGATGCTTGAAGGATAGGATAAAGGGGTGTTAGCATGGGGAAAATAATCATCAAACACGGAGATATAACCAAAGAAGATGTAGATGTCATAGTGAACGCTGCTAATACCGCGCTGGCCGGAGGCGGAGGGGTTGACGGCGCAATACACAGGGCAGCCGGCCCGAGTGTTTTAGAAGAATGTTCACTGATCGGCGGGTGTATAACAGGCGAAGCTGTTATTACAAATGCGGGGAGACTTAAAGCGAAAAAAATAATCCACACACCGGGGCCCGTTTGGCATGGGGGAGGTCAGGGAGAGGCTGAAAAATTAAGAAATTGTTACGTGAACAGCTTTCTCCTTGCTAAAAAGAACGGTCTGGTGTCAATAGCTTTCCCCGCCATCAGTACGGGAGTCTATGGATATCCGATAGAGAAAGCTACCTGGATCGCTCTTGAGGAGGGGATAAGATTCTTGGAGGATTTTGACCAGATCCGCTATATTTGCTTTTCAGAGACTGATTACCATGTGTATCAGAAGGTGTACAAAGAGCTGACACAAGATTAATAACAAACCGCCGGTTGATGAAATAATATTATGGATCCAAAACGAATATTAATAACGCGAACCGACAGATTAGGGGATGTGGTCCTATCCACTCCCGTAATAAGATTTTTACGCAGGCAGTATCCCGATGCCTATATCGCGCTGATGGTCAGGCCCCAGATGCGTGATGTTGTTTTGCACGATCCGCATCTTAATGAGGTGATAATTTACGATAAATATGGTGATCAGAGGAGTTTTTTGGCTACACTTAAATTCGCGTTCATCTTAAAGGAAAAAAAGTTCGATACGGCAATAGCTCTCCATCCTACAAACAGGGCGCATATGTTAATGTTCTTAGCGGGGATCCCCCGGCGCATAGGTTATAACAGGAACATGCCGTTCCTTCTGACTGAAAAGATCACGCATAATAAGCAGGAAGGCGCTAAACACGAGGTTGATTACAATTTTGATCTTCTAAAAGAAGCCGGCTTTGATGTGGGGGATATTGACCGCATGCCTTATATGGTGACGGGTGAAGAAGAAAAAAAATTGGTGGATTCTGTTATTGTCGATCGAAATATAGGGAAGAATATTATAGCTATACATCCTGGGGCAAGTTGCCCTTCGAAAAAGTGGCCGCCGGAAAGATTTTCCGAAACAGCGGATGTGTTGGCCGAAAAATACGGATATGATATAGCTCTTATAGGCGCCGAGGAAACATCTGAGATCGCGGAGAGGATCATTTCACAGATGAAACACAAGGCGATCGATCTTACGGGGCTGTTGCTCGTAGGAGAACTTGCCGAATTTCTATCAAGATGTAAATTATTGATCTCCAACGATTCCGGACCTGTTCATGTTGCGGTTAGCGTCGGGACGCCTGTTGTTGCGATATTCGGACGAAGTGACCCGGGTCTTTCGCCTAAAAGGTGGGGCCCATTGGGGAAAGACGACATTATATTGCATAAAGATGTGGGTTGTGACGAATGTCTTGCGCATAATTGCGTGAAAGATTTCGCTTGTTTAAAAGCGATTACAGCCGGTGAGGTCATTGAGGCGGCAGGTAAGGCGTTAAAAGATATGGAATCTGTAAGCAATGTGTGATAATCTGTATATACGATAATTTTTCACAAAAGTAAGGAGAATGATATGTCAGAAGTAAAAGTGAATGATGCTAATTTTAAAATTGAAGTTCTGGAATCAAGCCTGCCCGTTTTGGTCGATTTCTGGGCCGAATGGTGCGCGCCATGCAGGATGATATCGCCTGTTATTGAAGAAATAGCCGGGGAATACGATGGGAAGCTCAAGGTCTGCAAGGTTAACGTGGACGAAGCCCCGACAACATCGACCAGCTACGGTATCCTGAGCATTCCGACATTGGTTATCTTCAAAAATGGTGAGATCGTCGATAAGCTCGTAGGCGCGGTTCCCAAGACTGAGATCGTAAATAAAGTCAATCCGCATTTATAAAAATAAATACACATTCAAAACAGTAAAACCGGATTCTTTTCCCCAAAAGTTTCTTAACGCATTTTTCTAATTTTTAGAAACCTTGCAAAACTCGCCTGCTTTGCTAATTATTTTCATATCATTTGCTCAGCAGGCTTGAACAATTGCAAAATAGGTAATTTGTTTCTAAAAATGATAAAAAAGCTAAAACTTTTAAGGGATCCCTTTAGAATCCGGTTTACTGTTTTGACTGCATTATTATGCTTAAGACAGTTGCACTGTTTTGAGCAGGGCATAAGTGACCGAGCGAGCACGGTGTCCTGCGTTAAATAGAGGACGAGCGAGGGAACTTTTGAGTCAAAATTCCTCGCTGGGGAATTTTGACGTCCCTGCGAGGAACAGTGCAAATGTCTTTCTTATAAAATTGACATTCCTGGAAAAAGCGTGCTAAAATACCCTTTCTGTTGACTGATATAATATTAATACTGGAGATAAATATATGAAAAGATATAACTATTCCACCTTTGCTAATATCGTTAAAAAGTTTGACCGAAGGAAACTTCTGGTCATAGGGGATCTCTTGCTCGACCAGTATATATGGGGCGATGTGTCGCGCATATCACCGGAAGCTCCCGTGCCTGTTGTATGGGTCAGGAATGACAGGTGCGTGCCCGGCGGAGCATGTAATGTCGCATGCAACTTGGCTAATTTAGGCGCGGATGTTTCCGTGGTGGGAGTTGTCGGGGGAGATGAAAGAGCCGCTATGTTAAGAGGTTTGCTTGAGGAAAAAAATATATCGTTGGACGGTATTTTTACGGACAAAAACAGGCCTACTATATTGAAAACCCGCATCACTGCCGGACAGAATGAACAGCAGGTGTTAAGGGTGGACAGGGAGAACATAGATCCTATTCCGAATAATGTTTCCGGGAAGATGATAGATTACATAAAGAACAAAATATCCTCATATGACGGGATAATAATAGAAGATTACGGAAAAGGTCTCATAACACCGTCATTTTTAAAGCCTATAATCAAAGAAGCAAGAAAGCGTAATAAGATCATCTCTGTTGATCCCAAAGAAAATCATTTTTCGTCTTATAGAGGAGTAAGTGTTATAACTCCCAATCATAAAGAGGCCGAGAGAGCCGTGAATTTCAAGATCGACAGCAGGAAAACGCTCCAGAAGGCCGGGGCGAAACTATTGAGCAAGCTTAAGGCCGATGTTATTCTCATTACTTTGGGAGAAAAAGGTATGATACTTTTCGAGAGAGATAAAAGATCATATTCTATACCCACGATCGCGCAGGAAGTATTCGATGTTTCCGGTGCTGGGGATACGGTAATAGCTGTTTATACATTGGCTTTGGTAAGCGGAGGTTCTCCCAGGATAGCGGCGCATATATCCAATTGTGCCGCGGGTATAGTTGTCGGACACAGGGGTACTGCGGTGGTCGGCAAAAAGGAACTTTTAGCCAGCCTGAAAAGGGAGACGGAAAAAGGATAATGAAGGTTATAGCTGTTATACCCGCAAGGTGGCATTCGACAAGGTTCAAAGGAAAGGTCCTGGCGGACATCAACGGGAAACCAATGGTCCAGCATGTTTGGGAAAGAGTGAAAAAAGCCCACGAGGTGGATGAAGTAATAGTTGCTGTTGACAAGGAAAAAGTCTTTAAAGCGGTTGAATCCTTCGGCGGGAAGGCAGTGTACACTTCGCCCGAACAGCCTTCAGGGACCGATCGCCTGGCAGAAGCAGTCAACCAGATAGACGCGGATGTAGTTATAAATGTTCAGGCGGATGAACCGTTGGTACATCCTTTGATGATCGATGAACTTGCCAGGGTATTTGAATATGAGCGCGATGTATACATGGGCACACTGATCAAACGGATACACCGGAAAGAGGAAATATCGGATCCGAATGTTGTGAAAGTCGTTGTGGACAGGAAAGGCTTCGCTCTCTATTTTTCAAGAAGCCCTATTCCGTATATCCGTGACAGTGCCGGCGGGATATCACGACTTGATGACGTTAGCGGAAGTTATTTCAAACATATAGGGCTGTATTCGTATACGAAGGATTTTCTGTTCACATATACAAATCTTCCAAAATCCACTTTAGAGGAAGATGAAGCGCTTGAACAGCTCAGAGTTCTTGAGCACGGGTATAAGATAAAAACTATCGAGACAAGATACGATACGATAGGTGTTGATACACCCGAAGACCTTAAAAGGGTCTCTGATATAATGAAGAAGGGCACTGAAGAAGTGCATATTTAGCGAAGTAGGTGATTTAAAAGTGAATACTCAGCAAATCAAGGTCAAAGATGTTGTTATCGGCAAAGGAAAACCGGTAGTTTTGATCGCGGGACCCTGCGTGATCGAATCAGCGGAGAGCGCGATAGAACATGCGCGCGAGCTGAAAAAAATAACTCAAAAAGAAAAAATACCCTTTATTTTTAAAACAAGTTATGACAAGGCGAACAGGAGTTCCATAAGTTCTTTCAGGGGGCCTGGCCTGGAAGAGGGGTTGGAGATATTGGGAAAGATAAGAAAAGAACTTGATGTTCCGATCCTTACAGATGTTCATTCTGTTGATCAGGTCGATGAGGTTGCCGAGGCAGTTGACATCCTTCAGATACCCGCATTTTTATGCAGGCAAACTGATCTTGTTATCAAAGCGGCTTCGTCCGGGAAAGCTGTCAATGTTAAAAAAGGACAGTTCATGTCACCTAAAGAGATGGAAAATGTGGTTAAGAAGATAGAATCAACAGGCAATAAAAATATCCTTTTGACCGAACGCGGGACAAGTTTTGGGTACAACATGCTGGTTAATGATTTCAGAGGCGTGATAATAATGAGCGAAATGGGATATCCGGTTGTTTATGACGCCACGCATTCCGTGCAGATGCCGGGAGGAAAAGGCGCCTCGAGCGGAGGAGAGGCAAGATTCGTGCCCGTACTTTCAAGAGCCGCTGTCACCTGCGGCGTAGACGCCCTTTTTGTAGAGGTGCACAAGGATCCCGAAAAGGCTTTAAGCGACGGTCCGAACATGATCAGGATGAGCGATCTGAGCGATTTTATAAGCGGTGTAAAAAAAGTTGAAAAGGCGGTGCGTGAGATATGAGCACTTCAAGTGCAAAAAGAGTTTTGATGCAGGAAAGTAAAGCCATAGCCAAATTATCGAAAAAGATTGACGGCAATTTTAAGAAGATAATCGATATGTTGTCCAAATCCAAAGGAAGAGTAATAGTAACGGGAATGGGCAAACCGGGGTTTATTGCCCAAAAGGTATCAGCGACATTATCTTCAACGGGGACACCTTCACTTTATTTACATCCGGCGGAGGCGCTTCATGGGGATCTTGGCCGTGTTACACGAGACGATGTGATCATAGCTTTTTCGAACAGCGGCGAGACGGAAGAAGTGGTAAAACTTCTGCCTATAATAAAAAAGATCGGGTCTAAACTGGTTGCTGTAACAGGAAAAAAAGGATCGACTCTCGCAAGGAACAGTGATTTCGTTATCGAAAGTTCCGTGGATCAGGAAGCTTGCCCCATGGGCTTAGCGCCCACTACATCCACGACGGCCATGCTTGCTTTAGGTGATGCTCTGGCAATAGCGCTTCTTGAGAAGAAAAAATTTCAGCCGAAAGATTTTGCGTTTTTTCACCCGGGCGGTGCGCTCGGCAAAAGATTGATCTTAAAAGTCGAAGATATAATGAGGCCCAAAACCAAAACCCCGATAGTGACCAGAAATATGAAGGTGAATGATGTGCTTCTTAGGATCACCAAATTGCGCGCCGGCAGCGCAAGCGTTGTGGATTCCAGGGGCAAACTTATCGGTATTTTTACTGACGGAGATCTTAGGCGCCATTTTGAAGAAGGCAAGGATCTCTTTGCCAGAAAGGTCGGCGATGTAATGACAAAAGATCCCGTTACCATAACCGGAGACCGTCTCGCTGCCGAGGCTTTTGAAATACTCAGGGATAAAAAGATAGATGAAATACCCGTAGTCGACAAGAAGGGAAGAGTTGCCGGCATATTGGATGTTCAGGATATCTTGAGAGCGGGATTAGTGTAAAAGTCTAACAGTTACCAGAAGCAGGAGAAGAAATGAGTGATAAACAATCGTCAGAGATCACAAAAAGAGCAAAAAAAATCAAATTACTTGTTTTGGATGTGGACGGCGTCCTTACTGATGGAAGATTTGTATACGGCAACCACGGCGAGGAGACAAAAAATTTTGACGTAAATGACGGCCTTGGGATCTATCTCATCAGGCGCTCCGGTATAAAATGCGTGATCTTAACGGCAAAAGCATCCCGCAGCGTAACAAAACGCGCAAAGGAGCTGAAGATCGACAAGGTTTATCATAATTTTCACTACAAGATAGAAGCTCTTGAGACGATAAAGAAAAATTTTAAAGTTGATAATGACGAGATCTGTTTTGTGGGGGACGATGTCATCGATATCCCTGTTCTGAAAAGAGTTGGGTTGGCGGTATGTCCGCCTAATGCGGTGGATGATGTCAAGCCGTTCGTCAATTTTATTACGGAAAAAAAAGGCGGCCGCGGAGCCGTAAGGGAAGTATGTGATTTTCTCATGAAAGCTCAGGGGACATGGGATAAGGTAACTTCTCAGTATTTCGAATAAATGTTTTTATTATGTATCAAATAAAAGTTACAACTCAGTTTAACAGCGCTCATAACCTTAGAGGGTATAAAGGCAAATGTGAAGAGCTGCACGGCCATAACTGGCGCGTAGAAGCCGTGGTTTCGTCAGAGGACCTTAATGAGATCGGCATGGTGGCGGATTTTAAAGACCTTAAAAAAAACCTCAATGAAATTACTTCAGTATTGGACCATAAATATTTAAACGAGGCAGATTATTTTTCTAAGGTCAATCCGACCTCCGAGAATATCGCGCGTTATATTTTTGATAAGCTTAAGGGCAAAATGCCTAAGTTAAAAATAGACGGCGTCACCGTATGGGAGACAGACACGTCGTCGGCTACTTATTATGAAGCTTGAGATTCCCGGGATTTCCGTTCCTTGAACGAATTCAATTAAATCATGAAGAAAGCGATTGTTCTTTTATCCGGCGGAATAGATTCCGCTGTTACACTTTACATGGCAAGAGAAAAATACGACAGCCAAGCCTTGATATTCAACTACGGGCAAAAAGCATCGAAAGAGATCAGATGCGCCGGGAAAATAGCGGAAAGCGCCGGATGCGGGTATAAAGAGCTGAACATATCTTTTCCATGGAAAGGGAGCGCGCTTTTGGAGGAGGAGAGTTCCGTGCCGGAGTATCAGGAAAGTCCCGGCGGAACGATCCCGTCCACGTATGTGCCCGGGCGTAACATTATTTTTTTAAGTTACGGAGTATCCTTTGCCGAAGCTATCGGCGCTGATGCCGTTTTCATAGGAGCTCATCAGTTGGATTATTCGAATTATCCAGATTGCCGCAGCGAGTTTTTTGATTCTTTCAGGGAAATGGTCTCACGGGGGACTAAAAGAGGCAGCGAAAATGACCCCGTTGAGATAGTAACACCGATAATCGATAAAACGAAAAGTGAAATAATAAAGATCGGATCTGAACTTGGCGTGCCGTTCGAATATACCTGGTCGTGTTACAAGGGCGGCGAAAAGCCGTGCGGGGTTTGCGAATCGTGCATATTCCGCGCAAAAGGCTTCGCAAAAGCCGGACTAGAAGATCCATTGTTGCGTGATACAGTTTGAGACGTTTGAAGATATTCGAATTGGTTTGAGCAGGACATAAGTGACCGAGCGAGCACGGTGTCTTGTGTTAAATTGAGGACGAGCGAGGGAACTTCTGAGTCAAATTTTCTCGCTGGGAAAATTTGACGTTCCTGCGAGAAACAATTCGAATATCTTAGAAAGTTGCATAATTATTATGGAACAAGCAAAAATATCTGAAATATTCTTATCTTATCAGGGCGAAGGGCCGTTCCTGGGGAGCAAGCAGCTGTTCATCCGTTTTTACGGGTGCAACATGAATTGCGGCTATTGCGATACTCGGCTTGAAAGCTACAAATCATTTACCAAAGAAAGCCTTCTCGGCAAGGTTCTTGATTTTGAGGAGGATTACAATGAGCTTGTTTTAACGGGCGGGGAACCGATGATATACTCTGATTTTTTAAGGGGGTTCCTTCTTATATATAAGTCATGCAGAAAAAACCCCGTATATCTTGAGACGAACGGGACTTTTCCGAAAGAGCTTGAAAAACTAATGGATCTCGTCGATATCATCGCGATGGACTTTAAACTGCCGAGCTCTACGGGGCACATGTTGGGGGCATGGGAAGAGACGGGTAAGTTCGCAAAACTGGCCCAAAAGAAGGATCTATTCATAAAAACGGTCATCACGGACACGACTACCATGGAAGATATCAAGAAAATGGGGGATATTATAACCGGTTTAGAAGGGAAAAACACGGTCGTTCTACAGCCCGTAACGCCGGTTTCGGAATTTATTAAAGAACCCGATGAAGAGATGATCCAGTTTTTCAAGAAGTATCTGGAAGGCGCTACGGGAAAAGATATCATGATACTCGGTCAAGTGCACAGACTCCTTGGAATAAAATGATCTAACAATTACCTGTTTGAAGGAGAGATAGATGGTAAAGAAAAAGAAGACTTATGAGGGCCTGCAGGAAAATGTCAGAAGGCTGAAACTTCCTAAAATAGATGTTTGGAAGAATAAATACCACGATAAGGAATATGTTATAAAGTCTGACACTGCCGAATTTACGTGCAGATGCCCGAAAACAGGCCTTCCGGATTTTGCGCATATTTTCATAGAATATTCACCCGACAGGTGGTGCATAGAACTTAAGTCTTTCAAGGAATATCTTATCTCTTACAGGGAGATAGGTATTTTTCATGAACATGTGGTTAATAGGATCCTTGAGGATCTTACGAAAAGCTGCAAGCCAAGATGGATGAAAGTAAAAGGCGTTTTTAATGTAAGAGGCGGCGTTTACACAACAGTGGAAGCCGAACATCATAGATAAAGGAAATATCTGACTTTAGTGAAGATAAAAACACGGCGTTACTATATTTATTATTTTTCAAGAATACTGTTCTTTTTGTTACGTTTTATTCCTCTGAAAGTAAGCCTTGTTATAGCGGATGCGCTTGGCAGGATGGCGTTCAACTTTCTTGACAAGTACAGAGAAATAGCCGTCTCCAATCTGGATGAGGTTTTCAGTAAGGATCATGAGCAGAATGTAAGGATAGCAAAAGGTGTTTTTTCCAATTTAGCGAAATCCGGAGCTGAATGGATAAAGATCCCTTCGTTAAACAAAAAAAATATAGACGATCTGGTAACCGAAATAGAGGGCATAGACAGGCTTGAAGAAGCTTTGGCCCGGGGCAAGGGAGTTATTATAATGGCTTCTCATTTCGGCAACTGGGAACTGCTTTTGAGCTGCCTTACGCTTAAAGGTTATACAGGCGTGGTAATCGCTAAGAGGTTGTATTTTTATAAATATGATGAGTTTATTTCAGATATGCGCAATAAAACAGGCGTTAGGATACTTTACCGCGACGAATCTCCCAAAAAAGCTTTGAAAGTGCTTAAAGAAGGAGGCATGTTAGGAGTTCTGGCCGATCAGGACGTGGATAGCGTTGAAGGTGTATTTGTTGATTTTTTCGGCAAACAGGCTTATACGCCTGTCGGTCCGGTTAAACTTGGTCTGGTAACGGGAGCCAGCATCGTCCCTTCTTTCATGATACGTAAAGGCGATAATACCTTTAAACTGGTTTTGGAAGAGCCTATAGTTTTGTCACGGGGAGAAAATACAGAGGATGACATAAAGAGATACACCCAGGAGTGGACAGATGTATTAGAAAAGTACGTCAGGCAGTATCCCGAACAATGGGTATGGCTGCACCAGAGATGGAAGACTAAAAAATCATGAAAAAGAGATTAATAGTTATAGCGGTTATTATTTTAGCGTTATTCGCCGGGTATAAGATATTCATTCGTCCGGGCGGGAAGACTTCCGGACAAAGTGAAGCCTCAAGAGAGAAAGACATTAAAGATCTCGAGCAAAAAGTCCTTTCTTTTAATATAGACGGCAGAACGGCCAAAGGTGTTAAGCAGTGGCATCTTGAAGGGGATTCAGCCGAGATCATGGACGATGAAGTCCATTTCAATGATCTAAAAGCGGTTGCTTATGGTGATAACGTGACGATAAATCTTAAGTCTGATACGGGGATATACAGAAAGGAAAAAGGAGAGGTTGAACTTAAAGGCAATGTCAAAGTTGTTTCTGATGACGGGGTTGTTCTTACTACAGAAAGCGCTAAGTGGTCGCAGGTTACAAAAGAGATATCGACCGAAGAGGATGTGCGCATAGAGCAGGGAAAAATGATCGCCACGGGAAAAGGCGGACATGCCAATTCGGATGAGATGAAAGCCATGCTGAAAAAAGATGTGACCGTCACGATCGAACCCGACACCAAGGTCTGGTGTGACGGCCCGCTTAACGTGAACTATGCGAAGAATGTCGCGATTTTTTACAACAATGTAAAGGTCAAAGATAAAGACGGTGAACTTTTTTCGGATAAACTGAGCGTGGATTTTGATCCCACAACGAAAAAGATAGCTCAGGTTACCGCTGAAGGGAACGTTAAACTCCGCAAGGGAAAAAGTTATACGATAAGCCAGAAGGCTATCTATAGGGAGAGCACTAAAAGCGCGAAACTTATAGGAAAACCCAGAGTGATAATAGATCCCCAAGAGCTGGGAAAAGCGGTACAATCCGAAGAGTATGAATTACCGGGGCAAACAAGCCGGAAAGAGAATTAAGGAGAAATATGCATTTACTCGAGACAAGGAATCTGGTCAAGGAATACGGCGGGAAAAGAGTGGTAAATGGCGTTAGCATTAATGTCCGAAGGGGAGAGGTCGTGGGGCTTCTCGGTCCGAACGGCGCCGGGAAGACGACGACGTTCTATATGATAACAGGCATAATAAGGCCCGACAGCGGCCATACTATTTTTGACAAGAAAGATATTACCAAATTTCCCATACACCAGAGGGCTCGTTCCGGAATAGGATACCTTTCCCAAGAACCGTCTATTTTCAGGAAACTTACGGTGGAAGAAAATATCATGGCTGTCATGGAAACTCTGGGATTTCCCCGCAAAGAACGTCAAAGACAGCTCGATTATCTTCTCAACCAGCTTAAAATATCCCACCTGCGTAAGAATAAGGCATATACTCTTTCCGGAGGGGAAAGACGCCGGCTGGAGATAACAAGGACCATGGTCACTAATCCTATGTTCATACTTTTAGATGAACCTTTTAGCGGCATCGATCCTATAGCGGTGTCCGATTGTCAGGAAGTCATAAAGGAACTGAAGGACATGGGATTAGGCATTCTCCTGACCGATCATAATGTAAGGGAAACGCTTACAATAACCGATAGATCGTACATCATGTATGAGGGGCAGATACTTATAGCCGGGACCAAGGAAGATCTAATAAACGACCCAAAAGCCAGAGAAATATACCTTGGAGAACGCTTTACGATGTAAGTGAGATATGTTGATTTTATATTTAAGAGTGCAGTATATTCCCGTACAGGGAGGATCCACACCGGGCGGAGGGGCCCTGGTAGGGAATATACTGTACTCTTGAGTTTGAAAGTTACTAGTGACGGGAGACCTGCAAAGGGGACTTGATAAGCTTAACTTGATACTTGAAATACGGCTCACTTGATGTTATATTGTTATCTTCTTTTTAAATATTATATATGGTATAAAAGCCGGATAAGTGAAGGAGTGACAAATGGAGTGTAATATTACAGCAAGAAATATCGAATTGACCAGTGATATAAAAAAATATATAGCAAAAAGACTGGCTAAAGTTGAGCGTTTATACGGCCGTATATACGGCTGCGAGGTTATCTTAGAGGAAGAAAAAATAAGAAAAAATGTGGAAATTATTGTTTATCTTAAACGGAATAAAATCATTGCCAAGGAAAGTACCGGAGATATTTTCAGTTCGATAGATAACGCCTCTGAAAGCATAAAAAAACAACTCGGGAGATTGTCTGATAAACTAAAATCTCAGAGACGGAGAAATATCCTTGGATCCATAACAAAGCCTATTAAAGGGTTCAGAGGCAGATAGAGAACTAAAAAGAAGGTAGATATAGATGAAGAGTAAGGTAAAAAAGCTTGATGGGACCGCGAAAGAACTTCACATAAGCCTCCCATCAGAAGAAGTCAATAAGGTTATAAATGAGGTGCTTGAAGATATACGAAAGACGGCGGTAATACCCGGATTCAGAAAGGGCAAGGCGCCGATCGATATTATCGATCAACGTTACAGGGAAGACGCTGTCAAAGATATGAAACAGCGTTTAGTCCCGCGCGCATATCAGCGGGCGCTTGAGGCTAACAATATCGTGCCTGTCAGCTATCCTGAAGTGTCGGATATAGTGCTTGATGACGCGGGGGCACTTACATTCAAAGCCACAGTAGATACGCATCCTGAAGTGAAGTTGAAAAAGTATAAGGGATTGAAAGTTGCGAGAGAAAAAATAAGTGTTGCCGATAAGGAAGTGGAAGACGCGCTTTCTCATATACAGAACATGCATGCGGAATTTGCCGATATGGACAGGCCTATAAAAAAAGGGGATTTTGCCGTTTGTGATGTTGAGGCATTTGCGGACGATAAACCCTTAAGCAAAAAAAGCGAGAATATGTGGATAGAAGCCGACAAAGAGGCATCTCTTCTCGGCATGGGAGAGGAGCTTTGCGGGCTTAAAAAGGGCGAGAAGAAAGAGATAGAGACGACTTTACCGGAGAATTATCCTGATAAAAATTTCGCGGGCAAAAAAGCTCTTTTTAAAGTCGAAATAAAAGAAACTAAGGAAAAGAAGCTCCCGCCTGTAGATGACGAACTCGCGAAGAAGGTCGGCAAGGAGAATATGCAACAGCTGCGCGAAGAGATAAGATCCCAGCTTTTGGAAAGAAAAGAGCAGAACGAGAAGATAAAAATGATGAACCAGGTCATGGATCAGCTTCTTAAAAATCACTCCTTTGACCTGCCCGATTCAATGGTAAAAAGACAGCTGGACGTACTTGTCGATAAGGCAGAGAACGAATTGGCGCAAAAAGGCGTGGACAAAGCCGCAATAGATTCCCGCAAGGATGAACTGAAAAAACAGCTTGCTGTTGAAGCGGAAAATAAAGTGAAGTTATATTTTATTCTCAGCGAAATTTCCTTAAAAGAGAACGTTGATGTTTCCGAGCAGGAAATCGATGATCGCTTGAAGTCGATCGCCGATTCCTTCAAACAGCCTTATGAAAAGGTAAAGGAATATTACGAAGAGAAAGATCTTATCGGCGGGCTTCGTGAGCAGCTTAGAGAGGATAAGACCCTGGAATTCCTGCTTCAGGAAGCTAATGTTACGGACAAATAAACCAGTAACCGCCAAAAAGGCGGGGCCGATGATTTTAGAAGGAGGCAAAGATGAGTGTAATTCCTATCGTAATTGAAAAGGAAGGCAGAACCGAAAGAGCATATGACATTTATTCCAGGCTTTTAAAGGACAGAGTGGTTTTTATCGGGTCCGTGATAGACGACAACATAGCCAACGTGATCATAGCCGAGCTTCTGTTCCTGCAGATGGAAGATGAAGGCAAGGATATTCATGTATACATAAACTCACCCGGAGGCAGTGTCACCAGCGGTCTTGCAATATACGATACTATGCAGTTTGTAAAGTGCAATGTTAATACTTATTGTGTCGGACAGGCCTCCAGCATGGGAGCTGTTCTTTTAGCGGCCGGGACCAAGGGCAAGAGGTATGCGCTTCCTCATTCCAGGATAATGCTCCATCAGCCGTGGGGAGGAACGCAAGGAAGCGCCGTTGATATACGCATACAGGCGGACGAGATAATCAGGATCAAAAAAGAACTTGAAGAGATCCTGGTAAAACATACCGGTCAGGATGTTGAGAACATTAAACGAGATACCGACAGAGACTTTTTCATGACAGCTGAAGAAGCCCAAAAATACGGATTAGTTGATAATGTGATCGAAAGTATAAAAAAAGTGGAAGGTTAAAATAATCAGAAAGGAAGAAAAATGAGAAAATATCGCCTATTATCACCAGGTCCCACACCGGTCCCCGAGAAAGCACTTTTAAGAATGGCTGATACTATTATCCATCACAGAACGCCGCAGTTCCAGGCCGTGCTTAAAGGTGTGTTCGAAAAACTCAAAAAACTTTTTTTAACAAAGAATCCGGTATTGGTTTTTGCCTCCAGCGGTACAGGGGCCATGGAAGCTTCAGTGGTAAGTTTCCTGTCAAAAGGCGATAAGGCGATCGTCATAAAAGGCGGTAAGTTCGGCGAACGTTTTGCCGAGATCTGTGAAGCTTACGGAGTGGAAGTTATTCCCTATGATGTAACATGGGGCGAGCCTGCTGATCCCAAGGCAGTTGAAAAGCTGCTCAAAGATAATCCGGGCGTCAAAGCGGTTTATAGTACTTTATGTGAAACCTCTACAGGCGTTGTAAATGATATAAAAGCTATTGCTGGTATAATCAAGAAAACCGACGCTATACTCGTGGTGGACGCAGTCAGCGGTCTTTCCGCGGATGAAATGAAGCCGGATGAATGGGGCGTGGATGTTGTTGTTTCGGGTTCTCAGAAAGGCATTATGCTGCCACCGGGGCTTGCGTTCATGAGTGTCAGCAAGAAGGCCGAAAAAATGGCGGAAACTTCGGACCTGCCCTCATATTACTTCGGCTTAAAAGCGGCATTAAAAGCATACGCTAAGAATGACACCGCATGGACACCCGGTGTTTCATTAATAATGGGGCTGGATACAGTTCTTGATATGATCCTCCAGGAAGGGCTGGACAATGTACTCTCCAGACATGCGCGTTTAGCGAACGCTACACGCGAAGCTGTAAAGGCTTTAGGCCTTGAGATCTTCGCGAAAAGGCCTTCAAACGCGGTAACTTCGGTCAAGGTGCCTGACGGTGTGGACGGTTCCGCGCTTGTCAAGAAAATGAGGGACGAACAGGGAGTTACTATAGCCGGCGGACAAGGTTCTCTGAAAGGAAAGATATTCAGGATAGCTCATCTTGGGTATATGGATGAGTATGATACGATAGCCGCGATCGCAGGCATTGAAATAGTGTTAAAACAGCTCGGATATAAAGTCGAATTGGGTAAAGGTGTGGGGAAGGCACAGGAACTTTTAAGTTAATCGGAAGGAGTTGAGAGGGATATGGCAAAAGTAAAAGTACTCATAAGCGATCCGCTGGCCAAGGAAGGGGTCGATATATTAAAAGCGAACAACGGTTTCCAGGTTGATGAAGTATCAAAACTTTCCGAAGCGGAGCTTTGCAAGAAGATAAAAGGATATGACGCGCTTATTATAAGAAGCGGGACCACCGTTACGAAAAAAATAATAAACGCTTCTAATAAATTAAGGGTTATAGGCAGAGCCGGGGTAGGGCTGGATAATGTTGATGTAGCCGCCGCTTCCAAAAAAGGCATTATAGTCATGAACGCCCCCGCCGGTAATACTATTTCCACTGCCGAACATGCTTTCAGCCTCATGTTGTCTTTATCCAGAAATATACCTCAAGCAAGTCAATCGGTGAAAGAAGGGAAATGGGACAGAAAAAAATACATGGGAGTGGAACTTTACGGTAAAACACTCGGGATCGTCGGACTCGGGCGTATCGGCACCGAGTTCGCCAAAAGAGCGCAGAGTTTCGGAATGAAAGTGATAGCTTTTGATCCGTTCCTTTCCGAAGGAAAAGCAAAACTGCTTAATATTGAGCCGGTGGAGCTTGATACGATTTTCAAGAATTCGGATTTCATAACGATCCACACGCCTCTTACGAGTGAAACCAAGCATCTTATTGATGAAAAAGCGTTCAAGAAGATGAAAAAAGGCGTACGCATCATCAACGCGGCAAGAGGGGGCATTGTTGACGAGAAAGCCCTCGCAAAATATATCAAGATGGGCAAGATCGGCGGCGCGGCGCTCGATGTCTATGAAACCAAAGCGAAACCTCCGGTGGATAGCCCTGTTGTGAACTTGAAAGAAGTGGTTACTACTCCTCATCTGGGAGCTTCTACCGAAGAAGCGCAGGTCAATGTTGCGATAGATATAGCGAGGTCAGTTTCTGACGCGCTCCTGGGCAAGGGTTACAGAAATGCCGCGAATATTCCCGCCATGGAAGAGGAAACCATTGAAGTTATGGGCCCTTATATAAAACTTGTCGAACGGTTAGGTTCTTTTCAGGCCCAACTGGTCGATGAGCCTATAAGGTCCCTGACGGTGAAGTATGTCGGCGAAGTCGCCGATCTGGATGTGTCGGTTATCACACGTGCCCTTGTGAAGGGAATATTCGATCCGATGCTTGAAGAAAATGTGAATTATGTAAATGCGCTGATGATAGCGAAAGAAAGAGGCGTAAGGGTTACCGAGAAAAAGACATCGGAGATAACGGATTTTGCCAACTTGATCAGCGTGGAAGTCGATACCGGAAAATCAAAACATTTTATCATGGGAACTTTATTCGCGAATAAAGAACCCAGGATAGTTAAGCTGAATAAATATTATGTTGAGGCTATTCCTGACGGCAATATGCTGGTCATAACAAATAAAGACGTCCCGGGTGTTATGGGACAGATAGGCACATTACTCGGGAAAGAGGGCATTAACATAGCCGAGATGAGTTATGGAAGAGACAAGAAGACACGCCAGGCGATAAGTATTTTTAACGTTGATAGCGGGATCCCCGCAAAAGTTATAAAAAAACTTGCAAAGGTAAAAAATGTAAGCAACGTTAAACAGGTGGAGATCAAAGTTTAACAAGGAGAATATATGGCTAAGAATATAATAAGGTTCATCGATGTGACAAATAGGGACGGAGTCCAGACTTCAAGGTTAGGGCTGGCTAAACTCCAGAAGACAATGCTCAATATTTACCTGAATAAGATGGGCATATATCAGTCGGAGTTCGGGTTTCCTTTCACGCATCACGAGATCAATTATCTCAACGCCAACCTCGAACTCGCAAAAAGGAAAGTTATCTATCCCATGATCCTTTCCGGGTGGATACGGGCGATCGAAGCTGATGTGAAAACCGCGGTCAAACTTACGAATGTTAAACATCTGAATCTGTCGATCTCGACATCTGATATAATGATAAAAACTAAGTTTGCCGGGAAGATAGATAAGGCCGGGGTTATCAAAGAAGCTTCGAAAGCTGTCAGGCTCGCCAAGAAAAAAGGAATAAAGAAAGTAGGGATCAATGCCGAAGACGCCTCAAGGACGGACATGGATTATCTGGTTGAATTCGCCCTGGTAGCGAAAGACGCGGGCGCTGATCGTGTAAGATATTGCGATACGCTTGGTTTTGATGACCCTTTTACGATATATGACCGTGTGGCGAAGCTGGCAAGCATAGCAAAAATGCCTGTTGAAATCCATTGTCACAATGATCTTGGCATGGTTGTTGCGGTCAGCGTGGCAGGGGCGAAAGCCGCTATAGATAGCGGCGTGGACGCTTATATCAATACTTGCGTTAATGGGATGGGGGAGAGAGCGGGAAATGCCGATCTTGTGAGCTGTATCCTTGCGCTCAAGTATTCAAGCGGGTTCGCCAATAATCCAAAATATAAGATCGATCCGAGGACAAATCTTAAAATGGCCTGGAAACTGGCGAAGTACGCTTCGTACGCGTTCGGTGTACCTATTCCTATTAACCAGGTCGCTGTCGGAGAAAACGCTTTTGCGCATGAATCCGGCATACACGCTGACGGCACCCTTAAGAACAGAAGAAATTACGAGCTTTATGATTTTGAGGAGCTTGGAAGAGGGGAACCGGAGGTCATCGAGACAGGCAGGAATATTACTGCGGGAGAATACAGCGGTATCAAGGGATTCCGTAATGTGTATAACAAACTTGAGGTAAAATTCAAAGACGATAAAGAAGCTGTAAAAATACTTGAGCTTGTGCGTTACGCGAACGTTCATACACAGAAGCCCTTGGTGAAGGATGAGCTGGTGTTTATCGCCGAGCATCCTGATATCGCGAAGAAGATATTCACAATGACACCGGCATAGCCGGTAAGGCCGAGGAATAGCATTCGAGAGGTGTATTTGCGATGAGGACTGATCATAAGAAATATATCACTATAATTTTGATCTTTGCCGTTATTCTTTCTTTCTCTTTTTCCGCGTATGCGCAGGAGGCGAAAAAAGGGTTTTTTGTGAGATTGTGGGAAAGGGTCTCCGCACGTTTCAAAAAAGAGGCCAAAGAAGTTAAAGCGCCGGAACAAGAACCTAAGGTAATGGTGCCGGAAACGTTGGAACCGGAGATGGAAGTTACTTTTGAGGAGGAAGAAATAATAGAGCCTGAAAGAATCGAAATAAAAGAAGAGGTAGAGGAGCTGAAAGAGAAGAAAGAAACAGAAAGGAAAAAGGAGGAAAGGCCGGCGCCGCCTTCGCGGGAAAGAATGCTTGAGGTGATAAAAAGAAGGCTCGAAGTCTATCCTATAATAATTGATATCGTGCCCGGTCTTTCAATGCGGGAAAGCGCTGACGGCGAGGCAACTTATTATTTTGCGGACAAGGACGGGGTTTCAATAAAACTGGATCTATTGGACGATAAGACATTATACAGACTATATGTTAAAGTAAACAACGAGGCGACAAGAATCCATACAGAAAGAATTTTAAGGCAGATACAGCAGCACGAACAGCTTATGCGAAGGATACCTACCGTTCCTCAGCAGCCGCCTCAGCCGCCGCCTCAGCCGCCGAGGACCCCGACACAGTATCAGCCGCCGAAAGTTCCTCAACCACCGCCGTCGGTTCCGGAGAGGCGATAGAAAAGGGGATTTAACGAATGGGACAAGTAACAGTATTAGTAGGCGCCCAATGGGGCGATGAAGGAAAAGGCAAAGTCATTGATATATTGACCGAGAAGGTCGACTATGTTGTTCGTTATCAGGGCGGGGATAATGCCGGACATACCGTGGTGATCGGTGAAGACAAATATGTGCTGCATCTGATCCCCTCCGGGATACTTCGAGAAAATAAAGTGTGCGTTATAGGCCACGGCGTTGTAATTAACCCCAAGGCGCTTATTGATGAGATGGAACTCCTAAAAGCTAAGGGTATAAGTTGCGAGAAAAGGCTTAAGATCAGCGACAAAGCGCATGTTATCTTTCCTTATCATTGGAAAGTGGACGAGTTCAGAGAGGTCCGCAAGAAGGGGCGTATCGGCACTACGAAAAAAGGGATAGGGCCGTGTTATGCCGATAAAGTCGCGCGTGTGGGCATACGCATGGCTGATCTTTTTGATAAAGAATATTTCAGGGAACGGTTGGAAGATAATATCGCGGAGAAAAATGCCATGCTTAAAAGCCTCTATGATTATGAAGGCTTTTCTGCGGAGGAAATGTTCGAAGAGTATGTAAAATATGCCGATTACTTGAAAGATTATGTATGCGACACCACTAAACTTTTGAATGAAGCGCTTCAGGATGACAAGTTGATCCTTTTTGAAGGAGCGCAAGGCACTTTTCTTGATGTTGATTACGGTACTTATCCTTTTGTTACATCATCGAATTCAACCGCCGGCGGCGCATGTACAGGAGCCGGCATAGGTCCCTCCAGGATAGACCTGGTGCTCGGTGTGGTTAAAGCTTATACGACCAGGGTCGGCGAAGGCCCGTTCCCTACTGAATTCGGCGAAGATCTCATGGATAAAATAAGGCAAAAAGGCGGCGAATTCGGTTCTACTACCGGAAGAGCGCGAAGATGCGGATGGTTTGACAGCGTGCTTGTAAAAAGCTCGGTCAATATTAACGGGATCGACAAAGTGGTAATCACTAAACTGGATGTACTTGATGAGCTTGAGACAATAAAAATATGCACTGCCTACAAATATAAAGGAAAATCGTATCAAAATATACCCGGCATTCCTAACTTTCTCGATGATTGTGAGGTTGTCTATGAAGAGCACCCCGGATGGGGGCAGGATACCTCAAAAGCGACATCATACGAGGAACTCCCGGAAAATGCGAAAAAATATCTGGCGAGGATCAAAGAGCTTATAGGCTGCGAGATAATGCTTGTGTCTGTGGGAAAAGGCCGGAAGCAGACACTCGCTGTCGATAATAAATTATAAGATGTTCAATACAAAAGGAGGCGGCATGAAAAAGGGTTTCATTCTTATTAGCGTTTCAATTTTAGTGATCTCCACACTTTTAGTTTCAGGATGCGCGGTGAATTTCTACAAGCAAAGTCCCCGCAGCAAACAGCGTATTAAGGAGCTTGAAGGCCAGCTTAGCGAGCTTGAAAGACAGCGCATGGAAGAGCAGGAGCAGTTCGAGGCCCTGAAAAAGCAACTTGAAGGAAAACTCAGCGGGCAGATAGCAAGAGATGAAATATCTTTAAGGATGAAAGACGGCGGACTTGTTATCATTTTATCCGATACCATCCTTTTCGATTCAGGCAATGCAGAGATTAAAACCAGCGCTTATTCTGTGCTTGATAAGATCGCCGCGTTGATAAAAAAAGAAGTTCCCGATAAAGATATAGGCGTTGCGGGTCACACTGATAATGTCCCCATTAAGCTTTCCGGGTGGAAATCCAATTGGGAACTTTCAACGGCAAGAGCCACAAATGTGTTACATTATCTTGTAAAGAAAGGCGTATCTCCTGAAAGATTATCAGCTACGGGTTATGGCGAACATCGTCCTATAGACACTAATGCAACCGCCGCAGGCCGCGCTAAGAATAGACGCGTTGAAATAATGATACTTCCTGAGTTCCAGGAAAAGCGTGAAGCAGGCGAAGAAATTGTCAAATAATTGCGGGGTCTGATTCTTGAGCCCACAGCCTAACCGAAAGATATCTTTTGGGAAACTGTGGGCTTTTTGCTGTTAAAATAGAGGAAAATATGAAGCTTCCGGAACATATAGCGATAATCATGGATGGTAACGGCAGATGGGCCAAGAAGCGCAATCTTCCCAGGACTATGGGGCATCGGGCAGGTCAAAAAGCAGCCGAAAAGATAATTGAGGAATGCGCAAAAAAGGGCATCAAAGCCCTTACTTTTTATACTTTCTCTACCGAAAATTGGAACCGCCCTGTCAAAGAAGTTAATGCGCTGATGAAGCTTCTTGAGGATAATCTCGATAGGGGTACTGCAAAACTGAACGAGGGCAACATAAGGATTAATTTTATCGGTAAGATAGACGATCTCCCGGGTTCATTAGCCGGTAAAATGAAGAAAGCCATGAAAAATACAGAGAATAATACGGGGATGCTTCTTACATTCGCCATTAATTACGGCGGCAGGCAGGAAATATTCGATGCGGTTAAAAAAGTATGCAAGAGAGTAAAAGAAAAGAAGGGTCAAAGTGAATCGATCGGGATAGATGATTTTTCAAAATTTTTATATACCGCCGATATGCCGGATCCTGATCTGATAATCCGCACAAGCGGGGAGATGCGCGTGAGTAATTTTCTTATTTGGCAGGGCGCCTATTCAGAGTTTTACTTTACAGATACTTTGTGGCCGGATTTCAATAAAAAAGAGCTTAATAAGGCCATAGAGGAATATTCGAGACGCGAGAGGAGATTCGGTGGATAAATTTATTCGGAGGACAGTTACCAGTATCCTACTTATAGCGGCTGTTTCTGTCGTAATCTTTCTTGCGCCTAACTGGGCTTTCTGTCTTGTTGTGACATTATTGGTCGCGATGGGCCAGTTTGAGTTTTTCAAAATGGTCGAAAACAAAAAAATATTCGTTTATAAATATTTTGGGACGATCGTAGGCAGCCTGGTCCCGATAGTAATATTCATGGGGCATAGTTTTCAGGATCTCAGAAATCTTGAACCGCTACTGATAGTTGTCGCATGTCTTTTTACGTTCACCCTGCAATTCATAAGACGTGATAATGAACGGGATCATCTTGTCAGCATGGCCGTAACGGTATTCGCGCTCTTTTATATCGCATGGTTTTTCTCTTTTCTTGTTAAACTTAAATTTCTGGAAAACGGCGCGGGATTGGTGGCATTTCTGATATTTGTCACAAAAGGGGCGGACATAGGCGCTTATATCGTAGGCAGCCGTTTCGGTAAAACCGAACTCTTGCCAAGGATAAGCCCCAATAAAACCAAGGAAGGCACCTTGGGCGGAATACTTATAAGCATGGTACTTGCTGTTATATTGGGTTCGTTTTTTACCGGGTTTTCCGTTCTGCATAATTTAATGCTCGGCATGGCGCTCGCTACTATAGGGCAGGTAGGCGATCTGGCCGAAAGTCTTATAAAAAGGGATTGCGGTATCAAGGATTCCGCTCTTTACATATCCGGCATAGGCGGCATTCTTGATCTGATCGATAGTTTATTATTTACCATACCCGTATTTTACTTTTACATAAAAGCTTTTTAATCTTATGAAAAATATCGTTCTTCTGGGCTCAACCGGTTCTATCGGGAAAAATGTCATTGATGTTGTGCGGCATTTCCCGGATAGATTTAATCTTATAGGTATATCCTCTAATAACAATGCCGAAGATCTTTTAAAACAGATAGAAGAGTTTAAGCCCGAGAGTGCAGTCATAGGCAATAAAGAGGAGCACTCATTTTTAGAAAAAAATGTCACCGGCAAGACAAAAATTTCTTCCGGGATGAAAAGCATTGAGGAGTTAGCTCATTTCCCGGACGCCGATATAGTTCTAATAGCGATATCCGGTACAGCCGCGCTTAAACCGCTCATTTCGGCTCTTGGATCCGGAAAAACCGTCGCTCTTGCAAGCAAGGAACCTATTGTAAGTGCCGGTTGTATCATAAAGAAAATAGCGCAAAGGCATTCGGCTAA
This sequence comes from uncultured Planctomycetia bacterium, assembly GCA_964572255.1. Lineage (GTDB taxonomy): Bacteria > Omnitrophota > Gorgyraeia > Tantalellales > Tantalellaceae > CAZNEE01. The sequence continues at coordinate 25,875 of CAZNEE010000007.1, read as the reverse complement.
AATAATCCCTATTGATTCGGAACACAGTGCTATCATGCAATGTTTATCGGGAAGGGACGTAAGCGAGGTCCGCACGCTTTTGATAACCGGAAGCGGAGGATCTTTAAAAAATAAAGAAAAGAGAGAATTTGGTTCTGTTTCCGTGGAAGAAGTGCTGTCCCATCCCAAGTGGAACATGGGCAGGAAGATAACAGTTGATTCCGCGACACTGATGAATAAGGGGCTTGAAGTTATTGAAGCAAGATGGCTTTTTGATATTCCGCAGGACAAAATAAAGGTCGTGATCCACCCGGAGGCCATAGTTCATTCGATGATCGAGTTCGTTGACGGAACGATGAGTGCCTGCATGTTTTCGCCGGATATGAGATTTCCGATCCTCAAAGCTTTGTCTTTTCCGGAGATCATTCCGAATGATTTTCCGAGGTTGGATTTTTCGGCAATTAAAGAACTGACATTCGACCGGCCGGATCTTGAAAAATTTCCCGCTCTGGGGATGGCATACGAGGTATTGGAAAAAGGCGGTACTTATCCTGCGGCACTTAACAGCGCCAATGAAGCGGCTGTTAAGTTATTTCTTGATGGCAAGATAAGATTTGTGGATATTGTGAGTAAGGTCAGGGATGTTTTGGATAAACACAAAGGGACCAGTGATCCCACACTGGACGATATTATTAACGCCGAGAGATCGGCTTTTGAGGAGGTGCTACGATCTTGTTAACGATAATTATTGTTTTACTTGTTTTTAGCGTGCTTATATTGATACATGAAGCGGGACATTTTTTTGCCGCAAAAAAAGCGGGCATCACTGTTGAAGCTTTTTCGCTGGGCCTAGGCAAACGTATATGGGGCAGGAAGATCGGCGAGACGGATTACAGGATATGCATATTTCCTTTCGGAGGTTATGTCAAGATGGCGGGGGAAGATCCCGACGAAGCAAAAGGGGCCGAAGGGGAATTCGGGACAAAACCTGTCGGCCACAGGTTCTGGGTGATAGCCGCAGGCGCGATCACGAATTATATTTTTGCTTTTATTCTTTTCAGCGTTATTTTTATGATGGGGATACCGACGCTTTCCAATGAAGTAGGGCAGATCCTGAAAGGATACCCGGCAGAGAAAGCCGGCATGCGGGAAGGCGACGAGATCATATCGATAAATGACATAAAAACAGAGTATTGGGAAGATATCCTTATTGCCATTAAAAAAGGCACGGCTGAAAGCGATACTTTAAGTTTAGCGCTAAGACGCGACGGAAAAAAAGTGACAGTTAAGATCAAACCCGAGATCCACGAGACCAAGAATATTTTCGGCCAGAAAATAACCAGGCACATGATAGGCATTGGGCCCGCCAACAAGGTATTGGATGTTTCTTATAGCCCGGGCAAGGCGATTTATTACGGCGGGAGGAAATTATTGGAACTTACCGCGATGACATATAAAGGGATATGGCTTCTTTTGACAGGCGGCATGCCGGTAAAGACTTCCGTTTCAGGGCCTATAGGAATTGCATACTTTATAGGAAAGGCCGCCAGTCTAGGGATCGTGCCGCTTCTTGTTATTACGGCCCATATAAGCATGGCGCTTGCTATTTTTAATTTATTGCCGTTCCCGGTCCTGGATGGCGGGCATCTTATCTTTTTGGGTTTCGAAAAGTTACGAGGCAGACCCGTAAGCCCTAAGGTCCAGGAAGTCATAGCCCAAATAGCGATTATACTCCTGATAGCATTTGCTTTGTTTGTCTCATGGCAGGATGTGCTAAAGTTCACCCCTCTTGGAGGAAAATAAAATACTTAAAAAGCACTGCGCATAACGAATATGATAAAACGAAGAAAAACACGCACAATAACAGCAGGAAATGTCAAAATAGGATCGGGTCACCCTGTAAGCATCCAGTCAATGACTAAAACTGATACCAGGGATGTTGATGCCACGATCAGCCAGATCAATGATCTTCAAAACGCGGGATGCGAGATCGTTCGAGTCGCAGTTAAAGACCGTGATGCGGCAAAAGCGATATCTTCAATAAAGAAGGAGATAACATTACCTCTCGTTGCGGATATTCATTTTGATCATAAACTGGCGCTTGAAGCCATTGAACGCGGGGCGGATAAAGTAAGGATAAACCCGGGAAATATGGGAGAGTTTGATAAAATAGATAAGATCATTGATGCGGCGGGCTCGAAAAAAATACCGATAAGAATAGGCGTTAATTCGGGTTCCTTGCCTGATGAGTTTAACAGTTCCATGAGGATGCCGGAAAGGATGGTTAAGTTCGCGCTTAAATATATAAGCCATTTCCAAAAAAGGGACTTCAATGATATAGTAATATCTTTGAAAGCATCAGAAGCTCCCGCTACAGTAAGCGCATACCGTAAAATAGCCGAAGAATGTGATTATCCTCTGCATTTGGGCGTTACAGCCGCCGGATTGCCGGAGGAGGGAATAATAAAATCAAGTATCGGCATAGGCGCTTTGGCAGCTGACGGGATCGGCGATACAGTAAGGGTTTCTCTTACAGGCGATCCTGTGGCGGAAGTGATCACTGCTAAACGGATACTTGCTTCGGTCGGCGTGCGCCATTTCGGGCCGCAGATCATTTCATGTCCGACTTGCGGAAGATGCCAGGTGGATCTTGTGCACATCGTGCAGGAAGCGGATAAGCAGCTGAAAGACGAAATAAGCAAAAAGAAAACCTTAGGAGAGAAACAGCTGGTCATAGCTGTCATGGGATGCGAGGTCAACGGTCCCGGTGAGGCAAAACATGCAGATATAGGCATAGCGTTCGGTAAGGGTAAAGGCGTTATCTTCAAGCATGGAGAGATCGTTAAAACAGTCGGAGCAGATGTAGCTTTAAAGGAATTATTAGGTATAATAGAAGAAGAATTATAAACCAAGGTAAGGAGTAATGCATATGCGTTGGAGCAATTCGTTCATACCAACACTTAAAGAGGATCCGCAGGAAGCAGAGGCCATCAGTCATAAACTTATGGTTAGGGCGGGTCTCATCCGAAGACTTACAGCAGGGGCGTATACATATCTTCCGATGGGATATAAGGCTCTACGCAAAGCTGAAAATATTGTACGTGAAGAAATGAATTCAGCGGGAGCGGTCGAACTTTTTATGCCGGCCTTACAGCCGTCAGAACTTTGGAGGAAGACCGGCAGGTACGATCTTATCGGGGATGTAATGATCAAATACAAAGACAGGCACGGCAAGGAAATAGCTTTAGGCCCCACGCATGAAGAGGTTGTTACTGACCTGGTCGCGCACGAGGTGCGTTCGTATAAGGATCTTCCCCTGATACTTTACCAGATACAGACAAAATTCCGTGATGAAGTGCGCCCGAGATTCGGTGTTGTGCGCAGCTGCGAATTCATAATGAAAGACGCTTACAGTTTTGATACTTCCGCTGAGAATATGGAGAAAAGCTACGCCAGCATGTACAATGCTTATAAACGTATTTTTGACCGGTGCGGACTGGATTATATCCCGGTCGAGGCTGACCCCGGGTTTATGGGCGGAACGGTTTCTCATGAATTCATGGTCCCGGCGGAGATAGGGGAAGACAGGATCGTTATTTGCCCGGCATGCGGTTATGCAGCATCAACGGAGGTTGCGGGGACGAAGGATGCCGAAGTTGCCGCTAAAAAGAAAAAGGACACCAAAGCTATAGAGGAAGTGAACACTCCGGGGGTAACGTCTGTTGAAACCGTGAGCGCATTTCTTAAAGTAAAACCTTCCGATCTTATAAAGACCCTTATTTATATTGCTGACGGGAAACCGGTCGCGGTCCTTTTGCGCGGTGATCACCAGGCCAATGAGGCCAAGATAAAGAATAAATTGAGGGCTATTAGTCTTGAACTTGCCGATGATAAAAAAGTGCAGGAAGTAACGGGCGGGCCAATGGGCTTTTCCGGGCCGGTAGGCTTAAGTTCGGTAAAAATAATCGCGGATCATGCTATAAGGCCTATGGTAAATGCCGTTACAGGTGCTAACAAAAAAGATACGCACCTGCGGAATGTCAATCCTGACAAGGACTTTCGGGTTAATGAATGGATCGATGCAAGAGTCATAACAGAAGGTGATCCATGCCCAAAATGCAGCGGAAAGATAGAGATCAAGCAAGCCATAGAGATAGGACACACCTTTAAACTTGGGACAAAGTATACAGAATCTTTGGGAGCGACTTTTCTCGATGAGAGCGGAAAAGAAAAACCTGTTGTTATGGGATGTTACGGCATAGGTGTTAACCGTATTCTCGCGTCATTGATCGAAAAAAGCCATGACGAAAGCGGCATAATATGGCCCGTTAATTTGGCGCCTTCCGAAGTGGTTATCATTCCCGCGAACAGGGATGATAAAACTGTGGTAGAGGAGGCCGAAAAGATTTATAATAAATTATTGGAAGACAAAAGAGATGTGATCATTGATGACCGTGATTTTAAGTCAGCCGGAGTAAAATTTAAGGATTCCGATCTGGTAGGATTTCCCATCCAGATAGTTGTCGGTAAAAAGTCGCTGGACCAGGGAAAGGTAGAACTCAAGGACAGGGCGACCGGCGAGAAAAAACTTATAGATAAAGATAAGATCATAGATGAAGTTAAGACCATGCTTGACAAAAAAAGATAGGGGACGTCCCATTTGGGGACACCCTTGAAAGGAGATTTCTCATGAAAAAGTTCGCCATATTAACTCTTATATTTATATTTTCTGTAATAATGTGCGCTATTGAATCAAAGGCTTTTTTCTGGCCGGCAAAGTCGGAGAAGAATTCAAAAAAAAGAGATCTGAGTCAAGAATGCGATTATTGGGATAATGGAAAAGTAAGAGTGCGAAGAGTATATGACCGTAGCGGAAATTTAACAGGAGTTGCTTATTACAGGCAGAACGGCACTTTAGAGCAAAGCGAAAAATACGGCGAAAACGGCCATAAAACAGAAGAATGCTACTATAACAGCATGGGCAGATTAAAAGAGAACATGGACGGATGGGCCATGATGAGATGGCGATATAAAAATGGCAACTTAGTCCAAGAATGCTACTACGGTTCAGATGGGCGCTTGAAGGAATGCAAGCAATATAATAAAGAAGGCGATCTTGTAGCCAAGCAGTATGAAGAAGATAATATAGATCCTGACGAAGAATTTAACCCCGGGCCGACATTAGCCGGCGAAACTAACGAATATTACGATTCATTCGGAAGGCCCGAAGGACGGACATCGGTTGAATATGATTAAGGAAAGTGCGCTTGCTCATGTATTGGACAGATAAATATGGCTTGACACTTATATATTAATATATTAAAATTACTTACAACTTAAGTGAAGCAGGAAGTGGGCCACGCGCCCACTTTTTTTATTATTAAGAAGAAAACGTTAAAATAGGCGGGAACAATGAATGTATCTATTATACCGGAAGAACTCAGGAGTTATATTAAAGAAGAAGCGGAAAAAGAGAATTATAAGCTTGTTGATATAACCGTCAAAGGCGGTAAAGTTGTGCATATTGAGGTAATACTTGATAAGGAAGGCGGCATCACGCTTGATGAGTGCGGCGATTTCAATAAATACATACTGTCCTGGATAGAGAAAAAAGCGCTTTTTTCAGGCGGATATACATTAGACGTATGCTCACCCGGGTTAGATAGGGAACTCAAGACAGACAATGATTTTAACTGGGCCGCCGGTCGCGATATAACGGTGAACGTGAAGGAACCGGTGGATAATAAAAACAGTATAAGCGGTAAACTTGTTGGAGCGGACGGTTTCAGTGTAACTATCGAACAAGGGACAGGGCATACTGTTATTTTGGACAGAAAGAACATTACAAGAGCAAAACTGGTTGTAAAATTATAGAAACTGCTGATTAGCATAAATAAGAGAGTGAGAGTAAAATGAATGGAGAACTTTTAACGGCAATTGATCGGCTTGTAAGGGAAAAAGGTCTGAGCAGGGAGATCTTATTCCAGGCGATCGAGAGCGCTTTGGTCAGCGCAGCACGTAAAGCTATCGACGATCCTGATGTTCCCAAGGAAGAGATAACCGTTTCCATGAACAAGGAAACGGGCGAGATAAAGGTCTTTAAAGAGGGCGAACAAGTGGAAAGCGAAAGATTCGGGCGTATCGCGGCTCAAACCGCCAAACAGGTCATTATACAGAAGATCCGGGAAGCTGAAAGAGACGTGATATATGAGAAATATTATAATAAGGTCGGGACTATTATCAGCGGGCTTGTCCATAGATTTGAAAAAGGAAACATTGTCGTTGAATTGGATGATACAGAGGCTTTTTTGCCGAAGACAGAGCAGATGTCCCGCGAGAAATTCAGACAAGGCGAAAGCATACGTGCCTTTCTTCTGGAAGTAAGAAATGATACCGGCGGGCCGGAGATAATACTTTCCAGAACGCACGAAGGATTCGTTAAGAAGCTTTTCGAATTAGAGGTTCCGGAAATAACCGAAGGCATAGTTGAGATCAAATCTATTGCCCGTGAACCGGGTGAAAGAACAAAAATAGCCGTTTATTCAAAAGATGAAAAAATAGATCCGGTGGGAGCTTGTGTCGGTGTACGCGGTTCCCGTGTGAAAGATATTGTTAAAGAACTGCACGGCGAAAGGATAGATATTGTCCGGTGGAACGACGATCTGAGGGAATATCTCAAGGCTGCATTAAGCCCCGCTGAGATCGGAGGTGTAGAGATCCATCGGGAAAATAATTCTATAACTTTAGCCGTTTCTCAGGACCAATTGTCGCTTGTTATAGGCAAAAAGGGGCGAAATATACGTCTTGCTTCAAAACTTCTCGGCTGGAATCTTAATGCGGAAACAATAGTTGAAGTGTATGAGCTTCCTCTGTCGGACGTTGAAGGTATAAGCAAGAGTGCCCGCGAAAAACTGGAGGCAGCCGGCCTTGGTTCAACTGATAAGGTAGTTGAGGCAGGGATGGACGGATTAACTGCTATTGAGGGAATAGGCGAGAAAACTGCGGAAAAGATCATTGCTGCTTGCGAAGCGGCTATGGAAATTGTAAGACAGCAGCAGGCTGAAGGCGAATCAGAAGAAGAAGTTCCGGAGGCTGAAGAAGGTACCGCGCAGGGCCAAGAGGCAGAGCCGGAAGATTCCGAGAAGCCGGAGGCGAGTGAAGCACCGGAAGTTCCTGAGAAGCCGGAAGCGGGCAAGACCGAGGAAGGAGCCTCTGAAGAAGGATCCGAAGAGGAACAAGAAAAACCTGAAGAGGAACAAGAGAAAACTGAAGAAGAATCTAAAAAGGAAGATTAACAAAGGTGAATTATGGCTTTAAAAGTTAAGGATCTGGCGAAAGAACTTGGTGTGACAAGCGAGGCTGTCATAGAACAGCTCCGCAATCTTTATGTTGACGTTGAAGACGAAAAAAGCGAAGTAGATCCTAAAATAGCCGGTCTGGTTAAGATCAAGCTCGGTGGTTTTAAGCCGGCAAAAAAAGCCAAAAAAGAGACAAAGCCCAAGAAGACTAAAGAGGCGAAAGAAGAGAAAGAACCTAAAAAGGCCAAGACTAAAAAGAAAAAGAAGGAAGAAGAGGAAAAGAAGGAAGAAAAGCCGAAAAAGAAAGCTGAAGCCGAGGCTGAGAAGGTCAAAGAACCGAAAGAAGAAAAAGCCGAAGAGCCGCAAGAGAAAAAGCCTTCAGTAAGGCCGGTTCAGATCGTTAAAAGGGCTTCGGAAGAGGAAAAGGCCAAAGAAGGCGCTAAAGCGACTGTCAGAAAGATCAGAAAAGTCGTTAAACCTAAACCTGTTGTTAAAAAGGCCAAGAAAAAATCCGTTGCAGCGGAGGGAAAAACTTCCGCCCCCGCACCGGTGAAAAAAGCGGGACCGATCAAGATCAAGCTTGAGAAAGGGAAAAAGGCTGAACCGGTTAAGGAAGAGGCCGCTGCTTTGGAAATGCCGGCACACGAAGGTCCGCTTACAAAAGTGCAGATCCAGGTGCCTGCCAGCATCCGTACTATTGCCGTTAAAATAGAGAGAAAACCTAATGAGCTTCTTCAATATATGATGCGTAAAGGCGCGTTTATCAACATCAATCAGGATCTTGATGAAGAGACGGTTCGTTCCATTCTGAAAGATTTCGGGTACGAATTGGAGATCCCGATGTCAATGGAAGAGGAACTTTTGACCGAACACCATGAACTGGAAACAGCCGAGACAGTACCTCGCGCTCCGATAGTGACATTCATGGGGCATGTAGATCACGGCAAGACTTCACTGTTGGATTACATACGTAAAACAATGGTAGCGGCCAGGGAAAAAGGCGGCATTACCCAGCACATAGGCGCTTACAGGGTGGATACAGCTAAAGGGTCCGTTACTTTTCTTGATACTCCCGGTCACGAAGCGTTCACTTCCATGAGGGCAAGAGGCGCCAACATAACTGATGTTGTTGTTCTGGTTGTTGCCGCGGATGACGGGGTAATGCCACAGACAAAAGAAGCGATAGATCATGCCCGTGCGGCGAATGTGCCTATAGTTGTTGCGATAAATAAATGCGATCTTCCGGGAGCCAATCCTGATCAGGTTAAAGCTGAACTCCAGAAGGAAGATCTGGCATCGGAAGATTGGGGCGGAAAAACAGTTATGGTGGAGGTATCCGCTAAAACCGGCGAAGGCGTGGATGATCTGGTTGAGATGCTTATGCTTGAGTCGGAACTGTTGGAGCTTAAGGCAAGCCCTTCGATAAGAGCGCGCGGTGTTGTTCTGGAAGGCAAAAAGACGCCCGGCCAGGGTATTGTAGCTTCGCTTTTAGTTAAAAATGGGACCTTGAATACAGGCGATATTGTGTTGACGGGTATTTATTATGGAAAAGTAAAAGCAATGATCAATGACAGGGGCGAGAAGGTCAGCACAGTGCCTCCTGCCACACCGGTAGAAGTTCTGGGCCTTCAAGGCGTACCTTCAGCCGGAGACGAATTTTTCGTTGTAAAAGATGAAAAAAAGGCAAGAACGCTTTCACTCATCAAGCAGGCAGAAAATAAGAAGAAGGGATTGGCCGCAAGCCAGAGAGTTTCTCTCGAGGATCTGCATGCCCGCATAGCTGAAGGCGAGATAAAGGAACTGAAGATAGTACTTAAAGGTGATGTGCAGGGGTCGGTTGAAGCTTTACAAAGTTCACTAAAGAATATAAAGGCGAAAGAGGTGAAGGTCAATATTATTCATGCCGCGGTCGGCAACATAAATGAATCTGATGTAATGCTTGCTCTGGTTTCCGACGCTATTATTATCGGTTTTCATGTAAAAGTAGATACAAAAGCCGAAGAGCTGGCGAGATCCGAAAAAGTTGATATACATGTATATGATGTCATTTATAAAGCGATAGAGGATGTTGAAGCGGGAATGGAAGGGCTTCTGGAGCCGGAAGAGGTCGAGGTTTTCCAGGGACGTGCGCAGGTGCGTGAGGTATTTTCCACAAAAACCGGTAAAGTCGCCGGATGCGCGGTTACAAAAGGGACAATTCATCGTAAAGACAGGGCAAGGGTCAAAAGAGGCGAAGAGACGATCTTTGAGGGGGAATTGGATAATCTTAAAAGGTTTAAAGATGACGTGAAAGAGGTCAAAGAAGGGTTCGAGTGCGGTATTTCAATGAGAAATTTCAACAATCTCAATAAGAACGATGTTATTGAAACATATATAATCGAGAAAAGAACAAGAAGATTGGATAAAAAGTGACAAAGAAAATAATACTAAGCGGGATGAGGCCGACCGGCAAACTTCATTTGGGACACATGGTCGGAGTGCTGAACAACTGGACCGCGCTTCAGGAAAAATACAACTGTTTTTTTATGGTAGCCGATTGGCATGCCCTCATGAGCGAGTATGAGAATCCTCACGATATTAAGAAAAATACATACGAAGTAGTTAAAGACTGGATCGCTTGCGGTATAGATCCGGAAAGAAGCGTCATTTTCATACAGAGCATGGTGCCGGAGCATCTGGAACTTGCCATGGTATTTTCGCTTTTAACCCCTCTCGGCTGGCTTGAAAGATGTACCACATATAAAGAGCAGCTCAGAGAACTTAAAGGCAGGATGCTCGCCACATATGCTTTTCTCGGATACCCGGTATTGCAGACAGCGGACATAGCTTTGTATAATTCCGAAAGCGTGCCGGTCGGAGTCGATCAGTTGCCTCATCTGGAACTTGCAAGAGAGATAATAAGAAAATTCAACAAACTATACGGAAAAGATGTTTTCAAGGAACCGGAACCCTTGCTTACCAAGGCATCTAAGCTTGTAGGCATAGATAACCGTAAGATGTCCAAGAGTTATGACAATACGATAGATCTGGCGGATCCGTCCGAAGTGGTAAAAAAGAAGGTATTCAGCATGTACACCGATCCCAATAGGGTGAGAGCCGATGTTCCCGGCAAAGTGGAAGGCAACCCTGTTTTCATATATCACGACCTTTTCAATCCGAATAAAAAGGAAGTTGATGATCTGAAAGAAAGATATCGTCAGGGAAAAGTCGGCGATGTGGAGGTAAAAACCAAGCTGGCTGCTGCCTTGAACAATTATCTCGATCCTATACGCCAGAGAAGGAACAAGTTGCCTGAAGATAAAGTTCACGATGTTGTCAAAAAAGGCGCTGACAGGGCGCGTGAAGTAGCAAAAAAGACAATGGTGAAGGTCAAAAAATGCCTGCACCAGGTAATTGACTGATTTATGTCTTACAAAGTCAAACTAAACATATTCGAAGGACCGTTAGATCTTCTTCTTTTTCTTATCAAAAAAGAAAAAATCGATATCCACGATATCCCTATTTCAAATATCACGGAGCAGTATCTTGAATATCTTGAACTGATGCAATTACTGGATCTTGATATTGCGGGCGAGTTTCTTGTGATGGCGGCTACCCTGATGCACATAAAAAGCAAGATGCTCCTTCCGCCTGACGAGACGGAAGATGAAGAGGAACTTCAGGAAGACCCGAGAGAAGAACTCGTACGCAGACTCCTTGAATACAAAAAATTCAAAGACGCCGCGTCCAAACTTCAGGAGATGAAAGAGGGGCATAAGGATATATTCCTTCGCAAAGGCGAGCCTCAAGCAAAGGAGAAAATTTTCGTTGAAGGCGAAGGAGAATATTTTGAAGCCAGCCTTTTCGATCTTATTACGGCTTTCAGGAAGGTATTAAGCACCGTTCCCAAGGAAGTTTTTCACAAGGTCGTCAAGAATGAGTTCACTGTAAGCGATAAAATACACAGCATATATCACATGCTTGCGGAAAGACCGAAAATATATTTTTCGAAACTTTTCGGCGAAGCCAAGAATAAGGATGAGGTGATCGTGATATTTCTTGCCGTACTGGAACTTATAAAAATGCGCGAAATAGTGGTAGTGCAGAAAGATTTTTTCAGCGAAATAGAGATAATAAGAAATCCGGAAGTGGTTAAAAGTTCATAATATAGGTGAGGATGAAATGGAAAAGAATGAAAAGATCAAAAGAGTGGTTGAAGCGCTTTTAGTGGCTTTTGATTCGGGTTTGAGCAGGGAAGAGCTTCAAAGCGCCGTTAAAGACGTGGACATGCGGGACATAGATGAGGCCATTACTTCATTAAGGGAAGAATACAGCGGGGATAACAGATCCTTTGACCTGAAAGAAGTGGCCGGCAAAGTGTTCATTGCTACAAAACCCGAGTACGGCCCCTGGATACGCAACCTGTACCAGAAGGAGCCCGAAAGATTAAGCGGACCGTCTTTAGAGACTTTGGCGATAATCGCTTACAGGCAGCCTGCCACGAGAGCCGAAATCGAAGTTATTCGGGGCGTAAATGTGGGAGGGGTTATTAAGACCCTTCTCGAGAAGGACCTTATACAGATAAGAGGCAGAAAAGATGTTGTCGGCAAGCCGCTTCTTTACGGGACAACGAATAAGTTTTTGGAGCTTTTCGGGCTCAATTCGCTGAACGATCTCCCGGAACTCAGGACTTTTTCCGAGGAAGACCTTGAGTACGCAAAGCCGCAGGAACATGTTGTAGTAGATGCAAACCAGACTTCGGAGGAAGTACAAGAAGAATCCGGTGATAATATAGGTGAAGATTCAAACAGCAATCAACATCTTAACGAAGAGGAGTTTAAAGAAGATGAAGTCGAAGAATCTGAATCAGATCAGGAACCAGATCGATAAGCTTGATTCGCAGATAATAGAACTTGTAAGTAAACGCGGCCGGGCAAGCTTTGAAATAGGCAAGATAAAAAAGTCAAAAAAACAGGCTGTTTACAGTCCCGACAGGGAAAGCCAGATATACAAAAGAGTGGTCAAGAAAAATCCGGGCCCGTTTTCCGACAAGTCCGTGAAAGCGATATATCGCGAGATCATGTCAGCTTGTTTGTCCTTGGAACAGCCCATAACCGTTGCATATCTGGGCCCGGAACTTACCTTTACGCACCAGGTTTCACTGAAAAAATTCGGGTCAAGCGTTAATTATCTTTCGTGCGACAGCATTTCGGATGTTTTCATGAATGTGGAAAAAGGCAATGCAGATTACGGTGTCGTGCCGATAGAGAACTCTACCGAGGGCGCCGTTAACCACACGCTGGATATGTTTATAGATTCGGCGCTTCTAATATGCTCCGAAGTATCTTTTTCCGTGCGGCACAGTCTTTTGAGCAAGGCAAAAAGCATAAAGTCCATAAGCAAAATATATTCGAATCCTCAGGTATTCGGTCAATGCCGTAAATGGATCGAGAAAAATGCGCCCGGCGCGAAATTACGCGACGTTACATCCACGGCGAGAGCCGCTGAAATAGCCGCCAAACATGCCGATTCCGCGTGCATAGCAAGCGAACTTGCCGCGAAAAGATATAATCTTAAGGTTCTCGCCAGGTCTATAGAGGACAGCGCGACCAATATCACCAGGTTCCTTGTAATAGGAAAGGACATGCCGGGTCCGTCGGGTAAGGATAAAACATCTATCATGTTCTCAATGAAGGATAGGCCGGGCGTTCTCCACGATACACTGAGTTCGTTCAAGAAGAACGGCATCAATCTTACAAAGATAGAATCGAGGCCGTCAAAGCAGAAACTGTGGAAGTATTACTTTTTCGTGGATATGGACGGGCACATACAAGACGCGAAGGTAAAGAAATCCCTAAAAAGCCTTGAGGGGAGATGCCATTTTGTTAAAATAATGGGCTCTTATCCGAGGGGAGAATAAAAACATGTATAAAAAACATTTGGATGACATAGAGCCTTATAAGCCGGGTAAACCTATTGAAGAGGTTAAAAGAGAACTCGGGCTGGAAAAAGTCATTAAACTTGCTTCGAATGAAAATCCTTTGGGTCCGCCTCCGGGAGTCTTGGAAGCGATCAAAAATGCCTCGAAAGAAATCAACAGATACCCTGACGGAGGATGTTTTTATCTAAAACAGGCATTGAGCAGGAAACTTTCCGTGCCTGAAGAGAATTTTGTTTTCGGATGCGGTTCGGATGAGATCATAGTTCTCACGCTTCACGCGTTCGTTAGCCCGGGGGATGAAGTTGTAGTGGCTGATCCCACATTCCAGATATATCATATCGCTTCCAAGGTCAAAGGGGCTGAATTAAAGATCGTTCCGTCGAAAAATTTTAAATATGATCTCGAAGGCATGCTTGATGCGGTATCAGAGAGAACTAAGGTAGTTTTTATAGCAAATCCCGATAATCCGACGGGTACTTATGTCAATAGCGGGGAACTGGACTCATTTTTATCCAAGCTGCCTAAGGGAGTTGTTGTATTTATCGACGAAGCATATTATGAGTATGCCCGGGGCGGCGATTATCCCGAGACAATAGGGCTGCACAAAAGAGATGATATCAATGTTATCATCGCCAGGACTTTTTCAAAAGCTTACGCTCTCGCGGGCTTAAGGATAGGTTACGGTATTGCCAGGGGGGATATAGCCGCGGTACTTAATAAGGTCCGGGAACCTTTTAATGTTAATTCCATAGCGCAAGCCGCCGCGATCGCCGCTTTAGATAATGAAGATTTTGTAAAGAAGTCGGTTGATCTCGTCAAAGAGGAAAAACAAAAACTTTATGAAGAACTCCGATCGCTTGGCGTTGAGTATGTGCCGAGTAAGACCAATTTTGTTCTTGTTAACGCGAAACGCGATTCGATCGAAGTTTTTGAATATCTTTTAAGCAAGGGGATCATAGTACGCGAGATGTCGCCATGGGGCCTCAAGGGTTTTATAAGGGTCAATATGGGGACCAAAAAGGAGAATGAAGCTTTCTTAAAGGCCTTTAGCGAGGCTATGAAGGAGATAAAATGATCATCGTACTTAAACCTAATGCGACCCAGGAACAAGTCGAACATATAATGGATAAAATAGAGAAACTGGGGTTAAAGCCCTGGCTCTCTGAAGGCGTGGAACGTTCGATAATCGGCGTGATCGGTGAAGAAGATCTTTTAAGAGCCCTGCCTCTTGAAGGGTTTCCCGGGGTTGAAAAGGTCATGCCTATTCTTAAGCCCTATAAACTTGCTTCGCGGGACTTCAAGCCGCATAATAGCAAGATTGATATAGGCGGAGGCATAAAAATAGGGGGCAAACATATTATTGTAATGGCAGGGCCCTGTTCTATTGAGAACAAGGAGATGCTTCTTGATATAGCCGGGAGGGTAAAAAAATCTGGCGCTTCGGTCTTAAGAGGCGGAGCGTTTAAACCGAGGACAAGCCCGTATAGTTTTCAGGGGCTCGGCGAAGAAGGGCTTAAGTATCTGGCTGAGGCAAAAGAGAAAACGGGTTTACTGGTGGTAACCGAGCTTATGGACGTGAGAAATCTGGATCTTGTAGTGAAATACGCGGATATCATCCAGATAGGCGCGCGCAATATGCAGAATTATGATCTATTAAAAGAGGTTGGCGGCACAAAGAAACCCGTCTTGATCAAAAGAGGCATGGCGAATACTATAAAGGAACTGTTGATGAGCGCGGAGTATGTGCTTTCGGGAGGGAATCCTAACGTAATTCTTTGTGAAAGAGGAATACGGACGTTCGAAGATTATACCAGGTTCACTCTTGACATAAATGCGGTTCCCGCAATAAAAAATCTAAGCCATCTTCCTATAATAGTCGACCCGTCGCATGGTACCGGCAGATGGGGCATGGTCGATTCCATATCACGCGCCGCGGTCGCGGCCGGTGCGGATGGCCTTATGATAGAAGTGCATCCGAGCCCGGAAGACGCACTTTCGGACGGCGATCAGTCTTTATTGCCTGATAAATTTGATATTCTGATGAGAGAGGTATCTAAAGTTGCAAAAGCGGTGGGGCGCGAATTATGAAATTTAAAAAAGTTGCGATCATAGGAATGGGTCTTATAGGCGGGTCTATAGGGAAAGCCTTACTCAAGAGGGGTCTGGCCGATGAAGTAATAGGTGTATGCCGGAGGCAATCCTCTCTTGATAGAGCAATAAAAGAAAAGACGCTCACCAAAGGTTTTGTGGATAATTATGAAGAAGCCTTACCGGGAGCTGAACTTATATTTTTAGCGACTCCCGTGCATACTATTAAAGAGGTAATGGATAAGATCGGGAATATAACAGGCCCTGATACTATTGTTACCGACGTCGGCAGCACAAAAGGGGAGATCGTTGAATATGCTAAGAAATTTAAGGATAAGTTCTCTTTTGTGGGCGGGCATCCGCTTGCGGGGTCAGAAAAATCCGGAGTTGAATATGCCGATAGTGATCTTTTTGAAGGTTCCCTTTGCATATTAACAAAGGGTGAAGATACGCGGAAGGGCGATCTTGAAAAAACGCGTCAGCTTTGGGAATCTTTAGGAGCCGTTGTTAATGTGATTTCGCCGGAAGAACATGACCGAATACTTTCTTTTACCAGCCACCTGCCGCATGTACTGGCATTTTGTTTAGCGGGCGTGCAGGAAAAAGACTGGATGAAATTCGCTTCGACAGGGTTTAAAGATACTACCCGCGTGGCTTCTTCCGATCCGATGCTTTGGGCGGATATTTTCATGGATAACCGGGAGAATGTTCTTAAGGCCATCGAACGCTTAAAAGAAGAATTAGAGCTTATTGGAAGAGATATAAAAGAGGGGCATAAGGAAGATCTGATAGAGAAGCTGAATAAATACAAGCAAATAAGAGATGAGTTTATTAAAGAAAACTGAAGCCATAGCTATTGATGGTCCGGCCGGAAGCGGAAAAAGCACCGTAAGCCGTCTTGTCGCGAATAAATTAGGATATGTATACATTGACACAGGGGCGATGTATCGGGCTATCACCCTTAAAGTCATGAGAGAAGATATAGATCTTTCCGATGAAGAAGCGATCATAGAACTTTCTCAAAGCGTTAATATCAAATTACTGCCTTCAAATGACAATAAAAGTACAATACGTGTTTTGCTTGACGATGAAGATGTCAGCGAAGCGATCCGGACGCTCGAAGTGACCATCAATGTCAAACACGTTGCCAAGATACCCCAGGTCCGGGAAAACCTTGTGCGTTTGCAGAGAAAAATGGCAAAAGAGTCCGGCGGCGCCGTGATGGAGGGAAGGGATATAGGCACGGTAGTCCTTAAGGATGCCAAATATAAATTTTATGTCGATGCTTCCTTTGATGAAAGGGTGCATAGAAGACTGGCGGAATTAAAGGCGAAAGGTCAGCCTGCGACAAAAACCGAGGTTGCGGAAGATCTTAAAGCCAGAGACCATTCGGACAAGACCAGGAAAGCCGGACCGCTAAAAAAAGCGGAAGATGCGATTTTTATCGATACAACGGAGCTTTCCATTGATGAAGTGGTGCAAAAGATCGTAGGTCATATCAAACAATGATATATCGGATCTCACAACTGATCTTCGAATTTCTAACCAGAATTTTATTCAAGGTTCACGTTTCCGGAAAAAATAATATACCTGAGGCGCCTTATATAATTGCCTCAAATCATGCCAGTTACCTGGATCCTCCCCTTATCGGGCTGGCTTTCAGGAAGCACCAGATAAATTTTATGGCCAAAAAAGAGCTTTTCAAGCATCCTGTTTTTAGAATATGGGCAAGCAAAGTCGGGGCTATCAGCGTGAACCGCGGCAGGGCCGGTATCCAAAGCCTGAAAGAAACATTAAAACGAATTAAAGATAAAAAAATAATATGTTTTTTCCCTGAAGGCACACGTTCGGCAGACGGCGAACTTAAGGAAGCGAAAGCCGGTGTCGGATTCGTTGTTTCAAAAGCAAAAGTTCCGGTTGTTCCGGTCTATCTCAAAGGGTCAGGTGAAGCCATGCCGATAGGAGAAAGCCTGAGGCTCGGGACAAAAGTGGATATCTTTATCGGCAGGGCGATTTTGCCGGAAGAATTTTTTTATGGTACAGGAGAAAAAAAGGATTATGAGACGATATCGAATCTTATAATGGATAGGATAGCTGATATCAAGGAAAGAGCAGAAAAAGGTTGAATAAAGGGTATAAAAAATGTACAATATGACCCTAAAAATCTATTACAAAGGAAGTGGTTATAGTGATGGTAGCTGAAAAAGAAGACAAAAAGATCAACAAGGAATTGCAAGAGCTCTACGAAAACACGATTACTGACATTAAGGAAGGTCAGATAGTCAAAGGCAAGATCGTCCAGATCAATGAAAACGAGATATTGGTTGATATCG
This sequence comes from uncultured Planctomycetia bacterium, assembly GCA_964572255.1. Classification (GTDB taxonomy): domain Bacteria; phylum Omnitrophota; class Gorgyraeia; order Tantalellales; family Tantalellaceae; genus CAZNEE01. The sequence continues at coordinate 8,257 of CAZNEE010000007.1, read as the reverse complement.
GATACAAATCTGAAGGGTCTGTATACAAATCCGAGATCACAAATCCTGAAGAACTCAATGTAGGCGATGAGATCGATGTTTTTATAGTTTCAAAGGAAAACGATTTCGGCATGGTTGTTCTTTCTCATGAAAAAGCCAAAAGGACGGTAGGCTGGCAGAACATAGTCGATAATTATAAAGAGGGCGACTCCATTGAAGGCAGGATCTTCCGTAAGGTAAAAGGCGGATTCATGGTCGATATAGGCATCGATGCCTTCTTGCCGGCAAGCCTTGCGGCAATGCAGGATGTAGGCGGAGGCGACAGCCTTCTGAACCAAAAATATGAGTTCAAGATCGTAAAAGTAAATATCCCGAGAAAAAATATAGTGCTTTCCCGCAAAGAAATAGTCGAAGAGAAACGCAAAGAAGAAAAGCGGGTCATTCTGGACGGCCTTAATAAAGGCGATATTGTAAAAGGTATCATACGTAATATTACCGATTTCGGAGCTTTCATTGATATCGGCGGCGGTATAACGGGGCTATTGCATATTACCGATATGAGTTGGGGCCGTGTGAACAATCCCAATGAAGTCGTGAAGATCGGTGACGAGATAGACGTTAAGATACTTGATTTTGACAAGAAAGGCATGAAAGTTTCACTCGGGCTTAAACAGATAGCGGAAAATCCGTGGGAGACCATTGATGAAAAATATGCCGAAGGAACAGTTGTTCTGGGTAAAGTGGTAAATATAATGCCTTACGGTATTTTTGTGGAATTGGAGAACGGCATTGAAGGCCTTATACACATATCCGAGTTTTCATGGTCCAAGAAGGTCACCAATCCTAATGAGCAGTTCAAGGTAGGAGACACCGTGGAAGCAATGGTTCTCAGGGTCGACAAAGAGAACCAGAAATTATCCCTCGGCATAAAACAGATGGGCGAGGATCCATGGAAAGGCGTTGAAGAGAGATATGCTGTGGGCAATCAGGTTAAGGGAACCGTGAACGCGATCACCGATTACGGAGCTTTTGTTGAACTGGAGAAAGGCATCGAAGGGCTTGTTCACGTTTCTGATCTTTCATGGACAAAGAGAGTCAACCATCCCAAAGAGGTCATAAAGAAGGGCGATGAGATCGAAGCCATGATCCTTAGTGTTGATGAGCAAAACAGGAGAATAGCCTTGGGGGTAAAACAGCTTACTTCCGACCCTTGGGACGAGATAAGCAAAAAATATCAATCCGGTTCAGAGTGGGAAGGTATTATCACAAATATCACCAACTTCGGCATCTTTGTTGAACTGGAAAAGGATCTGGAAGGGCTCTTGCATGTCACTGAAACCAATCTAAAACAATCCGATAAGATAGAGGAATCCTACAAAGTCGGAGATAAAGTAAAGGTGAAGATCATACATATCGACGGCGTGCAGAAGAAAATTGCTTTAAGCCAGAAGGGTATAGAGCAAGAACCATCCGAAGCGCCTAAAGAGACTACTGCACCGGCTGAAGAAAAGGAAGAAGCAGCGATTTCTGAAGAAGCTCCTAAGGAAGATATTCAGCAAGAGGAAGCAAAACCGGTCGAAGATACTCCTCAAGAGGAAGAAAAGCCAGCTGAATAATATATAAAAGAAATATTCAAAAAAGCCCAGATATTAATCTGGGCTTTTTTATTGATTGACGATCTTTTAGTTATTTCCTGTCAAAAAATGGGTTCTTACCTGTTGCGGATAAGGGGATTCCGATAGCCTGGATCACGCCTTTTCCGAGAATGCCGCATTCGATCGAAGCTCTTCCGATAGAGTACATGAGGCGATTATCGATATGAAAACGCGCGGCAAGCGAAGCTGCCGAGCCTAAAGCTATTCCAAGGTCCATCGAATTGTAGGCGCAGACGCCTTTTGTCTTTGAAAGTTCACTGCAGTTAGCGTAACCGCAGAACCCGCAGTTCAAGCCTAAAGTTTCTTTTTTTGAAGCGATTACAACAATGTGATCCGTATCTTTGATGCTTTCGGCATCCCGTGCGCAGCTGGGACGTGAATCGCGTTTAGCGATCAATTTCATTTTGTTTATGACCTTTTTCTTTTCATTTTTAGCAAGCACAGTTATTACAAGATTATCTTTTCCTCTTGTTTTTGGCGCTGTGCGGGACGCGACACACATCATTTCAGCCACATCTTTCAGTACTTCATCTTTAATTGATCTATAAGTTCTCGGCATAATGGACTCCTCTTTTTGGTATATGATAACATAAATGGCAGAAAAATAAAAATGAAGAGTGCAGTATGTTCCCTACCAGGGCCCCTCCGCCCGGAGTGGATCCTCCCCGTACGGGAACATGCTACACTCTTAGATTTTAGTTTAGCAGAAGAGATCCGATAAATCCTACTAAATTTTAGTAGGTTTACTTGACAAAACTACAGTTTTAAGCCATACTTTGACTTATACCAAACCCTACCAAGGTATATAAAAATATACCAAAACAGGGAGGGTGGAGTATTGCAAATTACAAGCTGTATACAAAAATAATAAAAAAATATAAATGTATAGAAAGGTGAAAAGCTGATCATGTCAAAGATGAAGCAGGTCAAAATCAATGGTACGAACTATTATAAAGTATCCGAAGTGTGCGAGATCTTAGGTATAGCTAAAAATACGCTATATAACTGGGAGAAGAAAAATAAGATCCCCAGATCATATAGGGATCCTATGAGCGGATGGCGTCTATATACTGATGAGGATATTGAGAAAGTAAGGAAAATATCGGGAAGATAAGAAATTGAAAGAAAAATTGTTTAGAAAAATAATTACTACTATATTTGCAATATTTTTTGCATGGACTCAGTGTGCCTATTCTCTTCCTGAGATAGGGGAAATTGTTTCCGGTGAAGTGGATGTCAGTTATACTGGACCAGACAGTATGGTCATTAATGCTTCCGATAATACTATCATCAATTATTCTTCCTTCAATATTTTAGAAAATGAATCAGTATCAATTAATTTACCTTCCTTAAGTAGCCGGATATTGAACAGGGATATTGGCGGTAATACTAGCATGCTTTTTGGAGACCTGAATTGTAACGGTTTATTCATTTTGGTGAACGAAGCGGGCATACATGTGGGATCCAGCGCGAATATTGATGTTGGAAGCCTTGTGCTTTCAACAAGAGATATCACAAATTCTGACTTTCTTAGTGGAAATTATCTTTTCAAGAGACTTTCTCAGGAAGAGGAAGATCTGTTTCTCATTAATGAAGGAACTATAAGTATTCATGACGGTGGTTTTGGTGTCTTGATCGCCGGAGCTATAGAGAATGAGGGGAAAATTATTGCCCCAATAGGAAAGGTGGTTCTTGCTTCGGGAGATGCGGTAAAACTCGATGTCTCGAATAACAATTTGATCTCAATTGCGATAGATGAAGAAGTTGCATCTACAATATTGGATCACGAGGGCAATCCAATAACCGATCAGATCAAGAATACCGGAGAATTACAGGCTGATGGAGGTGTAGTTATCCTCAAAGCTGAGAGTTTACCTGAGATATTTGAGAAGGCGATAAATCTGGAAGGTATTGTAAGAGCCAATAAGGTGGAGGAAAAGGATGGCACGATCAGGCTTATAGCGGATGATGATGTCAGTCTTAATGCAGATATAAGTGCAACTTATTTAGAAGTAAAGGCTCGCGGGGAAGAAACTCCTGTAAATGTAGATATTCTGGGAGGAACCCTTGAATTGGAAGAAGGTCTGTTTGATGCTGATAAAGTATCTCTTTTAGGCAGTGACCCGACTTTTTTGTATGGCGATATCACATTCCATAATTTTTACTGTGATATTCCGGACAAAGAGATATATTTTGAGGCAGGGAAGACCTACACCTTTAAGGAGAGTTTAAATATTATAGGCTCCCCTGATGCAGGCCCTGAGGAGTTTTACATTAAACTTCGTTCCCAGAATGCGGGTTCACCCTGGCATCTGAATGTCCAGACTGATACATATAATCTGGAGAGGGTAAATATAAGCGACTCTTATGCTCTCCAACTGGTTACTATTCCTATAGGCGTTGATGCAGGCGGTAATTTTAATTTCTTTATAGACCCCATTTGGGATGGCGGCGGTCTTGATAATAATTGGTCTACTCCGAACAACTGGGATGGAAACGCTGTTCCCACAGGGTCTGAAACGGTTACCTTTGATGGCACCACAGGCTCCAATCCTGATAAGGATTGTGTTATAGACAATGTTGGTACCTGGTCGGACGGAGATTTGATAATTGAAGCCGGATATTCAGGTACGATCACTCAAAATGTTGCTATTACCGTGGATGATCTTGATATCTCAGGCGGTACTTTTACAGGAAGCGCCGCAACTTTAACTGTTACAAGCGATCTTATTCAATCCGGAGGTACATTTAACGGCGGAACCGGCGATATTGACGTGAATGACGATTTTGATCTTTCGGGAGGCACCTTTACCAGCACCAGCGGAACTTTATATGTCGATGATGACTGGATACACAACGCGGGGGGCACGTTCAACCATAATAACGGTACGGTGGAATTCATAAGCGGAGATGACG
>CAZNEE010000007.1:0-3607 GCA_964572255.1 uncultured Planctomycetia bacterium | reverse complement strand
CACTTTTGATTTGAATGATGATTTTGATCTTTCCAGTGGTACCTTTAACGGCGGAACCGGCGATATTAATATAGGCGATGATTGTACTTTTTCAGGCGGGACATTTACAAACACCACCGGTACTTTAATTATGGATAGCTACAATCAAAGCGACGGTACGTTTAATGGCGGAACCGGCGACATTGATATGAATGATGATTTTACACTTTCAGGTGGCACCTTTACCAGCACCAGCGGTACTTTATATGTCGATGATGACTGGATACATAATGCAGGCGGCACTTTTAATCATAATAATGGTACGGTGGAATTTGTAAGCGGTGATGACGCGAATTTCAATGTTAATGTTAGTGAAACTTTCAACAATGTGAATTTCAACAAGGACAATACCGATCACGTTACCATACAATCGGGCACCATGATAATTACCGGAACCTTGAATTTGATGAATGGAATAGTTAATAACGGTACTATGGAAGCTCAAGGTGATGTAAACGTGGAGAACGCCTTTGACGGCGGAAGTGCTTCTTTGGAATTTACCGGAACCAGCGATCAGACATTCGATCTTTCAGGCGGGGGAGAGAACAATTTTGACGGCAATATCACCATAAACAAAACAAGCGGAACGGTAACATTAGCATCGGACTTTGACTTGGATGAGAATAATAGAGATCTAACTATAGTAGAAGGAACATTAGATATCGCAGGCAATGATTTCGCAGTGAACGGTAATAACAGTGAGTTTATTATAGAAGATGGAGGCATCTTTAGGCTTCAAGGAGGAGAAACTGTAACAACAAGACCGGGATATCCTCAGTTTGATAACGGCAGTACTTGCGATTATTATGGTTCGGGCACTTACAACTCTCTTGCTGCAGGAGATGATTATTCTAATTTAACGATTTCCGGAACAGGAACTTATAATCTAGATGCCAACCTTACAGTTAACGGGAATCTTAGTATAGCAAATAATTCCGGCATACTCGATCTTAACAGCAATGATCTTACTATGGGAGCCGGTTCTGTTTTTGGTAATATAGGGACTCTTAAGCTTGTTGGCACCGAAACGCTTGCCAATTTCACCAATGATACTGATTCAGGGACAGTGGAATATACCGGAGGCGGGGTATATACGGGTTTTGTGGCGGGAGATAATTATTACAGTTTGACCTTTTCAGGTGCGGGCACTCATAATTTGAATAATGCGTTGGATGTTAACGGTAATCTTGTTATAGGAAACAATAATACGATCAATGCAGGCGCTAATACCGTAAATATCGGCCGTAATTTTGAAAATAACGGTATTTTCACATCCTCAGGTACTGTCATTTTTGATGGGAGCGGCGATTCCTTGATCTCCGGTTCCACAACGTTCAACAACTTAAGCTGTGCAACTGCGGGTAAACATCTTATTTTTCAAGCCGGTTCTACACAGACCATTCAAGGCACGATGAGTTTTTCAGGAGAGGCCGGTGGATATGTATTCTTGCAGAGTTCATCCGATGGAAGTTACTGGAATATAGATCCGCAAGGAGGAAGAAATGTTTCCTGGGTTTATGTAAGGGATTCAAGAAATATAAACTCCACTATCATTGCCGATAATTCTATAGATGGAGGCAATAACGTAAACTGGTTTGTTATGTTCCCGCTGGCTCTGGAGCAGGCTCTTCAAATTCATGACAGGATCTTTCGAAATCAAATGAAGAGGTTAGATCATCAAATCCTTGAAACAATTTCTAAAAAAGATCTCAGTGAGCACTTAATAATAAGTAACGACTTAGATGTATATCATGGCTTCGATATGGAATTTCTGAATGAAGAAGTGCGATTAGGCAACATTATACTGTTTATTCCGCTCCATGCGCAAAAGAGCTGGGAATAATCAGCTTTTGTTCCCGCTTGCTAGTTACTGAACGTTATGTTAAAATACCCCAACTATGAAACCGGTCAAAGAACAAATAGAGATAATTAAAAGAGGCGCTGAAGAAATAATCAGCCTTGAAGAGCTTAAAGAAAAACTTTCCGGGAAACGCCCTCTTAGCATAAAGGCGGGGTTTGACCCTTCTGCACCCGATATTCACATAGGCCATACCGTTCTCTTGCGCAAGATGAAACAGTTCCAGGATCTGGGACATAAAGTTTTTTTCCTGATAGGGGACTTTACCGGCAGGATAGGCGACCCTTCCGGCAAATCCAAGATGCGCCCTCAGCTTTCTGAAGAGGAAGTTCTCGAAAACGCCAAGACATATAAAAAACAAATATTTAAAATACTGGATAAAGATAAAACAGAAGTAGTGTTTAATTCTAAATGGTGCTCAAAGCTCGGTACAGAAGGCATTTTTGATCTTGCGTCCAGATACACTGTCGCTCGCATGCTGGAGCGTGATGATTTTCTGAATCGTTTTAAGAAAAAAGTATCCATAAGCATTCTAGAATTCCTTTATCCTTTGATCCAGGCATACGATTCTGTTTACATGAAAGCCGATGTGGAGCTGGGCGGAACGGATCAGAAATTCAACCTGCTTGTCGGGCGTGACATGCAGAGAAATTACGGCCAGGAACCTCAAGTTGTTATAACCATGCCTATACTTGAAGGACTTGATGGCGTTGATAAAATGTCCAAGTCCTTAAATAACTATGTCGGCATAAACGAATCAGCGGATGAGATGTTCGGAAAACTAATGTCTATATCGGATGATATGATGTGGAGGTATTATGAGCTCTTAACGAACGTTGATTACAAAGCTTTGAGGCATGATGTTGAAAGCGGGAAGGTGCATCCAAAAAAGGCAAAGGGTGATCTAGCGAAAAACATAATTGCTGATTATCACGGTGAAAAGTTGGCTAATGAGGCTGAAATAAAATTTGAAGCTGTTTTCGCGAAAAAAGAGATCCCTGAAGATGTCCAGGAATTCACTTTTAATAAAGCTAAAATAGGTATAGTTGACCTGATTAAAGAGGTAGGGTTTGCTCCATCAACAAGCGAAGCAAGAAGGCTAATAAAACAGAACGCAGTGTCCATTGACGGCGAAAAAATAACTGATGCTGATGCTGAAATTACCTTAGAGGGAGAAGGGAAGATCCTTAAGGTAGGCAAACGCAGATTCGCTAAAATCAGCAGATAACAAGCACTATACATCTCCATAAGTCTTTTATTCTAAATAACTTACACTTAAAAATAACAAACTTCCATTTATCCACAATGCTATAAATATCCACAAGAGTAAAGTTATCCACAAAGCTGCATACCCGGGTATGAAAAAATAATAAAAATTTTATGAAAAAAAGCTTGACATCCCTATCTTTTCATGTAAAATTACAGTTACCTAAATTGGATTTGTTTTTTTATTTTTGAGTAAACGGTGTTCTTTGATTGACTGACAGTATTATAAGAGTTATGATAATTATAGAGGAAGAATACCGTTTGGTAATTGCTCAACAGAGTGAATAACAAAGCATCTGTTAAGGGTGCTTTTTTTATGTCTTGTAATATATATATATTTGTTCTTTGAAATTAGATAACCGAAAGTGCATGGGTCAACAATTTAAAATTGGAGAGTTTGATCCTGGCTCAGAACGAACGCTGGCGGCGTGGTTTAGGCATGCA
>CAZNEE010000006.1:0-79483 GCA_964572255.1 uncultured Planctomycetia bacterium | reverse complement strand
AGCTGGGTAGCTAAGTTCGGAAAGGATAAGCGCTGAAAGCATCTAAGCGCCAAGCCCCCCCTAAGAATGGATATCCCAATCAGACACCTTGTAGACTACGAGGTTGATAGGTCTCAAGTGTAAGACCCGTAAGGGTTTCAGCTTAGAGATACTAATCTGTCGATCGGCTTGACCTTAATATATCCAAAATTTTAACTATTATTCTTTAGATTCAGGATATCTCTATTTCAATCGTCATAAGATTTTTTTGGGAGTGCTATTACAGAGGGGGAAACACCCGTTCCCATTCCGAATACGGCAGTTAAGCCCCTCGTGGTCGATGGTACTGCGCTGGCGACGGCACGGGAGAGTAGAACGGCGCTCCTTTAATTTTAAAACCCGCGGCATAAAAACCGCGGGTTTTTTATTAAAGGAAAACCTTTGCAAATTTCAGACTTTACTGGTATGATTCTTTGAATAGGGAGGAACGATGGAGAAAATAGCGTTAATAGCGGCGATAGCGTTGCCGTTTTGGAATATACCTCTTATCGTGAGAGTGATAAGAAGAAGATCCTCTAAAGACATCAGTTTATACTGGGCATTGGGAGTATGGATATGCTTTTTATTGATGGCCCCGGAGGCTTTTCGTTCCGCCGACCCTGTTTGGCGGACGTTTAACATAGTGAATCTTATATTTTTTACCGCTGTGGTTACCGTTGTGTTGATCTATCGCGTAGCAGGCGGGAAAGATACCCGGTAATATTTTTAAAATAGGAGGATAAAATGAAAGTTTTAAAAAGTGTTGCGGCCATGATCATTATGGTCTCCATGGTTCTTCAGGTCCAGGCATTCTCTCAGAACATAGATACGGAAAGATGGGAAGAGGTTCTTAAAAGCACTGAACCGGTCAATATCTATGTGGCAAAAATCGCTAATGATTCAAAGAATACCGTTGTCAGTGCCGATACTGTCACCAAGATCGTAAAGGACATGTTTGCGACCAGAAGGAGCACGCGTTTTAATGTAGCGGATGATAGGGCAAAGGCGGATATTGTTTTCTCGGGGAAAATAATTGAATACATTTGGATGGAAAAAGCTCCTATAACCAATATCTATTCTCCTGGGGCTTTGGCCCTGGACGTGGCGACCAAAAACATGAAAAATTACGCGAGAATGCAATTAAAATACGAAATAACCGATGCCAAAACAGATGAAGTTCTGCTAGATGAGGTCACACAAGTCACCATAAAAAAGTCTAAAGTACCGGAAGATAAAAGTTACGAAATGATCTACAAAAGAACTCCCAAAATACTCAGCATGGACGTTTTCAAAAGATTCAAAAGAGATCGATAAACATACTAATAGGGGATATGATCATAAGGATAATAATAGGAGCTGTTGTTGGCGGGCTTATCGGTTTAGCCGGTAATTATCTCTGCACTATTACCGGCGGAGCCTGTCCTCTTTTGAAGAGTAGAATAGTTGCTGTTCTTATCTGGGCGCTCATAGGAGGTATGTTCGGCGCCATGTCCGGCAAATGAAAGTCTTTTCTAAGATCCTCACAGAATAAGCATTTCCAAACCATGCCTTAAAACTTAAATTTTTTATTTCTTCACGAAAAAATATCTTATTAATTTGTTGACAAGTATTTTTACTTGTTATATACTTGTTATAGAATTGTTGAATATTCAGCGCAGATCAGTTGATAAAAAGATGAAAAAGAAATACACATTCAAATTTTCCGCAACGGTTTCTGACAGGGGTCAGATATTCATTCCTAAAGCTCTTCAGAACTATTTCAAGATAAGGCGTCGTGACAAAGTATCGTTTATTGTCACTGACGATGGTCGGGTTATTTTCGGCAAGAAGGAGGAAAAGGGGGCATCATGACAATCCGTTTTAATGATCAAAACAAGAGGGTGAATGACAAACGGAGAGAAAACAAGCAAAGAATAGACATGATAAGAAAGGGGGCGCATAAGCAGGAAGTCAAAGCCGTATTCAATACGTTATATAAAGATCAGATAGCAGAGCTTTACAAGGCAATAAAAGGAAAATAGCGAGCCCATAGCCTGATTGTATCTGGTTCGCTTTTCCGTATTTACAAGCCTGAAGACCGCGTTTCGACCTGTCTGGAAATCCTTCAAACGAAGTGGTGCGATACTACTTAGTGAATTAGCGCAAGAATCCTTTCATTTTCGGCTTCTTAAAACTAATTGACAAACTCAAGCCGGATGTTGTAATATTAACACTCTAAATAACTTATCAGCTATATATAATATCTTATTAATTCAACTCCAAATAATAAGGAGGTACCCAAGTGGCAGGTTCAACTAAGGACATTCGTAATGTAGTTATTTTATCCCATTCAGGAGAAGGCAAAACAACACTGGTGGAAAATTTGCTCCTCAAAGGCGGAGCTATTTCAAAAAAAGGCAGTATTAACGAAGGGACAACCGTTTCGGATTATAACGAAGATGAGAAAGAAAGAAAAAATTCTATCAATCTTTCCGTTTCGTTTTATGAGAAAGACGGGGTGAAGGTAAATCTATTAGACGCTCCCGGATATCTCGATTATATGGGCGATATTATAGCCGGCATAAACGCCGCGGATTCAGCGGTAATGTTAGTTGATGCATTCGGGGGGGTAAAGGTCGGGACGAGCAAGTTCTGGAAAATTGTTCAAGGGCTTGACCTCCCGAGAATGATCGTTGTAAACAAGATGGATAAAGATAATGCGGATTTCACAAAGGCGCTGGAAAGCATCACTAAAAGTTTCGGAAAGAACTGTGTGGCGATCTGTTATCCGAACGGCAAAGGTTCAGCTTTTTCGGGCATAGCCAATCTTCTTACCAAAGAAGGAATAGATAAACTCGAGGGCGATGATAAAGCAAAGGCTGAAAAACTTTCAAACGCGCTTACTGAAGGTGTCGCGGAATCTGACGATGCCCTTTTGGAAAAATATCTCGAAACAGGCGAACTTTCGGCGGATGAGATCAGCAAGGCATTTCGTGCGGGTGTTATATCAGGTAAGATCATTCCCGTAATACCGGCTTCAGTCGAAAAAGGAATAGGAGTTGACCAAATTTGTCAGATGATAAAAGATTACATGCCTTCGCCTGAAGACAGACCAGGCGCTGAAATAGCCGTATCAGGGGAGGAAGGTGAAGCCAAGATAGTAGAGCCCAAGGCTGATCTTCCTTTTTCAGCTCAGGTATTCAAGACGATCTCCGATCCGTTTGCGGGACAGATATCGATATTCAGAGTAAGATCGGGAAAGGTATCTTCAAGCCAATCAGTAAAAAATAATTCTAAAGATACTTCTGAAAAACTGGGGCAGCTTTTCTTTCTTAAGGGAAAAGAGCAAGTCTCGACCGATTCTGCCGTGGCAGGCGATATAGCAGCAGTTGCAAAATTGAAGCATACCGAGACGAACGATACTCTATGCGATGATAAGAATCCCGTCAAATTTAAGGAAATAAGTTTTCCTGAACCTGCGGTCAGTTATTCATTAAAACCGAAAAGCAGAGGCGACGAGGATAAGATATCCGGCGCTCTCGCAAAACTTACAGCTGAAGATCCTGCGTTTACCATGCTGAGGGACAAACAAACACATGAACTTGTAGTCTCAGGCATGGGAGATCTTCATATCAAGACTATGATGAACAGGATGAAAGGCCGTTACGGCGTAGATGCTGAACTGGGGACTCCAAAGGTCGCTTACAAGGAAACTATTACCGCCAATGGAGACGCCCAGTACCGCCATAAAAAACAGTCCGGCGGCGCCGGGCAGTTTGCGGAAGTATGGATGAAGGTAGTCCCGCTCGAAAGAGGGAAAGGGTTTGAGTTTGTTGATGAAGTGGTCGGCGGAGCGATACCCAAGCAGTTTGTCGGCAGCTGTGAAAAGGGCGTAAAGAATTCTCTGGACGACGGCATATTGGCAGGTTTCCCTGTTGTTGATATACAAGTGATCGTTTATGACGGAAAGACCCATCCTGTAGATTCCAAGGATATCGCGTTCCAGATAGCGGCGGCGCATGCTTTCAGGCAGTCATGCGAAAAAGCAAAACCGGTTCTTCTTGAGCCGATCATGAACGTTGAGCTGACTGTTCCTGAAGAGAACATGGGAGATATAACAGGTTCTTTAAGTTCCCGCAGAGGCCGCGTGCAAGGCATGGGTTCTGAAGGAGGTATGCAGGTTGTCAAGGCGCAACTTCCTTTGGAAGAGATGTATAAATACGCGAATGAACTTAAATCTTTAACCGGCGGCAGAGCCACTTATACTATGACCTTTTCGCATTACGAACCGGTTCCGCCGAACGTTGCCCAGAAGATCATAGCCGAGAATAAAAAAGAGAAAAAGGAAGAGGAATAATAGATGTCCGGTCATTCCAAATGGGCAAGTATCAAGCATAAAAAGGGCGCTGCGGACGCCAAGCGCGGTAAATTATTTACAAAGCTTATACGCGAGATAACGGTAGCGGCCAGAGAAGGCGGGGGAAATTCCGATGCGAACCCGAGATTAAGATTGGCTATTCAAAAAGCAAAAGAAGCCAATATGCCCGCTGACAACATTGACCGCGGCATAAAAAAAGGGACCGGGGAATTAGAAGGTGTATCTTATGAGAATGTCTCTTTCGAGGGCTATGCTCCCGGAGGCGTTGCGGTAATAGTTGAAGGGCTTACCGATAATAAGAACCGCACGACAAGCGATGTTCGCAGCATATTTACCAAGCGCGGGGGTAATATGGCGGGTGCCGGATCGGTCGCTTTCCAATTCGAAAAAAAAGGCGTTTTTCTTGTTAAAAGAGAAGATGCAAAGGAAGATGAGCTTTTGGATATAGCTCTTGAAGCCGGAGCCGAAGACCTTACTTCCGATGAGGATTTTTTCCAGATAATCTGCGCTCCTCAGGATTTTGATAAAGTCCGTACCGGCCTTAAAGGAAAAAACGTAAAAGTTGAGTCCGGCGAACTCAGCATGACGCCGAAAAATATCGTCAAAGTCGAAGATCCCGAAACGGCACGTAAGATCCTGGCGCTGGTCGAGGATCTTGAAGATAACGATGACGTTCAGAATGTCTATAGCAATTTTGACATACCGGACGAAATATTAAAAAGAATCGAGAACGAACAAAATTAGGATTCGCACTTCGAATTTTCTGTTTTTATGCGCATATTAGGCGTTGACCCAGGACTCCTTCGTACCGGATACGGCATCATTGAAGCGCACGATCCGGACCATATCAAGCTGATAGAAGCGGGAGTTATAAGAACATCTCCGGAAGAGGGCATAAGTAAGCGTGTTGAGGATATCTATAATAACCTTTCGGACATAATTTCAGAGTTTAAGCCCGATGTGCTTGTTCTTGAAAAACTTTATTCGCATTATAAACATCCCGCGACTTCTATACTCATGGGGCATGCCAGAGGCGTGGTATGTTTAGCGTGCGGTCTTAATGGCGTCCAGCTGGTAAGCTTGCCGGCCACGCGCATAAAAAAAGTAGTTACCGGTAACGGCAGGGCGGGGAAACATCAGGTGCAAAGAATGGTCAGATCGCTTTTAAACCTGAACAAGCTCCCGGAGCCTCCCGATATAAGCGACGCGATCGCCATGGCGATCAGTTTTGTTTACATAGAAGATATGGACAAGAAATCCGGCAGGAAAAGGTCAAAACCAAAAAAAGAGATGATAAAAAAATGATCTCACGCATATCAGGCACAGTGGCAGAGAAAAAGAACGGGGCGATCCTCCTTGATAACGGCAATCTTTGTTATGAAGTGCTTATCCCTCAGGCGGTCATGAAAGCCCTCGAAAAAGAGATAACCGAAGAAAAAAAATTGACTTTAGTGACATATCATTATTACCAGGTAGAACCTTCCCGCAGCGTTCCCGTGCTTATCGGTTTTCAGAATGAGGTGGAAAAAGAGTTTTTTGAAAAATTTATTTCTGTCTCGGGTGTAGGTCCGAAAGCCGCCTGTCGCGCTCTTGCAGAACCGTTTTCCACAATAGCCGGCGCGATAGATACCGGAGACGTATCTTTTTTAAAGAAATTACCCGGCATAGGGGAACAAAGAGCCCGCCAGATAGTTGCCAAACTCCAGGGTAAGGTCGGAAAATACGGTCTTATAAAAGACGGGCATATAAGCCGGATCAAAGAGCATGAAGATATAAAAAGTGAAGCTCTCAGCATCCTTCTTCAACTTCAATATAAAAAGAACGAAGCTGAAGATATGATCCAAAAAGCTTTCCAAAGACAACCGGGATTGAAGACCAGCGAAGAACTTCTTAATGAGGTTTACAGGGAGAAAAAAGCATCATAACTTGAGGTGATAATACATGACCGATAATAAACGCGAAAAATTCGTCGATAAACATGAAGAGATAATAAGGGAAGGCGAATCGGAAGATGATGTGATAATGAACCTTTCACTCCGCCCGAAGACGCTTAAGGATTTTGTCGGGCAGGAAGAAGTGGCGGAGTCGTTAAATATAGCTTTAAAAGCTTCCATGAAGAGGAACGAACCCATGGAACACCTTCTTTTTTCAGGTCCTCCCGGACTCGGCAAGACTTCGCTCGCCCATATAATCGCGAATGAAAGAGGAACGAAGATAACGGCGACGAGCGGCCCGGCGATCGAGAGAGCGGGAGACCTCATAGGGATACTCACCAATCTTTCGGAAGGCGATATCCTGTTCATTGATGAGATCCACCGGCTTTCAAAAGTTGTCGAAGAATTTGTTTATCCCGCCATGGAAAATTTCCAGATAGATTTTCTTGTCGACAAAGGCCCTTACGCCAAAGCGATAAAATTCAATCTCAAACGTTTCACCCTTATAGGGGCTACTACACGTTCAGGGCTTTTGAGCGCGCCTTTAAGAGACAGGTTCGGCATGTCTTTTCATCTGGATTTCTACACCTCCGAAGAGCTGGAAACAATAATTAAACGTTCGGCGGATCTTTTGGGGATCCATATTGATGATAAAGGCGCGTCTGAAATAGCCAAACGTTCAAGAGGGACCCCCCGTATAGCTAACCGTCTATTGAGAAGGGTAAGAGATTGGGTGGAAGTTAAGTCTGACGGTAACATAAATAAAAATTCAACGATAGAAGCTTTGGCCAAACACGGTATTGACGAAGCCGGGCTTGACAGGATAGACAGAAAACTTTTGGATGTTATATATGAATCTTATAAGGGCGGGCCGGTCGGCATCGAGGCTATAGCTTCATCGCTCAATGAAGAAACCGATACGATAGAAGATGTAGTGGAGCCGTATCTTTTAAGCATCGGCTTTATTAGAAGAACGCCCCGGGGAAGAGAACTCACCGAAAAAGCCTATGATTATCTCGGCAAGACAAATCCCGCGCGGCAAAAGGAATTGTTCTAGGATATGGTCCAGATCGTTGGAAGATATTTAGCCCTTTTTGGTTTAATTTTGATCGTAGTTGGCGGGGTGTTTCTTTTAGCCGGGAAATTGCCGTGGATCGGCAAGCTGCCCGGAGACATTCTTATAAAAAAAGAGAATTTTACGTTTTATTTTCCTATCACGACCTGTATTCTTGCCAGCATGATTTTATCATTGATCTTTTTTCTGATTTTTAGAAGGTAAATGAAATATTCGATAGACAGTCTTTCCAGAGAGAACAAAGTTAAGTTCGGGATCGCTATTATTCTGATAATAGCGTTAACGGTTTTTTTCTTTCTTCCCTTAAAGTTTAAGCCCCGGGAAAGTTCTTCATTTATTATCAGGGTCAGGATCGCGCAAGAGGCTAATACCCTTGATTTTGGAAGTGAAAAAAAGTGCGATGTCAGTGACGCAAAGACAGGAAGAGTGTTGGCGGAGGGCATTTCATTTCCTTATCCTTCAAAGGTTTCCTGCGTCGATGGAGGCATAAAAGCAGCTGATACGATATTTGATGCTCAAAGGATACGTATTTCTCCGGTCACTGATGAGTTTGAACTTGGAGGAACATTTTATCAGGGCGAAGTCGATATCGTCAAAAAAGGAAATACTCTCGAAGCGATAAATAGGGTGGAGCTTGAAAATTATCTTAAGGGAGTGCTTCCGTGCGAGATGAACCATCTTTGGCCGTTTTCAGCGCTTAAGGCACAAGCTATAGCTTCAAGAAGTTTTGCCGTGGATCAGGCATTGCGCCGAAAGAACAAAGAGTACGATCTGACAGACGATACTTATTCCCAGGTTTATAAAGGCAAAAACGCCCAAAGGTGGAGAACGAACAGGGCCACAGACGCGACACGGGGTAAAGTGCTGGAATATAAAGGGAAGGTTTTCCCGGGGTATTTTCACTCATGCTGCGGAGGGCATACAGAAGATATAGGCCTGGTCTGGAAAGGAGATTCAGCTCCGCTTAAAGGGGTGAGGTGCCGGTGGTGCCGATGGTCGCCGCGCTTCAGGTGGCAGAACCGCGTGTATACTAAAGAGCTGCTCGATAAACTTAATGAAAAAAGATATAACATTAAGCGGATAGACAATATCAAGGCGGGTCCCCGGGATCCATCAAAAAGGCTTGAGTATATAAGCATCAAGTCAGGGAATAAATGGTTCGAGATAGATACGGAAGATTTTCGTTCTGCTATAGGACGTAAATACCTGAAAAGTTCCAATTTTCATGTAAAGAAATATCCCAGGTTTTATCTTTTTTCGGGATACGGCTGGGGGCACGGGGTCGGGATGTGTCAATGGGGCGCTTTTGGCCTGGCATTAAGAGGGCGAAGCACGGAGAGAATATTAAAGTATTATTATCCGGAAGCGAATATTGTCCGGTTGCGTGAGATATTAATATGAACGGTATGGTGCGGACAGGCGGCATGAAATTAAAAGAATTTTTTTATGAACTTCCGAAAGAACTGGTCGCTCAAAAGCCCCTGAAGGAAAGAGATCAAGCCAGATTAATGGTGGTGGACCGTTCTTTGGGCGAAATTACAGAGAGAGTTTTCAGCGATATAACGGAATATTTCAAAGAAGGAGATTACCTGGTCCTGAACGATACGCGCGTTATCCCGGCGAGGCTCTACGGTAAGCGTGCGACCGGCGGCAAGGTGGAGATATTCCTTCTTGACGCGGATACGGAAAAGCCGCGCGCTCTTATCAGGCCTTCAAAGAAGATCAAAGAGGGCGAGAAAATAGAACTCGAGAACGGTATTATCGCTACGGTCCTTGGCTCTGCCGATGCTGGCCGTTACGTTCGATTTAACGCGGCCCTGGAAAAAGTGCTGGAGGGAGGGCACATACCGCTCCCGCCGTATATAGACCGCGAAGATACTCCCGACGATGAGGGTGATTATCAGACAGTATTTGCGATGAAAAACGGGGCCACAGCTTCTCCTACAGCGGGATTACATTTTAATGAAGTTCTTTTGGAAAGAATAAGGGCAAAAGGAGTGAAGGTAGTTTTTGTTACGCTGCATACCAGTTACGGTACATTTGCTCCTGTAAAAGTTGAGGATATAGAGGACCACCATATGCATTTTGAATATTATGAAATGGATAAATCCTCTGCGGATGCGGTCAATAGGACTAAAAAATCCGGCGGGAAGGTATTCGCGGTGGGCACAACTTCCACGCGTGTTCTTGAAACAGCGGCCGGTGAGGAAAGTTTAACTAGGCCTTCCAGCGGGATGACAAATCTCTTTATTTATCCAGGCTATAGGTTTAAAATAGTTGATGGTTTGATAACCAATTTCCACCTGCCGGGATCGACGCTTATCATGCTGGTAAGCGCTTTCGCGGGCAAAGACCTTATTTTTAAAGCATACAGGGAAGCGATCGATAAGAAATTCAGGTTTTTTTCGTATGGAGATGCAATGCTGATCATATAAGCTGCCTGCTGCAAGTGATGTATTACGGGTAAACAGGAGAGAGATGAAAAAAATAACGATTCTAATATTAACAATTTGTTTTTGTTCTTGTTTTAATTCAGGTGTTTTTGCTCTTACTGTTACAACAAGATCAACATCTGCCGGATTTTACGAAAACGGGGAATTTAAACCGGATGACAGCGGTTTCGAGGCGAGATATGTTATTGACGAAGACGCAGGCCTTATCCGGCTGGAGAAGGTCATGGTCAATAATCGTGAAGGAAAGAACGAAGAAGGCGCTACCTATGATATAACGAACATGGTCAAGAGCGCGGGTCTTTCAGGCTTTATGGTCTCTCTCGGTAAAAAAGGCCAGAAAATATTTACGGCTGTTAACGATGTTAACGTGGGCGAAACAGAAATGATCATAATCGGGGAGACATTTTATGATTATTGCTGTGCGGCGAACGGTAAATTTTATCTTGAACATGGCGAAGTGGTTCGGTCGGACAAATAAAAACAAAGGTAAAAGTTTAAAATAGAAGAGGTTAATATGGTCTTTGAAGCAATATGGAAATCGCTTGTTGAGAACGCGCCCTGCATTATCATGATAGTGGATCGGAAAGGTGAGATCAAGTTCATCAACCACACGGTATCAGGGATCACCCCTGAGGAAGCAGTAGGACGTAAGCATTATGATTATATAATGCCCGAATATCACGACATGGTAAGAGAAGTCACCGAAAAGGTCTTCAAGACAGGCGAAGTCGGCACTTATGAAATAAGGGGGACCGGGCCGGATGGCAGTATATCATGGTATGAAACCCGCATAGGGCCAATCAAGCGGGAGGGAAAGATCGAAGACGTGGTCTTGATCACTTCGGATGTGACCGAAAAAAAGACGGCAACTGATGAACTGCGGAAGCTGAGTTATGCAATAGATAAAAGTCCCGGCATAATAATGCTTACAGATACTAAGGGCGAGATAGAATACGTGAACCGGAGGTTTACTGACGTAACAGGCTATTCAAAAGAGGAAATTATCGGGAGGTCCGCCGGAGATATTGGTGAACAAACTTCTGCAGAGCGGGATATAATGTGGAAGACGATAAATGAGGGCAATGAATGGCAGGGATTGTTCAAGAATAAAAAGAAAAATGGCCAGATCTATTGGGAAAAAGCCGCTATCTCGCCCATAAAGAACGAAGACGGCGAGATCACCCATTTTGTTAAAGTAGCCGAAGATGTTACAAGCCAGAGAGAGTCTGAGCAGGCGCTGGTAGAATCGGAGCAAAAATTAAGAGCTATTTTCAATTCAGCTATGGACGGGATACTGGTCGCCGATATGGACAATACAAGGTTTTTCGATGCCAATAAAAGGATGTGTGAGATGCTGGGCTATACCTTGGATGAACTTTTAAGACTTGAGGTTAAAGACATTCACCCCGAGGAAGCTTTGCCTTATGTTTTTAGGCAATTTGAAAAACAGGCAAAGGGCCAGATCACTTTGGCGAAAAACATACCTATGATGAGAAAGGACGGAAGCGTGTTTCAGGCAGATGTCAACTCTTCGCCGGTCGCCATAGCGGGCAGAAAATATATGTTAGGGGTGTTGAGGGATATCACGGAACGCAAGAATGCCGAGGAAGCCTTGCGTGAATCCGAGAAAAAATACAGGATGCTTATGGAGGCGGCAAATGACGCGATATTTGTCGCGGATGCAGATACAGGAGAGATCGTTTACGTGAACAGAAAAGCCGAAGAGCTTATAGGTTTGCCGTCGGATAAGATCATCGGAATGCATCAATACGAACTCCATCCCAGGGAGGATGCCGAGCGCTACAAAGCGATATTCAAGGAACATTTGCGAAAGGGAGGGGTGATCGAGGAAAAAGATGTTTACGTAAGCCACAGGGACGGAAGAAAAATACCGGTTGAGATCAGCGCAAAAGTTATCGATGTAGGAGGGACAAAACTGATTCACGGTATTTTCAGGGATTCTACCGAGAGAAAAAAGACCGAAGAAAGACTTCAGCAGCAGAAGGCTCTTTTAGATAAGACAAATGAGGAATTGAAATGGAAGGTCGAAGAACTCGAAGCGGCATTAAGCCACATCAAGACCATAGAAGGACTTATACCTATTTGCGTGAACTGCAAAAAAATGCATTTAAAACAAAAAGATCCTAAAGACCCGAAATCTTGGGTCTCGATAGAGAAATATATTTCAGATGAGACAAAGGCCAGTTTAACGCATGGTCTTTGCCCTGATTGCGTTAAGAAGATGTACGGAGAGACACTTAAAGGAAAGGGCAAAGATAAGCAATAAAAATCAAAGAGGTGACCAGACATGCAGCAGCCAAAAAAGATAGTGATAGCAGATGACAACAAGGAAATATGCGAATTAATTACGGATGTTCTTAAGAATCAGGGATACCAGGTAGATGCTGTTTATGACGGGTATGAACTTCTCGCTTATCTTGAGAGGAACAACCCTTCAGTTATCATATTGGATCTTATGATGCCTAATAAAAGCGGACTATCCATTCTCAGTACTTTAAAACAGGTGTCGCCTTTCTCCAGGATCATAATCTACACCGGATACCATGAATACGAGAACAGCGTTTATGCCAGGACAGCGGATAGATTCCTAGTCAAGGGGCGCACTGTCGATGAGCTTCTTAATGCTGTTCAAGAGTTGGCATAATGAAATTTACTGTCGATAGGAAAGACGCCTCCTCCCGTGCCCGTTCTGGTACGCTCAAAACCGGCCATGGCGAGATCTCCACTCCCGTTTTCATGCCTGTTGCCACCCAGGCGACCGTAAAGACCGTATCCAGCCAGGAACTTATCGAATGTGATGTGGAGATGATCATATCCAATGTATATCATCTCTATATGAGACCGGGAGAGGAAATAATCAAAAAAGCCGGGGGCTTGCATAAATTCATGTCATGGGATAAGCCGATAACGACTGACAGCGGCGGTTTTCAGGTTTTCAGTCTGGCGGAACTAAGGAAGATACGCGAAGAAGGAGTGGAATTCCAGTCGCATATCGATGGGTCCAGACATTTTTTTACCCCGGAAAGCGTGATTGACACCCAGCTTATTTTCGGGAGCGATATCATGATGCCGCTTGATGAATGCGTTCATTATCCGGCTCAACGAGGGTACGTGGAGGATTCGGTTGACCTCACTGTTAAATGGGCGAAAAGGTCCAAGAAAAGGCTCGAAGAAAAAGGGCCCGGAGGCGCCCTTTTCGGGATAGTCCAGGGAAGCACTTATCGGGATCTCCGCGAAAGATGCGCTGAAGAACTTACTGCTATGGATATGGATGGATATGCGTTAGGCGGGATAGGGGTAGGGGAACCGGTAGAGCTTATTAATGAGATAACAGATTATACCGCTTCGCTCCTGCCGGAAGAAAAAATCCGGTATCTTATGGGCGTGGGAACGCCTCCCGATGTGCTGGAAGCTATATCGTATGGAGTTGATATGTTTGATTGCGTTGTCCCGACAAGGAACGGGAGGAACGGGCAGGCATTTACATTTTCCGGAGAGGTACAGCTGAGGAATGCGCCGTTCAAGGAAGACTTCACTCCTATAGACCCGGATTGTAATTGTTTTGCCTGCAGGAATTACACTCGCGGTTATATACGGCACCTTTTCAATACCGATGAAATACTGGGGCTGAGACTGATCTCGTTACACAATATACATTTTTATGTTAATCTTATAAAATTATCACGTGAAGCAATACAAAAAGGGAGATTCGCGGAGTTTAAAAAGGATTTTATTGACCAGTTTTCTTCGCAAAAATAAAAAATCAGCTATTGTTTTTCTCATTCAATCCATGTATAATTATTAAACCGATATAAAATTAATATTAATCCCACAATTAGTTAACCGAAAGGAAAGAACATGCTTACTTTAGCGTTCGCGCAAGCTTCCGGCGGAGCACAACCGGCCCAGACGCAGCAAAATCCCATGATGGGCCTTCTGCCTATAGCCCTGATCTTCATCATATTTTATTTCTTGCTTATCAGGCCTCAGAAAAAGAGTCAGCAGGAACATGCAAAAATGCTCGGAGAGCTTAAAAAGAATGACGAGGTAGTAACTTCGGGAGGCATATACGGTACTATCGTTAATATACAGGACGATGTAATAACTCTTCGGGTGGATGATAACACAAGAATAAAAGTTCAGAAAAGTTCAATATCCAGACTCAAGAAATAAGTCTCATACTTACAATAGAAAAATACATGTTGCAAATTTATATGGAAAGGAAAATGTAATATGTGGAAGAAACTTAAATGGAAAAGCGTTTTGGTAGTTATAATCGCTGCCTTAGCGATATGGTTTTCATATCCTCCCTTTGATGTTCACGATAAAGAGGGAAATGTCGCCAAAGAGGGCACGATCAACCTTGGCCTTGATCTTCAAGGCGGTATGCATCTTATACTTCAGGTGGATACCTCGGAGTTAACTAAAGACGCGGCAAAAGATGCGCCGCAGAGAGCGCTTGAGATCATACGCAATAGAATCGACCAGTTTGGCGTAATGGAACCGACGATCCAGCTGCAAGGAAATGACAGGATACTCATACAGCTTCCCGGCATTACTGACAGGGACCGCGCCAAATCTATCATCGGTAAGACCGCTCATCTGGAATTTAAGTTAGTAGCTGATGATCCCGACCTTGTGAAAAGCGCTGCGGAGGGCAAAAAAATCGAAGGCTATGAAGTCAAGACGATGAAGACGAGGGATGAGAAGGAAGAAAAACTGCTTATAAAAGAAGACGCGGTTCTGACCGGAGACATGTTGGTCAACGCGACAACAGAATTCAGCCAGCAGGGATTCGGCCTGCCGTATGTTTCACTCGAGTTTAATGATAAAGGCGGAGACATCTTCGCGGAGGTTACAGGCACTAATACCGGCAAGCGTTTGGCTATAGTTCTTGACGGAGAGGTTTATACCGCTCCGGTTATAAGGGAAAGAATACCGTCAGGGCGCGCCCAGATAACGGGCAACTTTTCCGTTCAGGAAGCTAAAGATATCGCGCTCATACTGCGCGCCGGTTCTCTCCCGGCTCCCGTTAAGATCATCGAAGAAAGGAGCGTCGGGCCTTCTCTCGGTAAAGATTCCGTTCAAAAAGGTATACACGCTATTCTTATAGGCGGCATTTTAGTCCTTTCATTCATGGCGCTATACTATCTTCTTGCCGGTCTTATTGCCGACTTGGCTCTTGTCCTGAATATTCTGATCATAACCGGGGCTTTGGCGTATTTCGGCGGAACACTTACACTGCCCGGTATCGCGGGTCTGGTTCTTACCATCGGTATGGCAGTCGATGCCAATGTTCTTATATTCGAAAGGATAAGAGAAGAATCAAAGTTGGGAAAGGCTTTAAGGGCGGCTATAAGCGCGGGCTACGACAAAGCGTTTTTGACCATTCTTGACGCTAACGTAACAACACTGATAACAGCATTAATACTTTTTCAGTTCGGTACCGGTCCGGTCAGGGGTTTTGCGACGACCTTGAGCATAGGTATTATTGCCAGCATGTTCACGGCGCTCGTGGTAACACGTCTTGTAATGGACTTGCTTACACTTGGCAAAACTCACCTGCAAAAGCTTCCGATGTTTCAGTTCTTCGGAAGGCCCAACATCCCGTTCGTAAAGATACGTAAACTCATGTACATTGTATCGCTCGTTGTAATAATCGGCGGCATGAGCCTTTTTATCAAAAGGGGCCTGAATAATTTCGGTATTGATTTCACCGGCGGTACGTTGCAGCAATTCCAGTTCAATGAAGTTGTATCGGTCAATGAGGTCAGAGGCGTGCTTGCGAAACTCGGACTCGGAGAATCTTCCATACAGCAGTTCGGCGAGGGTAAGGGTATAATTATACGTTCTTTTAGCGAAAAAACAGATGAAATCATAAAAGGTCTCCAGGATCAATTTGGGGCGAATTCATTCGAAGTGATGAGAGTGGAGGAGGTAGGCCCCGCGGTCGGAGAGGATCTTAGAAGAGCGGCTATTAAAGCTTTGATATTCGCTTTGATAGGTATATGTATTTACATTTCTTTCAGATTTGAATTCAGGTTTGCTATAACCGCGATAATCGCGCTTGCCCATGACGTCCTTGTCAGTCTCGGCATGATAGCGATAACACACAGAGAGATCTCACTGCCGGTCATAGCGGCGCTTCTTACGATCGTCGGTTATTCCATAAACGATACGATCGTGCTTTTTGACCGGATAAGGGAAGACAGGAAATACATGCGTAAAGCTACGCCGGTCGAGATAATTAACGCAAGCATAAATCAGACGCTTTCAAGAACTACGCTTACGTCCTTGACCACCTTGCTTGTTGTCATGTCACTCTTTTTCTTCGGCGGTAAGGTGATCAATGACTTTTCATTTGTGCTTCTTGTAGGCGTTATAGTGGGTACTTATTCATCGATATTCATTGCCAGCCCATTGCTTCTCGATTGGCCGGGCAAGAAGGTTAAAAGATAGTTAATAGTTTGTTATTTGCACACTAAGAACAAACAACTCATAATTCATAAATATGGCCTATAGCCATGAACAAAATTATGTGATAGGCGAAAAAAGCGCCTGGGTAGGCATTATCAGCAACCTGCTTCTTTTCATTGTTAAGATATTTGCCGGTATTTACGGAAGATCCCAGGCGATGATCGCTGATGCGTTTCACACGGCAAGCGACGCTTTGACAAGCATGACCGTTCTGGTAGGTTTTAAGATCGCCAAAAAACCCGCTGATAAAGAACATCCTTTCGGACACGGCCGGGCAGAGTCGATAGCGGCAAAAATAGTATCGTTAATTCTTATCTTTTTAGGGGTAAAGATAGCGCTAGACTCGGCGAAGATCTTCGTTTTGGGGAAAATGACCGCGCCGCACGCGATCGCTCTTTACGCGGCTATTTTGTCCATAATTGTTAAAGAAATAGTTTACCGGCGCGTCATCCGTGCAAGCAAACGTATAAACAGCGCATCTCTTAGGGCTGATGCCTATCATCACAGAAGCGATGTTTTATCGTCGTTTGCCGCTCTTGTGGGGATCACGGGGGCAAGGTTAGGATGGACTTTTTTGGACCCGCTTGCGGGAATAATCGTCGCGGGTTTTATCATCAGAATAGGGGCTGAAGCTTTTCATGCCGCGTATGACGAACTGATGGATGCGGCTCCGCCGAAAAAGCTAAGGAATAAAATAGAGAACATAGTAAGATCTTCCGAAGGGGTCAAGGAAGTAAAACGCATAATGGTCCGCAAGGGCGGGATAGATCTTTTCCTGGAAGTTATAATAGGAGTGGATGGAAAAGAGACCGTGGAAGAGGGGCACGCAACCACCGTTAAAATAAAAAAGAACATAATTAGCGCTATGCCTAACGTAAAAGACGTAGTGGTTCACGTTGAGCCGAGAGGAAAAACAGATTGACCGCAACAAATCCCATGAACATGATCTGGAAAGAACACGAAGCTAACCCGAGGCTGCAGAAAGTGCTGTGTGAAGCGCTTGGCATATCCGGTGTTTTTGCGCAGCTTCTGATAAATCGCGGGATAAGAACGCCTGATGCGGCCAAGATGTTCCTTTTCGGGACTCTTGATGAATGTCATGATCCTTTTCTCATGAAGGATATGGCTAAGGCCGTGGATCGCGTGCATAAAGCGGTAGCGAAAAAGGAAAAAATACTCGTTTACGGCGATTATGACGTTGACGGCGTTACTTCGGTAGCGATCCTTTCTACCATTTTCGATTTTCTGGAAGCAAATTATGAAACATTCATACCTAACCGTTTGGAGGAAGGGTATGGTATGAACATAAGGGCGGTAGCCCGCGCCAGGGAAGACGGTGTAAAACTTATTGTCACCGTGGATTGCGGCATTAACTCCAAAGAAGAAGTGAAATGTGCGAATGATTACGGTATAGATGTTATTATTACGGATCATCATGAAATAAAAGAAGGCGAGGAACTGCCGAACGCTTATGCGATCATCGATACACACCAGAAAGACTGCAAGTATCCCTTTAAACATCTCGCGGGGGTGGGTGTAGCGTACAAATTAGCCCGCGCTTTGATGAAGAGCAATGAAAAAAAGGTTGATGAGCTTCTGGATCTTGTTGCGCTGGGAACGGTTGCCGATGTAGCGCCGCAGTTAGGCGAGAATCGCATCCTTACCAAAGCCGGCCTAAGAGAACTGCAGGATACGACCAGGCCTGGGCTTAAAGCCCTGATGGAAGTTGCGCGGGTGAATCCTGAAACGCTTGCATGCAGTCATATAGGGTTTGCGCTTGCCCCAAGAATAAACGCCATGGGAAGAGTGGGTTCGGCCAATGTTGCGTTAGAACTTCTTTTGTGCAAAGAAAAGATGAAAGCGCGCGAACTGGCAAGAACGCTTGATAAAGAGAACAGGAACCGGCAATCAATAGAGAAGGATATATTAAAACAGGCTTCCGGCAGGGCGGGGAAAGAACTGGACATTAAAAAAGACAGGGCTATTGTTCTTGCGGATGAAGCATGGCATCCCGGAGTTCTCGGCATAGTAGCTTCACGCCTTACCGAGGAATATAATGTGCCGGTAATACTTTTTTCGATAGAAGGCGATGTGGCTAAAGGATCCGGCAGGAGCATTGACGGTTTTAACCTGTTTGAAGCCATCATGGAGGCAAAAGATGATCTTATAGATTTCGGCGGGCATGAAGCCGCTTGCGGGGTTAAGGTAAAAAGAGAAAATATCGATAAATTCAAAAAGAACTTTAACGGGATCGCTAAAAGATTTTTTACTAATATTGAAGAAATATTGCCGGAACTTAGAATAGATCTCAATCTTCCGTTCGGGCATGTTGGATTGAAACTGTTGAATGAATTGCGCCTGTTAATGCCGTACGGCCCCGGCAATAGCGCGCCGATATTTTCCTCAAGAGCTTTAACGGTGAAAAACAATCCCCGCGAGATAGGTAAGAGCGGGTTTAAGTTTCTTGCCAATTGCGGCAGTCTTACATGTGAAGCGGTAACTTTCAAGAAAAACTTAGTCACCAAACCCAGTCAGGGGAATGTAATAGACCTTGCCTACACCCCTTCAGTAAACAGCTGGCAAGGCATCGATACCATTCAGCTCAATATCAAAGACCTTCAAGTCGTCAAATCTTAACGCTTTTACCTCAAAAGATTTAGCATGTTAACTTTACAAAAGTTGCTTAAATGGCAAAAATATGGCAAACTTTAAGTGTAAGTAAAGTAAGATAAAATTTCCCTAATTTTATCTGGGAGGAAATCATGCGTGAACACATGAAGAAAATTCATGAAAAAGAAAAACTGGATATGATGCACAAGTGGAGTAAGGTTGCCAGATTTAATCTTGCTAGAATGGTTATCAAGGCATGAGGCGATAGAGCTTTAAGACGCTTTTTTAACTTTTCCCGCCTTAATGCATTTAGAGCAAGCTTTGATTTTTTTGCTTTTCCCGCCTATGATGGCATTTACGGTCTGCAAATTCACGTTAAAACGGCGAGCGGTTGTCCCGGTTATCCTTTGACCGACACCGCCTTTACTTTTTGCCATACCGCGGCGGCTTATAGATTTTCCACTTAAGGCTTTTTTCCCACATATATAACATTCTCTTGCCATAGTTATACCTTTCTTTTATAATGAAATCCGCACGAGATTCCTTGAATTAGGAGCAAATATTAGCACAATAATAAATATTATGCAAGTGAAAAACTCACCTGTTGCCATATCCGTACGATATATAAAGGGTGTCGGGCCCAAAAGATCGGACCTTTTCAAGAGGCTCGGCGTGGAGAATATATCCGATCTTTTCTATTATCTTCCGCGCAGATATGAAGATAGAAGCAATATTGTCTCGATAAACGATCTGAAGCCGGGCCAGACTCAGGCTACTATCGGGAAGGTCTTGAGCGTGAATCTTTTCAAGGCAAAAACAGGCACCGTTATACTGGAAGTGGCGATAGGGGACGACAAAAACAGGGTTTTTGCCGTATGGTATAATCAGCCCTTTCTAAAGAAAAATTTTACGGTGGGCAAGAAAGTAATGCTCTACGGTAAGATCGAACTCCAGAACAAATTTCAGATAACACATCCTGTTTTTGTGATATTGGATGATGAAAAGGTCTCGGATTCACTGGATATGGGCAGGATCGTGCCGATATATCCCTTAACCGAAGACCTTACTCAAAGATATCTTCGAAAAATAGTTCATCAGGCGCTGGGATCCCATCTTACGCATCTGAAAGATCCTCTCCCGACATATGTAAGGGCCAGAAGGAAGCTGGTAGATTTTAAATTCGCGGTCCAGAACATACATTTTCCGTATTCCTTTGAAAACCTCAAAAAGGCTTACAGAAGGCTTGTATTCGAGGAATTTTTTACCCTCCAGATCATAATGGCGCTGCGCAGAAAAAAACTTACCAAGAAAGGCATCTCGCATAAAGTTCAGGAGAACCTTCTCGGCGATTTCCAGGATCTTTTCAGCTTCGGACTTACGGATGAACAGAAAAAATGCATAAAACAAATAGAAGGTGATATGGCTTCCGAGAAGCCCATGTACAGGCTGCTGCAGGGCGACGTGGGAAGCGGCAAGACCGTGGTTGCCATGTATGCGATGCTTCTCGCTGCCCAGAACGGTTTCCAGGCGGCTATTATGGCCCCGACCGAGGTTCTTGCGCGCCAGCATTACATAACGCTCAGTAAGACGCTCATGCCTTTGGGGATAAATGTACGTTTATTAGTTAGCGGGATCGATCAGGATGACAAAAAAAGGATCAGGGACGAACTCCGTTCCGGGAGCGCGGATATCCTGGTAGGGACACATTCGCTTTTTCAGGAAGGTATTGAATACGGCAATCTCGGCCTCGTTGTCATAGACGAGGAACATAAATTCGGCGTTGACCAAAGAAAAGAGCTTAGGATGAAAGGTTCAATGCCGGATACGCTTGTCATGACGGCAACCCCGATACCAAGAAGTCTGGCTTTAACGGTCTACGGCGATATGGATATTTCTTTTCTCAGGGAAAAACCGGCAGGGCGCCAGCCTGTCACTACTTACTGGATCGGCGAAGACAAAAGAGAAGCGGTTTACAAGTTTTTAAGAAGCGAAATAAAAGAAGGCCGTCAGGCGTTTATCGTGTATCCCAGAATAAAAAATACGGAGAAGTCGGATCTTCTTTCCGCTGAAGGCATGTACGAGCATCTTAAAAACGAAGTGTTCAAGGATCTGCGCATAGCCCTTGTTCACGGGAGGATGAAGGTCGAGGACAAGGATAAAGTGATGAACGATTTCCGCGAGGGCAAATACGATGTGCTTGTCGCGACAACTGTCATAGAGGTAGGTGTGGATATTCCCAATGTAACGGTTATCATGGTGGAACATGCCGAGAGGTACGGGTTGGCGCAGCTCCATCAATTGAGAGGAAGGATCGGAAGGGGCAAACATGCCTCTTATTGTGTTCTGGTCGGTGAGGGCAAAACGGAAGCATCCCGCGAACGTTTATCTACAATGGCTGAGACTGACGATGGATTCATGATAGCGGAAAAAGATCTTGATACCAGAGGCCCCGGAGAGTTTTTGGGCACAAGGCAGAGCGGCCTTCCCGAACTGAAATTCGGCAATATTGTAAGAGACTTTGCGATAATGGAAGAGGCAAGGAAAGAAGCTTTCAGGATCGTAAAAGAGGATCCCCGTCTTGAAGACGATAGACACGCCGGCATCAAAGAGAGCATTGTTGAACGGTTTAGAGGGAGGGTTCAGGTTTAGCTCATGCGCATAATAGGCGGCGAACACAGAGGACGTAAGATAATAAGGCCTGAGGCTGAGGCTACACGCCCTACAAAGGACAGGATAAGAGAGTCTGTGTTTAACATCGTCTCGGAAAGACTTCCGGATTCGGACATTCTTGATATTTTTGCCGGCAGCGGCGCATACGGGCTTGAGGCGCTTTCACGGGGAGCGAAAAGAGCGGTATTTGTTGATAACAGTAAATATTGCGCGTCTATAATTAAAAATAATATTAATACCTTAAATGTCAAGTATCGTTCAAAGGTAATTATATCCGATGCATTTGAAACTATTGAGCAGTTATATAATAAAAAAGAAAAGTTCGATCTATTATTTGCTGACCCCCCGTATAACACAGGTTTAGCCAAAAAAACCTTGATTAAGGTAAACCAGTATGATATATTAAACGAATTCGGTTTGCTTATAATTGAGCATCATGTGGAAGAAGTCCTTCCTCAAACAGGAAAAAACGTTACTATTTTAAAGAAAAAGACTTACGGCGATACAAATATTTCAATCTATATAAAAAATGGCGAGAATAGCGATTTACCCGGGAACGTTTGATCCGGTAACTTACGGGCATATAGATATCATTAAGAGAATAGCTTCTCTATATGATAAAGTGTATATTGCCGTGGCCGAGAGCGAACAGAAAAGTCCGATTTTCACCATTGAAGAACGCGTTCAAATGCTTAGAGAAGCGGCAATTGACCTTGAAAACGTTGAGATTGAAGGGTTTGACGGGCTGGCAGTGGATTATGCCGTCTCAAAATCGGCTAAAGTTGTCATTAGAGGGCTCCGCATGATATCTGATTTTGAATATGAATTTCAGATGGCCCTGACTAATAGAAAGCTGAATCCGGATATTGAAACGGTTTTTATGATGCCGA
Organism: uncultured Planctomycetia bacterium; assembly: GCA_964572255.1. Taxonomy (GTDB): domain Bacteria; phylum Omnitrophota; class Gorgyraeia; order Tantalellales; family Tantalellaceae; genus CAZNEE01. Next base: position 56,978 of record CAZNEE010000006.1, on the reverse strand, counting down.
ATGAATCATATTCTTACCTTTCCAGCAAGCTGATAAAAGAAATCGCCATGATGGGGGCTGACGTATCAAAGTTCGTTCCTAAAAATGTCGAAAAGAAACTTAAAGAAAAGTTGGGAAAATGAACAGGATCCAGAAGCTTAGGGATAAAGCGAAGAAACAAAAAAAATGTGTAGTTCTTCCCGAAGGCGAAGACAAGAGGGTCGTTGAAGCGGCGGCAATAGTCACTAAAGAGAATTTTGCGAAGGTCTGCCTGCTCGGCAAAAAAGAGAGTGTCGAAAAACTGGCCAAAGAAGTAGGCGTATCGCTTGATGGCATTGATTTGATCGATCCTGCTGCTCATGACAAAAAAGACGAGCTCATAAACGCGTTTTATGAAAAGCGTAAACATAAAGGAATTGCTCCGGAAGAAGCCAAAGAAACATTGATGAAAGATCTTATTTTTTACGGCGCCATGATGACGGAAAGGGGTTTAGCGGACGGGTTTGTCGCAGGCGCGTGTCACACGACTTCGAATGTAGCGCGCGCCGGCATACAGTGCCTGAAGATCGACAGAGAAATAGGCACAATGTCGAGTTGTTTCATGATGGAACTGGATAATTGTCCTTTTGGTGAAGAAGGGCTTTTCGCGTTCGGTGATTGCGGCGTAATACCTTATCCGAATTCAAGACAGCTTGCGGGAATAGCTATCGCAACAAGCGACATGTTCAAAAAACTATTTGATATCGAGCCGCGTGTCGGACTGTTGAGTTATTCTACGAGAGGAAGCGCGAAGGGAGATTCTATCGAAAACGTAAGAAGCGCGTTAGAAAGAGTGATTGCGAAAAGGCCGGGGCTGATGGTTGACGGAGAACTTCAACTTGACGCGGCGATCGTTCCGGATGTAGCGCAAAGAAAATGCCCTGACAGTAAAGTGCAGGGAAGAGCGAACGTTCTTATATTTCCGAATCTGGATGCCGGTAATATTTCTTATAAACTCACCCAGCGTTTAGGTAAAGCCAGAGTTGTCGGGCCTATATTGCAGGGGCTTGATAAACCATGCAGCGATCTTTCACGCGGGTGCACCCTGGAAGAAATAGTCGATGCTGTGGCTGTTATTGCCATAAGAGCACAAAAGGAATAGAAAGTATAAAGAAAATGTTGATACTCGTTGTAAATTGCGGTTCGTCGTCAGCAAAATACGAACTGTTCGATGTAGAAAAAGAGAAGCATATTTGTAAGGGAATTGTCGAACGTATCGGGACTTCATCCAGTTCGCTTTGTCATGAAGTAGACGGAAAAGAGTTCACCAAAAAGGTCGACTGCTCCGATCATCACAAGGCTATAGAGATCATAAGGGATATCTTGATCGACAAAGAGCACGGCGTGCTTTCGGATGTGGGTGAAGTCGGCGGCGTAGGGCACAGAGTGGTGCATGGCGGCGAAGAGTTTAATACGAGTATATTGATAGATGACAGAGTCCTGAAGTCTATAGAAAAATTTTCCGAACTCGCTCCTTTACATAACCCGCCGTCCCTTGAAGGGATTCAAAGCTGCATGAAGATATTCGGGGGCGTTCCGCAAATAGCCGTTTTCGATACAGCCTTTCATCAGACCATGCCGGAAGAAGCTTTTTGTTACGGGATACCTTATGAATTTTACAAAAAATACGGCATAAGAAAATACGGTTTTCACGGGACCAGCCACAGATATGTTTCGGCAAAAGCCGCGGAACTTTTAGAAAAACCGATCGAAGAGCTGAATATCATAACTGTTCATCTCGGCAACGGATGCAGCATAGCGGCGGTTGCAGGCGGCAGGAGCATAGATACTTCCATGGGATTCACTCCGCTGGAAGGTCTTCTTATGGGTACGCGTTCGGGAGACCTCGATCCGGCAGTCGTTACTTTTATAATGCAGAGAGAAAATCTCGACGTTGACCGGGTCAATGATATTTTAAACAAAGAAAGCGGGCTTTTGGGCGTATCCGGCGTGAGCAATGACATGCGTGATATACTCAAATCAATTGATGAAGGTAATGAACGCGCAAAACTCGCATATGATATTTTTGTATATCGCATAACGAAATATATCGGCGCTTACGCGGCGGTCCTCGGCGGGGTTGACGCGGTGGTTTTTGCCGGGGGTATAGGGGAGAACGTTCCGCGTGTTAAAAATGAGATAAGAGACCAGCTTAAACATCTTTTGGGTGGTAGCGCGGAATTTTTGACCATAGGAACGAACGAAGAACTTTTGATCGCGAAAGACACGTACGAAATCGCAAAAGAGACAGTCAGAAAATAGAAAAAAGGAGAAGAAATGCCTAAAGTAAAACATAGACATTCTAAAGCACGCGGCCGCAAGAGACGTACGCATTATAAAGCCGAAGCGCCGGCCTTAACAAAATGCACGCAATGCGGCAAGGAAAAAGAACCTCATCGCGTTTGCCCGTATTGCGGTTATTACAAGGGCAAGCAGGTAAGGCGTATCGAGAGTCTTGAGGAACGCAAAGAAAAAAGGGAAAAGAAACAACAAGCAAAAGGCAGAGGATAATTTATGAGGATCGCTCTAGATGCAATGGGAGGAGACAAAGCGCCTGCATGTACTGTTGAAGGTGCTGTTCTGGCTGCTAATGAATACGGCTATGAGATCACTCTCGTGGGACAGGAAAATATTATAAAGGGACTCTTGTCCGAATATAGCTATCCTGAGGAGCGAATAAGGATCTTCAACACTTCCGAAGCTATAGGCATGGATGAGCCGGCCGCGCTTTCCGTAAGGAAGAAAAGAGACTCTTCCATAGTGAAAGCGGTAGAGCTGGTAAAGAAGAACGAAGTGGACGCGTTTGTATCGGCCGGCAACACGGGTGCGGTCGTATGCGCCGCAACTCTTAGTTTAAGGCTTCTTCAGGGTGTTGACAGGCCGGGAATAGCGGTAGTGTTCCCCACCTTGAGAAAACCATGTCTTGTTATCGATGTAGGCGCGAATATTGATCCGAAACCCCTGCATCTTCTTCAGTACGGTATAATGGGCGACGCTTATTCCAGGCATATACTCGAAAAAGTGCGTCCCACTGTGGGCCTTTTGAATATCGGGGAAGAATCTACCAAGGGGACGGGCTTTCTGAAAGAAACGCACATGATGCTCGGGGAAAGTAAACTCAATTTTATCGGCAACGTTGAACCAAAAGATGTTTACAGGGGCAGCGCGGATATTGTGATATGTGACGGTTTCGTGGGAAACGTATTTTTGAAAGTCACCGAAGGTTTTGCTGACGCTGCGAGTGAACTCTTAAAAAGAGAACTCAAGGCGAGCAGTATTTTAACTAAATTCGGGGCGCTTCTGACGCTTCCCGCGTTCAAAAAGATCAAAAGGGAAATAGATGCGACTGAATACGGAGGGGCACCGCTTATGGGAGTTGACGGCCGCGTGATCATCTCGCACGGTTCATCAAACGCCAAGGCCATAAAAAATGCCGTAAGAGTTGCCGGTGAATATGTTGATCATCAAGTCAATGCTCATATTATTGAAGAGCTTCAAAGTTTTTAGAGGTTAAAAATGACAGAAGTAAAAAGAACAGGCATCATAGGAGTCGGGAAATATCTGCCCGAGAATATTTTAACAAACGCGGATCTTGAAAAGATGGTCGATACTTCAGACGAATGGATAACCACGCGTACGGGTATCAAAGAAAGGCGCATCGCTTCAGAGAACGAGGCCGCAAGTGACATGGCGGCAAAAGCGGCAAGAGACGCGCTTAAGAACGCAGATCTTACCCCCGAGGATATTGATCTGATAATCGTTGCGACGATCACTCCCGACATGTTTTTTCCTTCAACAGCATGTCAGCTGCAGCATAAGCTCGGCATAGCTAATATACCGGCTTTTGATATCTCAGTTGCTTGTTCGGGTTATGTATACGGCCTTACGATAGCGGATCAATTCATTAAAACAGGGATGTATAAACATGCGTTAGTTGTCGCGGCCGAGAAACTGTCCGCAGTCACGGACTGGTCCGACAGATCCACTTGCGTACTCTTTGGTGACGGTGCCGGAGCCGCGGTTTTAGGGCCTGTGGAGAAAGGCGGCATACTCGGGGCTAGCCTCGGCGCGGATGGGAGTAAAGGAGATCTGCTCCAGCTTCCTGCGGGCGGGTCACGCATGCCGGCTTCGATAAGAACGGTTGAGAACAAACTCCATACAATAAAAATGGAAGGCAATGTTCTTTTTAAACATGCGGTGAAGATCATGGCGGACGCGGCGCTCGCTGTAACCGAGCCGTTGGGATTTAAAGGCGACGATATAGATATTATAATTCCGCATCAGGCGAACATACGCATCCTTTATGCTCTGGCAAAAAGGATGGGCGTGGATCCGGAGAAAAAACTTTATCTTAATATAGAAAAATACGGCAACATGTCCGCCGCTTCAAGCGCGGTAGCCCTTACCGAAGCAATACAGGAAGGCAGAGTAAAAAAAGGCGACAAAATTCTCATGGACGCTTTTGGGGGAGGCCTTACCTGGGGCGCCATCATCATAGAATGGTAACTCGGGGACGCCCCATTCGGCGACACCCCAGCATCATAGAACACAACAAAAAATGGGAGAAAAGGTGAAAAAGTACGGCTTGTTATTTCCCGGTCAGGGTTCACAAGAAATAGGAATGGGCAAAGAGCTTTATGAGACCCAAGCCGCCGCAAGATGGGTGTTTGATAAGGCGAACGAAGTATTAGAACGCGACATAAAAAAACTTTGCTTTGAAGGGCCTGAAGACGAGCTCCAGACAACGGCGAACAGTCAACCGGCGATTTTTACGACAAGCATCGCTACATTGAACGTTTTAGCGGAGACCTTAAAAGGCGGGCCTGTGGGTGAAGAGGGAAAAGAGATCTTTTCATCTGAAGATATCGCGAATATCGGTTCTGTCGCGATGGGGTTAAGTCTCGGCGAACCGACAGCGCTTGTTGCTTCAGGCGCTATGACTTTTGAAGACGGGCTTAAGTTTGTCCAAAAGCGCGGCGCGTTCATGGATGAAGTATCACGGAAGACAGAAGGTAAAATGGCATCCATCATAGGGCTTGAACTTGATAAGGTTGAGGAGCTTTGTACGGGGCTGGGCTGCCAGGTCGCGAATCTAAATTGTCCCGGCCAGGTCGTCATATCGGGCCCGGCAAGCGTTATAGAACTTGCCGCGGACCTGGCTAAGAATCAAGGCGCGAAACGCGCGATCATGTTGAAGGTAAGCGGTGCGTTCCATTCGGAACTCATGCTCCCGGCAAAAGAAAAACTTCAAAAAGTTCTTGAAGAAATAGAAGTAAAAGAACCGGCAATAGATTTTATAAGCAATATCGATGCGGAAATAACACGTGATCCCGCCAAAATAAAAGAAAATCTCGCCAACCAGCTGGATAACAAAACTTTATGGGAAGCTTCCGTCAAAAAGGCCGCTTCGATGGGGATAAAAGATTACCTCGAAGTGGGGCCGGGGAGCGTCCTTAAAGGCCTTGCCAAAAAGATCGATGGCTCCCTGAACGTAACAACACTCCACACTATTGAAGATATAAGAACCTTAATTCAGTAAAAAAATCAAAAAATTTTTGTTATATTTTCAAATAAATAACTTTTTATTGACATTACACACAAATTTTGCTAAAATACAATAAAATGCGATTAATTGTAGTGGAATAATTTAAATAGTAGTAAAATAATAATAAGAATATGTTCTTTAATATGGGTTTGAAAAAGGTAAACCTGCCGTAAGGCAGGGACACAAAGCTGCGGATGCTGCATGAAGATTTGTTCCCTGAAGCTTGGTCAGGGAACATTTTGCATAGCCGGGCTACCAAATAAAATTTAATGTTTGGTAGTCCGGCTTTTTATTTAAGACTTTTATTAAAACGGGGGCACAGGGGTAGAGATGGGTTTTTGATTAACGTTTAAAGAAAAACCGTCAGGAGGTAAGGGATGAGCCCCAAAAAGCTTATAGTAATAAGCATATTTCTCATCAGCCCTTATCTTATATACAATTATTTCATTTTTTTCTTTCTCATTCCGCTTTTATTTCTTTTCTACGCGAGAGTACGCATAAAAAATCTTCATCTTGTATTATTTCCTTTGGTATTGTGTTCCGTGATATTGCTTCCGATAGTAACCTACAAGGTCGAAATTTACCTTGCGGGTATTCTTATCACGGCTTGTTTCATATCTGGTTTCCTGCTTTTAAGTAAATCATTAATAAAACGACTCGAGGATCCCTTATTATCAATATGCGTTCCTGCTATTCTTTGGACGGCACTGCTTTATTTATTTAATTTCAGATCACTTTTAGCCAGCGCTTTTGATATCGGAGTTTTGTTCCCGACGTCGGTACCGATCATCTGGTATACAGGCAGTATCGGCATTACATTGCTTATAATTCTTTTCAATTCCGCTATCGCCAGGCACATGGCGAGGCGGGATAAAGTCTCGCTGTTTGTGAGTATCGTACTTTTCATCGCATTTTTGGGATCTTTGGTCTTTTCTCTTACGCAGAATGCAGATCTATCTATACATGGACAGCCGAAAAGGATCGCTCTGATCCAGGGAGATATCCCCGAAAAAACCATATTCGGTTTCACTGAAAACCTGGATAAAAGGATCAAGAGATATATAGATCTCAGCAGGGAAGCGGCAAATAAAGGAACAGACGTAGTCGTTTGGCCGGAGTACACTTTTCCGGTGGATATAGTGAACAGATTTCCGGGGAAGATGCGGCCGGTCATAGACGAGATAAAGAGGTCAAAAACCACCTACATTATCGGTTCAATGCTGAGAGATCAGGAGAAGAAAAACATCCTTTACAATACAGCCCTCATCTTTGACAAGCAAGGAAAAGTCGAAGATACGTATTATTCGCAGGATCCGGCGATATTTAATGAAGGAATATCCCCTCGCAAAAATAACGGAAAATTATATTTGGATCAAGCCGGGATCACTTTATGCTGGGAAGAGATAAACGAAAAAATATACAGAGATTACGTGAAAAGCGGCGCGGAATATTTTATTTCTCTTTCAAGCAACACAGACCTCGATTACTCATGGTTCAAAAAATACGCTTCATTTTTTACAAGAGCAAGAGCGGCAGAGAACATGAGGTATCTTGCAAGGGCAGCCCAAACAGGCGTAACGCAGATAATAAATCCATACGGGAGGGCAATAAGATCCGTTCCGCAGGATACCGCGACGTTTTTAACCGGAAATATTTATAGGATCAAAAAAGAAACCTTTTATTCCCGTAATGGCGATATTCTGGTGAAGTTATTCATTCTTTCTGTAATAGTTTATGGGTTTATTAAAGAATCCATTCTGAAAATATACGTTAAAAAAGCATCCTTAAGGAACGATGAAGTTCTAAAAGGGAGGGCGGGAAATGAATAACGAAAAAATATACGAAAAAAATACCAGTGAAGAAAGGAGCGAGGATTTCCTCGCGATAACTTCAATAAGAAGGCGCAGGAAATTGTTCAAGTTCCTTTCCTGTCTGATTATTTTCACGTTCACATTCAACCAGATAGCCTTTTCATCAGACAGGATGTATTACAAATATCACTATTCTGTTTATAAAGGCCTTTTGACCGATAGGCAGGAGGCGGATAGACAGAATCGTATGTCGCCTGCGCTTTTACGTATTCTTCAGAAAAAGCATGAAGATCTGATAAGAATGAAGAACATGATCGAGGAAGAAGCCATGCTTCTTATCGACAGGAACGGCAGGAGAAACGAAGACGATCAGGCCGATAAAGTTCTTCTCAAGAAAAGGACCGGCTCATCCGGCGCTTCTTCCGGGGAGAAAAGGGTCGAATACACGCTGACGGATTTCAGTGAAAACGGTGATCCTCAGCAGATCTCTGTTTATTCGTATAAAGAAGACGGGAAAACCCTTGATAAGATAGTTTCTTATGATATTCGCGACTTGGAGATAAATAAGTGGATAAATGATGAACTCGAGGAGATCTCCGAAGAAGGGGAAGAGAAAGTCCTGGCGGCTTTCCAAGAGGGTGATTACAGGGATCTTATTGATGAACTTATCATAAAAACGATCGTTTATTACGGTATCCAGGGAGAAGAAAAGATAGATTATATTCTTTCAGACTACCGGGATGGAAAGCCCAGAGAAGTATCTGTATATGAATATCCGAACGGTACCGCTCTCAGGGAAGTTAACACATATGATATAACTTCGCTTGGGATCGATTTCAGCGATAAAGAATTTGCTGCTATAAATCCGTTATGGAAGGAAGAAGTCGAGAATAATGCCGATCTTATCAGGAAGAATATATATGAGGGAGCGGAAGGTGAAGAGATACTGGTTTATTCCTTAAGCGAGTACGACAGCAGTGACGAACCCGGAAAACTCGACTGTTACGACTACGCCGGCGGCGAGGGCGCGATTGAAGACGTAAGGTCGTACAATATAAGAGGCCTTGACTATACGGCGCAGCTTGATGATTTCCGAGCTGGCGACGTTTCCTGTGACGAACATTTATTGAGCACAACGTATTATAAAGGAAATAAAGGGAAAGAGCTTATAGATTATGTGCATTCAGTATATTATCTTGATGATGACGGAGCGTACAAGCCGTCTGAGAAGGCGGAATATGTTTATGACTCGAACGGCAGATTGGACAAAATAGGAACTTACGGTATAAAAAAGGGTTCCCGTATATTAAAAGGCTGCACTGAATTTACGGGGCTAAAAGGTCATCAGTATGTTATTAGATCATATATCTACAATGAGGACGAGACCACCCTTAACAGCGTGAATATTTACGAATATGAACTCGAGCCGAATGCAGATGTTCCTCTAATCGGTGGTGATGGTGATAAATATACGCTTGATAAGGTTACACGGTATGTGGGAACGAACGATCCCCATGATATTTCAGCGGCAGAAGTAAGGTCAGAGACATATTATGACGGGGATGAAGGCAAAGAGAAAATTCTAAATATATTCGAATTTGACACCTTAAGCGGAAATATTGTTGTAAGGAACGATTATAACTATGAAGATGAAGCATTAAGAAGTGTTGAAGCGTTCAGATTGCTTGATAGCGATATCGGATATGATACCTCACAGGGGAATAGGGTATCACTCACTACTTATGACGGGGAAAAAGGCCAGGAGAAAATTGTTGATTCTACAAGGTATGATATTGCCGAAAATATTCTGAGTGCAACGAATTATGATTATAACTCCAACGGAACACTTTCAGGGACTGAAACTTTAAACGGATCTGGCGAAAAGGTCTCCGAAACAACTTATAGAGGACCGAAAAATCACGAAAAAAGACGTACTACAAATAATTTTGATGCGTCGGGGAATACTTTAACGACAGTTCAATATGCATACAAGTTGTCAGATGCTTTAGAAAGCACCGTTACATATAACGCGGATAATATAAAGGTATCCGAAACGCTTTATACGGGTATAGAAAATTATGAAAAGCCTTTCATTGCGTATGATTACGATCTTACAGGTACGATCATAAAAACCACCGATTATGCGTATGCTTCAAATGGTGCCCTGACCGGTACGGAAAGCATAAATCACGACGGCTTCAAAGTGTACGAAACACTTTATACGGGGATAGAAAATTATGAAAAAGGATATCTTGCCAGGACATTCGATGATGCAGGGGATACCTTAACAGAGACAACTTATAGTTATGACGGAGATGACGGTTCATTAGGCATGACATTAACAACCGATGGGAACGGGATAGTACTATCCACTATGGTTTATGAGGGACTTGAGGGACAGGAGAGATCAGTTCTTTCAACAAGCTTTGATCTCGAGGGGAACATTCTTAATAAAACTAATTATGAGTATGATGAGAACGGTGCGCTAGATAGGGTTGTTACTGAAGATAGTGAGGATAAAACGGTATCCGAAACTGATTATGAAGGACTGAAAGGACAGGAAAGGGCACTTCATGTGATCAGGTACGACAAGGCAGGGAATATCCTCTCAACAACAGATTATAATTGCAATGAAAGCGGTGCCTTGGCAGAGGCAATTTCATACAGTTACGACGGCATTAAACTTTCAGTGACAATATATGAAGGTTTTAAAGATGAAGAAAAGATAGCGCTTGCCAATAACTTTGATAAAGCCGGCAATGTTCTTGAGACCATCCTTTATATATACGATGATATGACCGGTGCGCTGAATAAGACAGAAACAAATGATACAGACGGGAACAAACTTTCAGAATCCGTTTATGAAGGCAGAAAAAATAGAGAGAAAACCTTAAGCACCGTAACATATGCGCTTGACGGCAGCATCCTCAGTAGCACTACTTATGAGTATGACTCCAAAGGGGCGCTTACAAAAAGCATTACAAAGGATGTAGATGGTACGCTTATTTACGAAACCACATATGACGGATTAAGCGGCAGCGAAAAGAGCAGTTTAACCACCAATTACAGATCCGGCGGAAGCATAGAGTCATATACGCATTATGAATATGCAGCTAACGGGGCTCTTGAAAGAAGCGTGACAAAAGATCCGGATGATACTATTACCCGGTCTGAAACTTACTATGCAGGATTTCAGGGATATGAGATCACAGACTTTGCGTTGAATTACACTGATGCGGGTGAAGTAAAAAACAGTGTTTACTATTTTTACAACAGTTTCTCAGGAATTGTTGATGATGAAGCCGTTTATGAAATAGTAAGAGCGCAAGATGCCTTTAAGGAAGATGTACTGTATTGCACAAAAACCTATGAAGGCGGTGACACGAGCGGCAATCCCGAAGGTCTTAATATCGAATCAGCCGCTTATTATGAAGGGACGAAAGGAAGAGAATACGTTAGTTTTTCACAGAAATATGAGTTTAAACCCGGGGATGATTCTGTAAGGGAGGTAAGTTCCACAACAATATATGAGTACGCATCGAATGGCGCTCTTCAAAAAGCATATACTTATTTCGGAGGGGAAGAAGCTTCTAAGGATACCGATGGCCTTAACCCGAACTTCATGTGCAGGTACACAGGCGCAAAAGGCGAAGAAACCATAGATTACATGGAAGGCACGACCTGCAGTTACCAGCTCGATGATATACGCCAGTGGGATTACTATATAAGAGAGAATTTCACTTATGATGAAGAGGGCAGAAATACAGGCTATATAGAGGAAATATATACCCCTGGTGATGAGTGGGTATGGGAGAGCGAAAATTCCGATATCCTCACGAAGACTCTTGATGTCAAATTCTCTAAATTCGATGAAAAAGACAGATACGGAAAAGTCGAGCGAAGCGTTCTGGAATGGGATGAGGGGAACGGTGTTTACAACCCGACCGGCGAGGTGACGATCCAGGATGAATTCCAATACGATGATAAGGATAACGTCCTTTCCTATATAGAAACATATATAAATCCGGGCGAAGACACACAATATCGTGAATACATATTTGAAGATTATAATACTGACGGCAAAGCAGGCATAATAACCGCCTGGGAGATGGATGAGGAATATACGCGAACAGGCGATTATTCAAGAAAAAGCGATATAGTCTATGATGATTATGGCAGAATGGTCGCTTATACCCAAACCGGCTACAATGACGGCAGAAAACGCACTTCTTACATATTTGATATCATTTATGATAAAGATCTGGTTATACAGGAGAAGGTAAGGACAGAAGGCGAAATTATCTATTTCGGGGACGATCATTCGGTCCGCGACTATAAATACAGCTCCAGAAAGGAACTCCAGACAACTGTTCTTACGAACGGAGATTACATCTCGATAACAGATAAGGACGGCAGGACCATTTATTTTGAATGGACGCCTGCCATGGCTCCTTACAGGGGAAATGAGCTTATCAGTGACCAGGAAGCTGAAGGCGCCGGTCCAAGAAGCGGATCTCAAGCGGCATCCAGCCCGGTGGCAGATATTTTAATGGAACTTGTGAAGATCGCCGCTCATCAGGAGATCATCCCCGACGGACAAACTCAGGTTGAATACACAGAAGAAGGCGAAGTATCTAAGATCACAGATGCCAAAGGCAACCTCTACAATTACTCAGGCAATAAGTTAGTGGAGTTAAGAGATGGAGATACGCTTATAGCAACAGTCGATTACGAGATTAATGAAGATGAAGAGCTCACTGTTACAATGGAAAGTGTTCTGGACGATACAAGCGCGACATGCGTATATGATGAGGACAGAAGAAAGCTCGATATAGCAATAACCGATGCAGAAGGAGATATAATAAAACGGGAAACTTACCTTTATGTAAAAGGGGATAACGGCAAGGTTGAAAGTGTAACAGTCCGTAGGGAATTTTATGTATACGGTTCGCTTCTTGAAGTCGATAGGATAGAGAAGTTTGATGAAGAAGAGCATTTAGTTGAAGTTCTTACACGTTATAAAAATGAGGATTCCAGAAGTTATGTTGAAAGATGGACGGGCGAATACAACGATGATGAAAAACTCGCCGATTCCCGGGCGATAAACTGCGCATCCGTTTCTTTCGCATTTGAAGATTATACTAACGAAGAACTTTTCTCTCATTTTGATCTTTTCGAAAATGGAGATTTTTCCTCGCTTGCCGTAGCTGATCAGATAATTTACGGGAATAATGATGTTCTTATTACCGATGAGATATGGTCTTCCACATATGATGATAATGGGAATATTGATCAGACCGATAAAGAAAAATCTACTTTTAAGTATGCCTCAATAGCTAACGTTCTTAGCTGGCCGGATACGACGCATATACCGGATGGCGCCGACGGAGAAAAAGTTCATGACGGTGATAGAAGTACTTATTATGGCACCAGCTGTAGTGGTGTAAATGTTTCAAAAACATTATATTCGACACATGAATTTGATCAGGCCTACGATATTGACTATATCACTTTTTACGCAAATGCTTTTACCACGATAGAACATACAAGGTATGGAGGCTCCTGTTCGGCATATGTGGAGCTTCAGGCATATTATGATGATGCCTGGCATGTTATACCCGGGACAAGAGACGGCAGATCAAGCAGTTTTGGGGAATACAGCGGCGGTGCAGCCGGAGGTACAACTGATGTTTCTTTGATGGAGGTCGATCTCCAGGATGTAACAGCTATACGGGCGCATTTATGGGGAAGTACAAGCGCCAGTCAGGGGTGGGGGAATACAACCGGTTGGCTCCGCGTTTTTGAAATAACAGCGATAACTCCAGGCAGTGATTATTTCAATCCTGTTCAACTGGGACATACAGTTACAAATTTTGATGCCGAAGAATACGATTCTAAGAACAATGTAACTAAATACACTGAAACAGTAACTGATCATAATTGGAGTATAACTAGTCAGGGGAGTGTTGTTGATGCAGGGCAGTTCATAACGATCACCGATTGGGAAGGGACATATACGGTAGACAGGGCGGATACCTTTACTCAGGTTGTTAATAAAACAAATCCCGAAGGCACATTAAACCTTACCGAAACAACAACACGGACTGATGCAGTGTATGATAGCGGCAAAGTTGTCGGCTATAGCGAAACATTCCTGACTACCGCGGCCCCGGACTTGACCGTTGAACGCCAAGTTTCGGAGATGACTTACCAGAACGGTAAAGTATCCGGTTTTACCGAGATCTCTCATGAGTTTGGGGAAGATAATGAGGGTAATATTCTAGACAGGACGACAACCACAGTTAGAGACGACATGCTCTACGATGAATGGGCTCGTCTTATAGGGTGGACGGATGAAATAACAACCCAGGCTGCGGAAGATGAAGTTGTTCAGGCGCTTAAAGATATATGGCAGATCGATACCGATCTTCAGGCCTGGTTCCCGAACGTAGACGAAGATGACTATGACGGTGTGGGAGCCTGGTCAGGTAAAAATATAGCCCATTGGGCACAGGAAGTAGGGCATGCCGAGTACGATGAGCTTGCTATGTATGCTCCGGACGGCGCAGATCTTCTCACAATAAAAACTACATCCGATATTTATTATGACGATTTTGACAGGATGATCGCTTTCACAACAGTCGAAGAAGGTCTTATTGGACGCGGAATAGGCGAACCAAGAGTTTGGGAGCAAAAAACCACCGAACGGATCGAAACAAACTACAACGCTATTAATCAGGTTATTTACAGTAAAGACACTGTAACCATAGAGCTTGAAGACGGAAGCATCAAAGAAGATTATCCCCAGACTGTTGAGAAGACAGATATAGTTTATAACGAATCAGGCCAGGAATATAGCTATACATCCATAGTTGACGGAGAATCCTCCCGGATCGATTCATCCACATACAACACACTCGGCCAGCTTACCAGACAATATACAAGGATCGACGGTAATAGCTACAGCGAGAGTTATTTCTATTACGACGAAGCCGGCAATATTTCCCAGACAAAATACCACTATTACTACCACAGGTCATGGTCGGAAAAGCAGGGCAAGAACACCGTAACTTATACCCAGCACAACGAAACAACCACCTGGAACGATAAATACGGCGAGAAGACAGAAGAAGTTAAAAATGAATATTTTCATATAGATGTAAAGAAAAGCTTCTGGTCTAGCTTCTTGGGCAGGGCGATTACTACAATAATCAGTGCGGTATTAAATGCTATACCGTTCGTTGGGTGGGCGGCATCACTTGCTTTCAATACCTCACTTGCCATTGCTAACGATACGTTTAATATGCTGTCTCTTTTTGTACAGTTAGGCGTAAATGCGCTGCAGGGATTCGGCGGTTTGCTTGGTGAAACTTCTCCGTTAGAGAGCATTTTTGAGGGGCTCGGGCTCGATGATCTGCAGATATTCGGGAATGTCGAAAGCACTTTTACCGAACAGGTCAGTTTCGATAAATTCTTATTCGATGCTTCCACAAATGTGATAGAGGGGCTTGTTTCCGAAGGTATATATGAATTAGGAAGGCAGAACGACTGGAACATGTTCCTAACCTCATCGTTGGCGACATTTTCATCCACAGCTTTGGGGTATGCGTGGGGCGGAATGACGGGCAAGATGCAGTTTGAAAATATAGAGGGCCTTGTTGCGGGAACAGCATTAAAAGCCGTAGCCATAGGAGTAATAGATGCGCAAGTTTCAAGTAATTCTGCGGCATGGTCCCAGATCTTAGGCCCGGTTTCCAAAACACTTGTCGGGCAATTATTTAAACCGACACAGCCGGAAAAAACAGACCCCGAAGCTCAGATCCAAAGAGAAGAAATGACAAATGGGGCCCGGCTTGAGGTCAATAATTTCATCTCAAAGGTAATGGAACTTGGATTTGACCTCGGGTACGGTCAAATGTACGGATCTAATAACGAGCTGGGCTATATTTTTCCGATAAACAGGGAAAACCAACTGCCTCTAGGGCCTTTCATGCAATATTTCGCAAATGAGATTGCCAAGTTCACCTTAAGTGCAAACATGATCTTGGATGAGAACCGGAGCTTGGAGTACGTGATCATCGGAGACGGGGATAAATACTTAACAGGTGAAGCGGATTATAGCGAACTAAAACTTAATGGCCAGGCAAAAAACTGGGCGGATTGGGCAGGCTTGGGATTTAAAGACAAGATTGACTTTGAGATGAACCTGGAAACCGGCACACTTTTTGCGGGCATAGATGTTAAAAATATTTCATCCTTTCTTAAGCAAAAGGGATTTCAGGAAAGAGAGGACATATCAAACTTAAGCCAAATACTTGATAAAAGTATCGATAGTATCAATAAAATAAAAGATCTAAGGATCATGGTAAAGATAAGAGGCAATGAAAGCGAGCTTGTCAACGCAGTGGTCATCGTAGATCCTTCATACATAAAGGATGCGGAACTTTCCGGCAGGGTAAACGAGTATTTAGAGACAAATTTTAAAGACCTGCGCAACAAACATTTTGATGTTGTTCTTGATATAGACCCGAAGAACAACAAGGTGGAAGTCGTCGGGATCTCTTTAAATTTGAACAAAAGAAGCATCCAGGGTCTTATTAAAACCTTGAAAGAGAACACTATAAAACAGCAAAAACTTGGGCAGCAGCTTGAAAACCTTGTAAAACTTGCAGACGGTGATCCAAGAAACTTTGAAAAAGTTACGCTTAGCGTCGATAACCGCGGCGAATATACTATAAATGTGAAGATCAGATCCGAGGTATTGGCAGCCCTACCCCATCTCATGGCGAAACTGCGCATAGGAGAAGACTCGAAAATTCATAGCAGGCTCTCGGGGAGAAAATTCACAAATTTCACCGTGGATGTTTCATCCGGAACTTATAAACTTGATCTATCCTTAAAATGCCGGAGATTCGAAAATGTGATTAGAAGTATCGGTAATATTGATAAGGTGGTAGATCCCAAAGGGAGGTTGGTATCCGAAGGGATATACGATAACGAAGGAAGCCTCATCAAAAAGATCGAGTACACATATCCGAAAGAGAAGCGTTTTCTGTTCTGGACAGTGGAAGGAGAGGGCGGTGTAACAAGAAAAGAGACATTTTATGCCAGACTTGCAAACGGAGACACAAAGGCGCTACACCGGACGGGTGAAGGTAAAATGGTGCTGAATTATTTTATTGCTGACCCCGATTCCGTAAAATTCGGAGATCTGTCAGAATTTGTAGGCGCAACCTTTTATTATCCAATCGGCAAAAATATAGTCCAGTTTAGCGTTCTTCCGATAGACGGAGATATTCGGATCAAAGGCGAACTTCCTGCCGCGGAAATGGGCTTAAAGTTCGGTCTTAATACCTCCACTTCGATCGGAGACAATGAATCTATTTCATATGAAGCATTTTCTATCGGGATCAGGCTCGAAGGGGAATCTTTTATCGTGGATGACAATAAATTCTTTAACATAAATGGTGTTGATAAGTTCGGCGCTATGCTTTTTACCGGTGGCGAAGAAGGAAGCACGCGGCAATTGTTCCTGTTCAATGGGTCTGAAATAGGAGTTGCAGGAGATCATATCATAGTTAGCTCCGGAAGCGCTCTTTTCCTGCCGGTTGTAAACCTATCGGACGGGATGGCGAATGAAGCGGTTACCAAGGACATGGAAAAAGGAAATATTCTTAATAAGACAATGAGGGCAGTTGACGATCTGATATGGACACCGGCAATAGGGGATTCCTATGCGCCGGACTTTGTGCAGGTAAACCGCAATACATGCATGCTCACGGAAGCCGGATCCCTTATACCCGTAGAAGGTATTTTCGAGATATATAACAGCAGAGCTTTTTCTGATAGAGACACTTTGGTCGATATTGGGGAAGGTGAGGCGATAAATGTTTCTTCCAAAGACCTTTTAACACCGGAAAAAATAGAGCAAGAAAACTTCATACGTGATACAATATCTGAAAAATTAGATCCTATTTATGACGCCATCATAAAAGGATATGAGTTAAGTTCAAGAAGCATATTTTTATCAGGCTTAACTAAACAGCTCAGCAATGCGACCGGCGGCATAGTAGATGATATAAGCACCTTTGATGGCTTGATGCAGACCGTTCTTAGAATAAGCATGACTGAAGGCTGTATGATAGCCGGCGTTGAATCAGCCGCGGCAGTAGCGGTTCTGCCTGTGTTATTGGCAAAAGCGGTCCATACTGCACTTAGCGCGGATGAACGGTCATTGTTCAAGGAAGTCTTAGGCGGCACGTGGAGAGCGTTAGTAAGTGAATGCAAAGACATCTGGGCGGCTTTCAGGGATTCAAAGAATGCCAGAAACGCGGTATACGGTATAAGGATCCTCGGGCGCAAGATAGGCGAGTATATCGCGGCTGCTTATGTAGGGACAGGAGCGATCAAATTCGCTAAACTTGGTTGGAGAAAAGCTAAACCGTTTCTATCTAAGATAGGAGGTAAATTATATGGGTCTTTTGGTCGAAAAATTACAGCTAAAATACGGAATATGGCGCTTAAAGCGGATCAAGCCTTCTTTTCAGGCGGATTATCCAAAAGCGTTAACAGGATCATTCAAGCATACAATAGAGCGGGTGGATACATTAGCGGCAAACTTCGACTCTTTAATGAAAGAGTGGAACAGTTTATCAAAGAGCGAATTGTATCGAAGATTAAAGGAATATTCCAAAGAGGCGAAGGTTTTGAAGGAGCTATTTTTAAAGCGTGGGGCGCAGTTAAGATCGGTGTTAAAGGATTATCGTTTGTGGCGGAAAAGGCTCCGGAAATTGCGGGAAAAGTCACCGATACCTATCTTAACAGAGAAGCAAACTTCTTTATCTCCGGACTTGCAAAAGCAGAAGGATATATTACTCGAACAGCAAAAAGAATTAATACAGCGTGGGAAATGTCTAGATATAGAGCCCGTTTTGGACAAGGACGGCTGGTTGACAGGATAAAGATGATAATGGAATATGAGATGAAACATCCCGAAGTGGGGAGACAATTAATAGATGAATTTGTGAACTATTACTGGCTTAAAACTGGCGGATATTATGGTTTCGGGCCCGGTGTAACCAAGGCAATGATAGCAAAAATGTCTCTCACTTATTCAACAGGAGCCATGCTCGCATCAGTGGTCGATACAGCTGCACTGAACTCCGCCGCTTCCGGCGCAGTTTACGACTTCATCAGGCCCGATTTCAACGACCCAACAAGCATCGGCGCGAATTTCTGGTCAGGCATTTACGATGACGTTAAATATGCTTATGATTTCTGGGAAGATAAGGTAACTGCAGCAAAAAATTGGGCGGTAGATACATACAATAATATAACTAACAATGAGGATTTTCGAGAAGACACAGATCTGCTCGGTTTTAATGTAAATGAGCGCAAAAATACTATACATGATCAGACATCTACTAAATTAGATTCCATCCATAAAGCTTTTAAAGAGAAACATGAATCTGATTATCAACAGTATCTGAAGATAGCTGAACAGTCAAGCAAAACCATAAAAAGTCTATTCAACGGAAAAACTCTGGAAGACCTTTATTTAGAGGCTAAACATTCAACACATTTTAAAGATAAACTTGAGCGGGTGTCCAGTTGGGGACAAATTCTGGGTTTTAAAACAGAAGAAGAGCTTAAGTGGGAAAAGGCGCAAGCAATTGATTTGATTATTAAAAAAGGACAAACTGGTGATATTCTCATGGTTGCAGGAGCTGATCCCGTAGGTTTTGGGATAAGATTATTCAGTGTTTCAAAAGTTAACCATGCTGCTATTCTTGATGTTGATGAGGAGAACAACAAATGGGCTATTGATATAAATCCAGGTGGAATAAAAAGGCGCACTTTCGAAGACTGGGCCGGGAAAGATTTGGAAGGATATGCTGTAATAAAAGTAGGAAGAGTTACTTCCGATAAAAATGCTGGTAGGGCTGCTGTTAACTGGATTAAAGTGACTTATGGCTATAATCCAGATACAAATCGATTTAAAAAATCAGCACTTTACAATTATGCTGGATTGTTTGGAATAAACAATAATGACAACGATACAAAAATTTGCAGTGAACTTGTGCACGACGCTTTCAAGGAAAGCGGCCATCCTTTGTCAGGTGTCACCACTGACAATTGGCGTGTTTCCCCGGGAAACATTAAGGGAACTATGTTGGAGTGGGGCATTGATGTACAAGATATACCTGCTGATTTAATATTTATAGGCGCTTATGAAGAATAATATTTTGACAAGTAATTATTAATTACCGAGAAGTTTGGAAAAACTTATCAACTATTGAAAAGCGTATAATTTTTGATAAACTAGTACTTAAAGAGGTTTAATATGGATAAAACAATAAAAACAATAGCTTTTATTTTGGTTTTCTTTATTCTTTGGCGAATAGCACTTCCTCTTATTTCAATAACTATGTTCATTCAATCTGGCGTGCAAGGCATAAAGGAACAGCCTATACAATTTTTAATAATCTTGTTACTTTTTATAGCAACTTCTATTGGTTTTTTATCAGCTGTATTATTATTCAGGCTCAAAACGATAGGCAGAAAAGGTCTTTTATTGTATGCTTGCGCAGAAATGGTTTGGGCGGTTACAGTGATTTCTCAAAATTTTCTCAAGGGGATAAAGGATTTTTTACTTTTTAGAATAGAATTGCCACTTTCAATTGGTTGGTATGTAGGGATATTTCTTTTATTTTTTTTAAATCTTCCAAATGTAAAAACCAAACTTAAATAAAATAAAACCGTTTTTCTTTTTCAGGGACGTTTTTAAAACTAAAACTGTCCCTTAAGTCAATCCTAGAAGCATACCCTAACTTAAACTCAGACCTGCCCCCGACATTAAATATTATAAAAATAAAATAAGTTGAAAGAATTTTCATTCTTTTTATGTCTATATATGTGTATGTAGATTCTTAAATTAATAGGGGTTCAAATATCATGTAGAACCTTGAAAATAGGATTGTTTTATGCTATAATTAAAGTGGTTAGAATAATGACCATTTTAAAGGAGGTTTCTTATGGTAAGCATGACGGTGACTGAGGCGAAGGCTCATTTATTAGAAATAATCAGGAAAGCGGATGAATCCATGCAGCATTTCATTATATCTAAGAACGGCAAGCCCAAAGCTATAATAATGAGCATCGATGAATACGAAGGATGGCTTGAGACTTTAGAAATAATTTCCGATAAGGCGGCCATAAAGGATATTGAAGAAGCCAGAAAAGAACTGAAAGAGGGAAAAGTTTATACGTTTGAGGAAGTTTTTAAGAAGACATCCAAAAGGGCAAAGAAAAAGTGAATTATCATATCTTAATAACTTCCAAAGCGAAAAAGCAAATTGATAGACTTCCTCAAAAAATAAAAGAGAAAATAGGAAGCGCTATCCTGGAAATAGCCTCTAATCCTCTTATTGGCAAAGCCTTAAAAGCTCAACTTAAGGGATTATATTCTTTTAGGGCTGGCAACTACCGTATTGTCTATGAAATAGACAATAAGAAAATCTGTATTTTTATTTTAAAAGTGATGCATCGAAGGGAAGTTTACAGAGATTAATTGAAATAAGTTCAGCATAAAAAAAGCCCGGTTTTTCAACCGGGCTTTTTTGTAGCTTTATTTTTACGTAGGTTATACTCTAACTACGTTTATGGCTTCTTTACCTTTGGCTCCATCTTTAACTTCGAATTCGACTTTGTCTCCTTCTTTTAGGGATTTGTAGCCTTCACCCTGGATCGCGCTGAAATGTACGAATACATCGCTGCCTGATTCAGGAGTAATAAACCCGTAACCCTTTGAGTTATTGAACCATTTGACTACTCCTTGCATACCACTTGCCTCCTTTGATCTGTGGAAAATGGTGTAGTATCAAAAAAAAAGCAAGGTTAGTGATTTTCAACCTTGCGATTTGATATCCCTACTCCTTATTTACCATTTACCACGTGTTAATATTACTACTGCTAACCTCAGCAGTTGTTACTATGTAAGTATACACGACTTATAGTGAAAATGTCAATAAATATCACTAGTTACAAAAAAGATTTCAAAAAAAATAAAAATTGCAATTATTTTTTACATTATGGCATAAATCTTTATGATTCCTATATATATAAATAGATTTGGACGGGAAATAAGGCACCAATAGTTAAGGCATACAAAATTTAGCTTGATTTTATGGTCTATTCTCTGTATATAGGGTATACTAAAATTGTAAATGTATGTAAAGTTATAATTTTATTATTCTTATTTATTAGGAATAGTGGATAAGAGTGTATGTTTCTTTGTCCTATGGCAGGATGAAGAAAGAATTTTTTTTGCCTAATAATTTAGGTCTTTTATAAAGACTGTAAAATGGAGGTAATATCATGTTTGCCAAATATATTTTGAAACACAGAAGGACGAAAAAAGTGATCTGTTCTATTCTAACGGTTACTTTTTTCTCATTTTTCATCCTGACCGATTCCAAGGCAGTGATCGAATCCGAAGAATTTGATGTCGGTATTGCTGATCAAGGACTGCCGGCTTTTGCTAATCTCGGTGTCGAGACTTTTACATTGCCGTCTCATCTGGGTGAAGTGAAATATTCATCTACCGGTGATCCCGGTCGTATTATTATCCACATTCAGGATGCCCACGCGAACCATTACGCTCAGAGCAAGATCGCGAGTATCATCGAATATCTAAGTAATGAATACGGCGTAAAAATGGTCAATTTAGAGGGAGGTGTCGGCGAGTATGATCTCTCTATATTCACTAACATCACCGGCGGCGCGATACGACGGGAAGTGGCTGATTATTTCCTTAAGAAGGGCGAGATCAACGGGGCGGAGTTCTTTGCCGCTAATAATCCCGGCAGGATCGAACTTTGGGGGATTGAAGACCGCAACCTTTATTTGGCAAACCTTAAAGTGTACAGGGATTCCCTGAAGTATAAAGATGAGGTAGACAAATATCTGAAGGAACTTTCCCATATTATCGATAATTTAAAACGCCACATTTATGATGCGGAGCTGTTGAAGATCGATATGAATTACGGCGCTTATAAGACCAAGAGTATCGAGTTCAGGGAATACCTTGAGTTTTTGATCGAAGCAGCGGGGTCTCACGGTATAAAGATAGAGGATTTTCCGAATATTCATCTTCTTGAACAGTCGATGGAGAAGGAAGCGCTGGTCGATTTCAAGAAAGCGAATGATGAAAGGAATATGCTCATAGATGAACTTAAGGCAAAGTCTTCAAGGGCGACCATAAGAGATATTGTCGCTAAAACACTTGATTTCAAGACAAGAAAGATATCCTCAAAAGCGTTTTATAATTATCTTTTTGATCTGGCTGAAAGCAGCAGGATCGATATTAAAAAATTCCCGACTCTGGGGAATTATATAGATTATGTTTCCACGTTTGAAGCCGTTGACCGCTTCAAACTGATAGAAGAGATGGATGATCTGGAAAGCGTGATAAAAGAGGATGTTTTCACAAGCCAGGAACAGCGCACGCTGAGTCTTTTGTCGAAAAACCTCATCCTTTTAAATAACATTTTTGATATAAGACTCAACCGCACGGATTATCAGTATTACCTGGACAATAAAGGTTCGTTCGATGCACAGAATTTTATCTCTTTTATACAGAAAGAAGCTCCCAAACACAGGATAATGGCAAGGCCCAGCGAGAGTATTTTCAGGCTGGATATTTACAGGGACGATCTTGCCAAGTTTTTTGATTTCTCCTTTATGAGGGATGAAGTGTTCCTCAAAAACATGAAATACAGCCGCATTCCGGGCGGTATGGAAGCGGCGATCCTTATGACGGGCGGATTTCATACTGAGAACTTGTGCCGCTTATTTGAAGAAAAAGGCGTTTCATATGTATCGGTAATGCCTAAGTTCAAAAGCGCTAAAGGATATGAAAGTCCTTATTTTCAACTGTTGGCCGGGGAGACAACCTCGCTCCAGAGCATTTTAGGTTCAGTTATCGCGCAGGCTTCGATGCTGCAGGTAGCGAGCCACTTATCTAAGGGGCTGGCGGAAGAAGTGTGGGGAAGAACAGGTACTGATGCTTTTAAAGTGGCTGTAATGATGAGGGAACTTGTCGCGCGCGGATATAATATAGGGCTTAAATACGCCGATGCAGAAGGCGAATACTTTGTGGATATAAATGAAGCTTTTGGTCTGATGCCGAAGAAAGATGATCCGTCAATAACTTTGACGGCTGAAGATGTGATAGAATTCGTGCACCAGGAACAGGTAGACGCAAGCATCGAAGCTGCCGCCGGCAGAGAAAATGTCGGGGATGTACATATAAATGTAGCAATAACAAGATTGCAGGATCTGCAAAATCAGCTCGGCGATCAAGCGGGGGAATTCGATAGAGTGATAGGGATGTTGGAAAATTTACGCGATGGGGTTTGGGTGGAAGAAGGCGTGACCAAGGGAATTTTCCTGATCACTGAAGGGGAGATGCCGATATTATTCGGTGAACATCCCGGAGGTAAGGGCATACAGATAAATAAAGCTACTGTCTTGAATAAGGACGGGACAATAAACGAGGAAAGAATAGTGCGGCATATCATTCATGGGGCTGTGGGGAACTTCACATATGATGATGCTTTGAGCAGGCTGGTGGAACATATAGCCATGGGTGAATCTAACGAATATGTGCAGCTGGCCGAAAAATTGCGCGAGACTCCGCTCCGGGAAAAATCTTTGGCGGAGAGCACGCCCGAAGAACGCGAAGCCCTGGCGGGAAGAAGAGATCTATTTAAGAGTTTTGAGGATCAGCTCGAAACCGCCGAGCGTCTTTCTAAGGAAGCAGTGGCCGACAAAATCCCGGGCATCGATATCGCGACGAGGTTAACCCGAGATCAGCTGAAAGACTTGAGGGATACCGGGGTGGCCAAGCCTGTTGATGTAGAAGAGGAAAGAATAGAGGCAGTGATTGACAGGGCAAATGAGCTGATCGTAAGAATGGGACAAAAACTTGAGGTAGCTTTAAATGAGGGGTTTCCTGAGTATTCCAGCGCAGAAGTCATCGAAAGGCTTCAAAAAGTTGGGATAGACGAGGCGATGGCCAGGGATCTGGTCGAGAGGCTGCAAAACCCCGAATATCAAATAAAGGAGGTCAAGATCTATGAAGTAGATCTGGGTTATGTGGCAACAGCGCAGAGTTTCGTTGAAGAAGATACGCTCGTTGTATTTCTTAATAACAATCCCATAAGGCCTTTAAGTGAAGGGTATCTCGAGAAGGATATCATACTTGTAAATGCTTTAAGGGCTGAACAGCTGGAGGCGAGCGAAAATTTTAGACTGGAACACGCAATGGTGAAGCATCTTGAGATGATAGATAACGATTATGATGCGCTGACAGAACTTAACAGGTTTTTTGGCGATCTTGTTATGACGGGTCCCGAGCTGGAAAATCTGGAACCGGAACATGTTTCGGATCCGGGCAACAAGTTCTATAATTTTGTCCAGCAGAAACTGGAGATCGCTCAGGAACGCGATTTTAAAGATCACGTACCAAGAAACCTTCCGCCGACAGCGCTGGTAGTGGGACTTCCCGCCGATCAGTATGATCTGGAGATATCTACACACAAAGGAATTGCCACTAAAGCTTCGGGTATTTTGATGCGGGAAATAGGCGTTAATGTAAAAGTGTTCTTTTTCAGGGAAGGCGATACTGAAAGCAGGGCAGAAGCTTCAGCCGAAGCCAAGAACTGGGAGGCATTCAGAGAAGCTCAAGAGAACAATTTAAATCCGAGACTTGTAATTATTGACGATGAGACCATGACCCCGGAGGAAGCTGCTAACTATGTTAAAGATCCTGATGTAGCGGCTGTCATAAGACATGAAAAACTCGAGCCGGGCCAGTGGCTTGAACACGACCTTTTGATGGAGCTCGGTGTAATATTGGCTGAATTGGACAGGGTGGGGGATGTCCCATCGCTGGTAAGGATGGCTTTGGATTATTTTGGACTATTAAGTGGGGACATGGAGAAGTTTGAACAACTGGGCTGGCAGGATCTTAAAAGATTCATGTCCGGGATAGAAGTGTTTAAGATAAAGAAGATAGATTACGAAGAACTTAGAGAATTCAGAAAAGCACGCTTGGCAGTACTGCGTGCATTATAATGTTATATCCAGATCTGGAACGGATATACTAAAGAGGAAAGCTATGGGAACTTGGAAGGTGATCTATAATTAGATCTGTTCTCGAGTATTTCCTAACACTCATGCCGCCCCGGATCGGGGGATTCTCCCCTGGTTCGGGGCGGACTGTTAAAGCACACAAAATCTAGCTTATTTTTTTGGTCACCCCCATGTATGCAATGTATACTTGTAAATGAGAGTAAAGTTACATTAAACTTATACTTTTCCTTTAACTTGAAGGTAGAAGTATATCTATATTTTTGCGGGCTATGTAAATATATATTAGCATCGAAAATGTAAATTTTTTTTGCGCATTTATTAAAGTAATTTATAAAGGTTAATTTCGTGGTGGGAAGTGAAATGAATACGTGGATAAAGGGGCACAGGATCTTAGTAAAAGCTATCAGTCTGGCAGTGACTGTAGTTTTTATGTGCACATATGTGTTCAATGACGCATGGGCGGTTCTTGATGCTCGGGATGTTTCTTTCCCTGAGGCGAAGAGATACGCAGTTCTTGATGTTGAGACATTCAATCTGCCGGCACATCTGGGAAAAATAAAAGGTTCCTACAGGGGCACTTCCGATAAATTCATAATACACATACAGGACGCACATGCCAATTGTTTTGCTCAGCAAAAGATAGCCGAAATCATCGGTTACCTGAATGAAGAATATGGAATAGAAATGGTAAACCTCGAGGGAGGCGTGGGAAGTTATGATCTTGAAGTTTTTACTTCTATTTTGGATGAAGGTGTGCGCAAAGAAACATCAAGCTACTTTGTTAAAAACGGGCAGTTGAACGGAGCAGAATTTTTTGCGGTAAACAATCCCGATAAGGTTACTATCTGGGGCGTGGAGGATAGGGAACTTTACTTAAAAAATCTCAAAGTTTATCAGGATTCTCTTTCTTACAAAGAAGAAGTCGATAAGTATCTTAAGGAACTCACCCATATTCTGAACAATCTTAAAAGACATATATTTACAAAAGAGCTTCTTAGGGTGGACACGGCTTACAGCGCATACAAGAAAGAGAATATCGAGTTTAAGGAATATCTTGAGTTTTTAACTCACCAGGCTGAGAAGAGAAAGATACTGGTAGAGGAGTTTCCTAACCTGCATCTATTATGCAGGACAGTAGAAATCGAAGATAAGGTAGATTTTAAGAAAGCCGATATTGAAAAGGGCCAGCTTATAGATGAACTTAGAAAGGGCCTATCTAAGTCTGAGATAAACAGGCTCGTCAAAAAGACAATAGATTTTAAGACTGGGATGTGTTCAAGAAGAGAGTTTTATGAGCACCTCTTAAAGGATGCCCGTGAATTAGGGTTAGATGTTAATCGCTTCTCAGCTCTAGTAAATTATCTTGAATATGTGTCCACTTATGAATCGGTTGATCAAGATAAAGTTTCAGAAGAGATCGATAATATCGAAAAAGCAATAAGAGAGAAACTCTTCCGTAATGATACGCAAAGGGAACTTGATGTTCTCTCACGCAACTTGGCGCTGGCGAAAAATATCTTTTCAATTTCACTTACCAAATCCGATTATGAGTATTACCTCAAAAACGATGCTTCTTTTGAGATGGATAACTATATGCGTTTTATCGATAGAGAAGCTCCTAAGTACAGGATAGCGGCGAGGCCAAGCTCTGGCATAGAAAGACTAGATGACTACCGTGAAGACATTTCAAAATTCTATGAATATTCTTTCATGAGAGATGAAGTTTTTATGAAAAATCTTAAGTGGTCGCAAGCTAAGGACCACAAGATGCAGATCGCAGTTCTTATGAGCGGCGGATTCCATACGGGAAACTTATGCAGCCTTTTAAGAGAAGAGGGCATATCGCACATCTCAATCATACCAAAGTTCAGAATAGAAGAAGGATATGAATGTCCTTATTTTGATCTTTTAGCCGGAAAACCTGTTCAGATAGAGGCACGGTTCGCTGAAGTTCTGGGATTTCAGTTGGCCATTGCAAGTATGCTGAATGAATTGGGGGAAGATATTCCAGATGGCGCAAAAAAGAAGGCCATCTTTGATCTCCATGTTAAGTGGAAAGCTGCAGTTGAATCAGGCCAAAAAGGACTTCTCGTGAAGCTTGGGGATGAGACTCTGGGCATTTTAGATTCAGAAGGAAGAAGGATTCAAACTGAAGATATAGAAAAATTAACCCCAGAAGATTTAGGAACATTTGCTTTAGCAAATGTTACGCAGATAGCGCCGGGATTGCCTTTACCGGAAGCAGCTCCTCCGGCAGAGGAAGCTCCTGCTATTGCTAAGGTTGAAGAAGTGTCTGAAGAAGGTCCGGCTATTCGGTTTGGTGAAAGCCTTAGAGCTATGCTTATCGCGGGCATACCTGTCTTGATGGGTCTCGCGTTAACTTTTTTTACAGGAGTAGCTTTAACAATAGCTCAAGCAGTTATACTTTTCTTTGTGTTTTTGGTATTTAAACCATATCGAGGAATGGAAGTTGAAGCAGTATTTGAACCTTTGGCGCGTGGAATAACCTTGTTGGCATTATTAGGGATGATAGTTGCCGGTGCTAACCTGCTAGTTCCGTTAGCATCACCTTTTTTCTTAAATCTCTTATACATCTGGGCAATACCATCTATGTTACGGACACTTATAGTACATAGGAGGATGCGCGAGCAATCTGGCGATGAAGAAACAAGGATCCTGACGCCTGAGGATACGCTTGCAGATGCGATCGATAAGTTCGGGCGTAATATGGGACCTGTAGTATTTTTACATGAACTTGTGCATAGAATTTTCTTGAGGAGATACACAGGCATTACGGGCACTTATTCGATTTTGGGAGCAAGACCGGGAGGAAGAGTCCTGGAAGAAGTTCTTGCTTACTCTGTTGAGTATGTTTTCGCGCCTTTTATCATTCTTGGTTCCGCACTTTATTATGTGGTAAGAGACTCTTTTAGAGGACTTATTCGCCTAGTGCGGGGGCCTCCTCGTGTTATCCCCGGAAGAAGCTCCTTTTTAGCAGCAAGCATCTTAAGGGACTTAGGTTTTACTGAAGTTCCGCAATCCGGAATAACCTTGAAGTATGCCTTTTCTGGATCTTCCAGGATGGAAGGCTTAATTGATGAAATGGTTGTAGCAGATGCTAACTATCCATTTATCCTTGAAAGAATATTCACACTTATTGAGGAATTACAAAAAAATGAAGTATATAAGGCAACTTTAGAACAAGAAAAAGAAAAATATAAAAGCTTTGCCGATGCTTTAGAGTCTCAGAGACGAGATTTCGTATACACGATAGGGGAACCCAGAAAAGAACCCATTATAAGTAAGGAAGATCGATTAGAGCCTTTGGTTGACGGTATTATTAATGTCACGGACAGGCTAAGAGAACGTATATGGATCTCTTCTTTCTTGTTTGCTTTGGCTGACAAGGGAGTAATAACAGAAGCTAACATCCCGCAGGTAAAAGCCCTAATTAATACTGTCAATGCTGTTATACCGGGGAGAATAACTCCTGCATTTCAGGGAATTGCCTATGAGGCGTTAACAGCCTTGGCTGAAGCAGGGGCGATAACACAGGACAACATCACTCACATCAAGAATGTTTTTATCGTTATAGCTGATAATACGGATGCTTATACCGGAGCTGCCTTCACTGCATTAAGAGACCTGGCAAAAGCGGGAAAGATAACAAAGGATAACATTGATCGCCTCAGAGCTCTTCTTACCATGAGATCAACAGATGAAGAGGAAATAGTTCAAGATGTTGCAAAAATAGGCAGAAGAGAGGATAGGCCGCTGGAAGCCAGCCATCGCAGTGGTAATATATCCGGACTGGTAGAAAGACAAAAGGCGGGCATAAGAATAAGAGAAGATTTTATGTTAGGTGCAAGGAGAAGATTGGGCATTGGATATGAGAATATCGTTCCCGCTAATATTAATATTGCGCCGGAGCTTATTGCAGCGTTTAATTTTCCAGAGATACAACCAATTGGGGAGTTTGGAGCATTAGAAGAGCCGGTTGAACCTGAACTGCCCATGGTACAGCCCATGGTACCTTTTGGAGTCCAACAACCACATGGCGGCCTACTCGTACTCGATCCTATGATAGCTATCATGATTGTTGCTGTTATTATTAAAACAATTCTGGGGGACACTTTAAAATTTTATGGAAATATATTTAAAAGAATTGGAGGATTTTTTTACTCTATTTACCTTGAGGTCAGACACTTAATTACGAGTCCTAGTATTGGCAAAACATATGCAAAAGGTTTTTGGAGTGACGCTTATCCCGCTTTAGCACGATTGGGGGAGACAGGCAATCCTCTTCTGGCAGACCCCAGACTTATCAGTGATATTGTTAAAGCAGCAAAGAGAAATACGGACGCTGCCTGTTCCGCCTTAATAGCATTAAACAATACGATAGGGGTGACTGAGGAAAACATAAAAAAGATCAAAGCTTTTATTACTGCCATCAGTAAGAGGGCAGATAGGCCAACAGGCAGGGATGAGCTGGAAATAGAAAAAGCACGTTTTCTAGGAGAGCTTGAGGAAACAGAATACCCAGATATTATTGAACAAGCTAAAAAAGAAGATACTATAAGAATTGCTTATAAAGATCTGGTATTAGCGCTTGAAAGGGCTAAAGGCAAAGGCATCAGCCTTGATTTTGATGCCCTCATAGACATAACTAAGGGGACAGGCATCCATGCCGGGGCTGCCTATCTTGCTTACGTAGCTTTGGCCGAAGCGGGGATCAGCCCAAAAAAGACAAGAGATATTCTTGTTACAGTTGCCCGGAGAGCAGGTTACGCCACAGTAAACGCTTATTCTATGTTGGAAAAGTTAGCAAGAGGTGGCGTGGTAACCGAGGATAACATCGACTGGGTCAGGGATTTCTCTGTCACAACCGGTAAAAAAACTCCCAAAGACCCTAAAACGCGGTTAGCATTGTATTCCGTTTTAGATATCATGGCAGAAAATGGCCTGGTAAATAAGGACAATATAGAAGAGATCTGGTCTCTTCTTTTTTCTACTATATTTGAGGAAGCAGGGGTGGGGGCAGAAGCAGCTTATTCCGCTTTAGAAGCTATGGTTAGAGTAAGAATGGTGACCATAGATAATATGAAAAAGGTTCAGGATCTTTTCAGTGTGATCGGAAGCAAAACAACTGAGAGGGCAATAAAGGCATCGTTAGCTTCAAAATATGCTTCCGAGAAGTGGTTATTGCAAAGAGATCTGGAAGCTCCTTATCATGCTTTAAAAGCTTTAGCAGAGGTATCCACCGGGGACAATATTGACGAGATCCGGAATTTTTTATCAGAAATTCCTGACGAAATAGACTATGATTATTTGAATATTATCTACGAAGCTATTATTAATATGACAGTAGACGTTTCGAGAGAAAGAGTCCTTCCGCGTGCAGAGCTTTTGCCCGCGATAATAATTTATTATCAGGGATTTCTTAAGCCGCTTTTAGCCGAAGTAAAAGAGGGACGGGAGTATCTGCAGAAAAAAGGATATCTTACCCAATTTTCGGAAAGTGTAAGGCTCTATCTATCCAGCATGAAATTTGACAATACAGATGAATTCCTGCAGGAGTGCAAGGATATAATGATCCTTTTGGCAAGAACCAGCATTAATATGAATTTGTGCTTGGACAGCCTTAAACTCTTGAAGCTAAGAATAAAGGATGTTAGAGAGCTGATCTCAGCCCTCCCTTATTCTAATGCTTTAACGAGAGTGATCAGGATGCTGGGAGAAAGATCCGGCTTTGTCGGAGGGCATTCAGATCTCATTGAGGTTTTAAGATCAGCGGGTAATTTTAACTATTTATACGATATTATCCTGGAGATAGCCCAAAAGAAAGGGAGAGGAGCTCCCGTAGAGATAGAGGGAGTTTTGCGCATATTGGAAGAATACAGAGAAGAGGGAATCATAGAAGAATGGGACAAGGAAGAGTGGGAAGCTTTTAGAAACGACATTGCCCTTTATTATGATAAAGGATTAGAGGTCTTCAGCGCTACATTGTTTTCATACTTTAGGGAACATAAAGACGATGACGAAAAGATCGAGTCGCTAAGAAAAGACATACAGGAAGAGATGGCTCCTTTTAAAACTGCGTGGGGCTCATTTAAAGGGTTAAGCGAGGAATTTAAGAGAAAATATGGCCTTACTCCGTTAGATGAAGTAATTCTGATCGCAAGATATATACCAATACTTAACTTAACTGTAAGTGACTATCAGGAAATGTACGAAAAGGTCAGAAAAGCGCTCGAAGAGAAACCGGATTATTCTGATGAAATAGATCCCGCTTTAAGAGGCGTATACAAGTTTGATTACGGCAGGGCCTCTCAGACCAGATATTCTGAAGAGTCCGGAGCAGTTCAGGAAAAACAGATATTACTGGATGAATTGGAACCGTTTTTCGCAGAAGAAATACCTTTAAGCGAAGCGGATGAAGATAATGTCCTTGAATATTTTCTCTCGGTTTTTATAGAGCAAGCCGGTGATACGGACAGCTTCAGGACTTTGCCTGACAACTTATCTTCACAGGAAGAATATTTGCGCAGATGGGCCCAGGTATTAAATGCTGTTTATTTAGATGAAGTTTCGTATCTTGATAAGACAAAGGAGGAGATAAGGGAGATATTGATCGGGCAGATAAGTTCCTTAAGCGGTGAAGACACAGAAAAATTGGTGGAAAGGTTTGTTAAGGTAAGGTTTATGCCGATTGAGGACATAAAGAGGATCTTTACCCCGGATTCTGACTTTTACAAAGCGGTCAAAGAAAACGATACGGGCGCTTTAAGAAACCTTATTATCATGAAATGGTTTTCCCGGATAAGTTCTTCAAGCCTGGAAGATGAGGATGCTTTAAGGGATTGGTTCCAGAGGGGAAAGGGCAAATTCTGCAGGAAAGTCGCTAAAGAGACGGGAATGGATCTTGAAGAGGTGGTCCCTGTAATGGATAAAGCTTTCGAAGAAGCGTTGGCGGATCTTAGAGTAAATCCGCCTTATTCTGATGCAGAAAGGAGGTCAGGATTACTTTTACCTTCGATCATCAGCCTGGCAGAGAAAAAAGCGAAAGCACTTTCCGGAAGGGTTGGGGGCGTTCTGGATGGATTTGAAGTAACTTCGTCACAGCTAGAGAACGCTTATTATGTAGGCCTTTTTGATGATCTTTTGCATCTTATGGAATTCATGATGACAGGTGTATGTACGTGGAGGAACAGGGCTTACCAGATAAAAGAAGGCCCTCATTTTTCAGTTATTGCCTTAAAGACAGGCGATGGAAAGCTTTTAGGTACAAGCCAGGTACAAATATTAAAAACTCCCGTTAAGGGAATAGACAATCCAACTTCAGAAAAAGGCTACAGGGTCATGGCTTTAACGGGCATCAATCTTTACCAGAAGGGCATACCGGTGGAAAGGGAAAAAGCCTTTTTTAGTATTATTGAAGCAGCTTCAAGATTAGCGAAGAAAGCGAACGTTATTCCCGTGATCCCGGCAAACAGAGGCATACGTTCAAATGATCCCATTGTAAATAAGCTTATAGATGAGTTGGTCAATAAAGGCATATTGGAGAAAAGGAGATTAACAGAGGAAACAGAGTTAAGTGTCAGTCCTAAATATAGTTACGAGGAAGTATATGTAATAAATCTGCCTGAAGAGGGATTTTTCCTGGAAGAGACTTCTCTGGCGGAAATTCGTGAGAGCATGGAGGAGAAGGAAAAACGCGTAGCCGAAAAACCGATCATTGTGGATGACTTTATCGAGCTTTCCCACGAAGGAAGATTGACCGATGAGGAGGCTCAAATGCTTTCTGAGAGGATAAGCGGCGTTGTAGCTAAATTTCCGCAAGATGTGGCTGAAAATGTGAAGCTTTCTTCCCAGATATTTGATATTTCCTTAAGGATAACAGTGGATCCCGCAGTAGAAACGTCAAAAATAGAGAAACGAGAGGTGGACGGAAAGCCGGTAATACGGCTGACTATAGGCGGGGATATAATTTATGCTAAAGGAAAGATAGAGACGCTCACGCTTTCTGAGATGCTTTCAGAACTTTTTGTAGCTTCCATGCTGGATGATTACAACGAGCTAAAAGAAACTAAAAACACTAACGAAAACAGCTTTTTCAAACTGGAGCTCATGAAAGCCTTGATAAATAACGAAAATCATCTGCCGCTATACTACAAATCTAATGTTACCGCCCTTAAGAGCTGGACCGTGCCTAACTACTGGGAGGGAATATCAAGCGAAGAAAAGATAAATATGCTCAAGCAGTCCCAGCAGAAACTCGATGGCTATATCGCCGGGTTGAAGTATAACGATATTTTTCAGTGGAATATCTTTCTGAATGTAATGGATGACGCTAATCCCGAGGTCATGGCGACCAACTACATACATCTTCTTCTTTCTGATCCTTTCATGACGCAGGAGGAGATATCAAAAATAATCTATCTGATACAAGACCTATCTGTTTCGGATAAGGTGAGCCTTGCTTCTTTGAGGAACGCGCTTAAAGAATTCTATTTTGACGGCAGAGTGAAAATAGAAGCAAAAAGAAAAGAATATGAAGCAGCGGAGAAAGATTTTACGGACAAATTCGCTGACTTTGATAACACAGACAGGTTTTTACGTATAAAAAATACCCTGCTTACAACAGAAGATCGTGATGAATTTTACAAAACCTTTGGCGAGCTTTTGAAGATGATACTTCCCTTATCGACTGCTGCCGTAAATAAAGAAATCAGGCTCCTTTTTGATAAGGATATCTTCTTGCTTTCAGAAGATGCGAGAGGAGAAGCGATTAAGGCTGCGATAAGGGACATGCTTATGAGGCGCCTTGGAAGAAGAGCCTTTAGCGCCCTGGCAGAACACCTTACCGCAAAGAGGGGCGATAAAAACATTCCGTACATCTCCATGCTTGAAGGAGAGCTTCCCGAAGGAGGAGATGCAGATGAATATGATTTCTTGCGTGAGGAAGAGGAAGATTGGGTAAAGAAGCTGTTTCTTATGTCATCTGAGAAGAAGCCTCCTACTGAGCCTGAAGAACCTTTCGGTTTTGCCACGACGGAATGGCTTGAAAAATGGCTCGATAAGAGAATGCCCTGGATGCCGCAGTGGGTGAGGAGGTTGGTAATTGCGCCTTTAGTGGAAGAACCGCTTTACAGGGGCCTGCCGCTGTTGTTTGCATCCTTGATTGGCTCTCTGGTTATGGGCAGTTTTATGGGACCTTCTTTAGTGATACTTATTGCGCTTTTTCTGCAGATTCCCGCAGCAGTATTATTTGTTTCTCATCATAAGGGAATAAAAGCTGCGCCTTTTGTTGTGTCTTTGATCAATTTTGTCATATTGATGTCCGTTACGTCTAATCCATGGGCATTTATGGCCCTGGCCATATTAAGCCATTCCGTTATCAATTTGGGATCGAAGGTTACTGCTGCAGTTTCAACTTTTATTTTTCTACTTTTTGTTCCAATAAGCGAAGTGTCTGCCGTTGATTTTATTGAAGAGATCATATCTCCGGATTTTGTTGTCAGGACGTACGATAACGGTGATGTAGCTACATATAACGTAGTCGGGGAAGACAGCTATATTAATACGTTACATGAAGCGGATGGTACTCGTACTGTGTATGATTATGATGCTTCATGGAGCCTTGAAGAGACAATAGTATATACAACAGACGGGGGGATCGTAAGTATATATCCCGACGAGACTACCAAGGAATGGACTCCCGGGCAGGAATTTATAAGGGGTGTGAATCTGGCATGGGTAAGATATGGTTATGATTTTGGACAAGGAGCAAATGGCGAGACATATGAAGGTTTGGCTACGAAGAAAAATCAATTATATCAAAAACTCGAGCCATGGAAAGGCTGCACTGTAAGGGTGTTTATTTTCTGTGATTTAAGGTCAGGTATTATTTTTGATGTGGACGGAACACCGCTGGATATTAATTCACAGGTTTATGACGATATGGATACGCTTTTAGAAGCAGCTCACGCTCTCGGGATAAATATTTTACCGGTATTATTTGATAAAACGTTAGCCGATGGCGTAGTGTCTCAATATGAAGGCGAGCACCAGGATCTTATAACGGATCCTGTTAAAAGGTCCGCATTATTTGATCTGATGGGGCAATTTGTCAGTAGATATGCCGAGAAAATAGAAATATGGGATTTCATGAATGAGCCTTCCGACGTGGCAAAGAAAACAAGCATAACTGATGGAGAGGTTGATACTTTTGTTTCAGAGGGAATAGAGATGGTTCACGCGAATGATCCCGGCTCGACAGTGACCGTCGGGCTAAATGGCGCGGATAATGTCGATCGTTATACGGGAGTAGATTCGGAACAATTACATGTATATCCGGGCATGTCGCCTCCGCAATACCCCGATGATGCGATCCCGACCGGCAGCAGCTATTTTCATGGCGAGCTTGACCCGGGATATTTTTCTGATCCGACTTTTGCCAATGTGATCGGTATAGTATATGAAAACGGAAGCAGCGGCGCGCTTATCTGGCAGGATGCGAGTTATTATATAACCGCCGAGCAGATAGATTTTATTAGGCATTGGAAGGAAACAGAAGTGTGGACGGCACCGGAGGAGCGGAAAGTTTCCAGCGGTTGCGCGGTAGCCAACTGGGGAAGCAGTGCCGGCACTCCAATATTAGTACCATGGTTTGTTGCGGTGATGGTAATTATGATAGGCCGAGGGCAGCTTCGAAGAAGGCGGTATAACGCAACACACATGACACCTGAAGGAATAGTAAGAGGGACCGCGCAAGGTACATCTGAGACTCTTACTAGTAAAGGTATTGTAAAAAGACCAGTTACAGTTGTAAAGCCAGAGACGCTAGCCGGAGGAATGATACCGGAAGACTTAGGAAGACGTGCAAGGGAAGAAGAAGCCCAATGGTCAATTGATTACCTAAAACTGACAGGCATGTACTATCAAGTAGAGATCATAAGAGAAGCTATAAGCGGCGATCCCGGAAAGCTGGCAGAATTCAACAGGCTTTTAGAGCTTGAAGGAATTTATCCGACGGAAGAACTTTTTAAAGGTATTCCAAAACCGGGTGAAAAGTTATTTGCTCTGGATGTTCTCAAGCAAGAAGACTCTATTGAAAGTTTAAATATACAGATCGGCGAAAATGTTACCTTGGATGAACTGTTTAATTTAATTATTAACTATAGTCATGTGAGTGAAGCACTTTCGCCGGAGGTTGCAAAGTTTGTAAGAAATATGCTTGATGGAAGAAAGAGCATATTAAAGATCAGGCGAGTAATGGAAGAGGCCATGAATGGTCAATATAAAGACAAAGATGACATTGAAACTAGAATTGACGAAATGGTGATAGGTAAAGAAAAGTTTGATACAGAAGAAGAAATTATAGTGTATACCCTCGAGAAACAAAAAGATAAGTTCGAAGCTCATAAGCTAATAGCATTAATAAGCACATTGAGGCTACAGGTATTCCCTGATGATGCGCAAGTTATTACTGTTGAAACCGGGGAAAAAACAACTTTAGGAGAATTAAGACAGATCGGCGTTCTTGTGCCAAAATATACTGCTTCAGGCACAGAAAGCGTAAACAGTATTAATGTAGTGACTAAAGATGCGAGAGGACAGGCAAAGGTGCTGGAAGTTAGTTTTGTTGATACTAGAATACAAGAGAAGCCACCTGCTGAAATGCCGCCCCTTGCTAATTTCTGGCTATTCACGGACGGGGAATTACATGTCAGTGAAGATGAAATATTCGGCGACGAAGGAAGAATAGAGGCCCTGGCGTGGCAAATTGAGACAGAAAGAATTATACCTAATTTTTACAGTTTGCCTGTTGAGATAAATGGCGTTAAAGTTCAAATTTATATACATAAAAAAGTTTTTGAACGCATCCAAGCACAAAATATGACACTTCAAGGATTTATTGACAGATGTATAGAAATAAGAGGCCCAAAATATCAAGAGAAATTAAAAGAAACTCTTTCTAAGAAAAAATATTTGATAGTAGATGCTCTCAGACAATCTCCCGCTCTTTATGGTAATTGTAAAGATGATGGATATTTTGGATATATGTACATGAATATAGACGCCGATGCTCCGATCGAGATGGATCTGATCGGGTTTTCTCATGAGCTTATGCATGAAGCGGGCATATATAAGGAATTATACGATGAAATGCCTGCAGAAGAAGCAAAACGCAAAGAAGAGGCATTACTTGCCGAGCAGGATATGCAGATAATGCTCGATCGGGGCCTTAACCCGGTTGAAATCATTGAAAAGCTCATGCCGAATATAAGAACAACGCTGTTTATGCAGAAAGCTTTTGAAGGGATCGTGGGTAGTGCGCTTGGAGCTTCAGTTCTTTCTGCTATAGCCGAGACACCTCAGTTTGATAAGATCTTAAGAGGGGTTATCAGGGACGAAATCGCCAAGCGGATGAGGTTGGCGGAAGCCAAAGAAGATGAAACAACTATTGTAACCCGCGAAGAAGTTGAGGAAACAACTGTCGTAACCCGCGAAGAAGTTAAGGAAGAGCCTGTTGCTTCAGACGAAGAATTACTCAGGCAGATCCAGATAGACCTTTCCTACGAACTTTATGAATTCAGACCTACCAGAGTGGCTTCACCGGAGGATGAGAAGGTTTATGATATCAATACGGACAGGGATGAGATCTTAAAGATGATGGAAGAGTTCAACTGGTACTTTCGTTCTTACAGCGCTGACGACAAAAAGGCTTTTGAGGAGAGAACATTTGGTTCATTCACTGAAGATATCGTCGAGAGGATCAAGGATTTTGCCGTAGCCCAGGCAAAAGAAGCCGGGCTGGAAATAGAAAAAGACGACATTTTGGCGGTTATTACATACGGCAGTTATTGTTGGGCAGAAGCTGTTGAGCCGTCTGATATGGATCTGGCCGTAGTTTTAAAAGGTTCGGTGCCGCAAAGTAAGAGGCATTTTCTTGGCATTCCGATCAAAAATCCCGAAGAATGGTTCAAAGGGAGGCGTGTAGAGAAGAGTGATATGAGGCTGATCGGCATAGAGGACCTGTTGAAGGATCCTTCCCAAAAAGATAATGATACGCTTGATTTTGAGACAGCCGTGCAGGGGCATGGTGTGCTTCTTTACGGCATGAATATTCTGCGTAGTCCCCCACTGGCGCATAATCTTTTAGTGAAACTCAGGCAATTAATCGCTAACGCGATAATGTATTCCAGGGGGACTGTTATAGGGAAAAAAGTTTATGAAGACGGAACCGAAGTATTTGCAGGACTTGAGCCGAAAGACCATTTAAGAAAAGTCGAAAGAAGGGTCGATGAGGTGGAAAGGATCTTCAGGGAGGCATTTTCCGAAAGACATTTAGGAAGAATAGACAGGGAAAAAGCTGTCCGGGACATAACTATGGCGGCAGATACAGTAGATGAGATCAAGAGTAAAATCTATGAACTTTTGGAAGAACGCGAAAGAGAGGGTATGAGCGTTTCACATGAGGACGTAAAAGCACTCCATGTCGAGCTTGAACCGCTTTTTGACAGGCTTTTGAGGTTGTCTGACAGTGATGATGTCCAAGGGGGGCTTGTAGCTTTGGAGTTTGATAGACGTAAAGAATTGGCGGCTGTTCCCGAAGCAGAGGAAACAATTGTTATAGCTCTTGAGGAGCCTGCTGAAGAGAAAAAAGAAATAGTTGATGAGCGAATTGGGACCGGAAGAAATGCCCTAACAGATCTACGCCAGAATAAAATGGATATAATTATTCTGCCGGGATCAGACATATATGTGGCATACCAGGAAGATATAAACAGAAAGAGCGCAAGAAAGTTCCGAAAAGATTTCGGCCAGGAAACACTGCCTTACGGCTATGATTTTAAGAATTTAGAGCCGAGTCTCGCAAGATTAATAAAGGAAAGGATCCTCCCGGCGTTTTATAAGAGTGAAGACAAGGATCCGAGAATATTGTTTGAGCTTCCGGAAGGCGTGGATCTAAGAAATATATTCGAAAGAGCAGATCTTTTGGAAGATTACGAAAAAATAAAAGATCTTATTACCGTAGTTACAGTCGAAAACATCCCGGAAAATGGAATGATAGACAATGTAATGCATATTATCCTTTCAAAAGGCTTGCTTAATTATGAAAGGTTTGAAAAAGGTGTGTTCGGTGAAGGAACGAGACAAGGAAGTGAAGAGCTTAAGCACTTAGTTGATTTTCTTGAGACCCTGGTCGAGCCCGGGTCTATAGATTTTGCCAAATATGCCGGGAATCCCCGCGAACTGATAAATAGCATCCTAACCGGAAGTATAGCTTTGCGGATACGGGCCATAGATTTTACCGATATTGAGGACTGGAAAGATGCCCGAGAAGCAGTACTTATATCCCTCTAATTTTTGTTTCTATAAGCTATTCAAATTAATAAACTTACAAAAATTAAGTCACACAAAATTTAGCTTGATTTTTTGGCATATTAGGGAAAAGTGGGGTATAATAATTATAGTAGAGTAAAGTAAGGTATTAGCGCGTACGTTATAATAATTAGAAGAGGGGCTATTTATCAGGGCATAAAGTGTGTCCTGCGTATTTTTTTTTGCCTAATTATTATAATGTTTTTAAAAGTATATTTGTGCCGTAAGAGGTGGAAGATGATACATCTAACTTGGGAGAGACATGGTCTGGCGAAAAAGACAGTCAGCTGCCTTTTAACGGTATTTTTTACCTTAAGCATGGTCTCCGGCAATGCCTGGGGCGCGGTAGATGTTCCGGGAATATCTTATGATCTGGCCGCCTCTTCCAGGGAAGGATTTTCTCCCATCGATCCGGAGACATTCAATCTTCCTCATGACATGGGTCTCGTCAGACATTCTTTTAAGGGCGATCCGAATAAACTGTTGATCCATATACAGGATGCCCATTGCAATTACGATGCTCAAAAACAAATTTCAAATATTATCCAGCATTTAAACAAAGAATACGGCGTTAGCATGATCAATCTTGAAGGAGGTGTAGGCAGTTATGACCTGTCCCCTTTTACCGAAATTGAAAATAAAACTCTTCGTGATAAGGTCGGGGATTTCTTTGTGGGGCAGGGACTGGTTAACGCGGCCGAATATTTTGCCCTTAATAATTCTGATGATGTGTCGCTCTGGGGCGTCGAAAATGAAAAGCTGTATCTTGATAACCTGAAAATCTATCGTGAATCTCTCACCTATAAGGAAAAGGTGGATAAGTATTTAAACGAGCTTACTCATATCATAAACAATTTGAAAAGACGTATATTCAGCGACGAACTAAGAGATATCGACGAAGTATACACCCAATATAAAGCTGAGAGGATAGAGTTTAAGGATTACCTCACATACATGATCAGCAAGGCAAAGGAAAAAGCCATCGATGTTAAATCATATACGAACATATACCTGCTGAAGCAGTCCCTCGAAGAGGAAACCAAGATAAATTTCAAAAAAGCGAATATTGAAAGGGATGAACTTGTTGATCTTTTGAAAAACAAGCTTTCACAGAGAGAACTAAAAGATCTTGTCGCTAAAACTTTAGAGTTCGAAGCTAAAATGATCCCGCAGCGTGAATATTATGAAGAACTCGTCAAGAAAGCAAAGATCGTGAATATCAGCCTGGAAGACTACCCGGAACTCAGAAAATATATCATTTATGTTTCGCTCTACGGAGCTGTCGATAAGACAAAAGTTATAAGCGAGCTTGACGCATTGGAAGCCGATATCAAGGAGATCATCTTCCAGAACGAGAAACAGAAGGAGCTCGATAGGCTTTCAAAAGATCTGGTGATCACTAAAAATATATTCAATTTAAAGCTTTCTAAAGACGATTATATTTATTATCAGAAGAATAGATCCGATTTCGATGTCAGCAATTTCACGTCCTTCATCGAAAAAGAAGCTCCCTACCATAAGATAACTGCAAGGCCGGACAGGAACATACGGGAACTCGATTATTACCGCGGACGCATAGAGAAGTTTTTCGATTATTCTTTCAAGCGCGATGATGTCTTTCTGGATAATATCAGGTTCGCAAGCGTCGGAGCAAAAGAGCCCAGAGGCGGTATGCAGATAGCTATTCTTATTACCGGGGGTTTCCATACAGAAAATATCTGCGAGCTTCTGGAGAAAAAAGGCATCTCGCACATTTCAATACTTCCTACTTTCAGGAGCGAAGAAGGGTACGAATCTCCTTACTTTAAGATACTGGCAGGGGAAAGGAGCGGTCTTGGAACTTTGCTGACCGAAGCGGTATCACGCTCAACCATGCAGGTTGCAAGTATGTGGAACAGGCTCGGTTTAGCTGCTGACGGTGAAGCGGCCGTGAACGAGGCGGAGATAATGGTCGAGATCGCCAAGAAACTGGTTGAAGGCGAAGACGCTTTTGTAACTCTTGAAGGCTCAACTACCGGTATCAAGTTTTCAATGGAAGACGGCACAGTTACATATTCTCTTGAAAGAGGCGTAAGTGATGCTTTAGCCGATGTCAAGATCACAAGTACCGACAACTTCACATACGAGGATCATGAAGCGATTATCGATACGCAGTTAGCCACTGCAGTTAGGACTCTTTTAGCTTTTAATGCAGAGTCCGATATAGTCAAATTTTTTAGGGCAATGGGATATGAGGGAATAGCAGATGCGATAGTAAGTGGCGAGATAAATATATTTTCAGCCGAAGGAATCGTAGGCTTTAGGGGGCATGCCAGCCATAGAGGCGTTCATGTCAGTGCAGATTTATCCCTCCAGGAACAGGTCAAAGTAATAGTCCATGAGATAGGCGCATATTATGGTCTTTCCGATGAGCTTAACCAGAGGATGGAAAATTTATTCGAAAGGTTTAACAGGTCAGGTGAAGTTGCGTTGGAAGCGGTAGACCTTGCTCAGTTCGATAAGTTGGGCGAAAGAAAGGCTTTGGAAGCGGAACAGGCGGAAGAACGCGATTGGACAGCAAGGAGACTTGAAAGAAGGATGGACCGCTTATTGAGTTACAGGATTTTCGATAAACTTATTTCTCCCGAAAAACAACTTCAAAACCGGCAGTGGAAACGCTTTTTCCCTGACAGTAATGTTGAATTTGATTACAGCAACAAACAACTGGAAGGAAACATCGACGGGAGGATCCCTTTAACGGCTCCCTCGGAAATTACTGTTGCAGGCAAGAGGTACGAGATAAAGGAATTTATTAATTCAGGGGGAATGGGTGCTATTTTTAAGGCTGTTGAAGCTGAAGGCGAGAATGTCGGCAGGGAAGTGGTAGTGAAGATACTGAACCCTGAACTTAACGCAAGTGAACAGATAAGGTTCTTTCAGGAATATTTGATGATGAGAAAGATGGATGGTGATCCCGCTGTGGTGAACGCCTTTAATGCAGGAACCTACCAGGAAGGGGAAAAGACATTTCATTTCATGGTACAGGAATTCATGGACGGAGGGACCCTGCAGGACCTGATATACAGACAAAGAGCAGGATTGACATTTGACCAACTTATGGACCTCGAAAGACAGATCCTCAATATTGTAGTCACTCTACACGAAAACGGGATAATTCACGCCGATCTTAAGCCGGATAATATATTTGTTAAACGTGATCCGGTAACCGGACAAATAACCTTAAAGGTCAGTGATTTCGGGATTTCATTGTATGCGCCTGAAGGGCGGGTTTACATGGACGTTGAAGGAGGTATAGCCGGAACCGTTGCACACATGCCTTTAGAGACCATGAGAACAAAACAATATGATTTCAGAACAGATCTGTACGCAGCAGGGACGATCATGTACGAATTATTTTACGGCAGACTTCCTTATATGAAAACGCCAAAAAGCAGAGAGCTGCCAAGATGGTTCCAGGAAAGGGCAAAACTGATAGATGAGTTACTGAAAAGTAATAATGGATTCGATATTCTTATCGCGGGCCTGCTTCTTAATGAGAACGGGAACGGTTTTGGGACAGCAGAGGAAGTTCTGCGGCGCATGGGTCTAATGAGTTATCGGGATCTCGATATTGTGCAGGCGAAATTTTCACGCATGAAACAGATTTTAACTCAAAAACCTGTCTTTACATTGAGGGATGAAGAATCTCCTTTTGCTAATATAGAAGCTGATGTCGAACCAGGCGAGCCTATTGCCTTTATGACAGAAGAGGAATCGCCTTTTGTTAGCTTGGAATGGGATGAGCCTCAATCTGTGCCAACCCCAGGCCAGATCCAGGATGTTTTAGACTATCTGCTCGTGGAGGACTTAGTGCCTTCTGCAGATGTTGTAAAAGTTCTTGATGAGTTGCTTCCCGAAGAAGCCGAAGATGAGGCAGCAATACCCAGAGGCGCAGATGTTGGGAAAGCGCTTGATGATTTGTTTCCCGGGGAAGCTGAAGGCCCGACTGATATTGGCGGCACTATCGCAAAGGGAGTCGAGTTTGTAGATGCAAGAGGGGAATTACACCCCGAAGTAAAAGACAGAATTGAAGAAAATAGTGAGGGAGCCTGGGAAGATAGTAAAAACAAGAACCAAACAGATGCAGTTAAGGAAAGGCGCAAGAGATTGTTAGATGAAAAGATAAGCGTTCTTGAGGAACTGCTTCGGGGACACGGGTATGATGCTTCTGAAGTTGAAGAGATAGTTGGAATTGTTGAAGATGCTTTAAATGATCCGGAAGGCAGCTTCATCTTGTTTGAAGCAGAAGTTTTAGCAAGAGAAAGCTATCTCTTAGGCTACGAAAGCGGCCTTGCCCTGAACATAATAGAATATCTTAGTGAGGAGGGGGAAGCAGGTTTTACTGAGGAGGAAGCACGATTATATGCTGAATTATCCGCCAAGAAGGAGCTTCTTCTCAAAATCGAGAAGAAGCGTCTCGATGCTCTCGAAGATAAGAAGAATATTTTACTCGATGAGTATATTTTACACGAGGCATTGGAAAGAGCGAAACTGAGTCATTATGAAATAATTGGTATTACTACTGAAGTTTTTGGCCGTGGAGACTTTTTTGATATAGATACATTTGACGGCCAGCCCAGAAAAACCCCATTAGGCAAGGCCCTTGGAAGATTTTTAGACGCCCGCGCTCCGCC
Organism: uncultured Planctomycetia bacterium; assembly: GCA_964572255.1. Classification (GTDB taxonomy): domain Bacteria; phylum Omnitrophota; class Gorgyraeia; order Tantalellales; family Tantalellaceae; genus CAZNEE01. The sequence goes on along the minus strand of CAZNEE010000006.1, from coordinate 12,387 downwards.
TGGAGAACTTTCTGCCGAAGAGATGATAGCTCTTTCAAATGATGCTATAAGCAATCTTTCAGTAGAAGAAGCAAGAGCAATAGTAAACGGAATAGAAGCAACCGATAGATTTGCGTCTAAAATTTCAGTAGAGAGGGGCGATATCGGCGATGAAAAACATATACGCGGGCCTGACGATAGAAAAGAAAAAGTGCCTGTTCCGGATATTATTGAAAAGCCCGGGGAGGGATTAAGATATTATATAGCTCCGAAAACATCAGGTGTAAAAGGAGCAAAATGGGCGGCAGACGGCGGCCTGATCGATGCCGGCGGTTTTGGCTTCATCCTTATGGCAGATGAGGCAGTAATACCTGAAACTGAAGGAGAGCTCGTTGTAACCAGACCTGTCGTAATGAAAGTATTAAGCCCCAGTAAAGGCGCAGCAAGTATTGTAGATTGGAATAATCCGGAAGAGGTAGCGAGATATGAAGCAAAAGAAAAGGCGCGGTTTATTCACGAATATCTGATCTCTGAAAAAGCGCAAAATATTGACGGAGTGGCCAAGATCAGAACAGCGGGTTTTTACGAAGTAGATGGCAAAACGTATTATTATATGGTTATGGATCGTTATGAGGAGGGAGATCTCTTAGAAGAGATCGAAAGACGCACAGATAGAGCCTTGGAAGAGAAGAACAGACTTGGCCTGGAAGAAACCATAGAGTATGGCGATGTTTTTAGTGAAAAAGAAGTAATAAAGTTTGCGGATTTTCTTATCAATACAACTAAAGAGCTTCACAATGGAAGATTGATCCATCGCGATCTTAAGCCAGCGAACATATTACTTACAAGAGATGCTGATGGAGAGCAGGGGGGCGTGGTTGCTGATTTTGGCCTTAGCGAGTATGTGCCTGAGGGAGAAAAATTAGAAGTTAGAGGGGTACTTTCCGGGACGCCTCTTTATTTGCCTCTGGAAGCGATAGCGCAATCTCCTTCTATTTTCAGTTCAAAGACCGACCTATTCGCGATAGGGGCGATATTATACGAAATGCTATATGGGGATTTGCCAGCGAATTGGATGAATCAGAGAATTGAAAGAATAAACGAGATATTCCAAAATCCCGAAAGCACACCGCTCGAGATTTTTATTGCCAGTCTTTTGGATGAAGAAGATGCCGCCATCAAAGATGCTTCCCTTGCCTCGGAACTTATGCAGGAAGCTGCAAATAACCCCGAATCCTTCAAGCTAAGGATGGAAACAGTAAGGGCTGCGAAAGATTTTAATACACGGTTAAAGGATGATCTTTTTGAACTTCAAAGAAAGGGAATTGATATCGGATCAGCGGCTGATTTTGAACTCCCGGCAGTTTCAGATACACGGATGAACGCCGAAGAAGAGAGCCGCATCTTTAGGAGGAATTCACGGATAAGAAGAGAAAGAGTAGACCGTATTGCCGAATACAACGAAAATATAGTTGATCTTGTCGGACGAAAATACTTAAGAGGAAGCGTGGCAAGATACCTGATGCTTCAGCTGAATAATGATATTAGGGAGATGAGCGCTGAAGAATTTGCGAATTTTATCAAAGAAAAACAGACAAACGTTTCAAGAGCGGTACTTGAGGAGGAAACAGCTCAAAGAGATAGGGCTGTAGCAAGGGAAAGAAAAGCAAGAAATAACGCGCTGCAGACGATCAGCCTTAATGATTCCGTCTGGACCGGGTTTATAGATATATCGAAAATGGGCCAAAGGAATATCATCGGTGATACGGCTGAGGATCCGAAAGCCCGAAAAGAAGCAGAGAGAGAGCGTGATGCATTTGTAGCCAGGGTGGTGGAAACAATAAGGGGTGAACTGGCTTTATTTAGCGGAAGCGCGGTATCGCCTGATGAGAGAGGCGAAACGATCGGCCCTGTTTTCAGGACAAGTGGCGAGGAAGCCGGGGACGAAATAGTCTGTGTTCTCCCGGGATATTTGACCGAATCTGACATTAAGGCTATTTTCATCAGGACCCAGGACAAGTTGCTGAGATCAGGAATAGATGCCTTTATACCCGGTGCTTTTGTTAAGCGCGGAAACACCGGTGAAGATCCTTTTGAGATACTGAAAAGCGGCATAAATGACGCGGAAAGCCTGCAGGAACAGTTTTCCAAAGTAAGAATGGAAGGCGGGGAACGAAAAGGACAGCTAATAACCGTAAGCGAAAAATTTGAAAGTACAGGAAAAGAAGAAAGGACGATACTCAGCGGCCCCAATAGCAGGGTTAATGAATGGATAAAATTACAGCGCGATAAGGCTGTAAAACAGGCTGAAGCTTTGGGGCTGGATATAGAGAGAGCAATGGACGGCCCTTATTATCCTGTCTTAAAAGAGGGGATGCTTCTCGAAGTTGTTGAAAAAGCTTTATTAAGCGAAGAACCTTCGATAAATTTTATAAGAGGCCCCCCCGATACCTTGTATGTAGTTATAGGAACCGGCAGGGATGAGTACGGCAGAAGCAGAGTTCAAATACACGAAAAACGAAGGGAATATACTGCAAGAAGCGATCAGACAGAAGAATATTTTGAAATAGCACGGGCAAGATCCGGAAGAGGAGTAAGAAAAGAAGAAGTGGAAGTACTTGGAGAGGCAAGATATGGGTTCAAAGATGTGCAAGACGGTTTCGCACTTCTTACGTCAGATGAAAATGAAGGATATGCAAAAAGAGGCGGAAGAGGCAGTTTAGGGCATGGGTTCGGCGATGAAGTAATAGCTTTAGAACTTGCAAGTGATGTTAACAGTTACATGAATATATTCAGGAGCGGCAGTATCTTTACAAGAAACGGGACTATGGATGTATCGATGGAAAGTGACAAGGAGTTCAACAGATACGCGATGCAGATGGGGTTTCAAGGGTACTCTGTAGTTTCAGAAATTTCAGCTACTGCGGACAAGGGAACTGATGTGAGAAGTTTAGCCGAGAGTTTAATAAGGAACGTCAAGGAGCTTGGTTCGGGAAGAGGCATCAGGGTAGGAGGGAAAGTCAAAGAGGAGTTTTCTGAAGAGCTGGTCAGGAATGAAGTGCCGAAGGCGTTAGATGACGCAAGCCGGAATAATTTGGTGGATGCGGTCAATCCTATGGCATCCCGTGGTTATGTGGGAGACGAAATGATAACTATATTTTTGGAGCCGCGGGTAAGATTTACCACTAATAATATCGCGAATATGCCCACTGTTATTAAAGATAATTATCGCTTTAGAGTCAGAAGAGCTGAAGGGGTCAGGCCTGCGTTTGAAGAATCTCAAAAGTTAAATAGGGAAGTGTTCGAAGAAGTACAAAAAGAATTTGTGTTCAGCGATGATCCGGCTGATGTCAAATCCAGACTGATGTTATTGGTGCCTGATCTTTTGAGAACTATAGGTCTGGATTCCGAAGCGATCAGGGGGTTCATGAGCGGTCTTGCCGAAAGAACTCTTACCAAAGATGAAATGAATGATGTCTTGAGGAAAATACAGGAAGTAGTCAGTGAGGTAAGAGCTGAAGGCACTTTGGAAAATCCTTTACTGGATCTTGTTTATGCTTTCCAGGATCAGGAACGTGATATGTTCCATATCGGTTTAGCCCTTGCAGATATAGCTATCAGCGAGGATATCTGGAGGGTCGATCTTGCCATGAGGGACAGAATAGCGGAGACCGCGGCAAGAAAAGAATGGGATAACGCCAGAAAGGAAATGAACACTCAAAGCAGGCTTGCGGCGGGTAAGTTTTCAGAAGATGAAATTGTTTTAACGAATGCTATGATATTGGCAATGAAGGGGGATATAGAAGGGGCCGAAAATGTGCTGAAGGGAGAAATTAAGGATATCACGATAACTCCCCGGATAGCCATGGAATACCTTGAAGGGCAAACTCAATATGATATTGAGGGTTTCAAAAGATTTATAAATGAAAGATTGGGTGAAGAGGCAAGGAGGTGGATAAATACTTTAGACAGGGTAAGCGGAGAAGAAAGCAGAACGCAGAGAAACTTGCTGCAGGTTGCCCGTCCGGTCATTGTGGACCACAACGTGCGGCAGCTCATGTCCCCGAATTTTCAGGCAGAAGTTGAAAAAGCCAGAGTGTTAGAAGGCCGTGCGCCTGCAGAATTTATCATGGACCAGTTCGGGAGGATAGTGACTTTTGAGCCCGGGGCAGAATTATCTGAGGCGCAGATAAGAGGAGCGATGTTTGTAAAAGTTAATGACGCTCTCCCCGGCAAGAGATACGAGCGTATGGATTCGCCGGAGATTTCCGTGGAAACAACCCCGCATGTTTTTGATGTTCTGGAACTTACGGAGGAAGGGATGAACATCCTCCATCCGCTGGGAGAATTTCCTTCGGCTGGAACTGCAGCCATGATAGCTGAAGGCGGATTAAAAGATAAAATGGAAACTATAGAGACTGAGGGAGAGCTTGAGGAACTGGTCGGTCCGAAGCTTAAAATGACTCGTGCTATTGAGAAGAAAATAGATGAGGCCTTGATGTTCCTTATAGGAAGGGCGAGACGCGGCGACCTTGATGAGAATATAAAGGATATGATCAGAAAGATCATCGGGAAAGAAGATGATATGGCGGACAGGCGAAGAGCCAGAGAAGATTTTCTGAAAAGCGTGTATCTTTTTAATGCGGCCGTTGAAGGCGGAGAAAATTATATATTAGGATTTAATTCCATGGGCAACATTGGTCTTTCTGTCGAGCTTATCAACCGGCTTACAGCGAAAGACCTTGCCGAATACATGTTCCACGAGGTAAACGAGATAGGCATCGGTCACAGAGAACTTTACGGCAAGGGAGAGGCAAGGGGAACCTCGATCCAGGGAAGGATTTTCGGAAGAGCCAATACCCTCGGGAGACATTTAAGGAATCTTATTGATCAACAGGCAAGAGAAGTCGAGGCTCCGGCGGTGGAAATCGAGCTTGAGGAGGCAGCGCCGGAGGTTGAAAGAGCGCGTCCCGCTTATGAAGCGGCTGCAAAGATCGCCCCTGAAATTGTCGAAGTTATCATGAAGGAATCACCGACATTTGATATGGCGCCGGTCTCATTCAAAGGCGTTTCAAGAAACGCAAATTTCAGAAAGAGACTTTCAAAGATCGCTGAAAATATTCAGGCAGATAACTATATATTTGACCAGATGAGGCTCGAAGACGGCGAGTGGTTCAATGAATTAATATCTGAAGGTGGCAAACTTGATAAAATGGCAAGGAACTTTATCGATTCATTCCTTAAAGACAGGACTTCAAGGATGATGGTAAGACTTATAAAGATCGGGGAAGTTTCAAGGCGTCAGGAGCTGATAGATTTTATTAAAGGCATTGTTGCGTCTGACGAGAGGGTAGCGGATGTTGATGAAGTCATGGCAAGAGTCTTTGTGATCGATGAAAATATCGGTGTGAACGAACACTTGAATACCGTTATAGACCTGCTTACCGACATCGCTATAATGGAAAATGACAGATATGAAAAAGAAGATTACGGTGAAGGCGAAGAGGCGCCCGTAGACTTAAAACAGAATCTGGCTGATCTTTTAATGAGATCCGCGACGCTAAGGATATCTGATACGAATGAAGCGCTTGAGGCACTGACGATCAGAAATCTTGATGAGATATTACAGAAACTCTTTACCGGTGAAATTACCCTGGAAGTTAAGGGTATAGACTGGGAAACTATCCGCGAATGGGCGGACGCTCAAAACGAAGTCCTTATATCCTTATAATATGATGTTTCTATTGTCTGAACCGGTTTCTACCATTTCATGGGTTGAAACCGGTTCAAATATTTCTTGCGGTTGAAGCTGTTTCAAAGCACGAAGTGCTAGAAACAGCTTCATTAGCTTATTCAACCGGTTACTAAAATCATTTAGTTAGACTATAAAAAAGCCAGAATTATGCCTTGACGAGCACAATATTTATGTTATAATAAAGTCAGTTAACTAAATAAAAAGTGAGAAGAAGATATTTTAGCCTCCTAAAATCATGGAGAATTAATGCAAAAATACGGCAGAAAGGGGTATATTTATATTTGCACGCTGCTCATGGCGGCGTTCTTTATCTCTTCGGTAGTGCCTTACTATATTTACGGTAAGGGCGCATACCGGATAGGTGTAAATCTGTCCCCGGTAAGCAGAGTGAATCCCCTATTTTATGATGACCTTGACGATGAACTTATGTTAGGAGCATTTTTAAGGACCAAAGTAGAGGCGGATCCCGGTATTCTTTTTACGGATGATGTCTCCCAAAACAAGCGTACAAATCTGGGCACGAAAATCATTAAAGTACCGTTCGAAAGATCCGAACCGTTTGAAGTAAAAAGCTCTTCTGAAAGCAGCAATTCACTGAAAAATATCGTTATAGTACCGTGTGAAATTTCAGATGATCGCAGGAAGACCTTTAAGTACGCTTTTGTATTTTTATACGGAGACGATCGCGTAGAAATAAGCCTGCGTACCGAAAAAGAAAAAGATGTATATATACAAAACCTGCGAAAGGCCGGGGGGATCTCGGAGAAAGAAGCACAAAGACTGATATCAGAACTATCTCCCAAAAATTTTCCCTCCCTGTGGTTCTCGGAACTTTCCGATAAGAGCGTAAGAGATGTGATGAGTTTTTTGAAAGCGGCGGGGATGAAAAAGCTGAATGACAGGTTCCAGGAACTTATCGCATCCAACGGTTTATTCTTCAAAGAAAAATCCGATATTGCACTGGTGCAGGGAGCCATAAAAATAGATGACCAGAAAGACCAGACCAAGATAGCAGAAGCCATATTAAGCAGTATACTGGCCAGGAAGAATGTTCCGAAAATATCGATCAGTAAATTTCTTGCAGCTTTCAGTGATTTCAGAAAAAAGAAACAGGATTATAGCATCGATGAAGATAACCCTGAACTTATACCATATGTTCTGGATATCGAGCAAAGCCCCAATATTGCGTTGAACGAAGGCTATATGAAATTTCCAGATTCAGCTTACGGGAGAATTGTTGCTCCTGTGGTAAAAATGAAAGACTATGATAAATTGAGGGAACAGGTCGTATATGATTTTGTGGATGTTTTTAATAAAGTAGCTGAACATGAAATGAAACATCACAACGAATTAGTGCCGGAGGGGAAAAGAATAGTTTTCAGCCGGATGCCCGGCATTACTCTTAAAGATAAAGAAACAGGCATAGATATCTATAGGTTTAGAACGAAACATTTATCCGAAAACATCCTCCCATCGGTAATAGCAGATGATAAAGGTGTTATCTGGCTTAATTATAATTTTATGATACTTTTGATGAGGTTGTATGAGCTCGGCCTCCATACCTCACTAGGTGACATTACCACCAGCAATCGAAAGGAACCTATTGGAAATTTATATGAGTCAATAATGTATGCCATTGCGTTCCATGAGATACGGGGGCATTTCCATTTTACGGAGGAAGGCAATATTATTTTTAATCCTGATGAGAAGTGGGCGCAAGCCGAAAGAGGCAGGAGCATGGAGTATAACAACATGCTGGCAATAGGATTTTTATGGACAGTACCCATCATGGGAGAGACGCGTTATTTTCCGGACGTGATTGATGAACTGATCGAAGAATATCCTGAACTGGTCAGAAACCTGACCAGAGAAGAAAAGAAAAGATTTTCGACCGATCTTGCCAAATTCGGGCTTGTTCTTCAGAAAAAAGGTTTTTTCACATCTGAAAAATTATCACATGCGGATAAGGTAGAGACAACCGGCACAAAGGAAGAGATGGAGGAGATCGTCAAAAGGACCGTATATGGCCGGATGCTTCCTTCCATTGAAGGCAAAGACGGGACTTTATTTGTCCAGCCTTCAAATGTCTTTAAGGTTCTCCTCTCCAGTAATGAGCCTATGACCAAAGGAGAGATCCTCAAGAATAAGGCTTTAGAAGGCGCGGATGCCGGCAGGGTTTCCTGGGCTCTCTCGGTTCTTGAAGAACTTGGGGTCGTTAATGCAAGAAGAAAAGATTTGAGTACGGGAGAATTTTTACCGGGGCCACTTTATGAAGCAGTACCTCTAAGCGGAGAAGATGTTAGGAGGGTTTACGAAGCTTTATATGCGAATGATACTTCAGAAGAGAAAAATGGGCTCATTGATATCGATCTTAAAGGGCAGCTCATGCAATTAACTGAAGAGCTAAGGCCTCTTGAGTTCATGAATGCCATAGCTGATAAACTGGGCGAAGAGAAGGCCCGTGAAAAGACTGAAAAATTGACCATTGCTTTGGAAATGGATTGGGTGCCTGAAGGGCAGAGGGATTTTGCCAGAATGGCCATACAGGCCCTGCTAAAACTAAGAGGCAAGGGTGCCATTGATATAATCTGGAGGTCTCCCGAAGATAAAGCGAGAGACATTTCGCTTGCGGATAAGATAAGAAGCGGCGTTTCCGGAGAATCATATAAAAATGTTGTTGTTCTGGCAAGTAAAGACAATATAGATGAACTAAGCGAATTTAAGGATGCTTTTGTCGTCGGGGTCGATCCGGCTAAACTTGAAAGAAGAGATAATTGTTATATAAGATTTTTTGAAATGCTGGAGATGGCGGTAAGAATGGCCCGCGGGCAGAACCAGATCTCAGAACACCCCGGCATTAAACTCCAGCAAATAGACCAGCGAACCTTCATTTTCATCCCCCGAGCCGAACCCCTCAATCTAGACGACCTCCGAGAAATTTACAAACAGCAGATCGAAGCGCTCCTCGCCGCATAATTCCATTTCCACCCCCCGCATTGAAATTATTAGAATCTCATGAATTGCAAAAGATGTATCGTGAAGATGTTTATCCCGATGACGGCTCGCATGAGCCTGAAGAGTTGGTTGGGGAAGAATTTGTCTTTCGAGGAAAATATTTTCCAGGTGGCTTCAATTACAAGAAATATTCCAGCGAAGAAAGCAAAGTAGTCTATTGTAAGCTCGGCGAATTTTGTCTCAAAGACATAACAGACGAAGGAAAAACATATCATCATTAGCGCCGCAAAAATCAATATCCAAAATAGTTTCCACTTCATCTCCAAAATATATCATAAAAAACTGAATTTGCAAAAAATTTGAAAGTATTTAGCTGGTTTTCTTGTCTATATAGGTGCAGGGAGGAGAGACCCTTTATACATTGAATACATATAATCATATGTATAATTATATTGACAAATAAATTCTAACGGGGTATACTTGATATGAAAGATAAGCATACAGATTTTACATGGGACCCTTTGAAAGAAATGTTAAATCTCCGCAAACATGGGATAGATTTTGTTACTGCTGCCGAAGCATTTAAGGATCCCGACAGAAAATTATTTATAGATTCAAAACATAGCGGAATTGAGCCGAGATATTTTTGTGTTGGAAGGGTGAAAAATAGAATATTAACTGTAAGGTTTACATATAGGGCCGGGAAGATTAGAATAATTGGGGCAGGATATTGGAGAAAAGGAGCCAGATATTATGAAAAAGAGAAAAATTGATACAGATAAACCTATAGGCAAGATGAAGAGGATCGAAGATTTTCTTCCGCTTCCTGAAGATCTGGTTTTGCCTGAAAGGTCAATAAAGGTGACTATAAACTTGAGTGAATCCAGTGTTGATTTTTTTAAAAGATTGGCAAAAAAACATCACACTAAATATCAAAAACTTATTCGAAAATTGTTGGATAAATACGCACATCGTTATTCTCATTAATAGAAGGGAAAAATATGGAATACAGAAAGATCTCTAATACCGACATGGAAGTCACGACGATCACTTTAGGTACTTGGGTTTTTGGGGGTGATTGTTGGGGAGAGGTTGATGATGAGCAGTCAATGCGTGTTGTTGAAAAAGCCGTTGATTCCGGCATCAATATGATCGATACGGCTCCGATCTATGGCACAGGCCGCTCCGAAAGCGTTATCGGAAAAGCCCTGAAAAGAATTAAGAACAAAGTTTATATAGCCACAAAATGCGGGCTTAAACCGGAAGGAAGATCGATCCAGGTCGATCAAAGCGCTAAATTCATAAGGCAGGATCTGGAAGGTTCTCTTAAAAGGCTCGGGATCGATACGATCGATCTTTATCAGATACATTTTCCGGATGATAAGATACCTTTAGAGGAAACTTTATCCGAGATGATGAAATTTGTCGAAGAAGGCAAGATCAGATATATCGGCGTGTCTAATTTTGAAAAAGATCTTCTTCAAGAAGCTGTCAAAATAGCACCTATTGTCAGCAATCAAATGCATTATTCTCTTCTTCATAGAGATATCGAGGATGAAGTCATTCCTTTCTGCCGAGAAAAAGGAATATCCATTCTTGCGTATGGTTCGTTGGGAGGGGGCATTTTAACCGGCAAATACAAAGAACCCCCCAAAGTTTCAAAAAGAGACGTGAAGAGCTTTTATTACGATTATTACAGGGAACCTGCTTGGAGCAAAACGTGCGAGTTAGTTTCAACTCTTAAAGAGATCGCCGAGGGAAGAGGTGTCCCTACTTCTCAAGTCGCCGTGAACTGGGTGCTTAGTAAAGAGAATGTCGAGACCTGTCTTGTAGGCTGCCGGACGGAAGAGCAGCTTGCTAAGAATGTTTCGGCCATGGATTGGAAGCTTGCCGAAGAAGAGCTTGATAGGATCCAGAAAAAATACGATCAAGTATTTACTTAAATAGTGCCTGAAGTTATTATAGATGAGTAATAGCGGGCAGATTCCCTCACGGTTCTTTTTTGCGTATTAAAATCGACTTCAACAAGCCCGAACTTTTGTTTATATCCGTGAGCCCATTCAAAATTATCCATTAGCGACCAGTGGAGGTAGCCTATAACGGGAGAACCTTCATTTATCGCTTTAAGGAGCTGGGTCAGATGACCCTTGATAAAATTTTTCCGCATGTTATCGTCATCTACTGAAGTTCCGTTCTCTGTGATCATTATGGGCAGCCTGTAGCGGGAGAAACTCCTCACCACTTCGTAAAGTCCTCTCGGGTACATTTCCCAGCCCATATTGTTAATCTTGCCTATATTATGATGGCCGTAATCGCATATCTCGCCGATAGGATGTTTTTTGAACGGTTTTTCATGATGCACGAACTGCCTGAAGTAATAGTTGAGGCCTATAAAATCCAGAGCCTTGGAGGAAGGCAACTCTTTTCCTTTAACAAAGGGAAAGAGATCGGTTTTTCCTTTCAGAGCTGAATCTATAAAGCTATGATTGTAGAACATGTTCCTTAGATGAGTCACTACACGGTCCGATAGTGAATACTTCGAACAGGGATGGAATGCGGTAACGGCTTTCGCCACCCCTATTTTCGGCTTCATGATTGATGAAGAAGAGCGCGCCGCCTCATGCATGAGAGAATAAGCTTCAACATGAGCTTCAAGCATATTTTTAGCGGCAAGAAGCGCTGAATCAAAATTTTTCTCACAAGGCGGCCATTCGCCCTTAAAGTAAGAAAGGAATGCCGCTATATACGGCTCATTTATGGGTATCCAATATTGGACTTTTTCCCCGAGTTCTTTAACGGCTTTTATTGCAAAACGGGAGAATAGCCTGATAATATCCTTGTTCTGCCATCCGCCTTTATGAGAGAGCCAAGAGGGAAGGGTAAAATGATTCAGCGTAAGAATAGGTTCAATTTCCAAACTTTTCAGCTCATCAATAATAGCTTTGTAATGATCCCATTCGGATGCGTCCCATACGCCTTCTTCTTTTTCTAATCGGCTCCATTCAAGGCTAAGCCTGTGCGCGTTATGGCCAAGATCCTTTGCTATCCGGAAGTCTTCTTTGAATCTATTGTAGTGGTCACATGCTTTTCCGGAAGGTTCTGTGTTGCCGGCTTGCTCCCATTCCCACCAGTCATTTAAGGTGTTATCGCCCTCGACCTGGTGGGATGAAGTCGCCGCGCCCCATAGAAAATTATCGGGAAATTTATTTTTCATACGTTGTTATATTATACCCTGCTTTACTGAAGATGGACAGCGACTATTTAATTGTATCAAAGAGTACAGCATATTCCCGTACAGGGAGGATCCACACCGGGCGGAGGGGCCCTGGTAGGGGATATGCTGTACTCTTAGGCGCTATTTTTAGATATTAGCTACTACTATTTAAGAAAAATAAAAAAAATATTGATGAAAAATGAAAATAGGATTAAAATATAAAGGCGGGTGAGGGTAGGGGTTTCACCCGCCTTTTCCACACAAGTCTTGAAAAAGACCTGCGTTTTGGGGACTAGAATATTTTATCAAAACGGGGCTATATGTCAAGGGTAAATTGATTTGAAGAAACCTCGTTTTCCATGAAAGAATTTTCCGGTAAAAATTGTCTATATTTATAGGATCGCCGGTTGCAATTTAAATCTTATAAGCTTAAAAAGGAGCTACAATGATAATTTAGCGCACTGAAGCAAGTGGTATACTTGAA
>CAZNEE010000005.1:0-90706 GCA_964572255.1 uncultured Planctomycetia bacterium | reverse complement strand
ATTTCAAGTATACCACTTGCTTCAGTGCGCTAAATTATCATTGTAGCTCCTTTTTGTAATTTCAGATTTTCTTAAAACAAAGTTTCCCTGTGTGGTTAAGCCGTTTTAGCTCTGTTATCATTCTGCGGCTTAAATTATAAGTTCTTCGTTTCGGGAACCCGGGAAACATGTTTACATCAACAATGTAAGTTTCTTTTAAAGAGCTGTCTATCACGACATCTATTCCGGCAAAATATAAGCCTAAGGCTTTCATCCCTTTGAGGGCTGTTTTTTTTGCCTGCGCGACCATTCTCTTGGGTATAACTCTTAAAAGAGAAGGGTCTCCCTTGCCCCCTTGGCTTATGTTGGTTGTTACTTCATCTATCTTATTTCTTCTCGGATAAATATAGATAATCTTATCATAAAAACCGTATATTCTCAAATCAACCTTATCCCCTTTTATATTGAACGGTTCGATCCCTTCCTCTATATAGATGTTTTGCTTAAGAAGTTTTTCCAGAAAAATTTTTTTCCCGGTCACATCATGGAATTTCCAGCCCAGATCTGATTTTCGGCTTATGATCTTGTTGTTCTTAAAGCCGAAGTTCGTTTGCCAATCTCCGGACTGAAGAAAAGTTATGCCTTTACCCATTGAGCCGCATCGCGGTTTGATGTATAATTTATGTCCTTTTTCCAGCAGTTTCTCGATATCGCCGATCTTTCGGGTCCTGTATCTTCTTGGGACCGGAACCTTTCCCCCGCTGAGCTTGCCCATTACTTTTGCCTTATCCCTGCCGAGCAGGAATAAAGAGGGATCATCGATAAGAATTACTTCCTTGCCGGACAGCTGCTTTTTTACCATTTCTGATAACATCTTGCAAAAATGTTCGAACTTTTTATAAAAATGTTTATTCCCGTACATCCCCCTATAGGCGCGGTGCTCAATATGTTGATTCCAGTACTCGAAAGGAAAGAAGAAAAAAATCGCCGCTTTTTTAGTGGGGATCTCCGGCATGTCCCCATTCAAAAACTCCAAATAACCAACGCTTCTATATTCGAACCCCTGGCTGGCTATAAACCTTTTCTCTTTATTGAGTTTTTTAAATGAATCGTAATCGACTTCATCTCCTACATTCAAAATTGTGATATTTTTCTTTTTTCTCATTAATTTTCTTTTAAATATTTGTGCAAATACTGGTATTTTTTACAAAGATGTCCGTTTTGCGTTATAACCGCTTTACGGATCTCCATCGGAATAGCTGCATGTTTGGTAAGATCCCTGACGCCATGCGCCGCAATTTGATAAACATAATCCCGTATAAGGCCGCTAAATTCACGGGAAGAATCTTTTGGGAGTTCTGCCGGTAAATTATCAACCGCCAACACTGTAACGCCTTTTCCTTTGTATCCCGCCGTATAATCATCTTCTTTGGGATTATACGTATATGTTGGATCATCGGGAGTAGTTACCCCTCGGTTGATTTCTACGGAACCTTTAATATCACACGAAATATCCCCGATAAATTCAAGGCGGCATTTTTGCCTGCCGCAAAGTTTTCTGATCATTTTTTTCGTGACCAGCCGGGGGTATTTATCGTCCCAATAGCTGCCGTTGAGCAAAATGTTCAAAAAAGAAAGATATTTATCTAAATTAGACTCGAACCTCTCCGGATGGGCAAGATATTCCTCGAAATAATATCCTCTCCTGTCTTTTTTTCTGAATTTTTCTTCCCTCAGAAAAACTATTTTATATATCCTGTCATTTGCATATTTTTGATGCCTGATAAAGCTTTTCATGTCTTTCGGGTGGATCTCGATGGGATTCAATAGGTTCAGCACTTCATGCGCGCCGTTACTGACATTCCCATGTCCGGTAATACCTATAATGAATGGAGAGATTCTTTTGTCAAATCCTCTTTTTTCAATATTCTTCGCTGTTTGTTCCATGTTTCCCTTAAGCTCTTCAAGGGATTTATATGTCCAGGAGGGATTAAGTGAAGAAAATGGATTGTTGATGCCTCTTTCCTTTAGTTTTCTGCCGCAATAATAAAGGCTGTCAGTCACGCCGCATATACCGGCAAATCTGCCGAAATAAACCAATCTTTTCCCGTTGCTATCGGTAATTTTTTCGCATTCAACAAGCGTTGCCTCTTTTTCCAACAATTCTCTAAGTAAAAGCATATTGTAGCTTTGTCCCTTTGTAGTATGCGAGAAAAACATGTATACGGCTTTTTCTCTGATCTTCTCTTTCCTCGGCTCTTTTATCCCCACAAGAAAGGATGCCTTCTTCGGCTCTTTCACGATCTTTGCCCCGTTCTTTTCATATGCTTTATCTTTAAACGCACGGATGGGGCTGGATTCAACCTCCACCTCAATGCCCTTTTGCACAAGCCACCTTACGTCAGACGGGGTAAGAGGCGCTCTTCTTTCCCATTTGTTCTTTTCTTCTTTCAATATTCCCACAACAAGACTTTTTCTCATGATTCTATTAAACTTATGACATATCAGGTGTTTTGTCAAAATCTTTTTCCCGCATAAGAATGTTCTGTATTTTTTCTTTCCATTCGGGATCTTTGCGCTGAATGTGGCGAAAATGCCAGTGTTCGGCTCCCCACAAAAGGATAACATCGAACCCTATTTCGCGAACCTCCTGAAAACTTTCCTCAAAAGAATCGATCCGGATCGAACTCGGTTTTTTATTTTCTTTATAAACAAGGCGTCCTGCCTCCCACGGTTCGGCCTGGAATTCAACGATCCATGCTTCTTTGCCGGCATCCCGCGCCTTCGCAAGAAGCTTCGAAAAATAAAGTTCTTTTTCCTTCTTATTTGTTCTAAAGTAAAAATTCAGCCCTAAAAATTTATGCCCTACAACGGGATAGACATTTAACCCTAAAATGTCGCACATTTCCAAACATTCTTCTATTGGGTCATGCTTTATGAAAATGCCCGAAGTAAAACGCAAGAGCCTGTTAGGGTATGTAGCTGTCGTTAAAATAACGGGCCTTTCCTCCCCGTCGATCCTCTTCACAAGTTCGATCTCTTGTATTAAAAAATTTTTGCCGATAACCCAATATTCTCCGCCGAAGCGGTTCAATGGTTCATTTTCAACCTGCCAATAGCGGATGGTCGCTTCTTTTTTATATCGCTCCACGACCGCTTCTATAAATTTAAGTGTGTGTTCTTTTAAACATGCGTTCTTTGACACGTCAGCGCCAAATGAAAACGTCACTTTTTCCATAACCCAATCGGGGATAAAATATTCCGGCCAGCGCGGGGCTTTCATGCCGACGGTAAGAACAACCGGAATGTCCCTTTTTCTTGCCTCTTTTACCTGCCAATCAAGTTTAGAAAAATCATAGACTCCCTGTTCCTTCTCGATCTCATTCCAATAAGCGCCTAAGCGAATAAGGTCAAACCCCATCTCAAGAATGGAAAGATATGTTTCCCTCCAATTCAATTCGAGATACGCGCACTGTACCGGGCTGAATGTGGTCCCTATCTTCAGCGGCCCTGCAAAAACAATTGAGGCCTGAATAAGAAAAAAAATTGACAGAATAAGCCTTTTCATTATTTTCTTTTTTTATCCGTGACCCAAAACGTCATATATTTTCCCAGCATAAGGCGGGTTTGGGCGTCTAACGCCGGCAACGCGCTTAGAAAAATGACCGTAAAAGGCACTAAAAGCCATTGGAAGGCATATCCTATTCTCATCAAAACAGGATGCTTCTCCCTGCTTTTGGGAAGAAGACAAATACTCAAAATGATGCTCGTTATAAGCGAAAAAGACGCAAGATGGAAGATAGTTCCCGCTATACGCGGCGCGCTGTAATAAAAAACCGTGTGCGTGAATTCTCTTCCGGCGAAAATGGCGGGAAGCCAACCGATAAAGGTAAGAAGAAATGCCCAGGTCGCCCACGCGATATGCCCTTCGAAAAGTTTAAAGAGGTACCTCATTTTATTAAAAAAAGATATTTTTTTATTTTTAAGAAAAGCCCTCATAATGATAGGAAAATTTTCAACTCCCCACGCCCATCGTCTCTTTTGTTTATAGACATTGACCACTGTTTTCCACCAGTTTTCCGCCACAACGGCATCCATGGAAAGTGTCGTGTACATCGGAACCACCCTGTACTTCCCGTCATAATGTATGAACGCCTTCCAGAAAATAGCGGAATCGTCCGAGATCATATCAACGGGCCAATACCCGATATCAACCAAAGCCTTAAAGCTCATACTATGACTGGAAAAAGTCACTAATTTTTCAGGATTTGTTGCTTCGATCAATTGGAAAAAAGATGACCCCGTCTCAAGAACCCTCGTTATCCCCGGGGCCTCCCATATATTATTGTTGTAAACAGGAACCGGCTGGAAGCTTGCTCTTTCCCTTTCCGGAGAAGCCATATAATAGTATGTAAGGGCCGCGAAATAATCAGAGTCGATTACTGTATCCGCGTCAAAACAAGAAGCCACAACTTTTTCAAAAGGAATATCTTTCTCCAGAAAATATTCCGCAGCTCTTTTGGCCGCAAATGTTGTATTGGCTCCTTTAACTTTTGCCTCGCCTTGTATCCCGTCAGGATGAATTGCTACCAAAAGATCCAAAAAATCTCGCCTATAAACTTCTTGTGTTTTTTTTACGCCTTCTTTTACTTCCTGGCCTGCTCTCTCTTCAAGGGCAATAACTACCAGGACCTGCTTTGAGGGGAATGCCCCCTGAATAAAGCTCTTGATCCCCGGCGCTATGACTTCCTGCGTTTCCTTGGAAACCGGGATAATGACCAAGTGCACAATGTCTTTTAAGCAAAGCTCTCCGGGCTGATCCAATTCTTTGGCCTTTTTCATCCAGTCAGTTCCCTTTTCCATTGAAAGCCTGAAATAAGAAAGAATGAGAAAAAGCGTCATGTATAAAAGCCGTAAAAGCCAGTACAGATCAAAGGCGATAATAATAACGGCAGCTACGAGCGGCTCACAAAAAGCAAGTATGGTCATGCCGACAAGAATCATCCAGCTTGTCGCGCCCGGGACGATCTCAAAAAATCTTTGAAGCCCTCTCTCTCTTCCCTGTATATTACTTCCTGAAAAATCAAACTCCATTATATTTCTTCCCTTTATCCTGCCCCGTATCTACGGACGGCATTTCGATGATATCTTTCTTCGGCACTATTCCTGAAGCAAACAAGCTCCCCGGGGACTGAAAAAGGCAATATGCTTCTCCCGTTTTATCCGAATAAACAATTGAACTTCCGTCTGCAACATCAAATATGCTGTTCAGGCTAAAACCGCTATCTTCAAATGCCCCCGCTAAAAATACTTTGTTCCCGTCGCGGAACAATACATGTGAAGCTTCATGCGCCCAAAAAACCTGTTCGATATTCTTCGCGTTTTTATAAATCCATTTGATTTTGACGGGCTTTATGGCTTCCCCCGATATCTCTTCGGCTGAAAGATCAAGAACCCCTACTCGATCGTTTTTAAATAAAACCGCTCGATCAAATTGCAAATTAACGCTCACTCCTTTTATCCCCTCTCCCTCAAGATTATACGGGGCATTGTTCGTCAAAAGGCCTCCCCTCTCCCCCCAAAAAAGAAAGATCTCTTGCCCAAGAGGGTAAATTTTATAAAAATCATTTCCCCTGAAAAGAAAAGTATTCATTGTTGTTTCATCTATTAATATTTTTCTGTCTTTTTTATCATAATCCATCTTTACAAGCTTGTTATCATTCGCAAGCACATAAAGAGCGTTCTCCGAGAGGCCGAATCCTTTAACGTTCTTTATATACTTTTTATACACTTGTCCCGAATCGAGATCGATCCTGTTTAAGGATCCTTTTTGATAAGAAAAAATATCTTTCGGAGATGAAGCGTGCCAAAAAACACGCGAAGGTTCTGTGGGGAAAAATTTAGTTATATCTTCAGCGGGGGCTTCTTTGTTTTCGGCAAGTTCAACTCTTAAGAACTTATTGCCTGCCGGAGATTTCACGCAGAAAATAATATAGGGGCTTTCTTTTTCTGTAAAATAAGACAGCGCTTCCCCTCCCCCAAAAAGCATGCCAGATTTAAGCAGCGGCCATGCTTTATTGCTTTTGATGTTGTACGCGAGAATATCATCTATTTTTTCGCTTCTCGCGAGAACCAAAAAATCCGTCCCGGGAACTGAGATAATATCCCGGAACTTCCCGTGAAGAACTTCCTTGCTTCGTAATCGATCCGGCAGGAGAATGACCTTGTCAAAAACGGTTGCTTTCTCAGGCTCTACCCGGACTGTTCTTATCCATTCTTTATGTCCTTTTAAAAAAATCTTCAGCGAATAGCTTCCCGGGATTAGTTCGGGGATAACGGCAGGACTTTTTTGCGTATAGCGGCTTTTATTTAGGTAGATCTTTGCCCCGGAGGGGACAGTCGCAACAGATATTAACCCGGTCTTTACAAAACCTTCTTTTGTCCCGGGCTTATAAATATATCCGACCGCATAAAGAAGAATTAAGGGGCAGGCTATTAAATAAATGATCAGAAAAATATAGAAAACGGCTTTTCTCAGAAACTGCATTTATCCCCATTTCCCTTTTATTTTTCCAGCCCTTCCCAAATCGCTTCAATGCGCTTTTTGAGATCATCTGTCGAAAACGGCCAGACTGTTCTGCCATACAAAGCTTGAGTTATCTCCCTATATGTCAGATTGTTCAGCCTGAAGGAGGGCACTTTATTGTCTATTTCCATTGCATAACGCATAAGCGTCAGTTCTTTGTAAACCATCCGCGGCAGAAGAAAATGCTGCTCCACGGTTTGTTTGGCATTTTTTGAAAGTGTTTCCCTTAAAAGATCATCTTCCAGGATCGACTTGATGGCGCTGGCCACTTCTTCTGTTTCATGAGGGTCCACTAAAAAGCCATTGTGTCCGTTCACGACTTGTTTAGTAATGCCCCCTATTGTGCTCCCCACAACCGGGGTTCCTTGCCACATCGCCTCAGAAACCACAAGCCCGAATCCCTCTTTAGTCGAAATATGGACAAAGCAGTCTGCTATCATCATTAGAGAACCGATAACTTCATCGTTATTTTCCACATTAAGCAACAGGTGAATATCTTTTTCTCCCTCTGCGATTTCCTTCATTTTCTCGTACATAACGGTTCCTTCGGGATCATCTGTCGCCGAATTCCCGACTATCACGAGAACCGGATCGATGCCTTTTGAAAGTTTCTTTTTCAGAAGTTTAAAAGCTTCCAAAATGGTTTTCTGGTTTTTGTGCACATCATATCTCGACACGGCTGCCACGATCGGTCTTTCCGGGTCAATGTTGTTCTCGTTAAATATTGTTTCCAATACTGCAAGAGCTTCTTCTCTGGTCCGTTGTCTGTTCTTTTTGCGGAGAGGATCTATTGACGGGTTTATTTCATAGGTCGGTATCTGTACATTTTCCCTGACAAATTCTTTCGCAGTAAAGATCGCACCTTCAAATTGATTGATGTACGGCAATAAAAACCGCCATATCCTGCGGCTGGCGTTTGAAGTATCTATATGACATCTCCAAAATATATGGCCGTACACATTGCCGTTCATTATTATTGCCGCGGGTTGCGGGTCATGTATCGTGACCATGTGCCCTACAACTTTGACTTCTCTTGTGTTTTCGTCGATCGTATCAAGATAGGCGTGAAAAATCTCTCTTAGCGTTATATCCTGATCGACCCCTTGGAGTAAATTGTGGAATTTTTTAGTAACGTTAAAAAACTCTTCGCTTCCTTCAATAACGAACCATCTTGCGTCTATGCCAAGCCCTCTGGCGAAAGGCACAACACTTTGAAGCATTTCCGCGACCCCTCCGCCGACAAAAGTAGAATTAACATTCGCCCATACTTTTTTATTTAACGGATCTGCCATGAATTTCAGGTCGTCCATAAATTCTTTGCCGACAAAAGGCTCGTACAATTTAATATCGACAGGGTTTAAGGGAACATACTCGTTGCTGTACTTCCTGCTCCTATCATCAAACATGCCGTCTCTCCTCTCTTTTTAAGCGGTAAAGTCTTAGAAGAAAGTTTTTTACCTCCTCTGTCCCTTTTAAATAATGCTTCGCTCTGCTGGGATGCTTCTTGTCTTTTGCGACCCTCACTGACCATCCTTTCCCTTTAAGCTTGCGGAAAGCATCTTCATCTGTTTTGTCGTCTCCTATATATAAAGGAACGATCCGTGCCTTTGTTTTTTTTCTTTTCTTTTCCAGCAGGTATAAAACGGCTGCTCCTTTGTCCCAATCAATGGGGGGGCGTATTTCCCACACCTTTTTGCCCCGGGTAAGCTTGATCCTTCTTTTGGCGCGATAAGGAGCTGTTGTTCCCTCTACTATCCTGTTGACTTCCCGGATATCGCGCTTCCTTGCCATTCTGTAATGCACGCTTAAAGAAACTTTTTTATCCTCAACTATGACCCCTTCAAATGATGCTGTTCTTTCTTTTATTTGTTTATTTATGCCGGAGATGACTTTCTTCGCCTCTTTGACCCCCTTCACGATATGCTGCCCGTCCTCCCCTTTGATCTCCAGGCCGTGGTTGCCGGCATATGTGATATTTTTTACCCCGACTCTTTTGGTTATATCTTCGAGGCTTCTCCCGCTTATAATAGCCACTGACACATTGCCCAAGGAAGCCAGATCCTTGATCGCCCCTCTCGTTCCCATGCTAAGCCTGACTTTTGCCGGATGTTTTCTGATACGCGTCAATGTCCCGTCAAAATCCAGAAAAAGATACAAGTGTTTTCCTTCTATGTCCTTGCTTATCTTTTTCCATTCTTTGATCAAATGTTTCATTTTTTATTCGGGGATAAAGGGACCCTTGGACATTTCGAAGTGCTGCAAGCAATGATTGAGCCAGGTTTTAATATTGTTTGATTGTATGTTTTTCCTCATTTTGCCCATTCTTTTTCTCCGCTCGCCTTTTGGCATATGCAGCGCCTGGTGGATAGCGTTTGCTATGTCTTCTATGCTGTACGGGTTGACCGGCAGACAATTTTTTATCTCAGCTATCGCCCCGGCGAATTTGGAAAGCACTAAAACCCCGTCATTGTCGGAATGCGCCGCAACATATTCTTTGCAAACTAAATTCATCCCGTCCCTCAAAGGCGTCACGAGAGCTACGTCAGAAGCCAGGTACAGGGCAACCAGCTCTTCAAAAGGAACTGTACCGTAATTATAGTGGACCGGCGACCACAGTCCGGTCGAGAATTTTCCGTTGATCCTGCCGATAATTTCATCGATCTCTTTTTTGAGCTTTTGGTATGTTTCCACAGATTCTCTGCTCGGGATGACCAGCTGGTAATAAAAGAACTGTTCTTTAATCTCCGGGTGCTCTGTTAGAAGATACTCAAGACCCAACAATCTTTCCTTTATGCCTTTGGAATAATCAATGCGATCGACCCCTATTATAAGCTTCGGACATGCTGCTTGCTCCCTGATCTCATTTTTCCTCTTTATCACTTCTTCTTTGCGGGACGTTCTGTCAATAAGATTAAAATCTATGCTTATCGGATTGGCATAAGCGTGCGTTTTGATCTTTTCTGCTATGCTCTTTTTCCCGGAAATTTTCATCTCTTTCCTGTAAACTTCAACCGCCCCCATGAAATTCCTAAAATACTGTTTGTGGTGAAATCCGATCGTATTACAGCAAAGAAGAGATTCTAATATCTGCCTTTGCCAGGGCAGGATCGAAAAAATGTCCATGTGGGGGAAGGGTATGTGAAGGAAAAAATGTATCTCCTGCTTGGGTCTGATTTTTCTCAAGAAATACGGGGTTAAAAAAAGATGGAAATCCTGTATCCAGATTATATCGTCTTCTGACGCGATCTTATCAACATAATCCGCGAATCGTTTGTTAATATCAAGATATGTCCGCCAGGAAGGATAGTCTATATGAGATTTTTCAAAAAAGTAATGAAAAAGCGCCCATAATGTTCCGTTAGAAAATCTGTTATAATATTTTTCAACTTCTTCTTCGGTTAGCGGGACGCATCCTAAACTATATGATTCCTCTTTTCCCGTTTCGTCTGGACTGACCTCTTTAACATCATAAGTTACTACTTTTCCCGGTTCTTTTATTTCCTCGACAACATGTCCGTCCCATCCCAGCCATGTCCCTTCAGCTTGAATAATGATCGGTTCCAGCGCAGTGATCAGTCCGCCTGCGGCTTTGGCCCAGACAATTTTTCCTTTTTCATCTATATTTTTATAGAAAGGGAGCCTATTTGATACAACTATAAGCCCCCTGTCTTTGCCCTTATAATAGATCATCTTTTTTCCTTAAAACCCGCGTCTCAATATTTGGCCAGATCGCTTAAAAGCCTGCCGGCTGATTCCGGCGCAGTCCCCTTGTTGTTAATTAAAATATCCCTGGCTGTCATTCCGCTTCCGTATAGATCAGAATTGGCCTCACTGTTCTGGGAGATCACTGCTCCTTCTAATTTTACTCCTATAAAAGCGCCTCTACTTCTTGAATATGAAAGTATCCCTCCTTTTAGCTGGAGGTCTGTTGCCGCAGCTGCGTCCCTTCCAACGGGGCCTGCTGACACTGCCGCGTCCCCTCCCAGTTTGAGCTTGCTCTGAAGGAGGCCGTCAAGTCCTCTTTCGCTCATAATAAGCAATATAATATCTGTGGCTTGACCGCCTATCTGAAGTCCCCAGCTTATCCCTGCAAGGTTAAAAACTGCCGGATTGCTCCAGGTGCCTTTGCCTTTATCTTTCGCAACTATTGCCCCCTGCCCATATTTGCCTCCGAAAACAAACCCTCCGCTAACGGTTGAGGGGAATATCGCGATCGCGTAAGCATCCTTCAACAAGGATTCCGGGATCCCTTGTTCGGGCATTTTTGTCATTTCTTCAAAAACCCTGGCTGATTCAACTAAAAGGTTGTCCCATTTGTCCTGCGCAAAGCAAGGAATTGTTAAGCACAAAATAAACGCAAATACAGAAAATACTGTAAAACCTTTCTTCATAGCGCCTCCCTTTTTAATCCATGGATTTTATTGCTTCCTGCATCATGGGAATAACGGCTTCGGCCTCCTGTTTGGTCATTCTTCCCAGCTTGGCAAAGCGCAGTTCCCCCTGAGCATTCCTGTTCTCTCTGGTAATCTGCATTTTTTTCGCGCCTTGATTGTAAGAATAGATGCTTACAGTCAACCTGTCTGCATCTACTTCACAGGATTTCGAAAACAGACATTCGTCCAGATCGCGTTCATACGGCATTTTTTCCTCCTTTTATTTTTTAGTGCATATAATAATTATATTTATTCCTGTAATTATAGCGCATATTCGGCGAGAGGAGAAGATTTTTTGTGCTCTGCCTTGTTTTGAAAAAGAAAAAGGCCGCTCTTGCGAGTGGCCTTTTTTGCTTCTGGCGTCCCCACGGGGATTCGAACCCCGGTCGTCAGAATGAAAATCTGATGTCCTAGGCCAGGCTAGACGATGGGGACGTAAATTTTTGAGGCCTTATTCTACAAAATAGTTTTTTTCTTTGCAACAAGTTTTTTACTTTTCTTGCGCTCCTTCTACTTCTTCTTCCTCCTCGCGCGAAACAACGCTTGCGATAGAAGTAAGCTTGTCTTGCGCCTTTAAGGTGATCACTCTTACTCCTTGAGTGGCTCTTCCCACCTTGCTTATCCCTTTAACGGCGACCCGAACCACCATCCCGCGTTTTGAAATAAGCATTATTTCATCTTCGTCTCTCAGCGCTTTTATGCCGACAACCGGCCCGTTTTTCGCAACAACTTTTAAATTGATAATCCCGCTCCCTCCGCGTGACTGCACGCGATATTCTTCAAATTCTGTTCGTTTCCCGAAACCGTTTTCGCTGACAGTTAAAAGCGAGGCATCAGGATTAACTTTAACCATCCCTACAACCTGGTCTTTTTTCCCGAGAGACATGCCTTTAACTCCCTGGGCTGTCCTCCCCATGGACCTTATGTCCTTTTCTTTAAATCTTATTGCTTTTCCGCTTGCTGTTGCCAGGCATATCTGGTCATCACCCTCGGAAATGATCGTCTCTATAAGCTGGTCTTCTTTCCCCAGGGTCATGGCGATGATCCCTCCTTTTCTGGGGTTGCTGAACGCCTCAAGCGGTGTCTTTTTGATCTTCCCTTGTTCCGTGGCCATAACAACGAATTTGCCTTCTGCAAATTCTCTCACGGGAACGACTGCTGTTAGTTTTTCTGTATCGCGGATCCCCAGCATGTTAACGATGGGCCTGCCTTTAGTTCTTTTTCCTGCTTGAGGGATCTCATGCACTTTAAGCCAATGGCATTTCCCTTCGCTGGTGAAGATAAGCATATAATCATGTGTTGAGGCCACAAAGAGGTGTTCGATAAAATCTTCTTCTTTTGTTTCTGCTCCCGTGACCCCTTTGCCTCCGCGCCTTTGCTTTTTATAAGCGCTTACCGGGAACCTTTTTATGTAGCCCGCATGGCTTACAGTTATTACCATGTCCTCTTCCGCGATCAAGTCTTCTATGTCTAACTCTTCTGCCGCTTTTGTTATTTCTGTCCTGCGCGGATCGGCGAATTTTTCCCTGAGTTCCAGGGTTTCTTCTTTTATTATCTCCAGCACCTTCTTTTCGCTGGCAAGTATTCCTTTGAGTTTCTCGATCAATTTGATAAGCTCCTTATATTCCTCTTCCAGTTTTTTTGTCTCAAGGTTAGTAAGGTTCTGCAGCCTCATCGCAAGGATCGCCAGGGCCTGTTTTTCTGACAAATCAAATTTTTTCATCAGGCCTATTTTGGCTGTTTCCGGGTCTTTCGAAGCCTTTATAAGCTTTATCACTGCATCTATATTTTTTACGGCTATCTTTAATCCTTCTAATATGTGGGCCCTGTCTTCGGCTTTGGCAAGATCAAATTTTGTTCGTTTTATAATGATGTCCTTGCGGTGCTTAATAAATAATTCCAGCATCTCCTTAAGGTTAAGCGTTCTTGGCTCCCCGTCAACAATTGCTAACATTATCACGCCAAATGTTTCTTTCATCTGTGTATGCTTGTACAATTGGTTCATGATAATGTCGGTACTCTGTCCCCTGCGGACATCAATAACGATCCTGATCCCGTCTTTATCAGATTCGTCTCTTATGTCAGCAACTCCTTCAACTTTCTTGTTTTTGACCAGATCTGCCATGGAAGTTATTAGTTTCGATTTGCTCACCTGATACGGGATTTCGGAAACGACAATGCTTTCTTTTCCCTGTTTTTTCTGTTCAACATGTGCTTTTGCGTGCATTTTGAGGCTTCCACGTCCGGTTTTATAGGCTCTCACGATTTCTTCCTTCCCGCAAATAAGAGCGCCTGTAGGGAAGTCCGGCCCTTTAACGATCTTTATCAGATCATCTATCGAAGCTTCGGGGGTATCGATCAGGTGACATACCGCATCTGCTATTTCTCCGAGATTGTGCGGAGGGATATTTGTTGCCATTCCTACGGCAATACCGCTAGACCCGTTTATCAAAAGATTCGGCAAGGCCGCCGGCAAAACCGTGGGCTCTATAAGTGATCCGTCAAAGTTCGGCTGGAAGTCCACTGTTTCTTTTTCTATGTCCTGCAGCATCAGGTTTGTTATCTGCTGAAGTCTTGCCTCGGTATACCTCATTGCCGCAGCAGGGTCTCCGTCTAAAGAACCAAAGTTGCCTTGTCCGTTAATGAGGGGATATCTGAGAGAGAACTCTTGCACCATACGCACAAGCGCATCGTAAACAGCCGTATCTCCGTGCGGGTGATATTTACCTAAAACCTCACCGACTATCCTTGCGCTCTTTTTAAATGGCTTGTTGTACAGCATGCCCATATCTTTCATGGCGTACAGTATGCGCCTATGTACGGGTTTTAGCCCGTCTCTTACATCCGGCAGCGCGCGCCCCACAATAACGCTCATCGCGTAATTGATGTAAGAATTTTTCATTTCTTCTTCTATATAGATCGGGATAATTTTTTCGTTTCTCGTGTACATTGTCTCTCCTGTCTACTTATCTTTTAAACATCCAGGTTCTTTACTTCTCTTGCGTGGGTGGTTATAAATTCTCTTCTGGAAGCAACATTGTCTCCCATAAGGATAGAGAACATCTCATCCGCTTCAACAGCGTCCTCTATCGTAACTTGTTGAAGTGTTCTTCTGTCCGGGTCCATGGTGGTCTCCCACAGCTGTTCCGGGTTCATTTCGCCTAGACCTTTATACCTTTGGATGTTGATCCCTTTTTCTCCCTCTCTAAGGGTATACTCCAAAAGCTCCTTAAGTGAGAATATTTCTTGTCCGTCGACCTTAAAAAGCGGTTTTTTCTCTTTCTCTTTCTTTGTTTTTTTCTTGTCCTTCTTCTCTTTCTCTTCTTCTTTCTCATAGTCAGCTATATCCAGTCCGAATTTTTCTACTTCCTTGGTTATTTTTTCAAGCTCTCTTGCTTCATAAAATTCATGGACATCAATGGTAGACGCTTCCTCTGGTTCCGGCGTTCCTTTTGTAGCCCCCATCTTTAGTTCTTTTTCTCCTCCGCCTTTCCCTTTGAGCTTAGCCAACTCATCATCATTATACAAAAATTGCTCTTCTCCCTCCACAACTACCCTATAAAGTGGCAATTTTTTGGTCTTGTTGTCTCTTAATTTGAGATATTTGCTCAATTTCACTCCACGCCTCTCAATCGCTGTCGCCAGTTTTTCTGCCCGGCTTAACAGCTCAAGAAGTTCTTTTAGCCGTTTTGACGTGAATTCTTTTTTGTCCCTTTTTGCCTCGACTTTTAACTCCTGCGTTCCTTGCTCGATAAGAAAGTCTTTCATTTCTTTTTCCGTGGTGATATATTGCTCGGCTTTCCCCTTTTTTAACCTATAAAGCGGGGGTTGCGCAATGTAAACATGTTCTTCTTCTAAAAGGGACTTCATTTGTCTGTAGAAAAAGGTTAAGATCAAGGTTCTGATATGTGACCCGTCAACATCAGCATCGCACATTAGGATAACCTTGTTATACCGAAGTTTGCTTACATCAAAATCTTCCCCTATGCCCGCCCCCAACGCTGTTATCATGGTCTTTATTTCTTCGTTGTTGAGAACCTGTATTGTCCTCGCTTTTTCAACATTGAGTATTTTCCCTTTTAAGGGGAGGATGGCCTGATATCTTCTGTCTCTTCCCTGTTTTGCCGAACCACCCGCAGAGTCCCCTTCAACAATATAAAGCTCAGTGAGAGACGCGTCCGATTCAGAACAATCCGCCAGTTTGCCGGGGAGGGTCCCTCCTTCTAAAACGCCTTTTCTTCGTGTAAGCTCACGGGCTTTCCTTGCGGCTTCCCGGGCTCTCGCGGCCATAACCGTTTTTTTGGTTATCTGATTAGCCACGTCCGGATGTTCGTCAAAATAACTGCCCAGCATTTCGTTGACGGCAGTTTCTACCATGCCTTCTACTTCGGAATTGCCAAGTTTTGTCTTGGTTTGCCCTTCAAACTGCGGATTTGGTATTCTGACGCTGACAACGGCCGTTAATCCTTCCCGCGTGTCATCCCCTGACAACGCTTCTCCCTTAAGGATCCCCCGGTTTTTGCCGTAATTTTTAATGGTTCTGGTAAGGGCGGACTTGAACCCGGTCAGGTGTGTCCCCCCTTCGATCGTGTTAATATTGTTTACATATGTGTAAATGTTTTCGGCATATCCATCATTATACTGAAGCGCCACCTCAAGCTGTATTTCGTCTTTTTCCTTCTCAAAATAAACGATCCTTTTATGCAGAGAGGTTTTGTTCTTATTCATATGTTCTATGAAAGAAACCACTCCCCCTTTATAATAAAATTCCGCTTCCTTGTCCGTTCTTTCATCTTTAAGCCCGATTTTCACTCCTTTATTCAAGAACGCGAGCTCTCTAAGCCTGGCGGCTAAAATATCGTAAGTAAATATGGTTGTTTCCTTGAATATTTCTTCATCTGGCTTAAAGGTTACGCTGGTCCCTGTTGACTTCGTTTTCCCGAGTACTTTTATCTTGGATTTTGTCTTTCCCTGCTGATATTCCTGGTGATGTATTTTGCCGTCTCTTTTTACTTCTACCTCCAGCCATTCGGATAAAGCGTTCACTACGCTGACGCCCACGCCATGAAGCCCTCCAGAAACTTTATAGGATCTATGGTCAAACTTTCCCCCGGCATGAAGCGTTGTAAGAACAACTTCTACCGCCGGTTTTTTCTCTGTGGCATGCATGTCGACCGGGATGCCTCTTCCATTATCGCTGATCGTAATGCTTTCGTCAGCATGCACAATCACATCTATCCGATCGCAATATCCGCCCATCACTTCATCTATCGAGTTATCAACAACTTCGTATACAAGGTGATGAAGTCCCCTCTTTCCTGTATCTCCAATGTACATGGCAGGCCTTTTGCGCACGGCCTCTATCCCTTCCAGAACTTGTATTTTTCTGGCATCATATTTTTTATCAGCCGCTGCGCTTTTCGCGCTTATTTTTTCTGGCTTTCCCTTTTTTTCTTTCTTTTCTGCCTTTATCTTCTTTGTTTTTTGTGCTTTCTTCGCCATTTATCCCTTCTTTCCTTATTAACTGCGCTAGATATTTAGCTCTATCTTGCCCACTCTGAACCTTATGTCCCGCGCTTTTTTTCTTCCCGAATATTTTTTGTTAAACTTCTTGAGTATTTCTTTCTTCTCCATGGTCAATTCATACAGCCAGGATGAATTCTCAACAATGACCATTATTACATTGTTTTTAAAACTTACCGGCTGTGTGTGCCCCAGAGCTTTTTTTGAAACGGCCTCCCGCCACGCTTCTCTTACGGCATTTGCCTTCTTTACCTTATGAGCTTCCAGCCTCTGCAGCAGGCCCGACACAACGCTATCTATGTGTTTTGTTTTTTTTCTTTCCATCATTAAGCGGCGAGCTGCATCGGAAGAACAACGTACGTGTATTCCTCCCCGCGCCGGATAACCCCGGGCTTCGTCGCGTCATTAACTTCAAATGTAATTTCCGTTCCCGGGAAATTCTTCAAAACGTCTATCAAATAACGCGGGTTAAATCCTATCTGTACAGCATCATTTCCGGAATAATTTATGTCCAGCTGTTCTTTGGCCTCTCCAAGATAAGGAGTGTTTTTCGATATTGTCATTTTCGTTTTTTGTATATCGAGTTTTATCGCAAGTGAGTCCTGATCCGTAAAAATACTTGCCCTTCTCGCTGCCGATAAAAAATCCTCTCTTGAAACCTTGATCTCTTTTGGGGATTTCTCCGGAATAACTTTTTTATAATTCGGGAACTCCCCTTCAATAAGCCTGGAAATGATAAAACATCCCGAAAAAGAAAAAAGGACCTGATTGTCGCTGAACTGGATCTTTACCTCTCCTTCATCTTCTAATAATCTTTTAACCTCTTGAACTGTCTTGGTCGGGATTATTTCCTCTCTGTCGACAAGTGTTTTTGTGGGCAGCTTTTTATGAACGGCTGCCATCCTTCTTCCGTCGGTCGCAACAATGCTCATATCATCCCCTTTAAGCTCGAGAAGGATCCCGTTTAACACATACCTGGTATCGTCTTTGCTTACAGCAAACTCCGTTAAGTTCAACATCTCTTTAAGTAAGCTTTGTTCTATTGTTATTGAATCTTTGTCTTTGAATTTTGGGAGCTGCGGGAACTCTTCTTTGGGGAGCCCTATGATCCTAAACTGCGCCTTCCCGCTTTTGATGGTCATGGAGTTGTTTTTTTTGATTGAAAGCTGTATTTCGCTTCCGTCAGGCAAAGATTTAACAATATCAAAAAATTTCCTTGCCGGCACAGTGATCGCTCCTTTATCTTTAACGGTTACAGGTAATGTCGCGCAAATCCCTATGTCTAAATCAGTTGCAGTTAATTGCAGTTTTCCTAAGTCTGCTTCCAATAATACATTTGAAAGAACGGGTAAACTGCTTTTTTGAGTGATAGCATTTTGAACGATCTGTATACCATTACCCAAAACTTCCTTTGATATCGTCAAGTCCATTTTTTCCTCCTAAAATAAATTTTTCCTGTACTGTTATGCTCTTTCTATACTATTCTTAAAAAACAGTAGTATATAGTTATAATAGTATGTATGTTTCTCTGTGGATAACCTTGTAAGTTCTTTTAAATAAAGCACTTGTGGCCAGAAAAGCCTGTGCATAAGGGTGTTCATATTTATGGGAGAACAAGCAGAAGCCTTATAAAAGTTATCCACAACATATCAACGCTATTTTTTTATCTGGATCTTTAGTTTAGTCACTATTTCTTGGGTTTCTTCGTTGGAGCTTATTTCCTTTTCGATCTTATCGCAAGCATGTAACACAGTTGAATGGTCTCTTCCTCCAAAAAACTCACCTATCTCCGGCAAGGAGTAATCTGTTAATGTGCGAGAAAGATACATCGCCATTTGCCGAGGATACGCTATTGTGCGGGTTCTTTTTTTAGATTTCATATCAGAGACGTTCATATTAAAATACCCAGCAACTGTCGACTGGATCTGGTCAACACTGATCTTTTTCTCTTCCTCAATTATCATGCCCTTTAGAACCTCTTTAGCAAGATCTACGGAAATATTCCTGCCCGTGAGCTTCGCGTAAGCAACAACACGGATAAGCGCGCCCTCCATTTCCCGGATATTGGTTTTGATTTTTTCGGCCAGGAAGAAAAGAACGTCTTGCGGCATTTCCACCGATTCGTTTTCGCATTTTTTCTCAAAAATAGCTATACGTGTTTCAAAGTCGGGAGGCTGGATGTCCGCTATTAACCCCCAGACAAAACGGGAAACCAAACGTTCTTCCAGGCCCGGGATCTCTTGAGGAGAACGGTCGCTGGAAAGAACTATTTGTTTATGGTCATCGTATAACGTGTTAAAGGTGTGGAAAAACTCTTCTTGTGTCGAGTTTTTTCCTGCGATAAATTGGATATCATCTATAAGGAGAACATCGACATTCCTGTACATATTACGGAACTTTGGAGTCGTTTTTGTGCGGATAGCGGAGATAAGCTGATTTGTAAATTCTTCACTCGAGATATATAAAGTTTTGATCTTAGGATTCTTTTTAATGACGGCATGTCC
Source organism: uncultured Planctomycetia bacterium (assembly GCA_964572255.1). Taxonomy (GTDB): domain Bacteria; phylum Omnitrophota; class Gorgyraeia; order Tantalellales; family Tantalellaceae; genus CAZNEE01. The sequence goes on along the minus strand of CAZNEE010000005.1, from coordinate 71,681 downwards.
TATGGCCTGCATCAAATGGGTTTTTCCGAGCCCTACACCGCCGTATATAAATAAGGGATTGTAGCTTTTGGACAAATTGTCACACACAGAAAGAGCGGCGGCATGAGCAAACCTGTTGCTGGACCCGACAACAAAATTGTCAAAAGTGTATTTTGGGTTAAGACCGATCTCCTGGTAACGGCTTTCCGGCATTTGACGGGTTCCGCCAAGCATTGATTTCAGCCAGTGCATCGATGAACGTTCTTTTTCGCGCTGTTCAACAGCCGGAACCGGAGCAGGGCCGCTTTTCTCCGGTACTGTTTCTACGTTTTCATCCGGAGGCGAAGAAGTTTCCGACACATCAAACTGTATCGACATTTCTTTGCCGGAAGCTTGCAGTATGGCCGCTTTTATTAAACTAAAATATTTTTCCCGGATCCAGTTTTCGAAGAATTTATTCGGAACACTTAAAAAAATAGTGTTTTCTTGTAAAGAAGCTTGCCGTATAGGAGAGAACCAGGCATTATAAACCTGTTCGTTTACCTCGGATTGCAGAACAGAAAGGGCTTTTTCCCAAATATTATCCATCAAATATGCTCAAAGTTTGTTAAAAACCATTAACAGAAACAATGCAGTTGTCAAAAAGAAGAAAACAAGCTATCAACAGATTATCCACAGCCTTGATTTGCTAAATCAAGAGATGCTTTTAATGCTGGAACTAATTATAACTTTTCACCCCGAGCAATGCAAGCAAAAATTTCATTAAACTCCTTGACTTAGACAAGCTGTATGCTATAATCATAAATCTCATTTTTTATATTATGGTTAAGGAAGGAGTAATCTGGTGAAAAAGAATCTCAAAGCCAAGTCAAATCTTAAGAGGAAAAGGAAACACGGGTTCCGAAAAAGAAGCCAGACAAGCTCGGGGAAAGCGGTTTTAAGCCGAAGAAGGAAAAAAGGAAAAAAAGTTCTTTCCGCGTGAAGATAAGGCATCTAAGGAAAAGAGAAGAGTTTGCCTATGTTCTTGATGGCAAAACGAGAAAAAGAAGCTCGATAATTTCATTACATACGAGACGAGCTGGAGAAAAAGAACAGGATCTAGTAAAAGTAGGGATTATAGCAACAAAAAAATTTGTCTCCAAGGCCGTTCTTCGCAATTATATCCGCCGGGTTATTTACGAGCATTTCCGTACAAATAAGGAACTTTACAGCCCCGGGGCAATGATTGTTGTAAGGATAACCCGCGATTTAGAAAAAGAAGCAAAACGGGAACTATCAGCTAAAGTAAGAAAAGAACTTACAAAACTTTCAAAGGAATTAAGGATAATTGCGCGATGAAACAAGCAGCGATTTGGGCGATAAAGTGGTACAAAAAACTCATAAGTCCTTATCTTGCAAAGAGTTGTAGATTTTCCCCTACCTGTTCAGAGTATGCCCAAGAGGCAATAAACGAGCATGGCTTTTTAAGGGGGAGCATTAAGGCTGTTTGGAGAGTTGTAAGGTGTAATCCTTTTTCGCGCGGAGGGTATGATCCGGTAATTAAAAAATAAACTGAGCGGAATTTTTCGCAGAAAGCAAACAACTAAGGAAAGAATATGGAAAAACGAATGATAACAGCGCTAGTCCTATCAGCGTTAATACTTATCGGGTTCCAGCATTTTTTTAAAGGAACTGCCACAAAAACACAGCCCGTTGCGGCTATCGTTCCGGCACAACAAGCAGAACAGGCCCGAGAAGAAATTCCGCCTGCGCTTCCTTCCGGGGTCTCTTTAACGCAGCAAACGGCAGAATCTTTAGATGAAAATGAAGCGGTTATCGAAACAGAAAAGTATACTATTGTATTTTCTGACATAGGCGGGACCATTAAAGAGATAAGCCTCAAAGAATATGAGGATGACGGCGGAGAAGAAACCCTTTTAAGAGAAGATAACCCTCAAATAAGACCTTTTTCGATACAAAGCGACCTTATCCCCGGACTCGGGAATAGCCGTTACAAAGTTAATAGAGGCAAAGGATATATAGAATATAGTTTTTCAGATCCTGGCCGGGCTGAAATCGTGAAAAGATTTAATTTTTATAACACTTTTGATTACATAGACTTAACTGTTTCATTCAAGAACCTCTCTGCCGGGGAACAGACCTTTTCATATCAGATGATAGGCCCGTCGGGGATACAACAATCCAGCAAAATCATGGGAAGACGGTTTTTAGAGGCAGACTCAATGATCGATGATAAAGTCGTGAAAGATAGCTCCGCAAAGGCGGCCAAAGAAAGAATGGGCAATGTTTCGTGGACAGCATTAAAGAGCCGCTATTTTGCAGCTATCCTTAAACCATTGCAGCCGGTCAAGTCCGTTGTAGTAAGGCAAGCCAACGGAGAACTGTTCACAGCGCTTAATAGCCAAATATTGAGGGTTGGAGCAGCAAGAACAATAGAACAGTCATATATAATGTATGCAGGACCATTAAACGAACAAAGAATAGAGCATGTCGGACAAGACATGAAAAATATTATTAATTATGGTTTTTTTGGAGGAGTCAGCAAAGCGCTATTGTCTGTTTTACGGTTTTTTGAAAAGGGAACAAAAAATTGGGGCATAGCAATTATTTTGCTGACGATAGTTATAAATGCAATACTCTTCCCTCTCACAAAAAAGAGCTTTGTATCAATGCAGCAGATGAAAAAGCTGCAGCCTCACATGCAAAAGCTTAAAGAGATCCACAAAGATAATCCTCAGAAAATGAACAAAGAAACCATGGAGCTTTACAAAAAATATAACGTTAACCCATTCGGAGGGTGTTTGCCGCTGCTTTTGCAGATGCCAATATTTATAGCGTTGTATCAAGGCCTGATAAGATCGATCGAGTTAAAAGGAGCTAACTTCTTGTGGATCAAAGACCTGGCAAGGCCGGACGCTGTAAGCTTGCCGGTGACTTTGCCTATAATAGGAGCGCATATAAATATTTTACCGCTTTTGATGGTGGGAGTAATGGTCCTCCAGCAGAAGATCTCTCAAGGGGCAACAGAAGCCATGACTGCAGAACAGGCTTCACAACAAAAAATGATGATGACTATCTTCCCCATCTTTTTCGGATTTTTATTTTATAATATGCCGTCAGGACTGGTATTATACTGGCTGACGAACACTATTTTAATGACTGTTGAACAAGGCTTTCTGAACAAACGACTACAAGTTTCTTAGTATGAGCGGAAAAACAATTAAAACAATAGAAGTTGAAGGAACGACTATCGAAGAAGCGATACGAAAAGCGCTTAAAACTCTTCATGCACATAAAGAAGACGTCAAGATCGAGGTTTTAAAGGAAGAATATAAAGGTCTTTTCGGCATGAAAGGCGCAACGCCAGCCAGAATAAAAGTTTCCCTTAAAGCGAAGCAGTAATCCCCCATTTCCACGTGGAAACGTACCTCTGAAAAAATTTTCTCCAAAAACTTGACTTTGGCAATTTGTGTGCTATATTTTCTACAAAAGAGTATTTGTAGTTCCACGTGGAAATGTCTAGCTATTCTATTGCGGACATTCCGCGTCCAAGAGCCATTAGTTAGTGCAGCGAAATTGCCAGCTGTTACGATTAGGCAATTCCGCTATCATAGAGATTAGAGCGCACAGCGAAAACCCTACCTAAAAACAAAAGGAATTCACATGAAAAAAATAGCGATATGTAACCAAAAAGGCGGTGTTGCAAAAACCACCACTGCCATCAATCTTTCTGCTTACCTTGCGTTAAAAGGCAAAAGAACACTTCTTATCGATCTTGACCCGCAAGCCAATGCTACGAGCGGCCTGGGCATTAATAAAAAAGAGATCGAAAACAGCATCTATAACGTGCTGCACGAACATGTCGGCTTAGACCAAGCCATCAAGGAGACTCAAGTCGAGAACTTGTTTTTAGTCCCATCAAATATTAACCTTACAGGAGCGGAAGTTGAGTTAGTAAATGTCATGGGGAGAGAATACCGCCTAAAAAAAGCCTTGGAAGAAATGAAAAACGCTTTTGACTTTATTATGATCGATTGTCCTCCGTCTTTAGGGCTATTGACAATTAATGGCCTCACCGCGGCAGATTCAGCGCTTATCCCGATACAATGCGAATATTACGCCCTTGAAGGATTGGGGCAGTTAATGAACACGGTTAAGCTGATACAAGAAAACTTAAACAACAAATTACAAATTGAAGGCGTTTTGATGACAATGGCCGATTACAGGACCAATCTGACAAAAGAAGTTATCCATGAAGTAAAGAGCCATTTTGGCGACAAGGTATACGATACGGTTATTCCAAGAGCTGTCAAGCTTACAGAGGCTCCGGGATTCGGTAAGCCGATAGCTCTTTATGATGAATTTTCAATCGGCGCTAAAAAGTATGATGAATTGTCCTGTGAAGTTCTAGGGGTCCCCCTAAAGCCAGAGACACAAGTAGCCGCAAATAAAGAAGTTACACAAATAAACGGAGAAGAAATGAGGGATGTTTTTGGACAAGAACCAACAGCTTGACAGATGGGTGGCGCTGATACTTGTTTTGCTGACAGCAGGGCGAATATTTTTAAGCTGTACCGCAACATTAACTGATCTAACATTCCGCGTAAGCGATGACGCATTTTATTATTACCAAGTTGCTCACAACATTGTGAGCGGAAATGGCATGACATTTGATGGCATTAATCAAACCAACGGGTTTCATCCATTGTGGATGGGAATATTGATACCAGTATTTTTCATATTTCGCGGGAACATTGAAATTGCTACAAGAGCGGTTTTGTGTCTTGGAACGCTGATCGCTGGAGGAAGCTTTTGGGCGGCGTATCGGGCAGGTACGGGTCTGGCGGGGCGGAAGGCGGCAATTATAGGAATATCATTGCTTTTTTTCCCTTTGTTTTTAAACCCGTTAGTCAATGGGCTTGAAACGGGACTGCTAATACTGCTTTTATTTGCAATGATTTATTTGTGTCAGCAAAAAGACCTTTTGTCATTGCGCAGCGGGTTTTCCAAAAATATTCTTTTGGGGACGGTACTTGCGCTGATATTCTTGTGTCGGCTTGATACAATATTTATTGTCCTGTCTGTCTTGGGACTGGTAATAGTACGTGCCGTTATTAGTTTTGATGATGCGAATAAAGTGAGACAGCTGGGGATAAAGCTTTTTCAAACAGGCATGGTTTTGGTCTTTTTCTGCTTGCCATACTTTTATTGGAATTACAGCGCTTTTGGGCACATTATGCCGATCAGCGGCGCGATAAAAACCACTTTTCCAACAATTTCGCTTGGTCATATTAGCGAGGTAATGCATTACTCTAAAATATTGGCTTTAGCTGAAATAATATTTTCATCCGCTATTATTATCCGGACAATAGCGTCTAAGAACCAACTTGATGAACAGAAGCCAGAGCAGGCGACTCTTAGTATAGGAAGCAGAAATGACATTTTGTTGGCATTGTGGGTCGGGTCCATAATTCATTTTTTATATACGCTCTTCTTTATGAATTGGGGAGTTCAGTGGTGGCACTATGCAGCGTATGGGCCCGTTGCTATTTTATCAGCCGGGCTTGTTTTTGCCAGAATACATCTGATGACCAATTATTCGCTGCGTGTTTTCGCGGGTGCCGTGGCGATAGTTTTAACGTTCTCTTTTTGCGGCCTATATTTTGATTCATTTATGCGGGGAGAACGCAACAAAAACTGGCACAAAGCAGCAGCTTGGGCGCGAACCAGCCTGCCTGAAAATGCGGTAATTGGGATGCATGATTGCGGACTGTTCGGATATTTTTGCGGGCGAACAACAATAAATTTAGACGGAGTGATCAATGGCTACGAATATCAAATGGCCCTGAAAAATCATAAGCTAACAGAATATTTGCGCAAATGCGGCATCACGCATATTGCAGACTATGAAACGATTTACCGCGAGGGCGTGCGAATCATAAAATTACCAGCACGTTTATATGGCCTCCCGGGCGGTGCAATAAAAGTAACCCCAGCAGGCGAGGCATACCGGTCTGACCCGTACTCTGATCATGTTTCCCGGATAAAGGGAGAACCTATCCGCTTTATCTTGTGGGATGTTGAAAAGGTTGAAATAATAGATGACGTTCAAACAATAACAGAAAACTCAACAAATAAGGAGAGAAAAAATGGATAAGAGATTAGGAAAGGGCTTGGATGCGTTAATCCCGGACAATCCGAATAAGGAAAGAGGAAAGATAGACAAGATCAAAGTTGCGGAGATAAGCCCAAATAAATTCCAGCCAAGAAAAACGTTCAAACAGGGGAAAATGGAGGAGCTTTTAAGTTCGATCCAGGAAAAAGGAGTTATCCAGCCGATCCTTGTAAGGCCAAGCGATAAGGGGTATGAAATTATCGCGGGAGAAAGAAGGTGGAGAGCGGCGCAGGAATTAAAAGTTGAAGAGATCCCGGCGATCATAATGAAGGATATAAGCGATGCCAGCAGTCTTGAAATATCCTTGATTGAGAACATCCAAAGGGACGAATTAAACCCGATAGAAGAAGCTAACGCATATCAGGAGCTCATAAGTAAATTTGAATATACGCTGGACAAAGTAAGCCAGATGGTAGGAAAAGATAAAACAACGGTCTCTAACAGCATGAGGCTCCTGAATTTGCCGGATGAGATCCAGGCATATTTACAGGACGGCACGATAACTACCGGGCACGCAAAGGCCCTTTTGTCCATAGCGAATGAAAGACGCCGCCGCAGATTAGCCGAAGATATCGTAAAAAAAGGGTTCTCAGTAAGAGAAGCGGAACATCGGGCAAAACAATCGCAGGATATTCGGGTTAAATCAAAAAAACAAAAAGACCCGGAAATCGCGCATTTGGAAGAGCAGCTTCAGCATTATTTCGGGACCAAGGTTAATATACAACAGGGGAAAAAGAGAGGGCGCATCGAAATACAATATTATTCCAACGATGATCTGCAGAGACTCTTGGGATTAATGCTGGGGAATAATATGCTTGACAAATCCGAGCTAAACTAGTACCATCTATAGAAAGAAAAGCACCTTTTAAACCGGTCCTGTGAGGCCGGAAAAGGAGAAGATGGTGAATAATATAGCTTTATATAGGAAGCCTGCCTGTCGTGTGACGGGGAGGCTTTTTTTATATCCGCAAGGAGGAATCAGGATGGTACAAAATGGCATTTAAGGAAAAAGCAAAAATTTTGGACAAAGAAGGAATAGCAAAGACACTTCAAAGAATAGCGCATGAAATCTTTGAGAACAATAAGGAAGAAATAAAAAATCTCGCAATAATCGGGATAAAGCATAGAGGCGCGTATCTTGCCGAAAGGATAGCGCAAAAGCTTAAGAATGTAGTGGGAAGCGAGATCCCGGTCGGGGCGGTTGATATCACCTTATACAGGGACGATCTCACGGAAGTCGCCCAGCAGCCGATAGTTCATTCTACGGAAATCGATTTTGATATAACCGGAAAAAGAATAGTTCTTGTTGACGATGTGCTGTATACGGGAAGGACAGTAAGATGCGCTCTTGATGAATTAATAGATTTCGGGAGGCCGGCATGCATTCAGCTGGCCGTTCTTATAGACAGAGGGCACAGAGAGCTGCCCATAAGGCCGGATTTTGTGGGGAAGAACGTTCCCACGGCAACAAAAGAGAGCGTGGAAGTAAGGCTTAAAGAATCCGATGGAGCTGAAGAAGTAGTTGTCATAGAGGAGAAGAAGCAGGCATGAAGAAGAGATCAATAAAATGGACAAAAAAACATCTTCTGGGGATAGAGGATCTTTCGCGCGAGGAAATAGAGCTTATTTTAGAACAGGCAGAGAACTTCAAGGAAATATTAAAAAGGCCTATCCCGAAAGTTCCGACTCTGCGGGGAAAGACAATAGTCAATCTTTTTTGCGAGCCGTCCACAAGGACCAGGGCTTCTTTTGAGCTCGCTGCTAAAAGGTTAAGCGCCGATACATTGAATGTAGCGACAGCTTCCTCGAGCTTCCTTAAAGGAGAAACCTTAAAGGATACAGCAAGGAATATAGAAGCAATGAAGATCGACATGATAATAATGAGACATTCCTGTTCGGGAGCGCCGCATTTCTTGTCAAGCAGGGTGAACGCGACAGTCATTAATGCGGGGGACGGAACACACGAGCACCCTACCCAAGCTCTTCTGGATACGTTTACCATAAAAGGAAAACTGGGGAAAGTAGAAGGGCTGAATATAAGCATTATCGGAGATATCGCTCATTCAAGGGTCGCGCGGAGCAACATCTGGGCGCTTAAGAAACTTGGAGCAAAGGTGACAGTGTGCGGGCCGAAGACATTAATGCCGGCCCAGATAGACAAAATGGGAGTAAAAGTCACATATGATATCCGGGAAGCATTGGAGAAGGCAGATGCCATAAATGTCCTGAGAATACAATTGGAGAGGCAGAAGAAAAATCTTTTCCCAAGCATCAGGGAATATGTAAAGCGCTTCGGCATCAATAAGGAAAAATTAGATAAGTTCGCGAAGAAGAACTTAGTCCTCATGCACCCGGGACCTATAAATCGGGGAGTTGAATTGAGCCAGGATGTGGCTGACGGAGAGTACTCGGTGATTTTGGATCAGGTCACAAATGGCGTAGCTGTCCGGATGGCGGTCTTATTCTTGCTGAGCCAAATTAAAGAATAAAACAACAAAATGGAGAGAAAAATAGAAAAATAGGCAAAAATACACATAAATTCCCAAAAATATGCTAAAAATTAAAATAAAATGGAGAAAATATGCAGATTTTAATAAAAAACGGACGGGTTATAGACCCTGAACAGAAGGTAAATAAAATAAGTGATATCCTTATTGAAAGAGGCAAAATAACCCGGATAGCGCCGTCCATTAAAGCGAAAGCGGACAAGACGATCGATGCCAAGGGAAAAATAGTTGCTCCGGGGTTCATCGACATGCATGCTCACCTAAGAGAGCCCGGCCAGGAAGATAAAGAAACTATCGAAACCGGGCTTACGGCCGCCGCAGCCGGCGGCTTTACAAATGTGGCCGCCATGCCTAACACCGAGCCTGCTTGTGATAATCAAGCTCAGGTGAAATTTTTACTGAACAAGGCAAGTGATGCCAGAAAGGGAAAAATCATCCCTATCTGCGCGATAACTAAAAACCGGGAAGGTAAAGAATTGACCGAAATGGCGGAACTTAAAGATGCAGGATGTCCCGCTGTCAGCGATGACGGTGATTCGGTCAGCGATGCGGCGCTTATGCGCAGAGCCTTGGAGTACGCATCGATGTTGGACATGGTCGTTATTTCGCATTGCGAAGATAAGGCTCTTGCGGAAAACGGCGTAATGCATGAGGGGTATTGGTCAACTGTATTGGGGCTGGCCCCGATACCCGCGGAAGCGGAAATGAATATTGTAAAACGGGACATCCAGCTTGCGGAGCTGGCGGACGCAAGATTGCATATCGCGCACATATCAACAAAAGGAAGCGTGGAACTCGTAAAAGAAGCAAAGAAAAAAGGAATAAAAGTAACCGCTGAAGTTACGCCTCACCACCTTACGCTTAAGGACGAAGATCTAAAAACGTATGATACAAATCTTAAAGTAAACCCGCCCTTGAGATCAGCCGGGGATGTAAAAGCGCTCAAAGAAGGGCTGAAAGACGGGACAATAGATGCTATCGCTACAGATCATGCCCCCCATCTTGAAAATGAAAAAGAAAAAGAGTTTGATTATGCACCCTTCGGTATGATAGGATTTGAAACGGCATTACCCTTGGCAGCAATGAAGCTTATAGATGAGAAATATCTGGATTGGACGAAGCTGATCGAAAAATTTTCGACAAACCCGGCGAAGATACTTGGATGTGAAGGGGGTACGCTTAAGGAAGGAAAGGCGGCGGATGTCGTGATCATAGACCCTGAAAAAGAATGGGTGTATGAGAAAAAACTGATCAAATCCCGCTCAAGCAATTCGCCGTTTATCGGCTGGAAATTAAAAGGCGCCGTTACTGATCTTTTGGTTGACGGCCGTATTGTAGTGAAGGATGGAGAGGTCGTATAGGCCTATGGAGCTATCGATCAATGGAACAGCTTGCATTCATAGTTACACAGGAATTGGGGAAACTGGCAAAGTGGTTAAGGATTTTAGGATTTGACTGCGTTTATTTTAGCAAGAAAAAAGAAGCGGATCTTATCATCCAGGCGCTAAGAGATAAACGGATCCTTGTTACGAGGAAAGCCGAGCATGCAAAACACAAAGGGATCCGGATAGTAGTTATAAAACATGATTACGTGGAAGAGCAGATGGAGCAACTTGTAAAAAAACTGGATCTGGGATTAAAAGAGAATAATTTTTTCCGGCGCTGCGTGGAATGTAATACTTTACTTGAGGATATTGAAAAAGAAAAAATAAAGCAAAAAGTGCCGGATTACGTATTTCGAACGCAGAACTTCTTTAAAAGGTGCCCGGATTGCGGAAAGATCTTCTGGCAGGGCACGCACTGGGATATGGTCGGCAAATGGCTGAGCGAAAAAGGGCTTAAGAAATGATAAAGAAAAAAACAATAAAAACGGAAATAATCTCGAACAAAAAAACAGCAAAAGATCATTATGTGATGGCAGTGGGAACAGCTTATCTGGCGAAGAATTCCAGGCCGGGACAATTCGTGAACGTAAAAGTCCGCGAGGAAGGGACAGATCCTCTTTTAAGAATACCTTTAGGGGTACACGCTATAGAGAAAAAAGGCATTAAATTATTGTATAAGGTTGTAGGGCAGGCAACGGAAATCTTGAGCAAAAAAAGGACAGGTGAAGCGCTTGATATTTTAGGGCCTTTGGGCAACGGGTTCGATCTGGCGCCGGCAAAGAGGAAAGAAAAAATAATAGTGGTAGCCGGAGGGCACGGCGCAGCCCCCCTTTATGCCTTAACAGAAGCTATAATCAAAAAAAGGGGAGAAGTTGAATTTTTTACAGGGGCATGCACCGGCGAGCACATCGTTTGCGTGAAAGAGCTAAGAAAGATAGGCGCAAAGGTCCACGTGGCAACCGAAGATGGCTCAAAAGGCAAAAAAGGTTATGTAACTGACATCTTGAGAGAATTTTTACGTAAAGCCAAAGGAGAGAAGGGACCGGAGATAATTTATAGCTGCGGCCCCAGGCCGATGCTTAGAGAGGTCGCGAAATGCGCTAAAGAAAGCAATATCCCTGCACAAGTTTCTCTTGATGCGTATATGGCATGCGGGATAGGGGCTTGTTTAGGATGTGCTATCGAGACGGTTTCCGGATACAAGCTTGTATGTAAAGACGGGCCCGTGTTTAGCGCGGAAGAAATAAGATGGGGAAAAATATAAAATGGGATTAAAAACAAAGATAGGCAAAATCACGTTCAAAAACCCGATCTGGGTCGCTTCCGGGACATTCGGGTACGGACAGGAGTACGAAGACTTTCTTGATCTTGAAAACGTTGGAGCAATTGTAACTAAGACAGTTACGCTCAAACCCCGGAAAGGGAATCCTCCTCCAAGGACCTTTGAAACGGCATCAGGGCTGATCAATTCTATCGGCCTTGAAAACCGGGGCATTCAACACTTTAAAGAAGAATATCTTCCTTTTTTGAATAAGTTAAAAACACAAGTAGTGGTCAGCATTGCAGGAGACACAACAAGCGAGTTCACCTCTTGCATCGAGAAGCTTTCGGGAAAAAATTCTCCGGATTCTATAGAAGTAAATCTTTCCTGCCCCAACGTTGCACATAAAACAAAAAAATACAGCTTGATAGCGCAAGACGCAAAAACGACAGAAAAAATGATCTCAGCAATAAGAAAAAAGACAAAAAAACTGCTCATCGCGAAATTAACGCCGAACGTTACGGATATTGCCGAAATAGCAAAAGCGGCGGAAGCTGCCGGAGCAGATGCGGTATCGCTTGTTAATACATATTTTGCCATGGCAGTTGACGCGGAAGAAAAAAAACCTCTTCTTGGGAATGTTGTCGGAGGGTTAAGCGGCCCCGCGATAAAACCCATGGCGCTTAAAGCGGTTTGGGATGCATACAAAGCGGTAAAGATCCCTATAATCGGGATAGGCGGGATAACGAGTGGAAAGGACGCGGCAGAATTCATGTTGTGCGGCGCGAAAGCGGTACAAATAGGAACGGCGAATTTTATTGACCCGGCGATCTACGAGAGAATCCTTAAAGAATTTGAGGATTATCTAAAAAGGAAAAAAATCGATAATGTAAATTCTCTTGTGGGAGCGTTGAAAATATAAATTAAACCTGTTTCACCAGAAAGGCACAATGAAAGCAAAAGACAAACTTATCGTGGCATTGGATGCAGACACTTTGGAAAGGGCAGAAGAGCTGGTCGATATTCTTTCTCCCGAAGTTGATATTTTTAAAGTAGGCATAGCGCCTTTTACGGGTTTTGGAGAAAGATTGCTGAATAAACTCCGGGAAAAAGGGAAAAAAGTTTTTTTGGATCTGAAATTCCACGATATTCCCAATACTGTTAAGAACGCTGCAAGCGCAGCGGCGCAAAAAGGCGTATTCATGATTAATTTTCATTGTCTTGGCGGGAGAGAGATGCTTAAGGCCGCTGCTATAGGGGCTAAAGAAGGAGCAGCTTCTCACGGGAAAGTTGCCCCCATACTCTTAGGAGTCACGATCCTGACAAGCATGGATGAAAAAAGCATGCATGATCTGGGCATGAGCGGACGAATTAATGATAAGGTGATAGAATTGGCGTCTCTCGCTAAAGGATCAGGGATGAACGGGGTTGTAGCTTCCGCGCAAGAGGCGGCAAAGATAAAGAAATCTTTGGGAGAAGATTTTATAGTCGTTACTCCGGGGGTGCGACCGGCAGGGACGGCTCAAGGCGATCAAAAAAGAATAGTTACACCAAAACAGGCGATAGAAAACGGCGCCGATTATATAGTTGTCGGAAGACCGATAATACAGGCAGAAGATCCTCTTCAAGCGGCGAAACAAATAATTGCTGAAATAGAAGAATAAACCGCACTTTGCGGCAAAAAGAGGGGAGCGAAATATGCAAGATATGGAAATAATAGAGATCTTTAAAAAGTCAGGAGCATTTCAGCAGGGACATTTTAAACTTTCAAGCGGATTGCATTCCGGAGCGTACCTGCAATGCGCGCTGGTACTGCAGGATCCCATAGTTGCCGCAAGGTTATGCGGTGCGCTAGCGGAAAAATTCCGCAGAGATACCCCCGATGTTATAGTGGGCCCGGCCATGGGAGGGATAGTTCTTGCGTATGAACTTGCAAGAGCGCTTAATGCGAGAGCTGTTTTTACCGAAAGAGACGCAGAAGGAAAAATGGTCTTGCGGAGGGGCTTCCAAGTTTCTCCTAAAAATAAAGTTCTTATTGCGGAAGATGTCCTCACTACAGGCGGTTCTGTTAAGGAAGTCATAACGCTTTTGAAAAAGCAGGGGATCGATCCCGTGGGGGTAGCTAGTCTTGTCAATCGAAGTTCTGAACAGATAGATTTCGGCGGGGTCAAGAGCGAAAGCTTGATCAAACTCGATATTCCCACTTTTGAAGAAGCGGTTTGTCCTCTTTGTCAGGAAGGAATGCCGATCGATAAGCCGGGGTCTAAAAAATAAATTACCATCCAATATTTGCCGATCACCAGAGTAATCTAAAATTTACTTTTTTAATAATAAAATTCGTGTTATCATAAAAGTTAATTTATGCCGAACATTATAATTATACCCGCGATATAAATCATAAGGAGATATTTATGGAGATGGAACTCAATACCATTATCGAAAAAATCAAAAAAGAGGGAATAGGCGAAGCCGAGAGTAAAGCGGCCGACATCTTGAAACAAGCGCAGGCAAAAGCGGATAAAATAATCGCCGAAGCCGAGAAGAAAAAAGAGGATATTATAAAAAAGGCAAAAAATGACGCCGAAAACCTCAAGAAAAACGGCGAGGAAGCTTTAAGTCAAGCTTCAAGGGACGTTATTCTTGCATTGAAGGAAAGCATAACGGCCGTTTTTGATGCATTGATAAAGAAAGAAGTCGCTCAGCAGCTGCCCCCTGAAGTCCTCAAAGAAGTTATTGTAAACCTGATCCGGAAATTCAGCGAGGATAAAGAAGCGGAAATAGAAGTTTTGTTAAGCGAAAAGGATAAAAATAGCATAGAAGGAGCTCTTTTAGGCGTGTTTAAGGGGGAAGTGGGAAAAGGATTAACAATAAAAGTTTCGCCGAGCATTGAGCATGGATTCCGCATAGGGAAAAAAGGAGAAAGCTCCTATTATGATTTTACGGACGAAGCCATCGCGGAATCTTTTAAAACATATCTGAATCCGAAGATCAAGGAACTCTTAACTTAAAAACAATGAGAAGCAAATATTATTATTTGGTTTCATCTCTTCCGTATCTTAAATTTCAAGAAGTCCCGCCTATCTCAAGCGACGAGCTTCTTTCGGAATGCAAAAAATGGCTTTCTGGAGAGGACATGACAACTATCGCATCAGCGCACATAAAAGAACATGAAGAAAAAGACGAGGACACGGAGTTTATAAGGGCATGGAAACGTTTTAACAGAACCCTCGAAGAGGATCTGGCAAAGGCGAGGTCCGGAGAAAAGGTAAGCTACAAGGGAACTTCAGAGCTTATAAACGAGATCATGGAACAGGAAAACCCTCTTTTAAAGGAGAAGATTTTTGAAAAGATAAGATGGTCTTTTCTGGAAGAGATGAGCGCGAAGGTCCACTTTGACATCAATTGGCTGGCATTTTATTTTTTAAAACTGCAGATACTCGAAAGGCTCTCCACGTTTAATAAAGACAGAGGGGAAGCAATATTCTATGAAATATGCGAGGTAAAAATATGACAAGAAAACAATTAGGAAAAATAGTTTCGATCAACGGCAACATGATAGCGGTCCGGTTCCAGGGGGACATCATCCAGAACGAAGTGGGGTACGTGTTGAGCGGAGATAAGAAATTAAAGTCGGAAGTCATAAAAATAAAAGGAAACATAGCATATCTTCAGGTCTTTGAATATACCAAAGGCATAAAAGTGGGAGATGCGGTCGAGTTTTCAGAGAACATGCTTTCGGTGCAATTGGGGCCGGGTCTTCTGGGACAAATATATGACGGGCTTCAAAACCCGTTGCCGGAACTGGCCGAAGAGCATGGTTTTTTTCTGCCGATAGGAGTCGAGCTTAATGCGCTCTCTTTTGAGAAAGAGTGGGATTTTGCCCCCGCGGCCCAAAAGGGAGATAAAGTAAAGGCGGGAAGCGTTCTCGGGGCTGTCCCCGAAGGTATTTTTAAACACAAAATAATGGTGCCTTTTTATCTTTATGAAGAATATACAGTCGAGAAAATAGTTCCCGCAGGCAATTATGCGGCCGGCAAAGAGGTGGCTGTTTTGAAAGATGAAAAAGGGGAAAGCATCAGCGTGTCGATGATCTTTGACTGGCCGGTCAAGGTCCCTATAGAAGCGTATAAGGAGAAGATGCAGCCCAAAGAGACATTAGTCACAAAGGTAAGGATCCTCGACACAATGTTCCCGGTTGCTAAGGGAGGAACGTATTGTATCCCCGGGCCTTTTGGGGCGGGCAAGACGGTGCTTCAGCAGATAACCAGCCGGCATGCGGAAGTGGATATAGTTATTATCGCGGCGTGCGGCGAAAGAGCGGGGGAAGTCGTGGAAACGCTTAGAGAATTCCCTAAACTAAAAGATCCGCGTACAGGGAAATCTTTAATGGAAAGAACGATAATTATCTGTAACACTTCATCAATGCCTGTTGCCGCGAGAGAATCATCTGTTTATACCGGCGCGACTTTGGCCGAATATTACAGACAGATGGGTCTTAATGTCTTACTTCTGGCGGATTCCACATCACGCTGGGCCCAGGCAATGCGTGAAATATCGGGAAGATTGGAAGAGATCCCGGGAGAAGAAGCGTACCCCGCCTATCTCGAATCACGTATAGCTTCTTTTTATGAACGGTCCGGCATAGTAAAACTTCATGACGGAGAGATCGGCAGTCTTACAATAGGGGGCACCGTAAGTCCGGCAGGAGGCAACTTTGAGGAACCGGTGACGCAAGGAACGCTTAAAGTCGTCGGGGCTTTCCACGGACTTTCCAGAGACAGGGCTGAAGCGCGCAAGTTCCCTTCAGTGTCTCCGCTTGAAAGCTGGAGCAAGTATAAAAGTTTTATTCCCGAAGACGAGATCCAGACCGCAAAAAATATTCTTTTTAAAGGCAACGAAGTTTCGCAGATGATGAAGGTCGTGGGTGAAGAAGGAACATCTTTAGAGGATTTTGCGGTATACCTGAAAAGCGATTTTCTTGACAGCGTGTATCTTCAGCAAAACGGATTCGACGAAGTAGATGCCGCGACGACAGCCGACAGACAAAAATATGTTTTTTCAAAAGTCATATACGTTTTGAGGAAAGAGTTCCCGTTTAAAGACAAACAGGACGCAAGAAATTTTTTCTACAATTTAAGGCACGCTTTTATCGATTGGAATTATAAGAAATGGGAATCAGATGAATTTAAAGAAGAGGAAAAGAAGATCGATAGCTTATTGGAAGGTGAAAAACAATGAGAAAAGTATGCACCAGAATTCTGAATATTGTGGGCAATGTCGTTACCGTAAGGGCTGAAGGCGTCTCTTATGAGGAACTCGCCGAGATCTCCGCTTCAAGAGGGATCTCTCTTGCCCAGGTTATAAGGCTTGAAGGGGATATGGTGTATTTGCAGGCATTTGCCGGGGCGAGAGGCATTTCCACCGGAGATGAAGTAAGATTTTTAGGCCATCCCATGAAAGTGGGGGTAAGCCCTAACATGTTGGGCAGGATCTTTAACGGCAGCGGGAAGCCCCGGGATAAAGGCCCCGACATTCTCGAAAATCTGACCGAGATAGCCGGCCCGGCCGTTAATCCCGCGAAGAGGATTATCCCGAAAAATATGGTGAGGACGAATATCCCCATGATAGATGTTTTTAATTCTTTAGTTGAATCACAAAAGCTTCCCATTTTTTCTGTTTCGGGAGAACCTTACAATGAACTTCTTGCGCGTATCGCTCTTCAGGCGGAAGTTGACATGATCATTCTTGGAGGGATCGGACTCAAGTACGATCAATACATGTATTTTAAAGACACGCTTGAAGAGGGAGGAGCTTTAAGCAGAACCATCTTTTTTGTTCATACCGCCGCCGATCCAATAGTAGAAGGCCTTATGGTCCCGGATCTTTCGCTTGCCGTTGCGGAAAAGTTCGCGCTCGGGGGAAAGAGAGTACTGGTCCTTCTTACGGACATGACAAATTTTTCGGATGCGCTTAAAGAGCTTTCCATAACAATGGAGCAGGTTCCTTCCAACAGGGGCTATCCCGGAGACCTTTATAGTCAGCTTGCGGCAAGATATGAAAAAGCTGTGGATTTTGAAGGCGCCGGATCGATCACGGTTTTGGCTGTTACGACCATGCCGGGAGATGATGTTACCCACCCGGTTCCCGACAATACGGGCTATATTACGGAAGGACAGTTTTATCTGAGAAACGGCAGGATCGAGCCTTTTGGTTCATTAAGCAGATTGAAGCAGCAGGTTAACAAGGATACCCGCAAAGACCATAGAGACATCATGAACGGCATGATACAGCTTTATGCTCAGTACAAGGAAACCGAAGAAAAACGGTCAATGGGATTCAGGATGAGTGATTGGGACAGAAAACTCTTGAAATATGGCGATCTTTTTGAAGGTCAAATGATGGATCTAAAGGTTAACATTGCGCTTGAAGAGGCCCTAGATAATGGATGGAAGATACTCGGAGAGTGCTTTAATCCGAAAGAAACCAACTTCCGCACAGAACTTATTAAAGAATTCTGGCCGAAACAAGAAGAGAAAAAAGAAAAATAATGGGCAAGCTGAAACTGACAAAAAATGAATTAAAAAGACAAAGGGATGAGCTTAAAAGGTTCGAGCAGTATCTTCCCACGCTTCTTCTTAAAAAACAGCAGCTTCAGCTGGAAATACAGAAAATACATAAAGCCATGGAGGAAGTAAAAAAAGAGAAAGCCTATCTCAAAGCGACAATATATAAATGGGCTGATGTTTTCGCTGAAGATGTCGGACTAAGAGATCTAATAAGCCTTAAAGAAGTTCTGACAGATACAGGGAACATTGCCGGGATAGATACCCCGGTCTTTAAAGAAGCGGTTTTTGATGTTAAAAAATACGATCTTGTAATAACTCCCTTGTGGGTTGATTATGGCGTCGATGCAGTAAAACAGGTAATGACAGAGAACGCAAAAATGGGAATCCTTGAAAAACAAGAAGAACTCATCAGGGAAGAACTAAGGATCACCACGCAAAGGGTCAACTTGTTCGAAAAAGTAAAGATCCCGCAAGCAGTAGAAAACATCAGGAAGATCCAGATATGTTTAGGGGATCTGCAGACCGCGGCTGTAGTAAGAGGGAAGATCGCCAAAGAGAAAATACAGGCCAAGCAAGAAGAGGTAATTCATATATGATAGTACGAATGAAAAAACTCACTTTATTGATCTCCGAGAAAGAAAAGGGTAATTTTGTATCCGACCTGCGGAAAGCCGGTGTAGTGCATATTAAACATGTAAAACTGCCGGAAGCACATGATATTACTTATGTGGAAGACAAGATCTCCAATATAAACAAGATGATATCGATCCTATCCCCTTATGCGGAAGAACATAGTCAAAGGGAGTTAGTTTGCAAAGACGAAGAGATCCTCTCGAATGGCGAGAAAATAGAGGAAGCCTGCAAGGAAAAAGAGGAGCTTTCGGCATATATCAATACCCTTAAAAGGCAAGGAAAATGGTTTGATGCCTGGGGCCAATTTGATCCAAAGGAGCTGGAAGCTTTTAGGGCGAAAGGCATAAATGTCAGATTATATAGATTGAGGAAGGATGAGTTCAAAAAAGCACAAAAGGAAATGAAATGCCAGGTTATCGGCAAAGAAAAAGGACATATTCTGGCAGCCGCAGTTTCAGTGGATCAGCAAGAAGAAATCCCTTATCATGAAATAATTCCGCCCGCAATGAGCCCGGACGAGATAGAGGAAGAAATAGATAAAGCAAAAAATAAAATAGTACAAATAGAAAGTTTTCTTAAGACAGAAGCCGAAGGGTTGGGAAGCCTGCGAATATGCAGGCAAAAATATGAAAAAGAACTTACATTTTTAAATGTAAAATTCGGCATGCAGGTAGAAGACAGGTTTGCGTACCTGCAGGGCTTTTGTCCCGAGAAGGAAACCCAAAAAGTGATAGAGGTTACAAAAAAATACGGGGCAGGGTATATTGTGGATGAGCCCGATAATCCGGAAGAGACCCCCACGCTTGTGACAAATCCGAAGTGGATAAGAATAATAAATCCGGTATTCCGGTTCATGAACACACTGCCGGGGTACAATGAATTTGATATAAGCTTTTATTTTCTCGTGTTTTTTAGCTTGTTCTTCGCCATGCTTATAGGGGATGCGGGGTACGGCATTCTCTTCTTAATAGCGACCTTTTTAATAAGACGCAGGCTCAAGCATCTGCCTTGGGAGCCGTTCTTTTTAATGTACCTTTTGAGCGCGGGAACGATAGTTTGGGGAGCCATTACAGGGACGTGGTTCGGCGCGGAAAGAATAGCCCAGCTGCCGTTTTTGAACGGTCTTGTAGTGGGAAAAATAAACAGTTTTGCGGATAATAATCAGAATTTCCTTATATATATATGTTTTTTGATCGGGGCTACTCAGCTGACCATAGCGCATCTTTTAAGAGCGGTGAGAGTGATCAATTCCATTTTATCTTTTGCCCAATTTGGGTGGATACTTATATTGTGGGGCATGTTTTTTGCTGCAGGGAAATTTGTTATAGGCAATGTTTTTCCGCCATTCGCCGGGTGGCTACTTATTATGGGAATAGGCTTGGTTCTCTTTTGTTCGAATCCCCAGAAAGGGATCTTTAAAGGCGCTTTAATTACGTTAGCCGAGCTGCCGTTAAGCGTCATAGGGTCCTTTTCCGACATAGTTTCATATTTAAGGCTGTTCGCAGTAGGATATGCCACGGTTGTTGTCGCTGAAAGTTTTAACAATATGGCGCTTGCAGGAGGGGTACACAGTGTAATAGGAGGGATAAGCGCCGCATTGATACTCTTTTTCGGACACATGCTCAATATAACTTTAGGATTCATGGCAGTTATAGTTCATGGCATAAGGCTTAATATGCTTGAGTTTTCAAGTCATCTGGGCATGCAATGGTCAGGCAAAAAATACGAACCTTTTTGTGAGGAATAAATTTTAAAGGAGGAAATATGGTTTCAGGATTGGGAGATATGGGCCTTTCATTGGCATTCGCGGCTGTAGGTTCAGCTTTAGGAACAGGCGTGGCGGGCATGGCTGCAATAGGCGCGTGGAAAAGAGCGTTCATGCAGAATAAATTAGCTCCGTTCATTCTTATAGCATTTGTAGGAGCACCTTTATCTCAGACGATTTACGGAATGATATTAAGGAATGCCATACAAAACGCGAATATTAAACCTGAAATGTATCCTTATCAGATGGCTTTAGGATTGGCGGCGGGTCTCGCAATAGGAGCTTCAGCCTGGATGCAGGGAAAGGCCGGCGCAAGCGCAGCAGATGCTTTGGCGGAAACAGGAAAAGGATTTGGGAATTATATCATGGTCCTGGGGGTTATTGAGACAGTAGCGCTTTTTGTCATGGTCTTTGCGATGACGGCACTGCCAAAATAAATGTATAGTATTTGACATATTATTGCTCTTAATATATAATACGTTTTCTCAAAATGCGGGCGAGTAACTCAGCTGGTTTAGAGTGCTTCCCTTACAAGGAAGAGGTCACAGGTTCGAATCCTGTCTCGCCCACCACTGTGAAAATTCGGGCCTTCGGGCCGCCTTTAAAGGAAAACGGCGCCCTTCGGGCCCACAGCAAGTTAAACGCTTTCTCCTTTAGAGGAGGAAGCTTTATAACCATGGGGCGGTAGTTCAGTCGGCTAGAACGTCGGACTGTCGATCCGAAGGTCGCGGGTTCGAGCCCCGTCCGCCCCGCCATAAAAAGCTGGCTTAGTGAAAGCTGGCTTTTTTACAAGAGGATATCAATATGGACATAGAACAGCTTTGGGAAGCCGCGCGAAATTTAAAGGCAGGACTATAAGGTTCCCCAATAGCGTTTCAAGGAGCAGGCAACGTGAATATCGAAAGTCTTTGGGAGAAAGCTGAGCAAAAAACAGAAGTCATTAGAGGCAGGGTAAAGGGCTTATCCACTTTTTCCGTGACAACGGTTCCTTATATATTTCTTGCCGAATCCTCCGTAAATGAAGGCAACACGATTGTCAGGAGAGGGAAGATCATTGTTGAAAAGCCCATGATAATACTTCCGGAGGACATGCCGCAGTTCGAAGGGTTTGATTTTGAAAAGGAATTGGATCTGGACCAGAACATCCTGCAGATGTTTTTCTTGATGAGGGGCATCAGGCTGCCCTCTTTAAAATACAACAATGCAGTGGACAGAATAGATGTTGATGAAAAATCTCTTTCAAAATGCGTGGAAACGCACAAGAGAAAGCTGGAAAAAGAGGAAAATATCAATACTGCGCTCATTGTCGGGCCGGAAGATTGCTGGCAATTTTCATTACTCCTTTACATGGCTTCTCTTGTCGGCCGTTGCGCAAGAGTGGACATTAAAAATATGATGGATAAGTGGTATAAAGAAAATTAAAGGCAAAGGGAAAATATGTGCGGCATTGTCGGATATGTGGGAAAAAAAGAAGCGGTAAAGATACTCATCAATTCGTTGTCCCGCCTGGAATATAGAGGATATGATTCTGCCGGTGTGGCGGTCATAAAAGACGACGGGATAACAATAAGAAAAAAACAGGGGAGGCTTTCTGTCCTCTCGGACGAACTGCACCATGTCCCCCTAAAAGCCCATTCAGGGATCGCTCATACACGTTGGGCTACACATGGGGTCCCCAATGATGTTAACGCGCATCCTCACCTTGATACCGCGGGGGATATCGCGGTTGTTCATAACGGCATTATCGAGAACTACATGGAACTTAAGAAAAAACTTCAGGAAGAGGGATGTAAGTTCCGTTCGGAAACAGATTCGGAAGTTATAGCCCACCTGGTATCAAAATATTATAAAGGAGATCTGCGCAAAGCCGTTACTACAGCAATCAAGCATCTCGAAGGATCTTATGCGATCGCGGTAATACATCAGGGAGAAGAGGGCAGAATAGTCGGAGCGAGAAAAGACAGCCCCTTGATAGTCGGACTGGGAGAAGGAGAAAATTTTCTCGCAAGTGATATCCCGGCAGTGCTTGAACATACTAAAAAAGTTATTTATGTTGAGAATGAAGAAATCGTTGATCTGACCAGAGAGAAATGTTCAGTGTACGATATTTCCGGGAAAAAAGTCAAAAAGCAGATAATGACTATAAAATGGGATATATCCCAAGCGGAAAAGGGCGGATATAAACATTTTATGCTTAAAGAGATCTTTGAACAGCCCCAGATATTAAAAGACATTTTCACAGAGAGGATCAAGAAGGGCGATAAAATAGAGTTTGAGGAACTTACTATTCCCAAAAGCGTGTTCAAGAGGATCAATCAAATCGCTATAGTTGCCTGCGGAACAGCTTATCATGCCGGGCTTACCGGGAAATATCTTCTGGAAAAGTTCGCGAAAGTTCCGGTATGGGCGGATGTATCAAGCGAGTTCCGCTACAGAGATCTTATTGTTGACAAAAAGACATTGTTGATCGTTATCTCTCAATCCGGAGAAACGGCAGACACTTTAGCCGCACTTAGGGAAGCTAAAAAAAGAGGAGCAACTGTATTGGCTATTTGTAACGTTTTAGGGAGCTCTATTGCGAGAGAATCGCACGGAGTGATTTACACGCATGCCGGGCCGGAGATAGCAGTTGCCTCTACAAAGGCTTACACGGCGCAGCTCGCCATTCTTTACCTCTTTGCTTTTTATCTTGCCGGAGTGCGGGGGATTAGGATCCCAAACAAAAAAAAGCTCATGAAAGCGCTGAAAAGGCTGCCCGCGCAGGCGCACGAAGTTACGGAACAGTACCGCCATCACAGGAATAAAATAGCGAAGTATGCCGAGAAATTCCATGAGTACTATCTTGCACGGCATAATAAAAGTAATTTTCTTTATCTTGCGAGGAACATAAATTGTCCTAACGCTTTAGAAGGCGCATTGAAGCTTAAGGAAATTTCATATATCAGCGCCGAAGGATATCCCGCCGGAGAAATGAAACATGGTCCTATTGCCCTCATTGACGAAAATCCATGGGTGGTTTGTATCGCTGTCCAGGGGAGCACGTATGATAAGATGATCTCCAATATACAGGAAGTCAAAGCCAGGAGCGGTTTTATTATAGCTATTGTTTCAAAGGGGGATAAAAGGATAACCAGTAACGGTAACGCGGATTATGTTGTTGAAGTGCCCAAAGTGGACGAACTATTCTCCCCTGTTCTTGTGGTTATCCCGCTTCAGCTTTTAGCTTATTATGTCGCGCTTGATTTTGGTTATGATATAGATAAACCGCGGAATTTGGCAAAATCCGTTACAGTTGAATAAGTTTTATGCCTTCCGGAACACTCTATATAGTAAGCACGCCTATCGGGAATCTTGAAGATATAACTTTAAGAGCGATAAGGATCCTAAAAGAGGCAGATCTTATCGTTGCAGAGGATACACGCCATGCTAAGATCCTGCTTAACAGATATGATATAAAAACACCTGTAGAGAGTTTTCATTCTTATTCTGGAAAGACAAAAGTTTCCAAGATCGTTAACGATCTTGGAAACGGGAAGAATATAGCTTTAATATCCGATTCCGGGACCCCTGGCATATCAGATCCCGGGTGGGGGTTGATCTCAGAGGCGATAAAAAAGAATATCCCCCTCACTGCAATTCCCGGCCCTTCTGCTTTTGTTTCCGCCTTAGTTCTTTCAGGAAAACCTACGAGTAAGTTTGTGTTTGAAGGTTTTCTTTCAAATAAAAGCGCAAGAAGGAAAAAGCAGCTTGAAAAATTAAAAGAAGAGGATAGAACCGTAATTATTTATGAGTCACCGCACCGCATAGAAAGCTTTTTAAAGGATTTTATAGAAGTCGTAGGAGACAAAGAAGTTGTGCTTGCTCGGGAGCTGACCAAGAAATTTGAAGAAGTAAGAAGAGAAAAGGCCAGCCGGCATCTCGAACACTTTACTAAAAGTAAGCCGCGTGGTGAATTTATCGTAATTTTCTGATCATAAACTGTAAATCTATTGACTTTTTGCTTACACTTGTTAGAATAATGTAAAATTAACATTTTTATTTAATTGCATATATATAACAACGGTGCGGACATGCTAGAACAAACCCTTGTACTTATAAAGCCGGATGGGCTGAAAAAATCACTTACGGGTAATATCCTTACGCGTCTTTCCGAGACAAAACTGGATATTGTCGGCGCCAAGATCGTGAAAGTCGGAAGGGGCCTTGCCGAAGAGCATTATAAAGCCCTGAAAGAGAAAGATTTTTTTGAGGACCTCATAAACTATATTATGGGAGAGTATCATAAGAAAAAGGTCATGGCCCTTGTATATTGGGGCGAGGATGCGATACCAAAGGTGAGAGAAATATGCGGCAGCACCAATCCCGAAGAGGCGGACGCGGTCTCAATAAGAGGAGCTTACGGAAGGATAACTACAGAAGGTGTTTACGAGAACGTTATACATGCCTCGGAAACATTGCAGGATGCCGAAAGAGAGATCAAACTCTGGTTTGAGCCGGATGAAATCATCGTGGACATATACCCTGTTACGGTGATAAAGGAAAACAGGGATATACGCAAGTGGGCGTAATTACCCTTCAAAAAAATACTTACCGAGGAAATATTAGCTTATGATCAAATCAATGACAGGATTCGGAAAAAGCACCGTAAGGTGCCCTTACGGCGAAATAACCGCCGAGATCAAGACCCTTAACAATAAAAGTCTCAGTATAAGCTGCGCTCCGTTAGACGGTTTTTTTCTCATGGAAGAGAAAATAAAAGCGCTTTTTAACGGGAAAGTGTTCAGAGGCAAAGTTTTCGTGAGGATAGCAAGAGAAAATGCCGAAAAGCAAAAGTCTCTCAAGAAGTTAGTGTTTAATGAAAATCTTGCCAGGGAGTACATAAAAAAACTTAAAGCTGCTCAGAAAAAAGTGCATGTCAAGGGGGAGCTTGATCTGAAAGATATTATTGCCCTTCCCGGAATACTGGAGTTTGAGAACGAAAAAATAGAAGAGAAATTATGGCTTTACGTGAAAAGAGCGATGAACGGCGCGATAAAAGATCTGATCGATTACAGGGAACAGGAAGGGGCGAGACTAGCGAAAGATCTTAAGCAAAGAGCGGGTAAAGTCAAAAAAGCGCTGGGGAGCGTGAAAAAATACGCGAAAAAAAGCGTGGAAGAATACAGGGATAAATTAAAAAAAACCGTTGCTGAATTATCGGATAAGATAGAGCTGGACAAGGAAAGGCTTGAAACGGAAGTGGCATTATTTGCCAGGAATTGTGACATCACGGAAGAGATGATACGTCTTGAAAATCATCTGGCAAATTATGCTAATTCGCTGGAGGGAACGGAAGAAGATATCGGGAAGAAGCTCGACTTTATCGCTCAAGAGATGCACAGGGAGGCGAACACGATGTCGGCCAAATCAAATGATTTCAGGATAAGTAAGGCCGTTATCGAGATAAAGAGCGAAGTTGAGAAAATGCGGGAGCAGCTGAAGAACATTGAGTAGAAGCATAGAGAGAGAGCCTCTGGTAATAATAGTATCTGCGCCCAGCGGCAGCGGAAAGACAACGATAATCAATCATTTGCTGGAGAAAATGCCGGGTGTAAAAAGAAGCGTTTCATATACTACAAGGCCCCCGCGAGAAGGAGAAAAACAAGAAGAGGATTATATCTTTCTTTCCCGTGAAGAATTCGAAAAAAGAATAGAGAAGGGCGAACTTCTTGAATGGGAGGAGAACTTCGGGCACTATTACGGGACTTCAAAGGCCCAGCTTGATGAAGCCATAGAAAAAAAGGAAGATTTGATACTGAGCATAGACGTTAAAGGCGCAAGGAAGGTAAGAGAAAAGATCCCGGAAAGTATCAGTATTTTTGTAATGCCGCCCTCCGTGGAAGAGTTAAGATCCAGGCTGGAAGGAAGGAATACGGACCAGGAGACGGATGTATCTCAACGGCTGAAAGAATCGGAAAGGGAAATCGCTTCGTCTGATGAATATGATTATGTTATTGTTAATGAGGAAATAGAAAAGGCTGTTGATGAGCTTTATTCTATCATAGAGAAAGAAAGACAAAACAGGCAAAAAATGAGGAAAAGGTGATCATGTATGGGAGATGTTCCCCGGGAAGAACTTTTAAAAAAAGTTGATAGTCTTTATAAATTATGTAATCTGGCTGCCATGAGGGCCACCGAGCTTAACAGCGGCATGAAAAAATTAGTAGATGCAGGCCCGAAAGAAAAAGTGACTACAATAGCCATAAAAGAAATAGTGGAAGATAAGGTAAAGCTTAAACAGGGAAGCAAATAAAGGAAATGGCTAAAAATATTGTTTTAGGTGTAACAGGAAGCATTGCGGCGTATAAAGCGTGTGATCTTATCAGTATGCTGCGTAAAAAAGGATATTCCGTGCGTTGTGTGATGTCGAAAGATGCTAAATGGTTTGTTACGCCTTTGACATTGGAGACTCTCTCTCAAGCGAAAGTCATAAAAGACATGTTCAAACTGCCCGACAAAAGAGACCCTGTGCATATTTCTTTGGCGGATGAAGCAGACCTTGTTTTGATCGCTCCCGCGACAGCCGATGTGATCTCAAAAATAGCGTCGGGCGTGTGTGATGATATACTGTGCTGCACGGTCTTTGCGTCAGATTGTCCGGTTCTTTTCGCGCCGGCCATGAATGATAAGATGTATAACAATTCGATTATTCAGGATAAAATATCCTATCTGCAGGGAAAAGGATATCATTTCATCGGCCCCGTAAAAGGCCATCTTGCTTGCGGCCGAGAAGGAATAGGGCATCTAGCGCCTGTCGAGGATATTGTCGAACAAGTTGATAAGATTCTGGCGTGAAGAAAAGAAAATCACACTACAAGATCCTTGTAACCGCAGGCCCTACCATAGAACCTATAGATCCGGTAAGATATATTTCGAATTACTCTTCAGGAATCATGGGGCAAGAAATAGCCCTCGAAGCAAAAAGGAAAGGATTTAAAACATTTCTGGTAAGCGGTCCTGTGTCGATAAAACCTTCCAAAGACGTGCAAACTGTTTTTGTTAAAACTGCACGTGATATGCAGAGAGAAGTAATGAAAAGAATAAAAGGGATAGATTGCATAATAATGTCGGCTGCAGTATGTGATTTTCGTCCTGTTAAGATAAAAGGCCAAAAGATCAAGAAAAGACAAAAAATACAGTTGGAGCTTGTAAAAAATCCGGATATCCTGCAAGGTTTAAAAAAGAGGAATGGGCTTATGAAAGTGGGCTTTGCTCTCGAGACAGAGGAGCTGGTAAAAAACGCCAAAAAGAAACTTAAAGAAAAAAATCTGGATCTTATCGTAGCCAATAAAAAGGATAAAAGCGCAGATCCCTTTGGAGAGGGGGAAAAGACTTTTTTAATTATTGATAAGAAGAATGTTATTACAGAGTTAAAAAATATCGGTAAAAAACAGTGCGCGAAAGTCATAATCGAACAAGTGGAAAGATCGTTTAAAGATGAATAAAGCTGATAACAGGGGATTTACATTAGGCGAACTGGTAATAGTTTTCGTTATAGTGCTTATTATAGTAGTGGCGCTGCTGCCTTTCGTTAAATATATCAGCATAAGATCAGACAGGATAATGTGTTCCAACAATCTGCGGGAATTGGGAAGGGCCTCTTATATTTATGCCCGTGAAAATAACACAAAATTCCCGGATTCACTTAAAGTGCTTTATGACGAACAATATCTTGCCGATAAACGTTTTGTTGATTGTCCGGCAACCGGGAAAATAGGGACCCCTGAAGATCCGGATTATATCTACACAGCGGGGTTGACAGTTAAATCTTCCTCGCTTGAGCCGATCATACGTGATAAAGCTAAAAATCATTCAAAAGGCATGAATATACTGTATGTGAATGGCGCTGTAGTGTGGGAAGAGCAATAAAGCTGATTGACAATTCATATATATTGTGATAAGTTATTTCGCTATCACTATTTAGTCTATATAATATTAACATATTATATAGGAATACGATTGAACGCAAAAAGAAGCATGAGGCGCGGTGGCCGAGGAGCTAGGCAGCGGTCTGCAAAACCGCGTACACCGGTGCGATTCCGGTCCGCGCCTCCAGGGCGAGGGCGAGTGGCGGAACTGGCAGACGCAAAGGACTTAAAATCCTTCGGGTGAATAACCTGTGAGGGTTCGATTCCCTCCTCGCCCACCATTTTAGGAATTTGGTACTTCGGCCCTTCGGACAGTTTTGTGGGCGGTTAGCTCAGCCTGGTTAGAGCGCCACGTTGACATCGTGGAGGTCACTGGTTCGACCCCAGTATCGCCCACCATTATTGAAGTTCGGGTCTTCGGGCAGTAAAAAGAAAAAAAACGATGGTTAAGAAGAAAAAAGACGAAAAATTAGAGAAAATAAGGCACAGCGCAGCGCATGTTATGGCGGACGCCGTAAAAAGGCTTTATCCCGGGGCAAAATTAGGAATAGGACCCGCAATCGAAGAAGGGTTTTATTACGATTTTGACTGCGAGCATACCTTTACGCCTGAAGATCTCCCTAAAATTGAGAAAGAAATGGCTAAGATCATCAAGGAAAATCTGCCGTTCGAGAAGAAAGTAGTTTCAAAAAAAGAGGCCGAAAAGATCTTCAAGGGAGAGGGAGAAACTTATAAGCTGGAACTTCTTAAAGAACTCGGTGATGAAGAGATAACCATTTATTCGCATAGTTCCTTTTCCGATCTTTGCAAGGGCCCGCATGTTGAAAAGACCGGCGAGATCGGAGCTTTTAAATTATTGACTGTCGCCGGAGCTTACTGGAAGGGCAGCGAAACGAACCCCATGCTGCAGAGGATTTACGGGACGGCTTTTGAGAGCAAGAAAGAGCTTGATGAATTCTTGCGCCTAAGAGAAGAAGCTCAAAAAAGAGATCATAGAAAACTCGGCAAGGAATTGGATCTCTTTTCTTTCAATGACGTAGCGGGTGCCGGGCTTGTAATATACCATCCCAAAGGAGCCATATTACGGCAGATCATAGCCGATTATATTACCAAGAAACATCTTGAAAAAGGATATTTACTGATCTCAAGCCCTCATATTCTTAAAAGCGATATATGGATAAAGTCAGGGCATTATGATTACTATAAAGAACACATGTACGTATTTGAAAGCGAAGGCCAGGAATTCGCCGTAAAACCCATGAATTGCCCGGGGCACATACTTGTTTTTTCTTCCAGGACAAGAAGCTATAAAGAACTTCCGCTCAGATATTTTGAACTGGGAAGCGTATATAGGCATGAAAAGTCCGGGGTTCTTCACGGGCTTCTGCGCGTCAGAGGATTCACTCAGGATGACGCGCATATTTTCTGTTTAAGAGAACAGGCTGAGGAAGAGATCATAGGCGTGATAGATTTCGTGGAAGAGGTTCTTAAAGTATTCGGGTTTGATGAATTCGAGATAGAGCTAAGCACCAAGCCTGAAAAATATATCGGTGAGGATGAGGATTGGGAGTTAGCCACGAACGCGTTAAAAAATGCGCTCGGTAAGAAAAAGTATGAGTATGATATAAATGAAGGCGACGGGGCTTTTTACGGCCCTAAGATCGATATTAAGCTGAAAGACGCTTTGGGAAGAGCCTGGCAGTGCGCTACGATCCAATGCGATTTTGCCCTGCCGGAAAGATTTGATCTGACATATGTCGATCAAGACGGGGATGAAAAGCGGCCCATAGTTTTGCATCGGGTGATACTCGGCAGCCTTGAAAGATTTATAGGGGCATTAGTTGAGCATTTTGGCGGAGATTTTCCATTATGGCTGGCTCCGGTACAGGTAGAGGTTATTCCGATAACAGACATGCAGGCTGAATATGCGAAAGAATTATGTAAAAGTTTACAACAGCAAGGCATGAGGGCGGAGATAGATCTCCGCAATGAAAAGATGCAGAAAAAGATAAGGGAAGCCGAGATAAACAAGATCCCGTATATGGCGATTATCGGGAAACGAGAAGTGGAAAAAGGCGCCGTTTCATTAAGAAGCAGAAAAGAAGGGGATATAGGCACGCTGGACAAGGCAGCCTTTTTTGAAAAGCTGAACAATGATATTGATCGTAAAGAGTAATTTACTTATTGCGAACTTAAAGGAGAAAATTTAAACAGGAGGCATATGGTTAAACCTAATCAAAGAAGACCTTTTGGCGGTCGGAGAAATTTTAAAGACAGGACAAGAATAAATTTTTTGATAAGGTGTCCCAAGGTAAGATTAATTGACGACGAAGGCAACCAGCTGGGAGTTGTGGATACTCGAGAAGCACTGGATAAGGCCAAAGAAGCAGAGTTGGATCTGGTGGAAGTTGCGCCTGATATTGATCCGCCCGTTTGCCGCATAATGGACTACAGTAAGTATAAATATGAACAGGAGAAAAAGCGCAAAATAGCCAAGAAAAAGCAGCATGTAGTGCATGTCAAGGAAGTAAGGTTCAAGGCCAGGATAGAGGAACATGATTACCAGGTAAAAATAAAACACATAAAAGAGTTTCTGGAGAAAAAGGACAAGGTCAGGGTTTCCCTGCGTTTTAGGGGCAGAGAAATGGCTCATAAAGAGTTTGGGGTGGAGCTTTTGAACAGGGTCGCGAATGATGTGTCTGCCTCGGGAGAGATGGAGGCAGAACCCAAAATAATGGGGAATACGATCACTATTACAATTATTCCGAAAACATAAAGAATATACAAAACGCTGCAGGCCAGCGTGAGAATAGAAGGGAGATGTGGAAAGGATGCCTAAACTAAAAACAAAAAAAGGCGTTAAAAAACGCTTCAAATTGACAAAAAGCGGAAAAGTAAAAAGAACCAAGGCCAATAAGAGCCATATTTTAACAAAAAAAAGCAGAGGGCGTAAACGTTCTTTGAGAAAAGGCGGGATCGTCGACAAGACCTTTGAAGACAAGGTTAAAAAATTGCTCCCTTATGGGTAACGTTTAAGTCCACGCTTTTCTAATGTACAAGAAGGAGAAATCATGTCGAAAGTAAAACATGCACCAAGTTCGCTTAAAAGGAGAAAAAAGACCCTTAAGGCCGTCAGAGGTCAGCGCGGCGCAAGATCTAAACTTTACAGGATAGCCAAGGAAGCCGAAAGAAAAAGCCTTATAGCCAGTTATATCGGCAGAAAGAAAAAGAAAAGTGATTTTAGATCGTTGTGGATATCAAGAATAAGCGCTGCGTGTAAAGAGGAAGAGATCTCATACAGCAAATTTATCGCAGGGCTTAAAAGGGCCGGGGTTGAACTTAATAGGAAGGTTTTAGCTTTTTTAGCTGTTTATGACGACAAGGCTTTCAAAGCTCTCATCAAAAAGGTAAAATAAACTATTATGAGAAATCTTACTCCTCCGAGGCTTATTATTTTAAGCTTTTTGAGCGTTATATGTCTGGGCACGATCGTTTTATCCCTGCCCATCGCCACTAACGGCCCGGGAAGATTACCGCTAATAGACAGCCTTTTCACCGCGACCAGCGCCACATGTGTGACAGGCCTTATTGTGAGAGACACCGGCAGTTATTTCTCGGCTTTCGGGAGGTGGGTGATTTTTCTTCTTTTCCAGATGGGCGGGTTGGGCATTATGACCTTTTCTACTCTTTTCGCGGTAATGCTGGGGAGAAAAATAGGTTTCAGGCAAACAGAAATCGTCCATAGTACTTTAAATAAACAGAGCATCGTAGGGCTGAAAAAACTGATCATTTACATTGTCGGGATCACTTTCGCGATAGAGATTACCGGGGCGCTTCTTCTTTTCGCCAGGTGGAGCGCGGTCACAGATTGGTCAATAATAGAAACCGCGGAAAGGGCGGTTTTTCATTCTGTTTCAGCTTTTTGTAACGCCGGTTTTGCTCTTTTCCGTACAAGTTTTGAGAATTTTTCCGCGGATCCT
Source organism: uncultured Planctomycetia bacterium (assembly GCA_964572255.1). Lineage (GTDB taxonomy): Bacteria > Omnitrophota > Gorgyraeia > Tantalellales > Tantalellaceae > CAZNEE01. The sequence goes on along the minus strand of CAZNEE010000005.1, from coordinate 39,523 downwards.
TATATAAATCTGGTGATGATCGTTCTCATCGTTTTGGGAGGTATCGGATTTGTGGTTAAAATGGACATTATAGGGCTTTTTATCAATAAGGGGGCGGCTCGGAGGATAAGCTTGCAGGCGAAAATAGCGCTTTTCACATCATTTCTGCTTATTGTATTAGGCGCTGTTGCTATTCTGTTTTTTGAAAAGGAAGGGGTTTTAAAGACTTTGTCGTGGGGGGAAAGACTCTGGGGCGCTTTTTTTCAATCTGTTACCGCAAGAACAGCCGGATTTAATACTCTTTCCATAGGAGAGTTCACTACTCCATCGTTGCTTTTTTTGATTTTTTTGATGTTTATAGGCGCTTCACCCGGATCGACGGGAGGGGGCATTAAGACATGCACTTTCGCGATATTGTTTGTAACCGTTAAAAATATGCTCAAAAATAATAAACATGTAAAAATGTTTGATCGCACTATCCCGAGACAGGTTGTGAGAGAATCTTTAGTGATCTTTTTTCTCGGGTTTACATGGATATTCGTTTTCACGATAATTCTTGTTTACTTACAGGCCAGAATCGCATCAGGAGAGGTTTCCCTTGCGAGGACGATGTTCGAGGTTGTTTCTGCTTTCGGCACAGTAGGACTTTCAACAGGTATTACAGAGAGCTTGGACAGCGTAAGCAAGCTTTGTTTAACAGCAACAATGTTCGCGGGCAGGATAGGGCCTTTAACGCTTGCTTTGGCTGTGGCTTTTAGGGGGGGGAGAGACACCTACCGTTTCCCTGAAGAGAATGTAATGGTAGGATGACCATCCTTTATATCAGGAGGAATAAAAAATGAAAAATTTTGCGGTTATAGGATTAGGGAGATTCGGGTCCAGCGTGGCAAGGACATTGGGGGAGAAAGGGCAGCAGGTCATAGCTGTGGATACCAATGAAGAGCTTGTTCAGGATATCATGGAAAACGTTACAAGGGCTGTTTGCCTTGATGCCACGGATGAAAAAGCCATGAAAGCCGTTGGGATACAATATGTTGATGTTGCCGTGTGCAGCATAGGGACCAACATAGAGGCGAGTATATTAATAACTATCCTTCTAAAGGATCTGGGCGTACCCACGGTAGTGTGTAAGGCCGTGAACGAAGCGCATAAAAAAGCCCTTGAAAAAATAGGCGCGAATAGAGTGGTCCTTCCGGAAAGGGATATGGGGGCGCGTATCGCAAGCTCGCTCATATCGATGTCGGATGAAGTGCTGGAACATATAGATCTATCCGCCGATTCAAGTATCATAGAGTTAGTAGCGCCCGAAGAATTTTTGGGAAAAAGCTTGAGAGAGATTGACATGAGATCAAAGTTAGGGGTCAATGTTATCGCGATAAAGAGAAAAGAAAAAACCACCGAAGACGGGCAAGTCATAGAAGAAGAGAGCATCAATGTCGTTCCGCAGGCTAATGATATCATTGGAAAAGAAGATGTCCTGGTGGTTTTTGGGGCGAATGAAGATATAGAAAATCTTAAAAAACAAAAATTAAAACCTTCCACAGGCGCCAAGGAAGGCGGAGAATAAATGCGGCACCAGGGCATTTGGGAGATAGAATGGGCATATTGGATAAATTAGAGGAGATAAAACAGGATTTTGAGAAAGCGCTCAGAAGCTGTAAAGATATTAATCGCGCTGAGGAGATAAAAGTAAAATTTTTAGGGAGAAAAGGAGAGCTCACCGGCATTTTAAAATCTCTTTCGGCCCTTTCGGAAGATGAAAAGCGGGAAGTAGGCAAAAAAGCCAATTTATTCAAGATCGAGTTTACCGACAAGATAAACAAGGTGAAAGAAAATTTATTACATGAAAAAGAAGAAGGCAAACAGAAAGAACTGGATGTTACGCTTCCCGGTTTTAAACCTTCACTTGGCACTATTCATCCCATTTCCAGGGTAATGTCAAGGATAAGCGATATTTTCACCTCACTCGGTTTTACCGTAGCCGAAGGCCCTGAGATAGAGACAGAATTCTATAATTTTGAAGCGCTGAATATTCCCTTGGACCATCCGTCAAGAGATGCGTTCGACACTTTTTATATCGAAGGGAAGTATCTTCTCAGAAGCCACACGTCTAACGTGCAGATACACATCATGCAGCACCAGAAACCCCCGATGCAGGTCATTATGCCGGGCAGGGTATACCGTCCGGATGCCGTAGATGCTTCTCATTCCTTCATGTTCCATCAGGTAGAAGGGCTTATGGTAGATAAAGGGGTGAGTTTTTCCGATCTTAAAGGTGTTCTTGAGGTTTTCTGTAAGAGCATGTTCGGAGAAGACATAAAAACGCGGTTAAGACCGCATTTTTTCCCGTTCACCGAACCCAGCGCAGAAGTGGACATCTCCTGCATTATTTGCAAAGGCCAGGGGTGCAGGGTGTGTAAGGGAAACGGGTGGCTGGAAATACTCGGCGCAGGAATGGTTAACCCGAAAGTATTTGAAGCGGTCGGATATGATCCGGCTGAATATACCGGATATGCTTTCGGCATGGGGGTTGAAAGAATAGCGATGCTGCTTTACGGTATAGAGGATATACGGTTATTTTTTGAAAATGATATAAGATTCTTAAAGCAGTTTGTTTAGCAAATAGGAGATATGCGTGAAACTAAGTTATGAATGGATAAAAGAATATGTTGATCTTAACGTAAGCCCGGAAGAACTCGCTGATGGCCTTACAATGTCAGGGTCTGAAGTAGAGTCTATGTCCGAAGAGGGCAATGATATGGTCATGGACCTTGAGATAACTTCTAACAGGCCCGATTGTCTCAGCATTATCGGATTAGCCAGGGAAGCTTCAGCGGTGTTTGATGAGGACCTAAAGATGCCGGACATGGGCGTCGGTACGGAAACACAGGCCGGGGATGTGAAAGTGGGATGCACAATAAAAAATCCTGAACTTTGTCCGTATTATACTGCCAGAATAATCAAGGATATTAACGTTAAAGGAATAGAAGGAAAAATCAAGGATAGAATAAGTGTTCTGGGAATGAGGCCGGTGAATAACGTTGTGGATATAACGAATTATTGCCTCATAGAATTAGGGCAGCCGCTTCATGCGTTCGATCTTGATAAGATAAAAGACGGCAAAGTGATCATCAGGTCCGCAAAAAAGCGAGAGAGAATCACTACAATTGACGGCGTTGAACGAGAACTGCAAGATGGCATGCTGGTCATAGCTGACGCTGAGAGGGCAATAGCTATAGCCGGGATAATGGGCGGGATAGATACGGAGGTTTCCGCGTCTACCAAAAACATTCTTCTCGAAAGCGCTTATTTTGATCCAATCTCCATAAGGAGGACGGGACGCGCTTTGGGGCTGTCAAGCGATTCAAGTTATCGGTTTGAAAGAGGGGTTGATAAAGGGCTTGTTAAAAAAGCGTCTGACAGGGCGGTAAATATCATAGCCAGTGAAGCAGGCGGTAAGGTTTGCGATTTTATCGAATCGGGAAAAATTGAGACAGAAAAAACAGTTATTGAAATAGACACCGAAAGAATAGATGGCCTTTTAGGCGTTTCTATCGGCAAGGAAAGGATAAAAAATATATTAAACAGGCTCGGCCTTTCAATTAAAGAAGAAAGCGGGAATAAATTCAAAGTGGGGGTGCCCAGTTTCCGTGAAGATCTCAAAAGAGATGTGGATCTGATCGAAGAACTGGCAAGGATATACGGGTACGGCAACATCCCGGTCACAATTAACAGGTTTGTCCCTGGAGTAAAAAGAAAAGAAAAACCGCGCGAAGTTGAAGAAAAGATCAGGGATACGGTTGCCGCGCTCGGGCTCAATGAGATCATGACTTATAGTTTAATTAGCGATGATTCGGTGAGAAAGTTTGAAGCTTTGTCAGAAAAAGCTGTGGGATTAAGCAATCCCCTTTCAGAAGAGCAAAAGTTCTTAACGCCGCAGCTTTTAGACGGGATGCTCAAAACTATTTCATGGAACATCAACAGGACGAATAAGGACCTTGAATTGTTTGAAATAGGCAAAATCTATTCGCATGCGAAAGGTGAAAGGAAATATGGCGAAGAAAGTGCGCTTTGTATAGGGCTTACCGGTATCATGAGAAAAACATGGAAAGAAGGCGATAAGCAAGCGAGCTTGTACGATCTCAAAGGTATTGTGGAAGCGCTGGCAAACAGGCTGAAGATCAGTCTGGTTTTCCAGGGGACAAAAATAGAAGGGCTGACTTCCCCGACAGAGATAAAACTGACCGGGGAAAAGCAAATGGCAGGTTTTTTAGGGGGGGTCAGGACAACACTTCTTTCAGAATACGATATAACACAGCCCGTTTTTATTTGTCAGCTTAAACTGGGTGAAATAACAGAAAAAGCTGTTCTTGAGAACAGATATCGCTCTATCCCGCGGTTCCCGTTTTCAACAAGAGATGTTTCCATACTATGCGATCAAGCACTGCCGGCCGGAGATATTATCAAAGTAATTAATGATACGGGCGAAGAGATCGTATGCAGCGTGGAACTCGCGGATGTTTACGAGGGCAAAAATATCCCGGACGGCAAAAAAAGTCTGACTTACAGCATACAGTACGGCTTAGACACGAGAACCCTTACGGATGAAGAGATAGAAGCCGTTCATGAAAAGATAAAAGCGGTTCTCGCAAAAAAACTCAACGTTTCTTTCCGCTGATTATTAAAGAGCAAAATCCTAAAACAAAAAGGAAAATACATGAAGTATTTATTCTTTTCACTCAGGGCACAGCAATGGATCAAGAATTTCTTCATTTTCCTGCCCATGATCTTTGGCGGCAAACTTCTCGAGGCGAGTGTCGTTCTGAAAGAGATAGCCGCTTTTTTACTTTTCTCGCTTACGGCCAGCGTGATTTATATAGTTAATGATATCATAGACGTTGAGAAAGATAGAGTGCATCCCACCAAAAGATTAAGACCCATAGCTTCGGGGAGAGTAACAATAAAACAGGCCAAGATTTTGGCTCTTGTTTTAGCGATTGTTTCCATCCCAAGCGCTTTTATTTTGGATATTACTTTTGGCTGGATATTAGTGGTATATTTTGTTTTTAATTTTTTATATTCGAAGATCCTTAAAAACGCCGTTATCATTGATATATTTTGTATCGGCTTTTTCTTTCTCTTGAGAATAATGGCCGGCAGTGTTATTGCTGAAGTGGAGATGTCGCATTGGATAATATTCATGGTGGTCCTCCTGGCGCTTTTTTTGGGGTTCAATAAAAGAAGAGAGGAAATACGCTTGCTCGAAAGACAGGCTGCATCTCATCGGGAGGTTCTCAAGAAATACAGTATTTATTTTATTGACCAGATGACAGCCGTGATCACTTCCTCGATAGTTGTTGTGTACATGCTTTATACGATCGATGCCAGAACGGTCAGAGTTTTTGGCACTAACCATTTGATATATACTATACCATTCGTTTATTACGGAATTTTTCGATATTTATATATTATCCATAAAGTTGTAAAAGAAGGAGACCCCACACGTATTTTACTTTTTGATAAAAAAATGCAATTAAATATTTTGTTTTGGGTTGCAAGCTGCATAGCTGTAATATATTTTGGTTTATAAGGAAACAAAAGAAAGGAATAATTTCTATTTATGAAAGTTTTAATTACCGGCGGATCAGGGTTTTTAGGCGTCAATCTTATCAGGCATTTTTTCACTAAAGGGATAGATGATATTGTAGTCCTTGATCTGGCAGACTTTGATTATCCTGAAAGGAACAAGATTGAATTCATTAAAGGAGATATTAGAGACAAGAACGCGGCTATTCAGGCAATGAAAGACGTAGATCTTGTGGTACATACCGCCGCGGCTCTTCCTTTATATAATAGGAAAGATATTTTTTCGACCGATGTTGAGGGTACGAAAAATTTATTGGAAGAAGCATATAAAAATAATGTTGATCGTTTTATACATGTTTCTTCAACAGCAGTATACGGCATCCCGGATCATCATCCGCTTTATGAAGATGATAAACTGGATGGGGTTGGCCCTTACGGGGAAGCAAAAATTATGGCGGAAGAAGTATGCCTGGAGTACCGGGAAAAAGGCATGTGCGTGCCGATAATAAGACCCAAATCTTTTATTGGCCCGGAAAGATTAGGGGTATTCGCATTATTATATGACTGGGCAAAAGATGGGAAAAATTTCCCCATGATAGGAAGCGGCAATAACAGATACCAGCTTTTAGATGTCGAAGACCTTTCGGAATCGATATATCTATGCGCGACAAAAGAGAAAAGGATCGTTAACGATACATTTAATATCGGCGCCAAAGAATTCACTACCATGAAAGAAGATTACCAGGCCGTTCTTGATGAGGCCGGATTTGGAAAGAGAATCGTGCCTTTTCCCGCTTGGCCCGCCATAACGGCTTTGAGAATATTGGAGTTTTTCCGTCTTTCCCCGCTCTACAAATGGGTTTATGAGACCGCCTGCGAAGACTCTTTTGTTTCGATCGAGAAAGCAGAAAAGGTCCTCGGGTTTGATCCAAAGCATTCCAATAAAGACGCTCTTATAAGAAATTTTAAATGGTATTTGGAAAACCTGAAAAATTTTGAAAACCAAACAGGCATTTCCCATCGAGTACCGTGGAAGCAGGGGATCTTAGGCTTGTTAAAAATTTTTTTTTAATTATAATTAACCCTTTTGTTCTAAATGATTTTAATTTAGTTCTCCATGATGTGGAAAAGTGATATAATAAAGTTGTAGACCCTGTCGGATGCGTGTAAACGGGCACAAGAGAATTTTGGCCAACACCAAAATATTGGGAGCCTAGCTCTGATGTTCCCTTGGGGATATCAGGAGGGTGCCCACCTGGATTACCAGGCCCAATAATTCTCCGCTTGTTCACGGTTTGATGGGGATAAAGGGGTCGGATTCACTCCGGCCCCTTTTAACTTAGAAAAGATGATTACAAAAATGGATCTATTTGAAAAAGAAACACACAATACTAAAAAGATGCCTTTAGCGGCGAAGATGTGCCCGCAAAGGCTGGAAGATTTCTACGGGCAGGAACATATTCTCGGAGAAGGAAAACTCCTGCGCAGGGCGATCGAGGCGGACAGGATAAGTTCGCTTATTTTTTACGGCCCGCCGGGCATAGGAAAAACCGCTCTCGCGACTGTCATATCCAAAAGGACCGGATCACGTTTTGTAAAAAAGAATGCCGTATCAAGCAATGTAAAAGAGACCAGAGAAGTCATAGAAGCCGCAAAAAAACAAAAACTTTTGAACGGACAAAGAACCATACTTCTTCTGGACGAGATCCACCGGTTCAACAAAGCCCAGCAGGATGTCTTGATGCCTGATGTTGAAGACGGCAATATCATCCTTATCGGGACAACAACCGAAAACCCTTTCTTTTCGGTGAATTCAGCGCTTATTTCAAGAAGCCAGATCTTTGAGTTTAAACCTCTGGGTCAAAAAGATATATTTTTAATGTTAGAGAGAGCCTTAAAAGATGAAGAAAATGGGGTAGGGAACAAAAAAATCAAAATAGAAGAAAAGGCCTTGCAGCATCTGGCTAAGCTTTCGGATGGCGACGGGAGAAAAGCATTGAATGCGTTGGAAGTAGCCGCTCTTACAACTAAACCGGGAAAAGGCGGAGAGATCAATATCACTTTAAAAGAAGCCGAAGAATCCATCCAGAAAAAAGCCATAGTTTACGATAGAGACGGCGACGCTCATTATGATGTCGCGAGTGCTTATATAAAAAGCATGAGAGGTTCCGACCCGGATGCGGCGCTTTACTGGCTTGCAAAAATGGTTGTAGCGGGCGAAGACCCCAGATTCATTGCAAGGCGCCTTGTCATATGCGCATCGGAGGATGTCGGCAATGCTGATCCGCAGGCGCTTGTTGTCGCTAACGCCGCAATGCAGGCGGCTGATTTTGTCGGTTTTCCCGAAGCAAGGATACCTCTGGCCCAGGCAACGATATATGTAGCTTGCGCCCCGAAAAGCAATGCTGCTTACATGGCTGTTGAATCCGCCATAAAAGAAGTTTCGGAAGAAAGAACACAGGAAGTGCCGGACCATCTAAAGGACGCCAATTATCCGGGTGCGAAGAAATTGGGAAGAGGCGATGATTACAAATACGCTCATTCATATGAAGGGCATTACGTTAAGCAGGATTACATGAGGAAGAAAAAAACTTTTTATTATCCGACAGAGATCGGTTTTGAGAAAAGGATCAAGGACTGGCTGGAGAAACTCAAGAAAACGGACCATGAAGCATAAAGCAGTTGCTCTCATATCAGGCGGACTGGATAGCCTCCTTGCCGCAAAAATCATGATGGAGCAGAACATTGATGTTATTGGCGTTGCATTTGTCATGTCAGCAGCGTCGAGGGACCCTGAAATTTTTACAAAGAGGATAAAAGAATCCGCTAAAGACATAGGAGTTTCCGTAAAGATAATAGATATATCAAAGAAATTCTTACTTGTTCTAAAAGATCCGCATTATGGATACGGCGCCAATATAAATCCATGTATCGACTGTAAAATATTAATGCTTAAAGAGGCAAAGAGGGTCATGGAAGAAAAAAAGGCCGATTTTGTGATCACTGGCGAAGTCCTCGGAGAAAGGCCCATGTCACAAAGAAAGGACGCGCTTAACATAATAAAGAAAAAGTCTTCGCTCGGGGGACATCTTTTACGTCCTTTATCGGCGAAGCTATTGGATGTAACGGAACCCGAGAAAAAAGGGATAGTTAAAAGGGAAAAACTTTTAGCCATAGAGGGAAGATCAAGAAAAAAACAGCTTGCTCTTGCGAAAAAATACGGAATAAACAAATATTTCACGCCGGCAGGAGGATGTTTATTGACATATCCTTCCTTTGCGAAGAAGGTCAAAGATCTCATTAAAAGAGATGAGCTCTCAGAGGATAATATCACATTATTAAAATATGGAAGGCATTTCCGGCTGGATGATTCCACTAGAGTGATCATCGGGCGTGATGAGGAAGATAACAAAAAAATTGTTTCTCTAAAAAAGAAAAAAGATATCATTTTAAGATTAAAGGACGAGGCCGGGCCTTACGGGCTTTTGAGGGGGAAGACAACAAAAGAAAACATCGGAAAAGCAGCAGAACTAGTAATAAGCCACTCCAAAGCAAAAAAACAGCCCGAGATTAAAGTCGAGTTTTGGAAAAACAGCAAAAAAAAAGAGCTTATGGAGGCAAAACCTATAGGAAGAGAAAAGATCGATAAAATAAGAGTCAGTTAAATTTTCAAATAACAAAGAGCAGGATAATGAAAGAAAAAGGGATAGTAATCAAAAAAGAGGAGAATAAAGCGCTCATTCAGACGGTGCCGGGGAAGGAGTGTAAGGACTGCAGATCTTGCGGAGCATCCGGGCCAAGGCAATTTACGATCTACGGCGAGAACGCGCTTAAATTGCAAGAGGGGGATAAGGTGGAAATAGAGATAGATTCCTCTTCGATGATGAAAGTGTTTTGTTTTTTGTACGGCATACCCTTAGTTGCTTTCGTGGCATCTATTGTTGCGTATTATCATCTTACCCAAAACCCTGTCACGAGCTTCATTGTGGCAATAAGCGCTACAGTCGTATCATATATTCTCATCGTAAGGTACCTTAGGGGCAAGGAACAATACGCCCCGAAAATCACCAAAAAATAATGATTAAAAGTCTTTACGAAAAACAGTATAAACAGCTTCGGCAAAGAGCGGCAGGGCCCGCAAAAGGGCTTTCTTTATTGACTATAATATAGTATTGATATACAATTACACCGTTATTATATGTTAGCTGTAAAGTTATACTTATGCTGATAAATAGCTAAAAGGGTGGAGTGTCTTTATCTCTGATTAATATTTAAAAGGACGGGATAATGGAAAAGAATAAATTAAAACTTGGTATCCCAAAAGGCAGTTTGCAGGAAACTACCATAAAAATATTCGAGAAGGCCGGGTTTAAGATCAGGGCATCGGCCAGGTCTTATTTTCCGTCCATAGATGACGACCAGATCGAAGTAGTGCTTTTTCGTGCCCAGGAAATGTCGCGTTATGTGGAAGACGGGACGATCGATTGCGGCATAACCGGGAATGACTGGATAGAAGAGAACGGCTCAAAGGTAAAAAGAATAGCGGAACTGGTTTATGCCAAACAAAGCATGAGGCCTGTCAGATGGGTGCTCGCAGCGCCTAATTCCTCGAAGATAAGAAACGTCAAGGACCTTAAAGGGAAACGGATCGCTACTGAACTTGTTAAAGTCACAAAAAAATATCTTAAGAAGAAAAAAGTAAACGCTGAAGTTGAGTTTAGCTGGGGCGCCACGGAGATCAAACCAAAGCTTGGAGTTGACGCTATAGTCGAGGTTACCGAAACCGGATCAAGTTTAAAAGCGAATGATCTAAGAATTATTGAAACGATCTGCGAATCCACTACACAGTTTATCGCAAATGACGCAGCCTGGAAGAATCCCCGGAAAAGAAAAAAGATCGACCAGATCGTGCTCCTGCTGAAAGGGGCATTATTGGCCGAAGGAAAAGTCGGGCTCAAAATGAACGCCAAGAAAAAGGATGTGGAAAAAATAGTTCGGATCCTGCCTTCCATGAAAAACCCGACTATTTCCCAGCTTTTTGGGGCCCAATGGGTTGACATAGAAACTATCATAGACGAGGAAGATGTGAAGCGATTAATACCGAAACTTAAAGCAGCAGGTGCACAAGGGATCATCGAGTATCCGCTGAATAAGGTAATATATTGAAGGAGGTGACAAAAGAACATGCCTTGCGGCAAGAAAAGAAAGATAAAAAAAGTTAAAAGACACAAGAGAAAAAAACGGATGAGAAGAGACCGCCACAAAAAGAGGGATAGATGACGATTTTACGTATTGCTTCCTTTTGTGCTGTTATTTTTCTTGGTTTTCTTTTGTGCAATAATCCTATCGGAGCGCTTTCCCTTTCGGCACTGGAAGGAGAAAAGATCGATAAAACCATTGCGGAAGATCCTGCGGTAAAAACACAATCAAATACGCTTGCTCATTATGTGATGGGCTCTATTTACGATAATTTCGGAGAAACCTCCCGGGCCATATCGGAGTACGAAAAAGCTGTTTCCTTTGATGAGAATGTAAGTGAGATTCATGCCAGGCTCGGAGCGGATCTGCTTATAAAAGGCGATGTCGACAATGCGATCAGTTCTTTGAACAGGGCACTTGAGATAGATCCCGAAAATGTCACGCCATACGGCCTTCTGGCGGTGGTGAATACTGCCCAGGGTAATTACGAGAAAGCCCAGGAATTATACGAAGAGGCTCTTAAGCACGATCCGGAAAACCTTAAGGTGCTGACTTTTCTGGCGGACCTCTTTATTATCCAGCGCAAACTTGATAAAGCTGCTGAAGTTTATGAGAAGATCTTAAGCATAAGAAGAAACGATGCGTTTCTTTATTTTAACCTTGGGCTTATATACAGTAAATTACAAGATCTTGATAAAGCTAAAGAAAACCTGCAGAAAGCCATAGAACAGGATAAGAGCTTTCTTGAAGCTCAGATGGTATTGGGTTTTATCTTTGAGATAGAAGGGGATTTCGAGGAAGCGATCAAACAGTATGAGAAAATCGCGGAAGTCGATCCTCTGAATAGAGAAGCTTATATAAGATTAGGGCAGCTATATTACAAGTTAGGTGAAACTGAAAAAGCTATCGAGCAAAACCGGATCTTGATGCGGCTGGACGTAAATTTTCCCGCGCCGTATCTCAGGGCCTTCAGTATCTATATTGCCGAGAGAAGATACGCTGAAGCTGAAACCATTCTGCTTGAAGCTTTGAAGAACGGCATATCGGGCCCGTTTGTTTACGCGGGATTAGGGTATTTAGCGGTGATAGAGAAGGATTACCCGAAGGCGGTTGAATATTACAGGATCGCCGTTGATAAAGAGCCTGAAAATAATTTATATCTTTTTTATCTGGCTTCGGCCCTTGAAAGGTCAGGGGAGCGGGGAAAAGCCATAGGGATTCTGGAGAAACTTGTTTCAGAGACAGATAAATTACCTGAAGCGTATAACTACCTCGGATATTTATATATAGAAGAAAACAAAGATCTTGACCGCGCTGTAATGCTTATACAAAAGGCGTTAGAGAAAGATCCTGACAACGGGGCTTATGTCGATAGTCTCGGCTGGGCGTATTTTAAAAAAGGGATGTATAATGAAGCTCTTAATGAACTGAAACGAGCTGTTGAATTGATGCCTGACGATCCGATCGTGCGGGAACATCTTGGAGATACTTATCAGGCGATCGGGGAAGGGGAAAAAGCTTACGAGGAATGGGAGAAAGCTCTGGAACTCGATCCGGGAAATAAAAGTTTAATAAAAAAGATCAGAAGAAACAGGTGAGAACTGATGAAGAAGATAAAAGAGGTAACGGAATTAAAAAGAAAAGCTATTGACGTGCGCAAAGACATTCTCGTGATGCTGGAGAAAGCGGGCAGCGGGCATACCGGAGGGTCGCTATCTATTGTTGAAATACTGGTTTTTTTATACTATCAAAAGATGAAGTTCGATCCTAAAAAACACGATTGGAAAGAACGCGATAAGTTTATTCTTTCCAAGGGACACGGGTGCCCTGCTTTGTATGCGGTTCTGGCAGATCAAGGGTTTTTCCCGCGGGAAGAATTGTGGACCTTGAGGAAACTCGGTTCGCGCCTTCAAGGACATCCTCAACTGGGTTTGCCGGGCATTGAGACCTCCAGCGGTTCTCTCGGCCAGGGGCTTTCAGTGGCTGTAGGTTTTGCGATTTCCGATAAGATGGATAAAATAAAATCACGTGTATATTGTCTTATGGGTGATGGTGAGACAAACGAGGGACAAGTGTGGGAAGCAGCCGCGACGGCCGCGCATTATAAACTTGATAACCTTTGCGGAATAATCGATTTTAATAAGATGCAGATAGACGGATGGTGCTGTGAAGTAAAAGAGCAGGGAGCTTACAGAAAAAAATGGGAAAATTTCGGATGGCATGCCATTGAAGCGGACGGGCATGATTTCCAATCGCTCGATAAAGCGTTTGACCAAGCGCAGTCGATAAAAGATAAACCGCAGGTTATAATCGCTCATACGGTTAAAGGCAAAGGGGTATCCTTTGTTGAAAATAAAGTCCAATGGCATGGCATAGCGCCCAAGAAAGATGAACTGGAAAAAGCTTTAGCCGAACTGGAAGAGCAGGAAAAAGTTTTAAAGTAGAGGAGATCTATCATGATCAGCAGAAAAATCGGTATGTTCTTCAGGCAATACAGAACGATCGTTATTCTTGTCGCGGTTGTTGTAATACTTGTAATACTTTCGGTGATAGGACTGATGTCTCTGGAATCTTTTTACCGGAAAATGACCCTTGCAACGATGCCGGTGCAGTTTATCATGGCCGGTATACACGCCGGGATATTTGTATTTATGTATCTTACGTTCATGCGAGGCGGTTTCGCAAAACTGGATAAAGCTCCGATAAAAGGTAAAGACGTTTCTATTACTTGGGATGACGTTATAGGGATGAAGGAAGCGAAGCAGGAAGCCAACGAAGTGGTACAGCTTATTAAGGATAGGGCGAGAGTAACAAAAATGGGGGGGAGTGTCGTAAAAGGCCTTCTCATGTTAGGACCTCCGGGATGCGGGAAGACATACATGGCAAAAGCTATCGCCACGGAAGCCGACATGCCTTTTATTTCCATGTCGGGCAGCGAATTCGTGGAAGTTTTTGTAGGAGTCGGGGCTTCGCGTGTCCGGAAACTCTTTAAAAAAGCGCGTGATCTGGCATATGGATACGGCGGATGCATACTTTTTATCGACGAGATCGATGCTATCGGCAGGTCGAGGACATTCAGTTTCATGGGCGGCCAGGAGACCAATAGCACACTTAACCAGGTTCTTGCTGAAATGGACGGCCTTAAAGGAAAAGAATCGAACATTGTCGTAATAGGAGCTACCAATGCTCCTGAAGAACATCTTGACCAAGCTTTGCTTAGGCCGGGCCGGTTTGACAGAAAGATCATCGTCACAAATCCTTCGCAAGAAGACAGGGAGGAACTTTTTAAGTTTTATCTTAACAAAGTCAAAGCTGAAAAAGGGCTGGATCTGGGGAGGCTCGCACGAAGAGCGGTTGGGAAAAGCCCCGCAGATATAGCGAACATAGTCAAAGAATCCGCTTTGATAGCAACAAGAAATAAGAAGAAAGCAATAGGGCAGAAAGAGATAAGCGAAGCGTTTGAACGCGTGGATCTGGGGATAAAACATCGCTTGTCTGTTACGCCCGGAGAGAAAGAGATGACAGCATATCATGAGTCGGGGCACTTGATAGTGACTTTCCTGAAAGCGCCTTCAAAGTCGGTTTTCAAGGCGAGCATTATCCCGAGAAGGGGCACGTTAGGCGTAGTGTGGTCGCCCGAGAAAGAAGAACTTCATAACAGAAGCAAAGAGCAGCTCATGTCGGATATAATGATCTCTCTCGGAGGGTATGTGGCTGAAAAAATAAGATTCGGGACAACCACAACAGGCGTTTCAAGCGATTTTCAAAAAGCTATGAAGGTAGCTCATGGCATGGTTTGGCAGATCGGCATGGGGGAATCGGGGTATGTAGGCGATTATACTGCTGTACCCAAAGAAGAACTTGCCGAGGAAATAAAAGTAACACTTAATAAAGACACCAATTCGATAATGAATGAGTGCATGAAAGAAGTGGAAAAAACTTTAACTGCAAAAAAGAAAGTTCTCGACAGGTTTTCGAAAGAGCTTTTGGAACGCGAAGAATTGGAATACGATGAAATAATACAGATTTTCGAGGAATACGGGATAAAGGAAACGGCATATGATGAAAATGCGCCGGTTCAAGACAAGAGTTGGGATGAAAAAGCGTAAGATCTTCAAAAAATATTATTTAGGAATTGGTTTTGTTGCGGCGATAATACTGACATGCGCCGCATTTATCCTGTCTTCCTGCACGCCTACTTATCCTAAAGAAAAACTTCCGGAAGCGATTAAAAATGTATGTGAAATCGAGTATGGGATGAAAGTGGATGTCTCGGTCATGGATTCAACTGTGGGCATTTATTATCCAATGGAAGGGTTGCTTGATGTCGGACTGGGCATCAGCAAAGATGCGTGGGACCAGATAAGCAACCTTATACTCGTTGCTTCAAGGGTGGTGTTGAGTACGGATGCAGATGTGAAATTTTATTGCGTGATAACCCAGGACGTGAGGTTGCCCGAACTTCAAGTAGTTATAATCAAGTATGTAGAGGATGTAAAACACGGCATGTACAGGAATATCTCACGTTCGGAATCGTTTAAACGTACGCTTTTCAGCGTGAATCTTACGCCGCAGGCGAAAAAGGAACGCACGGTTGAGAAGATCTTTGAAAATCTCGGAGTAGAAGACGATACGCGGGAAAAAGTTTTAGATGAATTCTTCAGAAGCCCTCCCACAAAATTGTCTGATATAGGTTATTGGAAGGGACATTTTTATCTCAAAAGTATTACTCTGGGGGAATTTCTTGCAGCCCAGATGGCCAGCAGGATCAAGATAGATTTCAGGCAGGATGAGAAATTAATGGAATTTTTCCAGTATAAATCCTCTGAAGGCGAATACATGAAAGATCCGGAAGGAGAGTTCTTTCTTTTAAAATTTAAGATCGCGGACCAGCGCGCAAGTGACGGCATAATCGAGATGCGCAAGAAAAAAGTGCAGGAGATCTTAAGAATAGCGAACGAGGTGGTGCGCGGTTATAAATTCCAGAATTTCAAGTTTTTAAAGATGGAAGATCAGCTGGAGAACGTGGACATGTTCGTGGGCGAGGAGGATATTTACGATTTCGACAAAGAAAAATTGTCTATTGAGAACATTGTCCAGACTTCGGGAAATTATTTTTAAGCGAGGAGCAAAACGTGATGAATGGGAAAAAAGAGCAAAAATCTGCGACCAGGGATGGTTTCGGGAAAGCGCTTGTTGAACTGGGAAAAACCAATAAAGACGTTATTGTGTTATCCGCGGATCTGACGGAGTCTGTAAGGGCGAACTGGTTTAAAGATGAATTCCCGGATCGGTTCGTCAGCCACGGCGTAGCCGAGCAAGACATGATAGGTACGGCCGCAGGACTTGCTCTTTCCGGCAAGATACCTTTTGCCTGCACTTTCGGCGCGTTTGCTGCGGGCCGTGCATGGGATCAGGTGAGGGTTTCAGTCGCTTACATGAATCTTAACGTCAATATTATCGGGACGCATGGAGGCATATCGGTGGGCGGAGACGGAGCTACACACCAGGCGCTTGAAGAAATAGGTCTCATGCGCATCCTTCCGCACATGACAGTGGTCGTGCCCGCTGACGCAAATGAAGCTTTTCAAGCCACCAAACAGGCTGCGGATATCCCGGGGCCGGTATATTTAAGGTTAGGCAGAGCCGCCGTACCTTATCTTAACAAGAAGTATGAGTTTAAGGTCGGAGAAGCCGTAACGCTTCAGGAAGGAAATGATATGACGATCGTAGCATGCGGACAGCTGGTGTTCACAGCGCTTGAAGCAGCGGAAGAGCTTAAAAAGAAAAATATAAAGGCAAGGGTTATAAACTTGCATACTCCAAAGCCTATCGATAAAGAAGTTTTAATAAAAGCCGCCCGGGAAACAGGGGCAGTATTGACGGCCGAAGAGCATAATGTTTACGGAGGCATGGGGAGCGCTGTAGCTGAGGTGTTGGCGCAAGAGTGCCCGGTACCTATGAAAATTATGGGCGTTTCGGATGTTTTCGGGGTAAGCGGCAAGCCGGATGAACTTTTTGAACATTTCGGGTTATCCTCAAAAGACCTTGTCCGTGAGGCGGAAGCGCTTCTTCAAAGAAAAAGCGGATAAACTATACCAAAAGCAACGATGATCATCAACGCGCCTGCTAAGATAAACCTATATCTTAAAGTCCTTTCCAAAAGAGATGATGGATTCCATCAGATAGAGACTTTATTCGAAAGGGTCTCTTTGTTCGATCGTATATCTGTTGAACCTTCCGAACGGAGCACGCAAATTACATGCGACAATTCATCGGTCCCTACAGATGAAAATAGTTTATTAGGAAAAGTTGTCAGGGATTTTATGGATAAAACAGGCATAAAAAAGCATTTTAAAGTATCTGTCGAAAAACATATTCCTATCAGTGCGGGTCTTGGAGGGGGGTCAAGCGACGCAGCAGCTTTGTTGAAAGGATTGAACGAGCTTGAGGGCCATCCTCTTGAGGAGGATAATTTGACGGAAATAGGCGGCAAAATAGGATCGGACGTACCGTTTTTTCTAAGCAACAGTTCTTTTGCGTATGGGAAAGAAAGGGGAGAACGTATTACAAGGGTCGATTCACGGCTGAATTTGCACCACATTTTGATCAACCCGCCTTTTGAAATATCGACAAAGGATGTATACGGCAGAGTCTCGGCTTTTAGCTTGACAAAAAGTAGGCCGGTTGATAAAATGTTCACCTCTTTTTTAAATAATAATAATATAAAAGGGATAACGGAAAATCTTCATAACGATTTACAACACGTAGTATTACGAGATTTTCCGCGATTGGAGAAGGTGTTTTCCGAATTAAGGAAAGCAGGCGCCGAAGGGGTATTATTATCGGGAAGCGGGCCGACCGTTTTCGGTATTTTTACTTCCGGCACGACGGCAATAGAAGCCGGGAAGGAACTTGAGAAAATCTTTCCTGAAGGTGAAGGATGGAAAGTTTTCGTCGTCAAGACGTGCTAAAATTTGTGCTAAGTGCGAAGACACGCAGCTAAAGAAAGGAGAGAGGAATGGAGATAACTGAAGTAAGGATCTTCCCAACAGAAAGCAGAGACGGAAAATTAAAGGCGTTTGCCACAATGACCTTTGACGACTGGTTTGTAGTCCGCAACGTAAAGGTTATACAGGGCAACAGCGGTCTTTTTGTCGCCATGCCTTCAAGAAAAGCCATGGATTCCTGCCGAAAATGCGGATTTAAGAACGCCAGGGGAAGCAAGTTCTGTAACGATTGCGGCGACAAACTCCCCTTTAACGCAGAAAATAATGAAGAAGCTTTCGGGAAGAAAAAGTCGATACACATGGATATAGCTCATCCTGTGACACAGGATTGCAGAATGTACATTCAAGATAAAGTTCTCGAAGCTTTTAAGAAAGAAGAGGAGAAGAAACAGGTTCAAGGTGCTGCGTATAAACCGGCCACCGAAGAAGATCTGGATGCAGCATCAGAAACTCTTATCGAGGGATCCAAGGAAGAGAAACAACCCGCTAAAGAGTCTTCTATGCAGTCAGAGACTGACGACAAAGACATTGCTTTATAATTATTAAAAAGCGTGACGGAGGTTGGCGGGTAGTGTAACGGTAGCACCGCAGCTTTTGGAGCTGCTTGTCAAGGTTCGAATCCTTGCCCGCCAGCCACTTTGAGCGAAAGATTAAAAGCTAACCCAAATGGATAATATCAAAGCGGTTATACTTGCGGCTGGACTGGGAACCAGGATGAAAACGGAAATCCCGAAGGTGCTTCATCCTATTGGTTCCGGGACAATGTTGGGCAGGGTATTAGATAATTTAGGGAAAATAGGGATATCCGATATTATAGCGGTGATCGGATATAAAGCCGAGATCGTAGAAACGATCTTTAAAAACAGAGCCAGATTCGTAAAACAAGAAGAACTTTTAGGTTCGGCAGACGCTCTTTTACAAGCGTGTAAACATTTGGAAGATTTTGACGGTACAGTACTGGTCACCTGCGGGGATACCCCGCTTTTTGAGGCCGCAACGTACCGGGATCTTATTGAAGCACATCTTTCGAAAGGCGCCTCATGCACTGTCTTGACCTGTAAGATGGAAGACCCGACTTCATACGGAAGGATCGTAAGAAGCGGGGATAGGGTCCGGAAAATAGTTGAAGAAAAAGACGCTTCAAGCGAAGATAAAAAAATAAATGAGATCAATACCGGCACATATTGCTTTAACAACTCTGATCTCAAGAGGTTTATACGGGATGTAAAGATAAACGAAAAAAAACAGGAATTTTACCTTACAGATATAGTGCAGATACTTGCGGAAAACGGCAAAATCGTGACAAACGAATTATGTGACGATAAAGAAGCTGTCGGGATAAATTCAAGGAAAGATCTTGCTATGGCGAACAAACTCTTGAACAAAAAAACATTGGAAAAACTCATGGGATCAGGGGTGACTATTATCGATCCCGGGACAACGTTTATCGATGAGAACGTTGAAGTGGGCAAGGATACGATAATTTACCCTAATACAGTTATTGAAGGGGGGGTAAAGATCTCGGGGAACTGTAAAATAGGGCCTTTTGCAAGATTAAGAAGCGGGACAACTGTCGCCCAAAAAGCCGAGATAGGCAATTTTGTTGAAATTACCCGCACCAGTATCGGCGAAGGGTCAAAAGTGAAGCATCTTACTTATTTAGGGGATGCTGAAATCGGACGGAACGTAAATATCGGGGCAGGGACTATAACCGCGAATTACGACGGTAAAGCAAAAAACCGGACAATAATAGAGGATGATGTTTCGATCGGTGCGGGAGCGGTGATCATCGCTCCGGTAAAGATCGGCAAGGGCGCCACGGTCGGAGCTTCAAGCGTAGTAACTAAAAATAAGGATGTTCCCGCGGGCGAAACAGTTGCTGGAGTACCGGCAAAACCACTAAAAAAATAGAGGTGATGGCATGAATAACTTGGTTATTTTTTCCGGCAATAGTAATGCAAAATTGGCTGATGATATTTGTGAGAATTTAGGCGTGTCTTTGGGGAAATGTGCCATAGACCGTTTTAGTGACGGTGAAATACGCGCAAAAATAGGCGAGAATGTAAGGGGCAAAGACGTATTTGTGATCCAGTCAACATGCTATCCGGCCAACGAAAACCTGATGGAACTTTTGATCATGATAGATGCTTTGAAAAGGGCCTCCGCGCAAAGGATCACGGCGGTGCTTCCTTATTTCGGTTATGCAAGACAGGACAGAAAAGATCAGCCGAGAGTCCCGATAACCGCAAAACTTGTGGCGAATCTGCTCACACGTGCGGGATCGAACAGAATCCTGACTATGGACCTGCACGCGGGCCAGATACAAGGTTTTTTTGATATACCTATGGATCATCTTTATGCGATCAATATCTTTGTAGATTATTTCCGGGATAAAAAGATCAGTGATACAGTTGTCGTGACGCCTGATGTCGGCGGCATAAAAATGGCGAGAGCCTATGCCAAGAGATTAAAAGCCGGCCTCGCGATCGTGGACAAAAGGCGCGTGAATGATGTTAAAGCGGAAGTTATGCATATACTGGGAGAAGTGAAAGACAAGAACGTTATTCTTGTTGATGATATGGTAGCCACAGCGGGCAGTTTAGTAGAAGCGGCCGCGGCACTTAAAAAAGAAGGCGCTAAGGATATATATGCGGCCATCACACATCCTGTACTTTGCGGTCCCGCTATTGAGAGATTAAAGGGATCAAGCATAAAAGAACTTGTAGTAACGAATACTATACCCATTTCGAAAGAGAAGAACATAGATCAAATAAAACAACTTTCAGTCGCGGATATGCTGGCTGAAGCGATAAAGCGCATACATAACGAAGAAACTATCAGCGCTTTATTTGAAGAATAACAAAGAGGAGAGATAAATGGAAAAGGTACTATTAAAAGCGGCAGTACGAGAGGAACAGGGCAAGATCTTCTGCAAGCATCTTAGGAAAAGCGGACAGGTTCCCGGGATAGTGTATAAAGACGGGAAAGAGGGGCTAAAACTTCAGGTGGAGAACAAAGACCTGTGGCATGCTCTCCATACGGACGCGGGAGAGAACGCTATCATAACACTTGATATTTTCGGTGAAAAGTCTTCCCAGAAAACCGTTATCGTTCAGTTTGTGCAGACAGATCCTATTAATGACAAGTTCATTCACGTGGACTTCCGTGAGATTTCATTAAAAGATAAATTGAAAGTCAATGTGCCGATCTCTATCAAAGGTGAAGCGAAGGGTGTTGCAGAAGAAGACGGCGTGTTAAACCAGGTTATCTGGGAGATCGAAGTCGAGTGTTTGCCTACAGACATACCGGAGCACATTGACGTTCATGTTAATGATCTGGAGATGAATGACTCTATTCACATTAAAGATTTAACGCCGCTCGAAGGTGTCGAGTTTTTAGGCGATCCGGAACAGGTAATAGTCGGCGTCAATCCGCCAAAAGAAGAAGAGGAAGTAGTGGAGGAAGCTGTAGAAGGCGAAGAAGGCGTTGAGCCGGAAGTTATTAAGAAGGGCAAGAAAGAAGAGGAAGAAGGCGCTGAAGGCGAAGAAGGCGCTGAGCCAGCTGAGAAGAAAGAAGCTCCCAGCGGCGAAGAAGGATAAACATACTGTATTGCGTCATGCTCAGTTGGCGCTACACGTTAAATAATGAAACTTATCATCGGATTAGGCAACCCAGGCTTGAGGTATAGAAATACCAGACATAATGTCGGTTTCAAAGTTCTTTCAAAAATCGCCGCGAAGTACCGAATAAGCATAAAAAGAAAAGGGTTTAGCGGCACTTATGGGGCCGGGAAAATAATAGGGAAGGAAGTCATATTATTTGAACCCTTGACTTACATGAACTTATCAGGGGCGGCCGTGCAAGCGGCAGGCGCTAATTGGCTGGAAAAGAGAGAAGACCTGCTTGTAGTCAGCGATGACGTGAACCTGCCCTTAGGAAGCATCAGGATACGGGAGAAAGGGTCCTCAGGCGGGCATAACGGCCTACAGTCGGTTATTGACAGAATGGGCGAAGATTTTGCAAGATTAAGGGTCGGCGTCGGAGCGGGCCATGAGGCAGGGGAGATGGCAGACTATGTGTTATCCTCCTTCCCGAGAAAAGATCGCGCTTTATTGGAAGAGACACTTGATCGGGCAGTTAAATGCATAGAAGTCTGGCTTGATAGGGGGATTAAAAAAGCGATGGCAGGTTATAATAAAAATATATCGCTTGAATAACTTATATAATATATGTTATCATCTAACAAAATATGGCAGGTAAAATGGAGAACACACAATCTTATTCAGGGTTATTTATCATAAACCCGGAGATGCTTGAATCAGTTGAAGATGTTACGGGCAAGATAAAGGCGATCATTAACGATAATTCGGGCGAAGTCGTAGAGGAGAACGTAATGGGGAAGAAAGCCCTATCTTATCCTATAAGCAAGAAGTCCGAAGGGATATATTACGAGATCGTTTTTAACGCTAAATCTGAAAGCATTGTCAATATAATGAGGCAGTGCAATATCAATACGAATATAATGCGTACTTTGATCGATAAAAAGAAATAACGAACGAGGTAATATCATGGCTGCAAGTCTTAATAAAGTTTTTTTGATGGGCAATCTCACCAGAGATCCGGAACTGAGATATATACCCAGCGGTGCGGCTGTCGCTAATTTTACAGTTGCAGTTAACCGGTCATACAAGGATTCGGCCGGCGGACGCAAAGAAGAAGCCTCATTTATCCGCGTGGTTATATGGGGGAAAATGGCCGAAGTTTGCGGCGAGTATCTGTCAAAAGGAAGGGCTGTGCTTGTCGAGGGCCGCATAAGAACCCGTACGTGGGAAGGGCAGGACGGACAAAAGAGGAACGCAACGGAAGTTGTGGCCACGAATGTTCAATTTCTCGGTTCGCGCGGTGAAAGAAAAGAAACCACTGTTGGTCCGCAAGAGAACCTGGAAAGCATAAATCTTGAGGAATATGACAACGCTTCGGAGGGAGCAGATACAGGCAAAGAAACGCCGGAAGAGGAAATACCTTTTTAAAAAGCAGAAAAGTGAGTGATAAATATGGCAACTAAGAAACCCAGACAAAAACCTAAAAGAATATTCAAAAAAAGACCGTGCCGTTTATGTAAAGAGAAGATCAAGACGGTGGATTACAAGAACGCTGATTTTCTGAAGAGATTTATCTCGGATCGCGGCAAGATCCTACCCAGCCGCATTTCGGGAAATTGCACCAGACACCAGCGTCTGATCGCGAACAGGGTGAAAAGAGCCCGCATAGCTGGCATTCTGCCGTTCGTCCAGGAAAGAAGCGCCAGATCCAGGGGAGAATTTTCCAGATCAAATAGATCAGATAGGGAATATTCAAGGTAACATTTCGGGAGAAAGAATGAAACTTATCTTAATAGAGAACGTAAGAAACCTCGGTGAAGCAGGGACTGAGGTCAATGTAAAAGACGGTTATGCCAGAAATTATCTAATACCGAAAAAACTTGCCATAGAAGCCACCGCAGGGGCGTTAAAGGTGTTGGAGCAGAAAAAAAAGGCGAAACAGCGTCAAGAGGATATGATGATAGCTCAGTATGAAAATGTCGCTGAAAAGATAAAGGATATCTCGTGCACTATTTCCATGGAAGCAGGGGAAGAAGAAAAACTTTTCGGTGCAGTTACTTCAGAAATGATAGCTGAAAGCCTTAGCGCCGAAGGTGTTGAAATAGATAAGAAAAATATACTTCTTGAAGAACCAATAAAAAAACTCGGGGTTTACAACGTTGACATAAAACTGCATCCAGAGGTTAAAACTCAGCTAAGAGTTTGGGTCGTAAAAAAATAAACAGTTCCTGTCTGTATGAATCCAGATGCCCTAATTGAAAAAGTGCCCCCGCAGAATCAAGAGGCGGAAAACTCGGTTCTCGGAGCGATGCTGCTGGACAAGGAAGCCATAGCCAAGGCTATCGAAACGCTCAGCGAATCCGCCTTTTACTCAGAGGCTAACAGGAAGATCTACAAGGCTATAATCCGTCTCTACGACGAGAATAAAGCTGTAGATATAGTTACCCTTATCGAGGAATTAAAAAAACATAATGTACTTGATGGCGTCGGCGGTCCTGCATATGTGACAGAGCTTGCCAACGGCATTCCTACAGCGGCGAACATCGATCATTATACTAAAATAGTCCGGGAAAAGTATCTCCTGCGCACCCTTATCAACACTGCCACGCAGATCGTATCCGAAAGCTTTGAACCTTCCACAGATGTAGACGATATTCTTGACAGAGCCGAAAAGATGATTTTCGAAATATCATCCAATAAAAGGGGAGAAACACGTATAGCGGATATAAAAGATGTAGTTAAGGATAGCATAGAGCGTATCGACAGGCTTTATCAGCGCAAGGAGAACATCACGGGAACCCCGACGGGTTTTCATGATCTGGATGTTATGACCGCCGGACTTCAAAGGTCGGATCTTATCGTACTTGCGGGAAGGCCGTCAATGGGCAAGAGCGCTCTGGCTGCCTCAATAGTTGAATATGCGGGAGTTGTCGAAAAAGTCCCTTGTGCGATCTTCAGTTTGGAAATGTCGAAAGAACAACTCGCGCAAAGAATGCTTTGCTCTATTGCCCGGGTCAACGCGCACAAGGTAAGAACCGGGTTTTTCTCTCAATCGGATTGGCCCAAGCTTGTAACATCTGCCGGAAAATTGTCCGAAGCGCCTATCTATATAGATGATACTCCCAGCATATCAGCTTTGGAGCTGAGAGCAAAAGCGAGGAGACTGAAAGCCAAACATGATATCCAGATATTGATAGTTGATTATCTCCAGCTCATGAGGGGCGCTTCAAGTCTTGAGAACCGCCAGCAGGAGATCTCTGAAATATCCCGTTCCTTGAAGGCGTTAGCCAGAGAACTGAGTATTCCTATCATTGCTATCAGCCAGCTTTCAAGGGCTGTGGAGCAAAGAGCCGACCATAGGCCGCAGCTTTCGGATCTCAGGGAATCAGGCGCTATCGAACAGGATGCGGACCTTGTGCTTTTACTTTTGAGGGAAGAATATTATAATCCCACTGAAGAAAATAAAGGTATAGCGGAAGTAATTATAGCAAAACAACGTCACGGCCCGGTTGGAACAGTAAAGCTTGCATTTTTGCACGAGTATACCAAATTTAGTAACCTTGCAAGAAAAGAAGAAGAGGAAGGGTTTTAATGAAGAATAAAATTTTGTCTTTTTTCGCGGCTATTCTCATTGTTATTTCTGTTCCAGCATTTTTATTTGCCGAAGAAGGAGCTCCAGAAAAAGAAGTTATTGTTGAGATACAGGTAAAAGGCAATTATGCCGTCAGCACGGCTACGATCCTTAACAGGGTTAAGGTAAGACCGGGGGATGAGTTCCAGGAATCCGCGGTTAATAAAGAGATCAAACGCCTTTACGCCATGGGATATTTCAGCGATGTTTCCGTTGAAACGCAGAAACATCCCGACGGGGTGATAGTTGTTTTCATTGTCACGGAAAAACCGGTCATTGAAAGCATAGAGTTCAGGGGAAACTCAAAAATAAAGACAGGGCGCCTCAGCAAAAAGGTCCTCGTCAAAGAAGGCGACCTGTTGGACCATAGCGGGCTGTCGCGGGATATGGCGGAAATAAAGGCATATTATGTGGAGCAAGGTTACTCCAGGATGACGGTGGATTACATAATCGAAACAGATCGCGAAACCGGCAAGGCGAAAGTCATCTTTGTTATTAATGAAGGGGAGCCTTTAAAGGTGCGGTCGGTAAAGGTCGAAGGAAATAAAAGTATTCCTGCCGGAGAGTTAACAAAGCTCATGACAACCAAGACCGCGTGGTGGTTTATAAGAAAAGGTTCTTTTGATGAAGATAAGTTCGAAGCGGATCTTGACCGCATCAGGCTGTATTATAGAAGCAAGGGCTTTCTTGATGTAAAAGTGGCGAGCGAAAGAGAATTTTCCGAAGACGGGAAAAGTTTACATTTGATAATACTTGTAGACGAAGGAAAAAGATACCAGATCGGAGACATCACGGTAACGGGCACGCTGACATTCCCGGAAGAGGAGATACGTAAAAATATTAAGGCGAAAAGCGGTGATTATTTTGAGTACGAGAAGATCAAGGAAGACATCGATAATATAATCACGTTTTATTATGACAGGGGATACATGGACGCGGAGGTGGACCTGGAACGCAAATACAATCCTTCTACTGACCGCATGGATCTCGTATATCATGTAAATTCTCATGACGTGATTTCCGTCGGCAAGATAAATATCATCGGGAACACCAAGACCAGAGATAAAGTGATCCGACGTGAAATGAGAGTTTATCCGGGAGAAAAATACGACGGCAAAAAATTAAGAAAAAGCAAGGAGAGGATTTATGACCTTGGCTTTTTTGAAGATGTGTTTTTTGAAACCGTTCCGACGGACCAAAAAGACGTGAAAGACCTTGATGTAACCGTGAAGGAAACCAAGACGGGCGAACTTTCTTTCGGAGGGGGTTATAGTTCCGTAGACGCTTTTATCGGCTTTGCGCAGATAAGGCAGAGGAACTTTGATATATTGGATTTTCCGACCTTTACCGGTGCCGGCCAGGATCTTATAATCAGAGCGGAGCTGGGAAGCGCAAGGAATAATTATTTCGTCGGCTGGACCGATCCCTGGATCTTTGATTATCCGTTCTCTTTTGGTTTTGATGTGTATCGTGAACAATACGACAGATACGGCAAGACCGGTTACGGGTACGATGAAACGCGTACAGGCGGAGATCTGAAACTCGGCAAAGAGCTCACGGATGAAATTTACACAAACCTGGTTTATAACATAGAAGAAGTCAAGATCTCCAATATCCCGGACGATGCAACAGATGATCTGAGAAAAGAGCAAGGGACAAATTGGATCAGCCGTTTGAAATGGGGCATAGGGTATGATACAAGGGACAACAAATATTCGCCCACGAAAGGTTTCGTAACCGGCCTCTCCCTTGAAAATGCCGGAGGATTTATAGGAGGAGATAAAGATTTCGTAAAAGGATACACTCACGGGACGATATATCATAGTCTTATTAAGGATATCGTTCTGTCGGTGAACGGCAGGGTAGGCCTTGTTGAAAATTATGGAGATTCTGATGAGGTCCCTATTTATGAAAGATTTTTCGCCGGCGGCGCAACTACCATAAGGGGATATAAGCAAAGAGGCGTAGGGCCCAGAGACAGGGGTTCAAATAGCGCGCTCGGCGGAGAATCAATGGCTATCGGGAATGTGGAAGTAACCTTTCCTATTTATAAAAAGCTGATAAAAGGCGCGGTTTTTTACGATGTCGGTAATGTATGGGCGAAATATGACGATATTTTCAGTACAGGCGGATATAAACAGGGTACAGGTGTGGGGGTCAGGGTAAAAACTCCGATAGGCCCCGTTAAAGTTGACTGGGGATATCCTTTAAATAAGAACTACGATGATAAAAGAGAGGGACAGTTTTATTTCAGTGTAAGTCACGGATTCTAAGAAAAATTTTCAAGAAAAGGAGAAAAAAATGGGCATAAAAAAAATATTTTCGATCACAACAGCAGTTTTATTGATAACGGTGATCTCGGCTCCAGTGGGATTTTCCAAAGACGCCAAGATCGGCTGTATAGATTCAAGACTTGTACTGCAGAATTACGAAAAAGCCAAGAATTTTGAGAGTGAAATGGAAACTTTCACCAAACAAGCCCAGTCCGACAGGCAGGCAAAAATTGATGACCTCAGAAAACTTCAGGATGAAGCCCAGATCATGACGGGGGACGCAAAGAAGAAAAAGCTGCTTGAACTGGAAGGGAAACGGGCCGATCTTAATGAATATGACTGGAAGACCAG
The DNA here is from genome assembly GCA_964572255.1 of uncultured Planctomycetia bacterium. Taxonomy (GTDB): domain Bacteria; phylum Omnitrophota; class Gorgyraeia; order Tantalellales; family Tantalellaceae; genus CAZNEE01. Next base: position 11,892 of record CAZNEE010000005.1, on the reverse strand, counting down.
ACAGGAACTCCTTAATAAACAAAATGAAATGTTTCGCGAACTGACCGGAGATATCAACGACGCCGTTGAAAAAATAGCTAAAAAGGACGGGTACGACTATATCTTTGACACGCGCAGTATTATATACAAAAAACCGGAGTTCGATCTTACCGATGAGGTTATTAAAGCACTTGGCAAAAAATAACACAAGCGGTGGAACAGAGAACAATAAAAAATGAGGTTTACTATTCCGGAAGGGCCCTGCAAACGGGCCGGGAGACCGATGTTATCTGCAAACCTGCCGAACCAGATACGGGAATAGTTTTTATCAGAAAAGATCTGGACAATTATCCTTCTTTACAAGTAAACGGCTCAATACTGACAGGTGATCATGCAAGAAGAAGCTCCCTCAAGCTTGGCCCGGTGGAGATACAGACGATCGAACATTTTCTTGCCGCTTTATGGGGGGCGGGAGTAGATAATATACTGGTCGAGATAAACGGTTCGGAACTTCCCGCGATGGACGGCAGTGCGAAAGGGTTTTTGGAGCCGCTCAAAAAAGCGGGTACGATCGAACAAGGCAGGCCCAGACGCTCTATTAAGATCCTTGATGAAGAAAAAGTGAAAACGCAAGACAGATCTATAACGATCTTCCCTGATAATAATTTCAGCATCGCATACACCATAGATTATGATATCCCCTCTATCGGAAAAGAGGAGTTCAGCATAGAATTGGATCAAGGTTCTTTTGAAAAAGAAATAGCTCCGGCCAGAACGTTCTGTCTTAAGGAAGAAGCGGAAGCTCTGCTTAGAGCCGGGCTTGGCAAGGGCGCTGATTTTAATAATACTCTTGTTATGGATGACAACGGTCCGATCGAAACGACATTAAGATTTAAGAATGAACCCGTTCGACACAAGATCCTCGATCTTGTAGGAGACTTGTATATATTGGGTTTTCCGGTCATTGGGCGCGTAGTTGCCAAAAAAAGCGGGCACGATCTGAACGCGCAGATGGTCCGGAAAATATATGAAAAATATGTGAAACAGTAAAAGGAGAGAGATATGAGCGATAAAATACTTAACATTAAAGAGATCATGAGACGCATACCGCATAGATACCCGTTCTTGCTTGTTGACAGGGTGGTTGACTACCAAAAGGAGAAATGGATAAAAGCAATAAAGAATGTCACCATTAACGAATTATTCTTCCAGGGGCATTTCCCGCAGGAGCCGGTAATGCCGGGCGTGCTTATGATAGAGGCTTTGGCGCAAACCGGAGGAATACTTGCTCTGCTCGAAGGTAAAGATAAGGATAAAATAGCGTATTTCATGACGATAAATAACGCGAAATTCCGGAAACCTGTGGTTCCGGGGGACCAGCTTGCTTTACATGTTGAAGTGACTAAATTAGTAAGGAAAAATATTGTGCAGACTCACGGTGAGGCCAGCGTTAACGGAGATGTTGTTTGTGAGGCTGATTTAATGTTCAGTATCGTTGATAAAGAGTAATGATGGAAAAAATAGGTCTTGTAGCCGGGGCAGGGTCACTGCCTGTAGAATTTGTCCGTTCCGCCCGCGCTAAGGGCGATAAGGTGGTAGTCTATGCTATCGAAGGCATGGCTTCACGGGAACTGGATAATGCCGCTGATAAGACATACTGGCTTAACATAGGACAATTCAAGAAATTCATTTTTCTCCTCATCAAGGAACGCATCCGCAAACTTGCGTTACTGGGAAAAGTTGATAAAGGAGTTATTTACGATAAAAAGATCCACGATGAAGAGGCTTCTTCGGTCCTGAGTAATGTTGAGAACAAAAAAGACTATTCGATCCTGGAAGAGATCACCAGACGCCTGAAAATATTGGGGATCGAGGTTATAAAGGGTACGGATTACCTGGCTCACCTCTTGCCGGAGAAAGGCGTGATGGGACAAATATTGCCGGATGACCGAATAAGAGATGATATAGAGTTCGGCGTTAAAGCCGCCAAAAGACTGGCTGACATGGATATAGGACAAACCATTGTTGTTAAAGATAAAACAATTGTTGCCGTGGAAGCGATGGAAGGCACTAATGCCACAATAAGAAGGGCCAGGGAGATCGCAGGAGATGGCTGCACAATGATAAAGGTAAGCCGGATCAAACAGGACATGAGATGGGACATACCTACAGTTGGCCCGGAAACGATTACTTTGCTCGGTGAAAATAATTTCGGCGCTTTAGCGATCGAAAGCGGCAATATGTTCGTTATAGATAAAGAGCGGTTTTTGCAAAAAGCTAATGAGAGCAATATAGTGGTGGAGGCTGTATAAAAGATGGAAGAGAACCCGCTTAAATTCGATGCAGCGAAAAAAGCTGAAGAAATCACGGAAGGCATAAAAAGATCGTTTCAGGAAAAAGGGTTTTCAAAAGCCATTCTCGGCCTTTCGGGCGGCGTTGATTCCAGTGTAGCGGCTTTTCTTCTGGTCCGGGCATTAGGCAAGAAAAATGTCGAAGGGTTAATAATGCCGTATAAAGAACAGGAGACACTTCACGCTGAAGAAGTTTCGGATATTTTGGATATCAAAACTGAAAGAATAGACATCTCGCCGATGGTAGATGCATATTTTTCTAATTTTCCCGATGCGGACAACCTTAGGCGCGGGAATAAAATGGCCCGTGAAAGGATGTCGATCCTTTTCGATCGATCTCATAAAACGGGAGCGTTAGTTGTCGGGACAGGCAATCGAACCGAACTTGAATTAGGATACTTCACAATGTACGGAGACGGGGCATGTGCTGTTGCCCCTCTTGCATCTTTATATAAAACTCAGGTTTTTGAATTAGCGAGGCATCTTGAAGTCCCTGAGGATATCGTAGGCAAGGCCCCTTCCGCCGGACTTTGGGAAGGGCAGACCGATGAAGGCGAACTCGGAGCGACATACCTCGAGATGGACCGGATCCTTTGTTATATCGACGAGGGGCTTTCGACCGAAGATATTACCAATAAAGGACTTAAAGAGTCTGCCGTGAAAATGGTGCGGGAAAGAAAAAGAAAAAATAGATACAAATTGGAAGGCCCTGTTTTTCTGTAAATCCATCCGATCATTTAGATGTTCCTAAAATGATTTCATCCAAAAAAAATACAACGATAATTGTAATACTGTTTTTCGCGGCGGTCCTTTGCGTCGGCTTAATTGTTTTTAAAGATTACGGCATGTCATGGGATGAGCATGTTTCAAGATATAATGGGGTCATGGCCCTGAAATATATCCTTGAGAATGACAGAAGTTTGTTTACATACCAGGACAGGTTTTATGGGCCCGTTTTTGAGATTTTTCTTGTAGCGGTCGAATTATATTCAGACCTTACAAGCGACATAAGAAAAGTCTTTTTAATGCGGCACGCGGGTACATTTTTACTTTTCTACCTGGGCATAATATTTTTCTATAGAACATGCAGATATAGATTTAAAGACCGGAAGATAGCTTTATTAGGGAGCTTTTTCCTCATTTTAAGCCCCAGGATCTTTGCCCATTCTTTTTATAATTCAAAGGATATGGCCTTTTTGGCAGTGTTCATAATAGGCGTCTATTCGCTCATTTCGTATTTAAATAAAAAAACTTTTTATAATGCGGTCATACACGGGATAATTTGCGCTTTTTTGATCGATATAAGAATAACGGGTTTACTCCTGCCGATATTTACGGTCATTTTCCTTTTTATGGATTTAATGGTTATCGAAAAGGAAAAAGAGGGGGCTAAAAGATCGGTTGCGACCTTTATGGTTTATATCATCTTCCTGATCTCTTTCACCGTACTTTTTTGGCCGACCTTGTGGGTAGACCCTTTGAAAAATTTTATCGAAGCTTTTAAGTTCATGAGCCGGCATTCATGGCCCGGTAAAGTGCTTTATTTCGGCGAATATGTAAGGGCGAGCAATTTACCCTGGCACTACATACCGGTATGGCTTTTTATAACCACTCCTCTTTTGTATTCGGTCTTATTTTTTACGGGCTGTTTAATATCGCTAAAGTCATTTGTTACGCATCCATTGGGATTTTACAGGAACAGGCGCGATGATCTCGTGTTTTTCACATGGTTTTTCCTTCCCTTAATAAGCGTGATAATCTTAAGGTCAACCTTATACGATGGGTGGCGCCAGATGTTCTTTATATATCCGGCCTTTTTGATCATTGCGCTTATCGGTTTAACATCGGTCTTCAAGGGGATAGGGCGGATGTCTTCTCCGGGGAAAGTGAAGATATTAAATTCTGCGGTCGCAGCGGCGATATTGCTGAGCGCGTGTAATGTCGGTTATTCCGTGATAAAAAGCCATCCTTACGAGAACGTTTATTTTAACTTTCTGGCAGGCAGAAACGGACAAGAGATAAAGAACAATTTTGAACTGGACTATTGGGGCTTATCTTACAGAGAAGCCCTGGAATATGTATTGGAAAATGACAGCGGTAAAACGGTTAAGATCTTTGTGGCCAATCCGTCGGGGATAAGCAACGCAAGCATTTTAAAGCCGGGATATGTCAAGAGAATAGTATTTGTGGAGGATCCCGGAAAAGCAAAGTATTTCATAAGTAATTACAGGTGGCACAGAGAAGAATATCCGTACGAGAATGAATTTTTTTCGATAAGCGTGAACGGCATGAAGATCATGGTTGTTTACAAGCTGTAACTATAGCGGAAGGGCTCACATATTATGGGTTTTTTGAATGATTTTCCACAAAATCCTTAATAGCTTTAGCCGCTCTTAAACTGGCGCCTTTTTCTCCGAGAGATTGTTTTACTTTCCTCAGATCGTTCTTTATTTCCTGCGTCCTGGAGGGGTTATCTATTATTTTCGTTACCTCATCAGCAAGGATCTCAGGCGTGAGACGTTCCTGGAGCACTTCCGGGACGACCTCTTTACCGGAAATTATGTTGACCAACCCCAAAACAAATACCCCTTTGACAAACTTTCTTGCCAAAAAAGCCGTTAGTCTGGCTGCGCGGTAAACCACTACCATGGGTTTTTCCATTATAGCTGTTTCCAATGTGGCTGTTCCGGAAGTTACTATGGCAAGATCCGCTTTAGCTAACGCCCCGATGGTATTATCGCTTATCCGTTCGATATCAAGCCGGGGGTGCTGTTCCAGAACAAGGTCATATAATTTTTTATCAATATTGGAATTTTCCGCAAGAGTGAATCTTGCATTTTTCCCATGATCTTTTATTGTCTCTGCCGCATCAAGGATTACGGGGAAGATATGTTTTATCTCATTTTCACGGGAGCCGGGGAGAAGAGCGATAGTAAGATCTTTATTTTCAGCTTCAACTGCCGGCTGGGAAGGGACTTTATCCACCAGAGGATGGCCGACGAACTCCGAATCCGTATCATGATCAGAAAGGAATTTTTTCTCAAAATCAAAAAGCACCAGGATCTTGTCGGTAAAACGTTTTAAGAGTTTCACTCTGCCGGCTCCCCAAGCCCAGACTTGCGGGATAATGTAGTAGATAACGGGCACATTTTCTTTTTTAAGGAATTTTGCTATTTTCAAGTTGAACCCCGGATAATCTATGAGTATGGCAAAATCCGGCTTTCTTTCTTTTATGTTCTTTGTGACATTCCTGTACTGGGAAAATATTCTAGGAATTTTTTTTAACACTTCCAGAACGCCTACCATGGAAAGGTTTTTGACGTGTTCAATAAGCTCGACCCCGTTCTCCCGCATGGAATCTCCGCCGATACCCCAGAAGACAGTATCCGGCAGCAATTTTTTAAGTTCCCCCAGAAGTTCGCCGGCGCGAATATCGCCTGAAGGCTCACCGGTTATAATTAGAATATTCTGATCCATGTAAACGAAGGATTTTAAGTCAGGTTATCAAAGGATTTCTGCTGCGGCCGCATCAATAATGTCGATCGAAGGCCGGCGGTTTCCGTTGGTCTTTATTTTTTCCAGGATGTCTAAGGCTACGCGCAATGCCTGACGGCCCTCATGTCCTGATACGATAGGTCTTTTGTTCTTTTTGACGCAGTCTACAAAAGATTTAAGTTCAACTTTTAACGGTTCTTTTTTCTTGATACGAACCTTATTCTTTTCTATGTTTTTTGATCCTCTTTGAAAAAGAAAAGCTTCCTGATGTTTATAGTCCAGAAAGATATAGGAATGTTCCTGGAAGATACGTATGTTCCGGGTTTCTTCGCTGGTGACTCTGCTTGCCGTAATGTCGGCGATAACGTTGTTCTGGAATGACAGACGGACGTTGGCCATATCTTCATGCTCGGAAACCGTACTGCCGCCGACGGCTTCGATATTCTTCACTTTTGATTTTACAAGCCCCAGGATTATGTCTATATCATGGATCATCATGTCGAGTACGACGCCGACGTCTTTTATGCGTTCTTTTTTCTTGATGGAACCGAGGCGCTGGCATTCGATAAACTTGGGTTTTGCCAGAAGGGGTTCTATTGACCGGACCGCCGAGTTGAATCTTTCGATATGGCCCACCTGGAGTATAAGGTTCTTTTTCTCGGCCAAAGCGATCAGGTCATCAGCTTCTTTCAAGGTTTTAGTGATAGGTTTTTCGATCAGAACATGAATGCCCGCTTCGAGAAAATCTTTGGCTACCTTGTAATGAGAGCTGGTGGGAACGACGATGCTTACGGCATCTACCTTGTCGATAAGATCGCGGTAATTTGTGCAATAATCAGTACCGTACTTTTTAGCTACTTCGGAAGCGGACCTTTCATTTATGTCGCAGACACCGATGAATGATATGGTCCCTTTTTTTGCGATAGATGCGTATACTTTGGCGTGCCTGGATCCCAGATGCCCGGTGCCGATAACGCCTACACGAGGTTTGTTTATCATATTAGCAGTTTCCTTTAAGATTGTGTTTTACGCAAAACCTCGGGAAATTATAGCATTATTACATGTTAAGGGCAAGAGGAAAGGGAAAAGCTCGACATAGTATTATATATATGCTAAAATTTATGGCTATCCGTCTGTTCCAGACGGGAAGAAGGGTATAAAATGAAGAGTTACGGAAGATTTATAAAACTTATGCTGCCTCATATAGGCACGTTTATCGCCGCGATCGTGTGCATGGTATTTTCATCCATTTTTGCCGCTTCGCCTATAGGCATGATAATACCTCTTATAGACGTCGTCATATCAGGCAAGAAGATAATTCTGCCTTCCAATATAGCCGCACCGCAGTTTTTGGCGGATATTGTCCAGAGGATCAATGATCTGCCCCGGCTCCAGCTTTTGAACATCATGACCATGACCGTGGTGGTATTTTTCCTGCTTAAAGCGGTCTTTGAATTTTTACAAACCTATCTGATGAGTGATGTCAGCCAGAAGGTCATACGCGATGTGAAAAACAGGATCTATAAAAAACTTCTGGATCTTTCGATGGATTTTTACAGCCATAATCCCACCGGACAGCTCATGTCAAGAATAACCCATGATGCCGCGGTCATACGCGATGCGATAGGCTCAGGGGTCGCGGATACGTTTTACCAGCCTATACAGATAGCTGTATATGTGGCGACCCTTATAAGCGTTAAGATATTTTTCGGTATTCCGTTAAAACTTATCGTGGTAAGCCTTATATTGTTCCCTCTCATTTTATTCCCGGTTGTGTTTATAGGGAAAAGGCTGAGACAGATCAGCAGGCATTCCCAGGAAAAAGTCGCGGATATCAATAATATGCTTTTTGAAACAATATCCGGCATGAAAGTCGTAAAATCCTTCGGCATGCAGGATTACGAATGGAACCGTTTCAAAGACCATAACCAGACCTTTTATAAACTGAACATGAAATCCATAAAAAGGATGAAAATCGTCAGCCCGCTTACGGAGTCTATCGGCATAATATGCGTGACTGTTGTGCTGTGGATGGCCGGACAAAGCATTGTCACGGGAGAGCTTTCGGCCGGGGCCTTCGGCGCGTTTATTGCCGCGCTTCTTTCGATGATGAAGCCCGTTAAAAAACTCAGCAATGTATACGGGATAAATCAGCAGGCTCTTGCCGCCGCGGACCGCGTATTTCAGATCATTGATACGCCTGTAAGGATCATGGAAAAGGCGGATCCTATAAAGCTGAGTTCCTTTACTGACGGTATAAGCTTTAAGGGCGTTTCGTTTAAATACGCCAGCGAGAATGTATTAAGAAATGTTAACCTTGAGGTAAAAAAGGGAGAGATCGTGGCGTTGGTGGGGCCTTCGGGCACGGGAAAAACAACATTAGTTAATCTTATTCCCAGGTTTTATGATTCGACTGAAGGGGAAGTTCTGATCGACGGAATAAACGTAAAAGATATATCCATAGAGTCATTAAGGGGGAAAATAGGCCTTGTGACGCAGGAGACCATCCTTTTTAATGATACGGTCAGAGCCAATATAACTTACGGCCACAAAGCGAATGAGGAGCAGCTCATACGCGTTGCGAAGGCCGCGAACGCTCACCAGTTCGTTAAAGATTTTCCAGAGGGATACGATACGATCATAGGCGAAAGCGGCACCAAGGTTTCCGGCGGGCAAAGGCAGCGCATATCCATTGCCCGGGCAATATACAAAAATCCGCCTATACTTATATTGGATGAAGCAACGTCTCAACTTGATACCGAGAGCGAAAAGCTTGTGCAGGAAGCGATAAATAACCTCATGAAAGGAAGGACCGTTATAGTGATTGCGCACAGATTAAGCACGATAACCCATGCCGATAAAATAGCCGTCCTTGATAACGGTCAGATCACTGCTATAGGCACGCACAAGGAGCTTTTGGACCGTAACCCTCTTTATAAAAAACTCTACGACATGCAATTTGCGGACAAGAACGTATAAAACGCTTGCATTTATATAAAATTTATATATAATATTCGTTCAGTGTTCAGTATGATTTATTGACAGGGACGGGTAATGTGCCGCGGTGCAATGAGCCTGTGTCAGGTTTTTTAATTGTATAATGCGGGATTTACCCCGAAAAAACAGGAGGAAGAGTTAAAAATGGCAGCACCATCAAAGATGATACGGGAATTATTGGAGAACGGTGTTCATTTCGGACACCAGACCAACAAATGGAATCCGAAAATGGGGAAATACATCTTCGGGGAAAAAAGCGGGATCTATATAATAGATCTCGAAAAGACCGAGGAAGCCCTTCAGAAAGCGGCGGATTTTCTTCAGAAAATCGCTTCAGAAGGCAAGACAGTGCTTTTTGTAGGCACGAAAAAGCAAGCCAAGCAAGTTGTCCGGGATGAGGCTCAGCGTTGTGAGATGTTTTACGTAGATGAACGCTGGCTGGGAGGATGCCTTACCAATTTTACCACCGTAAGAAAAAGCGTCGAAAGACTTGATCAAATCCAGGAAAAGAAAGAGAGCGAAGAGTATAGCTCTTTGTCCAAAAAAGAAAAAGCGCATATTGACAAGGAAGAGCAGAAGCTTCTTAAAAATTTAAGAGGTATCCGCGAGATGAACGTGCTTCCCGATGCTTTGGTCATAGTGGACGCGGAAGCTGAGAATATTGCCGTTAGGGAAGGCAAGAAGATCGGCATACCGGTGGTGGCGCTCATTGATACAAATTGCGACCCGGATATCATAGATTATCCGATCCCGGGGAATGATGATGCCATCCGTTCTATCCAGTATGTGGTCATGAAGCTGACTGATGCGGTCGAAAAAGGGCACAAAGAATTCATGACCGGCAAAAAAGTGGAAGTCAAAAAAGCAAAGACCGAAGAAGCCGAGGAGGCAACCCCTGAAATAGAAACGAAAGAACGCGCGGAACGGACTGAAGAAACAGAAGAGGAAATAGTAGAAGAAATAGAAGAAGAAATAATAGAAGAACTTGTGGAAGAAGCCCCGGAGGAGAAACCTAAGCCTAAAAAGAAAAGAAAAGAACCGGCCGAGGAAGATCTGGAGGGAGATATAAAGCTGGATTAAAGATAGAAGGAGAGATCGATATGAGTTTCATGGAAGCAGTAAAAAAACTAAGATTTAAAACATCCGCTGGAATGATGGAATGCAAGGAAGCGCTTAAAGAGTCTAATGGAGATATAGACAAGGCTATTGAGATATTGAGAAAAAAAGGCGTGGCTAAAGCCGCTAAAAAAGGTTCACGGGCCACCGGTCAGGGAATTGTAGAAAGCTATATCCATGCGGGAAGCAGAATAGGCGTTCTTATCGAGGTTAATTGTGAAACCGACTTTGTGGCAAGAAACCACGATTTTAAGAAAGTCGTGAAAGAACTCGCCATGCAGGTCGCTGCGGCGAATCCTTTATATATCGCGAGAGATGATGTCCCCGGCGATGTCATAGCCAAAGAACAGGAAATATTCAGGAGCCAGATAAAGGATAAGCCTGATAATGTAGTCGATAAGATAGTAGAAGGCAAAGTAGAAAAGTACCTGCAGGAAGTATGCCTTCTCGAACAGCCATTCATTAAAGATCCTAACTTAAGGATAAAAGATCTGGTCACCCAGCTCATAGCCACTATCGGCGAAAATATAGTGATCAAAAGGTTCACGCGCTACGAATTGGGGGAAGAGGCGTAACGCTGATGGCTAAAAAATTAAAATACAAAAGAGTTGTTCTGAAAATAAGCGGTGAAGCTCTCATGGGCAATTTAGGGTTCGGGATAGACCCTAAAGTCAATGACGGTATCGCCGCCGAGATCAAGGAAATCCACAAAAAAGGCATTCAAGTAGCCATTGTCATAGGCGGAGGCAATATTTTTCGCGGATTGACCGCCGCCGCAAAAGGCATGGACAGGTCTACCGCTGATTATATGGGAATGCTTGCGACGATGCTCAATGGTTTGGCCCTTCAAGATGCTCTTGAAAGACTTTGTGTTGATACACGCGTTTTGACCGCGATCGAGATGAGGGAACTTGCCGAGCTTTATATCAGACGCAGAGCCGTGAGGCACTTGGTGAAAGGCCGGGTCGTGATCTTTGTCTGCGGCACTGGCAATCCGTATTTCACTACCGATACAGCGGCCGCATTAAGGGCCAGTGAAATAGGCGCTGATCTCATCCTCAAAGCCACGAAAGTCGAGGGAGTATATTCTAAAGACCCCGTGAAATATAAAGATGCCAAAAAGTTCGACAAAATAGATTACATGACGGCTTTAAGGAAAAGGCTCAAAGTCATGGATTCAACGGCTATCAGCCTTTGCATGGATAATAATATTCCCATGATCGTTTTTAATTTAAAAAAGAAAGGCAATATTAAAAAAGCCGTCGAAGGTAAAAAAATCGGGACTTTAATAAGTTAAGGAGTAATTGTTATGGTCATGACCGAGGTCGATAGGATCATTAAAGAGAGCGAAACAAGGATGAAAGAAACGGTTGAAGCTGTGCGCAAACAATTTTCAACTGTCAGGACCGGAAGAGCCCATCCTTCGCTGGTAGAGAATGTGAAAGTCGATTATTACGGCAGCAAAACTCTTCTTAAACAGCTGGCGAACATAAACGTTCCGGAAGCGCGTCTTATAGTGATACAGCCCTGGGACAAAGGTTCGGTCGCGGCTATAGAGAAGGCTATCCTTGCTTCGGATATAGGTATCACCCCGAATAATGACGGCAAGATCATACGTCTTACTCTGCCGCAGCTTACGCATGAAAGACGCGACGAGCTGAAAAAAGTATTGCATAGGATGTCGGAGGAAGGCAGGGTATCCGTTCGGAATACGCGTCATCATGCCAATGAAGAAGCAGCCGGGCTTGAAAAGAATAATATGATGACGGAAGATGATAAGTTCCAGTGCAAGGAAAAGGTGCAGGAGCTTACCGCTAAATATATCAAAAAAATAGATGAACTTCTTGCTGAAAAAGAGCAGGAAATAGAAAAGTAAGCGGGCCGCTAGCTCATCCGGTAGAGCAACGCCCTTTTAAGGCGTGGGTGCTTGGTTCGAGTCCAAGGCGGCTCACCA
>CAZNEE010000004.1:0-98089 GCA_964572255.1 uncultured Planctomycetia bacterium | reverse complement strand
ACCGATATTTCTTTCAAAAAAAGTAGTCCAAAACTAAAAAATCCGAACAATGTGAGAGTTAACCTGCTGGCAAGGCGTGCCTCAAGGAAAAATATCACAAAACCACAGATCGCGACGCCGATGAAAGTTGCCTTAAATATTATCCATGCAACATGTGCCAGTGACCGTAATCTGTTCGTGGGATATAAACCATTCTCATATAAAAGAATATTCCACAGGAGTACCAGACTCAGTAATAGTATGGGATTTTTGAAAAAAATGGAAATATCCGAGAAGGAAAAGTCTTGTACTATCTGTGCCCTCAGAAGCGAAGCCAGAAATATGGAAAATAAGACAATTATAGAATCAGAAAAAACGTTAAAGATCCTGAATATGCGGTTTTGGTGACTGATCATATTATATAAAAGTTTTTATTTTCATATTAAATATACTTGCTTTATAATGGTTTGTCAAACACAGGATATGATTAACGGTTAAGACAAACAAAAAACCCGCAAGGGGCACATGCGGGTTTTTTGCTCTCTTTGTTCACTCAACAAAGAGAATTATCGTGGTGAGAACGATAATAAATTCTTCCTGGTCATTTATTCTAAACTGTCTAATTTACAGTGTAACTGTCCTGCTTTTCATTTCGCGCTTTTTTTCTTTTAAATATTTTGATCTAAAGTGCTTATCATGTCTTCTAAAATGTCTTTTTCTTTCTTTTGACTTCATCTCAAGCCTCCTCTTCAACTGCAAGATTACTTCTTCTTTTAAAAACAACAAGCACGGAAAACCAGTTATCGGATTTTTCATTTGTTTTATCCCTTGTTCTGCATTTTCCGGGAATTGCTATGTACTTTTTTAGCAAGAAATATTTAAGTTTTTTAGATTTTTCGCTCATGTTTTCCTCCCAGGTCATTGATGTTTAACTTGTCAAGCTCCATAAAACGTATATAAAAAATGAACCTGTTTCTTACACTTTGTGCTTTGAAACAGGTTCAAGTAATCGGATAAAGAAATTCTGTGCGAAATCTAATGGATATTCCGCAAATGTGCCCCCGTTCTTTTTTCTAAAACGGGTGATCATCTTTTAGCTCCTTGTCCTGTGCCCCTTATGTCATGATTTTTGCCTCCTGTTTTTCGTTTTTATATTCCACTTTAGTGCCCCTCTTTCTGCCCCGATCGTTTAAGCGGGACTGTCCCTCGCCTCGGGGCACGGGGAAGTCCGGGACAGTCCCTTATGTAAAAAGGCATCGATCACATAAACAAATGATGCCTTTTATCGTATATCTTAAGGGATACAGATCGATAACAAGCCGCCAATCTTTTAGCTCTTACAGGATTGTACCGGTCTTTCGTAAAATCAACCGAATACTTTGCTAATAAGTCCCTGTTGTTAGTTTGACGCCTGGTGATCATCTTTCACCTCCGTTTTTACTTTAACCGTGTTATTTTGTTTCCAGTCAGTTAAAATTTTACATCCAGCTTTGTCAATATCATAATAATCCCGCCTAACATGCTGAATATCACAAATGTTGCCGGTTCCGGAATTGCAGGGAGTTCCACCACCGGATCCACATTCGTAACTCCTACTACCGCATCATCATAATCTTTATCCCCGCCACCAGCTTGGTCCTCCACGGCCACAACTACACTATTGACGTCAAAGATTAAAAAGTGATCAAAACCGTCCGAGTTCAAAGACACAACACTATAATAGGTATCTTCGGGAGATGTTAAATAAAATCCGAATGTTGTTCCGATATCCTTTTTGTCTGGTGTAATCCATGGAAAAAACGGTTGGATCCATGCTTGACCGTTAATAACATCGAAAATTATGGTTTTTGAGTCCCCGGGATCATGGTAACCAGAAAATACCTTAAGTTTTTCACTCGGATCACCTGGATCGAAAATACCAAAAGTGTTTTGATCCGCATACCCTGCATTTTCGATAATAATAGTAGCTACAGTCGGATCGTCTGTATCGATCACATAGGCAAACTCGGCACCCGTGTCAACAATCCCAATATCATCGGGGTCGCCGGTCAGATCATACAGAGTCGGCAATGCTAAAACTGAACACGTTCCCAACAACAAAATACTAAAAACTATTAACAATATTTTAATCTTCATTTCCCTCACCACCTTACTCGAATTTTATGCCCCGTTAATACATTTCAACCACCTCCCGATTTTTAACAGTTTATAATTCTGTCTTGTACGCATATAAAAAGCCCACTTATAATCTAAGTGGGCCCCTTTTTTATCACCAGAGTCATCTCGCGATTTAGCAAGCACAATTAAGTGTTTTGCGAGGAGGTTCATTTTATGTGTTACGCGCCTAGTAACCATTTTTCCCTCCTTAAAATACCTTCCAACCTATGTCATTTCTTTTTCCTCCCCTCAAGTCGAAGAAATGCCGTATATAACAAAAAACCCAACCATTGAAAGGTTGGGTCTAAAAGCTTTACCGGCACTTTTACGATCGTGCTAATCGGCAACCGGCTGAGCCTATTTCCCCTCTTTTAGCTCCCTTGGCTTTGTTGCCCCATTCTTTCGAATGGTTTACTTTCCATGAGAAATAACGTTTTTCAAAAAACTAAGCTTACTTTACTATCACCTAAAGTATACCATAAAAATTGGCAAAATACAAATTTTTTGAGGTATTTATTTGCACTCGGTAAATTTTGAATCTATAATAGGTAGAACATAATTTTTGCGATATCTTCAGGCAATAACATATGCGGAAATATTTTTCATTCTTAATAAGCGCTGCAACTTTTATCTTTTTATATTTACCCCTTCTGCCCAGGCTGGTTCAGCACTGGATGAAAGACCGGGATTTTTCCCATGGTTTTTTTATCCCCATTCTGTCGTTATATTTTATTTGGCGAAACAGAAATGACCTGAAAAAAACCGAAATCACGCCTGACAATAAAGGTCTCCTGCTGGTTATATTGGGGGCTTTGTTTTATTTTTTCTCGAAAGTCGCCCATATATTTTCCTTTGAGTCTTATTCCATGATCATCGTGCTTTTGGGGCTGGTATATTTGCATGCCGGAAAAGAGATGCTTAAGAAACTCGTTTTTCCCGTCTGTTATTTGATATTCATGATGCCCCAGCCGGGGATAGTTTACAGTAATGTCAATTTTTATCTGCGCACGCTGTCAACCAAAGCCTCCTTTGCGATAATTAAAATGACGGGCATTAATGTCACGAGAGAAGGCAACATTATTAACTTTCCTACATACCAGCTTTTGATAGGCACTCCCTGCAGCGGAATAGTCACTCTTATGACCTTTGCGGCCGCATCGCTTGCGATAGGCTATGTATTGCAGAAAAGCATCCTAAAAAGAGCGATACTTTTTGCATCTTCGATAATTATAGCTTTCGCGATGAACGTTATAAGGATCGTAGCAACAGGCGTTATCTCGCACCTTTTTAAAGTATCCAGCGTCCCCTCCTCTGTTCACGATTGGACGGGATACATTGTTTTAATAATAGGAGTTGCACTGCTTTTTAAGCTGAATAATATTTTAAAAACTAACGATAGATCAATTTAGGAGCAAAAATACAGCGAAGATGAGAATGCGTCCGGCAATAATAATTTCATGGCTCGTTATAGTTTTTACAGGGATATACGCTAATTTCATATTCAGCGTAGAACCGGTTCCCATCAGGAAATCTTTGATATACTTCCCCTTTAAAATCGGGGAATGGAAAGGCGTAGAGAAGGCAAATTCAAATTATGTAATGACCACCCTGGGCGCTGATGACATACTGCTCAGAGAGTATGGAAATATCAACGGCGACAGGATGGAACTTTATTTCTCTTACTATGATTACATCACTTCCATTCACGATAAACCGGCAAAAATGCCCCATGCGCCGCAGGTGTGCTGGATAGGAAAAGGCTGGGTTTTTAAGGATCTGGGCGATGAAAGACTGGGATTCAAGGTAAACGGCAAAACAGTTAATGTTAAATACAAAAAGATCCTGGCTGAAAAACAGGATAAAGAAGTCCTTTTGTTCTATTTTTTCAAATTGAACGATCATTACGCGGTGAATTGGCCCAGGATCAGAATATATGCTTTTATCGATTCGATCCTCAAGCATAAGAACAGCACACTGACCTTGCAGTTAAGTGCAGTTGTGGATAGAAGAGGATCGGAATACAAAGAAAAAGAGATGAAGGACTTTTTAGCCAAAGTTATATTCCTTCTCGAGAAAGAATACCTGCCTTAGAATTATTCCCCAAGCATTTAGGCTTTTTTGAATTTCCTTGCCAAAAATCCAAGACCCGTAAAAAGTATCGTTAACATCGCCATCGGTTCCGGTACGGGATTAACGGGAGCCATATTAGTTCCTGACATTACAAAATCATTAAAATCGGCATCAGAACCCGGATACGACTGATCCTCAGCAGCAGCATACAACACATTATCATCCCCTCCAACTCCAAAGATCAGAAAATGATCTTCTGAATCAGAATTTAAAGAAGATACGCTGTAAAATGTACCGTCGGGGGATTCCAAATAAAAACCAAATATCGGATCGATATACTTTTTGTCCGGTTCAATCCAGGGAAAATAAGGATCAATCCACGCCTGCCCATTAGCAGGATCAAAAACCAGTGTCCTCGAGTCTCCAGGATCGTTGTAACCGCGAAAGACTCTGAGTTTTTCGCTCGGATTATTTGGATTAAATATACCGAACTCATTTTCATCCGCGTATCCTGCGTTCTCGAGAACAATCGTTGTCACAGATTCGACCGGATCGCTTGTATCAACCACGCGAGCAAGTTCCATCCCGGAATCGACTATACCTATATGATCAGGGTCGCCTGTCAGGTCATATAAAGTAGGCAAAGCCGATGCTGAACATGTTCCCATCAACAAAACACTAAAAGCTACTAACAATATTTTAATTTTCATTTCGCTCACCACCTTTCTGAAAAAATTTAACCAGCTAATTCACTTTTAACACCTCCTTTAAAATAAAAAACCCAACCATTGAAAGGTTGGGTTTCGAAACTCTGCCGCACTTTTACGACATGCTTTTCAGCAACCGGCCGAGCCTATTTCCCCTCTTTTAGCTCTCCTGGCTTTGCTACCCATTCTTTCGAATGGTTCACTATCCATGAGAAATAACAAATTTCCTTAAAACTAACTTACTTTACTATCACTTAAAGTATATCATATAACTACAGAAATGCAAACAGATATGTGATTTTTATCCCCTCTTAGTGAGAACATATAAAATCGTCTGAACTACGATCTTGAAATCGAACATGAAAGACAGGTGTTTAAGATAATACAGATCGTATCGGAATTTTTCTTTCATTCCTTCCAGCGTAGAAACATACTGATAAGCTATTTGCGCCCAGCCTGAAATCCCCGGTTTTACAAAAAGGCGCAATGAATAGAACGGAATTCTTTTTTCAAGTTTTAAGATAAATTCAGGCCTTTCCGGGCGGGGTCCGATGAAACTCATATCGCCCTTTAACACGTTCACAAGCTGCGGGATCTCATCGATATGAGTATGCCGTAAAAACCTGCCGATAGGGGTGACTCTTTTATCGTCTTTTATGGTAAAAGTGGGGCCTGTCTCAGTTTCCGCGCCAACATGCATCGTCCTGAATTTTATTAATTTGAAAGGTTTGCCCCTAACCCCTGATCTGGTCTGCAGATAAAAAACCGGCCCCGGAGAAAGCCATTTTATCAGTAAAGCGGCGATCCCCATGATCGGTAGAGATACCAGCAAGAGCAGCAAGGAAGACAGTACATCAAAAAACCGTTTCGTCCTGAATATCTTGAACTTATCCTGCATCAGGCAATAATCAAGGAGCTGCTTGCCGTCAATGAGTTCATACGGTATTTTTTTCATCACATTCTCATAGAGCCTTTCAAACCTTATCAAATAAATGTTATTCTGGTGACAGAAGATGAGCGTCTCATGAAGTGTCTGACTTTCAGTCGTTGAAGATATTATTATGAGGGAAATGTTATTTTTTCTGACAATATCCAAGAGTTCATCGCTTTTCCCGAGGACAGGAATCCCCTCAACTGAATCGGAAATGATCTTATTGTCGCTCACGATGCCGAGCATATCAATATCAAGCTCCGGATGCGCTTTTATGAATTTGATAGCTCTTTCTGAAGCCTGTTTATCGCCTATTATTAATGCCCTCTGCCTTTTTACGTATTTCTTCAAAATACTGCTTAAGAAAGCCTTCCCGAAGAAAAAGAGAAACACTTTGAATACCAGGTCCAAAAGCAGGAACCTGCCGCCCAAAACCCTGAAAGAACTGTAAGAATTAAAGATGATCAGTTCGCCCGCAAAAACAAAAAGAAGAGAAACAAAAAGATTTAACTGATCGGTAAAATCCGTAAAGTCACGCCTGAAAAAATACAGGTCCATCAGGTAAAAAACCGACAGCGTCAAAAGGACCATCCACGTTAACGGCAAAGCATTCGCGAGCAGGTGATCCGAACATACCCGGCCCTCAAAAAGAATGCACGAGGAGATCAAAAAAGACCCGACAATGAAAATGATGTCAAAAAGTATGTATATCTGCGATTTGTAACGGTACATCCATCGCTCCTTTAATCAAGACGGGACCTTAAAGCCCTCATAGAAAATCTCGTACCGGGACATTCAGTTTTTGCCCCCAGAACTTCCCCGTGACCCAGAACACGCTTTTTTGAGATCTTATAGTATTTTTTCAACTTATCTGTCAGATAAATAAGCGAATCCATCTGCTTTTTTGTGGGTTTGCCTTTGGAAAAATTTCCCACGAGGCAAATGCCGATCGCCCTTTCATTCATGTTGTTCGCTTTGCAGTGAGCGCCGTCCTGCTGCTTGATCCAGCGCGGCCCCATCTCTATCTGTCCGTCATCCTTGCCGCAGGTCCCATTATCGATAATAAAATGATAACCTATCCCCTTCCATCCTCTTCTTAAATGAGCCTCATTAAATTGCATGGCATTACCGAAATCAGTAGCACTGTGATGTATTATTATATATTTCCATTTTCTATTCGGATACAGACTTATGATATTCTTCCGGCGCGCGGCGTTAGGAACATAAATTTTTTGACCGATCTCGACATCCGTGACATCTTTTATGCGGTTAGCGTTTACTATGCTTTGAACGTCCACGTCATACATCTTGCTTATCCGCCACAGGGTCTCGCCGGGCGCTATGGAATGATAAACTCCCGCCCTTGCTGCGAACGGCGTAGAAGAAGATCCATATATAGCCGCATCCACAGGACTTTTGGCCACAGGCGCGGTTGAACATGAGGACAGAAATAAACAGACCAAACCAACAAAACAGAAATATAATAGATGTTTGTTATCCTTAGGCATAATTGTTCTTTCTATTACTTACACCAATAATTATACTGATAGGAAGGAAAAAGACAAATCTTTAATACTTATTTGACCGGGAACTTTATGACAAACTCTGTACCGCTGCCCAGCTTGCTTTTGACGCCTATACTCGCATTGTGCCTTTTCAAAATAAGGACAACGATCCAAAGACCCAAACCGGAACCCTTCGTTTTTGTTGTATAGAACGGCTCAAATATCTTTTTGACCCCGCCGGATGAGAGCCCTTTTCCGGTATCCTTTATTGATACAAAAACCGTCCTGTTGTCTAACATCCCTGTTGAGATAGTGACTCTTCCATTTTTTGTGATCGCGTCAAACGCGTTTAGTATGATGTTCAGAAATACCTGCTGGATCTGGATGCCATCCGCATAAATACAAGGAATATCCTCAAAGTGCCTCTTTATCCGGACATCATTCTTCTTGGCCTGATATTTTACAAACTCCACCGTTTCCTTCAACAGCGCATTTACATCGATCCGCGTTTTCTCCAATTTGACCGGCCTGGAAAAATCCATCAGCTGATCGACCGTTCGATTTATCCTTTCAAGCTCGCGGCCGACCAGAAATCTGAACTTTCTTCTGAACCGGGCGTCATGATATTTCTTATCGACGTATTCGGTGAACGTTTTGATGGAAGTCAGCGGGTTCTTGATCTCATGCGCTATGCCGGACGCAAAGGTCACGGCCTGCTTGTGTTTGAGGGCATAATGCAATTCATCCAGTAATCTGTCGCGCTGCTCTTCGATCTCGCAAATCGATCCATTAAAAAAACATTTGTCGATATTGCGCTGTACGCGGATCTTTATCGGAAGGCATGCAATCGAAAGAAAAATGATCGCAGCTAATGTAACAGGGTAAGAGTCATATTGCAAGAACAAGCATAGCACCCTCTCCACCACGTAAACGCTAAGAAAATATGCGAGCGTTACCAGAGAAACTGTTAACGTGTAAAGCATGCTCTTTTTTAACGCGATCCTTTTTTGTTTCATTTTCCAACCCACTTAATTTCTGCTTTTTAAATGTATTTAGTATGTTAGTCCTATAATAACAGAAAGTTTATGTTAAGTCAAGAAATAGCTAGCTTGCTTTTGTCTTTCTAACATTTTTTTTGAGAATTATAAGTCGTTTAATTACTTGATGTTACGTTTTGTGGATTTTCTTATTTTCGATGATTTTGGAAAGGATGACCCCTATCTCAAACAAAAGGACCATCGGTATCGCAAACATCAGCATGTTCAATATGTCCTGCGTCGGCGTTATGATCGCCGCGGCTATCATTATTCCTATAAGCGCTTGCGGACGTTTTTTCCTTAGATAATCCGCTTTAAGAATGCCGATGTCTGTCAGAAGCCCGATCAAGATCGGTATTTCAAAAACTATGCCCCCTACCAAGATAAGCGCGGCTACGAACGATGTGTACCTCCCCAATGTTATCATAGGCGAGGCGATGCCGCTTCCGAAATTCAATAAAAATTTAAGCGCCGCGGGTATCGCTATGAAATATGAGAACAATATTCCCGCCGCAAAAAAAACCAGAGCGGAGGATAACCAAACTGCTATGCGGTTTTTTCTCTTCCCCGAAAACGCGGGATGCATGAAAGCCCAGAGCTGGAAAAGGATCACCGGGAACGATATGATAAAACTCGCCAGGAATATTATTTTCAAGTATGAGGTAAAAGCCTCTGTCGGGCTGATAAAGATAAGCTCCGAAGCGGTTCCGATCGGACGTTTTAGTATCGATAAAAAATATTCGCCTTTTGAAAAAAGCGTGATCGCGATAAGAACAAAAAAAACGATAATTATGAGGATCCTGCGGCGTAACTCTTCAAGGTGGGTAAGGAAATCTAATCTTTTGGGCTCTTCCTTATACACGGCGCTCATTTTGTTCGGTTTTCATCTTCTTTCTTATCAGATGAATCCTGCGCTCCCTTTTTAAATTCACTCAATGCTTTTCCCAGAGCTCTACCTATTTCCGGAAGTTTTGCAGCCCCGAATATCAAAAGCGCTATCACCAATATCAATAAAATTTCAGGAAGGCCGAGTCCAAACATTTATATATCTCCTTTTTTTTGATCCTGTGATCATCTGGGTTTTTTCTTGCGTTTTCTCTTTCGCTCTTTTTTCTTTGATTCCTCATACGGCGGGCTTGTCGGCGGCACGTAAGGCACTCCGTCCTCTACCGAGCGAAAGATATCTCCCGTGCCGTATTTTTCCTTATCTTCATCATACAACTCTTCTTCATCGGATAATTCTTCGCCTTCACCTTCTTCGTACTCATCGTGAATGACAATAAGTTCATCGACTATATTGTCAATTCCCGCCATGTCCGAGATAAAATCTTTCAGCTCTTCTCTCTGGCTTTCATGTAAGATCTCCCCGCGCAAAACAACCTTGGACCCGTTAACGATCGATATCTGCATATTCTCACGGGAAACTCCCATGTCATCAAGATGTTCGTATATTATTTTTTTGATCTCTTCGCTTGAATGCGAGCCACTCAATGCCATCACTTCCTCCTGTCCCAAAGCAACAACATCAAGTATACCACATGCTTTTAAAAGGGCAAATTTCTACTCGCCGATAATCTTTACCAGGACCCTCTTCTTTCTTCGGCCATCGAACTCACCGTAAAATATCTGCTCCCATGGCCCAAAGTCAAGCTCTCCGCCGGTTACAGCAACTACTACCTCACGGCCCATGATCTGTCTTTTAAGGTGAGCGTCCCCGTTATCTTCCGCTCCATTGTGCCTGTAATGTTCTATGGGTTCATGCGGGGCCAACTCTTCAAGCCAGTCATCATAATCCTGCAAGAGGCCCCTCTCATCGTCATTGATATAAATGCTCGCCGTAATATGCATGGCATTTACAAGACACAGGCCTTCTTTTACGCCGCTTTTTCGAACTATTTTTTCAACCTGCGGAGTAATGTTGATATAATCCCTTCTATGAGGTGTTTTAAACCATAGTTCTTCGCGATATGACTTCATCTAGTGCCTCCTTAGATATAAAGCTAAAACTTAATAGTGACCCCGCCCTGAACCCTGAATTCTTCGGCGGATCTTGCGAGGGAAATAAACAGATCCCTGTCTTTACTGAAAGTTTTCCGGAATACCACTTCGAGCCCCATTTTCCCGCCTCCTGGGTCCTTCAGGGAAACCGTGACCGTATTGCCTTTCCCTAAAATTTTTTCCACGCCGAAAAGGATCTCCTGCCGCTTTCTGCCGGAATAAGACACCTCAAAGCTCACCTTTAGATCCTCTTTTATTTGCCATTTTCCTAGAATCGTGACCGTCTGTTCTCTCTTGCGAAAAACCTCTCTCTCTAAAAACCGTATTCCGATCTGGTAATCTATGCCCCTGTCTGAAGACCTCACATTATGCGACTTTAAGACCGCTTGGAATGAAAAGAAGGATCCGCTCGAACCTTCCATCCTATAAATTATCCTGTGTTTTTGAAGCTCCCAGAAACCCCTGAATATGACCGTGTGCAGTCTGCGGACCTTTGTCTTAAGGCGCGTCATCGAATAACGGTAAATAAGTTCATTATTGCGGTTTACCTGCCAGGCCCCCTGGAATCTTAATGTGTCATAACGGCCCTTTCCTTTATTGATATCAAAGCATATGCGGTTGTAGCGGTCAGCCCACCATGTACCGCTTAATCCGATCGTTCCGCTTTTGATGCCGGAAAGCGGTTCTAATCGGCGAATGCGGAATCTTAGAAAGTTCCCTCCCGCATGTTCGATCTGACCATGGAATATGAGATCCTTCCCGGCAAGATCCGACTGAGATGAAAGAACATGAAATTTTAGCGCGTGTTCTTCAGTTAAAGACCATGTTCCGTCAAGGACAAGCTTTTGAGAAGCGGTTCTTGCACCGGCCTTTTTGATGACTGTTTTATATGAAGTTTTTCCGGGAATCGTTTCTTTAAAGGTATGCGTTAGAATGATCCTGTTTTGCGAATCGGTCTGTATGCGGGTAGTTCTTTCGGACATTTTCATCCCTTCATGACAGGCTCCCCTTGATCCCTCACATTCCTTAAAGAATGTAATGCGATCGCCGCTGCGTTATTCACGTTTAAAGATTCTATTTTCTTGCTGATAGGTATATAGAAATTAACGTCCGCTCTTTCTAAAATCTCCTTCGATATGCCTTTTCCTTCGCTTCCGAAAGCTATGATACATTTTTTCGGGACCTCTTTTATCTCGTCTATCGATATCGAGTTTTTCTTCCGCGGCTGGCCCGCGAAAAGTTTATAGCCGCTATTCTTTAGCCTGTCTATCATATTTACATCGCATGAATATATAGGCACTTCAAGCATCGATCCCGCGGATGCCCTGACAACTTTCGGGTTATAAATATCCGCTGTCTCACCCGCCAGAAGAAGAGCGTCAACTTCAAAAGCGACAGATGTTCTTATTATCGCGCCGAGATTGGCGGGATCCTGCACTTTGTCGCAAAGCACTAAAAAAGCTTTCTTTTCATGTGAAAGATCCTTAACTCTATGCATGGGCTGCTTAAAAACTGCCATTATGCCTTGTGAACTGCGCAGCGATGAAAGTTTATCAAATTCCGCATCATTGGCGATGAAAACCGGAGCATTTTTCTCCTCGTGATCAAGCACTAAAAGCCGGCTTTCAATAGTATCGAAATATACCTTTGAGATCAGAATAAATTCCGGTATATGCCCTTTTTGGAGGATATCGCATACGATCTTATCGCCTTCCGCGACAAAAAGAGCGTTCTCGTCGCGAACCTTTTTTTCGCGCAAGAGTTCACGCGCAAATTTCAGTTTTGTCTTGCTCAGTTTTTCCATCTATCATTTACCTCTCGAATTTTCCAAGCTTTTCCCACCACGTGTTGCTGTCCCAGGTCTCGGCCCTATCCCATAAGACATGAGCGCTTTTTGTCTTGAGATGCTTAGGCGCTTTCTTAAAAAACTTTTTCGCGTTCTTGAATCCCAGATCATCATACTCTTTTGCCTGTATCATGCATTCCAGTATGTCCGCATCACGGGCTATGACGCCCTCCGGTGTCTTCTGGTATTCATATTCGGATCTTGTTTTTTTTAACTCTTCACGTATCCCTTCATCCAATTCTTCCACTTGCTCTCTAAAAGCTTCCTTCTCGGCCTTTTTAACATCCAAATATCTGTGAGCCACTTTATGCATGTCGTTGATCCTGGCTTCATGAAGATCGCCGAAAAGCGTCATCAAAAGAACTTTGTAAGGATCCGCTTTCTCCATCTTTGCCAGAACATACCCGATAACCGCGCAGCGAAAGCTGTGATCGGCAACACTTTCATCATACGGGATGCCTACCATCCACCATCCGCTCCGTTTGATCCTTTTAAGCATTCCCGCTTCGGCGATAAAATCAAGTGTTTTGGTATCCTTCATTTTTCAGCCTTTCTTGGCGGTTTATTTCATAACAAACTAAAACTGCCGCAACAGAGGCATTGTATGACAAAGCCGCCCCTTTCATGGGAAGGGATAGTTCGGCATCGATATGTTTCACCAACCCCGGCCTGATGCCTTTTCCCTCGGACCCTATCACTACCCCCAACGGAAATTTGACCTTAACCTGTTGGATGTCTTTTCCGGAACCGGCCACGGCTCCTATTATCCAAACGCCTCTTGCTTTGGCTTTCTCAATAGCGCGGGCATTATTCGCAACCTGCCCTATCTTTATATAGTTCTCTCCGCCGCAGGCTACTCTTAAGACAGTTTCATTGACTTGAGCGGAATTATGTTCGGGAAGAACGATAGAAAACCCTCCCATGCAGGCAAGATTACGGATAATGGAACCAAGATTTTGAGGGTCTGTTATCCCGTCAAGGAAAAGAAGAGAAGTTTTCCTCTTCCCGCAATCATCCAGAAGCTCGGAAAAAGGCGCATATTTGAACTCGGCTACTTCAGCCACGACCCCCTGCGTGTGGACATTCCTGGCCATGCTTAATATCCTGCTTTTTTCCACCGATTCGAAATCAAGCGCCTGTTTTTTTGCCTCACGCACTATTTCTGAAAGATCTGTCTTCTTTTGCAGGTATATCTTTCTGATCGAGGCGGGATTTGTTTTTATCCTTTCAATTACAGGATTCTTGCCGTATAGTTTCATTTATCTTTAACCGTACCTGACTATTATTTTTTAACGCTGAAAAAGACCCGTCAATCTGGTTTCATCCAGGATATGCCCGTCCATCCGCATAAGAAGTACGCCTTTTGTAGCTCCGGCCGGAAGATCCAACTCCTCATCCAACGCGTACAATTTGAACATGTACCTGTGCGCGGGGCCTTTAGGAGGGCACGGCCCTCCGTAACCGATCCAGTTAAAACTGTTGGTGCCCTGCTTTGTACCATCAGTGAGACTCGTATCCCTGGGGATATCTTCTTTAAGCATACTGACATCACCGGGAATATTATAGATCACCCAATGCACCCAGATCCCCATCGGGGCATCAGGGTCATCCATGATCAGCGCAAAGCTTTTAGTCCCGGCAGGAACGCCAGTCCATTCCAATGAAGGCGAGATATTATCCCCCTTACATGTATACTTCTCCGGGATGGTTTCGCCGTCTTTAAAAGCCGGACTTTTAAGTTCCAGGCAATTTGCCTCCACATGCAGGAATAAGCAGGTGAAGAACACAATGCATAATAATACAATCGAACCTTTTGACAGTGTTCTTTTCATCTTTTACCTCCTTGAGCGAAAGCTCAAAGACCTAAAAGTATGATCGCGGCAAAAATGATCGGGATCAAACCCATCAGCTTCTGAGAGCTTTCCGGTTTGGATTCCCACCAGCCGGCCATGCTGTTTATGGCTTCTTTCTTTATCACTAAAGCTACTATCCCGGCTATTATAAGAATAATACCGAAAACCGTAACAAGCCCCGGGAGGCGGCTCTGGGCGGAAGCCATCAATAAAACCGCGCCCATAACTATTCTTGCGGATCCTATGACCTTAATGCCCTTATTCGTTTTAGCGTATGCTAACAGCCCGTCTCTTGTCTCTTTTTTGAATATAAGAGCAAACCCGAACGCAATAACAGCTATCATTATCAACCTTGCAAGAACAACCATTTTTTCTCCTTTCCTATTTAAGTTATTTTTTGAGCAATCCTTCCAAAAGATCCATCACCTGCTCAGTATCGCTTTTCTGCTGCTGAGCACCCGATTGAGACGGCGCGCCTTGCGCCCCGCCTTTTTCTTCGCCCGAGATCGCATCAACTATCTTATCAACCACCATTGACTGAAGCGCTTTTCTGGTAATGGGCCCGATATTAAAAGAGGGATTGTTCATGTCCCCTTTTATCGTAAAATCAAAAGTTATTTCACGCGGCGATGATTGGAGATACTTTATCAGTTCCGGGATCACGGCCTGCCAGTACTGTGCGCCTCCGAAATTCTCTTTCTCTTTAAAAACAAGGTTTCGCAGATTAACGGTATTCATCGAACCGATGTTACCGTTATCAAAATCAAAGACCAATGTCCCTGAAAAGGTGCCCTTTTCGATGTATATCGGTGAAAATTTGTCGTAATACGGCCTTATGAGAGTGAGATCTATCCCTTCAGGCTCGATCCTGCTTGACATCGTCAGATTCTGTTTTGTCGGATCAAGTGAGACATTCCATTTAACTTTCTGGGAATTATCGGAATTTAATATTCCTTTTCCGGTACTGGAAACGTTTGAAACTTTGGTATAATCATCCGAAAGACCAAGCTCTATGACGCCGTTCACATCGTCAAACGTCAGCATGTAAGGGCGTGAAGCTGCCGCTTTATCCAAAAAGACCACTTTTCCGTTCGTTAGATTGATGTCCTTCGGAAGTTTCACGATGTCGGAGATATTTCTTTTATCTTTCCCGGAAACAGCTTTCTTTTTCTCTTCCTTTGGAGCCGGAGCTTTTTCCGCCGGACCGGCCTCTTCAGCGGCGGACTTTTCCATGACCGTGTCCATTTCGTTGATATTCATCCGGCCGTTCTTTAATCTTTCGATGTTTATTGTCGGCCCCTGGGCCTCGATATTCGTGACCTCTATTCCGTCAAGTATGTTGTCTCCCTTCCTCTTGTAATCACATGTTATCTTGTCTATACTGGCAAGATATTTTTGCTGATATCCCGGCGGGTTTTTTACCCTGAAATCCTTTACTTCGACCCTGTTATCTTTCAGGTCAAAAATGATCCTTTCGATCGCCACGTAAGGGGGCAAGCTTTTCATTATGATAGATTCGGCGGAAAATTGAAATATTTCCTGCCAAAAACGATAGATCACTCCCACCGCGATGATCAACAGTATCAAAAAAATTATCAACAGTTTCTTCACTTCCACACTCCTTCAATTATGGCTCCGCATTTCGCGCATTTCCCGTCTTTCAACTCATCGGATAATGCCGCGCTGAAACCGCTCCTGTTTACTAACGGGGTCCCGCAATCCGGGCAAAGCGTGTCGCCTTCCGCAAAAACATTCCCCAGATATACATATTTAAGACCGTTCTTTTTGCCTATCCGGCTTGCTTTTCGGAGCGTTTCCATCGGTGTCGGCACGTTATCGGTCCATTTATAATCCGGATGGAATCGTGTTATGTGCCAGGGGATATCGGTTCCTGTCTTCGCTATGAACTCAGCTATATCGTTCAGCTCTTCTTCCGAATCGTTACTGCCGGGAATGACCAGCGTCGTGACCTCGACCCATATCCCGACTTCTTTCATGTATTTTATCGAGTCCAGCACCGGCTGCAGGGTGGCTTTGCAGATCTCCCTATAAAACTCGTCCCTGAAAGATTTAAGATCGATGTTCGCGGCATCAAGATACGGTCTTATTTCGTCTATTGCTTCTTTTGTCATGTAGCCGTTGGTCACGAAAGTATTGGCCAGACCATTTTCTTTTGCGATTTTGGCGGTATCATAGGCATATTCAAAAAATACTGTGGGTTCCGTGTAAGTATATGAAATGCTCCTGCAGTCATTTTTGAGCGCCTCGCGCACCACTTCCTCAGGCTTCAATTCATAACCGCCCATATCGCCTTCCTTGACCGAAACCTGGGAAATAGTCCAGTTCTGGCAAAACCCGCAATGAAAATTGCACCCGATCGTCGCTATGGAATAAGCATATGTTCCCGGCAGGAAATGGTAAAGCGGCTTCTTTTCGATGGGATCGACATGGTTCGCTATAACCACCCCGTAAGCATGGGTGTATAGCTCTCCGCCGATATTCTGCCTCATCCCGCAAAACCCGAACTTTTCTTCAGCTATCCTGCAATGATGAGCGCAAAGATAGCAATGCACCTTCTTATCTTCCAGCTTTTCCCATAAAAACGCTTTTTTGCGCATAGATAACTCCGGAAATGTTGAGAATTATTCCGCGGTTATTTCCCCTTTTACTTCTTCCTGAAGGCCTTGATCGAGCTTTATAGTTGAATCCAGATTTTTTTTGAATCTTTGGACCTGAGTGTCCCCTGTCGAATAGGCTTTGGAAGCTTTATCCAGGGCCCTGCCGATAAGTTCAAAATTATTATAAAAGAGGCCGAAATCTTTCTCTAGTTTTGACAGGGATTCCTGAAGTTTTTTCGCTTCCCGGGCGATATCTATATTCCGAACGCCCATTATGATCACCTCTAAAAATGCGTAGAATGTGTTGGGGCTTACCGGGACAACTTTGCGGCTGGTGGCATACTCGTATATCTGGCACGGTTCTCCGAGAGAATTTTTCTCGGCGATGGTCTCATAGTAGATCGCTTCTGACGGGATAAAAAGAAGCGCAAACTCCGTTGTGCCCTTTTCAGGTTTAACATATTTTTCTTTTATAGAATTTATCTGCAGTTTAAGCGCTTTTTCATAATTAGACCAATGTGCGCTTTTCTCCTGAGGATCCGTGCTTGAAGTATATTTCTGGTAATCTTCTTTCGGGAATTTAGCATCGATCGGTATCACGATATCTTTATATTTAACAACCGCATCGACCTTTTCTCTTCCGTCTATTGAATATTGTTTTTCCCATATTCCTTTAGGTAAAACGCGTTGGAGCATCTCTTCAAGGACAGTCTCGCCGTAGCTCCCCCTGAGTTTAGGCGCCTGCAGCAAATATTCCAGCGATTGTCCGAGCTGCTGCGCTTTCTCCTGCTGCTGCACAAGATCGCTTACGGTATTACTCATCTTGGCGATATGCTCTAACGTCTTAAGGGCATTCTGCGAAAGAACATCTTTAGACTGCTCGACCTCTTTGCGGGTGCTATCCATGGTGCTGTGTATTTTTTCGGAAAAGTTGATAAACTTATCGTTAAGAACAGATTCGATACGTTCTTTGCCGTCATCAGATGAGCGGGTTTTCCATGCAAGAAAAGCTACAAGAACGATCAGAATAGATAAAAGGAAGATTGTAATTATTTCCATATGTTTATTGCTCCTATAAAATATATAATACTATTATCAATGTATAGTGGCAAGATTTAAAATAAAGACTATCTTATCCGTGGATCGGGCTTCCAAATACTGCCTTGCAGGCATCTACGGCTGCCTCAGAGAATGTCGGATGCGCATGAACCGTCTTTTCGATATCTTCAACTGTCAGCCCCGCTCTTTTCGCAACATTAAATTCGTGAATAAGCTCGGCTGCCTGATACCCCGCGATATGCACGCCCAGTAGTTTATGAGTCGTTTTATCGGCGATGATTTTTATCAGGCCCTCTGTTCTGGAAGTCACGACTGCCATGCCGTTGGCAAGAAAAAACTGTTTACCGACCTTATAATGCAATCCCTTTTCGTTAGCAGCGTGTTCTGTCAGGCCCACACTTGCGACCTGCACATCGGAGTATGTAACCATAGGCATACACGAATAATCTATCGGTTCGGGCTTTTTGCCTGCCGCAATTTCAGCGGCGATCTCACCCTCAGCCGACGCGGCATGCGCGACCATTGTCGTGGGAATAATATCCCCCGCGGCATAAATATTACTGACAGTGGTCCTCATCTCGGGATCCACTTTGATGAAACCTTTTTTATCAGTTTCGACCCCTATCTTCTCTAAGCCGATATTGGAAGTCAGCGGAATACGCCCGATACATACAAGCACGGTATCGCACTTTTCTGTCAACTCCCCGTCAGGCGTTTTAATTATAACATCGGTTGACCCGTGTTCCTGGATGATCTCTTCGACGGAACTGGCAGTGTGCACGGTTACGCCCCTTCTTCTGAAAATTGATTGGAGGTTTTTAGCTATCTCCCTGTCTTCTTTCGGGAGCAGGTGGCTCTCCATCTCAACGATAACAACTTCAGCCCCCAGGATACTGTAAAAAGAAGCGAATTCCACTCCTATCGCTCCGCCTCCGACAATGACAACTTTTTCCGGTAATTTCTCCAGGCATATGGCCTTGGAGCTTGATATAACACTTCCTCCGAAAGATATTCCCGGGATCTTACGCGGACGTGAACCCGTTGCGATCAAAAATTTATCCGCTTTGAGCTTGCCAGTTTCTTTCTCGCCTTGAGTGATCTGCAAGGTCGTACTGTCAATAAAACTGCCTTTGCCCAGGATAAGATCGATATTGTTTTTCTTGAAGAGGAACGAAAGCCCCTTTTTCAGCGTCTCGGCGGCCTCCCGGCTTTTGGCGACGATCTTATTCAGGTCGGGATAATTTTTACACTCTCCTTCAAGCCCGCATACTTCAGTACTTTTATTTGTGTAGCATATTATCTTCGCGCTGTTAAAAAGCGATTTTGCCGGGATACATCCCTCGTTAAGACATACTCCGCCGAACATACTCTCATTTTTTTCGACAACAGCGACCTTTAGCCCCAACTGAGCCGCGCGTATTGCCGAAACATGCCCGGCCGGCCCGCTTCCTATAACCACATAATCATATTTTTTATCCATGTCTCCCTTTGGGGACGCCCCACTCGGGGACACCCTATCCTTTGCGTTTTGATCTTTTTTTCCTTTTTTTAGTTTTTCTGACATGTTTTTTCTGCACCTTGGTCCTCGGCATAATAAACAATATATCGGATATACAGTTTAAAAAGGTGAGGATGTGATCATTCTCCAGTTTGCCTCCTCTGAAAAGACCGACAATATTCCGTTCCGCTCTCCTGGCCACGGCCCTTGCGATATCATAAAAAGCATAAGTTTCGTTCTCTCCGGGGAGAGAAAAACGGCTCTCTATTTCAGCGGCTCCCTCAAGTTCGCCTATAGCGCCTTCTATCCAATCGGCATCTTCCTTTTTAAGCAACAGCCCCATCTTTTTTCTTTTTGGAGCGCCCACCGCGATCTCGGAAGTAATAACATGAAGCGTACGCTGGATCTTCTCGAGTATCTCTTTATTCTTTCTTGATATTGTCCTGCATTTAACCAGCCCCAGATGCCCGTTAAGCTCGTCCAGGTCGCCTATCGCTTTAATGACATCGCTGTCTTTACTTATATGTCCCTGAGATAAAAATGAAGTGAACCCTTTATCACCTTTACCCGATCTGATGCTCATATCAACCTCCGTTTAGAATATATCCTGGATCATTTTACAGGAAAATCCCGGAATTGGGAACATTAAATATTGCTCATTTGGCAAGCTGCCGCATGATCTAAAACTCTAAAGGCTCGACCGAGGATATCATCAAGCTCAGGATCTTTTACGCACAGCGGCAAAAATAAATAGATCACGTTCCCAAGCGGCCTTAGAAGAAGCTTCTCCTCGAGTCCCCTCTTATATATATCCAGACCTATCCTCTCGTTTATGCCGAAGGGTTCTTTTGTTTCTTTGTTCTTAACAAGTTCCATCGCGCCGACTGCGCCTGTCGATCTCACGTCGCCGACAATCGGAAGGCCGGACATTTTATCCAAAAATGACCTTAGTTTTTCATTTATTCCTTCAACCCTGTCCAAAGTCCCTTCTTTTTTGAATATATCGATACTCGCTATAGCCGCAGAACACGCAATGGGGTTTGCTGTATAGGTATGCCCATGATAGAAGGTCTTGAATTCTGAATGATCCCCGTAAAAAGCGTCGTATATTTCTTCGGTTGTGAGAGTTGCCCCCAATGGCAGATACCCGGAAGTGATGCCCTTAGAAAGACACATGAAATCCGGCCGCACATCGGCATGTTCACACGCGAACATCTTTCCTGTCCTGCCGAAACCCGCTGCTACTTCGTCCGCAATGAGGTGAACATTATATTTTCCGGCAAGATCACCCACGCCCCTTAAATATTCGACCGGATAGATTATCATGCCTGCGGCGCCCATAAGGATCGGTTCGATGACAATGGCCGAGATCTCATGCGAATGCTCTTCCAGCACTCTCTCCATCTCAGATAAACATTCGACCGAACAGCTTCCCCGATCCTTGCCCAATGGACAGCGGTAACAATACGGCGTCGGAGCTTTATATGAATCAAAAAGAAGCGGTTTGAACTTTTTATTAAAAAGATCCACACCGCTTATACTCATCGTTCCGATAGTATCGCCATGGTATGCCAAGTCAAGCGACAAGAAGCGAGTCTTCTCTCTTTTTCCGATATTATGCCAGTACTGAAAGGACATCTTCATGGCGGTTTCAACGGCAGTTGACCCGTCATCCGAGTAAAATACCCTGGCAAGATTTGAAGGAGCTATCTCGATCAGTTTTTTTGAAAGTTCAACTGCCGGTTCATGGGTAAATCCGGCAAAAAGAACATGTTCAAGAAGTTCCAGCTGTCCCCGTATGACGTTCTTTATATGCGGATGGTTATGCCCGTGAACATTGCACCACCAACTGGATATCGTATCGTAATAAAAATTCCCGTCATAATCGTAAAGCTTTACCCCTTCCGCCCACGCGATGGGTATCGGAGGCATGGCCTCGCAATCCTTCATTTGCGTATAAGGATGCCAGTTATACTGAAGATCTTTTTTTATTAATTCATCTCTCATGGGCAAGTTATAGTTCATTACGCCTTCAGTTTGATCCTGCCGAATATTTTATGGGCTGTTTTGGGAAATTCGCCGTAAAGGGCATCTGTATCTTTGCTATATGGAAGTTCACCTAAAACTTCTATGCCCGTGAGTTTTTGAACGATTTTGGGATTATCCTTTAATATGATCTCGTCTTCACCCCCGGAAACCTGGTTAAAGACGATACCCAGAATATGCAGGCCCCTCACCCTTAATACATCGATCGTCATCATCGTTTGATTTATCGCTCCAAGCCGGTTTTCAGCAACTACCAGAACCGGGAGGTCAAGCGCTTTTGCGATATCGATCATTAAAGCCTTTCTGTTCACGGGAACCAGTACCCCGCCGACTCCCTCCACAAGAACAACATCAAAATCCCGCGCCAGGCGCAGGAAACTTTCCTCTATGAGGCCTTCTTCTATCTGCACTTTTTCCAGTTCCGCCGCAAGGTGCGGCGATGACGGATATTCCAGAACGTATGGAGAGATCTCGGGAAGATAATTTTGGACATCCTCTATTGTTTTGCCCATCAGTTTTAAATGGGTGTTTATATCCTCTGAGACTCCCGCGCATCCGGTCTGCACCCATTTCTGCGAAATAACGTTCATGCCGTTCTCTGTCAAAAACCGCCCCAGAAACCCCGTGATGAGTGTTTTGCCGACCCCGGTATCAGTTCCTGTTATAAAGAGGGAATCATTCATATTGTGTTAACCCTTTTTAGCCTGCGCTTTGCAGAAATACACATGATGCGTCGCCAGAATCGTGCCGTATTTTGCCAGATAATCCCTCTCAAGCGCTAATATCATGTGTTTTCCTAAAAATACATCATTACCGAGTCCCTCGCCGCGGGACCCTGTCCTCTTGATATCCTTCAGGAGATCCCATAATGATATGAAATCCATCGTATAATATTTTTCGCTTACTTCGAATTTTTCAAAATGTTTTTCCAGGGTCTTCAGCAAACGTTCCGGAGTTATGAATTTTCGCGAACTTAATATATGGGTCTTGCCGACATTCTTGCTCAGCACCTCCTCAAGTTCCGTAAACGTGTTCGGCCCGTACATGGAAAAACACAGCATGCCGCCTTTCTTCAGCATTTTGTTAAACCTTTCGAACGTGGAATCAAGATCTTCAAACCACTGAAAAGTCGCGTTGGATGTTATGAGATCGACATTGTTGTCCATCAAAATGTGTTCGCCGTCGGCAACCAGAAATTTCGTTTTTTTATCGGGGACCTTCTTGCTTGCGGTCTCTATCATGGATTCTGATATGTCTACAGCGATTATCTCGGCTTTCTTATACGTATCTCTTAATAGTCTGGTAAGCATTCCCGTTCCGCAGCCTATCTCCAGTATTTTTGAGAAATCTTTTGCTTTTATGGAGCCTACAACATTTAGAGCGCATTCCTTCTGGATAAGCGCGTGGTCATCATAAGTACCGGCGCTGCGTGAAAAATTCCGTTTTATCATGTCTTTATACATATCTCATCCTCCATGATCTCTTTGAACCTGGAATGTAAAAATGGAACATGACCCGTTTTATCAATAAGCGCAAAAGATGCTTTGGTGAAATTCCGGGCAAGGCTCGACGCGTTCTGGCAACTGACGATCGCATCATTTCTGCCGTGAACAAACACCAATTTATTTTCATGTGATCTCAGTTCTTCAATGGGGAAAGGATTGTTTTGCAAAAAATCCAACTGCGAGATCAGTAAGTCTAGATCTGTTTTCTTCAAATAAGCGTCTAAAAGATTATCTTCAAACCATTCTTTTTCGGAAAACGACTGCCCTTCAAAACATTTTTTATAAAAACTCGTCAAATAGGCATTTTTGTTCCGCATCAAATAGCCTTTGATCAAGTCAATATCACTTTTGGAGTATTTCTCTTTCACGCTTATTAAAACAGTTCTCTCGACCGCATCCGGATATCTCGCCATAAAATGCGCGGCAAGATGTCCTCCCATGGACCAGCCTATCAAGGTCGTCTTTCTGCCCGATTTCTTCAGATGACCGTATAATGCTTCATGAAAATCCTCGGTCAGCATTTCTTCCGGGATAAGATAATCGTATCCCAGATCCAGGGGCCCGAAGATATGCCCATCTGTTGCCCAGCCGGGAATGAGAACGGCTAAGTCCTCCTTCTGTCTATTCACATATTTAAAACCGGTGGCCGGCGGCCGGCAATGGACGGCCGTCTCTATTTTATTTTTTGATCCCATAACTTCTGAAATGCTCTCAACAAACTTATCTAAATCTTCCCTGGAATGTCCGTAGGAAAGTGAGATCCTCAGTCTTGATCCCCCTTCCGGGACTGTCGGAGGACGCACCGGTGTTGTCCAAAAAGATTTTTTCTTCAGCTCATCGCTTATCCTTACCGTTTCCTGCGCGTCGCCTATAATTATCGGAACGATCTGAGAATCGCCTCCGGCTCTTACCCCCTTCTCTTTTAGCCTGCCGCGGAAATATTCCGCTTTTTCAAGGAGTTTATCACGGCGGAAGGCCTCCCTTTCAATTATATCTATAGCGGCCAGATTTGCCGCGATAATAGACTGTGGTAAAGCCGTTGAATAGATAAAACTGCGGCAAGTATTGATCAGATAATCCTTTATTTTCCGGGACACAGCTGCATACGCCCCGAAACTGCCGAGAGCTTTGCTGAAAGTCCCCATTATGATATCAACATCTTCGGAAACGCCCGCCTCTTCAACCATTCCGGCGCCCTTTTCCCCGAAGATCCCTGTTGCATGAGCTTCATCTACCATAAGCAAAGAGTCATGCTCTCTTTTAAGCTGCACAAATTTTTTAAGCGGAGCCTTATCTCCATCCATGCTAAAGAGCGTCTCTGTCACTATAAGAGCGTCCTTAAAATTCCTCCTCTCCTTCTTAAGAAGCTCTTCTAAATGATCCGGATCGTTATGCTGAAACCTGAAAAGCTTAGCCCCGGACAAAAGAATACCGTCTACGATGCTCGCGTGATTGAGCCTATCGGAAAATATAACATCCCCCTTACCGAAAAGAGCGCTTATTATCCCGACATTTGCCTGATACCCGGAATTAAAAACCAGTGCGGCAGGTTTATTTTTAAGATCGGCAATTCTTTTCTCAAGCAAATGATGCAACCGGAAGCTTCCTGTCATGAGCCGTGAGGAGGATGATCCCACTGCGTCTTTAAGCCCGTTTTTCGCGGCGCTTACAATGTCAGGATGTGCTGCCAAAGACAGATAATCATTGGACGAAAAGTTTATATATTCCCTGCCTCCAATTTCTATTTTTCCGTTTTTTGAAGCAGACATCTGCGTAAGCTCCCTTAAAGCTCCGCTATCTTTTCTCTTTTTAAGAAAATCTTCTATTCGTTTTTCCATGTATTTCGGACCTCTTCCACCAGCGCAAGGTCTTCAGAAACGGCTCTCCCCGCAATGGTAAGATACCCTCCTATCATCATGCCGTTAGCTCCCGCGGCATATATCATGTCCTGATGATCTTGAAGGACGGACTCCCGTCCCGCAGCTACTTTTATGGTTTTATCCCTTAGTATCAGGCGAAAGATCGCGATAGTTCTTATCGCATCCGCAGGGGATATAGTTTCTATTTTTCCTAAAGGCGTGCCCTCTATCGGAACAAGCATGTTAAGCGGGACCGAATCCACATCAAGTTCTTTTAAAGTAACAGCCATGTCAATGCGGTCCTGCCAAGTTTCCCCCATGCCTATAATGCCGCCTGAACAGACTTCGAACCCCATACTTTTTGCCGTTTTTATCGTGTTGATCCTTTCCTCGTGATCGTGCGTAGATACTATCTCGGGATAATGCCTCCCGGATGTTTCGATATTATGATGATACCGCGATAAGCCGGCGTCCTTAAGAACCTGGAAGGATCCTTTTTCAAGCGCCCCGAGTGAAGCGCAAAGATCGATATCAATGTCCTTTCCTATTTTTCTTATAGCCTCGGCTAATATTCCTATCTCTTCCGCTGTAAGAGAGTTGCCGCTGGTGACTATTCCGAGCCGCATGGCGCCGTTCATTTTTGCCCTGACTGCTTCTTGATAAATTTCTTCGGGGGTTATAAGAGGATATGAATTTATATCCGCTAAATGGCGGGATGATTGGGCGCAAAATTTGCAGTCCTCGCTGCATGCGCCGGATTTTGCGTTTACGATGCCGCAAAGCTCTATTCTGTCGCCCAGGCACTCGCGGCGCACCCTGTTCGCCTCCCGTATAAGTTCTTCCAAAGGCAGTGTAACAAGGTAATTCAGCCCTTTTATATCCATAATGTAAACTATTTTATCACTAATAGTTTACGTTTTCAAGGAAAGACGTTCACATGTAAGGTTTAAGGAGAGACTGCGGAAAACCGATATTTTTCACGATCACTTCGCCGCAAACACCGGGACCATCCTTGGCGAAAAAACCTTTTTTGGGGAGCCCGAAAGTGATCGTTTTATGAGCTATAAAGCAGTTTTTCGCGGCTTTTCCGGTGGATGCGTCCAGCCCGGAGGGTATATCAACCGCAAATCGTTTCATTTTCTTGGACCTGTTGACCAATTTTCCGAGTTCATAATAGTATCCGGAAAGTTCGCCTTTAAATCCCGTGCCGAATATCGAGTCGACGCTAATAGTGTATTCTTTAAGCTGTTTTTCATCCTCTTCAAGATCTTTAAGAGGCTTGATATCGATCCCCATATTGCGGACGATGTTGTAGTTGTCGTAAGCCGGCCCTAATTTGATATCCGTCATATCTACCGTGAAAACGGTCAGTTTTGCGGGATCTTCATTGGCAAGGTACCGTGCAACCACGAAACCGTCCCCCCCGTTATTGCCCTTACCGCAGAATACAACTATTTTCTGTTTCTTTATGCTTCGGATCGAAGAAAGAATGACATCAAAAACGGCTCTTCCCGCGTTTTCCATAAGAACGATCTCAGGAATGCCGAATTCAGATTGAGCCCTGCGGTCAATCTTGGACATCGTTTTTGCGTCAACACCCTTCATATCAATATGTGTCTATTGGATTTTTGTCCCGGAAGGGACATCACGATCCGGCGTGATTATTATAGGCGAACCTGCGTCACTTGCGGCAAGAAGCATCCCGTTGGACTCTTCCCCCCTCAGAACAGCAGGTTCAAGATTGTTCACCACTATGATCTTTTTGCCTTTAAGCTGGTCCATTTCATATTGGTTCCTTATTCCGGCAACGATCTGTTTGGTTTCATCGCCCAAAGAGATCTTGAGTACATATAATTTATCGGCGTTTGGATGCTCTTTTACATCAATGATCTCAGCTACACGCAGATCCAATTTTTTAAAATCTTCGAAAGAAATCATATCGCTCATATGCCAACTCCCCGAAAGGGTTATTTTTCCTTTTTTCCGGGTTTTGCCGCGCCTTCTTTGGCTGCGCCTTCTTTGGCTGCGCCTTCCTTAGCAGGAGCCGCACCTTCCTTGGCGGGAGCCGCGCCTTCAGCGCCCTCAGCCGGAACTGCACCTTCAGCTGCAGCAGCTTCCTCTTCGGCCGCCTTAGCTTTTTTGATCTTAAACTTGATACGTTTCACTTTAGGCAGATGATATACCGAATCTTCTTCTGACCACTTATCTTTTTCAAAAAGTTCTTTTATCTTCTCAAAACGTTTAAGGACTGAACGAAACGCTCCTTCTCCAGATCCTGATTTTAAACTTGAATGTTGTGTCATCATTTCCTCCGTTTTATATATTGTTACTTAACACGTTTTATAAAACAATCAACGTATATCTCTTCTAACTTTTCTTTGGCTTCCCTTGCTTCTTCTATCGTTCTATACCCCGTAACATATACCTGATACCAATCCCCTTTTCGTACATACACGGCTTTCAATCCCATCTTTGCAAGCTTTCCCATTTCTTCAGCGGCATATTCCCTGTCCTTAAAAGAGGCGAGTTGTATAGTATAAACTGAATCTTCGATTTTGGAAACACTTTTTTTTGCCTCTTGAGGTTCTTCCTCCCCGATAAGAGTCTCCTGCAAAATTCCGGAGGGTTCTGCCTCTTCTTCCTCTTCCTCCTCCTCGAACGGCCCCGTCTCACTTATCGTCGTAAGATCTTTTAATTCAACGGGTTGCAGTAATCTGCTTCCCTGGCCCATCCTGTATTTTTTGAGAGAAATGGCCTTGCCCCGCTCAATGCCTATAGCGTAAGCAATTATGACCAGAAGCAGTACCCCGATCGCGATTATTACCGTATATTCAATGGGGATCTTTACCTGAGGCAGAAACCGCCTGTTCTTATATTTACTGAAATACTGGAATTTCCTGCCCTTTTTGCCGAAATCCTGACCGCTGAAAAGGTCATCATGAATGTTTTCGTCAGCCATAGCTGTTATATTGTATCATATAATTCCCGAATGGCAAGCCCCCCGGAATTCTTTTACATGAGGGAATAAAGTGCGCGGAGTAATGTTATATTGCCTTTGTAGTCTATCACGGTACTGTATCGGTTATCTTCATCGGCAGAAAGTATCTTGTCCCGCAGGTCTTCGGGAAGGCTGTTATAAATATCCGAGGAAACAGAAATTTTGACATTTAAAGAAATATCTTCTTTCTTGTTTTTATATACGCAATC
Source organism: uncultured Planctomycetia bacterium (assembly GCA_964572255.1). Taxonomy (GTDB): domain Bacteria; phylum Omnitrophota; class Gorgyraeia; order Tantalellales; family Tantalellaceae; genus CAZNEE01. The sequence continues at coordinate 70,214 of CAZNEE010000004.1, read as the reverse complement.
TCCAATAACAACTACGCCGCCGGAAGTAGCCAGGAAATTTTTGATATCAAGCTCTTCTTTGTTCTTGAATATAAAAAAGTTCACGCGGTCGTATATTTGATCTTTCCCTGTCAAAGCATTTAAGAATTCCTCATCGGCGGTTTTAACACTTCCCTTTTCACCGCCCTTGAAAGAGATCGTTGCGTCTTGGAACTTACAATCCAATTTCAGCGTATTCGCGAAAAACAAAAGCTTCCAGTTCGCCCTTATTTCGGCCTTCTTCGCGTCAATGAACAGGCCTTCATCCGGCAACTCGAGACGAAAATCATCTATAGATGACTCTTCCCCGAAAGGATTTTTCCATTTTGTATACGCGATCTTGTATGGGGTAAAATGATTGACCGAAAAAGCAATAACTTTATCGAAATAAAAAACCGAACAAATAACTGCAGTTAAAATCAATACAGTGCTAACTATAAAAATACTCTTAATTTTTTGCATGGGCTTTAATAACGTTTCAGGCAAGCTCTTTCTTTAGGAGATTTTTTACATCCTGACGACTAACCGCCTCGATAAAAGCTTCCACCACCCGCGGATCAAATTGTGTTCCGGAATTTTTCCTTATTTCCTTGATGGCTTCATTTATTGTATAAGCTCTCCGGTAAGGTTTTTCGATTATCATGGCTTCAAACGAAACTACAACAGCAAGAATGCGCGCCGAAAGCGGGATCTCTTCCCCCTTTAGCCCCTTGGGATAACCGGTCCCGTTCCAGTTCTCATGATGGCTTAATATGACCGGCGCGATCGTCTTCAGCGGCTTGATCCGGGAAAGTATTTTCGCCCCTTTCATGGGATGGGCCCTTATGATATCAAGCTCCTTACTTGTCAGTTCTCCCCGTTTCGCCAAAACTTTTTCCGGTACGCTTATTTTTCCCGCATCATGAAGCATTGCCGCATACTGGAGTGTTTTAATTTCATTTTCATTCATTTCAAACTTGCGCCCCATCAGGTATATAAGCTTCATAAAAGATCTTTCAGGGCGCTTAAAACCGTGCGGACGCGTCTCGAGCAGGTCGGCTATGCACCTGATACTGCTTAAGGTCAATTCCTGCTGCTCCTGAAAAAGCTGCGTATTTTTTATCGCGATCGCTGACTGCTCGGCAAGGGTCTTCATGATCTCTTCATCAAATGACGTGAAATCCGTTCCGTCTATCTTGTCATATAAAGTAATTACGCCTATTATATCCTCGTCCACAAGCGGCGTAGCCAGAAAATTCTTGCCTCTTATGGCCCTCGCTTGTTTTACGGCCCTTCCCGGGGCGTATCTGCCGATCTCGACCTTCTTCAATTTTGCCTTTTCTTTCCTCAGATCAATGGTGGTCATCGGAAGAAGCATTTTCTTTCTTTTATCCAGAATCTTTATCGAGCACCGATTTGTTCTCATGACCTGCAGGGAAAGCCTGGCGATCCTCGGCAGGAGCTCATTTATATCCAGCGTTGCCGACATAAGCCTATGAAGTGTATGCACGGTGGAAAGCGCAAGAGCTCTCGGCCTTACGGTCTGGTTCAGTTCGTCAAGTTCGACTTCCTTCTGGGTTTCCCTGATAACCGTGTTCGTGAATGCCGCGAAAATATTCACAAGATCTTCCGACATCATTTTTCTTAAGCCGCAAAGAAGAATAAAACCGAACAACTTTTCATCAGCCAAAAGCGGATAACATACTCCATAATGCCCCTCGCAGTAGCAAAACTGTTCTACAGATCTAGCGCGCCTGGCTCTCTTGATCGCGTTAAACAATACTTTTATGGTTTTTTGGATGGACTTATCTGGATGTGCTTTCTTGTGCAGGCATTTAACGGAGATCATCTTCTTCAATTCCTTCTCGGACTCCGGCATCTTTGATAAAAGTATCCATTCCGGGTTCTTTAGATATTTTCCGAATGCCGCGATCTCCTGCCGCATGTCCCAGTTCTCTTTCATGCGGTTAAAAAGTTCTTCCAATCGTTTGAGCTCTTCTCTTCTCATTTCTACACCCTCTCGTAGGGTTCAAAAAACTTTTCATATTGATCAAGAGCAAAACGGTCCGTCATCCCGGCTATGTAATCGCAAATGACCCGATGCTTGCCTCTTTCCTCGATCTTTCCGTAAGCATGCGGAGGAAGCTGCTCAGGGTTATCGCAAAAGACCTGAAAGATCGCCCTCAAGAAACGCGAAGCTTTGTTTGACATGCGGACGACCCTGTAATGACTATACAGTTTCTCGGAAAGGACTTTCTTGAACAAAACACGCTTTGCTTTCATGTCCTCGCTGAAATCAACTATTTTCCTCTTTTGCTTTTCGATATCAGCAATGCTGTTTATGTTTAGCTCTTCAATATGTTTAGCTGTATTATTAATAAGATCGGACACCTGATTATTGATAAGTTTCCGGATGATCAGCGCCCTCTTTGTTTCTTCATCACTAACGGCAGCTTCTCTTTCGATATCTTCTATAGTTTTGTCCCAAAGCTCTACTCCCGCCAGGTCCTTTTCACTTAAAAGACCGCTTCTTAACCCGTCTTCGAGATCATGATTATCATACGCTATTTCATCAGAAATGTCCACTACCTCGATCTCAAGAAGCCACGGCGCTTCGACATCCGTAATGTCCATTCTTTTTTTGTCGTACGGAGTTGAGTGGCGGATTATGCCTTTTCTTACCTCCCGGGTCAGATTCAACCCGGGAAAATTCGGATACCTTCTTTCAAGCAGATCAACTACGCGCAAGCCGTGGGTATTGTGATCAAACCCTCCGTGAGATCTCATCAGGTCACTCAAAGTCTCCTCACCCGAATGGCCGAAAGGAGTATGCCCCAGATCATGCGCGAGAGCGATCGCCTCAACAAGATCTTCATTAAGTTTCAGCGCCCGGGAGATCGTCCTTGCTATCTGGGCTACTTCTATCGTATGAGTAAGGCGGGTACGGTAATGGTCGCCTTCATGATTAACGAACACTTGAGTTTTATACTCAAGCCTGCGAAAGGCGGTGGAATAGATGATCCTGTCTTTATCACGCTGATATGCCGAGCGGTACGGATGTTCTTCCTCTTTGTAAGCGCGGCCCAGAGAATCGCCGCTTTTCATAGCGTAAGGCGCTAAAAGCTCCCGCTCCCTCTTTTCCATATCCGCTCTTGTGAGAATTTTGTCCCCCATGATCTTAAATGATGACTTCTTGTTGTGTGAATAAAAAGTCTTTATCGGATATAATATAATATCACAAACCCGATCAAACCGAAAAGAAAAATTACAGCCGTATCCCACCCCACCTTGCGCGAAGTTTCCTTTTTGGAATAAAGGCCGATAACTGCCACGAGCGATAATACTGTGACAAGTACTGTCGCGAATTTCTGCGCATTTGTCATGGCGCCCAATATCGGCCTCTTATGGAGCATATCCAGAAAAGGAATTATACATACATCGAACATATTGCTTCCGAGAATATTCCCGACAGCCATGTTTATGGATCCGGCACGTAAAGCCGCAAAAGAAACAATGATCTCCGGAAAAGACGTAACAAGCCCCAGAAAAAGGGTTCCTATAAAAGTTTCAGACATCGTTGTCTGGGCGACTATTTTATCGCCTATACGCGCAAGCCACACTCCCAAGGCCATTACGACCGCGAGGAAAATCATGAATTTTGACCATAGACTTAAAAAAGATTCTCTCTCGTTATTGAGAGGCACATGTTCCTCTCTTTTTCCGGATCTTTGGATGATCTTCAGCGCAGCGAAATATGTCAAAATGATAAGAAAGTTTTCAATACCTACCCCATAAATTACGGGGATCGACACACCGATAGACCTTATCATCGCGGCCGAAAGGACTATTCCGAGAAGAATAACGACATAAACGCCTGTCAGGCGGTTTACTTTTGAAACCCTGAGAAGGATCCTTCCCTTTCCCTGGTAAATATCGATCCCGAACAGGATCATAAGATTGACGATAATGGACCCCACGATATCCCCGTATCCTAAAGCCGCTTTATCCAGAAAGAAAACAGCCGACGCCCCCGTGACAATTTCAGGGAAAGAAGTGGCTACGGCAAGAAAAAACATGCCGATAATGCCTTTTTCAATATTAGTTCTTTCAGAAAGGATAATGCCTTCGCGGCAAAGGTTATATGCGAAATAGATCAAAAGTGCGGAGCATAAAATGAATTCTAACCAAATCATGCTAATCAAGTTTTATGATCTCGGCGTTTATATTATTGCCCTTGATCTCTATTAAGCCGAAAGAACGGTAAGGGGCGAACATCCTGTCCGTTGAACTTCCGGGATTGAAAAAAAGCACACCGTCTTTTGTCTCGTTAATAGGATTATGGGAATGCCCGAAAATAATTATATCCGGTTTCTTCCCCTTAAAAGTTTGTTTTACCGAATCGATGACCTTTGAAACCGGGCCGGAGCCATGAGTTATGCCTACGGTCTTTCCGTCCGCTTTAAAAACGACCTTCTTGGGCAACGTGTTTTTCACTTCAGCGCTGTCCATGTTGCCCCACACGGCTTTTGTTTCGGCTATTTTTTGGAGTTCCGAGATGAACGACATCTCGGTCACATCTCCGGCATGTACGATCATGTCGCAATCTTTTAAATATCGGTAAACTTTATCGGGAAGCCGGTCCGTGTTCGCGGGAATATGGGTGTCTGAGAGGACAACTATTTTCATATCACTAATTCAGAGTTATCGTATAGCCTTAAGATCCTGTTAAGTCTTGACGTCTTCCAAACCCAAATATTTTTTTCTTTTGCAAGGAGAAAAGCGTGATGTTCTATGCCTTTAAGCGGGATTATGATCTTCCGTGAAATTTTCGCCTCTTTCGTCTTCGGCTTCATCTCCACCAGATCATACAGATCATTCTCGTCCACCATGTCATTGCGCTTGACGCGGCATACCCATTGATTCTTGCCGATCTTTCCCGTTATTTCCGATGCATTCTCGTTTATGCGGCGGCTGGCCACCGAATCAAATTTGGGCATTTTCTTTTCATGCATTCCTATGTTGACCTTTTCGTTCCTGAACGATCTGAAAAGCCCGGTTATAATATCTATAACATCTTTAGCCTCGTGATCGCAAAACTTCAGATAATCTTTCTCGACAACGCCCTTGAATTCAAGATATTTTATGTCCATGTCATCGATCATCGATTTTGTTTTTATGCAATAGACGTTCCGCACCCAGTATTCAAAAAGTTTATCGCTGATCTTGTAAAAAACGCCGCTTTTAAAAATAAGATCCATGTGCTGGAGTCTTTCAAGTTTCGAACTTAACTCTTTGTCGTGCCTGCCCAGAAATTCCTTTACGGTCTTTATCGTATTTGCGCCTTTCGCCAAAGCTATCAAAACGGGCAGGAATTTTTTGCGCGATTTTTTCTCGAGGAAAAAATTCATGCTGTTGGTGAAATATTGGTTGAGAATGCCGTTAGAATCGTAGACGGTATCCGCGAAGGCGTCAACCAGACACTCCTTCTCGTCGCGGGGCTTGCCTTTATCCCCCAATAGATCCGTAAATCGTTTTATCAGAACTTCCAGATAGAGGGGATTGCCCTGACATAGCTGTATCAAAAAATCCTTTATATTATCATTGAAAGAGAGATCTCTTGATTTGTCGGACACAAAAGAGTGTGCCGTCTGGTTGTCAAACCCGCCTACTTCTATAACCTCAAAATTACCGAAAAGAAGCGAAAGTTTTCTTGCCAGGATCTCCTTTAATAAGGTCTTCTGGGAACTGGAAACCACATACATAGTATTCTTCTGGACCATTATATGTTTTCCAAAGGCCTGAAAAGGCTTCTTAAGGCGAAAGTTGGACAGATTGTGGAATTCATCAAGTATGACAATGCAGTTCTTGCCGGTCTCGTCCTTGAATACTGCCGGTAAATTCAAAAGTTTCTGGTAGGCCTCATCATTCTTCTTTTTCTTAAGAAATTGACAGATCTCTTCGATCTCGCTCGCGGTTTTCGGGATCAACCCGGAACATGCCTTCTTCAGGTCCGCAAAATCGCCGTCATTTTTGCCGCCTATTGATCTTAAGTATCTGTAAAGAAGTGTGGCCATGAAACGCATGCAAAAATCTTCATACCCTTCTTCGACCATTTCTATATATAGAGGAATAACGTCGGGATCCTTCAGGTTCATCAGAAAATGGCGCAAGATGGACGATTTCCCTGAAAGCATCGGACCGGTAAGAGCGAGGTTTTGCCTGTACCCGCCTTTCATGGCGGTAACCCTCTTGAAAAGGGTGGCGATTATTTCTTCTCTTCCGAAAAACTTTTTACCAAATACGGGTTCTATGAACATGTTGTATAAAATAAATATATATAAAGATAAATAATATGACTTCTCTAAAGACGAGAAATCATATTATATTATTAGGTAGGCACTGTCAACAAAATGTTAAAAAAATTTTTATATTTTTATTAATAAAAAATTTCTTTTTTTCTTGACAATACTATCTTATGTTTTCCGTAAAGGCGTCTTTGTAGCCCCGGGTATAACCTGCCTTATAACCGTTATTAAACCCGTCCTGATATCCTTCGCCATATGCATCGCGCGGCCTCATTTGCTGCACATTGCTTTCTCTTTCGACTCTTTCCCCGCTGATAGAATCAAGAAGCGCGCCTCCGATGATATTTACGCCGGCTCCCGCCAAAGCGCCTTTCCATACATCTCTTCCCTTCGCGCCAGAGGCAGCGCCCCCGATGGCTCCCGCACCGGCCCCTAAAAGCCCCTGCCTTAGAAGATCACTGGAGCTTTTCTGGGCAAACGAAGGGATGATGACAAGAGACATCAAAAATGCACCGATAATTGTTATCACCAGTATCCTCTTCATGACCCACCCCCTTATCAATAACTTTTTCTGCGGGATCTTTTTTCCGTTCTTTCGCCTATTTTCCTGCGAACCTTATCGCGCTTTTCCTTCAGAAGGCCCTGGAACTTCCGGAACTGTTCATCGGTAAGAACTTCTTTCGTCTCAAGAAAATGATCAACTCTATTATCGATCATTTCCCCCTGAAGATCCTTCATTCTTGCAACAATATCATTGATCTTTCCCCTGTCCGATGAAGGTTTTTTCAGCTCTTCCCGAAGCTCCTTCCTTGCGGCCTTCAGCTGACTGTATAGCTCTCTCTTCCCCTCCCAGCTTTCTTCACGCAGCTTCTGCATCTCACTCTTCTGCTCATCAGTAAGGCCCAGTTCCGCTGTGAGCCTCTCCATCTTCTTTTGAGCATATTCGCCTTTTTCTTTTGCGTACTTCTCAAAAGCCTGGGCAGAAAAGACCGGCACAGCAAAAAATACCGTTGCCACAAGCAAACAAACTACTATTTTTTTATATGTTATCTTCATCTCGATCACCTCCTTCTATCTACTTAGACAAAACTTTCCTGAAAAAAGTTCCGCCTAAAGCAGATATTCTTCCCCGGGAATACCTATATCAATATCCTCCAGATCAAAAACCCCGTTGCCGTTACCCAGAAGATCCAAAAATTCTACCTGCTCCTGGAGGTATCCTTCCAAAGCATTTTGGCTGACATAGTATCTCACGGAAAAGAATGTGATTATCACCGCTAAAAGAAAAGCCGCCACAATTGCCAATTTCGGCTTACGAAAAATAAAAAGATCCCGCAAGGCCGATATTGAGATCGCAGGAAAAGTTCGCGTCCTTTCTTCCTCAATAGCTGCCCTTATATTCTCCCAAACCGCCTCAGACGGCTGCATTAATTCCGCCTTCTTTAAAGGATCGACCGTACCCTCGCGCAACGCCTCTTCAAACCGCCTGCACTCGGGGCATATCCTTAAATGCTCATCGATCCGGCTTTTTAATGAAGCATCAAGTTCGCCGTCAATATAATCGGTCTTTATCATGTCTTGGACTTTTTTACACTTCATCGCCGCTCGCCTCCCTTTTTCTCAGGGCTAAAAGTCTTTCGCGGGCCCTTTTAAGCCTTGATCTTACGGTATTAATATTTATCTTGAGAATCTCCGCTATTTCCTTATATTTAAGTCCCTCCATGACTTTAAGGACTATACATGCTTTTTGTTCAGGGGGCAAAACCCTCAACATGGACTCAATGACTTTCTTATCATCCTCTTTATAAAGCTGTCCTTCGTGAGCGTATATATTTTCCCCGGCACTTATTGCGTCGTCATACGTAATCGTGCGTCCGGTTTTCCGTTTTCTCCTGTTAATTAAATTGATCGCGATATTCATTGTTATCCTGTATACCCATGTTTTAAAAGTCGATCTCGACTGAAATTTCCCGATATTTCTGTAAACGCCCATAAAAACATCCTGAGTAACTTCCTCTGCATCTTCCTTGCTGTGTGTGACTCTGTAAGCTATTGTGTATACATAACTTGCAGATATTCTATAAATCTCTTCAAAAGCCTCAATATCGCCTTCTGACGCCCGTTCTACAACATCCCTGGATATATCCTGCATCTTCTTTCCCTGTTATATTAGACAACAAAAAACATAAAAAAGTTCCATATCTTATTGCATTATGCAAAAAAATAAGGGACGCGCCAATTTTAATTTTGCACCCGTCCCTTATTTTTCCTTGATAGTTTTTACTTTTTGGAGCCAAACGGCAGTTTTAAAGATTCTTTAAGCTCTTCGGTAGTTTGTTTTAAAACCTCCGTGGTCCCTTTTACAGCCTCTTGTGCCTGCTGGGTGGTCTGCGTGAGCACTTCCTGAGCCTGACCGACCACCTTTTGAGCGTTTGCAAGCGTATCACCGATCGTGCCTTGCATGCCTTTCAGGTCAAAATTCGTAAGTTTTGCGATCGAAGTATTCATAAGGGCCTTAACAACTATTAAACTTACCAGCTTGTTCGGGTCATCAATGTTCTGGTATCTCTCATTAAGATTGATGTCGAACTCCTGAACGGAAGGCGCTCCGCCCTCAGAATAATCCTTGTAGATAACCTTGCCGATCTTCAGCTGGAGATTATCGATCTGTATCTCGGGAGCCTTGCCTTTTTCTTTCGCCTCAGCCGGTTTTGCGCCTTCTTTCTGCGTTTGAACGGTCTTTATTGCGTTTAAATTCAACTCTCCTTTTTCGTTCTTAACAACAACAAATTCTTTAAGATCCAGCCGCACATCGTTAAGGTGCACTTTTCCTTTAATAATGTCAGGCAGGTTATAATCAACATAGATCTCAGGCATGTCAAGCATGACCTTATCTTTATACCCCGCAGGGTTGTAGACCTTAAGGTCCTTTATGCCCACCAGTGTCTTGATTATGCCGACTGTGAGACTCTTCATCTTCAGGGGGAGTCCCGTAACAACTTCAACTCCTTTTTCTACTGATGTCTTAATGATCATGTCCTTAGCAAAAGACAGAACAAAAAGCACAACCAGTACCACTATAAGAATACTGACGAGCTTCTTCATTTTTTCACTCCTTTTTAAAATGCGCCTCTGGGCTTACTTCCCCCAGCCCTTTTTCACTTGCCCTTTCATCTCTTTCTGGGATTTTCTCAATTGTTTTTCCATGAGCTTTTTCTGTCTTTCAGCCTCTTTCTGGGCCCTTTTTGCCGTTCTTTCAGCCTTTCTTGCGGCTCTTATTGCCTGAGCTTCTTCCGGCGTCTTACCGCGTGTCGCAAACCAATCGCCGACACGATGGAATATCGCCTCATCGCTCGCTTTTTCCATTGCTGTCGCGCTTGCGCCTTTTGCCCCCTGCGCGGCGAATGCCGGCGCAACTACAGCAGCCAGTGCAACCACTAAAAATAATGCTATGATTCTCTTCATCTTTCCCCCTTCTTTTAATTGCGTTTATTAGTCGATAAAAAAAGGCAACTTCCACCATCCGTGAAAATTGCCCTCATGTTCAACAACGTCCTGATTCAGTTTTCATCCATAATCCCGGCGATACGTCTTGATAAAACTGTTTCTTCAGCAATATTATACTTATAAATTATAATAATAAGCAAGGAAATTACAAGGGGACAAAGAGAATTTTTAAATTTTTACCAGATCTGTCCTTCTTCGGCTCTTTAAAAAGAATGCCCGTGAAAACAAAAAGGCCTCATCTCGAAGATGAGGCCTTTTCAAACAACAATTATTATATCTTTTACATCTGCTTACCCAAGATCTCCGGGGACTCCAAGATAGGTTTATAACCTTCAGGAACCGGAACCGGGAATGTAGCGATCTCGTAAACGCCCACAAGCGCTCTTACAACCGTGTTCACGATACCAAGAACCGGACCCTTTGTCACGGCAGCGCCGGCACCCTCAGTTTCCCCCTCTTTCATCATGGTCGTCGGGATCTCAAAAATTGCCGCTACGACATTCAACAATCCCCTGAATTGCAAATGCAACTGAAAATATTTATTATCAACCCTATCAATCGAAGCTTATGAGCGTCGCAACCTGTTCCCTGAGAAAAAATATGCATATCGCAATAAGCGCGACTAAAACAGCTAAAGTGATTATTTGTTTTTTATTTAATGTCACCGGGATCTCCTTTTGATCAGATATCATGCTTGCAAACGCGAAAGATCTGTATTTTGGGAGCAAATATTTTAAATAGCTCAACAACCCTTTCGTCATCATCAAAATAGATGTCTATTCCTTCTTCCTGACAGTATCTTACCTTTTGCCACACGAATTTATGATAGCTGTCAAGATCTTCATAAGGGCAATCTTCAACTTCCCCTTCTTGCTTGGGAAGATGATATGCAGTATGATATGAAATTTTTTCCTTCTCTAGATCGTCAATAGTTCTTTGTCTGTCAGATTCAGTATCAGGACGCGTGGTAATAACATGAATCTGCCAGCCCGCCTCCGATGCAGCTTTGGAAAGCAAACTAAATAATTCCGGAGCCCTCATTATCGTATCGTCAACATCCAGCCCGATCTTCATAAGTAGGACAAACTATTCTTCGGTAAATTTTTGGAAAAGAACAACGGCTTTCTCATTGTCGCTTGTTCCCAGGACCATCCTCGAATATCTCGCGTCAGAAGATGTTGTCCCGTAATTATACTTTATATCGATATCGTTGTCCGCCAATTTATCCGAAATAACCTTTAAAGCGCCCGGTTTGCTTTCGATCTCAATATAAATGACTTTTGTCTCGTGCACGGATTGGTATCCGTGTTCTTTAAGAAGATCCACCGTTCTGCGCTCGTCATCCGTGACCAGCATCAGAGTAGCCGTATCGCCGTCCGCCACATAGCCCGCCATGGCCTCGATATTTATCCCGTGTTCGGATGTCAGCTTTGCGATATCAGCCAGAGTGCCTTTCTTGTTCACAGCTTGGACGATAATTTGATTGGTTAAAACCGCACTTTTTATCATTTCTCCTCCTCGTTTTTACATCAAATGAATAATTACCGTACCCCATACCGTTAAAATAAAATTACCAAACGCATAAGGCACTGTATAACCCAGGGCCGGCATGGAACTGTCCGCCTCGTCTTTAAGGACATTGAGTGACGGCGTCGCGGTCCCTGCACCGGTCAAAGCTCCCATAGTTAAAAGAGGGTTTAACCTTAAAACCCCCCTGCCGAAAAAATACCCAAGTATATGCGGCGTAATTGTAAGAACCACTCCGGCTAAAAATAATGAGATCCCTGTTGTTTTGATAGCTTCGACCGCCTTAGGTCCTGCGGTAAGACCTACACACGCGATAAAAAGACTTAATCCGAAATCCGTAAATATCCATTGCGCGCTTGTCGGGATCTGTCCGAATGTAGGGTGAAGTGAACGAAGCCATCCGGCTACTAACCCCGCCAATAATACGCCTCCGCCAATACCAAGTGTTAGAGGTATATCCCCTACTTTTACAGCCAAAAGTCCAAGCAATGTTCCTAAAACACACCCTGCTCCCACCATTACTAGATCCGTGGTATTCGTCGGCCGTTCCGGATATCCAACCTCTTTTACCAGTTTCTCTACATCTTTCTGGGTGCCGGCAACTTTTAAGACATCGCATTTATTAATTACAGTGTCTCTGGTAATAGGTATTTCGTGCCCTTGCCTTAAAATTTTTCTCAAAAAACATCCGTGTCCATGTTTTTCGCTCAACTGGCCAAGAGTTTTACCCACCACTTCTTTATTAAGAACGCAGATATCCAGCATTTCGCCGATGATCTCTGAAACAGTTTTGTCTTCTATTTCAGGACCGATCATTGTGCCGACTTTAACAAATTCTTCCCGGCTGCCTATTAAAGCTATCTTATCATCTGCCTCTATAACTGTAGTCGGTTCCGGGTCAAAAACTTTATCTCCGCGTTTTATTTTATCGGCAGCAACTCTTCCGGGAAACATCTCCTCCAAATCCCTCACGGTCCTGCCTATTACATTCTCATGTTTGGCGCGATATACCCTGAGGCTTAGCCTGCCGGACCATGAGAATAACCCCGGGGCAAGCTCTTCCGCCGACCCACCGGACATCTCCTGTTCAAGCTTTCTGGCTTCATCTTTCAGGTTAACTTTCAAAATGCTCGGAAATATCTTGTAAAAAACTATCAGACCCGCCACCCCAAATATATAGGTTATCGCGTATGCTATAGCAACATTACCCTCAAGAGCCGTTTTCTGGGCCTGAGATATCGCTAAGTGGCTTATAGCCCCGTCGGCTGTTCCTATGATTGAGGATTGTGTCATAGCTCCGGAAATAAGGCCTGCCGCAGTTCCTTTATCAAAGCCCAGCGTTTTACCCAGAATGACAGCTGTTGCTAGCCCGACTATAGCGACGAATAAAGAAAGTACAATATACTTAAGGCCTTCTTTTTTCATCGCACCGAAAAATTGCGGCCCCACTTTGTATCCTATGCAGAATATGAAGAGCGCAAACCCTATGGCCTTTGCCATCGGGGGAACAGTAATATCCATTTGGCCTATGACAATCGCGCTTAAAAGGACTCCCGCAGTCGAGCCAAGGGTGAACCCAAAAATTTTTATCTTGCCGACATAATAACCTATCGCAAGCGCAAGAAACACCGCAATTTGAGGATAAGCCTTACAAGTATCAACGAAATAATGCATCATGCCTTTCCCTTCCATTCTTTATAATACTCTTCCAGAAGCTCGCTAATGCCTTTACCTATTCTTTCGTAAGCGGAGTCCTGAAGATTAGCAAGTGATACGCGCACGGACATATTAGGCGCATCAAAACCTCCGCCATCCATCAGGACAATGGACTTTTCGTCCGCAAGCCTCCAGACAAAATCGATAGGCTCATGATCTCCAACAAGATATTTAGCAAAATCTTCCCCGTGCCTGGTCTTCGCCAGGGTCGGGATATCAATAGTTGTATAATAATGCGCGTCATACTGATTGTCGGGATACGGGATGCCTATAGCATCGTACAGGGTCTTGAACCTATGAGCGACTATTGACTGAGCTTCCTCTTTATACCTGTTTTCTTTATCGATCAAACAATAGAGGGAGAACAGGACCATCAGCACCTGCTGCGGCGTTGAAAGCCCCGCGGTATGATGCAGCGCAACGGACCTGGAATCGGCGACCATCCTGTCGATCAATTTCATGCCGTCGGGATCGAGGACCACAGTGCTGTATCGCGCATGTAATCCTTTCCTGTCACTTTCAGACAATGAAGCGATTGCCTTATCAAATACGTTGTTCTCGTGCATCCCTATTACGCCCAGCCTCCAGCCTGTAGCGCCGAAGTATTTGGAATATGAATATACAAGGATCGTATTGTACGGCGCGACGGCCGCAAGCGACCTGAAACCATTGACAAATGTGCCATATACATCATCCGTAAGCAAGATCAGGTCCCGGCGTTTATTTTTGACCAGGTCCCCTATTTTTTTGAGAGTATCTTCCTGTATGCTCACCGATGTGGGGTTTGAAGGGTTCACCAGAAAAAACGCTTTTACATCCGGATCCGCCAGTTTTTCGATCTCGGAATCGGAATACTGCCAGTCTGAGTTTTCGCCCTGCTTGACTTCAAGTTCTACGAACTCATAATCATTTAAATGCGGGATCTCAAGATACGGGGTGAATATCGGCGTCCCTAAAGCGATCTTATCCCCTTTGTGCAGAAGTTTATTCTCCATAAGAGAAGTAAATATGTAATCCATTGCGGCGGTCCCGCCTTCCGTCGGAAAAAGATCGAACTTGCCCAGTTTGGGATCATTGCCGAACATCTCCTGCTCAAGATACTTGTGGACTATTTTTTCACTGCTAGTGAGCATCCTGTCCGGTGTGGGATAATGATCTCCGAGTATCGCATCCACCATTTCACAAATAAAATCGTCCGGGTCAAGTTTTAATTCATTGATAACATAATTATGAGCTTCTTTTAAGAACGGAACGCCTTCACCCTCCCAATTCTCCGCAAGATATTCCTCAAACCTTTTTGCAATACCTTCCTTCTCCGGAGTTGATCCCAATCTTGGCCTGTGGGGTCTTCTTTCTGATTCCTGAACAGCAAAAAGCCCTAGTTGAAAAAATCCGCGCCGCGGCATCATTGTGATCCAATTGGGATTGCCTCTTCCCGCGTTAAGCATCATGCGCTCGTGATGCGTCTGGGCCATGTCTATAAGTTTATTCTTGAGCTCAAACGGGCTTAAAGCTTCGTATTTTTTCTCTTCAGAACGATTATTGGTCTGTTCTTTTCCCATCATTGACCCCTTTCATGCAATTTGCTGATAAAGGCTGTACCCCTAAACCGCAATTCGCTTTACAATTCTCTGGGTGATTTGCCCTGGATCCAATGCTCTTCAATATCCTCAAGCTTGTGCCCCTTTGTTTCCGGAACAAAAAAGTAGCAGAAGAGCCAACCCATCGCGCTGAGCACGGCATATATCCAAAAGGCTGATGACGCTCCAAGAGCCTGAACTATGCTCAAGAAAGTGCTCGCAACGATAAAGTTAAAAGCCCAGTTTGATAATGTCGCGATACTCATCGCCAGCCCTCTTATTCTAAGCGGATAGATCTCCGATATGATCAGCCATGCTACAGGACCCAAGCTTATAGCAAAGGAACCTATGTAAAGCAAAAGGCTTCCTACTGAAACCCATTTTAAAGCAGCGCCCAGATACGCCTCTTCTTTAAAAGCAAGCCCTAAGATCCCCAAAGAAATAGCCATACCGATCAACCCCACGAAAAGCAAAGGTTTGCGCCCGATCTTGTCGATAACGTATATCGCGACAACTGTCATGATCACATTTAACGCCCCCACACCCATGGTCGCAGCTATCGCCACTACATCCGATTTGAATCCGGCCATTTCAAAAATAGTCGGGGCATAATATATAACTGTATTGATCCCCGTTATCTGCTGAAAGAACATGATACCGATACCTATAAAAAGAGGCATCCTTAGCCAGGGAACGAACAGCTCCCTCAAACCGCCGCTCTTCTCTTCGCTTAAACTCCTTTTCATGTCACCTATAGCGGCATCGACACTTTCTATTGTGCCCATCTTCTCCAAAACTGACCGGGCTTCCTCATCTCTCCCGTTTATCATGAGCCACCGAGGCGTCCGAGGCAGGAACAACATCCCGACACCCAAAACTACTGCCGGTAAAATGCCGGCTGCGAACATGAATCTCCACCCGCCGGTCATGGCGGCAAATATATCATCGATAAAGTAAGAAACCAGGATCCCTATCGTTATCGCAAGCTGGTTTAACGAGACCAGAGCTCCCCTTTGTTTGGCGGGAGCGACCTCGGAGATATATAGAGGAACACAGAAAGAAGCTATACCAATAGCTACACCTATTACTATGCGGCTCGCAATAAGCCAGTTAACCGAAGCCGATGCCGCTGCCCCTAAAGTTCCCAAGGCGAATATCCCGGCAGTTATGATGATCACCCGGCGTCTTCCCCAACTGTCCGCAAGCCTTCCGCTTAGAGCCGCCCCTATCATTGCCCCGATCAGAACGGCGCTTACGGCAAATTCCTGGCTTGCCGTACTTAACGCCCACTGTTTCTTGATAAGAAGCAATGCTCCCGATATCACTCCGGTATCAAATCCGAAAAGAACACCGCCGATCGCGGCAATAGCCGCAACAATATACATGAATGTATTCTTCTTATTCTTCATTTCTCTTTCCTCTGAATAAAACAATTAATTTTTTACTTTTTTACATTCTCTTTTATGCCTTCTGTATAACCCTGTTTATATCCGTTTTCATAACCATCCTGATACCCCTGCTGATAAGCGGTCCTCGAATCGAGCTTGTCCACATTATCGGTTTTAGTCACTTCTTCGCCGCTATGCTTATCAAGGAGCATGTTCCCCACAAGGTTGACTCCGGCACCGGCAAGCGCGCCTTTCCATACATCCCGGCCTTTGGCTCCTGACGCAGCGCCTCCCACAGCCCCTGCGCCGGCTCCCAAAAGCCCCTGCTTCAAAAAATCAGAAGAATCGGCGAAGGATAGAGCCGCACCCATCAAAAATACCGCTAATACCAAGATTGAAAATACTTTCTTCATTTTTTCTCCTTTCATTATTAAATTAGTGAAGCGAGGGGAAATTTCGTTCGCTTACAAAGCGTAATCCCCCTCCTTGCTAATCCAGTATCATAAAGACCCTTCCTCTAAAGGAGGGTGAGCAGTTCGCTGAAGGCGAACGTTGAGAGGGAACCATTGGTTCCCTCTCAAAAAAATTCGGCGATTTGAGCCCAATGCGTTTAACTTGCTATGGGGCCGAAGGGTGCCGTCCTCCTTTTAAGGCAGCCCGAAGGCCCGAATTTTTAAAGTGGAGCGAGCGAGGGGAATCGAACCCCCGTGGCTGGCTTGGGAAGCCAGTGCACTACCATTGTGCTACGCTCGCCCTAGAATTTCGTTAACTTTTCAAAATGCCTGTATCTCGTATCTATATCTTTAACCGAGGTCTTAAGAAGACCTTCCACACTGAACTTTTCAACTACGAATGAGGCTAATATGCTGCCATAGACCAAGGATCTTCTCAGGTCGGTTTGAGTTATTCTTCTTTTACGTGAAAGATATCCCAGCATGCCTCCCGCGAACGTGTCGCCTGCGCCTGTCGGGTCACAGATCTTCTCCAGAAGATACGCGGGGACCATAAAAAGCAGTCCGCCATGGAAGAACAGCGCGCCATGCTCGCCCTTTTTTATGACGATCATCTTTGTCCCTTTTGAAGCTATGTATCTGGCGGCGTCTATCAGGTTCTTCTCTCCGGAAAGCTGTCTGGCTTCCGCGTCATTCAGAAGAAATATATCGACTTTTTTCAGCAGCTTCAGGAGCGCTTTCTTTCTGTGTTCGATCCAGAGATTCATCGTGTCGCATGCAACAAGACCTGTAGGTTTGATCGAGGCGAATATCCAGCTTTGCAATTCGGGATCTATATTCGCTAAAAGAAGATTGTCTTTTGAAGAAACATTATCTGGTACGGCAGGCTTGAATCCCTGAAACACATTAAGATGCGTGTATATTGTTTCCGCATAACTGAGATCGTAATGATATTTGGCCTTCCAGCGAAAAGTTTTGCCTTTTTTTTGTTCAAGGCCGGCCGTGTCGATCTCCCGTCGTTTAAACATCGTAAAATACTTTTTCGGAAAATCTTTTCCGACAACGCTGATAAGGTTTACCGGCGAAAAAAATGAAGCGCTCAAAGAGGCGTATGTTGCCGAGCCCCCCAAAGCATTTTCGCGTTTTCCGAAAGGGGTTTCCACGCTGTCAAAAGCAACAGAACCTATGATCGTTACTTTCATTTTCTTCTTTTCTTTTTAACGATATCTTCAGTTATTTTTATCGAGCAATACTCCCCGCACATCGTACATACATCAACCATGTCCGGATGAGATCTTTTCCTGAATTTTGCGGGCGCTTCGGGATCCAATGAGAGTTTAAACTGTTTATTCCAGTCTCTCTTTGCGCGAGCCAGAGATATTTGCCTGTCACGTTCAAGAGCGGAAGGTATTCCTTTGACTATATCAGCCGCATGCGCGGCTATCTTAGATGCCATTACACCGCGGCGCACATCGTCAATGCCTGGAAGGCTCAAATGCTCCGCGGGGGTTACATAACACAAAAAGTCCGCGCCGTGCCATGCCGCTATAGCGCCTCCTATAGCGGACACAATATGATCGTACCCGGGAGCTGAATCCGTCACCAAAGGCCCCAGGACATAAAACGGCGCGTTATGGCATATGGATTTCTGAAGCTTCACATTGGATTCGATCTGATCCAGAGGAACATGGCCGGGGCCCTCGATCATGGATTGTACTCCCCGTTTTAAGGCACGCTGCTGCAACCCGCCTAATGTTATCAGTTCCTGTATCTGCAGCCGGTCCGTAGCATCGCATATAGAACCCGGCCTCAGACTGTCACCTAAACTTAAAGTGACATCGTACTTTTTAAGTATGTCCAGAACTTTATTGAACTGGGAGAAAAAAGGATTCTCTTTTTTGTTGGCCATCATCCACGAAGCGATCAACGCGCCCCCGCGGCTTACAATATTCATGATACGCGGCCCTTTAATGACCAGTTTCAACTCATCTTGCGTAATGCCCGGGTGAATAGTGAAAAAATCAACCCCCTCTTCGGCCTGCTTCTCGAGAATAGCGATAAAATCGCCCTCTTTAAGCGAAAGGAATTTTTTCCGCGGCATGCAGGCAAGTTCATATATTGGGACTGTACCTACCGGCACCGGACATTCATCCAGGATTCTCTTTCTTACCTTCGCAAGCCGTGATCCCGTTGAAAGATCCATCACCGCATCCGCTCCCGAGCGGCAGGCAGCCTCCATCTTCTCGATCTCTTTGTCTATGCTTGATTTGGACGGAGATAACCCTATATTAGCGTTAACTTTGGTTTTCATTCCCCTGCCTATCGCGCAAGGGTCAGACACGGAACGTTTGCGGTTTTTCGGTATGACTATGGTCCCTGAACGAAGACCTTTTTTTATATAGGCGCGGCTCGCATCTTCTTTTGCGAGTATTTTCTTTATGATAGGTTCACTCGATTTTATCATTTTGTTTTTGTCTTCTTCTTCCTTTTGCCCCTTATTTTTTCCAACTCCTCAACAGAAGCCTTTTCTATCTCGTAAAGCTTGAATCTGAACCTTTTGAACTTTTGTGAAAGTTTCTGGTCGAAAAGCTTCAGGACTTCCTCAAGCACCCTCAAAGATTCTTTCCCTCTTTGCGTGTTTGCCAGGAACAGTTCGATCAGGTCTCTTTTATTCCTTTCAGTCTCGGTGGTCACGCGCCCTATGTCGTCATCAATATCACGCGCAGACACGAGTTCCTGCAGGTGCTGCATGCGAAGATCCCTTATTGCAATGAAAATATTGTGACGCAGATCCTTAAGCTTCCGTGTCAATTTTTCGTTATCCAGGGCGAACCGTATTATATCCTCACTGACGCGTATGCCTTCCATCACCCTGTTCAGATTCGCATCTATTATCCTGTAAACACCCTTGTCCATGCCGCTTTACCCCTTTTTCTTGATCCTTTTAATTAAATCAGTTGTAGAAAATCCTTTCACATACGGAATTACCTCTACCTTGCCGCCGCTGGCTTTTACGTGCCTCCCTCCGACAATATCCTTTTCATCCCAATCTCCGCCTTTAAAAAGCACATTCGGGGTGATAAGCTCTATCAGTTTCTTAGGAGTACTTTCCTTGAAAAGCGTTACATAATCCACGACCTCCAGCGCTGCTAATACAGCTAACCGCGATTTCTCGCCATTAATAGGACGCTTGTCGCCTTTTATGCGTTTTACCGAAGAATCGCTGTTCACGCCAATGATCAAAACATCGCATTTCTCTTTAGCTTTTTCAAGATAAGCAACATGCCCGGCATGCAGGATATCAAAACAACCGTTGGTGAAACCCACGACCCTGTCGGCGGCTTTTTCCCAGTACACTATTTTTGCAACATCATCCTGTTTCTTAATCTTCTTATTTGGCATGATACCGGCGACCTTCCGGCTTGATAGTTAACTTATATTATCTTCAATGATCTTGCACAAAGCATGCATGATCACGCCATGCGCCTCTTGAACGCGAGCCGTATTCTGATCTTTCACGATTATCGGGATATCCGATATTCCGGCAAGTTTACCGCCGTCCCTTCCGAGCAGGCCAATAACAGGGATCTTCAACGATCTGGCCTTTTTGGCGGCATCCAGTACGTTTTTGGAGTTACCGCTTGTAGAGACAGCCACCGCCACGTCTCCCTCTTTCGCGAGGCCTTCCAGCTGCCTCGAAAAAGAACTGTCGTATCCGTAATCATTTGAGGCTGCCGTAAGATTCGATGTATTTGTGCTTAAAGCGATGCAGGGAAGACTTCGCCTCTCCTTTTCGAATCTTATCATCAATTCCGCGGCAAAATGCTGGCTGTCAGCGGCGCTCCCGCCGTTGCCGAAAACTATGACCTTGCCTCCGCGGGAATAAGAATCGATTATGGTTTTTGCGGCTTCCGCTATTTTTGACACATTCGCGTCATCAAGAATAAATTCTTTTTTAACCTTGATGCTGTCTTCAAATATCTTTTTAATAATATCCTTCATATGAGACTCGATCTTTATCAGGTTTTCCGTTAACGGAACGGCACCTGCTGCGGGGACTCTTCCTGGGGCTCTTCCGGCCCTACTGCTTCAGCAGGCGGTGTGCCTATAATTCTGCTTATGTGCATTTTAATATTTATCGGTTCGTCCACTCCCAGCATTGTCTGTATATGATTCTTGACTGCCATCTGGATGCGTTCCATGACTTCAGGGATATTGGCTCCGGCATGTATTGACACAGCGCTTGTAACATTTATCCCTTTTTTCGTGAAATTCACATGCGAACGCACATCCTTGACATCAGGCATGTCATCGGCGATCTTGCGGATATAATCTTCTATGGCCGTTACCGAAACCGTCACCTCTCCGTCAGGGTTCTGGAAAGTTATTGTTCTCCCCTTTTTGAGACTTTTTGACGCATGGCTCGGGACTATCAGCCCGATCAAAATTATCAAAGCGCCTATCCCCGCAGTGATCCACTGATAATCAGCGGACGAATGGATCGCCTCCATCGCCTGATTTAAATTTTCTGAAGTGATCATGTTCAGCGCCGCCAAAAGGATCGTCGCGCCGATAAACACCATCAGGACCATGTAGATCAAAAGCCCCAGTCGTTTGATAAAATTCATAAAACCCCCTCCTATTCTTCTTTCTTCGGAAAATATTTTTCAATAAAATGAGTGGAATATTTTCCACTGCGAAAATCGGAATCGCTCAGCACTCTCTTGTGAAAATCCACGGTCGTGGGAATAGGTTCCACCAGAAATTCGCTCAACGCTCTAAGCATGATATCTATGGCCTCCTGCCTGGTGTTCCCATGAGCCAAAAGCTTTGCTATCATAGAATCGTAATACGGCGGAACGACATAACCGGCATATACATGGGTATCAAGTCTTATTCCCGGGCCTCCCGGTTTATATATGGCCTCTATCTTCCCGGGTGAAGGCCTGAAATCGTTCTCGGGATCTTCCGCGTTTATGCGGCATTCTATGGCGCAGCCGTTGAATTTGATATCTTCCTGTTTAAACGGAAGTTTCGCGCCCGTAGCGATCTTTATCTGCTCCTTTATAAGGTCGATGCCCGTCACCAGTTCCGTTACGGGATGCTCGACCTGTATCCGCGTATTCATCTCCATAAAATAAAAATTATTGCCGTCAACCAGAAATTCGATCGTGCCGGCTCCGACATAACCTGCCGCTTCCGCGCCCTTGACCGCCTCTTCACCCATCTCTTTACGCATCTTATCGGTAATGCTTACCGATGGGGACTCTTCTATTAATTTCTGATGGCGCCTCTGCACTGTGCAATCTCTCTCTCCAAGATGAACAACATTGCCTTTTTCATCCGCGAGTATCTGCAGTTCCACATGGCGCGGCTCGTTAATATATTTTTCCATATATACATCGGGATTCCCGAAAGCGGCCTCCGCTTCACTCTGAGCTGTCAAGAAAGCGCCTACCAGGCTGACATCATTGTGGCAGACCCTCATGCCTTTACCGCCGCCCCCCGCGGAAGCTTTAATAATAACCGGATACCCTATTTTTTTCGCTTCTTTAAGCACTTCTTCCTTGGTCTTAATAACATTTTCCGTTCCGGGTATAACGGGTATCCCGGCTTTTTTCATGGTATCCTTGGCCATCATCTTATCACCCATCTGCTTGATATTCTCAGGCGTGGGACCGATAAATTTCAGATGACATGATTCGCATATCTCCGCAAAATGGGCATCTTCCGCCAGAAAACCGTATCCCGGGTGTATGGCTTCTACGTCTGTTATCTCCGCAGCGCTCACTATGGATGGGATATTTAAATAACTTTCAGAAGGTGCGGCTTTGCCTATACACACAGCTTCATCGGCGAACCTTACATGAAGAGAATCAGCGTCGGCTTCAGAATAAACTGCAACAGTTCTTACGCCTAATTCTTTGCAGGCACGTATTATACGAAGCGCTATTTCGCCCCTGTTCGCTATCAAAATTTTTGAAAACATAAAATCTCTCCGCCCTATTCCTATTATATAGGTTCTATCAAGAACAATGTCTGCCCGAATTCTATCGGTTCCGCATTCTCAACCGGGATCTGCACTATTTTACCGTCAAATTCGCTCTTGACCTCGTTCATTATCTTCATCGCTTCTATGATGCAAAGAACGTCCCCTTTATGAACCACTTTACCTACGTCAACATAAGCCTCGGAATCCGGCGAGGGTGATCTGTAAAATGTTCCTACCATCGGGGCTTTTACTTCCTTAAGATTGCCGGCTGCCTCTTTAGGCTTCGCCGGCGCTGCTGCTGCAGCCTGAGGCTGCTGCAGGGCTGCCGCCTGAGGAACTACCTGTTCAATGATGCCCTGGGCGGTGGTTTTTTTGAGTTTGACCTTCTGGCCTTCCTGCTCGATCTCGATCTCGCCAAGGTTATTGTTATTCATCAATTCAATAAGTTCCTGAATCTTTTTAATATTCATTTTTCAACTCCTATTTAAGCGCGTTCAATATACTCACCCGTACGGGTATCAACTTTAACCAACTCTCCCTGTTCGATGAAAAGCGGCACCTTTATCTCTTTGCCGGTTTCAAGAACAGCCGGTTTCGTCGCACCGCTGACGGTATTGCCCCTTAACCCGGGTTCGGTTTTTGCTATTTTTAATACAACATGTATCGGCGGCGTTATTGAAAGTATCTCTCCATCGAAGAGATTTGCTGTTACTGTCATGTTCTCTTTAAGATAATCGATAATATCCCCTATTTTCCCTTCAGATATATGCATCTGTTCATATGTCTCTTCGTCCATGAAGCAATAACCATGATCGTCCTTGTAAAGATATTGAACCTGTTTCTGCTCGATAAACACGTCCTCAAACGTATCTTCAGGCCGTAATGTTTCTGAAACAATCGAGCCTGTTTGAAGATTCTTAAGCTTGGTCCGTATGAAAGCTCCGCCCTTGCCGGGTTTATAATGCTGGGCTTCCACTACCGTATGCAGCTGATTATTATATTTGATTATGGTACCTGTCCTTAAATTTCCGGCTTTGATCATTTAGTCAACACCTCACATCCCTTGGCAGTTATTAACGCCATGTCCTCTTCACGAATACCGCCTACCCCAGGCACATACAACCCGGGCTCTATAGTAACTACCATGCCTTTTTTAAGCTTCCGGGAGGATCTTTCGCTTAAATACGGCTCTTCGTGGATATCCAGCCCCACACCGTGGCCTAAACTATGCAAAATATAGCCGCTAAGCCCGTTTTTATGGAAATAACCATTAACATCCCTGGCCAAAGAGCCTATATTTACTCCACTTTTAAGTTTTTTTATAGCTCTTTCCTGGGCTGTTAAGACAAAGTTTCGTAAGTCCTTAATTTTTCGGTTTATTCTACCGTTGTCCCATGTCCTTGTCAAGTCAGAACAGTACCCGTTGTATTTGATCCCGAAATCAACCAGCACATGTTCACCCTTCCTTAACCTCCTGGAAGAGGGGATCGCATGGGGAAAAGCCGAATTCCTGCCTATTGCCGCAATTGTAGGGAAGGAATTCGTATGTCCCCTTTTTCTTATTGCGATATCTACCATGGCGGCTATTTCCCGTTCGGTCATGCCGGTCCTGATAGCGTGTTTGACCTCATTCCAGATAACGACCGTTTCTTTTGCCGCTTTTTTCAGCAGCCTGATCTCGTCATCACCCTTACAAGTGCGCATATCCTGCACCAGTGAAGCCAACGGTTTGAATTTAATCTTTGAAGCGGACCGCTCAAGGGCTCTGAATGTGCCTTCCGGGAGCGTCCGTTCGTTGAACCCTATTTTTCTGTATTTTTTGTCTTTGATAAACGCTGCCACTGCTTTTATCCGGGCGTTGTCGGTGATAATATCAATGTCCAGTCCTTCAAGCATCTTCACCGCAAGCGCATAGTTCATTTTATCTATAAAAAAAACGGCCTTTCCTCTTGCAGGCACCAGAACAAACGCTCCAAGGCTTGAGGTGTTCGTAAAGTATTCAATATTGCCGGGATCGCTTACGAGAATCGCATCACAACCGGCATTTACCAATTTACGTTTTGCCCTCTTAAGGTGAAGATCGCGATCACCCGGCCTATTTTGCATTAATTGCCTCCGCCAAAGCCCTGAGCCCGAGTAAATAGCTCGTTTTCCCGAATCCGCTGATCTGGCCCGTCACGACCGGGGCTATCAGCGATTTATGGCGAAACTCTTCTCTTGCGTATATATTGGAAAGATGCACTTCAACAGAAGGTATGGTCTTCGCGCTTATTGCATCACAGATGGCCACACTCGTGTGAGTATACGCCGCGGGATTTATCAAAATACCTGCGGCATCGGTACTGCCTATCTTGTCTACAATATCCCCCTCATGATTCGATTGGAAAAATTCAAGTTTTACGCCCTCTTCTTTTGCGATAGCTTCCAAAGACTTATTTATGTCTTCCAGGGTCTCTTCGCCATATATGTCTTTTTCTCTTTTTCCGAGCAAATCAAGATTGGGGCCATTTATAACAAGCACCTTTTTCATCTTATCCTCCTCATTTTTAGGATCTAAAGCTTTATTCTTCCGGCTGTTCCGCTTCTTCCTCAAGCATTACCGGTATACCGTCTTTTATAGGGTACTTTCTCCCGCAACCTGTGCAGACTATTTTTTCGCCTTCCAGTTTCACGTCCGCCTTACATATAGGACACGCCAAAATATCCAGAAGTTCTTTGTCGATCGTCATACCCTCTCCTTTCTTCCCATGCGAATGCTCCAAAAAAAGAAAACTATACCCCCAATAAAACTTATATAGAAGAACCCCAACATTACAAGCAAGCTCCCCGCAAAAGCTATTTCCTTGCCGACCAATGCGGCAAAAAACGTCACGATCGCCCCTTCCCTGACACCCAGGCCTCCTATTGACGGGATCATGCTTATGAACGATACAACAGGCATTATCAGGAATACATTAATAATGCCTACATCGCCGCCTAATGACCGGAGGAACATATAAACCATAAGAAAATAAAAACTCTGTGCAACTACCGAAATTAAGATGGATTTCACGACTATATCTTTTCTGTTCCTATAATCGTGGACAACTGTATAAACTTCATGCAGTTTCTTTCCTAGATTCATCACTTTGAATTTCGACAGGATCTTCTCCACTAAGCGGGCTATTTTTGTATTTGTGATAACAATAAAACCTATTACCCCGCACGTAAGAAAAACAAAAACAAGCTGCGTTATCCCGGGGATATTAAATCTGCCGCGCCCAACGACCAGCGCAATCGCGGCAAGTATCAAAAATGAGTATAAACCGATTATCCTGTCCATCATCACGCTTATATAAGACTTCATCTTCGCGCCATGCGCCTGAGCCGCATACAAAGCTTTCGGTATGTCGCCTCCGACAGCTGTAGGCATAAAATTATTAAAAAAATACCCGATGTATGTAAGCTGTACGGAATCAAGATATTTCATGAAGATGTTCTCGCCGTAAAATATTACCTTTAATCTCATCGCGAGGAACATAACGCATACCATGAAAGAAATAAGCGCCGCTATAATAAATCTTATATCGCTGTCTATCAGCGCAGAACCTATTTTTCCGAACCGGTCTCTCATGAGCCAGAACAAAAGCCCCAAAAGACCGAAACTTATCGTTATGCGCAAGCCCGCGGACAGGATCTTTTTCATGCCTTCTTTTCTTCCTTCTTGGATATGTACAGCATGCGCATCTGATGAAGCGCCTGATCCAGGCCTGTTCCCTCTTCCGCCGTAAGATTCCCTTTTGTTTTTTCTTTGAGCATGTCAAGGGCATCTATCACCTGCGACGCGTGTTCAAGATTTGTCTCCGTCTTTTTAGTTATGGGATTCTCCGTAGCGCCCAATGCCATTAACCCTTCCATTAAAAGACTTGAAATAAAAAGACTGAAATTTATTTTTAAATTTTTATCTTCTGACACAGATCTTCTCCTTTATTGAGCTTATAAATAATTTTCTTTTAATCTGAGGCATTTGCCTCTCTGCGGCATCTTCTCCTTCTTTTATAATAAAACTCCCCTTATCGAAATCGAACTGATCTATTCCCTGCAAAACCGGCCTGATCTCCACATTTGCCGCACGTGCCTGATAGGCGTTAAGCTCTTCGCCCATTATTTGAACGGACTGAACTATCGCTTTTAAGGGATTATCTATTTTATGGCTTGCTATTCCAAAACCGGGATTAACCGCGACCATGAAATTTGATCCTAACTGACACGCCGCTTTGGTGGGGATACTGTTACGCACGCCTCCGTCCGCAAGCAGATGTCCTTCAACTTCGACCGCCGTAAATATCCCGGGCCATGAACAACTTGCTCGTATAAGTGTGATCAGATCGCCAGATGTGTGAACGCGTTCCTCACCCGTCTGCAGATCTGTGGTTGTCAAAGCAAAAGGGATCTTCAGATCCTTAAATGTTTTATCGCCCACTATATCTAAAATGATATTTTCCAGCTTTTTACCTTTTATGAGGCCTGTTGAGTGGATACCGAAATCGACAAGATGGGGCCAGTTAAATTTCAACGCCTTCTCTTCCATCTCTTCCACAGGACATCCGGTGCAATATGCGGCTCCTATCAGGCTTCCTATGCTGGTGCCTATGATCATGTCAAACGGCAGGTTGCCGCGTCCGTAATGCCTCTCGAGCACTTTAAGGACGCCGATATTGCATAACCCCCTTGCGCTGCCGCCGCCGAGCGCTAACACCCTGTTCCGTTTTCTGAATAATCCCATTTTTTTGTCCTTTTATTTCATTTTCTAATAAACCACTATTCCCGCATATCCCACAACCTGATAATCGTCGCCTGTTACATAACCGGAATCAGAATATTTGACCAGTTCCGCTTTCTTGGCGCCGAGATCCTTGCAAGCCATCAGCATAAGGACCGCGGGAATATAGCCGCACATGCTTATATTATTTGTCTCAACAACCTGTATAAGGCCTTCGGGATCAAGCTCCAGGATCCTGTCTATAGCCATATGATCTTTTTCCTCAGCAGTCTTGCGGGATTCATAATGGGTCATATCGCTTGATGCAAGAATAGCTGCGTCTTTACCGGTTTCTTTTATGGCTGAAGAGACCGCACCGGCAACTTCCCCGAGCTGTTTCATGCTGCCGTGCTGGACGGTTATCGGCACAATGCTCGATCCGGGCGCGATCCTCTGGATAAAAGGCAGCTGGACCTCGATCGAATGTTCAAACGCATGAGCTGTCGCATCTTCTTTTACGAGAGCGGACCTGTCTTTAACCGCATCGATCAATTCTTTATCAACAGAAACTTCCCCAAGGGGGGTTTTCCAGCTTTCCGCGCTCAACGCAAAAGGCGCGCCGTAACCGCTATGATTCGGACTGAAGATCACATATGTTTTTTTAGGCTTAATTTTCGCATACACTTCTCCTGCAACAGCACCCGAATACATGTATCCTGCATGCGGCACAACCGCGCCGATAGCATCTATTTTCTCAGAACCGGCCGGGATCATTGCCTCTAATTCCTTTTCAAGCGAGTGTTTGTTCCCTGGATAGAACTGACCCGCTACAGCCGCTTCTCTCGTCATAAACCGCCTCCAACCGTTAAATTGTCCTCTCGGGAGCTTACCGTCTTTTATTCCCTCGAATGCACGAACACTTCGGTGATTTTTTCGATATCAAATATCTCGCCCGCCACCCGCACCACATCTTCTTTCGTAACAGCTTTTATCTTGGAAGGATACTCTTTATTATAAAATGCACCCAGGCCGTAAAGTTCATCCAGCGCCATTATCATCGAAAGCGATGAGTTCGTCTCAAGAGAAAGGATATGATTGGTTATGATCTTCTTTTTCGCAGATTCGATATCTTCTTCTCTTATGGCACCGGATACGACCTCTTCAATAACTCTGACCGCCTCTGCACCGACTTTGCTTAGGTTCTCCTCGCTCGTCGCGGCAAAAAGAGCAAAATGCCCCGGATCAACTCCAAGAACGGAGTATGCGCCGGAGGTATATACGAGCCCTTCATTTTCCCTAAGCCCGTAGAATAACAGGCCGTCTGAACCCGAAAGAATCGATCCTATAACTGTCAACGCATACACTCTTTCGTCTTTCAATTCCAGCCCTATAAAACCGGCCGCAAAAAAAGCCTCTTCCTTTTTCATGTTAACGTCGAATCTTCTTCTTTTCTCCGGCGGTATCACTTCAATGGGCTGGAGCCCTTCGCTTTTTGCCTTCCAGTTCTCAAATTTATCCTGAATCACCTTGACGGTCTTTTTGATATCCACATCCCCGACAACCGTCATTACGGCATTATTAGGCGCCAGATGCTCCCAGCGGAATTTCACCATATCATTACGGGTGATCTTATCGACAGTTTCGATCTCGCCTTCTACCCGCATGCTGTAAGGATGATCCCCATAAAGAGCTCTTCTAAGCTCGAGCATCCCCTTTTCGAAAATATCGGTTCCCTGCTCCTTGATAAAAGCAAAGATCTTTTCTTTTTTCTTCTCTATTTCTTCTTTAGGAAAAACGGGATTTATCACGCAATCGGCAAATATGTCAATGGCCTTATCAAAATCCTTGGACAAGACGTCCATGGTAATTCCGGCGGAATTCATGCCGCTGAAGGTACTGATACTGCCGCCCATCTGTTCAAATACGGGAACTATCTCATCTTCTTTGCGCCGTTTGGTCCCTTTTATTAAAAGCGAAGATGTGAAGTATGATATGCCGTTATTTTCAGGGGTTTCAGACCTGATCCCCGCGGGGAAAACGATCGTTGACGATACGATTGGATTTTCACTTCTTCTTTTAATTATTACCCTCATCCCGTTGGCAAGAATAAAATATCTTTTTTCTTCCTCTACTTCCGCCTGCTTTTCCGATTCCGCGTCAGTTTCTCCCCCCGCGCCTTTTTCCTGCAGATATAATGAAGGCATAAGCTTAACCGTAGTGGACTTCTCCCTTACAAGATATTTTTGGAGAATATCCTGAACCTCGCCTGCATCGACTTTATTGATATTATCTACATAGGTCTTGAAAAAAGACGGATCGCCTGTCATTAGTTCCGAAGTGGTCATCGAAGACAAAACGCTTGAAATCTGTTCATGCGAATGAAGAAATCCTGAAACAACTAAACTCTTCGCCCTTTCGACCTCTTCCGAATTAAATCCGCTCCTCTTCAATTCATCAATGACCCTGAATATCTCTTCCCTGGCCTCATCGATTTTTTCAGGCCGGCCGACACCGGTTATTATAAAGATCCCCGGATACTTCGGCGTATAATTGGCTGCGGAAACGGACAAAAGAAGTTTCTTATCGTTAACAAGTCTTTCATATAATCTGGAGCCCCGCCCTTCGCCCAAAAGTATGCTTAATACATCCGTCGAATAAAGCTCAGGGGAATACAAGCTGGTCGTATGGAACGCGATCGCAAGATATCCCAATGTTACCTCAGCCTCAAAACTTGCCTCTCTCTCATCTATCTGAGCAGGTTCCGGAGATATGGGAACCGTCCATGCGGGTCCCCTTTGGTAACTCTCAAGTTTTTCGGAAGCCCACCCCAACGCTCTATCCGTGGATATGCCGCCCACTATACCCATAACTATCCTGTCCGGCCTATATATCCTTTGATGGTAACCTACCAGATCTTCGCGGCCAAGAGATCTTAAGTTCTCTTCAAATCCGATCACCGGATATTTATAAACATGTTCGCGGTAGGCCTGGGAAAACAACAGCTGCATGCGCTTGGTCATGGGGTCATCGTTACGGAAACGTATCTCGTTAATTATAACCGCTCTTTCTCTTTCTATCTCCTCGTCATCGAAGTCCGGCTCCATTACAAGACCCGTAAGCAAATTGAGCGCCTCTTCAAAATATTCATTGGGAACGATTATGTGGTATTCGGCGGAATCGAGTCCGGTAGCGCCGTTGATCACGCCCCCCATGGCTTTTATCTTTTTGCGCAATTCCGCAGAGGTAAAACCGTGCGCCCCTTTAAAAAGAAGGTGCTCCAAAAAATGGGAGATGCCGGATCCGGCATAATCACCCTCATTTGAAAGCCCCGCGCGAACACGTATCTGTATCGCTACCAGATCCGAACTCGGGACATATTTATGGATGATAGTGGCCCCGTTATCCAGGACCTTTTTATTGAAATCTACCGATATTTCCCGGGCGTTTAGTATCTGAAAGACAAGCAAAAATATGAAAGAAAAAGATGCGATCCGGATTAGTTTCTTGATGGCTGCCTCCCCGTTATAAATATAATAATAGTATAGAGCATAATAAATATACGGGGACTTGTCAAGCTCGATTATTTCTCGGAATTATTATTTTCGAGTTTCTTGACCTCGATCATGCTTGTATGGTGGGCGACCTTTATGGCGACATCGTCAACTATGGAATAAACGCACGGCACAATGACCAGTGTAAGAACCGTAGCGAATATAAGACCCCAGGATATAGCGACAGCCATCGGAACAAGAAACGGATCCTTCCCTCCTATCCCGTATGCAACCGTGGAAAGACCGCCGACTGTAGTGACGGTGGTAAGAATAACCGGCCTTATCCTCATCTGTCCGGCTTTGATGATAGATTCTTCCCTGCTCATCCCTTCTTTGCGCAGCTTATTTATAAAATCCACTAAAACTATGGAATCATTTACGACTATTCCATTCAGCCCCACCACGCCGAAGATCGCCATAAAAGATAAAGGCATGCCATGCAAGAGAAAAGCGAAAACAACGCCTATGAGACCGAACGGTATTGCAAGCATGACGATGAACGGCTGGACTATAGATTTAAAGAATGAAGCAAGAATGAGATATACTACCAAAAATGCGAAAAAGAACGCTTTAAGAAGACTTTTTAACGATTCGACCGTCTCCTCCTGCTCTCCTCCGTACTTAACTGAGTACCCGATGTACTTGTCAGATATATCCCTGAATTTCTTCATGAGCATCTGATTTACTTTTAGAGAAGTAGTCTTATCCTTGTCAACATTAGATGAAGCCGTGACCACGCGTTTCCCGTCAAGATGATGTATGGTCGTAGTTCCCGGGACCTTCTCTATCTTTGACACCTTTTTTAAGGGGATCAAATTACCCCGGCTATTCGCGACCAATATCTCCTCAAAAGCTGAAACGTCATGTGTCCGATCTTTTGGAAATCGTACGGTAACATCAGTCTCCTCCTCTGCCTTGATCGGCTTGATCTTTGTAGCTATGCCGCCTTCAAATACCGCTCTTACCGTTTTTGCTATCTGCCCTATGGTAAGCCCCGCCATAGTGGCTTTATTGTTATCCACTTTTACCCGTATCTCTTCTTTTCCAGGTTTATGGTCCCATGTAATATCTGTGGTGCCGTCAATTGTCGCAAGATAATCCATATATTCATCGGCGATCTGATCAAGGACCTCAAATTTTTCCCCTCTTATCTTCGCCTCAACGGCTTTCCCGACAGGCGGACCGGCTTCCGGCATATCAAACCTTAGATCGGTAAAACCTTTAATATCCTTTGTTTTTCCTCTCACCTCTTCGATTATATCTTCGACCCTTCTTTTTCTGTCCTGTTCCGGAGTCAGATAAACCGTGATCTGCGCGTAATTACTCGCCATGCCGGCAAACGGATCATTGCGATCTTCTTCTATCTTTCCGACAAGGGTTACATAGGTGTCCAACTCTTCCGACGGTAGCTGTGCAACGATCGTTTCTATCGGGGCGATAAGTTCACTGGTCTTGTTGAGAGGAGTGCCTATCGGAGCTTCAGCTCTTATGAAAAAGAAGTTTATTCCCGCGCTCGGGAAAAGAACGAATTTGATCACAGTAACGGCAAGAACGCCGCAAAGAAGAAACACCCCTATAACCCCTATCATAACTCTATACTTGTGCCGGATAGCGGATTTGACCACATGCGTGTAAAATGAAATTAATCTTTTAAACCAGGGGTAATCCTTGGAAATGCTGATAAGCTTGCCATCCGGCCCTTTCTTTAGTTTGACAAAATCCGCCAAGTGCGAAGGCAATATTATGAGAGCCTCCCCCAGTGAAGCAAGAAGCGCGATAATAACTACAGTAGGAAGGTTGCGCACGAATTTACCTATTAACCCTGACATGAAAAGCAGGGGCGAATAAGCGGCCACCGTTGTAAGGACCGCCGAGATAACAGCGCCCATTACCTGTTCCGTCCCCTTGACCGCAGCCTCCCTTGGGAGCATCCCGTCTTCCATGAATCTGTAAACATTCTCAGCCACGATAATGCCGTCATCGACAAGCATACCCAGGACCATGACAAGGCCGAACATGCTCACAAGATTTATCGTGATGCCCATTGCGTCCATCACGATAAAAGTGGCAAAAAACGCTATGGGTATACCGAGGACCGTTAAGAGCGCAATCCTTTTATGCAGAAATACCATCATAATGCTGATCACTATGATAAGACCGAACCATCCGTTATTTCGCAAAACGTTAAGGCGACGCCTGGCAAAATACGAATAATCATTCACATATGATATATTAAAACTGACCAGGCACGGTTCTGCCCCCTTACATGTTTTCAAAAATTTCGCGCATAATTCTTTTACTTTATCAACCGTACGGATAGCATCCGCCGATTCCTTTCTCATGACAATAAGATTTATAGAACGTGTCCCGAGCGTTTTTGTTATTATATCCTCATCCTTGAAAGTGTCGTTAACATCGGCTATATCTTTCACTTTCAGCCAATTGCCCGAATCATTCGCGCGTATAATTACATCCGCTACTTCTCCCGCCTCTTTAAACTCACCGGTGGTCCGTATGCTGTACTCGGTAGTCTCAGTATCTATTTTGCCGGCAGGCAGACTTATGTTCCTGGAAGCTAAAGCCCTTTCGACCTCATCAAAAGAAACATAATAATCTTTCATCTTATCCGGATCGACAAGCACCTGTATCTCCCTGTCGCGATATCCTGACTTTTTGATACTGCCGACACCTTCCAGCTCTTCGAGCTGATCGGAAAGCGCATCGGCATAATCTCTCAGCTGGTGTTCTGACATCTCCCCCGAAAGTGAAACTTCAATGACAGGATACGCTCTCGTGGATATCTCCTCCGCTATGGGCTTATCCACATCGTCGGGCAGATCTTTTACCCTATCGACCGCACTCTGGACATCCCTTATCACTCTTTGTTTATTGGTCTCATCCGGGTCTATCTTGACAATGACAAATGAAGCGCCCTGCGTTGAAGAAGAGTTGAACTCATCGATACCGTCAACCTCTTTCAGCTCTTTTTCGATAGGAACGGTTATGAGTTTTTCTACATCTGACGGCGTAGAACCGGGATATGCGGCCGTTATTGACATCATGTCAAAGGCAACATTGGGAAATATCTCACGGTTAAGCGCAAGGACTATGATGATCCCGATTATTATGATAATAATCGATATGAGGTTTACAAATAAGGAATTATTTACGCTGAATCTCGGTAAACTCATATCATTTCTCCGTATTTACTGAGCAAAGCATTCTTTGCTCTTTCCAGATCCACATCCGATATGGCCAAATCAAGCATCGCCAGGGCGTAAGACAATTCTGCGGCCAAAAGATCCTGCTGGAAATCTATTAAGTTTTTTGTACTGGACCTGCCGTGCCTGAAACGCTTCTCCTCCTCATCAAGCTTTTGTGACTGTAAAGTCACCCTTTCTTCAAAGTTTTTTAAGTTCTCATTGAACGTTAAAACGTCACGATAGGCATTCACCACCTCAGTTATAATGCTTCTTTCTGTCTTCTTCATAAGGAATAACGCCTTTTCTTTCTCATGTGACGCCTTTTTATATTCACTCCTTGCGGCGCTATTTTCAATAGGCCAGGAAAACTCAACCCCCGCGAACAGATTGGTATTATCCGCCACGGTAGTTTTTCCCGCTGCTTTTGCGAACTTGGGATCTATCCCGTTCATGGCCATGCTGGCCACCAGATCGATCTCAGGCCACTTCTGGTTCTCTTTGATCTTAAGATTTACCTTTTTGATCTCGATATCTCTTTGTCTTGCCATGTAATCCCGCCTGCTCGCAAAGGCTTCCCTGAGCGAGGCCTCCATCGAGCCGGCAAGATCGATCCCTGTAAATTCTGCGGACGGATAGATCCTGAAGTCGTCCTCCAGGTTCATCACGAGCTTGAGATTTTCTTCGGTTTTTCTGTAATTGTTCTTAGCCAGTATAAGATCCGTTTTTCTTTGTATGAGATTGGCCTGTGACGCTAAAAGTTCCGCTTTCTCTATGAGCCCTATATCGTGATTTCTTTTATTTGCTTCATGCAGTTTTTCGGCTTTCTCCAAGATCTCACTGCGTATCTGGACGATCTTTTTCCTGAAAACAAGCCTCCAGTATGCCTTCTCGACCTCCGCAACATGCTTCTCTATTTTATCCTGGGTATCAAGATCCGCGTTCTCGATCGCAAGTTTTGTAAGAGTAATATTGTTCCTATCGATATAGCCGAAAAAATTCTTGCCGACCGGCTGTTTGGCTTCCAAAGTCAGCTGGGCGTTATGCGCGGGGTTCCTGGTGAAAAACTGTGAATTATTCCAGCTTCTTGTATCGCTGTACATTGCGGTCAGCTCTGTCCCGGTGGGGATCTTTTTTGTAAGGCCCGCCGAATAAACATTTATCTGCGTATTGTCAGGGGAAAAAACTGATAATTGCTGGGATTTATCCTCATTATAAGTAACCTCGCCGAAAAATGTCGTATCAAAAACCGCTTCTGAATATAAAAGATCCGTTTCCGCTATATAAAGATCCAATTTCGCGAGCTTCACATCAAAGCTGTTATATATCGAAAATAATACACAATCTTCCAGGGAAAGGATCATCCAATTCTCAAGACTCAGGGACTTCCCCTCATCGGCCCCGAACATTTGTCCGCTAGGGCATAGGACCAATGCGATGATCAAAAATATTATTGTCAGCGCCTTTGAACTTCTCATTTATTTCCTTTTTGCGGAACTAAACACTTTTTTAAGCAATCTAAGATATTCTTTTCTTTCTTCCTTCGTAAGCACTGAAAAAAGATCATTAGCCATGTCCTCGCGCTCCTTGCTGACCCTTTTGGCGATCTCTTTACCTTTTTTTGTCAGCTCGACTTCTACAACCCTTCTGTCCTCTGTGGATCTTTCACGGCTTACCATCGCGGCATCTATCATTTTATCGACAATACTTGTTATGGCGCTCATGGAAAGATTCAGGGTTTTCGCCACCTCTCCCATCTTGCATTTTTCCTTCTCAAGAAGAAGTTCCAGGACCACCACCTGGGGCATCGTTATGTCGCTGTCAATAAAAGTGCTCTTCTGCCGTGTGGTGGCTTCACGCAGGATCATCGGCAATAATTTCGCCACTTCTTTACCGAAATTCTTGGGCATCACAACCTCCTTCACTCTGTAAATTATTCATTTAAAAAATATTTCATTTTTCAAAATATTCTCTAACTTAAGTATATCATACCGGGAGATATTTGTCAATAAATAGTGACTAAAATTTGTAGGATATGCCGAATTCCACCACTTGTCCACCACTTGTACCGTTCGCAATTCCATACCTTTAACCTGTCCCTGATTTCATTTTTAAAGGTGTCCCCTAAAAATTATTTTTTGAAAGAAAATTAAAGAAAATTCTGTCTATACTAGCAACAAGCCAACACTATTAAACAAGAGGAGGATATTATGCCAAGGAGTTCGAGACTGTTTATTGACAATGCATGTTATCATTTAAGAACTAGGGGAAATCAAAAACAAAACGTTTTTCTTAATGAACAAGATTACCAAAAATGCCTTGAAATTATCAAACGAGCTAAATCAAAATACAATATACATCTTTATGCGTATTGCCTTATGACCAACCATTTCCATCTTCTAATTCAAACTTTCCAAGCAAGAAATATTTCAAAATTTATGCAATGGATAAACAGAGGTTATACAGCCTACTTTAATGCACAATACAAAAAAGTGGGCCATTTATGGCAAGGAAGATTCCAAAGCAGCCCTATAGTAAAAGGGCAGTATCTCGTCAACGTCGCTACTTATATAGAAAATAATCCAGTAAGAGCAGGCATCGCCAACGACCCTGTCAACTACAAATGGAGTAGTTACCAGGAACGTTGTATATTCACAAAGAAATACTTAGTAGATCCAATTAAATTAGATTGCTCCATTAGTGATGGCTAGGGACACCTTTAAGAATAAAAAATGGGGCACCTTGATAGTTTAGAATGCCAAGCGTTAGAATTTGTAGAATTTGTAGGATATGCCGAATTCGTAGTTCCTGCCGGGTGCGGGATAGAAATCAATGCCCCATACCGAACTGTATTCGGAGTACTGTTGATCGAAGATGTTGTTGGCCCCGAAAAATATTTCGAATCCGCGGTACAGAAAGGTGATCTTGCCACTGCAGTTCATGTAGCTTTCCAATTTTGACCTTTGGTTCCCGATGTCACTTATGTGGTATTGCGAGCTCACATACTCGCTGAAAAAATTCAGGATAAGCCATGAGAAAGGTTTGGATGTTATCCCCCAGATGATCTTATGTCTCGGCACTTGCGGGACGGTGTTGCCGGCAAAACTCCCTCCCGCAAAATACGCATTCGTGAACGTATAGCTGAAGAAAAGATCTGCGATCTTCTTTATCTTTGACTTTAACTTGACCTCCACTCCCTTTCGCTGCGTGCGGCTATAGTTTGAGTTAGTGAACGTGACGGGATCGTAATAAATTTCATTATCCAGGTCCATGAAGAAAAAATCGGCATCCACGCTCAAGAGGTCAAAGCTGTGTTCTTTGACCCCGATCTCCCATGTATCCGCGACCTGGTGCTTCAGGTCCGGATTGAACGTACCTGAAAACGTGCTGTAATATTCGTCCGTCGCGGGATAACGGTAACTTCGGGAAAACCTTGAATATATTGCCCCTTTTTCTGAATACTTGAATTCCCCTCCAAGATCAAAAGCTCCCTGTTTCGGCGTTTTTATAATATGCCTTGTCACCGGGTCCCATTGCACGAAATTGTATTCCGCCCATTCCTGGCGGAAGCCGCCGCTGAAGACAAAGTTTTCGAACAGTTCCAGCTTATCGTTAACGAATATGCCGAAAGTCTCTTTTGTTATGTGAAGCTGTTCCGTAAACCCGGGGACATTTCTTTCGGTGCGCAGGCGGTTCTTCGCGCTGAAAAAATCAGCTCCCACTATCAATTTGTTGCCCACATCCCCGAAAAAATTGTTTAGCAGGTACCGTGCCGAACCTCCGATGCTGTCTATCTGTGAACCTCTCCTCGGCTGTCCCCATTGCGAGGGAAAGCTTGAATTGTTGCGCCTTTTTCTCCCCCAAAAATCCAGGTCCAGAACATGCCCGGCCCCTAAAAGATCCAACAGGATCTTCGGAGAGATCTTGAGGAATCCCCCTTCGGTCTTGGCCCTGTCATTAGGGGTCGTGGATCCTCTCCGGCCTATTTGGTCGATCTCAGACCTCGTTAACCCCCCGGGAAGGCCGTACCAATCCTTGTGATAACCGCCGGATAGGTCTAACCTCAGGTAATCCTCCGGCTTCATCACAACGTTCCCCATAAAGTCATACCCGTCATAATCCCCGTTAAGGCGGTATCCGTCGGTCTTGTCCCTTTTTCCCAAAAAATTCCATGTGAGAAGATCGTGACTGCCCTGCACCCGGGCAAAATAATTATGATACCGATAACTTCCCGTTTCGTAACCGGCTTTTACTGAAGGGCCTCCTTCACCTTTACGCGTGATAATGTTGATAGTACCGGCCGAAGCATTATCCCCGTACAATACACTGCCTCCTCCCCGCAGTATTTCTACGCGGTCCACTGCCTCAAGCGGCATTTGAGCCCAATCGGCCTCTGACATGTCAATTTCGTTTATCCTCCTTCCGTCAACAAGGATGAGGACGTTATTCCTGGCCGTTTCACCGAAACCCCTCATGTCCACCGAAACGGTCTTGGCGGCATGCGTCCAATCGCGGACAACGATGCCGGGCTCCTGCCTCAAAAGCTCATATACATATTTCGCATTAGAGTTCTCGATATCCTCCCGCGTGATCACCGAAACATTCCCGGGATAATCGAATGCGGAACGCTCTTCCACGCCTGAAGGCGTAATCACCATATCACACGCTTTTTTCTTTTCTTCTTCAGGCAAACCGTTTGCCAAACCGTCCGAAATAACCGTAATAATGGATAAGAATAAAATTACTTTTCTCAGCATATCGTTCCCCCCTGCTTAAATAAAAAACCCCCGGCGCTAAATGCCGGGGGTTTCCGTTTTTAAACCCTTTTTATATATCCTCTTTCAGCCTCCTCGGGCCTAGAGAGCGATCTATCACACAGGCAGGTCTTCTGACTTTCCGGATCATCCTACTCGCCCGGCCTTCCCGCTTTAAAAAGAGCAGTGGCCAAAAAAAAGAGCTTTCGTATCCGGTTACAGCGGCGGGACCGTGTCCGACTCAAACGGACTTCCCTATTAAAACCTCGCGGTTACCCATATGCACAACAAAATTAAAGATCAATAAAACTTGACCAAGTTTACCTTATTCCATTTATTCTGTCAATAGAACAGTCTTCAGCTTGGGTTCTTTTACCATTCTTTTTGCCAATTCATACGTTCCGAAAAGAACAGCTGCAAAAACCAAATTCCCGAACAATGTATTTCTGAAAAAAGGTATCGCGTTCACGAAACATCTTGTGAACCCTTCTGAAGTATGAGGATACCAGGTAAACCATACCCCAAAATTCGAAATTACAAAAAATAACACCGCAGAAAACACCGTTGAGGTAAATACCCTCCCCGGGGTCTTGTTCTCTTTCAAACGCATCCCGATAAAACCTATAACGATAAACGCTCCCCATGTGTACAGAATGACATCATGCATCCCGATCATTATATCGGTGACCACCATGATGGCTAACGGCACCCACGGCACTATTTTCCTGTTCAGATAAGCGCCGGCAAAAAGCGCTATAGCCGCGACAGGCGCGGTATTGGGCACGTGCGGAAGAAACCTTAATAATAATCCTAAAACGATCAAAAAATATGCGATCATGTTCAAACTCCTTTCAATCAAGATGCCGGATAAAAACATTTACCTGCCATGCACAAACCAAGCACGATGAACCCGGCTATTATAACACCTGCGGTCACGGCAGCAAAGGCATATCTGAACCTTATCTTGAAAAGGGTCGCGGCAACGCATCCCGTCCAGGCGCCCGTTACGGGAAGCGGTATCGCGACAAAAAGTATCAATCCCAAAGCCTCGAATTTTTCGATAAGCGTGGCTTTTCTTCTCGTCCGCTCGAAAAGCCAGTTAAAGAACTTCTCAAAAATACTTATGTGCCTGAGCTTTTCCGACACGGGCTGCAGAAAAAACAAAAGCGGGACGACCGGAATAAGATTTCCTATAAACGCGAGTACGTAGGCTTTAAAAGGAGAGAATTCCATGGCCAATGCCAGCGGAATAGCGCCTCTCAATTCGGAAACGGGCATGGCCGCAAGCACTACCACCGCGATCTCTTTATTAAAAGCAACAAGTGAATTTGTCAGACCTTCCAGCATCTTCTCCCCTTTTGTTTAAAAAAACCTCTCATCCGGCTTCCAGCCGTATTTGCCTACTAAAGGAACAAATACGCACCCGCACACATCTTCAGAAGTAAATTTGTCCCCTTTTTTCTCGATAGCGACAAGCATCTGACTGAATAATGTCCCTACCGGTATAACTATCCGCCCTCCGTCAGCAAGCTGTTCTTTCAACGGTTCGGGAACTTCGGGAGCGGCCGCTGTTACTATAATTCCGTCAAACGGCGCGTGTTCTTTCCACCCAAGAGTCCCGTCACCGCTCTTGAAATAAATATTGCTGTAACCTTCTTTCGAAAGGAGATCTTTCGCTCTAGCGAGCAGAACATCCTCCTTTTCTATAGTATAGACTTCACTGCACAATTCCGCAAGGATGGCCGCCTGATAACCGCTTCCCGTCCCTATTTCAAGAACTCTTCCGTCTTTTCTAAGGTTAAGACATTCGGTCATCAACGCAACAATGTAAGGTTGCGATATTGTCTGTCCTTCCCCTATCGGAAGCGGATGATCTGCATAGGCGGAAGCGGCCATCGAAGAAGGAACATAATGATGTCTCGGCACTTTGCGGAACGCTTCAAGAACACGAACTTCCCTTATCCCCCTCGCGCTTATCTGGTCGTCGACCATCCTGTTTCTCTCTGATTCATAGGACATTTTTACCGAAAATATATTTAAAGATCAATTTGAAAAAATTTATTGTATCTTTTATGGGATGTATTTTCGAAGCTTCTTCGCCGTAGATCGTCCTGATAGGGACCGACCTTATCTTCAGATCAAACCTGGCGGCCTCTATGAGCATTTCCGATTCGATATCATACTTGTCTGATGTAAGATCTATTTTTTTCAAGGCCTCCAGCCTGATAAGTCTGAACCCGCACTGCGAATCGGGCATGTCCTGTTTACACATCTTCGTAAGCACCCACGAAGTGAACCTGTTGGTCAAATATCTCGCTAAAGGCATATTTTTCGTGAATTGCATGCGGTTGCCGCTGACAATATCAACATCGCTGTCAGCCGTTGCCGCCATCAGAACCGGAATGTCTTCAGTGTGATGCTGCCCGTCGCCGTCCATCATCAATAACCACTCATATTTCATTTTCTCAAACACATATTTAAACCCTTCTCTAAGAGAATATCCTTTCCCGGAATTTTGCCTGTTGCGTATTACCAACGCTCCGTTATCAAGAGCTTCTTTCTGAGTATTATCGGACGAACCGTCATCGACGACGAGCGCATTAAGCCCCATCTTCACAATATCACGAACTATTTTTCCGATCTCGCGTTCTTCATTATAAGAAGGTATAAGCACTATCGTATTATCTTTTGTCGCCCGCATTTTTATTCCTGCTTACTTGTTATTGGTGACTTTACGTCTTGCAGGGTTTCATCTTCCCAAACCCGATTAAAGGCATACCATTGATCCGGATATTGACGGATATATCTTTCAAATGTTTTTATATATCTGGACATCAAGTTATGCATATCTTTTTTTAAATCACCTGTAGAAACCGGTTTTATAGGTTCTTCAAATACAAATTTAAACTTATCTCCTTTTTCTCTTATCAGACAGGAAAAAACAAGCGGAGCGCCGGTTTTTAAGCTTAAAACCGCCGGACCTTTAGGCAGAAGGGCTTTTCTCCCGAAAAAATCTACATATTCTCCTGTTGAGGTATAATCCTTATCCCCGACAATAGCCAGTAATTCATTATTTTTTAACGCGGCAAAACATTTTTTAAGGGCGATGCTGATATGTATGCTTTTAAGATTATTAATAGCTCTTTGCCTTACAAAAAAATCATTGGTCCTTTTATCTTTATGTTCCAGCACGATAGCGCTCATCGGATACCCCAAAGCAGGCAATATCGCCCCTCCCAGTTCCCAGTTCCCCAGATGCAGGGCAACACATATAATTCCTTTGCCTTCCCGGAGACATTCATCTATAAAATGCCTGCCCTCGATATTTATGTTTTTCTCGATATATTCAGGGGAAAATTTGGTGAACTTAACAAAATCGGCAAGATACTTGGCAAAATTTTTAAATATTTCGAAAATGTGTCTTCCGATCAGCGCTTCGCTTGCTTCGCCTGCCAATATCACCTTGAGATTGCTCCGAAGGTTAGCCTTATCTTTTTTCGCAAAAATAAAATAAATACGCGCAACTACTCCCGCGATAACATAACAGACCTTGATCGGCAGCACTTTAGCAAGGTAATATCCTGTGAGATAAAGAAAATACATTATTTTAAAATCCCTAAAGCGAATTCGGCTATATTCAAAGCGCTTGCCGGCATCGATAGTTTTTCTGCGTTTTTCTTTATTGTGCTCAGCTTTTCAGAATCAAAAAGAATGTTAACAATATCATGCACATCGCCGTAGTTCTCCACTTCAATAGCGGCGCCTTCATCAACCAAGTAATCCGTATTCATGCGTTCATGACCCGGTATGGGATCCACAACAAGTATGGGCAGTTTTTTCGCAAGCGCCTCAGCCGTTGTTATTCCGCCGGCTTTTGTAATGATAATATTCGAGATCTCCATCAATTCATCAATATTATCAACAAACGGTAAAATTTTTATATACTCGGTCCTTTTTTTGCTTATTCTCGAAAGTTTTCTCTTGAGTTTTTTATTGTTCCCTGAAACGACTATCAGCTGATAGTCATGCTTATCATCCTGTAAAAAAGATCTTACAACTTCCTCAATGGCGCCTAACCCCTGGCTTCCGCCCATGATAAGTATTATAGGCTTATCTTTAGAAAGACCCAGATCATTGAATATCTTTTCCTTATCATGCCTTTCTGAGAATTTAGGATCAACGGGTATCCCGTACGCCTTAAGCTTATCTTTGCCGATCCCTTTCCGCTCCAATATTTCGGCAGTTTTCTTGGACGGAACCACATAAAAATCAACCTCATCAAATAACCAGTAAGAATGCGGCGCGTGATCTGTAAGGATCCCTACAAGCGGTATGTTTTTCCCGGAAGTTCTCTTGTAATCCGCGACCATCCCGCAAGGAAAAGCCTGTGTGCAAAAAATAATATCCGGATCGAAACTTTCGATCAATTTCTTTATCTTGGACATGTTGAACCTGTGAAGCGCTTCCCTCGCTCCCCTGGTTTTTTTAATGACATCGGGATTATCATAAATATTGCCCCATAGCTCGGGCTTTTTCCTGATGACTTCCAGGTAGGCTTTATTGATCAATTTGCCGAGGATCGGGTTGGTATATTCAAGAGCATTGACCATTTTTATGGTGAGCCGGCCATTTGCCGCGCTTAAAGCTTTTTCCAATGCTTTAGCCGCATGAAAATGCCCGGAATATTCTGAGATGTAGAGAATCAGTATTTTTTTGTTCATGCTTCCATATCAAGGATCTTCTTGATCCTCTGAGCAGCCTCGAGAAGCCGTTTTTCATCTTCGACTAGAGCGAACCTGACATACCCTTCGCCGTATTCGCCGAATCCCGTGCCCGGCGCGATCGCGACCCCGGCTTCTTTTATGAGAAGAGATACGAACTCCATTGATGTGAGCGCACTGTATTTATCGGGTATCCTTGCCCATATATAAAACGTTGCCTTGGGGCTAGGAACCTCCCAACCGATGTTCTTAAGAGCCTTGACTAAAACATCCCGGCGTTTTTTATACAGATTCACCTGTTTC
The DNA here is from genome assembly GCA_964572255.1 of uncultured Planctomycetia bacterium. Lineage (GTDB taxonomy): Bacteria > Omnitrophota > Gorgyraeia > Tantalellales > Tantalellaceae > CAZNEE01. Next base: position 26,480 of record CAZNEE010000004.1, on the reverse strand, counting down.
TGGACGCACCCCTGCGGTCCCGTGAGAGCCTTGATAGCCGCATACTGAATGGGCTTGAACAATCCGAAATCTATATAACTTTTCGTCTTTGCGAGGGACGCTAATATCTTTGAGTTGCCTACAACAAAACCGATCCGCCAACCTGCCATGTTGTAAGATTTGCTAAGTGTGTGAAATTCCACCGCCACATCTCTTGATCCCTCAAGCTGGAGGACGCTGGGAGCCTTATATCCGTCAAACACAATATCAGAATAAGCAAGATCATGGATAAGTATGATCCTGTTCTTTCTCGCGAAAGATATGGCTTTTCTGAAAAAAGCTTTACTTGCTACTGCCGCTGTCGGGTTATGCGGGTAACTTAAGAACATAAGTTTGGATCTTTTTACTATTGTTTTCGGTATCGCATCAAAGTCCGGTAAAAAACCGTTTTCTTCTTCTAATGGAATGTTATGTAAAACCCCGCCGGCTATAAGCACGCCGTTAAAATGAACCGGATATGCCGGGTTCGGCACCAGGGCGATATCATCATTGTTCAAAAAAGCCAGGGATATGTGCGCGATCCCCTCTTTTGAGCCGATAAGAGGCAGCACTTCCTTGTCCGGATCTAATTCCACGTTGAATCTTCCTTTGTACCACCTGGCAATAGCTTTTCTCAATTCGTTTTCGCTTGGGTCTATGGAGCGTGAATACCTGTGATTTTCAGGCTTGCGGGCCTTTTTGCAAAGTTCATCAACGATATGTTTTGGTGTGGACTGATCGGGATTACCCATCCCCAGATCGATTATATCCATCCCCATTTCACGTGCCTGCCTTTTCAGATCATCTATGATGGTAAAAAGGTATAACGGCAATCTTTTCATCCTGTTCGATTCTTCCATTACGAGCTCCTGTCTTCCTGTATAGTTGCGATTATTTCGTCCGAGGCGACAATATCGCCCTCTTTTTTAATTATTTTTCCCACAATACCGTCGCACGGCGACGGAACATCAAAAGCAGCTTTATCCGTAGTGACTTCAAGAATATCCTGCCCTTTTTCAACGCGGTCATTTTCGTGCACGTGCCACAAAGTTATTATGATCTCGCTTGATGTTTCCAGTTCCGATAACTTTATCTCCATTTTTCTATGCCTTTTAATTTGCTCCGCTAAAAACCATCTGTTTAGTCGAAAAAGCTATACTAAAGTCCTCTGCAAATTGTTCAGCAAAAACCTTCTTAACTTCGCTCATGTCAAGTTCGCGTCCCATCACTTCTTTTGCAGAAGTAACTCTGATATCGCTTTCACCGCACGGATGCATATGCAAAAAAGGTTCAATACCATTATTTATGTTAATGCTCACGCCGTGGTAAGCAACCCATTTTTTGACCGCAATACCTATAAATGCTATTTTCTTACCGCTTGCCCAAACTCCGCGCCTGGCTAAGTTAGCTTCAGAGGATATTCCCAATTTCGCTAACGATCTTGATACGGTCCTTTCCAAAAAATCTATGTAAAACGATATGTCCCGTTTTGCCCCCAGATCGACTATCGGATACAAGACAAGCTGTCCGGGTGCATGATATGTGTTCTTCCCGCCTCTTCCGGTCTTTAAGACAGGAATTTTATTTTCCTCAAAATATGACGGATCAAGAAGAGCCTCTTCCCCCGCAATGCGCCCCAGAGTAACAACAGGCTCATGCTCCAAGATGATCAATGTATCAGGGACCTTGACGTCTATCCTCTTTTTTAAAAGATCGATCTGAACATCAAGAGCTTTTTTGTAATCAATTATCCCTAAATCAACAATATCCATTTATTATAGATCGCTTCTTCACCCGATGCTTAAGTTACATCAACTCGTTAAATCCGCCGTATTCCCTGAAATATTCTATCACTCCGCCTTTTTCAAGAAACTTTCGCATTATCCCAGGAATAGGTTTTATCTCCAGATGTATCCCTTTTGTAAGGTTCTTAACAACGTTTTTCTCAAGGTCCAATTCCAGCTCATCCATGTCATCGATAAAGCTCGTCTCGCATTCCACCAGGCACAAACCGACATTAAAAGCGTTGCGGTAGAAGATCCTGGCATAACTCTTTGCTATTATTGCCCCGAGCCCGCTTGCTTTCAGCGCAACCGGAGCCTGCTCGCGGGATGACCCGCACCCGAAGTTCTCCCCCGCGATAAGAAAATCCCCGGGCTTTATTTTCTTATAAAAACCCTCTTCAAGGTCTTCGAACACGTGCTTCGCAAGTTCCTTTTCATCCTGTATCCTGAACTTGTATCTGCCGGAAATAATATAATCCGTATTGATATCATTCTGTGTTTTTAACCTATGCGCATGTGCCATGTTAATCTCCTTAAACTAAAGCCTTCTCGTATGTTCCCTTGGATCGGCTATCTTGCCGGCCAATGCCGTAGCTGCGGCTGTTGCCGGACTTGACAGATAAATATTCGCATTGGGGTTACCCATGCGTCCCTTGAAGTTCCGGTTTGCCGTCGAAAGAGCGTTCTCTCCGTCAGCCAGAACTCCCTGATGAGTCCCCACACATGGCCCGCAGCCCGGATTGTTGACAACCGCACCGGCATCTATTAAAACCTCTATAAAACCTTTCTTTAATGCCTGCAGGTAGACCGCTTTCGACGCAGGGGTAACAATAAACTTCATCCCGTGCGCAACCTTTTTGCCCTTCACGATCTTAGCCGCCACTTCAAGATCTTCAGATCTGCCGTTTGTGCATGTGCCAATGTACACCTGGTCAATATGTGTACCCTCCACTTCCTCCAGATCAAAAACATTGTCAACAGTATGCGGGCACGCAACCTGCGGCGAAAGAGAAGAAAAATCATATTCCTTCTCTTCGCTGTACCGCGCGTCCGGATCAGCCTCAACAGGCCGGGGTTCCTTATGGGAATGTTTCTTAAGCCATTCTATAGTCTTTTTATCAGCTTTCATGATCCCGCATTTAGCGCCCAGCTCAACGGCCATATTAGATATCGTGAAGCGTGAATCCACGCTCATCCGGTCGATCACATCACCATAGAACTCAACCGACTTGTAAGTACCGCCTGCAGCGGTAAAGTCTTTAATGATCTTAAGTATTACGTCTTTCGCGTAAACACCTTTAGGTAACTCTCCTCCGACCGTGACTTTTATCGACTCGGGGACCCTGAACCAGTTCTTGCCGCTCGCGAGCGCGATAGCCAGATCAGTGGAACCCACCCCGGTTGATAAGACATTGACCGCGCCATAAGTACAAGTATGTGAATCCGCCCCTAAAACAAGGTCGCCCGCCGTTATGAACCCGCTTTCCGGAACAACCTGATGGCAGACGCCGCACCCGATATCGAATACCTTTACACCATGCTCCTTGCCGAAATACCGTATCTTATCGTGTATTGCGGAAACCCCCATGTTAGGGCTCGGAGCAGAGTGATCTATCACCATGCAGAATTTCGTCCTGTCAAACACGTGTTCGACATTCATTTTCCTGAAGCTGTCGATTATTATCCCGCTTGTACCGTCCTGTCCGAAACAAAAATCCACATCAGCGATGACAATATCTCCCGCTTTTGCTCTTGCTCCGGAATGTTCACTTAATATTTTTTCAGCAATTGTCTGTCTCATAGCCCCTTCACCCAATCTTTTATCCTGTTAACACCTTTTTCGATAGCGGCAAGATCCGTCGCGAAACTCAGCCTGATGTAGCTGTCCTCCCCGAACGGTCCACCGGGAATAACCGCGACTTTCTTCTCTTCAAGGATCCTTTTCGAGAATGTCAAAGAATCCATCCCGCATCCCGAGACATCGCAAAAAAGATAGAACGCTCCCTGAGGATTGAACGGCACCACCTTATCCTGCCCCGAAAGCCCCTCCATCAAAAAATTTCTGCGTTCCTGGAACTCATCGCAATTCTTTTTTATTATTCCTTCCAGGTCAGAATCAATAGCGCATTCCGCCGCCGCCTGGCTGATCGAACAGGGGTTTGAAGTTGAATGGCTTTGCAGCGTTATTACTTTTTTCACCATTTCTTTATCTCCTGCAAGATATCCTACCCTCCATCCCGTCATGGAAAAACTTTTAGAAACCCCGTTAACGACTATGGTATTTTGTTTCACTTCATCCGATACGGAAGCAATAGAATAATGCTTTCCCCCGTCAAAGATTATTTTTTCATATATCTCATCGCTTACGATCACGACGCCGTTAGACACGCATACATCGGCTATTTTCTCAAGCTCACCTTTATCATAAACGACCCCCGCCGGATTTGAAGGGCTGTTAATGACTATAGCTCTTGTTTTTTTAGTTACAGCTGACTTTATATCCTCCGGCCTGATCCTGAAGGCGTTCTTCACATCTGTTTTGAGGATCTTAGGCACAGCTCCGGCCAATTTTACCATTTCTTCATAGCTAAGCCAGTAAGGGCTGACTATTAGCACCTCATCCCCCGGATCGCATATAACCTGGAAAATATTATAAAGAGAATGTTTTGCGCCGCATGAGATGACTATTTCATCAGTCCGGTAATCTAAATTATTATCTCGCTTAAATTTGCGGGAAATCGCTTCCTTGAGGGTGACTGTCCCGCCTGCGGGTGTATATTTTGTCCTGCCCGCTTTAATGGCCTTTATTGCCGCTTCTTTAACCTCATCAGGAGTATCAAAATCAGGTTCTCCAGCGGCAAAAATAACGACATCTTCACCGGCGTTCACCATGCTTTTTGCCTTAGAAGTTATAGCAAGTGTTGCCGACGGCTCCACGCTCAACAAGCGTTTTGAAATGTTCATAATTCACCCCATCTAATCATAATGATTAGATAAAATAGCATATAAGTAATAATATTACAAGAGGGAAAATAGAGTGAGGGATGCTTCCTGCCAGGGCCCCTCCGCCCGGTGTGGATCCTCCCTGTACGGAAGCATGCCTCACTCTAAATTGCAAATGCTCCTTTATTTTATCGCCACTTACGGGGAATTGTTTCCTGGGATCGCCATATCCTTAAGCGTTGCCCTTTTGCTTCTTCCTGCGCCTCGAGAAGCAAACTTCTGTATTTAACATTGGGCGGGATTATATACATAACGGCATATCCTTCCCGGATAAGCTCAACATTCACCATCTCCTCATCCGAATACACGTATGCCAGCCATCTTCCGTATTTATCCTCTTTTTCGATATCAAACTCCAGCTTTACGACCTTTCTATCAACAAGCTTCTTATTGAACTCCTTTGCCTCAAGAGCATACGGCTCGGGATCATATATCCAAGTGTTTCCGCTGCGTCTTCGCACCTCAGGCGTATCCACCCCTATATAACGCACCATCCTTCCGTTAGAAAGTTCGATCGTATCCCCGTCGACGACATTTCTTACATAAAACTCATTTCTTTTTAAATCGGTTTTCGAACCATTGCTTGCGCGGCTTGCGATAAATATAGCCAAAATGATTACAGCAAAAATTATTATTTTATTCTGTTTTTTCATAATAAAAATAAGGGGACTGGTTTTGACCAGACTTTACTCTCCAACAGAAAACCTGTCCCCACCCTATCTATAAAACAGTTTTGCGGATGGACATAATTTGTTAACGGGGCAGCTTGGGCAAAGAGGTTTTCTTGCCTGACATAAATTCCTCCCGTGAAAGATCAAAACATTCGATATATTCCCCCATTCTTTCTTCGGAAAAAGCTTCATAAGGTCTTGTTCTATCTTTACAGGGTCATCATTTTTTGTCAAGCCCAGCCTTCCGCTGAGGCGTCTTACATGTGTATCAACTGCTATTCCTTCGTTTTTTCCGTATCCGTGGAAAAGCACGATATTCGCGGTTTTGCGGGCAACTCCGGGCAGGTCAATAAGCCCCTCCATCGTATCAGGGACTTTGCCTTTATATTTATCCGTTATCATCCTGGACGCGGCAATAATATTTTTAGCTTTGTTCTTGTAAAAACCGGTCGACCTGATCTCTTTCTCGAAAATGCTTTGTTCAGCTTTGGCAAAATCCCGGGCTTTTTTGTATTTCTTAAAAAGAGACTTTGTAACAACATTTACTCTCTCATCTGTACATTGCGCGGAAAGGATCGTGGCAACAAGAAGCTGAAGCGGATCAGAATGAGTAAGCGCGGTCGTCGCTTTCGGATATTTTTTCTTTAATAAACTATATATTTTTCCGGCTCTTTCTTTTTTCATTATCTCCTCCGTTAATACATTTTCACACCAGGTGATAAGATTGTCAAGGCATTGGGTAAAACAAAAAAGCCCCGCTGTTTTTCAACAGCGGGGCTGTAATTCCCCGATTCTCACCACGCTTTTAACGATTCGTGTCAAATCGGCAACTGGCTGCCTTTTCCCTTTAATCTTGGGGTTTTAGGCCCTCTCGCTTTGTGCCCCACTCTTTCGAATGGTTTACTATTAAAATCGTGTTAAATATGATTCCAAAATTTCCAACTTTTTAAACAGTGCTTGCTTTACGTTCTCTTAAAGTATATCACATTTTTTTTAGATTTCAAATTCTTTCCAGAAAAAAATGGCAAATATTCGACAGCGGAGCCTTGCCGAAAATATAGTATATAAGTTATTTATTTACATACACTTAAAAAATTAGATGCTCTGAAAAAATTTATCCTTTTTCTACGTACGCCGAAACCACTTCTCCATTTCGTCAATTTTTATTTCATAAAAAGTGGGACGGCCATGGGGGCAGGTAAAAGGCAGGCTGCATTTGAAAAGTTGGTTTATCAAAGCGCTCATCTCTTCTTCATCTAACGGATCCCCGGCCTTTATCGCGGCTCTGCAGGATGTTATTTTTACAAGCTCATCAACCGGATCGGTTTTGGAAAGTGTGATCGCATCCAGATCAGACAATATATCAAAAATCACTGTTTTAATATCTCTCTCTTTCAATACAACAGGAACACCTTGCACGATATACGAATTGTCCCCAAATAATTCTATGTTAAACCCTAACATTTTAAACTCATCCAGAAGTTTTTCCATGATGATCGACTCGTCCGCGGCGAGATCAAGCCGTATAGGAAAAAGCAGGTTCTGTACTTCCGCCGGCCGTGCATCTTTTGCGTTCGAGAAAAACTCATAGAGCACCCTTTCATGCGCGGCGTGCTGATCGTAGAGAACGATCTTTTCGTCTTCTATCTTGGCTATGTAACATTTCCCTATCTGAAAAAGTTTTTCACCCGTAACCTCTTTCTTAAGAGATGGTCGGCTCCTGGTTCCTTCCTGTAATGTTTTTTCTTCGATATCCGGCTCATTTTTTTGTTCATATTTGAATTCGGACTGTATTTCGGTCGTATCAGAAAATTTTTCGCCCAAAGCTTCTGCTTCTTCCCTGCCCACGGAGCTTTCCGCTATCTCCCTTGAAGAACTTTCTTTGATCCTCTCGAACTTTTCTCTTACCGCTTGCGTTATAGCTTCCCTTGCCCTTTTCTCATCTCCAAACTTAACTAAAAGTTTTCCCGGGTGTATATTGACATCTACTTCCTGAGGATCGACATCAATATACAGAACTGACGACGGATATCTGCCCCTCTCAAGAAGACTCCTGTAAGCTCCCTGCAAAGAATCGCTTAAAAGTTTACTTCTGATGTATCTTTTATTAACGTAAAAAAGCTGCGATCTTTTATCTTTGCGCGTGCACGAAGGCTGGCTTACAAATCCTCGGATCTTAAATTCATCGAACGCCGCATCTATTTCCACCATGCTGTCTGCCACGTCCCCTCCCAGGACCGCTTTTACCCTTTCCCTTAATTCCATATCCCTCGGAATATTGAGGATCGCTCTTCCTTCATGCGTCAATTTGAATTCGATCCCCGGATACGAAAGAGCAAATCTTCCGACTGTCTCTGTTATCGAAGCAAGTTCGGTAGACTTTGATTTCAGGAATTTGCGTCTTGCGGGAACATTGTAAAACAGATTATGCACCTCGACCGTCGTTCCCTTGTCTCTCGCGGCAGGCCGTATTTTCTGCGCTTCACCGCTTTCTATGTATAAATACGTCGCTTCCCTCTCCGAGCTGCTTCGCGTTGTGATATCGACCTGCGAAACCGCCGCAATGCTTGAAAGAGCCTCCCCCCGGAACCCCAAAGTAAAAATGCGTGAAAGATCCTCAATATCATTGATCTTACTCGTGGAATGCCTCATACAGGAAACTTTTGCGTCTTCCCTCGTCATGCCTTCGCCGTTATCCGCAACCCTGATAAGGGATTCTCCTGCCGCGTTTATATCTACCTCTATGCTGTCAGCCCCGGCATCGATCGAATTTTCAACTAATTCTTTAACGACCGAGGAAGGCCTTTCCACCACTTCACCGGCAGCGATCTTTCCTATAAGCTCATCGTCCAATATATGTATCTTGCCGCTCATGCATCGTCCTTCAATTCTGATAACTTTTTAAGCGCCTCCATCGGCGTCATGTTCTCTATATCCATTTCTTTAAGTTTATCGATTACAGGATGGGCTTTATACCCTTCAAAGAAATCAAGCTGTTTTTCCCCTTCCTCGTCCTTCTCGGAGAACCTTTCACGAATATTGCCCAAAAGCGAATCTTTCTGGAGGTTATTAAGTATCTCGTGCGCTCTGGATATGACATCCTTGGGCATACCGGCAAGTTTTGCCACATGCACCCCTAAACTTTCGTCACAGCTTCCTTCGGCTACCTTATATAAAAATATGACTTCATCCTTCCATTCACGTACAGCAAGATTAAAGTTCCCGGCGCCCTTGAGAACATCCGCAAGTTCCGTAAGCTCGTGAAAATGCGTCGCAAAAAGGGTTTTAGCGCCTTTTAAACGGTGATGGATATATTCCACCACGGCCCAGGCTATAGATACCCCGTCAAAAGTGCTTGTGCCTCTTCCGATTTCATCAAGGATTATAAGGCTTCTTCCCGTCGCATTGTTAAGGATGTTTGCTGTCTCGAGCATCTCCACCATAAACGTGCTCATCCCCCTATAAAGCCTGTCTGAGGCCCCGACCCTGGTAAATACCCTGTCAACGATACCGATCTCAGCTTCTTTTGCGGGCACAAAGCCTCCCATCTGAGCCATGACCGTGATAAGCGCTACCTGCCTTATAAAGGTTGATTTTCCCGCCATGTTCGAGCCGGTAATTATGAATATAATGTTCTCCTCATCATCCATCAAAATATCGTTGGCGACAAATTCTTTGCCTTTAAGCAGCCTCTCAACAACGGGATGACGGCCTTCTTTGATCCTAAGCACTTTTTCATCAGTAACTTTCGGGCGGGAATATTTGTTGTTAACGGCTACCTCGGCAAGGTTTGAAATGCAGTCAAGTCCCGAGATAAGCTCCGATGTCTTTTTCAGCCGCTCGATCTCATCTCCCGTCTTTTCGCGAAGCTCGCAAAATATTCCATATTCCAGGTCTTTCATCCTCTCCTGCGCCCCTATGATCTTCGATTCTTCGCTTTTGAGCTCCTGTGTTATAAATCTTTCGGCGTTAGCGAGAGTCTGCTTTCTCACATAATTCTCGGGGACAGAATCAAGGTTCGCTTTAGTGACTTCGATATAATACCCGAATACCCTGTTATACCCTATTTTTAAGGAACTTATGCCTGTGCGCTCGATCTCTTTTTTCTGGAGACCCGCCAGCCAATCTTTCGAGTTGGTCACTATTTCCTTAAGCTCATCCAGATCTTTGCTGTACCCTTTTTTTACCAGCCCGCCTTCTTTCAGATTATTCGGAGGGTTTTCTACCAGACATTCCCCGACCCAGCTCACAATGTCATTAAAATCATCCAGTCCCTCCGCTATCCCCTGTATCTTTGATGAAGAAGATCCCCGGATCATTTCTTTTAATTCTGTTATATGGGATAATGAAGACGAAAGCGCGACCATGTCCCTCGCGTTTGCCGTAGCCAGACTTACCTTGTTAGATAAGCGTTCTATATCATAAATCCTGCTTAAGATCTCCCTTGCGCCTTTTCTTTTACGTGACTCTTCATAAAAAAATTGCACTGAGTCCAGACGTTCGCCTATCGCGTTTTTATCAAGCAGCGGATTCAGCACCCATTTTTTCATCTTTCTTCTGCCCATGGGGGTTTTTGTCTGATCAAGAACTTCAAAGAGAGTGGCTTTTGTTGAAAGGTCTTCTATATTTTGAATGAGCTCAAGGTTGCGATGAGTATTCCAGTCCATTGTCATGTATTGGCTCAGGCGGTATGTCGAAATGGTATCCAGATTGTTCAAGCCGCTCTTCTGCGTGTGTTTAAGGTACTTCAAAAGCGCACCGGCCGCCCCGACAGCATTTTTCATCTCCTCGCAGCCGAAACCTGAGAGGTCCCTGACCGAAAAATGATCCTTTATCTCCCTGAGAGAAAGATCATAATCGAACATCCAATCCTCGTTTAAGGTTACAGCCCCGAGGTTTACATCGTTTATTCTCTTGAAATCGTCTTCTTTCGAAAAAGTCTCCGAGACAAGACATTCTGAGGGAGAGATCTTGTAAAGTTCGGAAAAAAGTTCTTCCCTTTCCTTTATTTCCGTGAGGCGGAATTCCCCCGTTGATATGTCCGCGTAAGCAAGCCCGTATGTCTGGTCTATTTTGTTCAATGAAAGGATGTAATTGTTTGTGGCGCTGCCCAGAAGTTCATCGGCCACGAAAGTGCCGGGAGTTATTATTTTTGTTATCTCCCGTTTGACTATTTTTCCCCCGCCTGAAGGCTCCTCGACCTGCTCGCATATGGCAACTTTTTTTCCGTGTTTCACCAGGCGGGTAATATAACTGTCGGCGGCATGAAAGGGGATCCCGCACATCGGGACTTTATTGCCCTTTCCGGCCTCCCTGGAAGTTAAGGTGATGTGCAATATCCTCGTTGCTTCGATCGCGTCATCAAAAAACATCTCATAGAAATCGCCCAGGCGGAAAAATAGAATGGAATCTTTGCTGTTCTCCTTGATGCTTAAATACTGCCGCATCATCGGAGTAAGATCATTCGCCATGCAGTTTCACCTCTTGGGGTGGGAAGATCAGGGGGCCGTAAAAAAGCTCAAGCCCCCTAACGATTATTTAGGTGGTTTCGGACCAAGTTTCTTTCTTTGAAATCTGCGGAAAAAGCCGCCTTTTTTGGTTATTTTTTCCTGTTCGGTCTTGGCTTTTTCTCTTTTTCTCTCTTCTATTACTTTCTCTTCCTGAATTTCCTTCGCAACCTCGGGAGCGACATGATGCTCTTCCGCGACTTTTTCTTCTTTAGTCCCCGCGGCCGCTTTGGCTTTTTTCTTCTCTTTTTTCTTGGCCTCAAGTTTTTTCTCTTTTGTGATGCCGAGAAGCTCATCATCCGGGATCGTCCTTTTGACCAGTTCGATCATCGCCATTTGAGCTCCATCGCCTTTTCTCGCGCCGAGCATCATTATGCGCGTATAACCGCCCTGCACATCCTTATAAAGCGGGGCTATTTCGTCAAATAAAGCCTTTACGGTGCCTCTGTCGCAAAGTTTCCCGAACGCCTGCCTTCTGGCCGCAACCGAACCGGAATTGTTCTTTGCCAGCGTCACTAAAGGCTCTGCGAAAGACTGTAAAGCTTTGGCCTTGGCGAGTGTGGTCTCGATCCTTTGGAACGTGAAAAGATCGTTGGCCATGCTTTTCAATGTGGCTTTACGCCAGCTTGTTCTTCTGTTTAATTTTCCTTTTCTCTTGCCGTGCCTCATTATTCACCTTCTTCTTCTATCTCCATGCCGAGATGCAGGCCCATAGTTGAAAGAATATCATTTATTTCATTCAGCGATTTCTTGCCGAAATTCTTGTACTTCAGCATCTCCGATTCTTTTTTCCTTACCAGATCCCCTATTGTCCTTATTTTGGCTTCAACGAGACAATTGCTGCTTCTTACCGACAGCTCAAGTTCTGATATGGGTTTATCCAGCTTCTTCTTCAGCTCTTCTTTTTCCTTGGAAACTTCTTCTTCCTCTTCCATTTCCTCGGGCAATTTTCCTATTGAAATAAACCCGTCCAGATGTCTCTGCAGGATATTGGACGCGTACAACACCGCTTCCTTCGGTTCCATGCTTCCGTTAGTATAGACTTCCATTATGAGTTTATCATAATCGGTAATATGCCCGACCCTGGTGTTCTCAACATCAATATTCACTCTCTTCACGGGAGAAAAAAGCGCATCGACCGGTATAACGCCAATAGCTTCCTCTCCGGTTTTAAGCCTCTCAGCGGGTACATAGCCCCTGCCGCGGTCCACTCTCAGTTCTATCTCAAGCTTGGTTTTCTCGGTCAGGGTCGCTATGTGATGATCCGGGTTTATGATCTCGACAGTTTCATCTGTTTTTATATCCTTTGCGGTCACTTCGCCCTTTTTCTCAACGCTGAGAAACATCGGTTTCGGCTGTTTAAAATGCGATCTAAGGACCAGTCCCTTTATATTCATGATGATCTGGGGCACATCCTCATATACCCCGGGGATTGTCGAAAACTCATGAAGAACTCCATCTACCTTGATCTGCGTCACAGCTGTTCCTTCTATGGAAGACAATAAAACGCGCCTTAAGGAATTGCCTATCGTAATACCATACCCTTTTTCAAAGGGCTCCGCCATAACACGGCCGAATGTCGAAGAATAACTTTTCTCATCGAAGGTAATGTTCTTTGGAAGTTCAAAATTCTTAAGTTTTATAGCCATCTGGCTCATCCTCCTCTTTCTCTGCTGTATTTAAATGCGCTGTCACTTCTTACTTGGAATACAACTCAACAATAAGGCTTTCCTCGATCGCAACGCCGATATCAGCTTTGGTCGGGAATCTCTTTACCTTTGCGGTCAATTTGTCAGCTGAAACTTCAAGCCAGTCCGGAATGCCTCTGTCTTCCAAAACTTCAGTGGTTTCACGAAATGCTTTTAACTGTTCATCCTTGCCGGCAAGCGTGATCTCATCATCTACTGAAACCAGATAAGAAGGTATGTCCACTTTGCGGCCATTGACTTTCACGAAGCGGTGCCTTACGACCTGCCGGGATCTATTGCGTGATTCCGCAAAACATGCCCTAAAAACCACATTGTCAAGACGTCTCTCGAGGAACTGCAGAAGCACCTCACCGGTAACGCCCCTTGCTCTTTCGGCTTTCTTGAAATAATTTTTAAACTGTCTCTCCAAAAGACCGTAAATTCTCTTGACCTTTTGTTTTTCCCGCAGCTGCATAGCGTAGTTTGACTGTTTTCGTGAGCGTTTCTGACCGTGCTGTCCGGGGGCATATTCACGTTTGGTTAATGCGCACTTATCAGAAGTGCATTTCACTCCTTTTAAAAACAGCTTTTCCCCCTCTCTGCGGCAAAGCCTGCATGATGCTGTTATATGTCTTGCCATTAAATTCTTCTCCTTTTCTTTTGCCTACAGCCATTGTGCGGTGTAGGTGTTTTATCTATAACTCTGGTAAGATTAAAACCTTCAGCCTTAAGGCTCTTTACGGCGCTTTCCTTACCCGGTCCCGGGCCTTTAAGATGCACGTTAAGGTCTCTTAGCCCGAATGCCTTCGCCTTTTTCGCTACCTCTCTTGCCGCTATGCTTGCCGCAAAAGGCGTGGATTTTCTTGAGCCTTTAAAACCGGAAGTGCCCGCTGAGCTCCAGCAAAGGGCTTCTCCCTTCTCATCCGTAACAGTAATGATCGTATTGTTAAAAGTAGCATGCACTTTCGCTATGCCGCTTGAAACTTTTTTTAAGATCTTTTTGCGTTTCTTTGTCTTCGCCTTCTTTTGCATGTTAACCTCTTGAGCTTTTTGTTGTTTATTGTTAAAGTTTAGTTCTATTTCTCGGGTTTTACCGCCGCCCTCGCAGTTTTATCTTTCATCGCGCCTATTGTTTTCTTCGGCCCTTTACGTGTTCTTGAATTCGTGCGTGTTCTCTGTCCTCTCACAGGAAGGTTCCTTTTATGCCTCATCCCTCTATACGTCCCGATACTCATCAGGCGCTTGATATTCCCCGCTTGAGCGCGGCGGAGATCACCTTCGACCTGACATCGATTCTGTATGATCTTTGTTATAGCGGTTATCTCCTGGTCATCAAGGTCCTTGGCTCTCTTATCAGGCTGTATTCCCGCTTCCTCAAGTATGCTTTTCGAGGTAGTGAGGCCGATCCCGTATATATAAGTCAAAGCAACTTCAACTCTTTTTTCCTGAGGTATATCCACTCCTATGATTCTTGGCATCTTTACTCCTTATTTTTGCGCGCACTGCGCTTTTGCGCAATGCAGAACTATCCTTGCCTTTGCTTGTGCTTGGGGTCAGTACATATTACCCTTACAACACCTTTGCGTTTTATTATTTTACATTTTGGACATATTTTTCTGACGCTTGATCTTACTTTCATGATTATTTCTCTCTCCTGATTATCCTTCCTCTTCCCAGATCATAAGGCGATAGTTCGACTGTCACCTTATCTCCCGGGACAATACGTATAAAATACATTCTCATCTTGCCGGATACATGCGCAAGCGCAATATGGCCGTTTTCAAGTTTTACCCTGAACATGGCATTCGGCAAAACTTCAACAATTTCACCTTCTGTTACAATCGGTTCCTCTTTTGGGCTCATGTCAAAATCTCCGCTTTTCTTTTTCCAACCATAACGGTATGCTCAAAATGAGCTGACAACTTACCATCACGCGTCACCGCTGTCCAACCATCGGACAAAACGTTTATCTCCCGTGTTCCCTGATTAACCATGGGCTCTATTGCCAAAAGTAATCCTTCTTTCAGTTTGAGGCCTTTCCCTTTCTCGCCCCAATTCGGAACTTCGGGAGGTTCATGCAGATCTCTTCCTATCCCATGCCCTACATAAGTCCTGACTTCCTGATATCCGGACTTTTCTATTTCTGTCTGTATGGCATTGGATATATCTGATATCCTGTTCCCGTCAACTGCCTTTTTTATGCCTTCGGTCAACGCCCTCTCAGTGGCTCTAATCAGTTTTTCGGCTTCTTTCGCTACCTTCCCCACAGCGAACGTCTTGGCCGCATCCGCATAAAAACCGTTCTTCTCAAGCCCTATATCAACGCTAATGATGTCGCCGTCTTTCAAGACCACGCCTTCAGAAGGTATTCCATGCACCACAGCGTCATTAACTGACGCACAAATAGTGGCCGGAAATTTTTTGTATCCCTTGAAAGCCGGTTTTGCTCCCGCCCGGAGGATCATTTTCTCGACCTCACGGTCGATCTCGGCAGTCGAGATCCCTTCCCGGATGAGTTTTTTTATCCCGCGAAAAATCTCTCTTAAAATTTTTCCCGATTCACGAACCTTTCGGATATCCGTTTTATCGGTCAGGATCGTCATCGATAAAACCTTCTTCCCGGAAAAGAGCATCTATCTTTTCAAAGAGCTCTTCCGCGGTAATGTCTCCGTTAACCTCACGAAGCAGCCCCTTATCCTTATAATATTGTATAAGGCTCGCGGTGCTTTCTTCGTATACTTTTAAGCGATTTTTAACCGTTTCCGGCTGATCATCGTCGCGTAATAATAATTCCACTTTACAAGTGTCACAAATGCCCTCATTGAGGGGCGGTATATTCGTAACATGGTAATTTTTTCCGCACTTCGGACATACCCTGCGTCCCGATAGCCTTTGGACAGCGACATCCTCCGAGGTTTTCATGTAAAGAACAACATCTATCTTGCGGTCTTCTTCCTTCAGGGCTTTATCAAGCGATTCCGCCTGTTTTACGGTGCGCGGGAAACCGTCAAGTATAACGCCTTTCTGTGCGTCTTCTTTTTTCATTCTTTCGGTAACCAGTTTTGTAACCACTTCATCAGGAACAAGCTCGCCCCGATTCATGTATTCCTGCGCTTTGAGGCCTATCTCGCTTCCTTCTTTTATGGCTTCTCGCAGCATATCGCCGGTCGATACATGCAGGAATCCATACGCTTTTATCAAAAGCCCTGCCTGCGTGCCTTTACCGGCTCCGGGAGGCCCCAATAATATCATGTTCATGTTGCGTATACCGATCACGAGATCCTTCCCTTTACTCTGCCTTTTTTCATGAACCCTTCGTAATGCCTCATCAAAAGATGCGACTCTATCTGCCTCATCGTGTCCAGCATAACGCCCACGATGATCAAAAGCCCCGTCCCTCCGAAGAAACTTGCCACTAAATAAGGTATCCCCAGCTGCGAGTTTATAACCGTAGGAAGAACCGCTATTATCGTTAAGAACACAGCGCCCGGCAATGTTATCCTCGTCATTATGAAATCCAGATATTCCGCGGTCTGCCTTCCGGGCCTGATGCCGGGAACAAACCCGCCAAAACGTTTCATGTTGTTAGCCATATCGATCGGATTAAAGGTGATCGCGGCGTAAAAATAACAGAAAAATAGTATTAAAGCCGAATAGATCACATAATATAAGGGCCTTCCCATCATGAGCGCGCTGGCTACACCTTGAATCGCCCTGCTTGGCACAATACCCGCGATCGTAGCGGGGAACATCAAGATCGATTGCGCGAAAATGATAGGGATAACACCGCTCTGGTTTACCCTTAACGGTATATATGTGCTTTGTCCGCCGTATATTTTACGGCCCACAACTCTTTTCGCATATTGTATCGGTATCTTACGCTGCCCCTGTGTTATGACAACCACACTTACTACAACCGCAACGAACATAAAGGCTAAAAACACAAGTTTAAAGGGATCGATCTGCGCCTCGCCGCTTGTTCCGGGGGCCACCAAAGATATCAGCTGGAATATAGCCGCCGGCATCCTTGAAACGATACCTGCTGTAATTATGAGCGATATGCCGTTGCCTATACCCTTTTCCTGTATCTGCTCGCCAAGCCACATGATAAAAGCCGTTCCGGTGGTAAGCGTTATAACCGTAAGTATCCTAAAACCCCAGCCGGGAAATTGCACTATCTGCATACCCTGGAACCTTGCGGGATTTTCAAGCCAAAGAGCGATAAAAAATGACTGTATTATCGAAAGTATTATCGTGCCATACCGGGTATATTGGGTGATCGCCTTACGCCCTTCTTCTCCCTGTCTTGCTTTACGCTCTAAAGCCGGAATAACGGTAGTTAAAAGCTGCAGGATAATGGACGCTGAAATGTACGGCATGATCCCAAGCGCAAATATGGTTAACCTCTGCATCGCGCCGCCGGAGAACATGTTCATAAGACCAAAAAGCGTACCGCCCTGCGTGCGCGCTATATTGTCAAAGAACTGCGCGAGTTTCGCTCCGTCAATACCCGGGGTCGGGATATACGCGCCTATACGATAAACTGCGATCAGTCCGAGCGTAAAAAGTATCTTTTTCTTCAGATCCGGTATTTTAAATAAATTCGCAAACGTTTTAAACACTTACTTCTCCTTAAATTATCTCCGCTTTGCCGCCGGCTTCCTCAATAGCCTTTTTCGCAGTGGCGGAAAAAGCATTCGCCTTGACGGTTATTGATTTACTAAGTGTTCCCTTCCCTAAAACTTTGACCGGCAGAGCTTTTTTCTTCATAACACGGTTTGCGATCATAAAATCCTTATCCACGACTGAACCGTCTTTTATAGAACCAAGCCCTTGCAGCGTGCCGATATTAACCAGATTCCATTCTTTTTTGAATATATTCGTAAAACCTCTTTTTGGGACGCGTCTTACTAGGGGCATCTGTCCCCCCTCAAAACCCGGGGTATAAGTACCTCCGCCGGATCGCGCTTTGGCTCCTTTATGACCTTTACCTGAGGTTTTCCCCTTGCCCGAGCCTATACCTCGCCCCACGCGCTTCTTTTTCCTTCTGTTCCCTTTGGGTTTTCCTATATCTTGTATTTTTAAAACCATCTTTAACTCCGTCTTGTTAAACGTAATCTTATGAAACCATCCATTGTAGCCTTTATCACGTTCGCGGCATTTCTTGATCCAAGGCTTTTTGTAAGTATGTTCTTTATCCCCGCGGCGTCACACATCGCTCTGACAGGGCCTCCGGCTATAACACCTGTACCCGGTCCTGCCGGCTTCAATAAAACCGAAGTGGCTTTGAACTTTCCGGTTACTTCATGCGGGATGGTATCTCCGCTCAGGTTGATCTTATGCATATTTTTCTTCGCGTCCGTTGTCCCTTTTTTTATCGCTTCGACAACTTCATTTGACTTCCCGTGCCCGACCCCGACACTTCCGCTTCCGTCGCCCGCAACGACCATGGCGCTAAAGGAAAAGTTCTTGCCGCCCTTTACGACCTTGGATACCCTGCTTATTTTAACGACACGTTCGATAAAACCCTCTTCTGTCGGCTCTCCGGGTCTTGGCCTTGGTCTTCTTTTAAAAGGCTTTTTCCCTGCCGGCTTTTTCTCGGAAACTTCCTTAGGCGCATCTTCCTTTGTTTCCTCCTGGGCCTCTTCCGGTTTTACCTCTTTTTTTTCTTCGGAAAGTTCTTCTTTTTTTTCTTCTTCAACCATCTGTGTGATCTCCCTTTTATCTGTATGATTTTTAAAACTCTAACCCGTTCTTTCTTGCCGCATCGGCCATAGTTTTAACTACGCCGTGATAGCGGTATCCTGACCTGTCGAACACGACCTTGTTTATGCCTTTTGCGACCGCTTCCTTAGCCACTTCTTCGCCTAAAACTTGCGCGGAGCTGGTGTCTTTCTTTGTCGATTTCTTTATTTTTTCTTTAACTTTGCCTGACAAAGTCGTAAGCCCGAGAATTGTTTTACCTTCGATATCATTAACGATCTGGACGCTGATATTCTTCAGGCTTTTATGCACACACATTCTCGGCCTTTCGGATGTACCGAATATTTTTTTTCTTATTGACCTTTTTCGTCTTGTTCTTGCTTGTGCTTTCTTCATCTTTTCCTCTTTTATTCGTATGCTTGGCTTACGCCACCGTCTTTCCTGCTTTATGTCTTACATATTCACCAACGTATCTTATCCCCTTGCCTTTATACGGTTCCGGCGGATAAATATCTCTTATTTCCGCGGCAACTTCCCCTACTTTTTGCTTGTCAACGCCTTTAACAACGATCTCTGTGGGGCTTGCCGTTTCGATCGTTATGTCCTCAGGAGGAGCGAACTTCACGCTATGCGAAAAACCCACATCCAGGACCAAGGTCTTTCCTTTCATCTGGGCTTTATATCCCACGCCCTTTATCTCAAGTTTTTTCTCAAAACCTTGTGTAAGGCCCATGATAATATTATTTATCAGACTTCTTGTGGTACCGTGCATGGAACGGTTCCGTCTTGAATCCGAAGGCCTGGTTATCACTAACTTGCTGCCTTCAACGCTGGCAGAAAAACCATCAGGAATAACATACTCAATGTTTTTTCCTTTACCCTCGATCTTGACCTTTTTGCCCTCTACTGCAACTTTTATACCGCTTGGTATATCTATAGGTCGTCTTCCAACTCTTGACATTTATTCTCTCCTTCTTCCCTTTTTACCACAATTCACAAACAAGTTCCCCGCCCAAACCTTGTTCACTGGCCTGCTTATCCGTCAATAGGCCCTTGCTTGTTGAATATATAGCCACCCCGACCCCACCCATCACGTTCTTCACATCTTTCGAGGAAACATAGATGCGCCGTCCGGGTTTGGATATGCGTTTCAAGTTTTCCATGATCGGTGTTCCGTCTTCAGAGTATTTCAAATACACCTTGATAAGCCCCTGCTTATTATCCTCAAGGACCTTATAGTTCTCAATAAACCCTTCACCTTTGGCTATATCCATAATGTTTTCAATAATACGTGATCTTTTTATCGTAACTGTTTTTTTGCCGGCCATTATGGCATTCCTGATCACGGTTAACTGATCGGCTATTAAATCTGAAACGCTCATTTTATCTCCTTAATATGATTACTTTTCTTCTTTTTCTGATTACTACGATTACCAGCTTGCTTTCCTGATGCCGGGTATATCACCTTTTGAAGCAAGCTCCCTGAAACATATACGGCATAGTTTAAAACGCCTCATGTATCCCTTTTTTCTGCCGCATATCTGGCATCTTGTAATAACTCTTGTCGAGTATTTTGGCTCTTTTCTTGATTTTTCTATTAATCCTTTTTTTGCCATTTAATCGCTCTCCTAATGTTACTTTTTTGCGAACGGCATGCCGAAATTCTCAAGAAGGCTCATAGCTTCTTCTTTCGTGTCTGCCGTCGTGACAATACAAATATCCATACCATGCGCTAGCTTGATCTTATCCAGTTCCAGCTCCGGGAATATTGTCTGCTCCTTGACCCCGAAAGTATAATTCCCTGCTTTATCAAAAGATTTTCTCGAAAGACCCCGGAAGTCCCTGATCCTCGGAATAACGATATTGATGAGCCTGTCAAGAAACTCATACATGCGCTCTTTGCGCAAAGTCACCTTATACCCGACAGCCGAACCTTCCCTGATCTTAAAGTTGGATATGGCTTTCCGCGCTGTTGTGAGTGCGGGTCTCTGCCCCGTTATTGCCGCCAGTTCATTTCTTATCGGCTCCAATAATTCTTTATCATGAGCAAGCGCGCCCAACCCAACGTTAACAACTACCTTCTCTATGCGCGGAACCTGCATCTTCGAGCTGTACCCGAATCCTTCCATCATCTTTGGCACTATTTGGTTATCATATGTATCTTTTAATCTCGTCATTTTATGCCTCTCTTATAGTATTCCTCACCAAACATCTGGTTTTATAACACTTCCTTGCATTTTTTGCAGTAACGCACCTTGCTTCCGTCCGCAAGAACATCCGTTCCTATACGTGTTTGACGATTGCAGCTCTTACAAACGATCGCCAGATTGGAGGTGTTTATTGAAGCTTCTCTTTGGATAATGCCTCCCTGTTCGTCCTGGCGGGAACGCCTTCTGTGTTTTTTTATAAAATTGAGCCCCTGTACGATCGCTCTTCCTTTGATAGGATCTATTTTCAGGACCTTGCCTGTTTTCCCTTTATCTTTTCCGGCAAGGATCTTTACTGTATCATTCTTTTTTATATGAAACATCTGGATTTCCCCCTTATATAACCTCTGGCGCCAATGATATTATTTTCATGAAATTCTTTTTACGGAGTTCCCGGGCGACCGGGCCGAACACACGCGTGCCTTTGGGATTCCCGTCTTTATCTATGATCACGACCGCATTATGATCGAACTTCAAAACAGTCCCGTCTTCGCGCAATATCGGATAGGCGGTTCTAACTATGACCCCCCTTACAACGGTCCCTTTTTTTACATCGGCCGTGGGGGTGGATTCCTTTATATTGCATGTTATCACATCTCCGATCTGGGCCGTACTTCTCCCGGACCTTCCTATAACGCCGATCATGGAGGCTTTTTTTGCCCCCGTATTATCCGCTACATCTAAAATGCTTCTCATTATAATCATTGCTTTAACCCCTTTGCGCCTTTTCTACAACACTTACCAAAGCCCAGTTCGTATTCTTTGTCAATGGCCTTACTTCGCGTATTTTCACGACATCGCCAATGGCTGCTTCATTCTTTGCATCGCGGGCCTTATATTTTTTGTGTCTTATCATGGATTTTTTGTACACGGGGTGCATTTTATGCAGCTCAACTTTGACCGTGATAACTTTATCCATCTTGTCGCTTGTAACTGTCCCAAGCAAAGTTTTTTTCTTACTCGACTTTTCCACTTTTTTTCTCCTTAAGTATAGTATGACACCTTGCAATATCTCTTCGGGTTTGTCTTATCCTGTGAGGACGTTCTATGCGTCCCGTAACAAGCTCAGCCCTCAACTTAAAAAGCTGGTCTTTTAAGGACAGAACGGTCTGTTCTATTTCCGCTTCTGTCATATTTTTTATTTCGTCCGGCTTCAAGCTAATCCTCCTCGTGCAATAAATTTAGTTCTTATGGAAAGTTTATGCGCCGATAGACGCATTGCTTCACGCGCCATGGCCATCGGGACCCCTTCCATCTCAAAAAGTATTCTTCCTCTTTTTACCACTGACACCCAGCCGGCCGGAGAACCTTTACCTTTACCCATACGCGTTTCGGCCGCGGTCTTTGTTATGGGTTTATCCGGAAAAATCCTTATCCAGAGCTTTCCCGCTCTTCCGGTATGGCGCTGAATAGCGACCCTGGCCGCCTCTATCTGCTTATCGGTTATCCATCCGCTTTCCAGAGCTTTCAGGCCGCAATCGCCGAAATTCAATGTGCTGCTTGCGTAACTTTTGCCTGCACGGCGTCCTCTTTGCTGTTTTCTATATTTGACTCTTTTGGGCATTAAAGCCATTTTTTACTTGCTCCTTCTTATTTCTTTTTCTTGGTTTCTTCTTCTTTTTTCTCAACGATATTGTATCCGAACTTCTCGCCTTTATAGATCCATACCTTTATACCGATTATCCCATAGGTTGTTTTTGCCTCTGAAAACCCGTAATCTACATCAGCGCGTATTGTCTGGAGAGGGATCTTGCCCCATTTATAACTTTCAGCTCTCGCTATCTCAGCGCCTCCCAGGCGGCCCGCGCATCTGATCTTAACACCTTCTCCGCCCGCGTCTTTGACCGACTGGATCGCTTTTTTCATGACACGTCTGAAAGGCATCCTTTTTACGAGCTGAAACGCTATGTTATCGCCGACGATCTTTGCGTCCAATGCGGGGTTCTGCACCTCTTTTATATCCACAAAAAGCTTATTCTCACTGCCTATGATATCCTGTATGCTTTCTTTCAGTTTTTCTATCTGAGCCCCTTTGCGGCCTATGATCATGCCGGGCCTTCCCGAATATATGAGTACGCGCACCCTGTTCGAAGCTCTCTCGATCTCGACATGCGAAATAAAAGCCGAAGAAAGGTCTTTCTCGACCAGCTTTCTTATTTTTGTGTCCTGTATCAGTCTTTTGGGGAACTCATTCTTAGTGGCGAACCATCTGGAGTTCCAGTTGCGAACAACGCCTAAACGAAAACTTGTTGGATGAACTTTTTGTCCCATTATTATTTCTCTCCGCTTTTTTTATTGGTTTTTTTTGCCTTATCGCTCGTTTTGCGAACCTTTTTCTTTTTTTCGGCAATCTTATCAAGCTCTACATATATATGCACGGTTCGGTGCCTCACGGGAGTCGCTCTCCCCATCGTTGCGGCCCTGTATCTCTGAAGGAACGGTCCCCCATCGGCCTTTGCCTTGGATATGACCACATCTTTCGAAAGCACTTTTTCCTGCTGCGTCTTCCCCTGATTAACGTTTGAAAAAGCAGAATTAACGACTTTTTTGATCGGGCGGGCTGCCCTTTTGTTCATGCTATCAAGAATAAAATTTGCCTTCTCAACCGTTTTGCCCTTGACCAGGCCCAGAACAAGTCTGACCTTTGTAGGCGACATTCTAATATATTTTGCTTCAGCTTTAGATAACATATTTTCCCTCTTCTACGATTTACGTCTTTTCAACAGACACTTTAGTGGCCGCGCCATGGCTTCTGAAGTGCCGTGTCGGCGCGAATTCGCCGAGCTTATGGCCCACCATGTTCTCTGTAACAAATATGGACTGAAAAGTCTTGCCATTATGTATGGAAAACGTCAGGCCCACGAACTCGGGCATTATTACAGATCTTCTCGACCAGGTTTTGATCGGTTTCTTGCTGCCGCTATTCAGCATTCTATTGACCTTTTTCGCCAATTTTTCATCAACAAATGGTCCTTTTTTGATTGACCTTGACATTCCTTATTTCCTCCGTTTTATTATCCTTTTATCAGAAAGATTTTTCTTCTTTCTCGTTTTTAAGCCCCTGGTGATCTTTCCCCATGGCGTCGTCGGATGACGGCCGCCTGAGGATTTTCCTTCTCCGCCGCCCATCGGGTGGTCAACAGGATTCTTTACAACTCCTCTTGATTGCGGGCGTCTGCCTAAATATCTTGACTTGCCGGCCTTACCGAGCGAAACATTCTCATGATCGCTGTTTCCCGCTTTGCCGATAGTCGCGTAGCAATCTTCCTTGACCAGCCTGACTTCTCCGGACGGCATGCGTAAATGTACTTCTCCGGCGTCCTTGGCGGCTACTGTGGCGCTGCTTCCGGCCGAACGTGCGATCTTCGCCCCCCGTCCCGGATCAAGTTCGATGCAGAAGACTTCCGTGCCCATTGGGATGTGTTTCAGTTCCATGGAGTTGCCGATCTCTATCTTCGCATTCGAACCGCTCTGGAGTTTTCTCCCTACAGTCAATCCTTCCGGTGCTATCGTATAACACTTGTCACCGTCATCATAACGTACAAGCGCAATGTTCGCCGAACGATTCGGGTCGTACTCTATGGCCTCAACCGTACCGTTGGAACCCCTTTTCGAATATTTAAAATCCACAATGCGGTATCTCCTCTTATGACCGCCGCCTTTCGCGCCCGAAGTTATGCGTCCAAGGTTGTTCCGTCCACCCGTCTTGTTAAGCGCCTCCGTAAGAGACTTTTCAGGAGCTTTTTTGGTGATCTGGTCAAACTGAAGAACACTTCCCCATCTTTGCCCTGGTGTCCTTGCTTTAAACTTTTTTATGCCCATATTACGTTACCTCTATCTTGTTGTCAGGCTGAAGTGTAACTATAGCCTTTTTCCATGAACTTGTTCTGCCTTCGCGGTATCTTACCCTTCGCAATTTTCCTTTTATATTCATAATGTTGACATCCCGGACTTTAACCTTGTAAAGATCTTCCACAGCCCTTTTTATGTCAATTTTATTAGCGTCTTTAGCTACGTTAAAAACATACTTGTTCTGTATCAGGAGATTTGCCCCCTTTTCGGTCCTAAGCATATTTTTAATGATATCATTCGAATTTTTCATTTTACCCTCTCGGTCAATTTCTCCAGCGCGTCTTTCTCGATGACAAGATGTTCGCTCAAAAGAACATCTCTGGCGTTTATCTTATCCGCCTCTTTCAGCTTGATATTTTTTAAATTTCTCGATGAGCGCTTCACATCATCACTTATTGCGTCGACAACCACAAGTGCCGTCCCGTCGACCTTCAAATTATCAAATATCTTGCGGAACGTTTTCGTCTTAACCTCTTTAAGCTCGATCTTGACGACCGCTTTGATCCTCTCCTCAACCAGCCTCGCGTTCAAACTGGAAAGAAGCGCTTTCTTGAGCATCTTCTTAGGGATAGAATAGCTGAAATCCCTCGGCTTCGGCGGAAAAGTAACACCGCCATGAGTCCATACGGGATTCCTTGAAGACCCTACTCTGGCGCGTCCCGTGCCTTTTTGCCTCCAGGGTTTTGCTCCTCCTCCGGAAACCTCACTGCGCGTTTTTGCCGAAGCAGTGCCTTTGCGCGAATTCGCCTCATACATTTTATTCGCTTCATACAAAAGCACTTTATTGACCTTGCCGTCAAAAAGTTTCTCGTCCAGCTTCACATTGCCCGAGACCTTACCGTCCAGACCATAAAGCGGCAGTGTCTTCTTTATTTCCTTTTCCTTTTTCTTTTCCATCATTTTTACTCTTTACCTTCTTCAGCCGCTTCGCCGCCCTCTTGGTCAGCTTTTTCTTCCTCTTGCCGCGGCGCTATTGGTTTTTTCTTTGAAAATTTCATTACTAAATATCCGCCGTTTGCCCCGGGAACGGCACCTTTCACCGAAATCGTGTTATTCCCCGTATCAACATCCACCACTTCAAGATTCTGAACTGTGCATGTTTCATTGCCCATATGTCCGGGTAAAGGATGTCCTTTTATGACACGTGAAGGATAAGCGCTGGCTCCTATCGAACCCGGCGCACGATGGGACATGGATCCGTGGCTTTCTTTTCCGCCTGCCCAGTTATGCCTTTTCATGCCGCCCTGGAACCCTTTACCTTTTGTTGTGCCGACCACATCAAGGTAATCGCCTTTCTGCAGGAGCTTGTTGGTGATCTCTGCTCCTACCTCGACATCCGGAGCATCCTGACACCTGATCTCACTGACGAATTTCATGGGCTTCAATTTCTTCCTCTTCAGTTCCTCTCTTTGAGGTTTTTTTAAACGGCTTTCCTTTGTCTCCCCGAAACCCAGCTTAACAGCGTTATAACCGTCTTTTTCGGCAGTCCTTACATCCTGAACCACACATGGGCCTGCTTCAAGAACGGTTACGGGGATCCTGTTCCCATCCTCATCAAAGATCTGTGTCATCCCTAATTTTTTTCCTAAAATACCATTAACCATTTTATTCCCTCATTTTATCTTATCTCGACCTCGACCCCTGTGGGCAGGTCAAGTTTTTTCAACGCATCAATAGTTTTTGCTGTAGGATCCACAATGTCTAACAGCCTCTTGTGTGTCTTCAACTGAAACTGTTCTCTCGATTTCTTGTCAACATGAGGCGACCTCAACACAGTGAATATCTCCCGTTTCGTTGGCAAAGGAATAGGGCCTTTAACGGAAGCTCCTGTCTTCTTCACCGTATCCACGATCTCCTCCATCGAAATATCAAGAAGTTTGTGATCAAACGATTTCAGTTTTAAACGAACCATCTGTGGTTGTTTCTTTTTAGCCATCTCGTCCTCTTGTTTTCCTTTATGCTGTTACTTCCGAGATAACTCCCGCGCCTACCGTATGTCCGCCTTCGCGGATAGCGAACCTGAGTTCCTTCTCAAGCGCTACAGGTG
>CAZNEE010000003.1:0-261370 GCA_964572255.1 uncultured Planctomycetia bacterium | reverse complement strand
CATTGCCGAATGATGAGAATCTTACTTCAACGACTTTCTACGTAGGCGAAAAAGGCGACGAAGTAGCAGACTACTCATATAACTATAAGCTCGGTCAAAGGGATGAGAAGAAATCGACAACAGTATTTTACTATGCCGAAATAGATCCAAATACAGGCAACGAGACTGGCAATAAAGTAAGAGCGTTCTTGGCCAATCCATTGGACAGCCGAATGGTGGAAAGTGATTCTTTCCGCGGAGAAAAAGACACAGATCCCGCAACGATCAATGATGATAATTTGACTTCCACCACCTTCTACGTAGGCGAGAAGGGCGACGAAGTAGCCGATTACTCTTACAACTACAAGGTAGGCATAAGGACTAACATAAAGAGCACCTCAGTATTCTATTACGAGATATTCGTGGATCATGACGCAGATCCTTTGACCCCGGATGTGGCACAAGAGATAAGAGCGAAAGACGCAAATCCATTAACCAGCAGGATGACAAGGTCAGACTCTTTCCGCGGAGAGAAAGACACAGATCCATTAACTATAGATGATACCAACCTTACATCAACCTCATTCTATGTGGGCGAAAAAGGCGACGAAATAGCCGATTACTCTTACAGTTACAAGATAGGCATAAGGACCAACATAAAGAGCACCTCGGTATTCTATTATGAGATATTCGTGGATCATGACGCGGATCCGTTAACACCAGATATAGCGCAGGAAACAAGGGCCGAAGATGCAGATCCATTAACCAGCAGGATGACAAGGTCAGACTCCTTCCGCGGAGAAAAAGACACAGATCCGGCGACGATAGATGATGAGAAACTGGTTTCAGTGACATTCTATTATGGCGAAAAAGGCGATGAACTGGCGGATTACACCCACAACAAACGATACGGAAGGCGGGATCTCACCAAAACGACCACTATATATTTCTATGGTGTTGATTATTACAGAGCTCAAACGTTACCAGGCGCAGACCTATTAACAGCTCCCATGACAAAAACAGAGTCCTTCAAGGGCGAAGTTACTGATGTGGATGAGACCAAGATCATGAGTATCACATCCTACGTAGGCGAAAAGGGAGATGAAATATCAGATTATACGTATACAACAAAACTTGGCGACAGAAATCACATTAAAAATACTACAGTATATTTCTATGGTTTGCTTTCAGATAGAGCCAGTCAGGCCGGTATTTTTGATCCGATGGTTCGTAGCGATACGTATAAGGTAAATAATATTAATTTAATAGACCGCGATATAACCAATGGAATACTGGATAACCTTCAAAGCGAAACTTTCTATTACGGCGATAAAGGCGAAGAGCTGGCGGATTATACTTTTAATTACAGGCTTGGTAATGCAGCCCTTAGAAGGTCGACTATCATATATGAATATGAGCCTGTGGGATCTCAAGTAGGGCTCCAGAGGGCTGAATTTGCGGATATCTACGCGGGATTAAGGAAGCAATCGGTATACAGGCTGGACCATATTACGCTTGCTGATTACGACGGCGATCCTCTCACGCCGGATGAGATAAATCCGTATTCCACTCTTTCCCAGGAGATATATCTTGACGGCGCCAAGGGTGACGAGATCACGGATTTTGCGAGGTATTTCACGACAGACGAAAAATGCCGTTCCAGCGAGATGTACTATTACGGTGTAACCGGCACTGTAAGAGCCGGGGCGGCCGCTTCGACTGATGAAGCGTTAAATAAGAAGGTTATGTACAGACTGGATACGATAGATGAAAACGGCCAGTTAAGGGTTGATCCGGATACCGGGCTTTTCATAAAGATGAGCGAAACGTATTTCGATATGAGCAAGGGCCGCGGCGAAGAGGTAATGGATTACGCTTACAATTACAAACGCAACGGTTCCGAGATAGTATCTTCCACTGTTTATATGTATGAAGGATTGGCCGGGAATATAAGGGCCAGTGAAGCCTATTCTGAAAGCGCTCTCAGGGAACAGATCACTCACATAGGGACAGTCGCCGATTTCGATTCGATAGGACCGGAAAATGAAAGAGTTTCCACAATAGAATATATAGGCTTCAAGGGCGAAGAAAAAGTAAGCAAGATAACGGACCGTAAAAAAGCTGTCCAGCATTACCACTATGACGACTATTACTATAGCTATGATCCCGGCACTGATTCAATGATCGAAGATACCGGCAGGGTAAATGCATTTAATGATGGTGTTACCAGGGTATCAGTCGGCTCGGAAAGCGATCCGGATGCGAGCGGTGCTGTTACGTATTATAGATTGAATAATTACTTAGAGGATCAGGTTGCTTATACGGTCGATTATAGGGGAACTGTAACGCATTATGAGTATGACCAAAACGAACTTCTGCAAAAGACATGGAATGAGACCGCTATAGCTAAGATCGTAGGCGGAGGGGTACAAATTGCGACCAATAAATCCGAATCCTTCTTTGAGAGGGATTTATTCTATGAGGACAGGGTTAAGTATATAGTAAATGATGCTCATGGTTCCGAGATCGCAGATTATACGCCAAATACCGTGATAAATTATACTTACGATGATGATAAGACAGCTACCCCGACATTTGAGCTTTATTATTCACTGCAGTTTGAAGAAGTTCCACAGGAACTTGATCCGGATCCCAATGCGTCAGATGGCGATCTAAACGGATTGACTATTGATACAATAGACAACTTTGTGGACAATTACACGAATAGTGATCCGGATAATTTCGTACCCTCAAAAGACGATGAAGTAAAAACAACAAAGACGTATTTTACGAAAAATAAATATAATGAACAGATCACGTCTTACCTTGTACAGCATGACGGTGTTTTTGTCCATTACAATTATGAGGAAATTGTCGATCCTTCATATCCTGAGGACAGGCTTCGATTCAGGACAATTATAACCAGATCGATCATTCCGAATTGGTATTCTTCTTACGATTCCATAACACTTCTTGATAAGTATAACGAGACATCTCTTACGGTAGATTCTAGCGGTCTTAGCCAATACACGAGATTTATCCCTGAATCTGCACTCTATGGTCTGCCGATAAGTCAGCAGGAGACGATACTTGAGTCGATATCACGTTATGATCTTAACGGCCGCCTCCTTCAGATAGAGCAGGATGAAGTGAAGAGTTTTGAGGTCAATAAAGAAACGAAATACGCACGGGTCCACATCACTTACGATTATGATTACCATATTGATGCCAATACCGGAAAACTTATAAACGGAACATTCAAAAACCCAGGCCCTGTACAGGCAATTACCGGTGCTTATGCAGGCTTCGATCCGCCCGAACCGCAAGAAGACGTAGAAGGTACTTATCTGTTCGGCGCAGCGATGGCTGTGGGCAGATATGAAGCTCTTCCCGGCGAAGAGGGCCCACTTTACAAAGTACAGGTTTTTGATGAAGACATGAACCTTATGGAGACATGGGAATATCAGGACAATTCTTACGGCCAGCAGAGATGGACGCGAACGCAGAGATTCACCTATTATGATGTTCCCGAAGGCTCTTTAAATAAGATGTCGGGTATTATAGATGATTTTATGATGGTTAATGTTGATACGGCTGTTATGAGGCTTATGGATGCGAATATAACAATAACCTCACTTCTTACAGATATCTACGATTCACAGGGCGCTGAAATAAGCTTACAGGATCTTGCTGATCTTTACGATGATCCAAACACTGAATCGTTGTATGTAAAAGTTTCAGCTCAGCAGACATCTGAACAAACCTGGAATGCCCTCAGAATAGATGTTCTTACAAGACCCGCATATCAGGTAAGGGGAATAATAGATAACTTATATAATCCTCTCGGAGTAAGTGTGATGAACGGCATACTTGAAAGCACCAGTTCTTCAACCGGGACTGTGAGATTCAACGAAGAGGATATCGAAGTGACCGGAACAACGGTAATTAAAGATGCCCAGGGCCGCACTGTTTCCGGAAGCGTAATAGAGAGAATCAATAAGCTGGACGAAATAAGACAGGCGCTTATTGATGAGGGGGTTTATGCCGCGATTAAGCTGGTTGCAATAAAGGTCGGAGGCATCTGGCAGGCTCAACAAATAATCGTAACAAGTGATATACCGGATGTGAGCAATGTAAGGCTTTCAGGTTTACTTACGAATGTTGACCCTGCAAATAAGGTACTTACTCTAGACGGTAAAGAGATGAGTTATGAGGAAGCGGTCATTTTTGACATTAACGGTGATGTTGTTGTTGACGATGAGAACTTCCTTTTTGATTTCCTCAATAGCAATACAACATCGGCTTTTGTAAGGGTGAAAGGCAGAAGAAGGGCGGGGGCATGGGATATATTGGAAGTAGCGGTGATTTCAGAGAAAACAGGTCATGCCGAGGTAAGTGGCACTATAGGAGATGTAACAGTCGGTACTCCTACTGCAGGAAGCATACAGTTCAACGGCCACACCATCTCGATTACCGATTCAACCGATATTCTTAAAGATGCACATGATAATATTATCACGCTTGATAGGCTTCGGGAGATCTTCAATTATAACGCGCTGCGCGAAATAATCACAGAAGCAGATGTTAGATTTGATGTAACCGATACAGGATTGGTATTGACCGAGCTAAGGCTCATTACGGATGTAAGCACTTTCCTTGATGTCACAGGACTGGTTGAAAATATCGATGCTGGCTTAGGGACAATAACTCTCAAGGGCGGTCTAGAGATCCATACCGACGAGGAGACCCAGCTGTGGGGCACATCCTATTCGGAAATAGATTTTAATGATATTGAAGTAGATTCATATGTGGCAGTCCGGCTTAAGAGAGAAAACAATATTTGGAAAGCCGAGAATATTACCCTTTCTGAAGGATTTGTTGCAACTGCCAACCTCCAGGCACCGGTGGATAATGTAGTTATTGAAGCCGGAACTGTCGGCGAGCATTCAACTATCGGCTATATAGAAGGCTTGCAGAGCAGTGTTTATATAACAGCTGAAACCGCCATAAGAGATGAAGAGGGACATAGTATTGATCTGACAGAGCTTTACGATATTTACGATTTTACGCCAGATGCCCAAATATTTATATCTGTTGAAATGATGGAAACAGAAGGCGCCTATATTGCGGAAGAAATTTCCATAGTAGAGATAATCAGGGGCGTGTATACATTTACAAGCACGAATGTCGCAAGCGGAGATATTACCTTAGATCCCGGCAGCGTACCAACACAAATACACATAAACGGATTAGATATCGACATAGGGAACGATACACAGGGTGATGGTTTCTTCACTGAGATGGAATTGGGATATGTAAATAGATATAAATACTGGGAACCTAACGAAATCGCTTACAGGAGGGAGGACCTTAATACATCTTACGATTTGAGCACGATAAGTGACGGGGATTCAGACGGCATAGACGACAACCTCGAAGTTCTTATGTGGGGAGATACAACCTCCAATGCCGGAGACTTTTATTATGATTCCGACACCGATGAATTGCCTGACATAATGGAATGGCTTTTCGTTCATAGTTTGTATGCTTATCCCGAAAGAGACTATCAGAGCGATCTGCCGGTACTATATGGGCTTTCCGGTTATTCCTGGACAGGTTTTAGGGGTTATGACGATATTGATGGTGACGGCGCTTCAGATCTTGTGGAGGTGGCTTTGTATGGAAGCACAGATGTTGATATGACAAGTCTCGAATACGACCATAATGCAAATAACGTTGCGGATATTGTTGAACATGCACTTTTTGGAGCGATAAATAAGCATGAAGATAAGGCGTTTACCACTGTCGGCGGATTAAAAGGCCTGCTTGCGGGTGATAGACCATCGGTAGTTCCTGCAAACATATCATTTACTTTAGATGTTGACGCAGTCAAGGTGGATGGTACATGGCGTGCCACTAAGATAACGGCAGTAGCTACTGATCTGCCCGAAGAGGCAACATATGTATCCGGACCGATTGAGGATATGCTGGCAGCTGACGACATTATTCTTCTTGATGATATCCCGATAATTATATATCCCGACAGTGTGTACAGTACCAGTGACGGTGAATTTTATTCCATCAATGATATCAAGAACGCTTTTGATGCAGCAGGTGCAGAAGGTGTTTATATCTCCGGAGAAGTGGTTAAAGGTTACGCCATGCAGACAGGGGATATAGGCAATAATCAGACTTCAACTATAACAAAGCATATTTCGCTTCTGACTGGCGGTACTTTAAAATTCAAATGGAAAGTGTCTTCCGAACCTGGGGATACTTTCGGGTTCTTTGTGGATGGCCAGCAGCTTGCAACCATTTCCGGTGAGGTCGACTGGCAGGAGGCAAGCTTTTACCTTGATGAAGGGCCGCATATCCTTGAGTGGAGATATGTAAAGGACGCACAGCTCTCCGAAGGCTTGGATGCAGCATGGTTGGATCAGGTCAGTATAGAACTTGATGGACAATTGATGACTTTTGAGTATCCTCCGGGGACCACATTACCTCTTGGTGATTATTTAACAGACAATTGGGGCATCCAGGACTCAACATTCTATGAAAGCGGTCATGCCCTGCAGGCCGGAAACACTCCAGGAGGATCAACCTCATATATAGAAAAAGAAGTCCACATTTATGCGCCAGCAACGCTTGAATATATGTGGAAGATCGATGGGCCTAAAGGCACGATAGCTCCTCTGCCTGAAGGATATGACACTCCTCAGGGTTACGAGCCTTTCATAAACCAGGGTTCAGTATATTATGGGGATGATAACGGTTGGGCTGCACAGGCCGGTCCTGTTTTCAGCGGTTTTCATTCTGTTCTCAGAAGAACGGTAACTTTGCATGAAGATGCCAATCTTGTTTTTAAATACATGCTTTCTGCGGGTAGCGGAAAAGGCCTTTATTTAAAGATAGACGGGAACACGGAAGCAGTATTTATATCCAGTCAGGTACCGGTAGATCAGTGGAACGAGTATGATGCAGGTTTTATCTTGGGAGATCCTGAAGGAATTGAACATACCATAGAATGGGGCTACTGGAACGGGGATCCTACGGGTGACCCCAGTCAGACCGCATGGATAGACGATGTGACATTGAATGTAATAGGAGCATCTTCTTATGATCAGGACTTTGAAGACGGAGTTATGCCGCCTGACTTTGAGACAGGCAGTATTGACGGCGATGGGACTGTTTTTGTTATAACTGATCCCAATGAAGCACATGAAAGTATGAGTTCTTTAAAATTTGAAGATATGACAGGTAATTTTTGGGATAACCCGCCGTACGAAACCACTTATGCCAAGAAAACCGTTACCCTGATAGAGCCCGGAGAAGTAAGTTTCTGGTGGAGAGAACAATCAGGCTACGGCAATGATTATTTGTATTTTGGTGTTGATGAAATACCAGCGTGGGATGATCAATCGACCTATGTAGAAAAGACAGATAGTTCAACATGGAATAAAGTGACATATTTACTTGATGCAGGCACTCATGAACTGTACTGGACATATATTAATCAGCATTATGAGTATGAATGGAAAGATGAAGCTTGGGTCGATGATATTGTTGTAGAAGGCGTAGAGGGACTAATACCTTTATTTATAGACAGCTTCACGGAACCTGCTTTTGATGCTGAAAGCCTGCATCTTTATGTGGACGGTGATTATTCTACCGATGCTGTTCAGGCGATTTCTAGTGACAGCGGGTGGGTAAAAGCCGAGTGCTGGCTCACTAAAGGATCTCATACATTGAGATGGGTGTACGACAGAACGCCTTCTGTAGGATCGAGCAATAAAGCATGGATCGATGAGATCAATGTTAAATTGAGCGGCATGGAGACCTTCTCATATCCACCTACACCTTTTGACCTTCCTGAGGCGTATTCAACAGGGGGAGACGCGGATTGGGAACAAAAACCCGCCAGATCCATAGGCTCAAGTTATGCTCTTCAGGCCGGGATGACCGCGGGTGGTGCGAGTTCATATATAGAAAGGACTGTTGATCTTTCGCGCGGCGGTTACTTAAATGTAAATTTTGACGGATACACTGAAGGTTCAAGCCCCACCGATGAACTGGTTCTTTATGTAGACGGGGTATATGCCACTAAGATCAATGGTGATCTGTCCAGTTGGATAACCAAATCGCATACCACTTCGTCACCGCTTTCCGCCGGGATACATACCTTAAGGTGGGAATTCGATAGAACAGCTACAAGTTCATCACTGCCGGATAGTGACGGCGCACAGGTGGATAATGTATTTGTGGATCTTATATATACCGAAAGCAGCCTGCCTCCGGAATATTCTACTGATAACTGGGTAAGTCAGAACAGCGAATCTCATGGCACGGATTATTTTGCTGCGCAGGCGGGTCTTACCGAAGTGGGATCAAGTTCGTATATGGAAAAGGTTATTGATGTTACTAATCCGTACAATGAACCTACAGTGCTGGATGTAAACTTCTGGTGGAGCACTAAAGGTGCTTCTTCGGGGGATATGCTTAAGTTCTTGGTGGATGGAGTGGAAATAACCTCTTTAAATAACGATGAGGAGTGGGCACTTGCAGAAGGTTCTTCCACTTATGTTGCGTTAAGGCCGGGCATTCATACTCTAAGATGGGTATATGACAGAGAATTCGGAGACCCCGCAGTTACTTACAGTAATTGCGCGTGGGTGGATGAAGTAAATATCAGAGCTGTTAATAATAACTTACCTTTCGGTTTCAGTACTAATAATTGGGTAATACAGAATTATGAAACTAGAGATGGATTTGCCGCGCAGGTAATACCGGAGGCGATCCCCGGAGAAGATTCTTACATAAAGAAAGAATTTGATCTGGGCCTTTTTGGTATTTACGAACCATCATATCTTGAGATTAATTTCTGGTGGAGTACTAAGGACGCGGAACCCTGGAACATGCTTTATGTGGAAGTTGACGGGGTAAGAATGGCGGAACTGGAAGGAGAGCGTGATTGGGAAGAATGCACGATCATCACACCACTGCTTGATCCCACGCCACCTCATGAGATCACCTGGTATTATACGGGGAGCGACGGCAAGGCATGGCTTGAAGATATTGTAATAAGAGAAGCCGAAGTATGTCAGCTCAGCGATGAATACGTTACCGACGGGTGGGTAAGGGCTAAAAATGGCGACGATTGGGTAGCACACCCCTTGACAGATGGCGCTTATATGGAAAGAGCGGTTGATCTTAGGGGACCTGTTACTTTATCGTTCGAATGGTCCACTGCGGAGTCGGATTCAGCATTAGATTTTTATATAGATGGTTCATGGCTTTTTAGTTGCTCTCCCGGCCAGACAGAGCAGGAAGAAATCCCGATCCCAGCTGGAATACATACCTTGAAGTGGTATTTTACTGCTCCTCCGCCGGGGCAAGGTTTTCCCGCTTACCAGAACGGCAATATCAATGCCGCGTGGGTGGATGATGTGGAGCTTTATGGTTACTCTGCACCGCCTTATTCGGGCGACCTGCCTCCGGAATATAACACGGGCGGTGATGAATGGGAAGCTTTTACAATTGATGGTATCGAATTTATGGCAAAAGCGAAGGACACCTATGTCGGCAACAGCTCTTTTATGCAAAGGGATGTGAACCTTTCCGAACCCGGCACATTGTCATTCAGGTGGATGACGAATGCAGACAGTACTGATGAACTTCAATTTTACCTTGTCGATGGGTCTAGTAACATCGAGTATACCACGACGATACCCGGGAATACCGGCGCCTGGCTTAATGTAGTTGATATTCCGGTCTCTCAAGGATACCACTTATTGAACTGGACATTCAACAGGGCAAATGGCACCACGCCTATAAGCGACCAGGCCTATGTAGATGACGTAGAGATCAAGACGACGGTTGTTGATATTTTGGACGAAGGCGAGGATTTCTCGCTTGTATCACAAATGAACGTTGCTTATTATCAACCGGGGCCTTTGGAAATTGCTTTTACTGAGACACAGACCTTCCCGAACGCGTATATAGAGATATCTGTACCGGAAGGCGGGACATTAAGCTTTGATTGGCAGGTAGGGAATCCTGATGGGAATGGTGTAGGCTGCGCATTTTTCCATGATTATGGGAGCTGGCCACCGGGTGGCGATGGAATATATCTTGAATCATCGCAAGGAGATTATACCAGCAGCACCGAAACCATTTATTTACAGGAGGGTACAGTACATACATTGGCATGGTTTTATTACGGCGATTCATACGGTGCCAACTGCATAGTAGATAATGTTAAATTTATCGCCGCCAATGCTACTGTGTTCCATGATGATTTTCATATTTATGCCCCGTGGGATTATGTGAACGATTTTAACGATCAAACCGAGGGCGATCTTGAAATAACATTCCCCGATGGTACCGGTGACGGTTCGTGGGGCTTTTCTTCAGGACCTCCCGAGAATCATTATATTTATCTTATGGACGCTTTGGTAACAACGAATGTGGAGGTCGCCTCAGGCGGAGGAGAGTTGAGTTTCGACTGGCGCGGTGATGCGGATCAGGGCCCACTTGACCTCCTCGTAAACGGTAGTATAGAGAGAAGTTATAATGTTACCGATTGGAACTGGAGCACGGAGAGCATTTCTCTTAGCGAAGGTACCTATACAATACAATGGCGCTTCAGCGGGGATATGGGACCTGTGGTAGAACTGGACAATATCATTGTAACTAATACGCTATACCACCCGATTGACGGGTTTGATCCGCCCCAGGACTTTTCAGTTCTTCCAGATCCTGTATGTGAGGAAGGGTTTGATTATTTGCCGGGTTTTGATCTTATCAGCGGATATGCCTACTCCGGTTATCCGTATGTAGGAGGCGGGGTAGATCCCAGGGACGGAAGGGCTCTTGTCTTTGCCGGAATTCCAGGCGGTGATGATGTTGAAATAGTGAGGACCGTGAATGTAACTGAAACTGATGGATCAGTGAGCTTTTGGTTGGCCGCGGATGATTTTATCGATCCGAATCACTTTAGACTCTATCACAAAAAACCTTCGGGCATTGAAGACGAATATGTTTATAATGGCGGCGGATGGGAATTTCATCATATTACATTGGATAGCGAGGGGATACATACTTTTAGATGGCGTTTTACGGATGATACGGGTAATGCCTATCTTGAAGATATGTATATAGTGCATGATCCGTTCCAAGAAGGGGAAACGATAGATTTTTCACAAAATCCATTGATCGAGAAAGAAATATATGGTTCACAGGATGATTTCATATCCACTGCAGATCCGACAGTAACGCCTATTCTAAGGGACGAATTCATTCCGGTACCCGGGGCAGTACTTGATTTGGGAGATGTGTACACAACTGATAACTGGATCAGGCAGAATGCCATCTCTTATGATGACGGAGGGTTTGCCGCCCAGTCCGGTACGGTAGATCCAGGAGAAAGTTCTTACCTCGAAAGGGTGGTTGATCTTGACCGTTCCGGAACGCTTTCATTTAAATGGAAGGCCGAAGGGTCTGAAAACATCATCAATACGTACGGGTTCGATTCCGGTTTTATACCAGATGATTTTGCTACAGGAAGCTTTGTTGACGGCGATCCGGTTGAACTTAACTTGCCGCAAGTTGACCAGAACTGGTGGGAATCTGATTGGAAGAGGTATGCGATCGTTATGAGTCAGGAGTTTGATGAAACTAATTGGACCGATGATTCTGACCCGATGCCTATTCTTAAAAGTACATTCGTGGAGAAGATGATATCCTTAGACAAGACGACGACTATAAGCTTCTGGTGGAAGGTCAATAGCGATCCGTCCGGGCCTGACAATATTTTTAATTTCTATGACGGTACAGTTACCGGTGATTATACAGTCGCAGCCATTCAAGGCAACGTAGACTGGCAGGAGGTCTCTGTCAGCCTTGATCCGGGAATACATATCCTGAAGTGGCAATACGAGCATTGGGATGATGATATCACCTATTCTGGACCGACGAACTATTACGGAGAAAGTGCCTGGATAGACGAGATCTTTTTGACCGATTCCACTGATAGATTCCGCTTTTACATTGACGGAGATGAAGCCGTCACGCCTATTGCGGGTAACAGCGGCTGGATGGGCCAGGATATCCATCTTGGGGAGGGCACCTATACGTTGAGATGGGAATACGACAGATCGTCTTCAACGGAAGGCGCGGCCAGTAAGGCATGGGTGGATGAAGTGAAGGTTGCGTATGATGAGCTGAACGATGGTCTGACCTATTCCGATAATACAGTGCTTGATATGTATGATTCATATGTAACGGATAACTGGGTAAGACAGAATACCGAAGCTTTTGATAGTCAAGGTTTTGCCGCTCAAGCTGGCGATACACCGGCAGGTTCAGTATCCTATCTTGAAAGAACAGTTGATCTCGATAGAGACGCGACATTGACTTTTCAATGGAGCACTTCAGATGGGGATCCGGCAGATAGACTAAGGCTTTATATTGATGGAGATCTGCGCGAAGAAAAAGGCGGGTGTGAATACTGGAACGAGGTCAATGAATCCATTCAGCCCGGCACACATGTGATCAGGTGGGAATATTATAAAACAGATGAATTGTCCGCATCCGGCAACAACGCATGGGTTGACGAAGTTAATATAACCTCCGACGTTAAACGCAATTTTTCAATTGATCCGAGTATATTCATAGAACCAGAAACCGGTAATTGGCAGGTAGTAGACGAACTCGGCCAGACTGTTTATGCGATGGTTGATTATGATCTCGATGAAGACCTGCTTGAATATCCAAAGGCCAGACTCAAAGAGGCAACTTTTCAGGACGGCGCCGTAGAGACATATTTCAAGATAACGGGGACATCTGATGACGAAGAGGCATGTATATATTTCAGGATGTCTTATAAAGATTATAACACCTCACCTTTTGAGACAAGGAATTTACTCAGGGCCGGTTATGCAGCGGTCGTTAAAAGAACCGGAGCCACAACGGGAGCCTTGCAGCTGCGCAGGGTTCATGGAGCCGGTGTTTTTAAAAATGTAGTCGGCACTACCCTTACGGGTATTAACTGGGATGAATTCTACAGACTCAGGGTGGAATTTAACGGCGAGAATCTAAAAGTATATCTTTACGATGAATGGGATAGTCTTATAGGTACAGTAGAGGCGACAGATTATCTTTACGCTGGTTCCGAAAATAACGTTTTTACAACTATAGGTACGATTGATGCCACAGCTCCTATACTTTTCAACTACATATATATAGAAGAGATTCATAGTCAGGACGATTTCCTCTTGCCGGAAGAAGAACTAGTAGTCCCTGCAAGAGGAAATTGGTTGACAATAAATGATGGTACGGGCGGTTATGACTTTATCCAGACTTTTCCGCCGATAGAGGGCAAGCCGAATGTTGCCAGGATAAAAGATGAACAAGTGGTAGATGGCACCATAGAGATGGCCTGGAAGCTTGACGGACTTAATGACAAGGTGGGGCTGCTCTTTAGAGCAGATTATAGTCTGGAGAACGGTTATCTTGTTCAATTGGGCAGATCAGGTCACTCCGATCGTTATTACTTAAAACTATATGAAACTGAGGACGGTAGTCCGGGGAATATGCTTGTCAGCGAACAAATATACCCGGTTCCTTCAGGATATTTTGATTCTTTCCATAAACTAAGGGTCGCAATAACCGGTGAGAATATAAAGGTATTTCTTGATAACGATACTGTGCCTACCATTGACATGGATCAGGTCATGTATTATGGAGAGGATTACAGTTATATAGCTTTGTCTGGGTGCGCTTTCATGGATGATACCGGCACTTATTATGGGCCGGTAGAAATTGACTATGTAAAGGTTTTAAAGTCGGTCAGATATCACGATTCGTTTTCAGAAGGCCTGGACGTGCATTTTGATCCCTTGAGCGGAGATTGGAGAATAAGAAAAGATTCATCGGGTAATTATACCTATATGCAGTCGCGTCTTGACGCGCAGTATCACATAGCCGCACTTAAGAATACCACAATAGATGACGGGACCATAGAGGTCGATATCAAATTCTGGGAGAACGCACAGGATCAAGAGGCATGGCTTTTCTTTAGAATGGACGAAGATTTTAATGATGGATATGGAGTCTATTTAGGTAGAATTTCAGGGCAAAAAGGATATGTCGCGTTATATGAATTCGGGAACGGCGCTGAAGCAAGATTTATTAAAAGTTATCAACTCGGCAGCGGTTATGATTTGACCCAGTCCCATAGGCTAAAAGTAGATCTTGTCGGAAACATCATAAAAATATCCGTAGATGACAATCTCGTTATTAATGAAACTGATGATGCCTGCATATATTATTCAGGCAACATAGCGCTGGGAACTTATGACCTTGTTTATCCATGCATGTTCGATGATTTGCGGGTTTCATCCGGCATTTCTCATTTCTTCGATAACTTTAACAGAAACCCGGCTGATAATGATTTTGAGCCTATAGCGGGCAAATGGTCAACTGTGGACGGGCGTTACAGGCAGACAGACAGGGGCAATAAGGCTCAAGGGACGAAATCACTGCTTGTTATGAAAGATTATGTTTTTGTGGACGGTGTAATAAAAGCCAAGTTCAGGACGTCTACTGATAATAGCGGCATGAGATCTAATGTCAGCTTGTTCTTCAGGCTTTCCGATGATTACCAGGAAGGTTATGAGGTAAAGATAGGCACTGATCCTGCACAGTATGTCTATTTGTACAGGTTTAGAAACGGATGGGACAGCCGCTATTATCCAGCCGGAGAACCCTTTATGGCAACACCATGGCTATGGGAGTACAAGTTCGAGCTTGGGAAAGCTTATACATTTCAAACAAGTTATGATCCGTCAGGATGGAACGACCTTGAGGTATATTGCAAGGGGAATTTTATAGAAGTATACATAAATGACGAACTTTTTATACGTGCATATGACGATTTTGCTGATGCCTTTAGTTCCGGCAAGATAGCGTTAGGTTGCTGGGGATCGACGGCAACGTATTTTGATGAAGTTGAAGTGTCAGGCCGGCATTTTAATGCAGATTTTGAACCTGAAGGATCAGGTCTGCCGGACGGCTTTATTTCTAACAATGCCTTTATCCAGAACGATATTACCTCCGCATGGCGTGCAGTCGATCTTCTTATTGATCCTGAGCCAGTTGGTTTACAGGAGGGGACTATTGAAGGCGCGCTTTCGGCTATTTACACTACAACAAGAAGCCTGCAGTTCGGTGACTTTGTCGTTAAATTGCAGCCCGAACATCAGTTCTATTTCAATAACACCTTTCAGCCGAACATAGAAACGCTTGCCGCAAAAATAGAAGAAGCGTTTGCTAACGGTTACGTGGTAAAAATAGAACAGCCCGGGATCCTTGAGGATATTTATAGTATTGAAAGGTCTGTGGCGGGAGATTGGGTCGTTCAGTACGATAGTCAATGGGATAAGGCGATTTATTTTACAACAATACCGACAACATCAAAATTATTTGGAGGTTCAGTACTTACCGATGTGGATGATACCCCGGGAAACGAGAGTCTTACTATAGGGGGACAGACCATAAACCTGCTGGAGGATTATGTTTATTGGATAGAAGGATGGTCGACGATTCCTGTATCGCCTGCAGAGCTTAAAACAAAATTAATGCAGGCACAGCTTGATGGGAGAACCATTGAATTGAACAAAACTTCTCAGCCTCTTCAGGGTTATGGTATAGAATTTACTGCTTTGGGCTGGCAATTCGCTGATCAATATGTGTATTTCAGTTATACCCCTCTTGCTTCATCCGTAATAAATAAAGGTTCTATGTTGCAAGATGTCGACTCTCCGAACAAGATCTTGAGGCTTGCCGGAGAGGATATATACATGCCGAATCTTACTTCATTTACGATAATAGACAGAAACAACAATTATCATTACTACTATTCTTTTGAGGACTTTGAGCAGGGCCTTATTGACGACGTGCCGCCGGGCGAGACGGTTCATCTGTATGATGTCCTGAATATAGCCGAGAACGCAGCAGGCCCATGGGAAAGTACAGCATCTTATCTTTATTTCATGGTTGAACCTGTAGCCCAATCTAAAATTAAACAAGGCGCTCTTCTTGAGGGGGTTTATACGACGGAAGAGATGATAAACCTGGGCGGTCAGGAGATCCTGTATACAGGTTTTACAAGTCCCAGGCTCGCATTTTATGATGGTACAGCTTGGACTTATAACATGGACCTTGAACAGCTTAACACAAAATTTAATGAAGCGTTGACTGATGGTTATAGCGTGATAATGCTGGATGAACAAATCATAAATAAAACGGATTCAGCCTGGCAGTTTTCTTGGGATTATGTTGTTTTTAGCGTAGTTGTGCCTACCATAGATATTAGCGTCGGTGTAGTTGATGCCGTTCGTCCCAGCGAGGGGACCATGACCATGGGCGGTTTTGATATCTCGATGCCCGAAGGCACTTATCAAATAGATTGGCAGAAGCCCGACGGAAACTGGGAGTATGACATCGATCTGTCTCAACTCAAACAGTTTATACAAGAAGCCAAAGCTCAGGGTTTAATAGCAAGAACGGGCAATAGTCAAACAATACAGAACATCAATTCAACCTGGCGCTTCAAGACACCAGCAACAGGCCGTCTTCAATATTGGGCCTATGAGCCGGGTAGCGCGCACAGCAAAACCTCCTTAAACTTGGATGGAACTCCTTTGGAAGGTGTAGATACATTGAGGGGCAAGATTAATATTGGCGGTCTTTCAATAACGTTACCTGTCTGGCCGCCGGGCGAAGATTTCGAGCTTAATATTATGCTGGATGGAGAATATATAACGCTTGAAGAACTCGAAACCGCATTTATAGATAGCCAGACAGCAGGCGCTGATATATGGTCTACCGACGTAGGGGTATATTACACAATACAGGATGGAGGCTATATTGAATATAGCACTCAGGGTATTAACCTTTCCTTTGAGACCAGAAAGAACACACAGGTTTTAAATCACTACGACGATCAATATGTCTTTTACTTGGAAGGTGTAAATCCTGAAAACAATACTATCAATATTTCGGGGTATGAAATAGCGCTGCATGATGATGCTTCCATAACTTTAGACGGCGCGAATGTTGGAATAGAAAAACTTGCTGAGATCTTTGATGATGACGTTCTGGCCGGCGTTAAGAGCTATATTACTAAGGAAATTATAAGACGCTACGGTTCTGATATCTGGAAGTTTGCGGATAAGGACATCGAACTTTTTAGTTTAAACTCACTAAGTTCATTTGAGGGCGAGGTAGACAGTGTGAATGTTGAGCTAGGCACGCTTTCAATAGCAGGACTGACCATAAAACCCGATCCGGATCATAAGTTTGCTGTTGATAGCATAGATGATCTTACCTTTGAAGAATTCGCAGAGATCTTCACCGATAATGTTGCGATGGGAGCGGTAACA
The DNA here is from genome assembly GCA_964572255.1 of uncultured Planctomycetia bacterium. GTDB lineage: Bacteria > Omnitrophota > Gorgyraeia > Tantalellales > Tantalellaceae > CAZNEE01. Next base: position 243,950 of record CAZNEE010000003.1, on the reverse strand, counting down.
TGGTTTTCTGAAGGCGGATTAAAGAAGAATCCGTTAGGTGAGTGGACGTTTACAGGGGAGGTGAAGTTTGTCACCGGCTATAACGCGCAGTCATTTTCAGGGGCGGTGGATGATGTGAACGTTTCAGCGCGAACGGTGACTATAGCGGGACATACAGTAAAAGTTCCTGTCGGTACCACCTTTATGATAAATGCTAAACCAGGTTTGACGCTTGCTGATCTTGAGACATTATTTATTGAAAACAATAATAACGGCATGATCACCTGGTTGGATTCCGCACCGATCAGGTTCGGTTCCGATAGCGTTAATGTTGAGTGGGCATTTACCGAAACCGATCTTTCTTTCTATACGATGGACAGCACCATAAAGCTTGAAAGTATGCTTGTATCCGATATTCTTCAATCACCCTCACCTGATTATGAGCTTATAGAAATCAACGGTACGACCCGGGTAAGGATCACCGGCAGCACCTTAATTACCGGAGATGTTACTAGTTTAGATAACTTGATGGAAAGATTGAGATCAAGCGCTGAAGAAGGTCTTCAGGATGTTGTTACCCTAAAGATCTTCGAAGTAAGCAGCAATGAATGGGAAGCGGCTGAAATTCAACTAGTAAGAACTTTTACCGCTGAACTTGGCTTTACATTCGATCATATATTGGCTAGCAGCTTGTCGGTTAATGTAAATCAGTCCGATGAGAATAAAGGGGAAATTATTTATGATAATAATACCTATGAGATAGATGAAAGAACTCATTTTTACGATATTGATGGAAGCAGCATTTCCTTTGGCGAGTTTAAATATTTGTATGATCTAATAGCCGGAAGCATGTATCTAAGGGTGGAAACCAGCAGGGTAAACGATGTATTTTATGTCACCAGGGTGGATCTTCTCACGGATCTTTCCGGTTCAACGGATGCCACGGGCAAGATTAACAGCATTGTGATAAACAGTCTGGATCCGGTTGATGGGACAATCGACATAAAGGGCCTGGTTTTTGATATAACACCGCTTACAAAGATCACAGATTTTAACGGCAATTCCATAAGTCTAGATCAATTGGACCAGATAATGCAGGATAACGCTTTAGAGAATATAGATACTTTCGTGGATGTTGGATCTTCATATCGTCCGGACGGAACAATGCGGGCCTTTGAGTTACATGTTCGCACCAAACCGATTGATTACACGCGCGATATCACGGAGCTGATCGAATCGGTGGATATAGGTACGGATACCACCGTCACATTAGGCGGTACTCCGTATGAGCTTGCCGAAAATTATGCGTTTTATGATGACAGGGGAGAGCCTATAGATTTACAGGGCCTTGACGATCTGGTCAATTTGATCACCGGAGACATGTCGGCAGCTATTTATGTACAAGCAAACCTTGTGTGGGAAGAAGGCGAGTGGCTTATAAAGAGAATAGATCTTATAACGGATATGTACGACAACATTCTTGAAGCTATTTCAGCTATTGATGTTCCAATGATCAGCGGTGTGCTGGATAATCTTGATGCTTCCGGTGATATGTTCACTCTTGGCGGAGTTGATTTTACGCTTTCACCGGCTCCGGATTTTTATGTAGAGGATATATCCGGTGCGCATTTCAACTGGGAGGACCTTGAAAGGATCTATGATAGCAACTCATTTTTCGGAATTGACACATATGCATGGGTAACGCAGTCGGAGGAAAACCCGTGGCAGGCTGAGAAGATAAAGATCCCAACTGTCTTATCCACTGTTATAAACGGAAAACTGAACGATGTGAACACGGCCGCAAGCACCATCGATGTAGGCGAGAAGACTGTTAGTATAACCGGTGAAACTGTTATGTTCTCCGAAGAAGGAACGCCTCTTACTGTTCAGGACCTTTTCGATCTTATAAAGGATAACCCTGACTACCTGGTAAACGGCGTAGATTATATAGCAAGGACGATAACTGTAAACGGCGTGGGCTATGTACTTGCCGACAGCCTTTACAGAGACGCCTCTGGTTATACAGACACAGATGCGGACGATATTTATGACAGTCTTGAACTTGCGCTTTACGGTGATCTCGGTGTAATGAACCCGGGAGATACCATACTGCATGACTCTGATGCGGATGGTGTGGCGGACATAATCGAATATATCATATACGGCAACCTTATTGATATTGACAGCGATGAATGGATTATCGGTGATACGGACACAGACGGCGTTTATGACATACTGGAATTTTTGCTTTTTGGAGATCTTGATACTATGTCGAGTTTAATGGAAGATACGGATCTTGATACCGTTGAAGATATAGTCGAATTCGCTGTATATCCTGAAGCTGTTGAGATACTGGATTCGTTCGGTGAAAGTATAGCATGGTGGGAACTTGTTGATATATTTAATACCAATGAAAGAAACGGACTCTCCACTTACGTGAAAGTCACTGATGATAACGGTACAGCGATAAAGCTGGAAGTAAAAGAAAAGAAGGATAACATTTTTGTTGAAGCTGAAGTAGAAAAGGATCAGACGGGCTGGATAGCTGAAGAGCTGATCGTTAAAGAAGTTGATATGGCTGAGCCGGATCTGGTGGACTTTGATCTTTCCTCTCTCGATTCATTCGTAATAGTCGGAGGTTTTGAGATAGGTATCGACGGGACCACCATGTTAACCGATATAGACTCAACGCCAATGACTCTGGATGATCTGGCCGATAGGATAACCGGGGAAGATGCCGTTCACTTTGAGGCGAATATTTCTGAAGGCGAAGAAATCGCCGGATCGGCAAGCATAATATTCTCCGGGATCAGCGTGATCGATGAGTTTGTAAGAGAGAACGTGATTAATTTTGTTTCAGATTGGCTTGAGAACGTAAGCGGCAAGACACAGGAAGCTATCAGCAACATACTCGATTGGCTCAACGGACAATCTGAACATTTCGGCATGAGCGCTTTTACGGCACTTAAAGCATTCATCGATCCTGTTGCTGCTGTTACGGATTTTGCGGCAATGGCCGCGCAGGCGATAATAAACGATATTATCTTTGAAGTTATACCTGATGCTCCGAGTGAGGGGGACGAGCTTGAGTTATCACTTCTCGGACTTAAACAGACCGCGTTTGACCAGACCGGTCAGCAAGCTTATGCCTATGATCTTGAAGTACCGCTTGATACTGATACAGATGACATACCTGATGAGCTTGAGATTCTTCTTGCGGGAGACCTTATAACGATCACGGATGTTAACAGTCTGTTCGCTCAGGATGTTGATCTTGACCTTGTGCCGGATGTTTATGAATATGCGATCTATGCCGATCTTGATGCCGCCGGTTTCGATGATAAAGATTCTGACAGTATACCCGATATGATGGAGGTGCTTATCTCTTCCGACCTCAGCCCGCAGGATATCAATGATCTTATTGCTATTGATTTTGACGAAGACGGCACGCCTGATGTGTATGAATACTCCGCTTATAACAGCAGAAGACACGGGTTCGGTGCTCTTAAAGCGCTTATTCAGAGCGGTGCGACGGTTCTTGCGTATATAGGATCGAACCATTATCTTACGGTTACAGATATAGATGCAGACGACATACTCACGATAATCGAGGATGGCCAGGAGCTGACGGTTTCTAAGAACAGTTTCATGAGAGAATGGTCCGGTTATGTTGTTACATTTACGAATATACCGGAAAGAGAAGAAGTTGAAGACGAAAAAGCAAAAGAGATCAAAGGCGCAGGCAGGTCAAGTTTTGCCGGTGGCAGCACCTCAAGCGGCGGTTTCTTTGGTATTACAAGCGGCCAGGGCGTTTCTTCTCATGATGGATACTGGTACGGCTCGATACCTTTCCCTGAAGATCTTTACAATTACACCATGGCAGGCGTCGATCTTTATGAGCCATTTGGCGTAAGCATGTCAATTGAAAGTTACGACTGGAAAGGGACATTAACATCACTTCAATATTACGGGCCTAAGGAAAATGAACTTAACAATAAATACGGACAGTTCCTCGGCGAGCTGAATATACAGCCGCCTAGAGATAACCGCACATGGCGTAAACAGGTAAAAAATCTTGCCGGAGGCGGATGGGAGATCACTTACTTCACGAGAGGCGATGACGGAGGGATCAACGAACCGGGCTTGATCATAGAGTACGGCTCTTCTTATCAGGGGTATCCTCTTGAAAGGTTATGGTGGCCAAGGTTTGACTATGGTACGGATTCCTCTAATTCAGAGACCGGCACAAGAAGAAAGACCAATATAGATCTATTTCAAATAGGTCCGGACGGCAGCATGATACCTATCCCGATAAATGAAAGCGTGCTCGAAAGAACCTATGCTACTTTGCGCGCGGGAGACTCCGGCTCTTCAAGCACGGGAGGCGTTTCTTATACAGTGCCCGCTTCGATGAGCGAGTATCTTGAAGCCCTCGCTGAATATGACACGGTGATCCGGGACAGGCTCGTCAACCCTGCAGAAGACGGCTATTTAAGTTTATACAGCGACGATCTGGCAGGAGCTTACGGCAATATCAGGATTGAGGTGGAGGATTACTGGAACGATCAGAAGGGTAATCTCCAGGATTATCTGGACGAGTTGGTTCCGATATGGAAGAACCTGTACACAAATTCAGATGAAGCCGGGGCGCTTGATGTATACAACTACACGCTTGGAGAGGGTGAGAAGTTTTTTGATAAATGTTTAAAAGAACTTTGGCATGCTGACGGGGAATTAAAAGGGTTAGATATACATGATTTCAGGACACCATGGGAAGACGGTTATGGTCTAAGGTCTAATATCACTGAAATGCTTGATACGGGAGACGGGAGCGAGATCGCCCAAAAGCAAGGTGAATATACCACCGCATTTACGGAGAAGATAAATGAATTGTTGCAGGTAACCGGTGAATATACATCCCGTGTACAAGGGATATATTCAGATAAAGTGCAGTTAAGCGTAAATGAAATAGAAGAGATGCTTAATGCCGGCTGGTTGACAGTTCCCGATTCACAGCAATTAAGCGCTTACCAGGAATCTCTTAATAATATCAGGACGTCACTTGAAAATGCTAAAGGGGCCTTAGAGAACATGAACAGTGAGATCGATATTCTTAAGACCGCTGTCGTGACAATGCAGACTGAAGTAGAGCGTCTTCTCACCGAAGCGAGGGACATGGTGTATGACGCTTTTGAAGAGATCCTGGATACAATGCATGAGAAACGCGAAGAAATGCTTGGATTCCTTGATAAAGCTTATGAATTGGGCGAGTATCTTAATGGTGAAACATTTAACGATGGCAGAAAATATGGTGATGGTTCAGCAAAACCCGATTTTCTCTTTATTGAAGATAGGGAGAAAGATCAGCCCCAGTCGCTTCTTGATATGCTTGCAAATCTATGGGGACAACTTCCTGATGCTGACTTTGATATAGGTGCATTGTGGAACGTTTATTGCGAATGGGGAGGATTTATAGGCATTAGCACCGGACCTTATGAACAACCAATAGGAGGAATAGCGACGGGCAGTTGCGCGCCACCCACAGGTGTTGTAGATACACAGACATGGATAGCCTGGGTTAATATGCAAGAGTGGTGGAATGCGACGTTTGGGGACGGCTTGGGTCTTAGCGGTGAAGGCGACGAGGATAGCGGTTCCGGCGGACCTGACGATCCAAGATATAAGAAGAACCCCTTAAGCAGTACAGATTTTAAGAAGCTTTATCAGGGTTTTGAGGGAGTTGAAATTACAGCCCGCGACGGTACAAGTAAAACTGTTAAAGCTAAACTTGATCTAACGGAGAACTTCGATGTTATTACCGAAAAATATGAAGAAATAGTAATAGGCGCGGCAGATAAGCTTAAGGAGGCTGCTGATATAGAAAGAGAAGCGAGGGAAAAGATAGCGGCCGCCAAAACCAACCTGACGTGGTCATACTTAGATGCCAGAAAATGGCTGCGCGAAACAAAAGACAGTTTGGCTGAAGAACGTGCCATCCAAAGCGATATGCTCGATGAGATCGATAGTGCCGCACAGGCGGCGAGTGACGGTTCCCCGAACAGCAATTTCAGTGCAGGGTTTACAAATCAGGAAAGAGAAAATAGGCTTGGCAATAATGGGTATTTAACGGGAGCCTATTCAACTGTAGCAGCGATCTTGGATGAAAGACTCGCTATCAGCGCAACAGGTGATGATACAACCGTGCTTGGTCTGCTGAAGGGGGCGGATGATCTTGCTGATAGCTGTTTCAAGCGCAATGACATAAAGGGTCAGGGCGGGGGATATCTAAGTATACTGGACCCGATGGGCGGGATATTATATGAATTGGGACATGATGATCTGGGTGTTGTGTTCGATTTCCATGCTATAAGCGGTGAGGGCAACCAGTATAATCCCGATGTCCGGGATGATGAAACCAAGGGCATCATGGCTGATCTCTGGAAACTTTCAGACCTTATGGTTGACGCGGCATTACAAGCCGCACCATTTCCGGCAGGAGAGGGCGCAACTCCTGCGGTGGCAGGTTCATATACTACAAATGCTAATGGAGGAGGCATAGCTGATAATGAGCACGTGAAATGGTCAAGTGGAACAAGCCGGAACAACGAGATAAAAACTCTTATGGAAAAATACTGGCGTTATTATGGCCTTGGTTTTCAGCTTAATAATTCTGCCAGAGCCGCTATTAGTAATGAATACTCGACTTCATGGGGATTTGGATCCGATCTCCAGGAAGAAAGCTACGGTAAATTGCCCACGGAAAGAAACGGGGATTATACATCGGCTGGCATGCCTACAGGAGACTATACAACTATTAATGATAAGCGCCTCGTGCATCATTATCCGACCGCACGTCAATGGTTCTACTGGCAAGCTCTTGAAGAATCATGGCATCATGTAGGTAAGTATATCGCTCCTGAAGACGAATCCGATCCGGTTTATTACAGGTCTTCCTATATATATAATCCCTACGGATTTGATCTAACCGGTAATGGGGATGCAGATTATTTGGTTGATAAAGAGGGCAACTTCACGGTCGGGGACTATACCACTGAAGTGGGCATTATTGAGCTGGATCCGTATATTTTGGGTTCGTATACTACGATTGAATTGATAGAGGGAGCGGATACAGGCACCGATCTGATCTCGGTGGATCTTAGCGATGAATTTCTTATTAGGAAAATTTGGCTGGATCAACTTGTTGCAGAAAAGCTTGAGGAAGCGGATGAAGCCAGGTTTGATAACATCAAGGATTTCTACAATGTTGAATTAAAAGAAGCTTTGATCAATGAGACGTATAACAATATAAACGATGACCTTATGGCTGTAAGAGACGCAAGAAAAGCCCGCATAAATGCCTGGAAAGCTGATTTACATGCCGAAAATGATGAAGCATATTACAAGACAAGGCGGGAGCTTAACAGGGCCGAAGCTAACATCAAGCGCGGGTATATCACACAGCTTCAATCTATGGCAAAGCAGTGTTATAGGTCGCTTGAAGAGGTAATGAAGCAGGTAGATCCGACTTACCAGCTTGACAGCGCTATAGTAGATTTGATCGAAAAGGATGTTGAAAGCTTTAATACCGGTTTTGATGCCGCCAGCAGACAGATTTTAGATAAATATATTAAGGATTTTATTGATCTGATCCTTTCAGCCAAGTATCTTACCGATCCAAACACGCTTCAACCGGTGGAGACGGTTATAAAAGACCACTCACAGGGTCTGGGTGCAGCACATGACAGAGCCATCGAACGGATGATGGATTCGTTTAAGGAAAGCAAACGGCGAACCGACGAATCCCTTGATGAGATCGCTGATCAGCGCAGGACAGCCAGAGAGAATTGGGAAGAGATGAAAAAGGCGATAGACAGTAAATGTGCCGCACTTTCTCTGGCGGAAGACGCACTTTATAACTTAAATAAAGCGAAACTCGATCAGAAAAAGACGGACCTCATTAATCAATACAACGATATAATCAATGACGGCGTGTTTAATCTGCTTGATGATTTTAATGCTGTTGAGGAGGACGATCTGGCCGAGAAAATGTTCCCGGCTTCAGATATACTCAAAATCGCGCTTGGTAAGGATATGTTAACCGGGCGGGATGTTATTGAAGATGCAGTGGATGTAGCTCTGAATAAAGCCCTCCTGGCGGGCAATGAGCTGGTTGGAGACTATTCTACTGTAGCTAACTCTGTTGATTATGATGCGACTGCCGGCGCTGCAGCGTGGGTATATTTCCGTGACAGGGAAGAAAGGTTTGATACTATCCGGGATAGTTTAATGACCATTGCTGATGAATGGAAAAGGGCGCAGAGTAATCCCCGTGAAATTATAAGGACCGGACTTGGGGCAGATGAGAAATATTTAACACAGGTTTTCGGAGTTAAAACGCTTGATGAGGCGGCCGCGATGATCGATAAGATGACGATCGAGATAAGCGATCTCGCCATAGAACTTATCCTGAAGATAGAGGGTAAGGACAAAAAGTTGACATATAAGGAAAAAGACGATACGGGAAAGGAGCAGGAAAAAGAGATAACGATCGGCCAGATCTTCGAAGACCGCAGGCGCATAGTAATGGTTACTGGTGTGACCAGTGAAGATGATGAAGATAAGGTTGTCGGGTACCAGTTTACCGTTACCGGAGGCAAAGATCTTATAGATTTTACTTTCAGCTACGATCTCGAGGGCAGGTTCATTGGCTACACTATGATCAAATGGGAAAAACGCGGCGAGGTATGGATACAGAAGAGGTTTGATTTTGACCCGACAGGACAGCAGGTAGGCAAGGAGCCGAAAGTCACGGTATTCACAACAGCGGTTATCTCGGGCAGGGTTGTCTTGCTGCCTCAGGTGGTAGTCGAAAGGGCTGAAGATAAGCTCCCGCCGGGAACGGAGATAGTCGAAGATCCCGAGACAGGCAGGAAACGGGTTGTACAAAGAAGGGATATGGTTCTCGCGGAAAGGTCGGTGCAGGTAAGAGACCCAAGTTCGGGGAAGATCGAGACCAAGAAAGTCCAGGTAGTCAGGACCGAGGTTTATGTAGACGGACAGCTTCAAAGCGTAAGATATACCACTCAAGTCAAGCTCGGAGAAGACCTTAAAACTGTCTCAATATCCGTTGCCGGAAAAGAAGATGAAAGAGCCGCCACAAAAGCCATAATGGCTCTCACCAGAATGGACATTTCAAAGTTCGTTGATGTTGAAGCCGGGACTATCGATATCGGCGGGTTGACCGGCTTATCAGAAGAACAGCTTAGAAAGATAGGCATTGAGACAACTGCGGGCATTCTGGCGGGGGTAAGGCCTGAGGATGTGTTCGATGCAGTGATCGGGCTTGTTTTCGGAGCTGCCGGGGTGCAAGCAGGCAGGCTGACCGTGGCAGGCGTGGAAATAGACATTGCCCGGAAGGCGGCTGATCCTAACGTAATTTCAGCTGAAACCGGAGCCGGGGTTATCACGCAAACATTAGCCAGCGACGAGAAAGTAATACAAGGCATAAGGACAGTTTCCGGGGATGTTATAAGGTTGGCGGGTGAAGGCGGCTCGGTCGGTATACCGTTCACCCAGGAAGCTTTTGAGGCGCTGGGAAGGATCGGTGCCGGTATAACAATAAGCCTTGCTGATGTTGACATCCAGGAACGCACAGGATTAGAGCTACTTCTTGATATATCCAAAGAATTTGAAGCAGTTGCGGCCGGTACAGGCATAACAGGCATACAGTTCACAGCTTCTGACTCAGTATTCGCCTCCGAATATAGAGAAGGCCAGCTTGAAAGTTTCGGTCTTTTGGGAAGAGTAAGCACCGAAATAGAGCTTGATACAAAGATCGAGCTCATGAAGGCTAAGGAAGGCGAGTTCATGCTTGATATTGAACAAGCGGAAGCCAAAGTCGCCCAGTTCCTTGCACTTACCGAAGTGAAAGCAACTTCTCTTGCGGAATTCATGGCGTTGGCAAGCCTTATAGCTAAAGAATTAAGGACCGGCATAAAAGGATGGGTAGATAATGTCTTGTTATTCTCCAAAGTGGAAGGACAGACGATAACCGGTATCCAGGCATTGGCACTGAAACTCGCTGACGGCAGGATCCTGGACATCATGCCTATAGATATTATTCCGCAAACAGAAATGGCCAAGGTTGCAGAGGTGATAGGCGGGCTCAGAGGAGCTAATGTTAAAGAGACAATCGCGCAAAGAGCAGAAGCTCTCATGGCAGAATTAATCTTTATTCCGGTTGTTGCGAGATTTGAGCCTATCATTGCAGCTGCCGCAAGAGAAACAGTAGCAGGTGCGATGCAGGAATTGGCAAGAGGCGGCCTGGAGACGATCATGTTCTTTGCTAAGGGCTCAGAGATCATGAAAGTCGAGATGGTAGAAGGCGGGAAGGCCGAAGAAGATGTAAGGATCACTTCCGTCGGCCGGACAGAAATGGCAAGCATAGCCCCCGTAGCTCAGGTAGGCATGTTCAGGACGGATGCACTGCAGTCATTCGGACAAGGCGCAGTGGCAATAGAACCTTTTGCCAAACCGCAGATAGTTCTTACCAAGATAACACAAGAAGTAAGGGTCACCGGAGAGACATTCACGATAAGAGCTGACATGATCACCGGCGAAAAGACCCTTATCATATCCGGCGGGACTTATCCTGATGAAGCTTCCCTAAAATCTTCCGCCCTGAGCGCCGCGGCCGAACAAGGCATCTCAGTCAAAGATGTAATAGTTGTCGGCAAGATGTTTAATACCGAATTTACTTTTACTTTCTTCAGTTCCGGCAATTTGACATTCGATTTTAATAGATTAGAAAGTCTTGCCACAGGTGCGGGAAGAGCTATCTCGGAAAGTTTCGCCGGTGCGCTTAATGCAGTACGTAAATCTCAAGGTCTTGGCGAGATCAGGCTGGGCGATGTGATGATGGCAATGGTAAGGTCAAAAGATCAGTTTGATGCCGATGGAAACCTGATAAAGGGAGCCTTTGCTTCAAGAATAGAAGCGTTTAAAGAAATGGCCACAGAAGAAGGCGCTAAAAAGCTCAGCATGGTGATCAGCCATTTTGAAAGAACAACCGGTGCTAAATTCGGTCCTCAGCAAATAGGTAATGTCATAAATATTATAGCCGGCATGAGCAAGGAACGCAGGGCATTATTATTCGATCTTGCAAGGTTCGGTATGGTTTCTCGAGATGATGTCGCAAACTATGCAGGCGCCATGAGTAACGCTACAGGAGATCTCCTACCTGCATTAAATGCTGTAGTTATGCTCCAGGGTATGGATAAATTCTTCACTTTCAAGGAAGTTGATGGCAAGAAGGTTGTAGCGTCCTTTGATAACCAAAAAGTTGTCGGAGCACTTAATATGCTTGATGAAAAGACAGTTTCAGCATTTGCGAAAGTTTTAACAGAAGCTACCGGCATCGAAATAGATAAGACTGCCGCGGCAGACATGCTAGCTGGGATGGAACAGTTCTTCAATTTTAAAGAAGTGAAAGATGAAAGAACAGGTGCGGTTAGCAAGCGTCTTGAGTCATTTAATTCTGAAGCATTTGATTCTACCATCAAGGCACTCGGTCTTTTGACTGAAGATAATGTTACCTCGTTTAAAGACGCTATGCAGCATGCAACCGGCAAGGAAATGAACCTGATTAACGCCGCTCTTATTATGGCAAGCATGAGTAAATTGTTCAGCGAGGACCTTTCTTCTTTTGACGCAGATACATTTACCTCTACCGTAAAAGCCCTCAATTTACTTACTAAAGATGATGTCGCCTCATTTAAAGGTGCATTAGGCAAAGCTACAGGCAAGGAAGTCGGCGCTGTGCAGGCAGCTATCATAATCTCCGGTATGAAAAAATTCTTCAATCAAGAAATAACATCATTTGACGGAACAAGCTTCAAGGACACAGTAGCAAGACTTAACATGTTGACTGGAGATGATACCAAAGCATTTGCTTCTGCCATCAAGACGGCAACAGGCGATAAGATAGACACAGTAAGTGCAGCAATTATGATGTCAGGTATAGATAAATTCTTCAGTTTTAAGACAGTAGAAGGCAAAAAAGTATTAGACTCATTTGACGGAACAAGCTTTAAAGCCACAGTAGCAAAACTTAATATGCTTTCAGCGGATAACACTAAAGCATTCGCAGCCGCCATCAACAAAGCAACAGGCGAAGAGATGAGCGCAATTAGCGCAGCGGTAATGATGGCCGGTATGGACAGCTTCTTTATTTCCAAGACGGTAGAGGGCAAGGAGGTATTGTCATTTAATGGCGATAAGTTCCAGTCAACGGTAGCAAGGCTTAATGTGATGACTAAAGATAATACTGAAACTTTCGCTTCCGCTATTAAGACAGCAACGGGCGAAGAGATGAGCGCAATTAGCGCAGCGGTAATGATGGCCGGCATGGATAGTTTCTTTAACTTTAAGACAGTAGAAGGCAAGAAAGTATTAGATTCATTTAATGGTGATCAATTTAAGTCAACAGTAGCAAGACTTAATGTGATTACTGAAGATAGTACTAAAGCATTCGCAGCCGCCATCAAGACAGCAACAGGCGAAGAGATGGGTGCAATAAGCGCAGCAGTAATGATGGCCGGTCTTAAGGATTTCTTCAGCTCCGAGATGGTAGAAGGCAAAGAAGTCCTGTCATTTAATGGAACAGAGTTTAAGTCTACTGTAGCAAGACTTAACATGATGACCGGAGATGATACTAAAGCGTTCGCAGCCGCCATCAAGACAGCAACAGGCGAAGAGATGAGTGCAATAGGCGCAGCAGTTATGATGGCCGGCATGGACAGTTTCTTTAACTTTAAGACGGTAAAAGGCGAAAAGGCATTAGATTCATTCAATGGAACAGAGTTCCAGTCAACAGTAGAAAGACTTAATATGCTTTCATCAGATAACACTAAATCTTTCGCATCCGCCATAGAGAAAGCAACAGGCGAAAAGGTAGGCGTAGTAAGTGCAGCGGTGATGATGGCAGGCATGGACAGCTTCTTTATCTCCAAGATGGTAGAGGGCAAAGAGGCCTTGTCATTTAATGGCGATAAGTTTAAGTCAATAGTAACAAGATTAAACAACTTATCAGAGGATATGGTTAAAAGTATGGCCAGCGCGATAGAGCATGCTACCGGCAGGGAACTTAATAAGCTTAATGCTGCGTTCATGGTAGTCAGCATGGATACTTTATTTGGCGATAAAGACAACTTATTTGCAGGCCAGTTCCAGAAGATAGTTTCAAGACTTAACAATACTTCAAAAGAATGGGTAGGAGCTTTAGGGTCTGCTATAAGAGATACGACCAGCAGTGAAAAATGGGCGGAATTAACCGATTTTAATCTGGCCATGATGCTGGTTTCGAACGATAAGTTCTATGACTCCAAGAATGAACTGATATTTAAAGGTAAGGACGGCACTTTGGTCAAGGTCGAGATGGGTAAAGGCAAGGAAGAGGCAGCCGAACTCGGCGAAATATACGATAAGGCAGTCTATAAAGGAAAGTCATCTGATATAAATATTATTGCGGGAAACATACTGGCCAATAGGGATGCCTTCACCGAAGAGACGGCCAAAGGCCTTGAACAGCTCCTTGGTTCCTTTGGCGTTGCGATCGGTAGACACACGTTCACATTAACAGCTGACGGGGAAGAAGTAGGAAGTGGCTATGTAGATGAAGATAAAGCGACCAAAAGAATCACTTTTATCCTCCAGAAAGAAGACGGTTCGCTGGCAATGCTTATGCCGGATCCTGAAGGCGAGTTTCAATTTAGAGGCATCAAGGCGGAAGGCTCTACAATGATTTCAAGAACTGATACTAAGGTTATGAATGAGGTTTCAGAAGAGAAAGAAATAAGCGTAAGAACAAACAACTTTAGCTTTGATGGTAAAGGTCCTGCTACACTAGCGGATGTTGCCGCCGGCAAGAAGGCATTGGGCGAAAAAGGAGAGGTTGTAGGATTTACAGTAGTTGTGGCAGAGAAGACCGAAGACGGAAGAACAATAACCAATGAATATAAAGGTGTAGTTGAAGATGGAAAACTTATCGGTTACGGCGATGAGAAAAAAGGCGAATATCACTTCCTTAACGAGGCCGGCAGCAAGTTGATGGATATGTACGTAGGTGAATATAAAGGCGTGCAAGGCAATTTTGTTTTTGAAGATGGCGAGTTGCTGACTTTTGCCCAGTTATCCGGCAGTTATACTGAAGATACTTTGAAGAAAGTATTATCTGACTTCGAAGCTACCGATGATGCCAAGATCAGTTTAACAGGGGAATATAACGGCAGAAAAGGTGAATTTACTTTTAATGGTAAAGGCGAACTTCAAAAAGGCGAGGTCATAATTACGGAGAGCGATTATTATATCCGTAGCAGCGTTGCAATGGATATACTTGGGATAGATGAAGAGACTTATTTTGCGCCCGGCAACAAGGAACAGTACGAAGCGGTAAATAGTCTAGCGGAAAAACTTACCAGCACTGAAAGCGTTGAAGAAAGCCTCTCTCAATTAACTGCGGAATTATTTGAAGGGGGGACCGGAAGGTCCTTTGCGGCAGATCTTTTAGGCAGAGAAGGCATGAACATCGATAAGTCAAAAGTTGTCTTGAAGATGGGAGAAGACGGTCACCTGGTAGGTTTTACGACTGTAGAAAGCATCGGCAGGTCCAGCTTGGCCATAGATTATACAGATTCTGAAGGTAAATCCTACGGCGGCAGCATGGATCTCTTTCCATTATTGGAGGGGGGCATCTTAAGTAAAGACGATCAGGTCTCGATATTATATTCAAGGTCCAGTAATGATTACGATGCCAGGATCGATTTTGGGATGGGAGATAAATTTGTGGGTCTGGGTAAAGACGACGTTAAAGGGTGGATAAGCATCAGTCTCGGGGAAAAGGAGCAGTATATAGATAGCAGGGGCGAAAAACAAGAGTACTTTACTTACAAAGCAAGCTGTGGTTTTAATGTCGCGGTTGGCGGTGAGGTCGGAGCAAATGTTGTTGTAGCTATCGCCAATATGGATATTTTCGGCGCAGGTGAAGTTTCAGCATGTACCATGGATGAACTTTTGGATCAGATTAGTGATGAGCATAGTATAGGGATCGATAACGTTGAGGGCTTTGTTGTTACGTTCAATCCGGCCGGCACGCATTCGCTCAAGGATACCTTCAATGTATCAGCTAAGATCAATTACGGCAACCTGGATGAAAAACAGAAAGAGGTTATAGCTGATACATATGTTAAGTTCGGAGAGATAGGAGCGCTTGAAGATTACGGCAATAAAGTAAAAAGTTCAGGTCTTGGCGGAATGATTGCGGCATTTAAGAATGAAGATAAGATGGTCAGTGATCTGGTAAGCATAACCGGGCTGTCAGAAGGTGAAGTGAGGGGTGCAGTAGATAAGGCCTGGGGACTTGGTCTTGAAGGCAAAGTCGACAGCATAATCAACCGGCTTACGGACAAGCTGGAAGCTCAAGGTACTATAGGTGAAAATTGTTATCTTGCGGATGATACGGTCGTAAACCTTACTCTTTATACTCCGACCGGAATGAATGAAGGAAATATGAATGCTGTAGTTTCTGCCAAGGAAGGCGCTGTTGATACGCAGAGCAACATGGGCGAAGTAGCATTTATAAGAGTCGAAACGATGTTCGAGGATGACATAATCTGGAACGATTATGAAGTCAGCATGATGGCAAAATATAATGTTGAAGGCGATCTTTTAGATGTTGCGCATCTCATGGTATTCGGCCAGGAATCTCTCTCAGGCAGAGTAGCAAGGGCTTATATGCATTTTAATGAAGAAAAAGGCAATGTGTATGCTCTTGGCGCCGCTCATGGATCAACTATGGTTACCGGACGCAACACTGTACTATTTCATGGTGATTATCACGACACATTCTGGAATACCGCAATATTTGGCGCGGCTAATGCCGATGTTTCAAGAACAAGTCATTACGATATGGTCAATGGCAGCAGCATACTTGAACATACCGATGCAGGCGCTGAAGCATTTAAGTTCTATATGAATAATGTTGGAATTAATTCTACCGTGATGTTTGTAAGTGATACTTGGAATTCTGGTTTCTTGGGCAAGGCAGCAGTTGTTGTAGTAGCTATTCTTGCAGTTGTCGGCGCTTATATTGCAGTTGCTGCAGCTGTAGCGGCATCAGCGGCAACATCAGCAGCAACAGCTACAGCAACAATATTAGGTATGACCCTTTCAGTCGGCGCAGGTACTATCATCTCGTCTTCAGCGGCAGCTTTTACATTAGTCGCAGCCGCGGCATTTACTCTTGCCGTTGCAACAGTTCAATATTTTGCCGAGGCAAGAACCTATGAAGAATTAAATGTGTTCTTTGAAAAACATACTATTATAAAAGGAGCATTAAGTTTACTGGCCGATATCGTCTTTATAGCCGGCACTTCAGGTATTGGCAGGGTCTTGCAGAATATAGGCGTAGTAGCCGCTGAAAGATGGGCCGCAAAATACCTGATCCAGCAAGGTGCATTTTATGCTATTAGAACAGCGGTAGTTAATACAGCTGTAGCGGTCGGTAAGTTTCTAATGGCGGTTGGAAAATATACCGGAATAAACTTTATAGCGAAGTTAATGTGGACAGGCGCGAAAATACAAATTGCAATGTGGGTAACAGCTATCAAAGCAATAACAACTGTAACTTGGAAGTATGCGATCGTTCCTCTTGCACAAGCCTGGTGGAGCGGAGTTCAGATTATGTGGCAGGCTATGGGGACCGTGGGACAGGCTATTTTGAAGGTAGTTACCTGGCCTGTCAGGGCGCTTACAAGAGTTATAGCAAGAGGCATAACCATGGCTGCTAAAGCCATAGCTTCCAGGTGGGATTTTGTGCTTAAGATAAGCTACACAGATGCACTTGGGAAACAAGTAACAGTAAAAGGTTTTAAAGCTGTTCTGATGCACTCAATGAAGGGTTTCCATCCGGCCCATATGGCGGGTGAATTTTTAAGACTTACCTTTACATTGCAGTTTACTTTGCATGCTTTTGCGACAGTACTTCCAATTAGCGGTGCAAGTGCGGATACTATAGCCTTGTGGAGCATTACAAAGAGCAGGAACATTATAAGGACCATAGGCCGTGATATCGGTATGATGATCTACAGCATGAAACAGCGCGAAGGTGTTGCAGGAATAGTAGAGATATTTACTTCCGCACAGAGATTTACCGGCCACATGATATTTATGGGCGTGTTTAATTTCCTCGGAATAGTTCCTGCTTATACAGGCCAATTGTTAGGTGCGATTGGCAGATCAATAGGACTTACAGCTCTTACCGGCAGCATAACAACCGGAGTTTATAGCTGGACCTTGAGTTTTGGTAAAACAGTCGGCGGATGGATCAGAAAATTCGGTAAAGGAATAGGAGATGCAATGACTAAATCCGGTTTCTGGGAAGAGGCGATCAAAGAACCGATACTGGCCAATGTACTTCTTTTCTGGGTACCGGATGAAAATTTGCGCGAGATCTTGGTCGAATTTTTCGATGTTGACGGCGGGGTGAACTTAAGCGCGATAAAGAGAGACTTAGTAAGAGGCGCTCTTGGAGTCGCGGTGGACAATATTGATCTATCTAACACCCAGCAGAGAGAAGCGCTTATTCAGGCTTTCGGAGAAAATGCACCACGGATAATCCATGATGCACAATCAGGGCTTGTTACTCAAGAAAAATTAAATGACTTAACAAATGACCTTGCAAAGAGCGATCTTACTGATGCAAACGTTAGGGAACAGCTTTCAGAGGCAGGGTTATTGGAAGCTGCAACACAGATACAGGGTTTTGCTAATCAGAACAAAGCGATTCTCGCGGCAGTAGCTAACAAAGATTTTGAAGCGATCGGCAGGATGGCGGAAGCTGATATTGGGGAAGACAGTAAATCTCAGAAACTCTTGGATGTTATATCATATCTTACTCTAAACGGTGTCATCTCAGAAGGAAACTTCTCATCAACATTTGGAACGATCGATCTTGCCGCAAGGATGATGAGCGGATCATTGGGTGATGCGGCCATGCTCAAAGACTTAGGCCTTACGGATGCAGATACAAGTATTCTGAAGGATATGGAAAAGTCAAAGATGGGAAGCGTACTATCTCAGGCGGGTCAGGCACTTCTTAGCCGGCTGGGAGCAAGCGCAGCTAAAGATCTAAGAGTCCAGTTAAGTCAAGCAATTGGCGGTGCTGTAATAAGCCATATAGGCCAGGCTTCAACTAAAGAAGAGGCACAACAGATAGCCGACACCTTTGATGAGATGGGCATTGATAATACAGTAACCGGCTTTGCTCTTGCTCTGGTTAACAGTGATATGTCTAGAGAACATGTAAACGAGGTACTGACAATAGCCGGGGCAAACATCATGAGAAATACAGGAGAATTTAATTTTATAACTCTGGACAACGCTTCACAAAAACCTGTTGTTAACGAGTCAGCCTTAAGAGGAGTTTTTGCCGGTGCCATGATAGAAACATTCGGCATGCAGGCTTTTGCCACTGAGCTTAATGCTAACCTCCTGAAAGAGTTCGGCATCACTAAAGACTCTACACCTAGAATATTCGGAGTTTATCAGGCGTTCAGCCGGGACGCTCAAGTAGGCGATCTTGTCCTGAGGCAGATAGGCCAGAGAATGGCGGAAGGCTCTGTAAATGAAGGCAATGTGGTCATGATGGCAGCTCTTTCATTGGCCCGGGTTGATACCGCTAATATTTCAGCAAGAGAAAAACTCTTTGAGAAGATCGGAATGACTAAGGCGGACGCACAGAGCTTTATAAACATAGTTGACAGACTTAACAGCTTTGATCAGCAGCAGGGAACTTCCGGGACAGCTTACTTGGCATTGAACAATGTGTCCAAGAAGATAGGTGAAGTCACTAATTTAACTCAAGACCTTAGCAGGGAAGCCGGGTCCATCATAATTAATCTCTCAGGCGGCAATATAACGGGTGAACATATGGATATTCTTGTTTCACTCGGCATGCAGAAAAATGAAGCCGCTCTGTTACGTTCAGTCTCACAATCAACTGATGCGGCCAAGACTTTGATCATGCGTGAGGTCGCCAACAATATGGGAATAGGCAGGAATTTTACACAGGTAGTTCTGGGTGCAGTTATCCAGTATGCGCGTGATCTAAGGGCTATCGTGAACCAGCTCAATGAGGCACTTGGTTGGAAACAATCCACCATCGATCACGTGATAAATAGTGTTGAGAAAACTGCCGCGGTCAGAGAAGTTTCCGCAGAGATACTTTCTGAATATCGTTCAAAGATAGCGAGCTTAGATGCGGAAATAAGAGAAAGGGAAGCCAAGTTCGTAGATAGGAACAGAGAGCATACCGTTGGTGAGTTCATCAGCAACAGAAGAGCCGGCATAGTTGAAGGCTGGATGATGGATGTGAAGATATCGGCGAATATAGTAAATACTGAAAGACTGATCGATCAAAAAGAGGGATTAGAATCAGAACTTGAATCCCTAGGTAGCACTACAAAGCAAAATGCAAGAGCTGATATTGCCCGCGCTTTTATACAGAACTTAGGTACTTTAAGAGAACAGGATGTTGCATTCCATATTGATAGGATCGTTATAGGATCATTACTGGCAAACAGCAACGGAGATATAAGTTCCATCGAATCAGAACTCAGAGATTTAAATATAGACCTGTCAGCATATAACTTTGGCAATCTTACAGCTAAAGAAAAGTTGCAGCTGGCCAATAATTTGGGCGAATACTTATTAGGTGCCGGTTTCGCTGCTATTGGCGTAAAGGTGGACATGAATAACCTGTTCAGAAATGCATTAATTATAAGCGCGCCTAATATGCAAGTTGTCAGAGAGCTCGGCATTGAAGTTACCGATCCTGTATTGGCTAAGCTAACCGAAGAAAACAGAGAACAGTTTAACCTTGCCGGACAGGTTATGCAGTATTATCAGGTTGATGCGCTTGCCAGAATGGAATCAGCTGAGCTTATGAGGACAATGGGTGATCTGGTCATGGCCTTAACTTCGGATTATACGCTTATGGAGGATGTCCTCACATCAAGACCAAGTATATTATTGAGGAGCTTAAATGCCGATTCATTATTGGCAATACAAGCGCTTGCTGAGGTTTTACCTGCCATGGGCCCGGAACAACTTGCTATATTCTCGGTTTATGGAGTAGCTCCCATGGCTGCTGCAACAGTCAAGAAGATGCTTGAGGAGACTATTAGGACAGTGGACGGCAAGGCTGTTCTTACGAATGATCAAGTCGAAGCATTAAAAGATATGGGTATTAGTGAAAATACGATAAGTAAGCTTACTACGGTTGATGCTATCGCACAAGAAGTTGCCAGAAAGACGGTGGATACAAAGAGTTTTGTTGATGAAAAAGCCGCTGAGAATATGGTCAGGGCAATGCGGCTGTTAGGCATCCAGGTTTTCGAGGGAGCTGACTTAAGGCAGGTTATTGAAGTATTAAATGAAAGATCTGCGGCGGTTGATAGAATATCAAGGATCACGAAGGACCTTATCGAAGAAGGCGTATTTGAATACGAAGTCGGACAAAACTTGCTTTATACATTAGCAAGAGAAACTTCCACTATTGCTGCCAGCACCGGTGTTCTGACAAGAATTAATGATTTAACCATCAAGAAGAAAGAACAGCTCAGAGATTATATTAATGAAGGTTATAAGTTAGAGCAGGTTAAGGAACAAGAAGCTGTTGAGAAGATAAATCAGGACATTGAAGGCGTAGAAAGATTAAGGCCGTCCGACATAGATGCTGTAAAAGTTCTTAAAGGGAATGCCGTGATAAATTGGATCACTTCCAGACAAGCAGCTGTTAGGGGAAGGATTCAAGCCGGATGGGCAACCTTCTGGTCAGAAGTTGTAAGAACGAAGCTTGCTGCTATTTCCGACAGATTTAAAGCAGGAAGTATCTTGCAGAGGATTACAGATTACCTTACCGATAGAGCACAAGCGATCGCGCTTTTCAGTGCGAGAGATGCATTTATGGCAGGACTTACAATGAATCTTGTAGATAAATATGCCATGAATATAGGCAATAAATTCCTGACTCAACTTAGCGAGGAAGAGAGAAATAACCTTAAAGATGCAGTTAGTGACAGAGCCGGTATGGTGGCAATAAGTAATGCCGTCAAGGAAACATCAATGCGTGAGATGCAGAGAAAGAGACTTGCCCAGCTTCTAGGCGTAGAGGAAAATGTTATATTAAACTATGAAGCTACGGTTGCAGAGGGTAGGACTAACTTAGATGTGATCGTTGATAGGATAAAAACTCTCAGTGAAAAAGATTTTGCTAATGCCATGAGGATCTTAGGAGTAAGAACTAATAGGACTTCATATAACGAGTTATCCAGCGATCTTTCTAAAAATATTATAGCTGTTCTGGGAAGAGAGATAAATATCAGGGCTTTGGCAAGCGAAGAAGTAAAGCTTTTACTAGCTGTGAGTGTAGGCACAAATCTTCAAGATAAGTTAAAAGAAATAGTCGAAGAAGTAGGTAAGGAAAAAACGAAAGAATTTAAGAGTAAGCGTGATCGCATTACTCGCGGGATGAAGCGAGAAATGCTGGCTGTCGCATCAATGGCTATACTAGCACAAAATGGATACACGCCGCATGTCGAACAAATAAAAGCGGCACTTGTAGTCTCAAGAAGAAATTCAAGATGGATCGCGGAACTTGCTACAGGTGAAGGTAAAACTATAGTCGGTGTCTTAAGGGCATATCTAAAGGGTATAGAAGGTACAGGATCATTAGTTGCGGTTCAGGCTGATTATTACGCCAGAGTGGCTTATGAAAAAGAAGCAGTACCTATTCTGCAGGACTTACTTGGTTTAGAGGTCGGTCTTGTGCAGCGCGATATGGAAGGAGCAACTCAGGCAGAAAGGGATCAGGCAAGAAGAGCCGCCTATGCTAAAGATGTTACGTATGTAGCAATAGATACTTGGGCATTTGATGTTCTTCATGATAGAGACACGCCTGACATAAGAAGAAGTGAACGATATATATTCCAGGGCGAGGGATACTACGACCATCTTAAGAAAATGTCCGCTTGTCTTGATGAAGTCGATAGCTTATTGATAGACCAGGCTAAGACACAGTTTATCATGTCAGGACGCACGGGACCGCTGAACATGTATGACCAGATCAGATTAAGAGGTGCTGCAAGGGCAGTTCTTGAGAACTTTAATGTTGCAAGTCTTAACATGTTCGCAATGAGACTTACAGGTAAAGAGACAGAGATAGATGCTTCTAGTGTGAAACGAACAGGAGATATTGTCGAGGCAATAGACAGAGAAGGCGAATATGATGCTTGGTATAACGAAGTTACCAAGGAGGTTGGTTTCACTGAAGCAGGCAGGAAAAAGCTTCAGAAGGCTGTGGTTAGCGGGCTTAACAGTCTAAGAAATTACTCTAAACAGGAATTGGATAGAGATGTTCTTGATCAGGTTTTACAAGAAGCAAAAGAAAAATGGGACAAAGAAGCTAGAGAGGAATGGACTAACTATGTAAGACAGGCCCTGCAAGCCCAGCATACATATGTTGAAGGCCGTGATTATGTTAAACGTGAAAACCAGATACTTCTTATAGGTAAAGATACCGGAAGAACGCAAACAGGCCAGAGACTGCAGGGTGAGTTACATCAGCTTATAGAAGCAAAAGAAGATTTAAGCATAAGAAGCAAGAGCAGGACCACTTCAAGGATAACCGCAAAAGACCTTATATCACTTTTTGGCGATGTATCAGGTATGACAGGAACTATTGCTTCCAGCATGGCAGAGATGGGTATGATGAGAGAGCTGTATGGAATGAATATATTTAAGGTTGCAAGGCACAGTATTATGCGCAGAGAGGATATGCCTGAGCAATACTTCTTAACGGAAGCTGAAAGAACAGCTTTTCTATTGCAACTTGTTCATGACGCTGTGAGGGAAGGCAAGCCTTTAGTTATCCATACACTTGGCGTGAATGATGCTCTAAGAGTTAAAGGAATACTTCAAAAAGAAAATTTTGCTCAGTTACTTGCGACTGCGAAGAGAGAAATTGACGGACAAAAACTTTCACCGAAAGAATCTTTGGAACTCATTGAAACTGAGATGAGAGGAACTGACGAGAAGAAAGGCGTTCCGTATTTTCAGATGCTTGATGCCTCGAACGAAAGCGAAGAAGATGTAATTGTTGATAGGGCCGGCTTAGGAGGGATGATAACCATATCAACACCTATTAGCGGAAGAGGAACGGATATTAAAGTTTCCAAGGCTGCCAGAGAATGGGGTCTCCAGCAGGTCAGCATGGGATTTTATGATTCAGTAAGAGTTGATGATCAGGTCAGAGGAAGGTCAGGACGTCAGGGCGTAATCGGTATCACAACTAACTTGATATGTCTTGAGGCGCAAATGGAATTCCTCAAGAGAGGGTTCCTGAAGGGAGGAGATCTGCTCAAACAGGCGCAGGAAATGCTTGAAAGAGGAGAAAAACTTTCAGAAGCTGATAAGAACGTACTTAAGACCGCATTTACCCAGGCGCAAAAGAACATAGTTAATATGCAGGTAAGAAGCATAAGGCATCAGGCCAGGGAAGAGACCATTATATTTGAGCTTGCTAACAGGCTCATAAGTCTTATAGATTCAAGAAGCGGTATAAGCTATGATCTCGGGACACCTGAGTACTTAGATCATAGAGTAAGCCAGATGGTTGATAAGTATATGTCCGAAGAGGTAACAAGTGCAGGCTTCCAGAGCATTTTACGGGACATAAAGGATACCTTTGGAATAGAGCTCAAGCTTTCTAATATAGAATCTGTTATAAGGAAAAATACAGTTGACGAGATAAAGGTCGCCCTCGGAAAAATATTAACGGGCTACTTCACGCAGCGCATGATAGAAGAGATAAGCGCTGATGCTAAAGGGCAGTTCTACGAGAGCCTTGATAGTTCATCCGATAAGATAAAAGAGGCGCAGGGTTTCTTTGAGCAGGCAAGTGCGAATATTGTCAATGAAGTGCTTGTTATTGAAGGCAGAGAACTCCAGGGAATAAATGAACTTAACCTTAACCAGTTTGTGCAGTATCAGATCAAGCAGCATGAAGAGAATATGGCCGAAGTTAAAGATCTATTACAAAAAGCTCAAGAGATGAGGTCACAAGACCTGGAATTGGCAAGAGGGTTTGTCCTGCAGGCACAGGAGATCCAGAGAGACAATGTAGAAGCACAAGAGCTGCTTAGCAGCATAGATGCGGAGATAGCGGAACTTGCAAAAGCGGCAACTGAAAAATCAGAAGAAGAAGCTATTAGAAGAGCGGAGAGATTTGAAGGAATGCAGGCAGTTGATATATTTGGTCAGAAAGAGAAAGTCAAGGGGCTTAACATCTTCCAGAGAATGGGTGCTGCTATCAGAGGATTAGGCATAGGAATGGGCGTTGAACTTCAGTCTGCCGCACCTCAGTTAGCCCAGATGCAGCAAGCGGCCGCGGAACTGGAAGCTGATATTGAGGCTGTTATAAATCAATCTAAGACTAGTGAAGTCAGAGAGTCTACAGAAGTGATCGGCACTGCTAATATAGCCGGAAGAGAAGTAACACTAGTAAGATCGGAAACCGGAGAAAAATCCGCTCTTGTAGCTGCCGCAAAAGCAATAACCTCAACAATGGATTCAAAGGGTAAAGTTCCTGGCAGTATAGTATTCATACCGCCTGATGTAACTAAAGAGGAAGCCGAGCAGGCTGCAGAAAAGATGATAGCTGAATTTGCTCCAGAAAAAGGCAAGATTATGGTTGCGTCTTTAGCTCATAATACTACTTTTATGTTTAGTGAATCCGAAGCCAGGGTAATAGCGGCTACTCATCTCAACTTAACAAACAGTAATGTACTGGACGTTACTGATGCCGACGAGATATTTGCCAGAAACATGAGGGTTCGGGATTTCGGTACATTCTTTGTCTTTGGCAACGAATTTAAGCTTACCACTTCACAGGATGGCAGGAAAGTTATAACCAGCGCAGCCAAAATCAGTGAAGCGGAAAGAAGAGCATTGAGGCATCTCGAACTTATATCTGATCCGGCTGGATTGAGCTTATTAAAAGTAACTAACCCGCATAAATATGAAGCACTGATGAAAGATAGCGAGTTCAAGACACTTCTAAATCTGTACAATAACAATCTTGTCAATATGAGTAATTACGGTTCAGTTATATTTGGTGAAGCCGGGCTAAATGCGGATCTATTATACAAGTTAATGGAAAGGAACGGTCTATATAAGCCTGATGAAATATTCGCGCTTTATTCGCCGTGGATGAAGATAATGAATGCAATAAAGAGGTTCTTCTCATTTGACAGAACCGCAGAAGAAACACAAAAAGCCATGAGCCAACTGATGGTCGCGCTTATGATACCAGCTGAAGTAATGGGTCTAAAAGATTTTGATGCTCGCTTGCAGAGGTGGCGCAGATCGGACGGTGAGTTTATTGCAGCCAGCGAAGTTTTTGACATTGTAGTGGATTTTGCAGCACGTGATATTACGCATTATTCAGAACTTGCTGAAGCAGCTGTTGCTAACGGAGAATTCGAAAAGGCCTTTGCACTTTACACGCTAAATACAATTTTATCGAATGGCGATTTACGCTATGCAGTAAAAGCGTATAATGCCGCCCAGGAACTTGATAAAGGAGAGGCCATAGGAGACCACACCCGTTTACTGATATCAAGAATAGGCCATCTATTGCGTGATAAGCGCGGTGAATCCGCGGAAGAGCTAATACTTGTCGGTCTTGCAAAAGCAGGAGATGCTAACAAGCTGCCGGCAGTAGCTACCTTAAGAAAAGCGGCAGATCTTACAGAAGCAAAAGACGCAAGGGAAAGCATCCTCACTGAAGCTGCCGAGCTTGCGAATCAGATAGATGTAAAAGCAGCAGATATTATTGAACGAGGCGGATTAAAGACAGATAGCTTAAGAGGCGTATTTATTGAAAAGCTGCTCAAGGGACTTAATTTAGTTAAATTGACAGGCCTTACGCCGGATGAGCTTAAGACTATGGGAATGATTGACGAATCTACAACTCTTGCCTTGAAGAACATGAACGCAAGAAGAACTATCGCCGATGCGATAACTGAGAGGGTAAAGCTTGTTGTAGGAGACAGAATAGATAGCATTAAAGATGCATGGGCAAAAGATACGCCATTTAGAAGATTGATTATTAAGGCGGGGGCAGTAGCCGGAGTAATTGCGTTAGCTCCTTATGTAGGTATTACTATAACATTATATAAGGGAGCTATCTTAGCTTCAATGCTTCTATCATCAAAGGCCATGGATAGATTTAAAGGCGTTCAATCTAAAGGTTCAAAATTTAAGAAATACTTAGGACCTCTAAGTAAGTTCTCGCAATCCAATGTGACGAAACTTATGATAGCAGCATCGGTACTTACAAGCAGCTGGTATGTAGCTATAGCAGGAAGCATGTTAATGTTAATGGGTAAGATATTTGGTAAAGCTTACAGCGGTGTATCAGCAAATATTACATATAATTCAGTTCTAGATTCCAGCAAACCCTTACTCTTAGCATTACAGAAACTTGAAGCAATGCCTGAAGATAAGAGAACGTTTGCTTCTGTAGTTAAAGTGGCAACGGACTATAATGTCGATACAGAGCTTTTGGTAGAGGCAGCTTCAAAACTAAAAGCTGACCTGGCAAGTTCACTTATTGAAGGAAAAGAAACAATCACTGAAGATGGAAGAGTACAGCGCGAAGATGGATTAAGAACTAAAGAAGTGGATGAGATGGGAGCCGAGGTTGATTCTCTAAGTGTTCAAGAGATGGAAAATCTTTCCGCTGCTGCCAGTGCATTAAAAGAGAAGATGACGGAAAAAGAATACGAGAGACTAACGATTTATGATCTTATACAGACGGCCAGGAATTTCAATATTAAAGTTGGCTCACCTCTATTTATAAATCTGGTTCTTTTAACTGACCTAATTAATGTAAGACGTCTGACAGGGCAATTTGTTGTCGGCAAAGAAGCCACCAGAGAAGCAGTGATGGACTTATTAAATAAAGCGCTAGCTCTCTACGGAGCCCTATCAGCAATCGATCCTTTACTGGCAAGAGAGATCTCTCTATCAGATCTCGGATTTACGGATGCAAGGCCTATTAGGATTGATCAGGTCGATGAAGATAATACAGTGTTTATTAAGTATGTAATAAAGAACACTACAGACACTCAGGTTCAGGAAAGAATGCAGAGCCTGCTTGATAAAATGGAAGAAGCAAAGAAAGAATCCAGGCAGCTTACCATAAGAGAAGCTCTTGAAATCGCCCTTAATGATTTAATGCCGGGCGAGGCATTTACGATTGAAAACATAATGCAGCTTGAAGAGAAGAACATGAAAAAATTCATGGCCGTTATGTCTTCAATTCTGTTTGCGATGAACTATAAGGTTGGCGCAGAGAAGGCCCAAGAGATGGCATTAAAGGATGTTCTCTTGAGGTATTATCAGGAAACGGCTAAAGAAGCAAGATTAAAAGAAAATATTGAGTTAGCAGATAAGTTAACTGATAAGGTTAACGAGCTTGATCCTGAGAGACAAAAGATTCGCACTAGAAGAGAAGCAATTAATGAGTTTGTGTCGATCGAGAACAAGACTATGAGACAGGCTAAGAGGATAGCCGGTAAATATGATGTCAAGCTTGAGATTATTCTCTCTTCATTAGTGGGTACGGATTTTGAAATAATCCAAAAAGTTGCGGATGCGTATAAAGGGCTTTCAGAAGGAATGGGAGAGGCAGCTGAAAGAATGGATATAGAGAGAACCATTTCCGCGATCAGGAAATTAGAATCTGAATATTCCGAAGAAGGAAAGATAGCAGATTGGTTAAGCAGAGATGTTCTTATGTCGGATAAGCTGAGAGCTTTGCAGGATGCAGAAGTAGTACTTGGCATGAGGAGCGGAACGCTTGGCAGACAAATGGATCAGGCGGTAAATCTTTACGAACGCATTGAATTAGCTGAGGCAAAGGCTCCGAAGACAAAAGAGGTCCAGCAGCTGGAGAACAGAATCCGCTTATTGGAAGGGGAACGTCAAGAACTAAAGAACAAGATCCAAGGGCTGGAGAACCAGCTTAGCGATCAACGGAGCGCGTTAATAGACGAAGCCAGAGCAGCGGAAAAAGAATTGAGAAGCAATATACAAGTCGATGAAATCATGCTTGATCAAGAGATACGATCTTATAACCTTAAGGTAGGAGAATTTAATCAACTGCAGGGCATAATGGAGCGCTACGCCAGAGATAACATGGCAGTACCAAAAGATCAGATGGATAAGCTTGAAGAATTAAAAGCTTTTCTCGCAACTGAAAAGCCAAAAATCGAAAAAATGCAAAGTAATCTAGATGAATTAGTAAAAGAGTTAAGTGGGCTATCAGAGAAAGCCAAGCAGGATCTTAAGGATTTACAGGGCAACATCACGAAGGAAATTGGCAGTATCAGACAGCAAATGACAAAGATAGATGACACAATAGAGAAATTAACCAAAGCACTAGCTGTAGCAGCTAAAGTTTCGCCAGCTGTAGCGGCTGAGGTTCCGTCGGCTGAGGCAGGATTTGCTCAGATCGGAGGACTCATGACATTTAGCGCGGTTTCTGTGTTAAGCTTAACAGCATTGGCTGCAGGATTAAATGTTGCATTAGTCGCTCTTATTGCATTAGGAACTGCGGTAGCTGTACCGGTTCTTTTAAAGGGCGTACAAATCGCTTCAGAAAGCATCAAGGCGGGTGTAAGGCCGGTTGGTCATGCATTCTTTGCTCAGCAGTTCCTGGGTACCGCATTGGAGAAAGGTAAACAGTTAAGTGGGGCTGTAAGGTTCAGAGAAGACCGTGCTAGGTTAGTTTCCGTTGATCTAGATAAGATGCCCAATGCTGTAAGAACAAACCTTGAAAAACTTCTTGAGGTTGAAGATGTCGAGATCGAACTGTCGGGTGACAGAGCAGTAGATGCTGCTGTAGCGTATCAGACCGGCAAGGTTCCGACAAGTAAATTTAATATCGAACAGGAGCTGTTTAATCTGGATCTTGTAAAAGTACGTAAGACGGAAAGCGGCGAACTGCAGCTGTTTATACCCGATGAGGCCAGAGGGGATTTTGACGCAAGAGAATTATCGCTTATAAGAGAGATGGATGGTTCCGACCTTGATGTGCTGGCGATGATAGCTGTTGAGAGCGCAAGGTATAGTGAAGCCGGATTTGGCCTGAGCAGCGCGCTTGAAATATTCTTATCCGGTTCTGTGGATACTCTCAGTTCCGCACAGATCAACCAGTTGAGGTTTAAGATAGATGCGATCGTCAGAGATGGTGCGGTCGCAAGCAGGGTCATGCAGATCACGGGAGTATCAAAAGATGTAGCAGATCGTGCGGCACGTATAGCGGCCAAGAAAGCCGAACTTGAGAAACATATACCTGCGGTGATCAAAAAGGCCGTTGAAGAAGCTCCTGTTGAAGTGCCGGGATTTGTCTCACCGGCTGCTTTGGGGACGCTTATACCTGAGATCATGTCCGATACAGGCCTGCCGCGTGAATTTATTGACGGAATGGCCATGGCATTGACCAGGCCTGAGATCACTGAAGCCATCGAGGACGGAAAGATCGACATAGAAGAATTCAGGCGCAAAATGACCGAAGCGAAGAGTCCGGTGGAACTCATAATTTCGCTTGCAGAACTCTTTAACAAAGCAGGGCTGTTCGAGAAGACAGTAGTTCCTGCGTTTGATGCCAGGGGCGATCGTTTGTTCAATGAGGATATGATAAGACATATTGCCAAACAGGCGCATGGAATAGAGTTTATAAGACCTGTCATAGTGGTTGATAAAGGCATGACAGGCGAGGTTGAAAGGATCATTACCGAGGCGGAGATCCCGGTAAGTGAGGTCGAAATAGTCGAGTTTGAAGAAGGGTCGACTATAGTTGGGGCAGTTAACGAGTGTATCGAAGAGATGAAAGTGCGGCCTGATCTCAGATTCGATTCAGATGCGGCTTACGTGGCAATAGCCGTTGCTGAGAATACAGAAGACCTGGAAGCGATCCGTGACCATAGTAATAAGGTGACAAAAGCATCAGAGCTCTTTAATATGCTGATAGCGAATACAGAAGATGAAAACCTGAAGGGTAAGAATGCTCTCTTGGCGGCGATGCCTATCATGAGCGTCATGGTAAGGATGGCCACCAAGGACAGGGTAAATGAAAAGCCGGCCGGCCTTGCGCTGGCGTGTAAGGATATGGATCTTATCAGAAGCATGCTTGGAGGTAAGTTCAATTTAATGCCGATAAGCGCCATTGATATTATGAAAAATATAATGGAGTTTATTAACTCGATTACAAAGACAGCTATTGCTCTTTAACAGAATTTTATGGAAGTTGCTAGACACCTACCAGCTTCCAGCCTTGGATGCGGAGGTTATCCCCCTCCGCATCCGGGGGATGCAATACTAGCGAAAGGAAGCCACTTACACCTACCGGCTTCCGATACGGACCAGGCTGCTCTTTTGAGCAGCCTGGTTTTTTATGTCATTCCCACCCAGGGATAATTTCTTACATGGAAAGAAGAGCGGTTCGTTCATTTTTGTATTTATCTTGGATATCTTTGTATTTGTGAGGGCCCGCTTTAGGCAGAAATATTACCATTCTCAGCGATTCGTTGTAATCAAGTTCAATGGTCCCGACGATCCTGGGAAGGGCAACGGAGTGATCGCTTTTTGATGCCAATTCCATTGCTATTGACAGCATCTCAATGATCTTTATACTAATCTGCTTGTTCAAGGATTCCTTGTGTTTTTCGTAAAATTCATTGAGTTCTGTCGGGTCAACAGCGGCAAGGAACGCTCTTTTGTCAGTCTGTGTGCTTCGAAGCGGCGTAAAGCTGTTGGAATTTATAGTATCAGCTGATGCAAGAGCTATAATATTTGAAAGTTTATTGGATGTCTCATCTTTTTCCGCGATCAGTTTATTCGCCAGGTCGGAACCTTCGCCCGAAATTATAGTTACGTTATCTATCCCTATACTCTTGAGCGTGTCTCCCAAAGATTTAACCACGTTTATGAGAGGGTTTATGGCATTATGCTGCAGCTTGCCCTTTTTGTATGCTGGTATCCAGCTGGTATCAAGGCCTATTATAAGGTTTTGATCATCTCTTTTCGCGCGCCTGGCAAGCACTATTAAGTTTGAGATCACACTGTTCGCCCCAAGATTGTTTATATTTGCTCTGATCGTTCTTTCCGCAAGATCAATCGAATCGGGAAATTCTACAGCTTCGATATTACCATCAGCGGATAATTCTTGAAGCTGGTCCATCTTCTTTAATAAGAGTTCCAATTGGGCTTTTAAGAGGGGAGTTAAATTGTCCCTGTTCATTTCAGGCGAGACGAATATGTCTTCAGTCAAAATATCCGTTCTTTCAGTTAAAAAATCCAGTAGGATTTCTCCTGAATTCACCAATTCCGTTCTGGTGTTATTTACCGAAGCCTCTACCGATTCAAATATTCCGGAAACATCAAACCCGGACGCGATAAGAGATTTTTGATCTAAGTTTTGAGTTCGCACAGGCTGATCTTTTGCCGGGGACCTTTCTTCTGCGGTTTGCGACGCTTTTTCAGTATCTTTTAATTCAGACTTCTCCGGCTTTGATCTTATTGCGGATACTACCCACATGCCGGTCGTTAAGATCGTTCCTATGGCGAGTAGGGGATATATAAAGGTTAAAATATTTTGTCCCGGAAAAAGCAAATTTGCCACAGGGAGAGTTAATACCATGCTCAAAGGATGAAGGGGCAAGATATTGCTCTGTTTTGTTTTTACCTCAGGCTCGGATCTATTTTCTATTTTCTTTAATGCCTCTTTAGCAGCGTCACGTACTGGTTTTTCAAAATCTCTTTTTGCTTTAGTAAGTGCAGGAACGGCTCTTTCATCTCCGATTTTACCAAGAGCTTCCGCAGCTTTCATTCGGATGTCATAATCTTCATCTTCAAGTGTTTCGATAAGGCCATCGACGGCACTTTTATCCCCTATATTGCCCAAAGCAACAACTGCATCGGTGCGTATAAAGTCAACTTCATCCTTTAGCATTTTTATAAGTCCCGGGACAGCTTCTTTTCCTCCTATTCCGATCAAGGCATCGGTGGCATTAGAGCGGACATATTTATTTTCATGGTCTAAAACAGTCATTAAAGCTGGGATAGCGGGTTTTCCTATTTTTATTAAAGCATCTCTGGCTGAATGTCTTTCATAAGTTGCCTCATCTCCCTTTACATTTGAATTAGTGCCTTTCAGTGCTTTAATAAGTTCCGGTATTGCTTCTTCATACCCCATTTCACCTAAAGCTTTAATTACATATTTACGCGTCCAGGCGTTTTCATCTTTATTTCGCAGGACTTTAATGAGAGGCTGGAGTGAAGGTTTGCCCGTTTTTATTAAAACTTTAAGATAATCTCGTTTTCGTCCCGGTGACTCTTCTTTCTTTACCGCTTCAATAAGAGCGGGGATAGCTTTTTCAGAGGCTATTTCACTCAGAACTACAATTGCAGCTTCCCGGGTTTCCCAGGTTTCGCTTTTTAAGTCCTGAATGGCTTTTTCCATTTTTTCAACTTCAGCCTGTGATAATTGAACGACTTTAACAGGCTCATCTTTGGCTGCAGTGTCCTTATCCGCTTTTTTACAAGAAGCCGTGGAGACTACAAGGGCCAATAACAGCAGGAGTGAGATAATAGCGCGGACAGGCCTTATTGCGGTTTGGTCTTTTTTAGCGCCTGTAAGTTCGGGTTTGATTTTTGGTTTTATTGTTGATACCACCCACATGCTGGTCGCCAAGATCGCTCCTATGGCAATAAAAGGGTATATGGATGATAAAATTCCTGTTCCGGGCGCAAGATTAGCGGCGATCGATACACCCAGGACCAATGACAACGGGTGGAGGGGCAGGATGTTCTTTTGAGCCTGGTCTTTTTTTGCTTTCGCCCTTTGTTTTATTTCTTCAATAGCTTTTTTAGCTGCTTCACGTACATCCCAACTTTCGTCTTTTGAAGCTTCTGTAAGAGCAGAGAGCGCGCTTTCATCTCCGATCTCACCCAAAACCTTTGCGGTTTTTTCGCGTATAAATCGGTCTTTATCTTTAAGTAAAGCCTGCGTAAGGCCCGGGAGGGCATCTTTAATGCCAATTTTACCCAATGCATATGTAGCAAAATTACGCGCAATATCGTATTCATCTTTAAGGGCAATTTCAATTAAAGCAGAAATAGCATCTTTATTGCCAATTTTACCCAAAGCTTCGGCTGCGTTTGAACGCAAGCTTTTATTTTTATCTTTCAAAGCTTCAATAAGAGCCGGGACTGCCTCTTGAGCTTTAAGTTCACCCAGAGCTTTTGCGGCGCCTGAACGTACATCATGTTCCGTATCTTTAAGCGTTTCGATAAGCGCCGGAACAGCTTTTTTATCGCCGATATTGCCAAGAGACCATGCGGCCTCTCTGCGGATAGCATCATCACTGTCCTTAAGTAGTACTTCCATAAGAGCCGGTACGGCTTTTTTATCTTTCATTTCACCCAGTGATCGAACGGCAGGGCGCCGGACATAATAGCTTTCATTTTTCAGCGCTTCAACAAAACCGAGAAAGATAACGTCTTTATCAAATTCTTCCAAAGCTCCTTTAGCGGCCTTACGTACAGAGGAGTCTTTATCGATTTCAGAAAGCTCAATTAAAACCGCTAAGGCTTCTTTGGTGCCGAGTTTTTCCAAAAATGACACTATGGCTTTTCTGACATCCTTGTCTTTGTCGGTTCGCGAAGCTTCAATAAGTGCCGGCAGGGCTTCTTTGACGCCGAGTTTTTCCAGAGCCGTCACTGCGTTTTCACGAATGAAGGGATTTTCATCCTTCAACAGTTCCATAATGGCCGGGGCGGCTGTTTTATCGCCGGTCTCAACCAGCGCATCTAAAGCGCGTGAACGCACATTTTTTTCAGGATCTTTCAGTGCTTCTGTAAGGGCAGGAAGCACTCTTTCATCTTTTGGAAATTTACACAAAGCTCCCACGGCTTCTTCACGGATACGGGCGTTATTGTCTTTAGAGGCTTTTATAAATACAGGTATGCTTTTCTCGTCATGTATTTGCCTTAAAACTGAAATTATTTTTATACGCGTTTCAAGATCAGCCTCTTCCTTGTAAGCTTCTATTAAAAACGGTACGGCGGGTTTTCCTATTTTTATCAGGCTTTCAACAGAATTTATCTGCATAGTGGCGCCTTGGCTTATTTCTATTTCTTTTCCGTCATGAGGAAGCAGTTTAATCAGCTTGCGGATCTTTTCTTCCGGTGATTCGGGCTTGACTTCTTCTTGCGGTTCGGGGGTTTCGGTTTCGGTGATCTCCCTGGATTCTTTTTCCTGCCCGGGCGTTTTGTCCGCTTTTTTCCCGCAGGCGAGTTGGAAGCATGCAAGAAAAAGGAATAACAGAAGTGAAAGAGCTTTGATGTAAGTTCTTATATTTATTGCACTTTTACTTTTTATGACAGTGTCATTGTTTTCCACTTCGATAGTATCAATAGTGACGTTAGTAATTTGCTCGGATATGCTTGCCTGTATTTCTTCTTTCTTTTGGGCGGGGAGGGCGGATTTTCGATAAGCCATGATCTCTTCATAATCTTCAGGCAATAGTATAGCTATGTAATTTTCAGCGATCGTTAAAGGATACTCCCGCACGTATTTTTCGGGAATAGCGCTTTTCTCTGATACCGCGATGATATATTTTTTATTATCCTTGGTATAGGGGATGATGACGGTCCCGTCACTGAAAAGGTCAATGGATATATCGATCCCCGTGATGTGAACATGCTCAAGGTCTATATTTTGAGTGAAGTCCCCCAATTCTTTACGCATTAAAGTCTCAAGAGAATTCAAACGTTTCTTTCGCGCATCCTTATCCGGGACTTCCAACAGGTATTTTGTTATGTTAAAAACCGAAGAAAGTAATTTTATATCCCTGAAAGCTTCCAACTGATCCCTTTGAAATTCGGAGGATAGATATTGAGGCAATTGGAATATCCGGGGAGTAGCAACTGTACTTCTTACGGCCGGGTCAGCAGGATATGCCCAGGAGATATTAAGGTTAATAAAAGTGATTATTAATATTGTGGAGATCGTCTTGATGATAGGGTGGACTTTTTTCGACGTATTCATATTACTCTCTTTCGTTTTTATATTAATAATGAACAATATTAAATATATTGATATTTTATATGAGAGAACACTTTTTGTTCTTTAACTAGCTATATTTTAATCCTCTTAACACATTAGTTCAAGAAAAATAATAGAACTTTTTTCTAATTAAGGCAATAAAAAGCTAGACAGCTAATTGCATTTATTTTGGTTTTTTAAAAGAAGAAGTTATTGTTAAGAAGAGGTTATTGCTCTCTCAGCTTTTCTATAGATTCTTCAACTTTTTTTCGCTCGGTATCCGGAAGGGGAAACTCAAGATACAGCCGGAGGTATTTTATTGCTTTATCATGTTTTTCGGGGTATTTGGCATATATTATGGCAATGTTCTTGTAACTGCCTGCGTTATTTGGATTTATATCAATGACTTTTTCGAATTCAGCTATTGCCGCATCATCTTTTCCGGTCAGTCCGTATAAAACTCCTAAATTGTTATGGATCGAAGTATTTTTATCATCAATTTCCAGGGCCTTTTCATATTCTTTTATCGCCGAAATGTATTTACCCTCGGATGCATATTTATCTCCTTTTTTGATATGTTCGGTCAGAAGTGCACTTTTTACTTTGGAAAGTCTTTCTAAATTCGCATTTATTTCTTTAGAATCAGGATCTATTTTAGAGGCCTTGCTCCATATATCTTCGGCCTTTTCATATTGGCCTTTTTCCGCATAAATTATTCCCAGGGCATTATAGGCATCGATATTTTTTTCATCCAGCCGGATAGCTGTTTCGTACATCTTAGCGGCATCATCTGATTTTTTTGCTTTTTTAAGTGCTTGCGCGAAAATGGTATAGGTTATGCTGGATTTGGGTTTTACTTTTATGGCTTTGGTAAAATATTCAGATGCCTGATCGATATCTCCGATATTCGCATATGACAGAAACATATATACAAGGGCTTCATAATATTCCGGATTAGCATCAATAGCTTTTTGGAGCTCTTCTATAGCTTCTTGATATTTACCGTTTTCATAATACTGTCTGCCGAGATTGTAGTAGGAACGCCAGTGGACCTGTTGGAATTTTGTGATGTAGGAAAAAAGCGTTTCTGCGTTTCGCCATTGCCTATTGAGGTGTACCGTTGTTCCGGCATAAACCGAAAGTATCAATGTAAAGCCAAGATAGATAAGGTTTTTTGGCAGTTGTACTTTCCTGAATACTAAAGAGATCAAGTACGCCAGGATCACCGTTATCCCGAAGAACGGTATGTACAGCCAATGCTCTGATACAGGCGCGTTCAAAGGAATGATTATATTCAACGAAGGGAAAAGCAATACAAAGAACCAGGCTGCTCCCAAAGCGATAGTTTTTTCTTTTTTGACGTATGTTATGAAAAAATAAATAATTCCGGCAAGCAAGAGCACCGCACCGATCACGCGCCAGTCCATTATTGTTGTCGGTATTTGAAAATCTCTGTCCATCCTGAGATCATATGGTAGTATGATGAGTCTCAAATATGTAATGATAAATGGAGCGGCGGATAAAAGACGCGAATAAAGATCCGGAGCATTTATGGCCTGAGCGGACAGGGATGTAAACTTCAATAAAGTCAACCTTAAAATTACATAAGTTACTGTAATTAAAAGATATACAGAAATAAACAATTTCTCATTTTTCGTAAAATTTTTGGAATTTTCTTTTGAAAAATATAGAAAAACAAAAATAAAAACAGGGAAAATAATGCATATCTCTTTTAAAAGTAGAGAGAAAATAAAAAAAAGGATGCTGACCGCGCCATTAAAAAACGTTTCCGATCCTTTGAATCTAAAAAGAAATACTGTTGAAAGCAATAAAAACATGAGGGCCAGTAGATCAGCTCTTCCGGCAATGTAGGAAACTGCGGAAACATTTAAAGGATGCACCAGAAAAAAGAGTGAGCTTAAAAAGCAAGCAGCCATGTTACGCCAGAGACGATATAGAAGCAGGAAAATAATAATGCTATTTATGCAATGGATCAGTATATTGATGAGACGGAAGCCGTAAGCGTTTTCTCCCCAAAGTTTATAATCAAGCATGTACGAGAGGGATTGAAGAGGGCGGTAGAAATTACTGCGTTCGAGGA
This sequence comes from uncultured Planctomycetia bacterium, assembly GCA_964572255.1. Lineage (GTDB taxonomy): Bacteria > Omnitrophota > Gorgyraeia > Tantalellales > Tantalellaceae > CAZNEE01. The sequence continues at coordinate 206,640 of CAZNEE010000003.1, read as the reverse complement.
AGTACATTATGTCATGAGTGAATATCGTTTTAAGATTTGCCAAAGAGATGCTTTTTATATCTTGATTGTTCTTGATAAGGTGTATATCGTCCCAAACAAATTGATTGGGAAGCGAGTTTGCGTAAACACCGAATCCGATCATCACAAGTAAAATACTAAGCAGTAATATTGTTTTATTGTCTTTTTTCATCGCATAAAGTATAGCTAAAGTTTATCGGAAGAACAAGAAATATTATGGTACGATCGAGCTGTATTAGAGAAAGATAATAATTTTCATTGCAAAAGCAAAACAACAAAAAGGTACATTTAGCTGCTTAAATTCTTCATTTTTAAGGACTTATAACTCATAATCCCGGAAAAGGATACTTATTAAGCTCTGTCTTGTAAGGTAAAAAAAAGTTAGCATTTTTTTCTTAGGCATTTCACCTATATATATGATATAATTATACTGTATCAGGAAAAAGGGGAGAGATGTGGAAATCTCTTTTTTTTATGCATGTTATTTAAGTTTTTTATAAAGTATTAATAAAAGTATTTAACTTTGATATAAATAAGTGCTGGAAGCTAGTAGGTGTGAAATGAAGAATAATGGTGATAAAAAGAATAGTGTCTATTCAGCGGATCATATGACCGGAGATACCGGGTATGATTCTTTATATACAGGCGGTTTTATCGAGGTTCAAACCGCTCGAAGAAAAAGGATATGGTTAAGAACCATATCCTTTTTTGTTGCATTTATATTTTTTATCCAGCAGACAGGTTTCTCAGATGTTTATAGGTATCAGAGAAAAAGCGGTGTTGCGGAAGAACTCCTGCCTACCCCGGAAGAATATGACAAGACAAACCGTTTCTCACCGTCTCATTTAAAACGCCAGCAGAGAAGACACGAAGATATCATCCGTCAGAGAATGGGCAAGGAAGATCTGATGGAGCTTCTCGATAGACCTGTTCAAGAAGGGGAAGAAGCGGTGCCCCTTAAGAAAAAACAGGGTTCTTCGGGCGGGGTCGGTTCACCGGAATATACCATGACAGGGCAGGACCCCATTGAGGATATGCACCTTTTTAACGACCTGCAGTATTTAGAAGACCAGAAAACCCTTTCAAAAATAGAGACCTTCGATATTACGCGCCAGTCACTTCAGGACTGGAGAAGATGGGAGCCAGGCGCGACAAAGACAATAAACGAGGAAACAGGGGAGGAATACTGGATAGGGTATCGCGATGTTGATAATCCGGAAGATGAGCACAAGATCAGAGAGACTGTCTATGTAGGCATGCTGGATGAGGAGAAGATAGATCATATCCTTTCCGGATATGCGCTGGACCTGCACCCGGATACTGAAGGCGCTGAAGAATACGAGCCGGTTTACCGCACGGATTATGAGTACGACGGCGATGATATATCAAAAACCCTTAAATATTACATAAGAGGGAAAGATCCCGAAGATGAAAGTAAGGACGGCTGGATACTTATTGAAGAGTCGTTCTTTGACGGGGACGGCGATATGAACAGGATCGCCATGCGCATAACCCGCGATAAGATAACGGGCAAGATAACCACCAGACAGGAATTTGTTTACGTGGACGAGAACGGCGACCCATATGATGAGGGGGATGAGGAAAGGATATTAAGGGAGGTAAGGACTTACTCAACAAGAGATGTTAGTGACGCGGACGCTTTACTGGATGGTACAGGTGTCCTGACAAGCATAACGTATTATACCGGTGAAGTAGATAAAGAAATGCAGGACTATACGCAGACATTCAGAGAAAACGGCGAAGTCGCCCGTACGATGGTCACCTTTTATCTCGGCGGAAAACGCGCAGAAGATGCGGATCCGAGCGATCCGCAGGAGAAAGTCGTTACCTTTGAGGGGGAAGTCGACCCTGACGATATTGATAAAGACGGCGACGGCCAGATCGATGATGAATACTTAGACAGGATCATGAATATAGCATATTATCATACCGAGAACCGCCTTGCGGATGAGCAAGTGCTTGACCATACCGAGACTTATTCGCATGGCGAAGTGGTAGAAGAGACAGTTTATTTTTATGGTGAAGAGGAGCTGCGCGCCGCCGATGCGCCTCCCTATATGCCCATGTCGAAGTCGATCACTTATTGGGGTGATGCCGTGGATGAGGATAGCAATATCGATCCTGACGCGAAAATGAAATCGGCCACTTTTTATTATTTTATCGGCAGGCTTAAAGGTGAGGAGACCGCGGATTATACTATCCAGTACACAACAGGCGGCATCCCGACAGATACGACATTTTATTACTACGCTGAACGGGATCTTACTACGGGAGATTTGACCGGCAATGTGATAAGAGCGGAATTTGCCGAGCCCGATGATAAGATGGCCAAGACCGTTCAGTACCGCGGGGAGATCCCTCCGGATACGGCAGATGCGGCTCCTGCCGACGGCAAGCTGGACGGGTATGAAGAGGACCTGGTGAGCATAACATATTTTGATCATGAGAACAGGGATAAAGGGGAAGAGGTAAGAAGCCATACTGAAAAATATAACTCGCGACAGGACCTTGTCTCGACCACGGTATATCTTTATGAGGCAGATCATTATAAAGCTTCTTCGCCCGATGTCGATGTCGAGAGCAGATTAAGCCTCGTTGTCACATACCGGGGCCCCGATCCGGTAGATATGGATGCGGCAGTTAATCCCGACGGCACTTTAGTCGGATTTGAAGATAAAGTTGATTCTATCACCTATTATGATTTTGACGGCCGTCTTAAAGGCGAAGAGGTAGTGGATTACAGTGAAAGATATACCCGTAACGGGGATGTGAAATCCACGACAGTTTATTTATACGGACCCAATGGAGTAAGGGCGGAAGACGCCGGCGTTCTGGATAAGATGAGCCAGAATGTTGTGTATAACGGCGGTATCACAGATCCTCTTGACGACACTAAACGCTCAAGTTTGACATGGTTTGATTACGAAACCAGGCAAAAAGGCGAAGAAGTCGCCGACTATACCCTTACCTTTAATTCTCTTCAGGATATTGCCACCACAACTATTCATTATTATGAGGAGGGCCTAAGAGCCGCCGGAGCTTCAGTGACTGACAGGAATAGCCTCAATGTAGTTTATTCCGGAGAAATTGCCGATATCCAGGCCGCTACGGACGCAAGAGGCATCTTGGTCGGCGCGGAAGAACAGCTCTCAAGCATGAATTACATGCATTATGAAGGAAGGATCAAGGGCGAGGAAATTAACGACTATACCGAAAGATATAATGCCGACCAGGAGGTTTCGAGAACGGTAGTGTATTTATACGAAGCCGGCCTTCAAAGAGCAGCCGGTTCCGATACGGGTGACCGCATGAGCAGACAGGTAACGTATCGAGGCCAGATCGATCCGCTAAACCCGGATACCGAACCTGACGGCGTGATCGATGCGCATGTAAGCCAGCTCGACAGTGTTTCATTTTTCGATTTTGCGACAAGGCTAAAAGGTGAAGAGGTCCTGGATTATACTTACAATTATGATAAAACCGGGACTGTGGTCAAGAACGTGAGTATATATTATTACGAAGGTGATAAGCGGGCCGTAGATGCAACTCCGGAAGATGCGATGATCCAGCAGGATTCTCATAGAACAGATTCACTGGCATCCGCGTTGGCCGATATTACTACAAGAAAATCGTCCACCTTTTTTGATATCCATCTCGGCAAGGGTGAAGAGATCGGGGATTTTACCTACAGCTATAAACCGGACGGCGTGACGGTAAAAACCGTGAACATCCTTTATTACGGGGATAATGACGACCGGGCTTCCGTTTCTGAAAGTTATTTCCCGCTATCTAAACAGGATTCACATGATGCCGCATCAATAACTGAAGCTGTCAATAATATCGATACGAGAATATCCACGACACGTTTTGATACACATTTAGGGAAGGGTTCGGAAGTTTCTGATTATACGTATAGTTACGCTTCTAACGGCACGACCGTTACAAGCGTCGGGATTTTCTATTATGAAGGGGACAAAAGGGCAAGTGCAGCTTTTCTGGCAGATGCGATGATCCAGCAGGATACACACAGGGCGGATTCACTGCAGAATGCGTTAGATGACATTGAAACAAGAAGATCCTCCACCTTTTTCGATATTCATAACGGCAAGGGCGAGGAAATAGCGGATTATTCTTATAACTATGCGGGTAATGGAACGGATGTAAGAACAGTGAACGTGTTCTATTATAACGGCGAGATAAGGGCAAGTCTGGCCAGTACGAACGATGAAATGGTCCGTCAGGATAGCTACCGGAAATCGTCTATAGATGAAGTTGACGACACGACTTTTGAAGACAGGAAAAGTTCTACATACTTTGATATACATTTAGGTAAAGGCGATGAAATAGCGGATTATGTTTATAGCTATGCTTCTAATGGGACGACCGTAAGAACCGTAGGTGTTTTCTTCTACGATGGAGGCGTAAGGGCAAGCCTGGCCGGAGTGGATGATCCATTGGTCCAGCAGGATACCCACAGAACCATATCAATCGACTTAGTAGAGAATGATAACCGCGTAAGTTCGACTTTCTTTGACACTCATCTTGGTAAGGGCGATGAAATAACGGATTATACCTATACTTATGGAGCGGGCGGAACAGTAGTAAGGTCAATAGGGGTTTTCTATTACGAGGGAGGGAATAGAGCGGATCTTGCAGGAGCGGACGATGCGCTTATTCAGCAGGATACACACAAGGCAGACACTATTGGAGACGTAAACAATTCAAACCGTAAGGCGTCGACTTTCTTTGACATACATCTCGGGAAAGGCGAGGAAATAGCGGATTATACCTATAGTTATTCTGACGGTGTAAATGTGAAATCAGTAGGTGTTTTCTATTATGAAGGGGAAAGAAGAGCAAGCGTTGCAAGAGCTGCTGACGCGATGATACGCCAGGATAGCCATAAAACAGATTCGATCGGCAATGTCGCTTTAGATAACCGCAGAAGTTCAACATATTATGATATTCATCTCGGTAAAGGCGATGAGGTAGCAGATTACTCCTATAGTTACGCATCTAACGGCACAACAGTAAGAACCGTGGGCGTTTTCTTATATGAAGGGAATGTAAGAGCGTCTCTTGCGGTAGCGGAAGACGCGATGATCCAGCAGGATACGCATAAGACGGACTCAATTAACAGTATTGCCGAGGAAAACCGAAAGAGTTCGACCTTCTTTGATATACATCTCGGTAAGGGCGATGAGATATCAGACTATACTTATACCTACGCGAATGACGGAACGACCGTAAGATCGGTAGGTATTTTCTACTATCAGGGCGGTGTAAGGGCGAGTGAAGCGGGCTTGGAAGACGCGATGGTCCAGCAGGACACCCACAAAGCAGATTCGATTTACGAAATTGCGGATACCAATCGTAAAAATTCCACTTTCTTTGATATCCATCACGGCAAGGGAGACGAGATAGTCGACTATACCTATAATTATGCAGGTGACGGAACGACCGTAAGAACAGTAAGTGTTATGTATTATGAAGGTAACAATAGGGCATCTCTGGCAGGAACAGATGATGCTTTGATCAGACAAGATACTCATAACATTACCTCGATCAGTGCAGTAGAAGATGCCAATCGAACAAACTCAACATTCTTTGATATACATCACGGCAAGGGTGAGGAAGTAGCGGATTATACCTATAATTATGCAAGTGATGGCATTACAGTGAGAACTGTTGGTGTTATGTATTATGAGGGGGATGTAAGAGCGTCTCTTGCAAAAGTGGAAGACGCGATGGTACAGCAGGATACTCATAAAACAGATTCAATTTCAAAAGTCGCTTTAGATAACCGCAGAAGTTCGACTTTCTTTGATGTACATCTCGGCAAGGGAGATGAAGTCGCGGATTACACTTACAATTATGACAGTACCGGTACGGTTGTAAGAACAGTGGGGGTTTTCTATTATCAGGATGATGTAAGAGCAAGTTTAGCGGAAGTAACAGACGCCCTCATCCAGCAGGATTCACATAGGACGGATTCGATCGACAATGTAAAGGATGAGAACCGCACAAGTTCAACCTTTTTTGATATACATCTCGGCAAAGGCGATGAGATCGCAAATTATAACTATGGCTATGCGTCCGACGGAACAAGCGTAAGAACGGTCGGTATTTTCTTCTACCAGGGCAATGTGAAGGCAAGCGAAGCCAGTTCGGAAGACGCAATGATCCAGCAGGATACCCATAAAACGGATTCAATTTCGAATGTCGCTTTAGATAACCGTACAAGTTCAACCTTCTTTGATATACATCTCGGTAAAGGCGAAGAAATAGCGGATTACATCTACAATTACACTTCCAACGGAACAACTGTAAAAACTGTGGGAGTTTTTTATTATCAGGGAGATGTAAGAGCAAGTTTGGCGGAGCATGAAGATGCCCTTGTTCGTCAGGATATGCACAGGACAGATTCAATAGGAACAATAGCGCTGGATAATAGGGTAAACTCTACATTTTTTGATCCTCATCTCGGTAAAGGCGAAGAAATAGCGGATTATACATATAGCTATGCGTCTAACGGTACCACGGTAAGGACTATAGGAATAATGTATTACGAGGGAGGCGAGAGAGCTGATCTTGCGGAAGCGGAAGACGCGATGATCCAGCAGGATACGTATGCGGCAGACAAAGATCACACGGATCAGGATGCGATCGATTATGTAGATGAAGTCAATAAAACTAATCGCAAAAGTTCCACTTTCTTTGAGATCCATTTGGGTAAGGGAGACGAAGTCGCGGATTATACTTACAGTTACGCAAGTGACGGAACAACGGTCAGGACGGTATCTGTTCTATATTACGAAGGCGAAAAGAGGGCAAGCGAAGTAGGTTCGCAAGATGCTCTTGTTCGTCAGGATACGCATAAAGCAGATTCGATCTACAATATTGCCGATACCAACCGCAAAAGCTCCACTTTCTTTGATATCCACCTGGGTAAAGGTGACGAAATAGCGGATTATACTTATAGCTATGCCGGTGACGGCACAACGGTCAGAAATGTTCTTGTCTTATATTACGAGGGAGACAATAGAGCCAATCTTGCGGGATCGGAAGACGCGATGATCCGCCAGGATACGCACAAAACCGATTCTATCCTCAAAATAGCCGATGCCAACCGCAAGAGCTCCACTTTCTTTGACATACATCTCGGCAAAGGCGAAGAAATAACAGATTATACCTATAATTACGGCGGTGACGGAACAACCGTAAGGACTGTAAACATCTTCTTCTTTGAAGGGGAAAGAAGGGCATCTTTGGCAAGACCGGAAGATGCGATGATCCGACAGGATACCCATAAAACAGATTCAATTTACAAAGTCGCCGATACTAACCGGGTAAGTTCGACCTTTTTCGATATACATTTAGGTAAAGGCGAGGAAGTTGCCGATTATACTTATAATTATGCGGGCGACGGAACTACCGTAAGAACAGTAGGCGTATTTTATTATCAAGGGGATAAACGAGCGTCTCTGGCAGAAGTGGAAGATGCTCTCAGCCGCCAGGATACGCATAAAACAGGTCTGATCAGCAATGCAGCTTTGGCTAACCGCAGGAGTTCTACCTTCTTTGAAACACATCTCGGAAAAGGCGATGAGATAGCGGACTATACCTATAATTACGGCGGCGACGGTACTACAGTAAGAACCGTGAGTGTTCTATATTATCAGGGCGCAAAGAGAGCGTCTTTAGCGGGCGTAGAAGACGCGATGATCCAGCAGGATACCCACAAGATAGCTTCTATTTTTCAGGTCGCTGATACTAACCGCAAGAGTTCAACCTTTTTTGATATACATCACGGTAAAGGCGAAGAGATAGCAGACTATACCTATAATTATGCGGGCAATGGAACTACAGTAAGAAACGTAGGTATTTTCTATTACGAGGGAGGGAATAGGGCATCTCTTGCCGGAACGGAAGACGCGATGATCCAGCAGGACACATATAAGGCTACAGAAGGTCATGCCGGATCGGATGCTATTTCCTTTATTAATGAGGCAAGCAAGGAGAACCGAAGAAGTTCGACTTTCTTCGATATAACTCACGGCAAAGGCGGCGAAATAGCGGATTATTCCTATACCTATGCTTCTAACGGTACGACCGTAAGAACGGTTAATGTCTTTTATTACGAGGATGATAATAGGGCATCTCTTGCCGGATCGGAAGACGCGATGGTTCAGCAGGATACACATAAGGCGGATTCAATATACAAGATCGCTGATACTAACCGCAAGAGTTCAACCTTTTTTGATATACATCTCGGGAAAGGCGACGAAATAGCCGATTACAGCTATAACTATGCAGGTGACGGGACAACGGTAAGGACAGTGGGAGTGTTCTATTATGAAGGAGACAAGAGAGCAAGCGTAGCGGAGTCAGAAGACGCGATGATCCGGCAGGATACACACAAGACAGATTCTATTTTTCAGGGTGCCGTTTCTAACCGTATAAGTTCAACTTTCTTTGATACGACGTATGGCAAAGGCGACGAGATAGCGGATTATACCTACACCTATAGCTTGGACGGAACGACCGTAAGAAGTGTGGGTGTTTTCTATTATCAGGGCATAAAGAGGGCAAGTGAAGCGGGGACAGAAGACGCATTAGTACAGCAGGATACACATAAGACGGATTCAATTTTTAAAATAGCTGATACCAACCGCAAGAGCTCAATGTTCTTTGATATACATCTCGGCAAGGGTGAAGAAATAGTAGACTATAGCTATAATTATGCGGGAGGTGGAACTACAGTAAGAAACGTAGGTATTTTCTTCTATCAGGGCGGCAAGAGGGCAAGCGAAGCAGGCGTAGAAGACGCGATGATCCAGCAGGATACACACAAGACAGATTCAATTTTCAAGGTCGCCCAAACCAACCGCAAGAGTTCGACCTTCTTTGATATTCATCTCGGCAAGGGAGACGAAATAGCGGACTTCTCTTACACCTATGGCAGCGACGGGGTGTCAGTGAGATCAATAGGCGTTTTCTATTACCAGGGCGAAAAGAGGGCATCTCTGGCCAGCGTAGAGGATGCTTTGATCCGGCAGGATACACATAAGACGGATTCAATTTTAAAAATAGCCGATACCAACCGCAAGAGCTCGACTTTCTTCAATACGCATCTCGGTAAAGGATCGGAAATAGCCGATTACACGTATAGTTATGCCGGAGACGGTACAACGGTAAGGACAGTGGGCGTTATGTATTACGAGGGAGATAAGCGGGCAAGCGTAGCCGGACCGGAAGACGCCCTTATCTATCAAGACAGCCATAAAACGAATTCGATCGGCAATGTTGCGTTAGATAACCGTATCAATACAACATTCTTTGACATACATCTCGGCAAGGGAGATGAGGTGGCCGATTACACGTATACCTACGCTTCTGACGGAACAACCGTGAGAACAATTGGTGTTTTCTATTATCAGGGGGGCAAGAGGGCAAGCGAAGCAAGTTCGGAAGACGCGATGGTACAGCAGGATACGCATAGAGCCGGGTCGATCTACGATATTGCCGAAACCAACCGGAAGAGTTCCACGTTCTTTGCTGTACAACACGGAAAAGGCGAGGAAATAACAGATTACAGTTACTCTTATGGCAGTGACGGCACGACCGTAAGGACAGTGGGAGTTTTTTATTATGTTGGAGGTAAAAGAGCTACTTTGGCTGAATCGGAAGATGAGCTCATACAGCAGGATACACATAAAGTAGATTCAATTTATAAAGTTGCTGAAACTAACCGGAGAAACTCAACATTTTTTGATATACATCTCGGCAAAGGCGATGAGATCGCGGATTACAGCTATAATTATTCTTCCAATGGAACAACCGTAAGGACTGTTGGTGTTTTCTATTATGAAGCTTTCAAGCGGGCCAGCGAAGCGAGTTCGCAGGATGCGATGATCCGACAGGACACGCACAAGACAAATTCAATTTACAGTGTAACCCTTACTACCCGCAGGTCCTCAACATTTTTTGATGTAGATCATGGCAAAGGCAATGAGATCGCGGACTACCTATACAGTTACGGCGGCGACGGAATAACTGTAAGAACAGTGAGTGTTTTCTATTACCAGGGTGATATAAGAGCAAGCGAGGCGGAAACGGAAGACGCCCTGATAAGGCAAGACCTTCATAAAACTTCCGCGATCGATAAGATCAAATATGCAAACCGCAAGAGTTCAACCTTTTTCAATACGCGTTTCGGTAAAGGCGATGAGATCGCAGATTTCAGTTATAACTATGCAGGCGACGGAACGACCGTGAGAACGGTAGCGGTTCTATATTACGAGGGCGGGAATAGAGCAAGCGGGGCAGCTATTGAAGATGCTATGGAACAGCAGGATACTCATAAAGCGGATTCAATCTACGATATTGCCCAAACCAACCGCAAAAATACAACTTTCTTCGCTACACAGCTCGGCAAGGGCGAAGAAATAGCGGACTATTCATATACCTACGGGCTTGACGGAACGACCGTAAGAATAGTGGGTGTTTTCTATTACCATGGAGGCAAAAGAGCGACCCTTGCGGAAGCGGATGATCCGCTTATTCGGCAGGACACCCACAAGATAGATTCTATTTTTAATATTGCTGATACCAACCGCAAGAGTTCAACATTCTTTGACACACATCTCGGCAAAGGCGACGAGATAGCGGATTATAGCTACAACTATGCCGGTGACGGGACCACCGTGAGAACAGTTGCCGTTTTTTATTATGAGGGAGAAACAGATCCTGTAAGAGCCGATCTTGCCAATGTTGAAGACGCAATGGTCCAGCAAGATACCCACAAGATAGATTCGATCTATAATGTAACCACCACAACCCGCAGAAGTTCGACTTTCTTTGATATTCATTTAGGGAAAGGCGATGAGATAGCAGATTATAATTACTCCTACGGCGGTGACGGAGAATTTGTAAGGACCGTGGGAGTATTCTATTATGAGGGAGAACCAGATCCTGTAAGAGCCAGTCTCGCCAGCGTGGAAGATGCCCTTGTTCGCCAGGACACGCATAAAGCCGGGTCTATTGATCTAGTAGAAAATGCCAATCGAAAGAGTTCGACTTTCTTCGATACGACTCACGGCAAAGGCGAAGAAACGGCAGACTACTCATATAATTACGGTTATGACGGTTCGACCGTAAGGACCGTGAGCGTTTTTTATTATACAGGCGAAAAACGGGCAAGCTTGTCCGACCCCGAAGGCGCCCTGATAAGACAGGATACTCACATAGCCACTTCAATATGGGAAGTCGCCCAAAGCAACCGGAAGAGCTCAACATTCTTCAACACGCGTTTCGGTAAGGGCGATGAAATAGCTGATTATTCATACAGCTATGCTTCCGACGGCGCGACGGTAAGGAACGTAAGTGTGATGTTCTACCAGGACGGCAAGAGAGCGTCTCTTGCAAGCACAGAGGATGCGCTTATCCAGCAGGATACACACAAGACAGATTCAATTTTAAAGATCGCTAATACTAACCGAAAGAGTTCAACCTTCTTTGATCACCGTTTCGGTAAAGGCGATGAGATAGTGGATTATACCTATACTTATGCCGGTGACGGAACTACGGTAAGAACGGTAGGTATAATGTTCTATCAAGGAGCGAAGAGGGCGAGCGAAGCCGAAATAGAAGACGCGCTCATCCAGCAGGATACCCACAAGACAGATTCAATTCTCAATGTAGCACTTTCTAACCGTAAGAATTCAACATTCTTTGATATCCACCTCGGTAAAGGCGATGAAATAGCCGATTATACTTATAATTACGGTTATGACGGTGAGACAGTCAGAAGTATAGGGATATTCTATTATAAAGATACTACCGCGTTGAGGGCATCTCTGGCGTCAACGGAAGACGCTATGGTACAGCAGGATACATATAAGACCACGGAAGGCCATACCGGATCGGACGCGATCCTCTTTATAGATGAAGTGAATAAGACTAACCGCAAGAGTTCGACTTTCTTCGATATACATCTCGGTAAAGGCAACGAAATATCAGACCATACCTATAACTACGGCGGTGACGGAGTTTCGGTAAGGTCAGTAGGGGTTTTCTACTATAGCGGAGAAAAAAGAGCATCACTTGCTGAAGCTGAAGATCTTCTTATCAGACAGGATTCTCATAATGCAAGTTCAGTTGATCTTATTGCCGAGGGTAACCGCAAGAGCTCGACCTTCTTTGATACACATCTCGGCAAGGGCGATGAGATCGCAGATTTTACGTATAATTATGCTTCCGACGGAACTACAGTAAAGACAGTAGGCATTTTCTATTATGAAGGGGACAAGAGAGCAATTTCAGCCGGTTCGGAGGACGCCATGATCCAGCAGGATTCATATCAGACCGAAGAGGGCGAAAGAGGCGATGACGCAATAGATTTTATTGATACCGGAACAAAAGAAGGCAGAAAAAGCTCGACCTTCTTCAGCATTAGATTCGGTAAAGGTGATGAAGTGTCCGATTACACATACAGTTATGCTTCGGGCGGCACGATAGTAAAGACAGTAGGGATATTCTATTATCAGGGCATAAAGAGAGCAAATGAAGCCAGCTCAGAAGACGCCATGGTTCGCCAGGATACACACAAGACGGATTCGATCCTCAACGTATCATTGTCTAACCGCAGAAATTCAACCTTTTTTGATATACATCTGGGCAAGGGCGATGAGATATCAGATTATACGTATAACTATGGTGTCGGCGGAACGGTGGTAAGAACGGTGGGAGTTTTCTATTATCAGGGGGACAACAGGGCAAGCGTAGCAGGTTCGCAGGATGCACTCATCCGGCAGGATACATATAAGGTATCACACATAACGCAGGTAAATGATGCGACTAAAGAGTACAGAAAGAATTCGACCTTCTTCGATATTCATCTCGGCAAAGGCAGCGAAATAGTCGATTATACCTATAACTACGGAGGCGACGGTACAAGCGTAAGAAGCGTAGGGGTTTTCTACTATCAGGGCGAAAAGAGGGCAAATACGGCAGAAGCGGATGATGTGCTCATAAGGCAGGACACGCATGTTGCCGCTTCTGTTGATCTGGCGGAGAATGCCAATCGCAAGAGTTCGACATTCTTCGATGCTCATATAGGCAAAGGCGATGAAATAGCCGACTATACTTATAGTTACGGCAATGACGGTACAACAGTTAAAACTGTAGGAGTATTTTATTATGAAGGGAACAAGAGAGCTTCCCTTGCGTCTGATGAAGACTCTCTTATACAGCAGGATACATATGAAGTCGGCGGTATAGGAGAGGTAAATGATACAACCAAAGAAAACAGAAAGAGTTCTACATTCTTCGATATAACTTACGGGAAAGGCGATGAGATCGCGGACTACACTTACAGCTATGCTTTAGGCGGCACTATAGTAAAGACAGTAGGCGTTTTCTTCTATGATGATAATAAGAGGGCGGGCGAAGCGAGTTCGGAAGACGCGCTGATGAAACAGGATTCCCACAGGGCGGATTCGATCCTTTCAATAACTGATACCACCCGAAGGAGCACGACCTTCTTTGATGTACGTCTCGGCAAGGGCGATGAGATCGCGGATTACACGTACAACTATGCCAGCGACGGAACGACCGTGAGAACGATCGGGATATTCTATTATCAGGGAGAAAGAAGAGCAAGCGAAGCGGGAACGGAAGACGCCATGATCCAGCAGGATTCATATAAGGCAGCCGAAGGTTTTACGGACCAGGACGCGGTGGATCACATCGATATTGCCACTAAGAAAGAACGCAGGAGTTCTACCTTCTTTGATATTCATTTCGGTAAAGGCGGGGAAATAGCCGATTACATATACAACTACGGTAGTGACGGGACAAGCATCAGATCGGTAGGCGTATTTTATTATTACGGCGAAAAGAGAGCTTTTCTGGCAGAGTCGGAGGATGTACTTATCCGCCAGGATACTCATATCACGGATTCGATCGATAATATAGCTATCATAAACCGCAAGAGTTCAAGTTTCTTCGACGCACATCTCGGCAAGGGCGATGAGATAGTCGATTATACCTATAATTACGGCGGCGATGGATCGACCGCGCGAACAGTAGGTGTTTTCTATTATTTGGGCGAAAAAAGAGCAAGCGAATCAGGGGTTGAAGATGTAATGGTGCGTCAGGACACGCACGTAGCGACTTCTATCGGAGAGATAAGCGAGGACAACCGTAAGAGCTCAACGTTCTTTGATGCCAATCTCGGTAAGGGCGATGAGATAGCGGATTATACCTATACTTATGCAAGTGACGGAACAACAGTAATTACGGTGGGAGTTTTCTTCTATGAGGGCGGCGTAAGGGCAAGCGCGGCAGGCATAGAAGACGCGATGATCCGCCAGGATACGCACAAAACCGATTCGATCCTTAATATAAGTATCACGACTCGCAGAAGCTCCACCTTCTTTGACACACATCTCGGCAAGGGAGATGAAGTTTCTGACTATACGTATAACTATGCCGCTGACGGGACAACCGTAAGAACCGTGGGTGTCTTCTTCTATCAAGGCGACAAGAGGGCAAGTGAAGCAAATACTTCTGATGCGATGATACAGCAGGATACTCACAAAGCAGATTCTATTTTCGCGGCAGCAGTTTCCAACCGCAAGAGTTCAACCTTCTTCTACACAGGCCTCGGCAAGGGCGAGGAGATATCAGATTATACCTATACTTACGGCGGTGACGGTGCTACCGTCAGAACGGTCGGTATATTCTACTATCAGGATACTACACAGGTAAGGGCAAGCCTGGCATCGACGGAAGACGCGATGGTGCAGCAGGATACCTATAAGACCGTTGTCGGGTTCACGGGAGAGGACGCTATCAACTACATCGATGAGGAAAATAAGACCAACCGCAAGAGTTCAAGCATATTCGATATTCACCTGGGTAAAGGCAACGAAATAGTCGATTATACTTATAACTATGGAGGCGACGGTATAAGCGTAAGAACAGTAGGAGTGTTCTATTACAGCGCGGATGCTAAGAGGGCATCCCTTGTCGAGGCGGAAGATGTCATGGTCCGCCAGGACACGCATGTAACAAACTCCATAAATACAATAGCAGATACCAACCGCAGAAGTTCGACATTCTTCAGTACCGTTCTCGGCAAGGGCGATGAAATAGCCGATTATTCATACAGCTACAGGTCCGACGGCACGACCGCAAGGACGGTTAATATTTTCTTCTATCAGGGCGGCGTGAGGGCAAGCGAAGCGGGAACAGAAGACGCCATGATAAAACAGCATACTTATGAGACAACTTCGATTTTACTGGTAGCCGATACCAACCGCAAGAGCACGACATTCTTCGACATACATTTGGGCAAAGGCGATGAAATAGTCGATTATTCATACGGCTACAGGTCCGATGGTACGACCGTGAGGTCAGTGTCAATTTCGTATTACTGGGGAGGCAAAAGAGCCAGCCTTGCGGAATCGGAAGACGCAATGATCCAACAGGATTCATATAAAGCCGTGGAAGGCCATGAGGGGGATGATGCTATACAGTTTATCGATGAGGAGAATAAGACAACCCGCACAAGTTCTACTTTCTTTGATACGCGTTTCGGCAAGGGCGATGAAATAGCGGACTATTCATACGGCTACAAGAAAGGCGGAACTACCGTAAGGACTATAAGTATTTTCTACTATCAGGGCGAGGTAAGGGCGTCTCTGGCGGGAACGGAAGACGCCATGGTGCGCCAGGATACGCATAAAGCATTTTCAATAGGCGAAGTGGCTATCAGTAACCGCAGAAGTTCGACCTATTTTGATATACATATAGGGAAGGGGAATGAGATAACCGATTTCACCTATAATTACGCGGCGAACGGCACGACCGTCGCGGAAGTCAGTATTTTCTATTACGTTGGTGAGAAACGGGCAAGTGCGGCGGAAGCGGATGACGCGATGATCCGGCAGGACACCTACAAAGCAACAGCCGGGTTCACAGGCGAAGATGCGGTGGATCATATAGACCCGGCCAATATCAAGAGTTCCACCTTCTTTGATATACACCTCGGCAAGGGCGATGAAATAGCGGATTATTCATTTAACTACAAGAACACTATCGTTACTTCACGCACCACATATTTTTATCACACCGATGCCGATAATTTTGCAAGAGCAAGTGATGCCGGCGTGACGATCGACTCTTACATGACAATGACTGAAGCCAGAAGAGGGGCTTTCACGACTTCCTCTTTAAAACAGGTAGCTTATTTCCGAGGCGATGAAAAGGGCGAAGAACAGATCGCCTGGAGCCAGGAATACAAATACCATATAGAGGAAGTAATAACTACTACTATATATGAATATAATACGGATGACAGCATGAAACGCTCTACCGTGTATAAAGACGATACGGTGAGAATACCCTCGGCGCCGGATTATCTCGCTCCGGATCCGGGAACGCTTGGTCTTGTGAAAAAGAGCGAGACATGGTTCCAGGGAGATAAGGGTGATGAAATTGCTGATTATACTGATATGTTCAAAGAGGACGGCACAGAGATCGATGTAAGAACAACCTATTTTTACAGGACGGATTCCAACAGGTATGAAGGCGCTGCCTTGGCCTCATTGGATCCCAACTCTTACATGACAAAGTCACGGGCCGTGAGGGATCCTCTTGGCACCCAGAGATTAAGGCAGATCTCTTATTATGAGAACGAGGAAAGAGGCGAAGAGCAGACGGCATGGAGCCAGGAATACAACTACATGGGGGATGAAGTAAGAACGACCACGCTTTATGCTTATAATTCTGACGGCAGTATGCAGTCAAGCACAGTGTATAAAGATGATACCGAGAGAGGTCCTCCGGGAGTTCTTGATCCCGCTCCAAGGCCCGACCCGGCCGATCTTGGCATAAAGCTAAGCAGAACAGTATTTGCCGGATACAAGGGAGAGGAGATCGCCGATTATACTGACAGTTTCACAGCCAGCGAAGATGTTTACACCCGCACAAGATATTTCTATTACAGTCCCGCAGACAGATACGCCCGCGCCACGGAAACCGGCGTAAGCCCCGATTCATTCATGACGATGAGCGAAGTGAGAAGAGGCACTGATCCCGCAGGCGCTTTAAAACAAATAAGCTACTATGAGAACGAGGAAAAAGGCGAAGAACAGGTTTCCTGGACCCAGGAATACGATTACACGGGCAGTAATGTCATAACGACCACTATTTATACGTATGATCCGGATGACCGGAACCTCAAGTTCACTTCAGTTTATAAAGATGACGAAGTAAGAACGCCGGAATCCAAGAATCCTAAGGTCGATCCTCCGGTTGTACCTGTACCGCCGCTTGGCGTTCTCAAGAGCCAGACATGGTTCGTCGGGGACAAGAACGAGGAGATAGCTAATTATACCGATAACTATAAGGGCGACGGCACAACAACAGATACCCGTACGTATTTCTATTATTTTGTGGATAACACGGATAAATATATCAGAGCTACAGATAGCCGTGTTAATCCTGATTCCTACATGACAAAATCGGTCATAATAAGGGATCCTTTGGGGGCTGATCCCAGGATGAAACAGGTCTCATATTATCGCGGCGATGTGAAAGGCGAAGAACAGGTGGACTTCTCGCAGGATTATAAATATGACGGTTTAACCGTAAAAACGACGACTATTTTTGATTATAACGACGCGACTGACGGAAGCATGAAATCCAGCACGGTTTATAAAGATACCGTTGAAAGAACTCCCGAAAGTGATTATCCGCGCACTATACCGCCGTCTGCGGATCTGGGGGCAATAAAGAGCCAGACATGGTTTGTAGGAGGCAAGGGCGAAGAGATCTCAAATTACACGGACAATTATAAGCTCAGCGGCAATTTTGATACCCGTACATGGTACCAGTACCACACGGATGCTGAAAGATACGCCTATGCGACGGACAGCGACATAAGGCCCGACTCTTACATAACCAGGACCGTGACAAGAAGAGGTCAGGCACCAGATGCGCTCATTAAACAGGAGACATATTACAAGAACCCCGTCAAGGGCGAGGAACTGATCTCCTGGAGCCAGGAATATAATTACCTCGCGACAGCCATCAAGACAACGACTAATTATAATTATGACGCGGAAGATGCGCTAGTATCAACCGTAGTGTATAGGGACGAAATTGGCATAGTCGCGGACTACACTTCAGGCACTGTAGCGATAGATGAAGACGGCCTGGGCGATGACGATGCCGTAAGAAGAAACATGACGGTTTTTGTAGGCGATAAAGGAGAAGAAATCGCCGATTACGCAAGCAGCTACACTAACGGAATAGAATCGGTACGCACTAAATATTATTACTTTGCCAGCGATGCAAATAGGTACGCCGAAGCGTCTGATACGCAGATCAATGTAGATTCCTACATGACGAAGACCATCTCAAGAAGAGATCCCGCGGGTGTTAATAAATTAAAGCAGGCAGCTTATTACATAGGCACGGAAAAAGGCGAAGAACAGATCCGCTGGACCCAGGAATACAATTTCAACGAAAACGTGAAGACAACGACCATATATGAATACGGCAACATTGATGACAGATTAGTGCGGACAACGGTCTACAAGGACGATACGGAAAGGGGTCCGGCAGCGCCGGGCGATCCCGCACCTGCCCCCGATCCTGTTGCGCTTAGCCTCGAAAAAGAAAGCCGCACTTTTTATCAGCTGGAAAGAGGCGAGGAAATAATAGACTATGTCATCAACTACAAGAACGATATAGAGGATAGTAAGATCACTTATTATTATAATACGGATTCGGACAGGTACACACAGGCCGCGGATGCTGAGGTGTATTCATATATCACCCGGACCATAAAC
The DNA here is from genome assembly GCA_964572255.1 of uncultured Planctomycetia bacterium. GTDB lineage: Bacteria > Omnitrophota > Gorgyraeia > Tantalellales > Tantalellaceae > CAZNEE01. The sequence goes on along the minus strand of CAZNEE010000003.1, from coordinate 187,738 downwards.
GTAAGGATAAGGCAAAGCGGCCAGTATACCTCGCAGGTCTCTTATTACAAGAACGCCGAAAAAGGTGAAGAGCAGATCTCCTGGAGCCAGGAATACAGCTTTAACGGCACGCAGGTTAGGACTACTACGGTTTATACCTACAATCCTGATGACAGCCTCCAGAAGAGCACGATATATATTGACGGTGAAGAACGGTTCCAGGATCTGGGGGTCGAACCGCCTGAACTGGGCCCGGAAGCTGAAGTATTCACTTTGGACAAGAAGAGTGAAACGGTCTATCACGGCGATAGGGGCGAAGAGATCATCGATTACACCGACAGCTTCCGCAATAACGCTCTTACCACGCGCACATGGTACTATTACTTTATCAATGATTCGGATGATGATCATAAGTACGCCCGCGCGAGCACGCCGGGAATAGGGCCTGCATCGTATCTGACAAGGACTATAACTACAAGAGGCGATGATGAACTTACTTCACCCGTAAAACAGATCTCTTATTACGAGGGCGATGAAAAAGGCGAAGAGAGGATCTCATTCAGCCAGGATTACAATGCCAGTGAAGAGGTCAGGACTACGACTCTGTATGTCTATGATCCCGCGAACGATAACAGCCTTAAGTACACTACGATATATAAAGACGATGTTGTAAGGACTCCTGACAGTGATAACCCGCATACCATACCGCCGTCCGCGGCGCTTGGCGCGAAGAGAAGCCAGACATGGTATTCAGGCGGCAAGGGCGATGAAATAACGGATTATACCGATGTATTCCTGCCGGATGAATCAGTATTCACCCGTACCTGGTACTATTATTATACTGATGCCGGAAGATACACCGAAGCCACTGCTCCCGACATAAGGTCCGATTCTTACATGACCAGGTCGATAACGGTCAGAGGCACCGATCCCTTAGCTGTAAAACAGATCTCTTATTACGAGGGCGAGGAAAAAGGCGAGGAAAGGCTGAACTGGAGCCAGGAATACAGGTATGACGGCACTACCGTGAAGACGACAAGTAAATACACCTACAGGCCTGACGGTAGCATGGAGATAAGTACGGTCTACAGGAAGGAACTGGGATTAAGCGTAGATACTGACCTGGGCACTTTTAGTATAGCCGATCCGGATGCGGTCATGAAGATAAGCGAGACTTATTATCACGGTTATGCGGGCGCGGAATTATCACATTATACGGACAATTATAAGCGCGACGGTGAGACCATCGATAACCGCACCTGGTATTATTATTTCAATTTCGATCCTCTAAAAGGAAGATACAGCTTGGCGGATGAAGAAGGCGTCAGCGAAGAGTCGTTCATGACAAAGAGCGAGACCAGAAGGGGCACCGATATTGCCGACACCCTCCAGCAGGCTACGTATTACAGGAACGAGGAAAGAGGAGAGGAACAGGTTCTCTGGATTTACGCGTACAGGACGGACGGGACGAACATCAGAAATACGACCATTTATTACTATGATGATGCCGCTACAGGCGCTTTGACCCACACAGTTACATATAACAAGAAAGAGGGCCTGGATATAGATGAGGATAACGGCGTTATTAATGCGGTTAATGAACCGCCCGCTTTAAGAAGGACCGAAACATGGTTTGTTGGAGCCTTGAGTTATGAGATAGCCGACTACACCATCAGTTACAGCAAGGAAGGCCGCGGGGCCCCCGGGCCGGATGAATTTGACAATACTCAGATCACTGTCAATTTCTACGGGGACGGTCAACAGAGGGCTTCCGATACCGTATTTGAAACGCCGAAGGTAAGTTCGACCACTTTTAATACAGAGAAACTATTGGAAGGCGATCTGATAACCGATATTGTGCCTCTCGTCCACAGCGATTACACGACAGGCAGAAGGTCAAAGACCTTCTTTATTGGAGATTACAACGAGGAAATATCCGATTATGCCTGGATCTACACATCGGGTGATCCGGTGAACAAGCTCCACATCAACCAGTATTTGTACGCGGCAGATTACACGACAGCCTCGAACGCCTCAAGGAGCGATTACATGGCCAAGGTCGTATCGCGCTTTGCAGCTGACGAAATTTCAAGCGAATTGGATCTTATCAGAACAACACTTGAAGACGCATATACCTATTTTGAGGACGAAGACTATAACCAGGGCGAAAATGCCCTTGATCAGGCTATAGCATGGGTGACCGATCTTCATGACAGGGGCGAAGCGGACCGGGATTTTCTTGATCCATTGCTTCAAGCTCTGGACAACGCCAGAGTTCTTTTGCCGGGGCAAACTTACGGCGAATATCATTTGGGGCAGATATCAAGAGCTATAGAACTGGTTATTTTCGGACAGACTTACGGCGTGGTCCTATCGAGTGAAACATACTATAAGGGCGGGGTGGGAGAAGAATCCACCGACATGATAGCGTATTACACTCATGACGAGAACGGGATGGATTATGTTTCCAATACCGCCATATATCTGTATTACGATGACCTTAACGGTGACGGATGGTTCGATCCCGGCACCGAGACGGGCTACAAGAGAGCTCACGAAGCCGGTACCGATTATACGGACGTACAGACCATAAGGACCTTTGAAGGCGACCTCAGGTATTTCCAGAGCGTGAGATCGGATATCTATTATGACGCTGACGGCAAGATGATGCAGTTCAGCGAAGAGGGCAGGACTTCTACCGGCATGTATTACGAATTTACCAGGGAAAATATCACCTATAACGAAGACGGCAATATCGCCAGTTACGAGGAATCCGGAAGACGCGGCGACCAGACATATCATTTCGAGATGCATGATATGGAATATGACGAAAAAGACCGCAACATATTCTCAAGAAGAATAGAATATGAAGAATTTGATGAAGCCGCGCTTGAGGCAAGTTATCAAATAGCTGTTAACAGCAGAGAAATACGGGACGCGTTATTTTATGTTGTTCCGATGGATCCTCCCATGGAAGCCGGTGTTTTACCTTATTTAGATACAGCGCACGATCAGATAGTTAGCGCTATAAATAGAAATTGGGAAAATAAGGAACAAGAGTTCTTGAGGATGATGAATGATATTAATAATGCATTGAATTTTCTTTCGAACATTTCAACCATGTTAACAAACAGACTTCCTTTGGCGCAGGAAATTGCTCAGCTGGATCCTTCGTCTGATTTTGTTCAAACTTTACAGGATGCTATAGATGCAGTTGAAAGCATGGCAGATGAATGCAATGTGATACTCAGTTATTGGATCACACCATGGCCGCTTGACAGCGCTGTTATAGCGGACATTTCACCCAGGTTACAGGAACTGGAAGATCAGATCGATCTTGTTATACCTGAAGTTGAAGGTATTTATGATCAGGTCGTCAACCTTTATAACACGCATGAAGATGACTATCTCCTCTTTCTTCAGGGTTCAGAAATGTCTTTGGATAAGATGCTCATGACCGAAGTTACAACTGTCTATACAACTGAGGCCGGAGGGGATGTCGCGTACATAAACAGTGTCACGCAGGGTATTTCTCAGCCCGGCATGGTCACCAAAACGACTTCCAGCATAAAATACGACAAGGTAGGCGAATCTCTGGTGAACCCGACATTTATAGAAGGGGAAACATACAATTATCATCTGGTCGAGGGCGGTGGAGAGGCTTTTAATTTGAAGCATCTGATCATGAACTACCATGATCATCAGGGATATGAAACTGAATACGATGCGCTTATTGCCGGCGCAGGAGACTGGGGATGGATAGACCGGCTTGTGGGAAATTACTACCATGTTGGCATTTTGAATACTGATACAGGAATAAATTATGGCGTAAATGTCGGTTCAATAGACTTTTCACGCACGTTGGCCGAGGAATATGACGAGAGAGGCAATCTCGTAAGTCAAGTTATTGAGTCCGGCAATGTCAGGGATTTTGGCGAAACCACCGAAGAAGAGATAATACACACAACCAGAAGGATGACCAGTACTTTTGAGGATCCTCTTTCAAGCAGGCAGTCTCAAGAGGAAGGTTACAGCCTGGCTTATCCGTCCATGACGAAAGTCCTTAGTGAAAGAACCACTGAAGATTATTATGGGGACGCGGATCAAAATAATGACGGCATAATTGACGGCGATGCCGTGAGAAAAACAACCACTGTCAATGTCTTTAATATCAGCGATACTGATATATCTAATCCGGCTCATGCTCCGCTTCAGATAGAATCGACCACGATAACGGAATATCTTACCGATAGCGATAATTCCGTCGAATCCACGGAAGTACATACATACACCTATGATTCATATCCGCCGGCAACAGATGCGGATGCCTATGATCCGGAAGAATATGATATACGCTACGAGATAGCGGCCGAACATATAGAAAAAGTCGGAGGATCAGTCTTAAGCGGTGATACTCAGACGATCAACGAACTTCTGCAGAGCGAAGTTTATATAGACAATAATGATCTTGATGCTGATGCGCTGATCAATTTATCAAGCGTCGTTAACACGTATTTTGAATCGGAGACAGTTTCGTATTTCTGGGGAGATATTTTTACAGGCACTTGGTATTATTATGATGTTATTGAGGCCGCCGACGAGATCATAGAGTGGATTAATGATTATGGGACATATAACGGCTGGTATGGCACAACTCACACTATAACCGGTCCTTTTGGTATCAAAATTACGTATGAAACCAACGAAGGGCAGCAGTTAGCCTGGCAGATAATAAATGTTTTATCAGCAGCTTTAACAAAAGCACAGACAGCCGATCAAAAGGCACAGGAGATTCTTAACAGGGATCCTTCCAACCCCGCATATATCGCCTTAAAACAAAAGACCGCAGATGCTGTAAGCGACATTCAGGATGCTTTGGATCAATGGGATCAGATCGACGGAGAGGAACCCGATCTTTTGGATCTGGTGATAGATGCAAGAAATGCACTTTCAGTGGCGTATGCCACGGCAATCCAGGCTTTGGCGGAGATCAATAATGTACGCGGTATCGTCGCGACAGGAGTCAAGGATTACGAGGCAGCCACGAATCCCGAGTTCATGGATGTTACTTACCACAGAGACCAGACGGGGGACCTTCTCTATACCGAAAAACTTGCGGACGGCGAGATGGATGTGGATTTCTTCGGCATCAATGCCGACGTCATGGAAGTTGTCAATAAGGCTGTTACACCTGCCGATCCGTTTTTTAATATAAGTGAAGCAGGCGCTTTTTTAACCACACTATATGATGTGCACGGTAACCGCATCATCTATCCTACATCTACTAATACTGACTTGGACAGGATGACGGGAGTGCCTTATGAGTTCATCGCCAATGACGGCACTTCACTGGCGACCGCCAAGATAAAGAATATAACAAGCGGTAAATATAAAGGTAATTTCAGATACACGATCACTGACGAGCTTTCAGGCCAGGACTATGTTTTCTATGTTTCAGGTCCCGAGGAAGCTAACGCGACTTTTAAAGAGTTTACCGACTACCTGAACACCTGGAGATGGGATCCGTATTCCGCCGGCAGGGAATATCAAGGAGATAATCCCGCTCTTCAGGGCCATTATCTGCTGACAAAGTATGGCTATCCTACCTTGGTGACATGGGGAGGAGCGCGCGTACCTGAAAAAGGATTCGGGTTTAACGGGACTGTGGACAGCTATGCTATTTCAGACGGTTCAGTTGATTGCTTCTTCGATTCATCCCCGCCGACGCCTGGAGAAAATGGCATAAGGAACTTAGACTGTTCGTTCTGGATCAAGACCACTGACAGTAGTGACGGCATAATCTCTTATGCTGTACCGGGCCATACCAATGAATTTCTGATCTATAATAGTAATAACTTGAGGATCCATATTGATAATGATTCAAGAGATACGGGCGTGGATGTCAATGACGGCCAATGGCACCACGTAATGGTAAGGTGGTGGAACACTACGGTTCCGGATTGGGATAATCTGGAAGTTTACGTGGATGGTATAAAGGAATACGGAGGCAGATTTAAAACAGGGGCTTTGATCAATAACGGCGGTACGCTTGTATTCGGACAGGACCAGGATAGCGTGGGCGGCGGATTTGAAGGCGGTCAGGCGTTTGAAGGTATTTTAGGCGAGGTTGCTTTCTATACCAGCGACTCCGGTTTTATCCCGGGAGGCAGGGCTGAGGATGAATTTGAGAATGGCGTTGATTTCGGCGAAGAGGACTTAAGAATGTATTATAACTTCAACGATGATTCGGATCCGGGAGAAGATTTTAAAGGCAACGGTCCCGATATGCTTCGTTATCAGGTGGACAGGCCTGCTACCGGAAGTAATTTTGTAGTTGCGGGAGGCGGAGGCGGGATAAGGCACGATGCAAGGATCCTTGAACGCAATACATACGAGGATGATAATTTTTATACCTCCTCTGTTGAAATAGAGGTAGATTGGGGGACAGGCAGATCAATAACATTTAATACCGACCCCATAATTACCGAAAACAGTACGGGCGATGTCGTGATACTTGAGAACGCCCATAACATCGAGCTTGAATTCGCGAAACTGGTTGAATTTTCCGCGCAAGGTTATGAATTTGATTTCGATGATGACGGAAATGTCATAGGAGTAAAAGATTCAAGCGATAATGACATAATAACCGGCGAGATCGAGTATATCTCTGATTACCCCGATGATTATGAAAGACTTCAACTGCATACGTTTTATGATGAAGACAGTATTTTTGGATTCTTTCCAAGCACGTATCAGGTCGATTTTCAGACTTACGGCAGCAACGATTACCCAAGATGGGTGTTCACTTACGGAACAGAAGTTGTAACGGTCGATTTCAGTAATGCAGTGTATTACGGGGTAAATGTATTTTGGCCGGATCCCTTTGGCTACGGCGGAACATGGGGATGGAACTATGATTATGACCCTGATAATTTCGGTGTAATAAATCTTTTTGGCCAGGAGTACAGCGCATATATTCTTGCCGGAACCGGCGGTGATGTTCGATTAAGACTTACCAAGGCTATTGAACTTCCTAATGGAGAGACATCACATGTGGTATATGCCGATAAGACTTTTGAACCCTCGGGGAACATCTGGAATCCTGTAACGGTTAATAATAAAGGCGGCATCGTTTATCAGAACTCTTCCGGTGACGGGGTCCTGCACGATGTATTCACGGATCAGGCCAATACGACAGATGAATATTTTTATGATAAGGAGATAAGTCTTTCGCATATAGGCTACGATGATCGATCTGCCATGATGCTCCAGCGCATCGACTCTTTCGGCGATGTCCGTTCCATATCGATAAGGCAGACCGGCGCCAGGGGGGAGCTTACCGACCTTCGTACAGGCGACCCCGTGATCATTGCAAGTTCAGGGGTATTTACCAATGCCGAAATAGCAAGCCAGCTGGTGGATACCGCTCTTGCGGGCACGGCCCAAAGAAACTGGGAAAGCACGACAAATACACTTACGGAGAACTCCGGCTACGTTAATTACAATGTTGAGGTCAGCGATACAACTGATATTGTTACAGGAGTGTGTGAAACTAACTTTGACGGAAGCGTTAATTTGTCTTCCCTTGCAAATATACAAAAATGGTCCGGCGCGCAAGCTGATCCTACAAAGACCTTGGTCATAGTGGATATTCCGGTAAGGGGCGAAAATTACAGCAGCTATATTGTTTATGACGAAAACGGCCAGAAGATCTTCCAAATGGAGACAAACAGGCCGTTAGATTATTATCTTCTTACAGAATATGATCTGACCGATGATGCCGAGCTGGAGCGTTTAAAACAATGGTTTGAGTCCGGCGCTTATGCTTACGGCACCCATTTATATAATGGGATATGGGATGCCAGCGTTATTGATGTACAGTTTTATAGTGTAATTGAAAATGACAGCGGATTTAAAACTGTTACTTTAGATCAGTGGAAGAGGGGAATAGATTCAGATCATTCCCGTCAAGATTCACAAGGCGTGCCGATGAATTATGGAGGTACATATTTACAACAGACAAATGTTATCGCACCTTCAGGCCGGGCTTTAAGAACAGACGTAACAAAGAAGGAAAATTTAACTTATATTATCACTTTGCCCCTTCCTCCTCCGCTTGACGATATTGATATTATTGCACCATTAACTGACTTGCAAACACAATATTCACGCATGGCCTCTTACGATTCCTTCGGTAATTTAATGACAAACGGCACATTAACGCGTCAGGGAAGCTCCGATGATATAACACTGCCGGGATTTGATATCGGCCTTAGGATGGCGATCATTACCGGTATACTCAATGAAGAATACACTAGACTGGAAGGCTTGGTGTACGACAGCCTCGGCCAGATGGTGGACATGTCTTCATACAGCTATAAAAACGGGAACTTTGTCACAACTATCGGCCTTATGGATATGATGCTTACGGGCAATGATCGTGAATACGTTACAGTGACCAGCGAACAGGACGGCAGGGTAGACGATCTTGGCAGGCTTGCTGGCTACACCGTTACGGAGACAAAAGATCTTGAAAGGTACAGTCCGACCAGGGATCGGGTCGAGCGGTATGATGATTTCATAACTGTTACTACGGTTGGCGGTATTCTTGGCATCACACCTAACCACAGCGATATAGAATACGATTCTCTTAATGAGTGGGCCAGTTTCCGGAAGATCACGACCAAGTTCGGACATTTCTACGAAAACAAATTCATCGCTGATATTGATCCTGTTACTGATGGATTTCAGCCTGCGCTTCTTTTCTGGGCCGAAGATACGATCGGACCGCTTACCTATAGCAATGCGGTAAATGAACATCATTTAAATGACAATGCCGTTAACCTGCATGGAGGCAGCGAGTGGCTGGTTGAATATCCGACCTGGCGGCAGGAGACATACATACAAAGAGATGTTGTGTTTGACGAATTTGGAAGGATGACAGGGTGGGAAACTTACACTAAAGATGAGAAGGAATCCCAGTGGGCGGATGCTCATACCACTGTGAGGCATGAGGACGGATGGATCGGGCTGGATTTTGGAGATGATGATTATCCCGAGAACCTGCCCGGTATTGATGCGAACAATGAAATGATCCGCTATGCTCAGGAAGAACGCATTAATGTCTCTTACGATGTCATGTCAAGAGTTCAGGGATATCAACAGCAGGGTGACCTGGTATTTTATGGTGGTCCCGATGGACCTCATAGTGAATATATCAGACGCATCAAATCCGCGGAAGGCAGCAGCTCGTCTTATTATTATGAATGGGTGCCCACAAAAGATGTCCTTATAATGGAGGACATGGCATATGATTCATCCGATCACAATATAGGTTATAAGCAGACTAACATCACCGTGAACAAAGATATAACCGTGACCCCTTCTAATATAGAAGATCTTCCGGATCTTGTAAAAGCCCAGATACCGGAGGATGACAGGTACTTAACGGGCTCTTACACCGAAAGGTTGAGCACTGTATACGATGATAAGAGCGGCAATATCAAGAGCTACACGGATATGAGCGAAGACATGCTTTGGACGGAGCAGTGGGCCGGGGAAGAAGAGCTGGCGGGAATAACGGGGCTTACTTCCATTGCCAAGGTTTCGGACATTGTTTATGATACGAACGGCAATAAACAGGATTTTGTAGAAGTTTCAAGGGATGTAGGCTTTGATCCTCTGGGCATGGAGATCGGGAATGTAAAGATCCCGCTTGCCAGAAGGAGCACAAATACCACTGTCCAGAAGAGCACATTATATGATGAGAGCAATAACCCCGTAAGCTGGTTCTCATATACGATAGGCGATTCCGTGACGTCAGAGATAGAGATCGCCCAGGTTGTCGCGTATGACCAGAATAACCGACCGATCGAAAGCCTCATAACATCCACCCGCATCGAAAGAGGCGATGACGGCGAGATCAAGTTCATAACAGAGACCATCAGGACGAAGACCATTCTTTATGATGCCTTCGGTAATGCTATTATCAGGGAAACGACCACCATAACAAAAGAGGAAACCGTCAAGGAAAGCGGCAAAGTCGAGACCGATACCGAAGAAACGGTCGAAATTGAATACAGCAAGTACGATGAGTTCGGAAGGCTTGAAAAACAAACGACCATCGATGAATGGGGTCAGATAACATGGGCCTATGATTATCAATATGACATGTTCGGCCGCGTAAAAGGGTACACCACATACAGCATTACTTATGAAAAAGTGGATAAATGGGAAAACAGGGGATATAGCAACCTTTCGGAACTTGCAGAATATTATGCCGGGCTGGCGGAGAGTACTTATGGTTTGTTTGGTTCAATATATTCGTATATTAGCCAGAATCCTACCAAGGCGCTTGGCGACAAGATCAAGACTTTGCGGGTATTGTCAGACATTGAATACAACGCCTTCGGCGATACATTAAGCCAGACCGTATATACATATTCCAAGCAGAGAGTAAGCCGGAAGATGACGGCCAAATCCAAGAGCCTGGAAAGAGAGTTCTTCTTCTACGGCATAACGGGCGTGCTCTTAAGGAAAGACATCAAGACCCTCTGGGAGAAGGAATGGGTGACCGGAAAAGGCTTCATGCAGTTCATCCAGATACTTCTTACAGTCATAGAAGTAGTACTTGTTATATATACTGCGGGTGCCGCGACAACAGCTCTGGCAGCCCTTTGGGCGACAGCCATGGTGACCGCCGCAGTCGAGCTTGTAAGGATGGAGATAAATACCGCCTGGTTCGGCATGGACCACGCCACCGCCTTCAGATTGTGGTACCAGGGAATACTTAACTCTATACTCCTCTCCTGGATCGGCGGCTGGTTCACCGACAAGTTAGCGGCGATCGAGAAATTTTTCACCATAACTTCAACAACAGCAAAAGTTCTTTTCAGGGTCATAGTAGGGCTTGCCTTCATATCTCTCGGCAGGTGGCTCTTACGTGAAGCCGAGGATATGAGTGATAGAGAAGGATTCCTGGGAATAAGCGCACAGGATTTCTATGAGGCGTTAGGCATGGTCGCCTTCAGTCTGGGGTTCCAGTCAATACTTTCGGCTTTGGAGACTGCGCTAGGAGACTCCCCGAAGCCACCTGAAACTGCAACAGATAAACTTCTGGCAAGTTCCGGAGGGCAAGCAATACAATCTGCCGGAGGTCAGTATTTCGGGGTATATGGCACGACACAATTCACAGTCGGGGCAACAGCTTATGCATTAAGCAAGATCGGTACGTCAATAATCTCCACCCTTGGCGAAGATTGGGGCTTGAATGACGAGCAGATAGCCGTTTGGAGCCTGGTATGGGGCACATTTGTAACCACATTTGTAACACAGGCGGACCAGACGAGACAATTATTAAGTGAACCCGATCGGCCTGAAATGGCTGCGATGGCACCTAAAGCGGCAACGCCGTTTCTGATGCTTCTTACTGCCGCCGCAAAAGTGGGCTTGGAAAGGTATATTACTAAACGGATGTATGAACTGTTTGCCGATTTTTCACTTGGCGAGGATGAAGAGTGGCACGAAGCGGCATATAAGGAATCTTCCGAGAAGACAGCTTTCCAGAGAATGCTTGATATATGGTCAGGCAAGTTTGCCGGCGCGTTTGCCACTATACTTTCAGCTCCGAAGATCATGGAAGCGATAGCAGAGCGCAGAGTTGAAGAACATCTTGCAAGAACGGGCCAGACGATCGAGCAATACAGGACAGAATTGAGATTAAAGGCGGCGCCTACGGAAGTCAAGGCCGCGATGTTTCTGAGAAACCTTGGTGAATGGGGGATGAAGTTTGCCGGTCTTATAGAAAAAGGGTTAGAAATGGTTTCTACACAGGCAGCACAGTGGTTTGGTCAGCAGGTCGATGCTCTTGGCGGCTGGGTCGCAACATTAATCACAAATGCATTGCTGTCTACAGAAAGAGATGTTCAGGCTCTATTAGGCGGGACTATTGAGATGACCGGCGCGGAAAGAGCGGACGCGCTCGGCAAATATTTATCACAGGCGTTATTCGCTCAGGCGTTGAACGCAACTGAAGGCAATACCGAATTAGCTTTGGGTATATATAATCAGATCGGTGACGTTGCCGAAGACATTGTCAGGGCTGATCCCAGGAATGTCGCATTGATCAAAACCGCACAAGGCATTATAAAGAATGCCGGGAACAATGTAGTACAGTCTATCCTGCAGGCAAAGAATAATAATTCTTTTACCGGTAAGGTTGCTGAAAAGGCTATATCTACGATGGACAATCTCATGGCGAATAACTGGAATATCCTGCAGATTGCAGGAAAGAGCGGCCTTACAAAAGATCAATTCGCTTCAGTTCTCGAAGGTTATTTCGATACGCAGCGAGGTCTTAATTCCAATCTTGTAAGCGTAAACAATTCCATTTTAGCCGGCTTATCCAACGGCGAAGAGATATCCAGTGGACTTTTGGCGATGATAGAGTCGAGTTTCCAGAATGCCGTGCAAAAGACCGAAGCGGGCCTCAGTTTGGCTATTGCCAAAGGTGTGATGACAAGGATGGTGGCGCTGAAATATGTAGGCGCGGTCGAAGCATTGATGGACATGGATTTTGGTAAACTCAAAGGCCACATAGGTGAGTTTAAAGTCGGAGATATGGCGACAATGATCGCGGGCTCCATGATGTATCTATCTGATAATTTAAGAGGCCTTAAAGGGGCAGGCGATGTATTCGCGGCTCTCTCAGGCGCGCATATCAAATTGCTTAATAAAGCCGGCGCTGCTGGCCTTAATGAGTTCACCATGCTGGAGATAAAGACCAGCTACGAATATGTCGGCAAGAACATAGATTTTAAGAATATTACCGCAAGGAACGCACTCGAGATCATAATGGCGGACAGCAAGTTCATCGATTCATTCCTTAATTTGATCTCGGTCGGCGGTTTCAATGATGACGGCAAGTTCAGGATGCTGGGCGGATGGCTCGGCCTGGTCTCATCGTCAATCGGTAAGAAAACCGGGTTCATGAATGCGTTCAAAGACCAGCCGGATGCATTGCAGATGATAGGCGTTGCCGTTTTGGCTTTCGGGCAGAACCTTGAGGCTAATTTCGCAAAGGCTAATAGCCTTCAATTTGAATCGGAAAAATTACAAGGCATTAATGTCATAGAAACAGCTTTCTTAAGTTCTTATTTTGAACCCGAAGGTGATCAAGTGGCAACATTTGACGCAAAAACCGGTGAGCGTATTTCCGGATTTGACCGAGACCAATACAGGCTGGATTTCATGAGTAATATGGTTGAGCTGTTCGGCATGGATGCTCTTGCCAAGACAGAACTCGGACAGAAAACTTTTATCGGCATCAATAAAGAGTTTGGTGAAATAGCAGCGAAGTTTTCGGCCAGAATTTCTGAGTACAGTGCGCAAGGTAAATATGTATCAGAAGCGGCTACGGAACTGGCAGCTGCTTTTGATGATTGGGAGTTAATCGGCGGCGTCGTGGAGAGGATGCCGGAAGCTGAAGTGAGCGCACTCCAGGCGGCAGTTACGGCTTTAAGAGGCGAGATCGAGAGTTTCGCGGTAAAAGACGTTGTTGATATATCGCTCACCTTTGATGAAGCAATATCCGGAGCACTGCTTTACTCTGTATTTAAGAGCCTTAAGGACCAGATGGGCGATGAATTAAGAGACGGCTCGATCGTTACTATTAACGGCATGAAATTCACAGTTTCAGGGAATGTAACACAGCTTGTGGCGGATAGAGCGGCTTATAAGACCAGAACCACTTTTGACGCGGCCGGCGGGGGCATTGCGAATGTTGATGCGGAGATCTGGGGCATACAAATAGATGAATATGGAATGAGCTCGGCTATTGGAAGGATCACAGCTTCAGATAGAGATCTGTTACATACCCCATCCGATCAGGCAATAAATATGTCCGGGGAGGGCGCTGCGGGTGCAGGACTGCCAAGAGGAAAACTTTCCCAGAATTTGACAGTCAGCTTGGCCGCGGGCGGATTTTACGGCGTTACTATCGGAGAAAACGGGCATGCCTGGTTCATAGGGAACAGCCTGGTACTAACTGGAAATAATATTACTTTCATGAGAGGAACTGGAGCGGGAGGTTATATAGTCGATCAGGATAGTGTGACGGTAGATTTTGATGAAGCAGGCACGCCGATCTTCCCGGACGGAACAAAAGTGCGTCATGCTGTCACGGGACGCGCCGTAGTCTTTAAGAACCTTTCGGGTATTGAAGGCGGAAGGACGACTCCGGTATTTACAGATTCCGGCCCGGCAATAGCGTCAATAAAAGTTATACTTCCCGGTCATATTCCCGGTGAAAGTGTGACTATAAATGTGACTATAAATGTGGTGAACGGAGAAGTCCTCTTTACCGAAGAAAATCTATTGGGCGGAAAACAGCAATTTGCCATTAATGTCAAAGGCACAGAATATAAACTCACCGTCCAGGACGGCGGAAGAAGCCTTAAACTGGCTGGTGGTGCAGCAATAGAAACGCCTCCGCAAGACATAAAGATAGATGGGCAAGTGGTCGGGAAATCCACGACAAAGATCTGGGGCATCAGCTCTTTAGGTCAGGTTTTGACGACGCAATCCATTGAGCTAAATGTGGGAGACAAAAAGTTCGCATTTGAAATAAATAACAATAAGATGGGCAAACTCACCCTCAACGGATTTAATGTGCAGACTTTGATGCGGGAAACCAATATAGACCTGAAAGGTTTGCTTGGCAATGACAAAGCGATGGTTGAGGGATGGCTGAAGAAGATGAATGTACAGTCAGGTGTTGTGCATTTTGTAGGCGGAAGAGCAAGATTCAGCGAACTTCCCGCAGGAGGGATCCATGATATCGCATCCAATGATATTTACAGCGGAGAAGGCGAAGGCAAGCACCTGGTCAATTTCGGGTTTGATAGACAGGTAACCACAGTGGATCACATGGGCGACACTTTCAGGGCGATAGTAAGCCAGGCCAAAGTTACTTATGCAGATGATCTAAGCGCTGAAGAGACGGCATTAGCTAAAACGCTGGCCAATCAGGCAGGCGCAGTGGATTCCACAGTGCTTACCGACAGTGCGGGCAATGCTGTTTGGACTTTCATGGGGGGGCTGGATGCGCTTTATAATCCCAGAACCGTATTAATAGGTAAGGGAGAAAATGAAGGCAAATTCTACAGCGGAAACCTCGGCGTGGTAGGAAGCGAGTTCATCAGTCCCATAAGAGACAGCGTTGAAGGAATTACCGGTGAAGGTGTTTCGGATATACAGATCGTTTCATGGCTCTCCAACATGAGCGATAAAGATCGCGCGGGTACTTTGGCCAATGTTAAGGCCGGCAAGGTAACCGCGGCGGATATCGGGGTCATACTCAAGGGAACCAGCGACGCAAAACTGGATATCAGCGGGTTCCAAGCATTTACGGCAATAATAGGCATGGATGACAAAGCCAGGGGAGATCTTTTGAGTAAGATCAGCAAGTTAGAACCCGCGAAGGATATAGTGATAGACGGCGAGGTGATCGGAAGAGGCACTTCAAAAATGGGCATTTATGTCGAGATGATTCAAGGGGCTGCAGCTAAAGTCGGAGTGATTGCTGATGATTTCGGAGTATTCATGGCGCTTGCAGGTATGGATGAAAAGGCAAGGTTCGATTTCGTTTTTAAGGCAGATACCGGGCAATTGGGCATAACTAAAGAAAATATAAGTACTGTTATAAGCGGGGCAGAAAAGGTCGGTGTAACGGTTGGCGACTTCCAGGTATTCATGGCGCTTTCCGGTATGAGTGCGGAAGCGCGTTCCGACATGTTAAGTGTCATAGAATCCGGCAAGGTGACCGATGTGCAGATAAACCAGGTGATAAACGGTGCCAATAAAGCCGGTCTTGATATGAATATGGAAGCGAACGGGTTCGGAATCTTCATGGCGCTTGTGGGCATGGATGATACTGCAAGAAGCAAAATTCTTAATAGTATTAATCGAGGCGAAGTTAAGACCGATATGGTAAATGACGTGCTGAAAGGCGCCGAGAAAGCCAAGGTTGAAGTTAATGGCTTCGGGGTATTCATGGCGTTGGCCGGCATGGATGCCGGTGCCAGAGCCACTATGATAGGCAATATCAAAGCCGGGAAGGTATTTGAAGGAGATATCTCTAAGATTGTCGATGCTGCTAAAGAGATAGGCATGGAAGTGGGAGGTTTCCAGGCATTCATGGCGCTTGCGGGCATGGATGATAAAGGAAGAGCTCAAGTATTAGCAGGCGCGGCAAAAGTAAAGGGAGAACAAATAGATACTGTGATGTTCGAAGCTAAAATGAGAAATATTGAAGTCGGTGAATTTCAGGTATTCATGGCGCTTGCAGGCATGAATGATGAAACGCGCACGAAAGTCATTGATAATATTTTCTCTTCAAGGGTGGGGTATGTATATGATTCGGTTATAAAGGCGGCCGCGGGAGCGGAAGTGGAAATAAATGAGTTTCAGACGCTTATGGCTATCGCCGGCATGGATGATGATACAAGAAGCCTTACATGGGCTAACACCAGAGACGGCAAGGTAACAAAGGATAATGTCGATTTTGCTATGGCCAAAGCCGAGGGAGCTAATGTAAAAGCTGACAGATTTCAGGTATTTCTCTCGCTTGCAGGTATGGATGACAAAACAAGGACAGAGACTTTGGCCGGCATGGGTAAAGATACTATTGTAAACGGCAAGAGAATAAGCTCTGCGGATGCGGTAAAGGCCGTGATCAATGGCGCTAAAGGCGCGAAGATAGACATGAATCTTGAAGATAACGGCTTCCAGGTATTCATGGCTCTCGCCGGCATGGGAGATGAATCGAGGGGTAATATACTTTCCAGCGCTTTAGGCGCAAAGATAACCAGTAAGGACATCGGCGATGTGATCAAGTTTGCCGGGGAAGAGCTGAAACTTGACATGACTTTTGAAAAGGACGGTTTTGGGATCTTTATGGCGCTTGCAGGCATGGGTGATGAACAGCGCGAAGGCGCGTTGAACGATATAACGAAGGGGCTTATTACCGCGAAAGACGTAAATGATGTGATCGGTAAGGCTACGGATGCCGGGGTCAAAACACCCGGAGGCTTCCAGGTACTTATGGCGCTTGCCGGCATGGACAGTAAACAGAGAGGCGAGGTCCTGGCTGATATAAGAGCCGGCGAGGTCACAAAAGAGAAAGTATCGAAAGTTGCCTGGGGATTAAAAGGAGCGGGAACGGATGTCGGCGACTTCCAGGTATTCATGGCGTTGGCAGGCATGGGCAAAGAAGGCCGTGATGATCTTGTCGATAACGCTTACAGTATTAAGAAAGAGGATGTTGATCTGGTCGTGGCTAAAGCCGGTAAGGAGAATATAAAGACCAGCGCTTTTCAGGTATTCATGGCGCTTGCAACAATGGACGGGGAGAAACGCGGGGCTACACTTGATAACATGAAAAACAATAAGGTGGGCGGAAGGGATGTAAAAGATGTAATTAACGGGGCCAACAATATAAAAGGAATAGACATGAATCTCGAGGATAACGGCTTCCAGATATTCATGGCCCTTGCCGGCATGGATGATGAACTACGCGAAACTACAATAAGCAATGCAAGGCTTGGTACAGTTACCGATGAAAAAGTAAACAAGGTGATCCAGGGTGCCAAGGTCGCAAATATTGAAGCGGATACATTCCAGGTATTTATGATGCTCTCCGGAATGGAGGGAGACGCGATGAGCGGTTTCCTTAAAGGCATTGATACCGCTAAAGTTACCAAAGATGATATCGGTAAGGTGCAAGGAGCCGTGAATGCTGTTAATGAAGCTTTGGGCGAGAAAGCAGAAGTCGTTGAGATCAGCAATTTTCAGATATTCATGGGGATCATTTCTTCTGGGGACAAGAAGCAGTTCCTCTCAAGGATGGAAGCTCTCGCGGATAAAGATAAAGGAGGGCCGCAGACAGCAGCTGAATTCAAGACGGCTATGAATAAAATCATTGCGGGTTCACTCACGCAAGAAAAATTTACCGGTGAATTTGATACGGAAGAACTAAGCACATTCGGCACGCTTATGCTCATGGCATCGATGGATGAAGGGTTCAATGCTGACGGGAGCGTTGACAGTAAATTTTTCAGCGAGATGATAAGCGGCAGATTAAATAAAATAAACGGGTATGATGTTGTGGATATTTTCCGGGCAAATAACGCTACAAGGGCCAAATACAATATAGATAATGGCAGGCCGATGAGCCTTGTCGCGACCATTCTTGCGATCGCAAAATGTGATGCGCTTTTTGATGAGAAAGATGGGTCATTCACCGAAGGATACAAAGCGAAGGCAGTATTCACTGAATTAAGGCTTGAATATTCAAGTAAACATCATGAAGAGTATTCCATGACGACCAAAGTTGAAGGCAAAACGGAAACGGTTAAGATGGAAAATATCCTTGAGGAAAGTATATCCATTGCCAACAAGAAAGAGCTGGCATATGGAGATGGAAAGTTTGCTGAAGCGGTACTCGGTGCATTCGGCATTACAGAAAAGAGCGCTTTTTATCAGGCAGATTCAAACGGTTATAAAGTAGGCCAGATACCGCTATTCGTACAGATCCCGGGTAAATCTGCAGAGCTTTCTGGTGGCGGACGCATCGCTGTTGTGTATCAAATAGACCAGGAAACCGGTGAACCGTTAAAGGGCAGAATGATACTTTATCAGAAGGATCAGGAATCATCCATCATATTTACCACAGCTTTAAAAGGAGAAGGCGAGGACCTTACGGTTCTTGACGCTGCTACTGAAATAGGAAGAGGGGAAGAGATCGAAAGTATAACTAAATACCTTCCGAGCGGCAGGGTTACTCTTACCAGCATAAAAGATGTTATTGCCAGCAGTCAGAAGGAAGGCGATCTCAAGATAGAGAGCATCAAGATCATGAAAGCCGCCAGTGCTGAACTTGATGGAGTGGATGAGCTGACAACTGACGAACAGTTTGCCCTGGAAGGACTTCTGGGTATAACCAAGATCGATTATGCGGTTAAACTTTTAGGAGAAGAAGATTATCAAGATTGTAACATTGTGCTGGACAATCTCGTGACAGCCGCTGCAGGCGGCAGGAAAATGTCGTGCATATATCTTAAAGAGAAGAACGCGTATTATGTTGTAACCGGGAAAGAAGACCGTTTAGGTCAGACGGCATATTCGGGCTTAAAAAATTGCGGTGATAGCCTTAGTTTCGACGAATATGCACAATCCTGGTGTTTCAGCCGAGTTGCTGGAAATGAATTTACTAATATGCTCAGAGGTTCGGGCCTTGGCGAGATTCTTGCGGAAGTCCCGGATCTTAGAGCAAGTGATTTTATAGGCAGCATCGAAGGATCTGATCTTAAGTTTAAACTCGATATAAAAGGTGAGAGACTTTCCCAGATAATGGCTCTATACGGAGACGGCAATAGTATCGCCGAAATTGATCTTGGTTTTATGAGAGTGGGAAAGGATGGGGTTACTTTCCATACATTGGAATTAAGTAAAAATTATGATTCCGGCAAAACAGTGTCTGTTGGTGATTACATGACCCGTGACGGCGAAGATGATACCCGAAGACTGAGTCAATGGACAGTAGCTGTTAAGGGTGATGTAACGGTAGAGGGCGTTAAGGTAAATGTTAGTGTTGTATTAAATAAAATAGCTATGCAGAGGGGAGATAGACTCGCGACGCAACTCTTTTCAGCTACATGCACAATGGTGGTTACAGAAGGCGGAATGAAGGGCGCTCAGGCGGTTGTGGCTATGGCTGAATCCCTGGGCGTAGAAGCTTGCAATATAAAACAGCTAACCAAGGCTTGCGGCGATAATTTGGACGCGTTTGAAAGTTTTACTGTTCAGTTCACTCCGGGAAGAACCGTTGAAAAGGAAGGGAAAAGCACCTCTGCTATATTTGATGCTTCCCAGGCAAGTTTTTCTGTGAGCGGGAAGATCTCTTACGGAAATCTTAATAATGACCAAAAAGTACAGGTCGATCGGGTTGTTGCAAAAAAAGCTTCCGAGATGGCTAAGGCAACGGGTTCAGCGATTGCGCATGTTGAGATCTATGATTGTTCTATGACGCTCCATAGTCCCAATAAGGACAATATAGGCCAGGTTGAAGCAAGGGCAAAGCTGACCAATGCAGATGGTGAGATCAAGTATGTATATGCGCTTGTTGAGGCCGACAAGAAGGGTATCTTCGGACGAATTACCGCAGGGGTAGGCATAGTAGCTTTAAGCATTATTCCTGTAATCGGTCCTGTATTTTTAATAATAGCCACTGGTTATGCCGCAGCAACAGTGGCAGATATGGTGACGGGAGAAGGACATAATCTTACGGACTCAAAGAACGGCGAGATAACGACACTTGTTTTTGACAACGCCATGCATCTCGAAAGCATATCTCACCGCCATCTTGAAAGGGGTCTTACCCATAGCGCTAAAGGATTTGAAGGCACAGTAGACGCCGCGGGCAATATTGTTGACGCAACCGGTAAACGAATAGGATCTGTAGACGGCACGAATAATGTGAACGTCAGCGGTGATTGGGGCTGTACATGGGTTCATCAAGTCTTTGGCAACGTGGGTACCGGTGGATTATGGACAGCAAGAGTCGATTTCAGCACTATAACGCAGACCTTTAACGCAAGCCTGCAGAATGGTCTTGTGAATAAATCCACTATAAGCGTGTCAGACACAGCGGCTAAATATTTTGCCGAGAATTTCGGATTTAAACAACTTATAAAGAATTGGCAGGAAGGCGGATTTTGGGTAAAAGCCGGATATGTAGTAGCTGCTATTATACTTATCGTTGGGTTTGCTGTTTCCATACCGACATTATTAGGTGTAGGAGGCGCTGCTGCAGCGGCAGGAGCGAGTGTCAGCGCTGCCACTGTCGCTACTGTAAGCTTTTTAAGTCTTACTTGCAGTGCAAGTATAGGGATAGCCGCTTTAGCAGGATTTGGTTTAGTGTTAACGGCAGCTATTGCCGGAGAAAAATATAAGACAGAGAAGGCGTTAAATGAATATCTTAGCCAAAAAGTGATTTTCAACATAACGGTTAACGATCTGGCAAATGTTCTCATCGACGCGATGGTCATGTTCGGGTTGGTAGGGCCTGCAAGTAGAGCACTTAATACCGTGGCTACAAGGATAGCAAGCAATATTCTTAAACAAACAGCCGTTAGGGCCGGTTTCCGGCTTGCCGTAGGCAATATTGCGAAGAGGGTTTATTTTGCAGTAAGATCGGGTTTTAAGTTTGTAGCTAAAAGAATGGGTGGCTTCGGCAGGGGACTGTTCCTTAACATATATAGAGTAGGTGCCAGGAGAGGTGCCCAGGCATTTGCTACAAGAGTGGTGGCTTCTCTCACTATTGCAGGTGCCGCTTCAACATTTGTGACCATGGGCATAGGCATGCAGTTCGGCTTACATGCCGGCGCGCTTCTCTTTAAACCGTTCTTTGGTGACGCCAGCATGACGCAGATCATGGCTAAGCGTGAAGGCATATTAAGAGGCATCCAAGGCATGCTGCTTCAGATGTCAACAACCTCCGGGCCGCTTATGGGCCTTGTGCAGCATTTAAGCACGCCTATGGGATGGGCATTTATAGGAGTGTTCCATTTTGCCGGGCCTGTAGTCATACACGCATTCGGCTCTTTCTTGGGTGGAGTTTTAAAGACCGTATTTAAACCTCTTGCCAATTTGGGCAGAGCCATAGGAAGCGGCATAGTTGGTTCTCTCTTCGGCAAGGGACCAGGTGTTGCCTTTTGGAGCGGCCTTCGCGCTATTGGCAGCGCCATAGGAAGAGGCGTTAACATGATTTGGGACAAAATGATCAAGGGCGTATATGAGGAAGGCATCAAGGAAGTTATCATAGGGAAAACGCTCTTTGCGTGGATGCCTGATGAATACGCGGAATTTTTCGTTGAAATGTTCGATGTCGCCTCAGGCGGCATGCCTGTACACAGCATGAGGATGAATACTGCCCAGAAGAACCTCAATCAATTAAATGCTCAAGTAAGCGGTTCAAGCGCCGCGCAGGTATCCAGAGACTTCGGTGTATCCGAAGGAGATGCGCAGCAGCTTATTTTCCTTGTCAACTTGGCCAGTACAGATGGTGTGCGAAAATTAACCCAGGGCCAGCAGAATAAACTCGGCAGTTTACTTAATAGCGTAGCCTCAGCAAAAGCTACCGACAATATGAAAGTGCTGACCAAGCTCTTCAACCAGACAAGTACTGCCGCTCAGGAAGCCGCTAAACGCGGAGATAATGTCGGCACCAGAATGGCGGATCTTCTTAATAATAACCGTTTTGCCGAGATAAGCATGACAGAGAGCGGACAGATCGATTTCTCCGGGATAGAGGCTATAGCCGCGCTCGATCTTGCAACGACGGGCATTGCAACAGGCAAAATGAGCATAGCGGATGCCAATACCTTCCTTATCAGTAATGGATGGGGATCCTCAATAGCAAGTTCGATAACCAGCGGCATATCTACCGGAGCCATAACTTCCAATAATATAAGCAGAATGACGAACAATATGATGCTTAACGCTTCTATATTGACCAGCGGCATTGATGTCAAATCCAACCTGATGGATTCAAGGGTATTTGTTGCCACGTGTGTAGCGGAACTTATCGGCAGTGTCAAGGGCAACCAATTCCTTGAAAAATTAGGTATTAACACGGAAGTTATCGGTGCTTTTGATGCGATGACAACCGAAGGAAAGACTCATTTTAGAAGAGCTGTAGCGGAACAGTCCTCCGAGCTTGATTGCACCTCCATGAGAGCGATGGAGAATATGATCATTGGAAGCCAGCTCAAAGCAGACGGGCAGAATACCGCAAAGATAAGAGAGATCGGCCAGAAGTTTGGAATAGCCACGGGTCAGATCAATTCACTTGTAAATAGGACTGAGAAACTTTCCAAACAGGGTGCCGCCGGGGTTGCAACTATCGGCGCATTGGCGGATCTTTTCGTTTCGCATGCGGGCGTTATAAATATGAGTGAATTTTCGGCCCAGGTCGATACTGTCGTTGACGCCGCGATCTTTAAATCCGGAAGCATAGAGACCATGTACGAGGCGTTAAGCGCAAAGGGCGTAAGCGCGGAAGTTGTGAATGTCGCCATGCAGGACAGTCTTGTCGCTGATCACATAGTAGAATGCCTGATGACACCAAGAGGAGAAGAAGGTCTTGTAGGAGGTAAAGATGCCGGCCGGGTCATTAATTTCGCGGCGGTTGCGGGATGTACTACACAGGCGCAGTTCGATCATCTCTTAAGAGATATCGGAGGAAGAGAAGCGACAGCAGGCGTGAGATTGGCTATACGCAGGATGGATACAAAAGAAGAATTTACGCACTTCAGTAATGTATTTAGAGCGCTTAATCCAGGCATGACTGCTGACAGTATCGACAGTTTTATGGAAGTAGTGAAGGGTCTTGTAGTTCTTATGGCTTCAGAAAATACGCGTGTTATGGAAGCTTTGATAGAAACGGAGGGACTGAATAATTACAAGAGCGCAACTAATAAGGTGGGTGCACATAATACGCGTGAACTTTGGCAGGCTATAGTTCACAGGACAACCGGTATAGCCGCAGGCGCCAGTTATGATTACATACTTACCACACTTACCAAGAGTATCATTTCCGGGCAGATCACTGCCGGTCAGCTTAGCGCCGCGGCGAAATTACTGGGCATAGAGTTCAGGACAGAAGATATCGGGGCTGTTTCTGATGCGGTTCAAGCAAGGGAGATAAGAACAGAAGTTGATAATATTATAAATGAGGCGAGGCTAGCAAGAAGAACAGCTGTGGCGAAAGTAAAAGATCTAAGAGCCCTTGAAGCAAGGATAAGAGAACTGGGAGAAAGAGCAACAGAGGCACAGCTTGCCGAAAGAAGGGACCTTGAGAATGAGATAAAAGTTCTTGAAGGGAGAGCAAAAGAGCTCGAAGAAAGAGCCGAAACAATGGAGCTTGAGATAGCGCCAGTAGAGTTTGTTGAAATAGAAGGAATAAGTCAGCTTACAGAAGATAATATAGCATTACTTGACAGTAAGGGCATAAGGTTCAATGAAGCTACACAGAGATGGCATGACCACGAAGCACTTGCGAAAGGCACAAGGAAGAAAGGGGATTTCATAAGTGCAGCCGAAGTTGTAAGGCTTTCCAATAAACTACGTATAGCCGAGCTTACCGGATATAGATATAACGATGCTACGGGCAGATTCCATGACGCTATCACCGGTCAGTTTGTAAAGCAAGCCACAGTTGATGATGCATTAAGTGCTGCGATGCTGGCTAAAGTGCCTCTCGATCAGAGATTGGCAGAAGCTTTACGTGACAGGATGTCTGACGCTAAGAGCTTTGAAGGCGAAGAGATGGCCAGAACCCAGGAGGTATTAGAAACGTTGGGTCTTGCGAATGCGGAAAGAACCGGAGCGCTCCAGCTTACACAACGAGAATATGACGCAATGGTGGATGTCGCTCAAAGGCGCAGTACAGAGATCGGCAAGTTCGGAGATGTTCTTTTTAGAGGCGCTATGGGCAAGATGGACGGATTGAGTCCTACTACCGTGAAGTATCTCAAAGGAATAACCGAGCTTTTGAACGGTGACAATATAGTTGTTCGCGGACATGAGTTCGGATCAAGGTTAACCGCTCGCATACCTGGCACTGTATCAGTGAGAGTAGCGGCTAAACTGAGTGAGGGCAAAAAAGGATTTGCACGCGCTTGGAGTTTTATTAAACATTGGGCAACGTCTTCAAGGGCTGATATATATAGCGCCATATCTGAAGGTGCAGGTGGAAGGCGAGAGAACCTCATTGACAGTGTTGACAGGAATTTTGGTGTTTTCCGGGGACGCCTGAAAGCGGCCTTAGGTATTGAAGTGGCAGAAGTAGAATCCGCATTCACTCCGTTCTCAGATAAGAACGCTCCGACCAGCCGAGGTTTAAGGCAGATAGACAGAAAAATGAGAAACATGGACGCAATGTGGACGGCATATGAGAACCTTATGGATTACCAGAATCAGGCGAGCAAGCTTGAAGATATTGAGGAGTTAGGGCAGATCCACGAGCAGATGCTGGAAAATATCAAAAATCTCGACAGAAAAGGGCTCATCAGCAGGAATATCTTCACTCATGTGCTTGGATGGGTGGGAATAGAAACCGCAGGCGCTAAGGCAAGAAGAATAGCTTCAAATATGAATAAGATATTAACAAACGAAAAACTTACAGCTATTCAAAAACAGGAAGCGCTTAACAACCTGCAGAATAAGGAAAACTTTATAGATCTTTTCGCTAGATATAGAGAAAGTCAGAAAGAAGCGTTGTTCAGTGATTATCTTGAGGAGATCAAACAATATGTTGCCAGATATGAAGGGCTGGTCAATTCGCCTGTTGTACGTGAATACATAAACAAACTTGAGAACAATATTGACGGCGCAAGAGATAAGGCTGTAGAAGAATTTCAATTAAGAGCCGGAGTGGCGGAGACTTTCATGCAAGGTGTCTTTAGCCGCGAGATAAGTGATATTCTAATTGAAAGTACGAGAGAGGATATAGGGACGGATAGTTTCCAAAACGCTTTGATAGAAAGGATAAATGGATTAATTGCCGAGAACAAACTTGATCAAGCATCGCAGGATCTTGTAGTTTTTGCCATTGCGGCGGGAGTTTCCACTGAGGCAGCGCCTGCCACTATAAAGGGACAGGTAGATATGCTTAAGACCGCCATTATAAAGCTTAGCGAGACTATCGTCCCCGGCACAGGCATTGCTTATGAAGCTGTGCTCGACAGTCTGGCAACTCAGTTAGGCATAGATCCGAGCGTCTTAAATGACCTAAGGTCAGATGATGCTCAGACCTCTTCAATGGCTGCTAAGAATCTAGCGATCGCTATAGCAAGAGGCGAAATAACCACCGAAAGAATCGAAAGCACGATCAATGAAATGAGAAAAGAAGAACTTTACATAAACATCCTTTCACATATAGAGAAGAACAGAGAAGCAATAGTGAATGTATTCGGGACGATCGATATTTTCCTTGAAGTAATAACAAGCGAACATGGTCTTGCTAAAGCTGTGAATATGATACAAAAGGCGACACTTGACTTGGCGCCGGAGCTTCGGACGGAGTTTGCCGGCAAATATTATGATCTGATCACCATGCTTGAAAAAGATGCTGCCGGCCATATAAGAGAGGCCATGACTTCCGAAGGCACTGTTGCCGGCGCGTTGAACATTCTGGCTTCCACCATGAGGTCTTCTGTAATCACTGCCCGTGAAACAGTGGAAGCACAGATGAAGAAACTCGAAGAAGGAAAAACTTCATTACTGTTAAAACAGATGGTAGTTACGATAGCAAAAGGCGCTTCCGGCATGGCAAGGAATGTTGTCGATACTTTTGAGATAGCAAGAAGGCTGGATGAAGGATATACAATAGACCTTTTAAGCGATATGAATGAGATCTGGCGGTATGAGTACGGAAGACCCAAGCAAGATAAAGATGGTTTTGTAAGACTCACTGTTGTGGACCTTGCCGCGACATCATTAGGAAAAGAACAGCTTTTCGGCATGCTTAACGAGATGACAAGCAAGCATCAGGAGGTCATTAAACTTGAAAGGCAGATAGAAGAGCTTAAGAAGAGAGTGCAGGAAGCAAAAACTCTTGCGGATATCGAATATTACCAGAGAGAGCTTGAGGGCAAATTAGCGGAATATAACAAACTTGATACTGCCGGTTTTGATAGGGCGCACAGGATCGCGCTTTCATCACTGCTTCTTACCCTGGCTACAGGCGTGTTCATTCCTTACAAAGAACAGGTAGCCACAGTTTCGGCGATGACAAGGAAAGGCGCCAGGACAATAGCGGAACTGTTGACCGGCGAAGGTAAATCTATCGTTGGACTTATGGATTGTTACATCAAAGCTCTTGACGGCAAAGGTACCATTTATGTTGATACGCAGGATATACTTTCCGAGAGGAACTACAGGGCTACTAAGAATGTGCTCGAAAGAGCCGGTTTAAGTGTCGGTAGAATATCCAGAGAACTATCCCAGGACGAGAAGAGTAACGAGTATGATAAGGATGTTGTATTTGTTGCCATAGATACACTCGCGTTTGATGTCGACAGGGACTTTAACACGTCAGAGATAGAGAGTGATAAGCGCATGATACGTAAGGATCTTTCAGA
This sequence comes from uncultured Planctomycetia bacterium, assembly GCA_964572255.1. GTDB lineage: Bacteria > Omnitrophota > Gorgyraeia > Tantalellales > Tantalellaceae > CAZNEE01. The sequence goes on along the minus strand of CAZNEE010000003.1, from coordinate 160,559 downwards.
TCTGCAGAACATGTCTTTGGTAGTTGACGAGATCGATAGCATCCTGATAGATCAGGCGCTTACCTCATTCATACAGGTTGAAGGAAGGGACCAAATGGATGTTGAATCATCGGCAAGGATCATAGCGGCCCATCTTGCGAGTGTGGAAGCGGATTATGATGTGTCAGAACTTGTTGAAGAAGCCCAGAAACCCAAGCCTCCAACAGGTACAAGAAAAATGGGTGATATTATAGCCGCTGTTGATGTTGCCCACAATAGTGCTACTATTTACGGGGAGAAACGCCTTGATGCCTTAAGGCTCATGCAGAAACAGCTTGGTAAGGGATTTTTCCGCAGCATGTTGATGGAACAGCTAAATAGATCAAATACCCCATATACTGAAGCCGATATAAATAACGCGGTCAGCTCTATCAGAAAAGATATAATGGAAGAAATAGAGTTCATTACTAACAATGCGGATAATGAAGAAGCAATAGTTGAAAGGATGCACCGCGGGGAGAGTTATGTCAGGCTTATGCAGGATGCTATTACAGCCACGCGTGCGTACAGAGAAGGCGTTGATTATACGGTTATCGGAGGTGACGCCGTTCTTATACAGAAGATGATAGGTGTCCAGTCAACAGGACAACGTTTGCACGGTACCGATAAAGCGAGTATACAGCAGCTTATTGAAGCTAAAGAATTGGCGGCAGGCAAAAAAGTGATAGTTAAAGCGGAAGGCAAGTCATCTTCAGAAATAAACACTAAAAACCTTTTCGGCAGGGTATTCCATGATGTTGTCGGCATGACAGGTACAACCGGTAGAGGAGTGGAAGCAAAAGCTTTGAGAGATCTTTATAAATTCAGCACACAGATAGTGCCCGCACATGCCGCGCGCAAGAGGATCGATATGCCTAAATTGATGTTCTCTGATCAGGAGGCAATGCTTAATAAGGTGGAGAACAAAATCGTTGATGCTATTGTTCATAACAGGCAGATGCTTCTCGCGGTTGATAGCGTGCAGCTGTCAGAATTCATTGAACAGGAACTCTTCAAGAATGAAGAAGCCAGAAGCCGCATCGAAAATGCAATTCTGGAAAGATGGAAAGATGTTTACGGAGTGGAATATGAAGGCACATTTGATCTTTCCAAGAAAATGCAGCTTTATAGCGCCAAGCAGCAGAATAATAAGGAAGAGATAGAAGCGCGTGCAAGCCAGGCCGGCATGGTAACTGTCGCTACGGCAATATCCGGACGCGGTACGGATTATGCCATACACACTCTTGGCGCAAGACACGGTATGCAGGTCATAGCTCTCGGCCTTAATACTTCCCAGAGGGTCGAGCAGCAGTTGAGGGGCCGTACCGGCAGGGAAGGTAAAAAAGGTGATACGGAGATATATGTAACGCTTGACGCCAATAGTCCTTTCTCGATAAAGAATATGTGGGATAGCGCTATTGAAAGAGCCAAATCCAAGGGAATTATCTGGAATCTTACCCATGGAAGAATAGCCGCTAAACTTACCGGCGGGCTCAGAGCGTTCAATAATATGGTAGAAAAAGGAATTGAAGAGTCATATGAATTTGATGAAGTACTTGATCTTGTCCAGCAGATGAAAGAGGATGAATTTATTCAACAGATCACTGCTAACGGAAGAAGCGGCGACCTTAAGTTTGATCTATTAAATGAAATAAGAGACGTGCAGTACGCGAAATCCAAGGAGATCATCGAGCTTATAAACAGCATAGAAGCGCCTGCAAATGTCGTGGAACTTGCCGCGAATATATCTGAAACAAGTATGACCAATGAAGAAGCGGCAAGAATGCTTGAAAATGAGATAGGCACTCCGTTCGAAGCAGATTTTATAGACAGATTGAGGCTAATGGAAGACGGTACGGTGGTCGAGATCAATAGCGACGAATTCAGATCAAATCTTGCCGGAGTAATAACTTCCATAATGGCAAGGGAAAGTATGGATCATCAGATAAATGATATAAGAAAAGAGTTCTTCCATGAAGCCACGCTTGCGACAAATAGAGGAGATGCAGTAGCATGGAGTAAACAGGCTAGCGCGGCAAGACAGCAAGCCAATATCGCGAAGGATAAATTATCCAATGTTGAAGTTACAAGTGAAACCGTGAAAGACATGCTTGACTCAAAGAGAGAGGAAGCCGCAAGGCGTAATTCAGGCATAGAATTCCACAGCGCCAACATAAGAGAATTAAGAGAAAATATCGCCAGGATTGATGCTGACATCATGACCGCTCAGGAAGCCGGAGCTGAAGAACAAGTACGGGAACTTCAACTACAAAAGGTCGAACTATTGAACAGCATGGCAATGGCCCTTAATGAACTTAAGACTCTTGACTTTGTAAGAGAGAATTATTACTCACAGGAGATAAATACTGCTATGCAGGAGATCAGCTCTTTGAACGAGGCACTCGGTATCGTTCCGGCAGCTATAACTGTTGTAAGCAGTCAGACAGATCTAAGGGCGCCGGAAAAAGCTACAGGTCTGGCGGCACTTCGTGAGAGACTCTTCGGAGCTAAGATGGTACGCGTTTCACAAACAATTGCCGGACAGGCAAGGCAGGTTATGGATGCTTCTGTGGCGGAAGAGCTTCTCAGCAGTAGAGTTGACGCTGCCAGATCGGAACAGAGAGTTGAAGGCGTTACAATGCCGACTACTGAAAACGGCTATATGGCAAGCGGCATTAACCAAACCAGCCAGATCACGGATGTACTTAATATTGCGATGGCAAAAGGCGATATTGCGGCTGCTAAAGAACAAAAGAAACTTATTTTCTTTGGCGCGCCGGACGATGACAATAGTGTATTAAGTAACCGTATAATATCCTTAAATGAGTTACTTAAGGGAGAAGATACTTCACTTGAAGAAATTGCGCAAACGGCCGCTCTTGAGAATAAAGTAGCGATAGTTATATTCAGCGGCGCGGCTGACATCACTAAACCCACGATAATGCTTCTGAACGATGAGGATATAGGAATACTGAGCTTTCTCGGCGAAACTGGTAATACAGGTATAGATAAAGCCATTTCCGGCATTGCAGGCAGAGAGCACGGCGTTTTAAGTATCGAAGGCAGCGATTTTGTTTTCGCTTCTACAAGAGATTTTGGGGCTTCAGATAGCGGAGTAAAAATATTAAGAAGCGCTACCGCCGGGGAATCTCTTGTATTAAGCGGAAGAGATGAATTTGTAAATTATATAGCCGGGAAAGCTGGTATCAATCTGGATGTGAAGAGCGGAAATGTCCATATTGGTACTGCGGTAGATGAGGACGGGAACAGATATAACGCAAGCTCATTCCTTGACAAATTAACCGAGGAAGAACTTGTAACTGATTATACGGTAAGGCCGGTAAGAGACGGTTTCCTGGCTGCGTTATTTGATCTTTTAATTGGCTCACCCGGCGCTATAAAGAGAGGAATATCCTCTATTGGCAGAGACATAAGCCGCGAGAATAGAGAAAAGATCATCAACCTGACAATGAGATTACAGAACAGCGTGCCTTCTTATCTTGAAGGCGTTGCGGGCGTAGATAGATACACAGACGTGCTTCTTAATAAGAATGCGGCATCAAAGGCGAGAGCCGAAGCGCTTGACAGATTAGCCGAAATAGCAGCCGGACGGGATAAGCTGAAGGAATTTGTGGAAGATTTCGACGACGTTATGACAGGCGATATTGTAGGAAGAGCCATAAGCCCAGCAACAGCCTTAGGTTCACTTGCCAAAGCTATGGCGCATAAAGATAAAGGCCAGTTATGGCATGCCGAGCGCGATTATAACATTGCGTTAGAGGGCCTTGACAGGGACGATCTTATTCAGGAAGCCAAACTTGCCTTAAGTGATATTTATGCCAGGACCGGTAGAGTTGAAAGGTTCTCCCAGAGCCTGGCTCAAATAAGGGGACTTAAGACAATTAGCCGTCTTTTCGGTTATATTGCACAAATGACACCGAAAATGGCGCTGAGCATCGGCGCGATGATCGCCGGTAAAGGATTGCTTTCCCTCGCCGGCCTTACGGTTTTTGCCGTATCACCGTGGACAATAATAGTTCCGGCCGGCGCTGCGCTGATGAGCGGTATTTTAAGTAAGAAAGCCGGTAAGAGTCTGACTACATCATCCGTTGCTGATTGGTTCTCTGCTGCATTTAATATCCCGTCAGTGCAGGCAACAAAGGCCAGAGGGTTGAAGATCGAACTTGCCGAGCTCGGGAATGAAGAGGCTATTGTAAGCCTGCTTTCAGACAGAAAATTATCCGGAGCAATGCATGCAAAGGCTATGGAAGCCATAAAAGCAACAGAGCTGGGCGTGAATTATTTAAGCGAGAATGAAGATTTCTTTACAGAAGTGTACGAAGATACCAAGAAGTCTGAAAATGTAAGAAATTTTGCTTTAAATAAACTTGTTGAAATATCCATCGCCAAACGGAAGGCTCCTGAAGGCGACATTGAATCGCTAGAAGCTAAACGTCAAGAACTGCAGAATGAGATCCAAAGATTGGAAAATAAATTTAAAGATCAGCAGAACGCATTAATGAATAAGGCCAAAGAAGCCGAAGCAGCACTAAGGACACAAATACAAAACATTCAAGTTACACTTGATTTTGCGACAAGATCTTATAACGCTAATGTAGCAGAATTTAATCAGCTGCAGGGTGCAATGGAGCACTACGCCAGAAATAACATGGCAGTACCACAAGACCAGATTGATAGGCTGGGAGCATTAAAAACTTCTTTAGAAACTGAAAAGCCAAAGATTGAAAAAATGCAAAGCAATCGAGATGAATTAGTGGAAGAATTAAATGCGCTTCCGGAGAAAACTGAACAGGATCTGCGAAATTTACAGGAGAGCATCATGACCGAAGCCGGTGATATCAGACAGCAATTGGCAAGAGTGGAAAGTGCAATAGAAAAATTAGAACGTGAACCGGCTGAAGAGGCAGTAGCCGAAGTTCCGCCGACTGAAGCAGGATTCGCTCAAGTCGGAGGACTCATGGTATTTAGCGCGATTTCCGTGTTAAGCTTAACAGCACTGGCTGCCGGATTGAATGTTGCGTTAGTCGCCCTTATCGCATTAGGAACTGCAGCAGTTCTTCCGGTTCTCTCAAAGGGCGCACAGTTTGTTTCTGAAAGAATTAAAGTGGGCGTAAAGCCGGTCGGACATGCGTTCTTTGCGCAGCAGTTTTTGGGCACCGCAGTGCAGCAGGGTAAAGAACTAAGCGACGATATTAAACGCGGAATAACAAGACTTGGATATATTGGGGCTGAATCTGTCAGTGTCGATGACAGATTCATTGAGAGATTGCCGGACAACTTAAAGGGAAGAATCATTACTTTACGGCAAGCACAAAGAGAACTTCTTGAAGAGGTCGGAAGAGACATTGTTCCCGAAATATTTGACAGGGATCTTGTTGATATGTTTATTGGGCTCAAGACAGGTGTAGTACCCAGAGCGGGCGGGATAAACGAAGCGCTCTTTACGACAGATACTATTACATCAAAATATGATGATGTGAAAGGTTCACTTGCGGTTACTTTAAGGAACGGTGCAAGGAAGGCCCTGAACAGTAAGCTTCTTATATTAAATAACGGGATAAGAAGGCAGATCGAGTCGGGCGATCTTGATATGTTGGCTAAGGTATTAGTACAGGGAACCAGATATACTGAAGCTGGTTTCATGTTCCATGAAACAACTGATATAGTTATAGATAAAGCCGTTCAGTCATTATCAATCGACGAGCTTAATGAACTTTCAAGTCTTATGCAGGATAGACAAGCGGTAATACTCGCTACAAAGAAGGCTGAGCTTGAAAGACACCTGCCGGCTATAGAGAAGATAATAGAAAGGGCTCCGATGGAAATGCCTGAGATCATTTCACCAGCCGGTCTTGCAACACTTATACCGCAGATAGTTTCCGATACGGGCTTGCCGCGCGAATTTATTGACGGAATAGCCATGGCACTGACCAGACCTGAGATCATGGAGGCCATTGAAGACGGAAGAATAGAAATAGATAAGTTCCGAAGTAAGATAGAAACAGCAACTAGTCCCGTAGAGCTGATAATTGCGCTTGCAGAACTCTTTAATAAAGCAGGGCTTTTCGAGAAGACCGTGGTCCCGGCGTTTGATGCCAGGGGCGATCGTCTGTTTAACGAAGACATGATCAGACATGTGGCTAAACAGGCATATGGAATAGAACTTATTAGACCCATTATAGTGGTTGATAAAGGCATGACAAGCAAGGTTGAAGGCATTATTGCCGATACGGGAATACCGGTCACTGAAGTCGAGATAGTCGAGTTTGAGGAAGGCTTAACCATAGTTGAAGTAGTTAACGAGCGTATTGAAGAGATGAAAGTACGCCCTGACCTTAGATTCGATTCAGATGCGGCTTACGTAGCGATTGCCGTTGCCGAGAACACAGAGGACTTGGAAGCAATTCGTGACCATAGTAATAAGGTGACAAAAGCATCAGAGCTTTTTAATATGCTGATAGCGAATACCGATGATGAAAACATGAAAGGGAAGGATGCTCTATTAGCGGCAATGCCTATTATGAGCGTTATGGTAAGGATGGCCACCAAGGACAGGGTAAATGAAATGCCGGCCGGTCTTGCGCTGGCATGTAAGGATATGGATCTGATCAGAAGTATGCTCGGAGGTAAATTCAATTTAATGCCGATAAGCGCGATCGATATCATGGACAACATAATGAGATTTGTTAATTCGATCACGAAGACAGCTATTGCTCTCTAACGGATTTTTATGGAAGCTGCCAGACACCTACCAGCTTCCAGCACTGGTGCGGGGCGAAAAACCCCGCACCAGGAAATGCAATACTAGCTAAAGGAAGCCACTACCACACCTGCTGGCTTCCAGCAAAAAACAGGCTGCTCGAGAGAGTAGCCTGTTTTTTATTTGATCTTTTTAAAAAATAACATCTTACCGTTTTCGATTCCACCTGTAAGTCTTTTATTTATAATATTTTATATTTTTAAGTTAAGAGGGAAAAGTAAGCTTTCACCACTTAATAAAAATCTTTAAAAAGTTTGCTAGTTCTCTTGACAGCAGCTCTTTATGTGCTATACTTAAAGTAGGGTAAAATAAAGTAAAGTTAGATATAATTTTATCCTATTTTAATGGTGCAGGAAGGTGAGGGATGAAGTGGTTTAATTCAAAGACCAACTTGAGTTATTTTCTTTCTATAGCCTTTTCTAATAATATTGAAAAGGATAGTGATAGTATATATACATCAGGCATGGCAGATTGGAGAAGACGCCATGTTTTTTTTATTAAATGCGTAAGTGTTCTTGTCATTATTTTCTTCCTGCATCAGCAAATAGGCTGGACTCAGGATGGAAGCCCCGTTTGGTCTCATGGAAAAGCAGCCGATGTCCTGCCTGAGGCGGAAGGGGTGACTCCCCGGGGAATAAAAGTTCCTTATGACATTGCCGAAGTACAGGAAACCGGGGTTGTCAAGGATAAGGACCTCATCATCCAGATACAGGACGCTCATGCTTCCTTATCAGCCCAATATTCTATAGCCGATCTATTGGATACTCTCGTCAGTAAATATGATCTGGACCTTATAGCGATCGAAGGTTCAAGAGGTTTTGTTGATACATCGATACTGCGGACATTCCCCGATAAGAAAGTGCGGGATGAAGCCGCCGAGTTCCTCATGAAGGAGGGAAAATTAAGCGCGGGTGAGTTTTTTACGGTCACCCATGATGAGGCGGATGTCCTTCTTTACGGTATTGAGGATGAGTCCTTGTATCAGAAAAACCTGGAAAGTTTCCAGAAAGTAGCGAAAGAAAGAGCTTACCAGGTTGAAGGCATAGAGCAGCTGATAGATCAGCTGGCGCTTCTCGATGAAAAGATATCTTCCGAAAATTTAAGGAAATTCAACAAGAACTCGAGACTGCATAAAGAAGGCAGGCTGAGTTTTGTAGACCATTGGCATTTTGCGGAAGAACTCGCGAATATACATAACCTGGATACTTCCCGGTACAGGGAATTATCAAAGCTTTTAACGGCGATAGAACTGGAGAAAGATATAAATTTCGCAAGAGCCAATTACGAGCGGCGCAAGCTCATGGATGCTTTGAGCAAGGAGATGGGAAAAGATGAGCTTGAAGAACTCGTGATCAAGTCGCTCGATTTCAGGGAGAACAAGATCTCGCAGGGTGAGTTCCATTCTTACTTGATAGATCTGGCCGAAGAATACGGCATACCGTCGGCGGGATATTCAAACCTTATAAATTTCACCCGTTATATAAATATTTACGAATCGGTCCAGCTTATCGAACTGCATCGAGAGGTGGAAGAGTTTGAAGGTGAAATAAGAGAAAAACTCTACCGCAATAACGATGAACGGGAGATGTTCGATATGATCCGGTTCGCGCACCTTTTGAAGAACTTATACAGCATGGAACTTACGAATGAAGAATTTGAGGCTCTTAAAGAAGAATATGGGGATATTAGGCCGCAATTTCTCGCCGGGTTCATAAGCTCAAAATGCATGAAGTACGGCGTCCCGATAATGGGAGGGTACGACCTGGCGAGGATAGTCGGCGGACGCAATAAAGCCATGAAGTTTTATTACGACGCCGAGGCCAGAAACAGCGCGATACTGGAGAACACTATCAAGCGAATGAGAACCGAAGGCAAACACGTGGCAGCGCTCATAACCGGGGGTTACCACACGGAAGGCCTCAACAAGCTTATACGCGACAAAGGGCTTTCGTATCTTGTTATCGTGCCCAAGTTCGAAGCGGGCAAGGAAAGGCCCTACGTAGCGATTCTTACCAACAAGAAAAAACCTTACGAAGAGCTCCTTGAGACCGGGAGGTACCAGTTGGCGATAGAGGCGTATTTCCAGGATAAGGAGAACAAGCTCGAGACCATTAAGGCCATTCTTTTTTATGCGATGGGAAGAGCTGTTTTAGAGAATGACATGACTACCAAGGAGGCATACGAGGCCTTAAGGGATTGGGCCGCCTCGTATAGGGAAAGATATTTCGCTCTTCTTGAGGAAAGAGGCCCCGAAGAGATGAAAGGCAAGATCCATCCCGATGATTTTGAAGCTTTCTGGAGGGACAGGGTCGAAATATACCCGATAGGAAATGAAGTCGCTATTGTCGATAAGGTAGGGGATGAACTAAGGATTTTCGCGATGGACAGAATGGGAGAATTTCATTCGGCTTCGAGAGGGCAGAGGGATATAGTCCTCGCAAGACGGGAAAGGATGATATCTCCCGCGGATGTATTGAGGCCTGCGTCATGGGGGCTTGTCCAGAGCGCGGAAAGCAAGGAAGCTGTTTTTCAGGCGCTCGGCATTGAAACAGGAGAAGGCGCCGCGCAGTATGTAACGGCGATAATCGCTGACAGCGGGGTGACAGTTGATGATCTAAAGGCGCGCGTTGATAAGATATCCGATCTTGGTTTTAAGATATACGAAAAAGCAGAGGGAAGGTCGCTTTTGGCCAGAAGCGCGGAACAACTTGACTTGATAGCCGAGAGAAGAGAAGACATGACCGCGTTCAATTCAAAGATGCAGAATTTATTCCTCGGAGCTCTTCCCGGGAGAGAATATCCGCTTGGCTTGGTCCTGATGGAAAACCTACAGAACTTAACAATGTCGGAAGAAAGGTACACCGAGATAAAAGAGGATATAGAATCCGGAGTTCTTGATATCCTGGAGGAGGCCGGCAAAAAAGCTGTTATACCCTTGAGCCCGGAAGAGCGGATCGAGCTGGCCGCGACAAAAGAACAGGTCTTGGAAAACCTGGGCATCGAAACCGGCGATGAGGCACCGGCATACATCAAGAGGATCCTGGCATCGGACGCAATATCCGTTGATGACCTTAAGGAAAGAGTGAAGAGGATCTGGGATATTGGACCCAATATTTATGAGGGTGAGGGAAGGTCCCTGCTCGCAAAAAGCGTCGCGCAGCTGGATAAGATGATAGAGAAAAGGGACGCCATAATAGAATTTAACAGAGTGAGCGCCGAAGAGTTTGAAATGGCTTTTCCCGGACGGGAATATCCCCGTGAGCTGCTCATTCCCGTAACGGTCAGGAATTTCGAACTAAGCGATGAGCTTTTTACGGAACTTCTAAGGAGCTCCGAGGACAGAGTGACAGATTACGCTACAAGAGAAAGAGAAGCTATTGAAAGAGAATTGGCAATGGAAAGAAGGGCGGAAATAGAAGAAGAAGCCGCGGAAAGAGTGATTGAAGCCAGATATCCCAGGGGACTGGCCGACCAGGCGACAGAACTTTATAACGAAGCCATCAGTCTGGCGCGTTCCGCCAGAGAAAAACTCACTCCGGAAGTAATAAATGAGGATGCGGTAAATGAAGCCGCCGAACTTTTAGCCAGAGCGGAAACTTTCAAGATGCGAGCTGATGTAGACGCGAAATTAGTACAGGCAAGAATGAAGAGAAATCTTCATATAGATCTGGCAACCCAGACGGCGGGGGCTATAAAGATGGCCAGATCGAGACTCGATGAGATCAAAGCCGCCGAAGTCGCTGAAATTGCCGAAGAAAAAGAGATCGAGGAAATCGCCGAAGAGGAAGTGGAGGTAGCCGAGCCCATTGAAGAGGAAGAAGGGATAGAGATCGCTGAGCTCACCGAGGAGGAAGTAGAGGTCGCGGAACTTGCCGAAGAAGTGGAGCCCGGAGTCACGGCGCCGCTTGAAGTGGCAAGCGAGAGGTGGCGCATCGCTGTTGCCAAAATGGATCCCCTGATGGACGAGCGCGTTGAAGCCAATAGAAGAGTTGTGGAGGCGGAAAACAGGGTGATCAAAGCCCTCGAAGCCGCGGGGAGGGAAGATGACGTAAGGGTGCAGATGGCGCGCGACGAACTCGAGATCGCCCAGGTAGAGGCGGCGGGGCTGAACAGGAAGATCCGCGGGAATATCACTTCGCAGGAGCATTTTTATTTTTCCGTGATAGAGATGTATGACGAATGGCTGGAGCTGGCGAGAAGCGAAGCGAAAGAGCCCACCTTAAAGGAGAAGACAGAAAAATTGGTCGATCTGGTGCAGGGGAACCTGGCGTATTGGATAGCCAGGGATTACAGGGTGGATAATCTGGAATTACTTATCGGGAAGAAGCTGGATATTCTGGATTTCGCTCTCGAAGTAATAATAGCCAGGGAAAAAGCTCCGCCCCTTCCGAAAGATATCGAACAAATAAAGATCCAGCTGGAAGCTGCTTTTGACAGGCTTTTCATACCAGGCGCTGACGGTATAGCTGAAAGGGAGCAGGAGATCAAAGCGCGCATGGAGGGATATCTGTCGGACGATATAATGCTGGACTTTATCGTGAACGCTTTTTTGAGCTCGCCCGACCCGGAAAGAAGGGGTGAGCGCATATATATCGATAACATAGAGAGATTCGAAAGAATCGCGGACGAAGTTGCTGTTATTTCGGGCTTGATGACGGAAAACCTGATTGATCTCACCTTCATGGAGTTTCAGAAAGAATACCTCGGTTATAAAAAAATGCCCGATGAATATAGGAGGATCGACGCCAAAGCCCGCGAGACGGAGGAAGTGCTCAGAGGTCTCGAGGACAGATTGATCGGACTTTTCGCAGGCGAATTCCCCGAGCTTAAAATCGAGCTGAGGGAAAGATTATTCACGCCGAACATGCGCGGCATCATGAGAGGTTTTGCGATCTTTGCCATTTTAGCCGCTATTACGATGGGGTCGATCGGCTGTACCGCTCCGAATGCATACGTTCATAACATCAAGCCCTCGACCATGGGTGTGCAGGTAGCCATTAAAGGCGAAGAGGAGGAGAAAGCCGCGGAGACCGAAGATGTCGAAGCTAAGCTTGAGGAAGCGGAGCGTTTAGAGGAAGCTTTTGGGGGAAGGATCAAAATAAGACCGGCAAAAGAAGGACCTCCGGTAACACTTGAGCCTGTAACCGAGGAAGAACTTTGGCACGGGTACATGCCTTCAGAGCGCATACACCAGGCCTTTGTCGGAGGACTGGAAAGCTCCGAAGTCCCCGGGGATGTAGTCCTTACGCCGCTGATGTACCTTGAGTCGGGCAACAGGCTCATTATTGTCCCGAAAGCCGAGGACATGTTCGATCTTACCGTTAAGACCGAAAAAGGTAAAGTAAGATGGCAGCTTTACAGTAATGTGCCCCGGCTTTTTTCAAGAGGAGTTGAAGCGGTCAAACTGAACGAAGCGGGAGAGCTCGTAGATGCGGAAGGGAAACTTATAACCGGCGATGATGTTGTTAAGATGATAGAAGAAGGCAAGATCAAGGCGATCAGGGATAATGAGACGAACAATATTTATATAGTCAGAAAACCGGAGGTGATCTGGGTCCACAAGAGAGCGGCCGGAGAAGAGGAAAAAATAGGCGGACAGAATTTTTTCCCCGCGAATATCCGCACTTTTGATCACATGTCAGCGTATTCGTACCAGCGCGGTATAGCGTACATGGATAACGGAGATCATCTCAAAGCGCATCAGATGCTTGCCGAAGCCATGGACCAGGCTGCCGGTGAACTTATGGCTCTCGGCATGGCGCAGGATGACATGGATAAGTATAAAGCCGCGGCGGATGAAGGAAAGTTCCTGGATGCTTACAGAGCGCTAGTCCGCGGCGTGAGAACAGCAAGGATAGCGGACAGGGAGATCCTCGCAAATGCCGAAGAATCCGTAACAGTCCTCATGCGCATGCAGAGAGAGGTCGATAGATTCGTAAAGGAAACGGTTCTCGAGCAGTTGAATACAAAGGTCCTGCCTCTTTTCGAATCAGAGATGGGGGACATGGTCCCCATCATACATGAGCTTATAAATATCAGAAGCGAGCTAAGGGAAGAATTCCGTTTTAATGACATAATGAGGTCTTTGAGGCTTGCCGGTCCGAGCGGAAGGGCTATGGTGCTCGGCTCAAAAGAAAACCCGATACCTTACAGCAATAAAGATTTTGACCTGAAACAGATGGTTTTGAAATCCAAACTTCTACCAGACGCGCAGCTGGATTCCTTGCTCCCAGGAGGGCTTACTTTATACGTCGGTGATACCAAGGGAACAAGGGGCATGTTCTTCACGTTCTATCCGAACGGGTTTACGGCCGGAGTGAAATATAAAGCCCATATAGAAGAGGGGCAAGCCGCTATCTTCAGCCATATAACAAGAGGCATAACCGATCAGGGGGATGTTCCTATAGTGTTCCTTCCCAATGAACCCGATTCCGAGGATTTTTGGGACGGAGTGAGAATAGTCGCTAAGCATATATTATTCATGGTTCCATCACCGGTAGGCATAGTCGGAGCGGGAGCTTCGCTTGTGGACTCAGCTTATGAAGGAGGCCCGATCCAGGACGATGTTAATGAGGCCGTGAAAGATCTCCCCGGAGGGGATGAATACAGGGATCGAAACCTGAAAGTGTTCCAGCCGGGAGAGGAAACGTTCACCACGTATTATGAAGGGACTCCCTTAGAGCAGAAGATCTCCGACAGGCTTATTAGGCAGATAGATGCCCATTCATCTCCTGTCGAGGGGCTTGAAGGCAGACCCTTAAAAGAACTCGGCGAGGCCGAAAGAGAGATGATGATCCAGTCGATGGCCATAAGTATTATCGGGCATCCGTTGGGCGAGAAATTCCGGCAGCTTGAAAGGGTCAACGCCATGGTGGAAGAAGGCGCTACGATCGAGGATGTCATTCATGAACTTTTCAGGTCGAAAGACTGGGAGAATGCCAGCGACAAAAAATTCCGCAGGGACGGAAAACCCGCGGATTATCTCCTGAACAGGACCATATGGAACATATTCCGCCAGAGAACAGGCATCAACCGTTCGGCCAAGTCACGCGACGGAAGGGATAATCTGGTTTTTATTCCCGTATATACCACTCCGAAAGAGGATGCGCCTTATTACATAGGGGCAACAATAGAAGAGCATTACAGCGAGTCCGGGAAACTATTCGAGACAAAAATACAGGATAATAAAGGCACGATCATCAAGAGGTCTACACTTCCCGACGGCAGGGTGCAGGAGGTGAGGATAACAGCAGAGCATACGGAAGATGACGTTAAAGCAAAACGTTTTAAATATAAGAAGGTTATATTGATCGATGGTAACCCCACCGGATCAATGAGTTCAATAGAAGTTCAATACGGCCTGCCGGAGGAACTTGTACGTACGATAGAGCGTATATATGACGTGAACATGGCGACCAATGAAACACGGCTTACCAAAACCTATATAACGATGGAAGATTCCGAAGGCGAGATAATAAAGACATACACGATCGAACCTGATTTTCGGGCCCAGGAGATCGAAGAAACCCCCGGGATGATCGATGAGAGAGGCAATATCGTCATCGCAAATCAGTTCAAGGGCCGGATAGCCGTTAATTTCCCGGGAAGGATCGAAGCGGAGTCCATAGAAAGCGGAGCTGTCGAATTGACACAGACCGATGTCGAACTTACCGGCGGGGCCGTGAATGTCCTTTCCACAATAAATATCGAGAAGGCCGCTAATGCTGAAGGATATCTTATCCCGGAAGGGAGTGTTGCTAATATTGAGAAGTCACCTGATGGCAGGAGGATCGTTAAAGTTACTTTCTTGGGGCCAGCCAGGCCGGGGATAAGAAGGCCTTTCATCACATCGTTTGAATCTTCATTTTTAGGCGAGCTTGATTTTAATGAAAAAACATTACAGCTTAAAGGATACCGGACGGTAAGAGAATTCATGGAAGATGTTGCGGTCGAAGGTAAGGCCCAGCTTGCTGTGGGCGAACGCACAATGATAAACGGTTCCCGCTTAAGGGGAATTCGCACCTTTACGATCGATGATGCGGGCAGAAAAGTGCCCAAAGAAATGGAATTCATGGTTTTGAACCCCGACAACACGCGCAATATCACGTATGTAAATCCGGAAGGCTCAAGTAGGGTTTATATAATGGAAGGCGACCAGTTCGAAAAACAGCAGGTAGCGATCATAGGTGAGGGCGATAATGTTATCGAGGTAATTGCTCAAGGAGACGTTTCCTTTAAAGGAAAACTACTGATGCGGCAGGTGCCCATACCCGCGACAGGCGTGGTAAAAGGCGTGGAAACTGCCGAAGGCCTTGAAGATGTGGAACTTCCTTCCGTAAGTTATCCCGACCTGGACGTAGTCGACGGGACAGTTGCCGTATATACTTACGCGGAAGACGGCAGGACCGTTAAGAGCGTCGGCATATATTCACCGTTAGACAGAAAAGAAGGCCGGCCGAGGTATCCCATTATGACCATTTCAAATCCCGACGGTTTTGCCGAGGGCGAAGGGATGGATCTGGATGATCCCAGGAACATAAAAATATCAGGCTATACGGAGCTGGCCATCTCCCGCGGACATGAAATAACCGACGATGGAACGGTGGTGGACATATTGGAGTTTTTTGACGGTACGGGAGCTTTGGATAAGACCGTATACGATACAGATAATCCCGAAAGGGGCCGCGTTGTTTACACGGAAACCGCCCCGGACAGGGTATACGTGGAACATGAAAAGACCGGCTTAAGAGAGGTCTGGCACGGGACTATCGAAAAAGGAGAGCTGGTAGCAACTGTAGGCATAGAAGGCGATCTGGCTTATGTCGATTACGTTGATGATGCCGAAGCTCTTAGAAGAGCGGGGGAAGACCCCGATCTGGCAGGCCAGACAATAATTGCCATGGCGGACGATCTTGATCATCTGGTGCGGCAGGTTACAGGAGTTACTATTAATCCGGACGGGACTGTGGACAAGGAAGAGATCAAAATTACGGCGACATTTGAAGGAGAGGAAGAGACGGATACGGAAACAGGTGCAAAAAGATTCGTGGTAAATGCAAAAAATTTAGCCGAAGCGGATGAAGCAGGCAATATTAGATACGTATATGATAACGTGATCCTTCCCGGAAAAAATATCGGAAGAGTATCTCTTGTTGTAAGAGAGGACGGATCAACTCAGGAAATAGAATACGAAGGTAATACCAGTAATGTTTCCAAAATGACCTCATTCGATAAGGATGATAACATCCAGGAGGAGATATTGTTACCCGAGCCTACCGACCTGCGGGCCGAAAGGATGAAATATCAAAAGATCGTTTATGAGAACGGAGAGCCCACCGACGTCACAAGTACGGTAAATATCCAGAGAGGCCTTATTGATAAAAAAGGGGAAGTGATAACGCGTATTATCGAGAATGTGTACGATAACGCGACGGGGAATCATATCAATACCTATGTGACAGTGCAGGATAGTACCGGCAGGGTCGTTAAAGTTTACAGCGTAGCCCCCGGCCTCGGAGAGGAGTCTGTTGAAGAAATAGCCGCAAGAACGGACGAAAGAGGCAGAATCATCGAGCCTTTAAGATTCAGGGGGAAAATATCGGTGACTTACGGAGATGAGCTCGGAGCGGCCTCTGTTGATGTAGGCACGCTTATGCTGAGCGCGGAAGATACGCTGCTCACGGCGGAAGCGGTCAATATTCTGTACACGCTTGATATCCCGGAGGATATAGAGGTCGAAGGCTACAGCATCCCGGCGGGAAGTATCGCTGTCGTTGAAAAATCCCCCGACGCCAAGCGCATAGTGAAAGTTTCATATGAGGCTCCTGCTAAGCCGGGCATCCAGCGGGACCTTCTGGTCTCATTCGAATCCCCGTTTTTAGGCGAACTTGATTTTGACGAAGTAGAGTTATCTGTTACAGGATATGAAAGAGTGAGAGAGTCCACCGAATCCGTCAGTATCGAGGGCACGGCCGAGATGCCTGTAGGAGAACGTCCGGTTCCGGAAGGGTCACGGCTTGTCGGTGTGAGAAGCTTTGTTATTGTAGAGGGCGAAAAGGTCCTGGAGGAGACAGAGTTTATCGTGTTCAATCCCGACGGTGCGCGCAATCTCACTTACATCAATCCTGAAGGCACGAATCTGGTCTATATATTCGAGGGAAACAAGACGGAGGAGCAGCAAGTGGGCGTTGTCGCCGAAGGCGAAGACATTATCGAGGTGGTCCGCGGAGGGGACATTCTTTTTAAAGGACGTCTTTACAAGGATCACAAGCCCCTGGATGTACCGGGTTCGGTAAAAGGGATAAGAATAGGCGATGCATTAGAAGAGCTTGAGCTTCCCTTCACTGAATTCAGGGAACAGAACATACTTGACAGGCCCGGCATCTCATATACATATGCGGAAGACGGCAAGACGATTACGGAGATCGGCATATATTCGCCCCTCAAGAGAACGGTCCGTGAGCCCAGGCATCTTCTTGTTTCTATCACAAATCCGGAAGGCTTCGCGGAAGGTGAAGGCGTAAGTATAAGCGAGGCGAATGACATAACATTTTCCGGTTACACGGAACTTACCATATCACGCGGACATGAAAGTCTCGAGACGGGAGGCACTTTGGATATCCTGGAAGTTTATGACGCGCGCGGCGCTTTGACCAAAACCGTATATGACATGAACGATCCGGTAATAGGCCGCATTTTTTATACTGTTGATGAAGCCGACCCAAACAGAGTGTATGTGCAGCATGAGGCAACGGATATGCGCGAGGTCTGGTTCGGCAAGTTTGAAGACCGGGTCGTGAAAGGAGAGATAATAGCAAGGATCGGAATAGAAGGCAATTCTGCCTATTTGCAGTATGTTGATGATGCGGAGCTTCTCGAGAAGGTCGGAGAAGATCCTGATCTGGCCGGGCAAACCATCATGACCCCGGCGGATAATTTTAACAGAATAGAACAGCAGGTGGCTGGCGTTGTGATAAATCCGGACGGGACCGTGGATACTTCGCAAAAGAATGTTATCGCCGCTTTTGAAGGCGAAGAGATAACAGACCCTCTTACAGGACGAAAAATATTTTTGGTAACAGCCAAGGACCTGACCGAGCCGACCGAAACGGGCGATATCAGGTATGAATATGAAGACAGGCCGTTTCCCGGAAGGAAGATCGGCAGGCTGATCACCATTACGAGGGCGGATGGATCTCTCGAACGAACGCAATACTATGGCTACACTGCAAGGGTGAAAGAGAGAGTTTTAAGCGATGAAGAAGGAAAAGAAATATATACGCGCCGCTTTGGGTACGGCCAGATCAACGGCCAGCCGAGGGTCTTTGAGACGAACACACTTATAGACGAAGTAGCTCCTGCGGGATACTGGATCACTTATGAAACTGAAGCGGAAATATCAGGCATAAGGGAGGATGTGCAGGTAGATCCGGATTCAGGAGACGTGAAGCCGCAGGATATAGGAGCAAGAATTCCGTTTGAGGATTTCATGGGCGGCGCGCTGAGAGATCTGATGTTCGGCGAGGATGCCGAGGTCCCGTCCATGACCAAAGATGAATTCAGCACGGTTTTAGGGTGGAAGAAGAATCTTTCAGAGTATTCGGTCCGCGCGCGGAACAGGATCCTGCGAGAGGCAGCCGGGCTCAAAGACATAGCCATCGAAAGATATATAGAGATGTATTCATCGCCGAAAAGGCCTATAACTCCCGATGATATAAATTTAACTACAGCTGAAGGAAGGGAAGTTTTGGGGACGCTTATTTACTGGAGCGGCGGACATGGCATAGAGGATTTTGACAATGTAAGTTTCAGAAATGATTTCAATGATATCGCCGGAAGGGGCAGCGTTAAGAAATATTTAAAAACTGTTCCGGGGTCAGAACGATGGACTGATACGGAAAGATTTTATCGTTTCACAAAATTCGTCGGAGATCTGACAGGCAAAAAGTTAAGACTGGGATATTCCGACGAAGAAGTAGAAGGTGAGATAAAAGCGCAGATAAGGATCGCGCGCGGCGAAAGGATAGAGAAAGTCGTAAGCCAGATGGAGAAGAATATCCAGGGCTCCCGCCTTGTAAGGTTTCTTGTGACCGGAGGAAAAATAACCGGCGCGTTCTTTATCCTGTTCCTGGGCATAGCGATACTCTTGGCTAAATTACGCCCCGCCAAAAAAGAAGAAGCGGAAGCGCCTGACCAGATCGAAGAAGCGGAGCTTGCCGAACGGGAAGAGCCGCAGGTTTTGATCTCGCGGGAAGTGCCGCAGGCTTTGGTCTCGGAAGACCTTTTGGGAAGGCATGAAGAGATAAACAGGCAAATAAGCGGACTGCGCGATGAAGGCAAATTCACGCAGATAACCCCCGAAGAAAAAGAGGCAATAACCGGGGCTTTAGAAAATTACAGGGATATAGAAGCATTGTCAGACGGACGCTTATTGGAGATGCTGAATACATTCGATGTTTTTATTTATGAGGTGCCGCAGGATGTTTTCATAACCGGCCAGACAACTCACATAGGCATAAGCACGAAGTCCATACACATCACAAGGAACGAATTTGAAAGATTGCGCCGGCTGGGCCTGGAGAGCGGCATAGAGAACGGGGAGGATCTTTTCCTCGCGGCAAGGTTCGCACATGAATTGTATGAGGTGGACGGCCTCAACAACTATTACGTGGAGAACACAACGGGTGTATGGCCGAATACGAGGGACTGGATAAAATATACACTCAGGAGGCGTGCCGGGCCCGAAGGCGTCATGGAATATGAATTTTCCGAAGAAGCCCGCAATTTAATAGAACACGCTCTCATGCTTCACAGAGGCGCGCTTAAACTCGAGAGCGATATCCTGCCTGAAGATTATCCGGACAAAAGTTTGATAGACGAACAGATAAGGCTTGCAGACTCCAATATCTCGGCCTTACAGGAAACCCCGGGGCTTTTACCCGTTTTGACGGATATCAATATAGCCGCGGATCTCATTAATACGGCCCCCTTAAGATATGATTTTAACGCCGCGGAAGACAGGATCGAGGGAATAGTCGATCGCATCACGGATACTTTCTGGCAGGCGCACGGTGCACTTGAACCCATTTATTACGATAGAGTAGGGAAAAAAGTGAAACCCGCGGCGCTCATGAACTGGACGAGCATTCCGGCATTTCTTGCCGGCATAGGATTTTTATCCATAAACATGAGGAATGCACTTGAAACCGGCCTGGCTACAGGATATGGCTGGAGCGTATGGGCGGCCGGTGCTATCCTTCTGCTTTACGGGATATTTACTGCTTCAAGACTTATAAGGGATATTGTAAGAAGCAAAAAGGATAAATTGGCAAGGCAAGCGGAGGCGATGGATATTCTCCAGCCCGAGCTTAATGAGATCATTTCGGAACTGGAAAAACTGATCGACGAAGGTGCGGATGGCTTTACGGGCGAAGAATGGAAGAAGATGCTTACATTTACCACCCAGCCCAGGTACGCGGCTCCCGCTGATATCATTGCCCGGGAGACCATGGAGATAAACCTGTACGATTACATGAGATATACGCGCGAATGGATAGAATTTTTAAGAAAGAACAATACGGGAGATTATATTCTTTATTCAAGATTCCACACGCCCAAAGGTGATGTGCAAAGGAATCTCCCCACTTTTTATTTAAAAGGAAAAGAGTTTACCACCATATACAGGGATAATGAGTATAACAAGTTTACCGAAGTTCTGCCCGGTGCGCAAAGACCTGTTCCCGAAGACGTTCCTTATAATGGTCCGCGCGAGTATCATTCAAGGTTCGGTTTTACTCCGGTGCACCAGGTACCTTTGACGAACCTGCCCACTTTCGCCGCGCGGCTTAGAGAACGGATCGAGAGCATCGACTCGTTGTATCGCGAGGGGAAACCTTTGGATTTTGCTGTTGAGAGAGATGCGGGGAGCAGGGAATGGCGCGTTAAGCAGGTTGTCAGGCAGGCTAAAGGTTACGGCGGTGTAGGGCCCGCCAGGTCAAGCACCGCAAGAGGGGTAGAAAGGCACGGTTTTCGCCTGAAAGGCGCTTTTGTATCGCTTATTCTGTTCGGCCTCCTTTCATATTTTTTAAGGATAATGCTTACCAGAGTGATATCGATACCTGAAACCCCTGATCTTAACGCTGTTATATCAGTGCTTACGACCATTACCGCCGCGATGATGGGTTACATGGTCACCGTTATGATAGAGAAGGTAGTACTTTTCGCTAACAGTTTCCGTAAAAGAGCCAAGAACGAGGGAGTGATCGACAGAGACATTGCCCGTTTTGTATCCGCGAGAGTCTCATTTGAAGCTCTTTCCGAAATATTGGGCGAAGAAGAATTCATACGCAGGCAAAATGAATCCGTCGAACGCCTTACTCAAAAAGGTGTCTTTACCGGGTATGACCCTGAAGATCCCGAAGTGGTCAGTTTAGTCTCTCAGGATATGATCGAAAGCATATCAAATGAATACTCGGGCCTCAAGGGATGGATGCGTTCCTGGGGAAAAGTGGAACCTAGCAAGTGGCCGTTAAACCGTCTGCGCCTTGAGTATCCTATACTCGAAGTTATAACGATCGCCAACAGGGAGGACAGGCAGGGCCTGATAGACATCATCAAAAGCGATGAACGCCTGGCGGCAAATTACACTCCGGAAGAATTTGATGACATGGAGGCGGCTGTAAGATATACACATGAAGACGTCATGGCCAACTTAAGCCTGGACGATGTCAGGTATATGATAAGTACATACGGAGAAGAACTTCTCCCCAAATATGTCATCATGGATACCACATTCGGCAAAGGCGCCGGAGCTAATTTTGTAAGAATGGTGGAAAGCGCAAGAGAGGTTTATGAACGCCCGATCGATATATTCCCGGTAATGGACGATGACGATTACCTAAGGGTGAATATTTCAAGGAGAAACCTTTTAAGCGTCTTAAGGGGATTGGTAGAGAGGGGTTTTATAGCTTTTGATGAAGCAAGAATAGACGCTTTTCGCGCGGATGAAACGATAGATGTCGGAAAGATATTAGATGAAGTAAAAGCATACGGCGAAGCAAGAGGCATGGAAGAGGATCAGGCGGTCATGCTTCTTGAGGAATATGAAAAGGATGAAAAAAGACGCGACAAGAAATATGAGCTTACGACCGGCATCCAGGGGGGATTGGATGAGATAAGGTATGTTCTCGGCGGAGAGAATATCAAGCTTATCTCACCCGCAAGAAAATACATATTGGATCTGATGGCCGAAAGAGGCGAGGTGCCACCCGAAGGCACTCTTTCCGATTACAGAGGCAATGTCAACATAGTTCCGGTATCGGATTTCGGAATCAACTACCTTAAATTCCAGAGAAAACCGAGGATGAAACCTCCCATGAACGCTGAGGCCGTTAAGGCGATACAGCTCTTTTACGCCGAAAGGGGCGAGCCGGATCCGGATTATCTGGAACTTGCCGATGAAGAAGACCGTTTCACGCGCCTTTTATTCAGGGCGAAGACCGCTGTCTGGGCGATGCGCGAGAGGACCGTTAATGAACAGATCAGCGGCATTGTTAACGAAGAGGATGAGGACCGCTGGCTCATATCTTACGAACCGCAAAGAAAGGAACTTGAAACTGAATACACCAAAGCGGTGAATTCGCTAAAAGAACAGCTCGAGACAGATGATGCCGGCATTATAGATCTGCTTGACAGGGATCAGGATGAAATGCGGGACTACATTGCCAGGCAGGCAGGGCAAAGTGATGAAGATCTTGCGAGAAACCGTGTTATCTACATGACATGGGCGTTCCTTAAGACTTATCCGCCGGAAATTGTCGGCGGGCAAATATTGCCCTCGGAAGAATTTATAAACAGTGAATTCCGCCTGAGAAATGTTCCCGCTGTTATCCAGACGGAACTTCGTCTTGTGCCGCTCTATAGCCCGAAGTGGTCAATACTGTCATATCTGGACTATCTCTTCTGGCATGCGACAGTCCAGGTCGGCCAGACCGTTGCGGGGTTCTTATTCCTCGGCGGTACGGGAAACGGCTTTTTATGGGAGACGCTCGCCTACACAAAGCCCGTAGTGGATGAAACGGGAAAAGTTTTAGAGGAAGTGCCTCTTTCAGTAAGGGCGAATTTACAGGAACTTCTAAGGCCTTTAAGGGAAGCCATACAATCTGAAGAGACAAAACGTGAGGAATCGATAGGATCCATGTCCATGGCGCGCAGATTTTTCAGGCGTCTCGGATTGATGATAAGCCCCGATAAAGAGATCAAAACACCTTCCGCCGCTTTAAGAGAACATCTCACGCAGTATCAGGTCTCGGGTGCATGGGACGCCATGAACCAGATAGAGGATGCCGAGCTTGGGAGCAGATTGGCTTTATACAGATTAAAAGCGACCAGACTCGTGGGATCATTCACGCAGGTGCTTGAGGATCTCCTGCCGGCACTCGGCCCGGGATGGTTAAAACAGCGCATAAGATGGATAACTCTCCAGGCGTTCTGGTCGATAGTTTCTTTCGGGCCGGCGTTCTGGATGTTTTTCGGCCAGCATATAGGACTGGGATCGGTATGGTCTCTTATCGGTTCAAGGAACCTCATGCTTGCTTTCGGGGGGTTTGGATCGATTATCGGTATAGGTTTGTCAATTGCCGGATTTCTTATATTCGGCGTACTTTTCTATAAATTTGGTAAAGCTTTATATACTTTGCGCACGCGCGCGGGCCTTGAGAGGAACGAACAATGGCAAGTAGATCCCATAAAAACCATGGGCTGGAGAAAATTTCAGCACATGGCGTATTTATCTTCAACAACTTTTGCCGGCACTCTTACCGCTATCATGTTAGGCGTTCCCGTTATATATTTTCTCGCTACCCTTGCCGCGGAAAGCACGTTTCTACCGGGTGCGGGCCCTGCGGGTATTTTGATATCCGTTTTGGGGCATGCCACGCGCGAGTTTTTAAATGTCCTGTTTGGATATTTTCCAACGACAATGGTCGGCGGCATCTTTTTCTTAACGCCTCCAGTTACATTGACATTGATGGTCATCATAACGGCGGCTACCCGGGCTATTATGGATGAAGAAGCGACAGCGGAAGCGCTCAGAAAGAGGATAGAAGACAAGCAATTCCGCAAATTAAAAGGGATCGGAGATGTACATGTTGCGGATTATGCCGAACCGGAAGAGATAATCGCTCTTTTGAGCCCGTATGAAGCGGAACTGGCGGATGTAAGAAGCCGGATAAGGGAATTACTTGAAGCCGATACTGAACCGGACGAGATAGTCGATCAAATAAGGGAAAAGAGCTACGCGTTTGGCGCATATCGTGAACTTAGACTATCTCTTTTAAATCCTGAGAGGAGAGACATTGAAAGGTTCCAGCGCGCGCTTGGTGAGATACTGGAGGAAGTGGAAAGCATACGCCGCGACGCATTGGGTGCGATACATATAAGTCCCGGAGTCGGCGTAGTAGGCGTCCTTTCATTCTTAACTACCGGCATCTTGTATATCGGGGGATGGATGCCTCACTGGGTACTGATCACGGGGTTGGTCTTTTCAGGCATTCTCATGGCATTAAAGGGCGTTGATCTCTTGGTCAGGTATGTCGGAAAGAGGCAATACGCTTTTATTGTGGGGAGAAGGCCGAAACACGCGCTTAAGTTCGGGGCACTTTCTCCGGCGATGATCCATTATTGGAACAATATAGCCCCGGCCTCCATACAGGACATACAAAGATCTTTTGTGCCGCGTTATGCAGGTGAGTTTTTCTGGACACGCGGGCGGGCGGCTATAGTCAAATTCGCGCTTGGCGAAATAAGGACGCTGAAGAAAAGGATCCAGCAATTATGGTTGTGGACAAAATACCAGGGCGTGATTTTAGGACTTCTTTTTATATTGCCTTTCATGTCGATCATCGGGTTAAGTGTTTTGTCCAATGTTCAAGCAGCCCGTGCCGAAAAGGCAAGAGCGCTTGTTCTCGAGCCCACGATCAGAAATTATATCGAAGGAAATATAAATCTTACGCCTAAACAGAAAGAAGACCTGTTCAAAGACGAGAGAGAAGGAGTCAAGGACCTGAGGGGAACCATGATGGTCCAGCTTGTAGATGAATATGAAAAGAGCGTTAGAGAAGACAGAATTACAGAGGCGCAGAGATCTTTTGAGCTATTAGTCCTATATACGGAGTTTCTGAGGCAGAGATATCAAAGAGAAGGAGAAAGATGGGATTTCGAGTATTTCACCGATCACCTGCAGCAGATGTTCGCCCGGTTGGGGATGCTTGATGAATATTATAAATTATTCGGCATCGATCCCGATGATGTAATAAAGATTGATGAGGAGAACAGCAGCATACGCGTTTCGAGAAAACCCGGGGGGACCGATTATGAAATAAATGAAGACGGTACGATAACATTCGATGTTGATCTTGTTCAGGGAGAAAACCTTGCGGAACTTGAATTCGAGCTGAAAGAACCCGTGGACATGAGGGGCAGGGAATTCGTTTTTGAATTTTTCATTCCGGAAGCCTATAGGGAAAATTTGGCGGGGCATACCATAATGATCGTGGCTTACGATGACGAGAACAGGCCGCAGACCATTATTGAGATGCCCGGTTATAGCGGAGGCGAAGAATCCAAATTTGAAATAGTGGAAGGAGAACTTCTTGAGAAATTGAACACTTTAAGGATAAAACCCGAAAAGCCTATTGGCAGCGCGTTCAATCCGGCCAGAGCCAAGAGATTCGTTATAAGGGTAAACCGTAATTTTATAAAGGCCACTTCAGGGCAGGTCCGTATAGGCGTACCGCGCATCGTACCGAGGGCAAGTCTTGCGGAAGAAATTATTGCGCCGCCGGTTGTGGTGCCCCCGGTGGTAAAACCGCCTGTTAAACCTTTATTCGGTATTGCGCCGGTATTTTTGTTCGGGTTGACACAGGGCGAAGGTTTCAGCCCGCCGGGTTTTCTGTCAAATTCCGCGGGCAATATCAATTCTTTTTATATATTACTGACATTGGCAATATTTGTCGGAATAATCTATGGAGGTATGTTCTTGTTCGGCAGAGGCAGGCCGAAAGAGCCTGAAGAACCGGAACTTCCTCAAGAAGCTGAACCGGCTCCGGTTTACCAGGTCGCGGAAGACGGCACGATAACCGAGCGTTATGAAGATACGCGCGAGATAAAAAGGATCATCGAACCGGACGGGAAGATCTCCGAATACGCGAAGGACGGAAGAAGAATATTATTCTGCAATCCGCAGGAAGGAAAATATTTTACTTACAGGGTTAAAAAAGCTATCGGCAAAAAAGACCTTTACATAATAATAGAATATGAAGGTGTTTACCAGGTGGAAACAGGACAGGAAGAGCTTGCTGGCATTTCTGAGGACCAGAAGAGACAGGAATGGGTTTATGTCCTTACCGATATTTACGATCATACCGCGTCACTACAGGAACCGGTAATAACGGACTGGGTGCTTGACCAGGTAGTGGTATATGACGCTGAAGGAAAAGAGGAAGTCGAATACAGGTATGTTACCCAGGACGATAAACTCGAGCTGAATAGAAGGCGCGCTGCCGCAGGCATGGAAATTGTCGATTTTCCGGGCAATATTCTGGAATCTGTTTTCTTTGCGAAGGATAACGTAAAATTTCATTTCCGCAAGAGCGAAAGGGAATATTTCGGCGATCCTTTGCGGGGCAAACCGTTCAGGATAGAATACATAGGCAGGAATGAAAGCGATTATGTGGCATATCACACGGATGATCCCAGGGACATGACAATACGTAATGTAGCCAGGAGGACCGATGATGAAAAAAGTCTTGAGATCTCGGCTTCCCTCGGAGAGTCGATAATCGAAGGACAAATAAGACCTCTTCTTGCCAGGGTCATACCGGCAATACCGCCGGAAGTCCCGCCCGCACCAAGGGGAATAAGCGGCAGAGGTAACATTGTAATGCTTATGACCGTTTTCGGCATAGGCTTTTTGCTCGCAAGCACGGCGATAATATTCAATGCATATTATCCTTTGAATATAGCGATCCAATCTTTTATAGCAAGAGCGTTACCGTTTATCAGCCCTACCGAGATGGGCGCAACAGTTATTGCTTCCAGTTTAATAATTCTGGCATATCAAGTGATCACAATGATTGGAGAAATCTTCCAGGGAAAAGCAGCGCCCAAACCCGATATTGTGGTCGGGATTCTAAAAGGAACAGTAGATGAGGTCGTTATTGAAAGGATAGAACGCAGCGATCCTTCTATACGCGTTGTAGAAGTAATGCCCGGTAAAACTGAAACCATGATCGAAGAACTTAGTAAAGCAGCGAAAGATGAGGGAATAGACGCGGTCGTTCTTATCGATACCCCTATTGCCGGATACAATAGGAAAGAGGCAACCGAGCTTATTATAGGAACGGCCAACAAACTTCGCGCGGATGTTTTCACTTCCAAATCCATGAAGAAGCTGGATAAAATCAACCGCGAAATACTCAGATTACAGCAGGTCAGGAGCATGATACGGAGGACCCAGGAAGAGAAAGATGAAATAGACGCAAAGATAAAGACCCTTACGGGGCAAAAGGAAGAACTGATATTGAGCATGAATGTCGGCGCGATAAGAGGGTTAGTTCCTTCCATGTCCGGGCTTGAATTGAGAGACCTGGTACACCAGCTGTCCATCGGCGGCATCGAGATCATAAAGAGCATGGAATTAAGCGAGCAAAGTATTTACCGGCTCACGATAGATATAAGGCATAAGGATATTTACGCAAGGATAAGGACTACAGACCGGACAAAGGCATATGCCGCAACAGGCCTGGTCGAGGGCGAGCCGAGGTATATCAGCGAGATCGCAAGAAATGTCGGCGAGATGCGGCTTATCGCTGACACGATAAGATCAATGGGGCTTGACAAGGAAAAAGCGTCCAGATTCATACAGGTAAGGGTGCTTGACCCCAATATAACGGAAAAGAATCTCGATATGATGCTTGAGGAAACAGGATTAGTCGACGTGTTGGACAGGGGGAACATACGTTTAATTACACAGGAAGATCTTACCCTCGAAAGGACGCTTGAATTAGCCCGGAGCACATTCCCCGAACTCGATATCGTAGAAAATCCTGATGCGCTAGCCATAGGCGATATCGCGAATCTTGTAAAAACGGACGCGGATGAGAGGATCATTCAGGCTGACAGGGCGCCCACTTTTGTCCAGATGGTAGGTGAGGGCGTGGTTTCGCAAAGACTTGTAGCTATATTGGAAATCATTGCGAATAAAGGAGTTATATCAGAAAGCCTGGGCGAGGTAAATCCAAAAGAGGGGTATAAGAACTGGCTCATATTTGAACCTATTAAACCTATCAACTTCGAGAACTTGATGGAAGAAATGAAGAGATACGAGGAGGTGATCATCAGGCTATAATAAATAAAAATCTTATAGAGTTCACGCCGCTTCCCCTCAATCTTTGCGACGTGAATTGAGATGCAAAACCTTCCTGCATCTCAGACGGCCCTGCCGTGGAATACACTGCAGGGCCGTTCTATTTTTTTTGGACGATTATGTAATTGTTGAAAAAGGTAGTATTGTTAACAAATTTCAAAATTATCCCAAAATAAAGCCGAATAATTAAGAATCAAAATAGTTAGATATTCAAATTGACAAATCTTTTTATTGTGTTAACATATTATTAGTCATTAAATAAATAAAAAGCTTGTTAGCTCTTTAATGTCTTTCTGTAAGTAAGAAAAACATGAAGGGACTTTTACACTTTGAATTAGCTAATAACTTTAAAAAGTACATAAATGTTATGGGGATAACAATAAGTTATGGGGATAAGACGATATAATATATTTCTTAAGGTCACGGCAACCATAGTTGCCCTCATCTTTTTTCACCAGCAGATCGTATGGGCTGCCGGTGATATCTCTTCCTACCCAAAAATAAACAAAAATTTTAATATCCCCAAAAATCTTGCCGATATCGAAAAAAAAGGCCTGCTCGGCAAGAACGAGACGATCATCAATATCCAGGATTGCCACTCATCGCTTTCCGCGCAGTACTCCATAGTGGAGATCTTAAAGAACCTCATGAGCGAATACGATGTCCGCGTTGTTGCCGTTGAAGGCGCTTCGGGGTATATCGATACATCGCTGCTTAAAACTCTTCCCGATGAAAAACTGAGGGAGGAGACCGCAGATTACCTGATGAAAGAAGGGAAAATATCGGCAGGTGAGTTTTTTACTGCAACACAGGATGAAGATATTGCTCTTTACGGAGTCGAGGATAACAGTTTATATCAGGAGAACCTTAAGGTTTTCAGAGAAATATTCCGGAAAAACCGCGGATCTCTTGTTTCTTTGAACAAACTGCTCGCCGCTTTAAAGGAAAAAGAGGACAAGACATATTCCGGCGAACTCAGCCGAATGGTGTTTAAATCGCGCCTCCACCGAAAAGGAAAAATAAGTTTTGATGTTTACTGGGATTTTCTTGAGAAGCTTTGTAAGGAAAAAGGGATCCCCACCGAAAGTTATCCAAATATAAAAGCGTTCATCGATTCGGTATATCTGGAGAAAGAGGTCGATTTTTCAAAAGCTACAGATGAAAGAACGCTTTTAATAAACCGCATTTCAAAATCCGCCGTCAAGGAAGACCTGGAACAAATAGCCATTAAATCCCTTTATTTTGAAAAGGGCAGGATCGATCAGGCTGTTTATCACGGCTGGCTTGTGGATTTTGCGCAAAAAAGAGGCGTAGATTGCGGCGAATATAAAGAGCTTTTACGCTTTGTGGATTATACAAGGAAATATCATAGTCTTGATGTAACGGGCCTTCAAAATGAGCTTGATCAGCTGGAAGAGAAAGTATTCAGCGAACTTTTCACCGGTAAAGAGGAAAGAGAATTATACGAGGCGACAAATTTTATCGAGCTTTTGAAGAGCCTTTTCCAAATACAGCTTACAGATTGCGAGGCAGAGGATCTTCGCGAAATGATCGGAAAAATAAAGGTTGACGGTCTTTCCGAAACCATCCTCGAAGAAGCGAAAAAGGCCTTAAAGTTCTACGAGTTGGCCGAAAAACGTAATAGCGCTATGCTCGCAAATACCGTAGCTTCGATGCGCCGTGAGAGGAAACGTGTTGCTGCGCTTATTTCCGGAGGACACCACTCGGAAGGGCTCACGGACCTCATGAAAGAGAAAGGCCTTTCTTATCTTGTTCTGATGCCGAAGTTTTCCGGCGATAACATACGTCCGTATGTTGCCATTCTTACGAAAAAGACGGGCCCCTACAGGGAACTCGTAAAAGCCGGGGAGTACGATCTTGCTCTCGAGGCTTATCTTGATACGGGAGATTTTACGGCGCTGGAAGAACTCATAGTCTATGCTTTGGGAAAATGCGCTCTTGAAGGTAAAGACCTTAATTCCGTAGTTGATTACTGGGCTGATAATTATGAAGCGGCGTACAACAGCATCCCCAAAGAAAGGCTCACGGCAGTTGAATATGACCGCATCGATCCGGAGATCTTCAGGCTGTATCTCGGGCGGTCGAAGGCTGAGGCGGATGAAAGCGGCAAGACCTGCAGGGTTGATTTTGACGGGAATATCTATGTTGTCAGTGAAGGTGAAGTGAAACTTATCGAGAAGAACAGCGCGCATGAAGGTTTTCTCAAGAAAGTAGCGGATGCGGCTTCGGATGTGATCGGGGAAGTTAAAGAAAAATTCACGCAAAAGGAAAAAGTTGATGCTGCCGCGCCGGATGAGGAAAAACCGTCCGTTTTTGAAGAACCGGCCATCCCGGAAGAAAAAGAGAGCGAACAGTTTGCGGAAGAAGATCAAGGGGACGTAGCCGAAGAAGAAGTCATTCTGGAAGAGCCGACCAGCGCGGAAGATGTAAAAAAACTTATCAAACTAAGAGCGAGAGGCGAATATGCACTTCTTGGAACGTACATACACGATATAGCCAAAGAGTACGGGGAGACTTACAAGGACGTAACGCCTGTTTCGCCTGAATTTATCGATGCGTGTATAGAGAAATCGCTTTTTGATGACGGGGAGACCATAAGGCATAAAGAGAGATTGTATGATGAATTTTTTACGATATGGTCACTGATACAGATCACGCTTGAAGATGCAAAGACGAGTAAAGAAGAAGCCAAGAAAAAGGAACCTTATTTCACTGTTGTCAACGATGTGGAGATAAACGGCGAATCTTACACGCGGATAATCGTAACGACGCAGAACAGGACAGGCTGTGAAAATTACATACTCGAAAAGCTTAAAAAACTTAACATCTACTATGAACACTTAAGAGGCATGGTATACGATGATGTGGCGATCTCCGTTTATCACCTGCAGCAGAACGCGGAGACGAGAGAGGTGCTGTCGGAAAATAAGCGTAAAAGATTACTGCAATCTTTCGAGATCGTTGACCTGGAAAGGACAAAAAGATCATACAAAGAGGCCCTGTCCCTGACTTCGGTCTATCATCTTGAACCGTTTGAAAGATGCAATTCAAACGGCATACCGGGCGGTGTTTGGAACGCGGTTATCTTTAATTATGAAACGGTCCGGGAAGGAGAATTGCATTTCGATGAAAGTATCATGCCCGAAGAGTACGAGATAAATGAAGAGAATATTGACCGGGAACGCATACATTTAGATAGTATACTTAAACCCTTAAAATATCAGTTCCAGGAGAAGATAAGGAAGGCAGTCGGCCTCGTTAATACGGATCAGGATAAAAACCTGCTTAGCCTGATCTCAGGGTTGAATTTTGAACTTGAAAAAGGCAACCCCGGCGTTACTTACCAGATGAAGCGGACTTATGATGTGTTTAAGGGCTTATCCATCGGACATGACAAGGGCACTAGTATAAGGAATATCTTCGCAAGGATATTAATAACTTTGGCTGAGGGGTATAGAGTGTCCGATGAGGATATAAGCACGGAACAGCAGAAACTCGTGAATTGTTTTTCCGTA
The DNA here is from genome assembly GCA_964572255.1 of uncultured Planctomycetia bacterium. GTDB lineage: Bacteria > Omnitrophota > Gorgyraeia > Tantalellales > Tantalellaceae > CAZNEE01. The sequence goes on along the minus strand of CAZNEE010000003.1, from coordinate 128,800 downwards.
GCGCGGGAAAATGATGTCTTCGGGCATATAAATGAGGTCAAACTGGCGGCGGAAGCGATAGAATCCGCCAAGAAAAAAATGGAAGAACATAATTATACCGCGCGTTTCGCTATCTGGGAATGGCTCAGCGAGAAGTATCCCATAGCTGAGGGCCAGAGAAGAAGGGATGAAGCGGCTTTAGCGGAAAGGGTCGTGAATAAACTCTCTGTCGAGCTTGATATAGAAGATGTAGCCATAGAAGGTTTAAGGGAAATAGTCGAACAGGCCAGGGAGGAAGACAGGGAGATCGTTGTTGTTTCCAGGGACATGGTCCGGGATGAGATCATACTCAGGAAGATGACGCAGAGGTACGGGATAAAATATTTTGTCAGCTGCCACGGGTCAATGCGGGAGCATGTCGCTATTTTAGCCACGGCGGCGGGCGCGATGCTGCTTGTGGATCTGCCCGAGGTGATCTTTGATGATTTTTGCGCAACAGGGGAACCTGCGGCTATCAGCAGTGTGAGCATGACAAAGACGGAACAAGCTAAATTTTTGGCGGGGAATCCAAGGACAAAAAAAGGTTGGGATATGGTGAGCGAGGTTATCACCAGCCAGACGATGAAGGATTATTATGTCGAAAAGGAACGTGAACTCCGCAAAAAGAGAACAGTGGCTAAGACGCGAGACGGCGTTGAGGTGTCCATTTACGGAAACATTATTTTACCCGCTCATGCAAGAAAAAATGATAACGGTTATTTGAGGCCGGGTGCAGCTGATATTGTTGAAGAGCTTTATAATGATTTCGGAGCTAATGGGGTGGCTCTTGTCAGAACGGAATATGCATTTAATAGAAAAGCATTTCTGGAATTTGAAAGACAAAGGGAGGTATATCTTAGCGTTGCCAATGTCGCAGATAAAGAGGTTGCTATAAGGACCTTTGATAAGGAGCATGATAAAAAATGTATTGCATTACCTGACATTCCCGGGGTTTATGGGTTTGGTTACTATAAAGAACCGGAGGGGAGAGAAGTTTTAAAAATACAAATAATGGCCATTTTTGTCGCTTATGCTCAGTCAAGATATAAAAACTTAAAAATGATGATCCCCATGATCAAGACCGTTGATGACATGAAATTTTTGGGCAAGCTGATCGACGAAGTAAAAGAGGAGATAGTTAAGAAGTATTCCGCGATCGAAAAAGAAGTTCTCAACGGGATGCCCGTGGGGATAATGGTCGAAACGGAAGAAGTGATCAAAGATCTGGATGCCATCCTGGATCAAAAATTCGTAAGCCTGAGTTTTTTAAGTATAGGCTCTAATGACCTCACTTCCGATGTGAAGAAGCTGCCGAGACACGATCTTAAGGACAGCCATTTTGACAATGAAATGCTGAAAATTCTGGAGAAAATAGTCAAAGCGGCAAAAGCCAGGGATCTGGATGTCAGCATTTGCGGCGACCACGCGCGCTTTGATAAGACGATAATATTCAGTATTTACCTTTACAAAAAGCACGGAGTTTTGATCGTACCCGGCGTTATACAGGGACTGGTCCCCAAACTCAAGACTGAAGTTGAATTTACCGACGCCGAAACCGTTGCTGAAATGCTTAAAGACCTTAAACTATCCAACACTGATGAGTCAAATGAAGAGCTCAATAAGATAGTTACCGGAAAAGCGCTGATAAGAATGAACAGGATATTAGGGGAGGAACTTTTCAACAGCATCCTGAATAAAAAAATGTCCAAAGTGACGCCGATGACGGGGGTAAAAGAAGATGAAGAAAAGGAGCAGGGGCCCGAAGGGGAAGGACCTGATAAAAGAGCGGGGCCATCTGATGCCGGGGCATTAGGCGTATTTGCCTTTCCTTTTGTTAAAAGTGATATCTCAACTTACTTTACCAATCCGGCAGTCCTCTATATAGGTATTATAATATTAATAACAGGCGCGATCTATATGATCTACCGCGCCAAGAGATCCCCTCCTGAACATGTGCAGGAGGTTATTGTCCAGTCAGCCCGGAATATTGCCGGCCATATTGAACATGATGGCTGGCTTCCTGATTTTGAACACCGCCAGGAACTCCTTGAACTGGTTAAGGATTTCATCAAAGATCCGTTCTTAAGTCCGGGCAAAACTACTATAAAAAATGCGCTTTTTGAAGCTCATTCAGAAGCGGTGGCAAAAAACAGGGAATTAAGAGTAAATCCGGTTCTTTTGCGGGATATACCCGAAGAGGATATTGAAGCGATACTTTTACATGAGATGGTACACTTTCTTAAGGTGCAGGTCAAGAGGCAGAAGGCATTTGATAAACATAGGAATAAAGGGGTATTAGGGGTCATACGGAATTTTCTGGGGTATTTTAAGGCTGTTCTTTCGGGAAATATTGACGGATTCACCAAAAGGATCTCAACAAGCATAAAAATAGCGGCAGCAGTAGCTACTCATAATGAATTTGAAGCTTACAGCATACAGAACAGGTACAGATACGAACAGGCAAAGGCGAAAGGTTATTCCGATCTAAAAGGGTATTTAAAATATCTCGGATCGAAAACAAATGATCCGGGCTTCAAGGAAGGTTATGCCAATCTTCTTTCAATAGTATATCCGGGGGGGACTTTACCTGAGGGATATAAAATAGATCTATTCGAGCAAGCGATCGCACCCGGGACGCGAAAACCGGTTTATTTTGCGGCTGCTCTTGAAGGCAAGAGTGATCCGGCAGTTTTCGGAAACTGGCTGTTCGAGTGGTTATCAGACCCTGAATATTATGACGTTTCGCAGAAAAGATCCGGTGAAAGCGGAAAAATATCAATAGCTGTCATGGCGGTTGCGTTCGTTTTGATCAGCATCATCGCAACTTTGGTATTTTATTTTGCGAAAAGACCGATATCACAAGAACCGGTAAAACCGTCTGCCGAGATATCAAAAGAAAGCTCGGAAGATAAAAAAATAGATATTTCGCAAAAAATCAAGAAAACTTCCGAAAAACAAATTAAAGAAGCTGAACCGGCCGGACCGTCACCTATTGAAGGGAGGATATTAAAACTTACCGGTAATGCCATAAATCATATCGAGAAAGACGGCTGGACTTTTTCCAAACATACAAAGGAAATTCTCAAACTATTATATGAGTTTAAAAAATCCCGTTTGGAAGTCGTTAATGACCCCTCTAAGCCCTATATACTGCAGACCGACGAAAATAGGGGTGATATAGTTCGGATCAATGCCGCATTCGTCGGCGAATATTCAGATCCTGAGATCGAGTCGGCCATCGTGCATGAAATAGTTCATATGCTTCCGCATCAGAACAAACGTGCTCAGGCAGAGATCGAAATGGGCGAAAAAATCGCCGGTATAAAGATGTCGGAATTTTTACAGAAAACCGATGAAAGCAAAAAACTTCGTGAAGACTTCAAAAAGTTCATTGCGCGGAAGATGCAGAATGAATATGAGGCGTATTCGATCCAGAACGAGTACCGCAAATATATCGCGGAACAAAAGGGCTTCTCCGGCTTAAAAGAATATTTCGAGCATTGCGCCGCGTCGTACAACCGCAGATCACCTCATTACAGTAATTTTAAAATGCTCGCTAATTTCACTTCTTCCGACGGAAAACTTCTTGAGGCATTCAAGATGGAACTTATCGGAGTCTCATATCCCCAGCAGTACAGATCCTTGCTTATCAGAATAGCCATATTTGAAGGCGTTAATCCGAGAAATAATTCGGAAGTGATAAATTGGATGCTGTCATGGCTCACGGATCCGGAATATTACGAGGTCAAAGAAAAATCGATCGATAAAGCTGCCATGCTGCCGGGCGGCACTTCCAGGACGCTTTTATTGTTATCCCTGCTTAGCGGTCTTTCATTTGTTGATATGAGTGAGCCGGGGAGAGGGAAACCGGGGACACAACCGCGTCGGAACATCATGGATATTAATGACAGTGAGCTTTTGGAGATCATTCCCCATGAACTTAACAGAACCCATATAACCAGACTTATCAGGATGTTCGATATTATATGGCCGCTTGGAAGGGAAGATGAAAACCAGGATGACCTTGAACACTTCCAAAATATCTTCCATAAATTTATTATCGCTCATGCGATCGGAAGCTCTTATGGTAGCCCCGAGATGGCTGCGCTTGAAAAACCGACGGATAACACCCTCCAGATATTTGCAAGTAATAATATAGTTGTCCCAGCCGAGATAAAGATCCTTTTGGATGAATTTACCATTCAAGATAAAGACAAAAAGCCTGTTAAGCAAAGCGTTTTTAGGGACAAGAAGAAAGCTTTTGATGTGATAGATGAGACGGTGTTTGGTTATGGTCACGAGAGAGATTTTGAAATAAGAAAATTATTAAAAAGAATGTATATATATTTTACGGCTGTTGATTCAATAGAGATGGGATCGGATTATTTAAGAAGAGTTGAAGTGAGGAGGCTGAAAGCTGAGGAAGAAAAGGAAAAAGAATCTCCTAAGGATTCTTTTTCCTTTATAAGAGATGATCTTGAAAGATCCGGCATCAACATTAGTGAATATATGACGGATGAAGCCGTTAGTGCTTTAACAGACTCAACTCTGCATGAGTACGGTCAAATATTAGAGATAACCGATGAAGCTTACGAGAAAGTACATTTACCGGTTGCGCTTGTTGATTTTACCAGTGAACGCGGCCCTGAAACACGTATGGCAGTGGCTAAATATGATCCTTCAGAAGCCAGAGCTTATCCGGTTTTTCAGAAAAATATGGCAAGAAGCTGGGGAATGTTAAGAGATAAAGCCACGATGCATTTTAAATATCAGTTAGAGGGCGGAGAGGTACAAGATGTTGATGATATAGCTCCGGATTATGAAAATGCCAGGAAAGATGTATGGGATATCGAGAGACATCTTGAGGAATTCAGAAAAGACTATCCTAATTTCGAGATAATCGGGTTTACCGGCAACGGTAACATTCTTGCGAATGCGCATCTCGCTTCTTATGTTGACGGAAGACTTCATGCTGTTGAAGCTGAAAAAGAGCTGATCTATAGCGGTAATAGCCGGGTATATCCGTCACTGGTAATATGGAAAGACGGACATATCAGCATAGAAGAAGTCAGGTTTACTGGAGGTGAAAGGATCATAGAAGAGAGTACCGGAAAAGATATAACAGGTGAAGTTGTATCAACTAATTCCGGTATCGGGATCCTTAAGAATGGCCGGCCGTACGATTTAGCCGAGCATTACGAACACGATTATGACGTAAGGCATTATCTTGATTTTCCGTTTATACCTGACGGGAAGATCAGTTTCGGAGTAAGCCATTTCTATGATGAAACAGGGAAAGTAATAAAAGATCTTATTGTGCCGGCGATAGAAGAAAAACTCATTACTTTAAAACTTGAAGAAAGAGAGGCCCCTCTGACAGATGATCAGATAAAGCAGCTGGATGAGAATTTACGGGAGGAAAAACATTATATTAAAGCAGAAGCGGCAAGTGAAGTAAAATACGGCGTTTACTTTCTTGATAAAGATAATAACGAACTTACCATAGGCCTGAAAAGAGGCATAAACCCCCATAATATTTGCGCTATAGACAAAGATGGAAATCTTGTTTCGATAATCGTTGAAGGCAAGTCGAACCGGATCGGCATAACATTCAAAGAAGCGCAGCAAAGATTGGAAAAGATGGGCATTACCGATGCGATCATTTTTGATAACGGTGCAGATGCCATGATGAATATAGATGGTCAGTTCATAATCAGGTCCTTTCAGGGAAGAGACAGGTTTCTATCACTTCTTGTTTTTGCTAAAGGAAAGTACGATATCATGCAAATGAACCGTGAACAACGGTTAGAGTTATGCTTAGAGTCGATCCAAACGGAAGAGACAGATTTTCATATGGAACATGTTGCCCGTGCTTCAAGAATGGCGGAGCTGATCGCCAGAAGAATAGGATTGTCTGATCGGTTGATAGAAATATTAATGGCTGCCGGGGAAGTTCATGACGGAAAAGTTCTCGACCCAGCGGTAGTCAATGACGTTAAAAGGTATATCGGCAAAAAACTTTCAAAGGAAGGCAGAAGAGCATTTTTTTCAATAAGTGATTTCTACAGATTCGTTGAGAATAAAAAAGGCGGCGCATTAACCAGTGAGGAGAAAAATGTAGCAAGAGATTTTTATGACCATGGGACACGTTCAGCAGAAGACATAAAGTCTCTTGGCGTTAAAATGCCTTTGGAAGTCGAACTTTTAATAAAGTACCATCAATTTCCTTCAGAGTTTTTCGCGTCAAAAGATGATTCCAGGGGCAAGTTGCCCATTACTCCCGAAGAGTTAGGTTTATTGTTAACGATACTTTTTACGGCCGATGTCTTTGAAAACGGCAACAATGTCGATAAGATGAATTTGTTCCATGAAGGAAGACCTTTTGAATCCTTTGAGGATTCATTCAAGTTTCTTGAGAAAAAATATTACGAAGAAGGTATTGAAGACAGAAGGGCCTTGGAGGCTTTAGCAAAATTGATATCGGAAAAGGACGGACAATTATTATCTTTAGCTGCTTATGCCCGTCATTGCAGTGAATTTCTTCCAGAAGACATAAAATTCATGGAAACGCAGAGGCAGAAAGATCCTCCGGAGATCCCGCCGGCCCATCCGTTCACCGTTGAAAGCGCTTCATTGTGGGGTAAGATCATGGCCATGCTGAGCGCGGTCAGTTTTGCGGGCGCACTGGTCGGTATACTTATAGGATTGATGGTGGAAGCACATGTTCTGTATTATGGCATTTGGACGGGATTCGCCGTTTTGGGAGCTTTTTTTGCTGTTTCGGCCGGCAGATTTTTAGGCCTGGGAAAATTGGCCAGAATGGCCTTGAGGGGGTATGTGCCACCCACGCCCGGAGATGAAGCTTTCTCCGGCGATGAGATTTTAATTACTGCAATAGCTGAAAGACAGCATGACGGAAGTATTGAGTATCATGACGCTATCAGGAATATCGTCCGCGAAAAAGATCTAAGCAAGATCATACTCCATGAATTATTTAAAAAAGAATTCTGGGGCATGTTTTTCCTGATGCCGGGTTTTTATACTTTAGCCCGTTTGATAAAAAGAAATCGACTCAAAACAGAGGTGAAAGTCATAAAACAGGGGGATTTTGCAAGTTTGGCAAAGGACCTGCAGGATCTAAGGGGAAAAATAAGCAAAAAGGTGCGCAAAAAGGGCAAAAAAGCGGAACTCAGGGAACATCGTTGGGAAAGCGAAAACATCAGCGATACATTTCTGACCAAGCAATATACTCCTGCGCGCAGAAGGAACACAAGTGAAACACCCGAACAGAGGGACAGGGGAGGCTATCATTTCAAATTGGAAGAGGACGGGATCTTTTTCTCGCAAGTAGAGGTTGAAACACAGGAGAATATCCCGCAGAACTCATTTGAAAGGGAACATTACCGTGACGCGTTTGAGATATTAAGGAATTTATCCGGGGAAACACTATCCTGGACGAACGAGTTGGCTGCCGATAATACCAAGAATCTGCATTTTCACCTGTTTAAACTGGACGATCCGCTTCCTATTAAAAAGTACGAACTGGAACCGTTATGTACTGAGCGTGACGGAGATGATGTAATATTTACGGTAAAAGGATATCCGGACACAGAGAATCCTATTGCCGTTTTCGCTGTCAACGGGCGCGTTGATAATACCGGTGATATTAATTTGTTGAGTACCAGATGCTATGACGTTGAAGAGATCTTTAGAGACAACGGATACACTGTCGATAAGATCGTTACGGTTAATAAGGAAAAAAGAGCGACGGTTTACTTTTTTCCGAAAAGGCATGGCCATGCGAAATATTTTACCGATTCCAAAAGCGTGGAAAAAGTCGGCCCTGTAGCCATGAGCGGGATCTGGCCGTTCTACAGAAAAGGTGATTATAAAAAGTTCAAACTCGATGATATCCAAAGAATATTTTCCAACATAAACGTTCTTCGTGAGAAGCATGAAAAATTCGGGACTATATGCGGTGAAATAAAAAGAAATTTTTATGAAGCCGAAGGAACCGGATTGCTGCCGCCCAGCGTGTATTTTGATCTTTCAAGTATAAGGGAAGACCCGGCAAGCGAAATAAAAATGGTTGATCTATTGGCCGAAAAAGGCGTAAGCAGGGTAAATTTCATTTTCGATATATCAAGAGGATTGCTCGATGATGAGAAAAAGATGGATGCCCTGAAGGAGCTTCTCGGACACGCAAGTAAGAAAATGACAGTAGTTGTTTCGTTCGCCGGATTTATAGAAAATATTGATGAGGTGGGGGATAAATGGAACATAATCAGTTCAAAAATGACCAAATATGTGAATAAGGTGTCTTTCAAGGTACAGAAAAAGTCTGAGAAGCTGGAGCGGGCGCTGGACCTGGTCAAAAAACACTGCAAGGATAAAAATGTTGAAATATATACATGTGTTTCGCGTGTAAACCTTGATGAAGTAAGAGATCTGGCGCAGTTGTTTTTGAATAAGAACATGTCTTCCATAAAGAAGTTCGAATGGGAAATAAGCCGTGACATGGAAACAAGATATTCGTTGAGAGAATGGGAATACGAAGATCTAAATCATGAGATGCGCGAGGATTACGGAAATTTAAGAAAGATGGAATTTGCCATATCCGGGCGGGAAGAAACCAACCTTTATGTTTTTAGGAACGGGGACCTCGGGGTAAAAGGCGGGAGATTGGGGATAAGAAGGTTTGCGAATATTTTTGATCAGAAAACGCTTCTGACGGAAGAAAGCAGGGGGATATACAAGGATATTACCGATAAGATACGCATAGATCACACTCGTGTTCTCAGAAAAAGCGCTCCCGCGGCCCCCTCGGGCGTGAGAAAAGGGATAATAAACAAGATAGAGGAACTATATAACAGTCACGGGCTAGTGGACCTGTATCCGCATGTTCTGCTCGAAGCCGAACTTGCCGAAAAAATGGCAAGAAGGATGGCCGAAGAAAAAGAATTCCAGAACGAGGACATACTTACCTTAAAACTTGCGATCTTTGTGCATCATCTGGGCCTTGGCCCGAGAATGGGAAGTCACAGGAATGATTTTCTGGAGATCAGAGCCGCGCTTAAGAAAAAATATCCTGCCCAAAAAGGGGAAGTATGGCATATAAAGGGAGCGATGAGAGCGTTGATCAAAGAAATAGGCGCTGAGGGGCTTCCTATAGACGAACAATTTGAGCGCGTTTGTAAAGAGATCGCTAAATTACTGAAAACACCCCGCAGGAAACTTAATAAATTACAACAAGAAGTTGTCTGGTCAGTATTCGGGGTGAACACTTTTGCGGTAAGAATGCTGGAAGCTACTGATATCAGTCTTCCGAAAGAGATAAAGAAAGATGTCAGGATGCTGCTTTTCAATTACGGCACTTACAGGGAATTTTGCAGAAAAGTCGAGGAAGATGAGATGCTCATCCGTATGCAGTCGTCAATTAATCCCGAGAAAATGAAGCAGCTGGTATCAATAATAAGGATCGCAAATACCGCCGTGAACAGGTTCGATCCGGGCGTGAGAGAAGATCTGAGAAGGGAAAATCCGGATTCCATCCCGGAGGCCATAAAATTCATAATTCAGGATATTGAAAAGAATGAGCAGGCCGGCGAAGAAACCTTGAAAGCTCTCAGTGTGTTCCTGAACATGCTCAAGGATTCAAGGAATAATCCTCTTATTCTCGGGAAGTTACAGAAAATATTTGCGAGCAGTAATGACCAGACAAAATTCAAGAATAAGATGTTTTTGAGATTTTTGGATTCAGGGATCGGTCTTTCTCCTGCCGACGCAAAGGAGATAATAAAAAGATATGATCAATATGAGGAAGGCATAACTATAGGGACTTATTACAGGTGGTCGGAGAGATCGCTCATTATAGGCGTTGTGGGTCTTGTGATCTCCTTAGCGGCTTCTTTTATGATACCGGGGGCATTGACCGCGGTTCCGGCCTTATTAAGCACTTTTGTTTTTCTTTCAGGCCTGTGGTTCCTGCTGATAGCTGAGAATTGCAAGAAGGCGTTCGAGTATTGGCTCTCCAAAGAATGGAATACGAAGATAATAAACGCGGTTTTGGCGGGGACATATAAAAACGGAGAAATCAACGATCTGGCCAATGGCCTTGTAGATGAGGACGCCAAAGAAAAAGTTGAGGATATGGATGAGAGAATGCATATTTTTCTGGTAAAAATGGCGAAGCTGATGGGGGAAAAATTCCTGTTAGGCAGGGAACTCAAAGCCGCGAATTTGATCTTCAGCGGAGGAGAATTTCTTGATGCGAAAGGATTGGGAATAGGCCCGGAATATCTTTTATTGGTCAGTAAACTCGTCAAATGGAGACATCCTGACCAAAAAGAAGTGATCCAAAGGTTTATTGAGACAAGAAGCGGGAGGGATCTGACACAAATGCCGAAAGAAGAAGGAAAAGAGCTTTTCGGGCAGGAACTGGAAAAACTTTACAGGAAGTATTATGGCGAAGAAGATTTTCTCAAAGAACTCTTTACGACCATATTCAGGCTTACAATAGAGGCACTTTTTGACGGCGGAAAATTAGAAGAAGAACATTTCCGGAAGATAGCGGGCCAACGGATAGGAAGCAGGACAAGAGAGCTTGTTATAGCCCGCAGGCGCCCCGTTTCGGGAGAGGTGGAAATCGAGAATTATGATGCGTTCAGCGTGCTTCCGCGCGTCGTGAAACAGATCATAGAATTACAGGGTCTGTATGAAGATCCATTGAAGTGTGCGATCAAGTCGTCATTTCCGTATTATAAGATCTCCACCAGAGAAAAAACAATCGCGAAACATCTTAACAAGAGAATAGTCAAGGATATGCCGATGACTTCGTGGGAAACATTCCGTATCGATGAGGCCAGAAGGGCTCAGCAGAGATTCGACGATCAATTGAATACTTATGTATGGAAAGAAGGCGACGGCATAGCTCTCGTAGGATATCTTATCGAAGACATGAAAGATGTTCTGGGCAAACTGCAGGATAAACTCTTAAAAGTAATGGGCGATCCAAAGAGACTGCAGCTGACACGCAGAAAAAAACTTCATTTTACCATTACTCCGATCGAAAAAAATACGGTACAGTCTACAAAAGACAAATCCGGAGCAATGGAAAGAGAAGCATTGATCGAGAAGACGCAAAACATAGTGATAAGGGCTATAGTGGAAAGAAAAACCGGGTTACGAGTGAATTTTAACATGAAACGGATAACCCTTGATAATGTAGGCAATATTATTCTTACAGGAGAAATGAGCAACCAGCTTCTCGACCACGTCAGGACAGGTCTAAAAGAAGCCCTGATAGTGCCGAAGAAAGATATCGTGCATATCACGATAGGAAGGATATACGATGAAAAAATAACGCGTGAAGAATTTGCAGCGTTAATAGAAGCTATAGAAGACTTCAAGAAGAGAACGAATGTTATTTTCGATTTTGAGGTCGGAGGGCTGAGCAGAGACCTGCCGAAATTATCTATTTTTGATCAGGCCCAAAAAGGAACGGATGAGAAATACCGGGATATTGAAATATCCGATGATATCAGGCGGAGTGTGACAGAAAGGATAAGCATTTCCGAGATAAGAAGGACCGGCATTCCGAAAATATTTCTTGCGATCAAGGATATATTCTACGATGCGGTATTTCTTTTAAAACCGTTCATTGAAAAAAAATCTTCGACCCGCGATCTTAAAGGATCCAAGGCGGAACCCACGGATCCGATAATAGAGGAAATTATCAGGTCCGGCAATATGATCGAAGTCTTTGAGAAAAACGGCCATCTTGCGGCTTACAAGGTTCCATGGATCGGCGGATATATACCGGGTCTGGTAAAACAAAAAGATGCACTCGGGAAAAAGATGAATGTAGGTGAGCTGTTCACCGACGAGCAACAGGACAACATGATCGATTGGATACATAAACATTCGATCCCTGAGGGCCGTCCGCTCCGGTTTAGAATAGCTCTTAGTAAAACAGCTCTGGCCTGGAGAAACGACCTGGAACACTCGAATATCACCCATGCCGGATACCGTGACGGCTGTATTTATATAGGCAAAGAATTATTGGCCTCAGTTTTTAATTCCCCTGATGATCCGCTCCGCAAAGCGATATTAGACGAAGATGAATATAAGCATCTCGTGGATAAAGATTTTAATTGTCATGCCGACGAAAAGGCATATCGGGAAAGATTGGCTTTTGTCGGGGAACGTATAAAGGCGATCATCGATTCGAAACGCGCTTTTCCGCCGCTGCCGTATTTGGTAAAAGCGCTTTTCAGAAAAAATATAAAAAGCTCATTTTTGGACAGAAATTTTTATAAACCTGTCAGTAACGAAAAGATAGATCCCGCTTCGAATATGAAAAAAAGGTATCTTTGGTGGCGGGACCCTTATTTTAAAAAGAAAAAAGGGTTTTTATATAAGAATATATGTCCTTTCTGCCGTGAAAATGCCGAAAGAGGGGAAGACAGGGAAATATTCGGCGATTGGACGCTGACGGCCAATCCTAACCCGATCTTCTTCAAGCACATAACAGCGGCTACAGCCACCCATATTGAACAGGATTCGGTTTCGGTGGATCTGTGCCTTGATGTGATAGGGATGCTGGAAGAATTGAAAAATTACGATATTTATTGGGCCAGCAGAATGGGCGGCAGCATAAAAGGGCATCTTCACATTCATTTGTTCGAAAGGCAGAAAACATGGCTTTTTGGAGAAGAAGAAAAATTTCCTGTTGAAGAATATCCCGTGAGAGTTATTTCAAGGAACATCCATGGCGAAGAAGCGGTTACGGTCGCAACAGAGTATCCGACGGGAAAGGACCCTATAGCCGCTTTTGTTATAAGCGGATATGTTTACGAAGATCGTGTTCTTTTGGCAAAAAGGATCTTTAACGTCGAAACGATAATCAGAAGTTACGGTTTTGACGTTGATAAGATGTTTATTAAGGATAATAAAACGGGAAAGGTAAGAGTGTATCTTTACCCAAGGTCAAAAGAATATCTGGAAGAATTCTGCGGCATCCAGAACAGGCGTATAGGGCCTGTTGAGATGAGCGGAGTTTTTGTGATACCGGATAAAGATCCATATCTTGAATTTACATTACAGGAAGCTACTGATGCAATGAATGAAGTCGGATTATCTTTCCGGAATCCCAAAGTCGCTGATATCGAAAATGCCATAAGACAACAGGTGATGGAAGATAAAGAGCTGGTGACAGTTACCGGCAGAGAGACAAAAGATGTGAGGGCGGTCATTTTCGATATGGACGGTATTTTATCTCACGATACATTGGATGCAATAAGGCTAAGTCAGGTCCACACCTATTCGGAGATCATGGACAGAGCCATTGATGAAGTTTATGAAGAAGCGATGACTTTTTATAATGAGAATGACGGGATATCATCCAGAGAATTAATAGCCCGCCTTATTGATACAGCGCCTAAGGATAACAGGGAAAAACAGTTAATATCTGCCGAAGAATATTATGATGATTATGTGCATAGAAGAGATGTAGCCTTCCAGGCACTGCTAGAAAAGGGCGAATCCCTTTTATCCCCGCATATTCCGGAAGTAATAGAAAGGATCTGGATGGTTCCTGATAGGCCGGATATATATATAGCTTCCAGCAGGGGATCGGAATTTGTCATGGACTTTATAAGGGCGACCGGTTTGGATCGTTATATTGATTATGCGAATATTCTTTCCGTTCCGGAAGAAAAAACGCCTAGCGAACGAAGGTCGATCAAACTGGAGGCCGTACGTGAGGTTAAAAAGAAAAAGGGGCTATCCGCCGAGCAGGTAGTTTTTATCGATGACTCTTATTCCATTAAAGGTGTTTTGGACGGAGAGGCAATAATTATACTTGCTTTAAATAAATACACGGACAAAGAAACGGCGGTCGAAAAAAGCCGCGAAATAGGGATCGATTATGTAGCTACCGATTTAAGACCGATCCCGAAGCTTTTAAGGATCATTCTGGGAAGAGATAAGGTGGATGTAGAAGAGGTAATTGAGATATACAGGGATGATGAGGATGAAATAAAACAGGAACTGCTGCTTGATAAACGCCAGATAACTTATAAACAGACCATGGAGAAGTTGATCGAGCCGAGGATCGAAGAAGCTTTAAAGACAAGTGAAAGTATTGATATAGCAATAGTAGGGGACTCGGCGACGGGGAAAACAACCACAGCTTCAATTCTCATGGCCAGGGATATCAACTCTGATTTCGGGATCTTACCGGTCGTTATTTCAACCGATAATTTTCTTTTGGACAGAAGCGAAAGGCCGCGTGATCAGGTGACAGGAAGCCCTACCGAAGAGCTCCTGGATAAATTTGAATTTAAGAATATGCTTATGAGCTATTGGGATCATCTCAGCGGTAAACCGATAGAGATCTTTGTTTATGACGAAACACTTAGAGGCAGACTGAGAATAGGCATGAATGAGGAAGGAAAGCCCGTTCTTTTTATAGCGAATAACCGGCTTTTTATAGAAGGATCGCATCTTAATCATAGGATCCGTTTTGGCGAAACCAACGTATTCGTCAGCGAGTATACTCCCGAGAGGATCGTTATTAATGTGTACGGGACTGAGAACGTTATTCATCTTGCGGACGGAATAATAAAATTTGTTGAAATAGCGGGAAAGAAGCAGCCCGTTAAACATATAAAAGAGATCAGGGACGGCCATGACAGCGGACGGTTTATTATGCATGCAAAAGCGGACGAGTTTCAAAGCACAGGCGACTTCGTGGAGGTTAAGCAGATTATAGAACCCGATCAAACGGTTTATATAGCGGACGGCATGCTGGTCCTGCATGATAAAGCTTTCGACGATAAATATGATATAAAACTGTTTTTCACCTGTCATCCTGACATTACATTTGAAAGATCAAGACGCCGGTTCCATATGCGGGTAGGTAATCTTGCTTATGAACTCAGGGAAAGAGACTACATAAAGTTATTAACTCAAAGAAAATATTCCGAAAAAGAACGTTACTCGGATCCTATACCGGCAAGAGAAACTAACAAGGACATGGTTTTCGTCAATACCCAGACAATAGCTGAGAGTATATATGTTTTATATAAGGAAGGCAAGCTCTTGGAGAAACCGTATGTAAATATTCTGAAAGACAAACTCGGAATAGACGCTTATAGGCTGTTCAGGGACCTGAGCGTTACAGCGGCAAATACAGAGGGAAGCCTGGGAGGGGACAAGGAAAATCTAACGGTTTTGGGTAAAGAAATAGTCGTGGATTGGACCGAGAAACAGGTAAATAGAGCCTTACTTGAATATATTGAGAACAAGGTATTGGAGTCAAGGCTCGCGAAATTGGAGGAGCTGTTCTCCAATATATGGATGAAAAGGGGTCCGCCGGGATTGTATTGGTCGAAACTTTTTCTTGAGACAATACCGCTGTATGACAGTCAGATATACAGGATAATCTCGGCAATTCATGAGATTTTCCGTACAAATCCCCACATTATAAAAGAACAGAGTTCTGATCAATTGTTAGACCATGTCACGATGGATGTATTGAATTATGAGACGCATACGATCTTGCCTGATCAGGATAGAAAAATATGGGAGAATTATATAGGGACTCTAAAAACACTGTATGTCGGGGAAGACCAGAGCATTCTCGCGGGATTGGTCGCTAGATCGAAAAAACTTAATGAAAAAGCAAAATATCTCGGCGTTTGTCCCATGTCAAAGGATATCGTTAAAGCATATTTTGAAGTTTGTGATGAAGAAGGTCTTATCCCCACATTTATAGTAACTCCAAGACAGGTGGACACCGATAGGGGATACACCGGTTTTAATCAGGAGGGATTCGTTGATTATCTGCACAATGCATCCGGTGAAGCAGGCTATGACGGTCCTATTATTATTGAGCGCGATCACGGTGGCCCTTATGAGAACCCGGGACATTTTAAATTATCTTTAGATGAAGCGATCATTAAAGCCAAGGAAACATACAGGGCGGATATCGCGGCAGGGTTTAACGTGCTCCATATCGACTGTTCTTACATAGATGAAGAGAAAGCGGGAGTCAAGCTGACGCCAACGGATATAGCGGAATATACGGCAGATTTCATGGAAGATTGCGAGAACTATCGTAGGGGGAACGGAATACCTCCGGTGGCATATGAAATAGGTTCGGATGATCCAGAAAGCGGGTTAAGCGATCTTGAAAAGACAGAAAGCTTTGTAAAGATATTGAGAAAGAAGCTTATTGAAAAAAAATTGGGATATGTTTGGGATAATGTTATCTATCTTGTTGTTGATACGGGTACCCGGCTTCAAGCCGGCAAGCAGGCCGGAAAATTTGATATAGATGTGCAAAGAGCGGCTGATGAACTTGCTTCAAAATACGGTTTATACCTTAAACAGCATGAAGCGGATTATTTGGAGGACTCCGATCTGGACAAGATGGCCGAACCTTTGATAATGGGGGTGAACGTAGGGCCGGAATTCGCAAAAGCCGAGTATGAAGCGCTGGAATGGCTGGAGAGACAAATAAATGAAAAAACCGAAGCTGTCGGAGGAGCAAGATCAAACTTCATGGAAACAGTAAGAGAAAAACTGGCCGCTACCGACAGATGGCAAAGATGGTTTGAAGGGGCGGTATCATTCGAGGATCTTACAGATGAACAAAAGAGGCTAGCTTGTCTTGAGTGCGGTCGATATGTCCAAATGGATGAAGAGGTTATAAGAGCGCGAAATAGATTATATGATCTGGCAAAGGAACTCAGCGTTACGGATGATCCGGAAGATTTTGTGATCGGGGAGATAAAGCGAGGCATTTCAAGATTTGTACAAGCTTTTGAGCCTGAATACGAGTTTGATCCGGAAGTTGTGGGCCCGGCTTTATCCAGCACATATGAAAAGATCCATCCGTCAAGATCAACGGAGGCAAAGGATGAAGAAGAAAGAGGTGATGATGAAAAAGGTCCGTCTGATGGGAGAGTAAGCGGGAACGAAAAAGGATTTACCATTATAGGAGTACTGGCGGCAACGACCGGCATGGCGTCAGCCGGTATTTCCGGTTTAGTTTTATCTTCTCCATATTTCAGGAGTATCGCATTCTTTTTACTCATATCAGCCTTTACGGCAATAATAGCGAAGCTTCTGTCTGATCACGGGGATGCGCATATCGGTGGACAGCCGTCGATCCAGCAGATCAGACTATCCGCGGAGGCGATCAATACAGAAATAATGCGGTGGAGGAATTCAACGGAACCCATGACAGAAGAAGAGATCGTGGTGAAACAGAACGAATTAATGAGAAGAATAAAACAAAGCGGGATCAGTGCCGAAACAATAGGCAAACTCGGGTGGGAAAAATTAGGAGTCAGATTACAGCTTGCCGTTAATAAGCAAAGGGATCTTTCCTGGCAGAGATTCATAAACGCGGAACCGAATACCAGTGAATTCAGGGCTATCAGAGAAGGGATCGAAAAGATCCAGAACGTTCTGAATCTTTTCGATGTTTTTACGAAATCAGGCGCTTCTCTTAAATTAAGTCTAAAGGAGGCAGAAGAAAGGGCCGATCAAGTGCAGCGGAAAATCACTGCCATTAAAAATGAATATGATGTTAATGATTTTACCGTAGACAGCTCCATTATTTATAAGATAGATAACAAGCGTATTCTTGCCCGCTCGAACTTGATCAGAAACGTTAGATTGCAGGGGTTAGCCGAAATAAACAGTATTTTGGATGAGTTCGAGAAAGTTGCATCTTCCAGTTGTGTCAGAAGCATGACTCTGGATGATGCTGCGGACAAAGCGGCGGAAGTTTCAGCTATAATTCGCGATCTTATAAAAGAAAAATGCGGATTTGACGATGTTAAGCACAGTTTAGAGATAGCCAAGATCGAAAGCAGATTTATCCGCATCTCCCAGAACTTACAGCAGACTATCAGACGACTTGAGCAAATGTCGGATGATGAAACAAAAGAAGGGTATTATCCGCCCGGCCCAAGGAAAATGCTCGATGTTAAATTTGAAGAGCCGCTTTTCCCGGAAGGTGAGATCTCAGATGAAGACTTTGATGATTACAACAGGCCGCAGGATCAAAGAGGTTTTATTTCAATTAAGCTTCTCATAACGATTGCTCTATCCCTTACAGGCGTGGGCCTGTTGGCAATATTGTTTATGAACGTACACCGTATAGCCAGATGGATCATGAGATCCGCGGAAATGTCGCTAATGAGAACAGCTTATTATGGTGACTTGTCGGACTTCCTCCTGGGGCAGGAACAAATCCCTGAAAGATTGGATTTCATAAGAAGTCTCGGGAGTGATGAAGACCGAAAAGCAGCGGATCATATCGCCAAGGTTTATGGAGAAATAGACCGTAAACCCAACTTGAAGAAGATGGAAGACGAAGAATTATTCGCTCTCATGAAAAACATGGCTGAAACCGTTGATCTATTGAAGAAATACGGCCAACCTGTGGGAGAGAATGTTGTTAAGGAATTGGAAGTGCCGGAACACATATCAGAACTTGTCGAGATGATGGACGAATTAATAGATATGATAAGGACAAAAGACAAAGATGCATCCAAAATACCGTCACCGGCTGAAAAAGATGATAAAAGGTTCGATAGAGAGAAATGGATTTTGGAAGAGTACGGCAAACTTTCTTTTAAAATAGGAGAGTTTGGTTTCTTGGATACCCCTGAATCCATACGTGAATTCAGAATGGGATATATAACGGCTATCCATAATTTAGGCGAGCGGGGAGGTAAACGTTCAGAAGAGAAATTGATGAAGGTTATATCTACTGAAAATGACGAAGGCGCTCGGTTGGCGGCTGTAAATGCTTTAAGCAAAATAAACACGCAAAGTTCCAGAGATTTTTTAACCGAATTATTTGAAGACAGAAATGAGGATGTTCGTAAAGCCGCTGAGAAAGCTTTTAGAAATATGGAAAAAGAATTAACTAAGGAAGATAAAAAGAAAGATTTATCTGAAAGTGAGTCTGATTACAAGAACGTAATTGGCCTGCCCAAGAGTTTGTACAGGATATTAGCCAATGCCGGAAAATTAACAGAATTAAGTGAAGAGCTTCCCGAAGGCACTTTATTGGTAAATATAATCAACGAAGGAAATGAAGATTTAATGATACGTGAGTTTGAAGAAAAAGTCATTGGAATTAAAAGTATCAATGCTCTTATCAATCCGGATATCATCAGGCAGGACGCAAGTGTTGATGAAGTATATCAGGAACTTAAGGCTATTTTGACGGATTTCACCAAAAAAGCGCGCCGTGATATAGAAAGAATGATCAATCCGTGGGTCTCTGATCTAACGGAGGAGGATATAGAGGAAATTAATAATATTAATAAATTAGAAAAAATAATAGCTGTACTTGTCAATACGATGCCGGGAAGCAGATCATATAAATTAAGCGAAAAAAGCACGCGTGATATGAGAATAAACACAATTCATGCTGATATGACCGCGCCTTGGGCCATAACGGAGAGGGCTGAAAAGTATGTTACCGAAGGGCCTGAAAATGATGAAGCCAGATATATAAGTATTTCAGCAAGAAGCGCCGCCGACATGAGGTTTATCGCCCGATCCATCAGGGATATGGGCATTAATAAGGAAAAAGCGTCAAAATTCATCCAGGTGAGGCTGTTAGATGAGAACGTAAAGCAGGGGAGACTGGAAGATTGGATGAAAGCCACGGAACTTGACGAATGTCTTGATATGTCGAATGTAGTAATAGTGTCGAGCGAAGATATGACTCTTGAGAGGACCATGGAACTTGTTAAGGGAAGGTTTGATGTAAAAGATGCAAGTGAAGTTGCTATAGCCGATACAGAGAATCTCCTGGTGTCACAGGCCGACTTCAATATACTGAAACAGGAGAAACCTGTATATGTCCAGATGCAGGGCTCCGGAATAGTGTCACAACTTTTCTTTACGGCCATGGAGATCATAGCCAATGACGGCAAGATACCCGCAAGTTTAGGCAGGGTCGTCCAAAAACAAGGATACGACAACTGGTACGTATATCTGCCGAATATAGAAAAGATCGATATTGACAGAATAAAAAAGGAAAAAGAACTTTACGAACAGATCATAATAATGGCCTAATATCCCCATAACGATCCCATCTTCATGGTGGGATTGATTCCCGGACCTGGTTCGATCCGAAGCAGGTCCGGGAATAGGCCAAAAAAAATGCCCAAAAAACATGACTGTTCAGGCTTGTTTCTGCTTTTGTTAAGCTATAAAATAGGCAGTTATTATAATGTTGACATGATGTAGTAATCGTGCTATACTGGAACAGTGATTAGGTAAAGAAATAGGCAGATATTGAGTTGATATTTGTTTATTTCCTTATAATTTTTAAAAATATGTACAAACAAAAATGCTTGGAGAAGGAAATGTTAGTTAATAAAATATCAAGATACTTTATAATTGACATATTTGGTTGGTTGTGTTAATATTGTTTATTAAAGAATAAAAAAGGTAGTATCTATAGAGAAGGAGATGAAAAAATGAACGCTTGGCAGAATAAAAAATTGGAAGAAGGTATTCCCCGAGACGGAATAGCTTCTAACGAGAGAGGATTTCCAAACGTATATACTTGGAAAACAAGACATATGCGTTTTATCAAGATCGTCTCTCTTATCGTTGCAGTTCTTTTCTTTCACCAACAGCTTATTTGGGCACAGGGCGGCGAAGCTTTGTGGTCGAGTGCTGTCAAAGGACCTCAAAATCAGCATAGCACGATAGCTGGAAAAGACATCGAAATCCCATATGACCTTGCTAAAAAGAGTGATGTCTATTCAAACGGTGGAAAAGACGTTATTATCCACATTCAGGATGCGCACGCATCGCTTTCCGCGCAATATTCGATCGTTAAACTTCTCGAAACTCTTGTTGCTGAATACGATCTTAACCTCATAGCTCTTGAGGGCGCAGAAGGATATGTGGATACATCAATCCTTAAAACTTATCCGAACAAAGAAATCCGCCAGGAAGCTGCGGATTATCTTGTAAAAGAGGGCCGTATGGGCGCCGGTGAGTTTTTTGCTATCACTCACGATAAAAATGAGATCGCCCTATATGGTGTTGAAAATGATTCACTTTACAAGAAGAATGTGGAAAGCTTCAGGAATGTCGCAAGTGAACGCGCCAAGCTTGTAGAAGAAGTGGATGCATTCCTCTCTCAGCTTAAAGCCATGGAGGGGAAGATATATTCCAATGATCTTCGCCAGTTCACCCATAAATCCCTCTCACATAAAAACGGCAAATTAGGTTTCTCGGAATATTGGGAAAGCACCAAGAAACTTGCCGAAAAATACAGAATAGATCTCAGCGGTTACAAGGGAATAGGCAGACTTGTTGAAGTGATGGAGCTTGAAGGAAAAATAGATTTCACGCTTGCTAATGCCGAGAGACGCAATCTCATTGATGAGTTAAGCGAAAGGATCGAAAAGGATGAACTCGAAGCCCTGGTTCTTAAATCCATTGCTTTTAAGAAAAACAAGATCTCTCAAGCCGATTTTCATAAGTTCCTGGTCGCTTTGGCCGGAAGTCACGATATAGATATAAAGCCGTACCAGAATCTTATCAGCTTTACAAGTTACGTGACTCTTTATGAAACGATCGATATTTTTACACTTTATCACGAAGTTTCGCTTCTTGAGAACGAAATACGAGAAAAACTTTATCGCAATGACGATGAACGCAAGCTTTATGAGATCGTTATATTCACGGTGCTCTTAAAACAGCTTTACAGCATGGAACTTACCAACGGCGATTTTTCAGTTATTGAGGAAAACCGCACTTCTTATGACGCAAAAGCTTTCGCGAAGTTCGTAAGAGAAAAATGCCGCAAATATAAAGTTGCCATAGAAAGCGGTTATGACCTTAGCGGCATGCTTTCGGGTATTGATGAAGCGATGGATTTTTACCGCATAGCTGAGGAACGCGATAATGCCATGCTTACAAACACGATCAGATCCATGAAAGCTGAAGGCAAGCATGTAGCGGCTCTTATTACAGGCGGTTACCATACCGAAGGCATTACGGATCTTATGAAACAAAAGGGTCTTTCATATCTTGTCGTCGTTCCGAAATTCGAAGAAGGCAAGGAAAGACCTTATATAGCGGTTCTCACAAACAAGAACAGGCCTTACCAGAAACTTCTCGACTCCGGTAAATACCAGCTGGCCGTTCAACTTTATAATTATTCGACAGAGAATGAAGCTGCAAAACTTGCCCAGCTCATGGAAGTTATCACTCTTACGCTTGCGAGAGAAGTCGCGAAAATGAAAGATGCGGGCAGCCGCGCAAGAGTGCAGAAGATAGTATCCGAGAAGAAGAAGGAGTGGGTCGGCAGTATTACAAGCGCATATAATCAGCTTCGCGGGGATAAGGACAGATGGAATTCCATGCCGGATAGTGCGAAACCAAGAAACCCTGAAAACCTTTCGAATATACTTCTTCAGGATATCGAGGTGGAAAGGATAGGCAGTGTGACCTACGTTATCTATAAAGGCGAATTGGTCAAGGCCGTGGGAGAGAAAAGGGATGCTTATGACCCGGTCCAGATCACCGAAAAGCATAAGAAGACCGTTAAGGAATGGCAGAAGAAACAGACGCTTCTTGAGAAGCTTTATGACAGAGAGATCTCCGATATCGCGGGAGAAGAAAAAGAAGGCATTTTGAGCGTATTATCCAATGCTGCATCAAGAAATGTTTTAATGCAGGAAGTTTTTGCCAGACTCCGGCAGGATAAAAAGGAAATAAAAGATAAAGATATTATTAATATATTAAAAGCTAAAGGTTTGCCTAACGATTGGGAAGCCAATGAAACTCTTAGATCTTATGTTAATAATATTGTGTTGGAAATCCAAAGCAGGGTCATAGACCACGAGAAAAAAATCAACAGGTATATTTCTCTTAACCTGCCTGAGGAACTTTTAGCAGACACACTTGAGGCGAGGTGCGAAGCTCTCGAGAAAATATGCCCGAGACCTGTCAGTAATTATGATGTTGAAGCCAGATATATACCTATATATGGTCTTTACAAGAACACAGGCCTTAAAGCCCATATAGGGCTTAGCAGGGTTTATGACAAGCCTGTGATTTATGTGGATCCCGAATATGCTACAAACGATGTTTTTAACCATGAACTGTATGAAATAGCCCAATGGGAGGCGATACAGAGATCGGAAAATCTTTCCCCATTAGAGATGAGGGATTGGATAAAGGATAATTTAGATTACGCGCGCGGTCTTGCCGATAAATTCCATACCGAAAACCCGCATAAAGTCACCGATCACGGAGCGGATAATGTTGGTTTTATATATGACGATCTGGAAGACGTTATCATCGCTGCTGAAGGAGCTGCCGAAGAGGACCAGGCTCCTCAGGAAGAGGAAGAAGTCCCGACCATAAACGATTCGCTTCATAAAAGAGTGAGGTATGCAAGGACGCAGATAGAAAATTTCAGAGATTATACCGATTCTATCCTGACCGATGAAGAGATAGAAGCGCAAAAAACAGTATTGTTAGATTGGTTTGCGGAAAATCTCGGCGTTTCTGAAGATACTTTAGAGAAAGAATCTTGGGATACTTTGATGGTGAAGATGAGAGTCGCCGTAAGTAAACAGCAAAGGAGGCAGGAGGAAGCACGCAGACAGCAGGAAGCAGAGTTGGAAGAACCGGTATTAAAAGAAAAAGAGACAGATGAGCAGCCGGAAGAGGGCGGAACACTTGCCTGGATTAAGAAGAAAGCAGGCGCAGTTGCAGGTTCGGTTAAAGAGGGCTTTACGAAGATGTTCAAAAAAGAACATGTCAGTGTGAGCGTTCCCGAAGAACGGGCTGCGGAAGAAGCAAGGCAGAAAAAGGCCGAAGAAGGCTTGCAGAAAATACTCAGAGAGTTAGACAGATTACACGCTTTTCTGGAAGGTTCCGAGATAAGGAGCTTGACGGAAGACCAGGCAATGGAAAAAGTCGAAGAAGTTCAAAAAACGGTTGAAGCGCTGAAGCAGACCTATGACGTTAATGAGTTTTATATTGACAGCGAGATCATACAACGCATTGAGAATGAGTTTATCAAGGCCCCCATGAACATAAGAGAGGTGTTGACTTCGGTACTTGACATAGAGATCGAACGCATCGAGGAGAAAAAGAGAAGGACCACCCAGGTGCTCGAAGGTATTATAAGCGGCGAGCAGGTTTCCGCGGCTTCAAAGGTCATAGAGACCACTAAAGGGGAAGATCAGCTTTTCACGGAACAGGAATTCCGGGAAGTGCTTAAAACTGTCCCTCAAGATGAAAAAGTTGATCTGGAAACATTGAGAAAGCAGCTCGATCAAGCGAAGCAGGAGCTCGAAAAAGCAAAAGAAGAACTGAATAGCGCAAAAGCATCTGAGGAAGCAGTTTCAAGCGAATTTAAACAAACCGAGAAAAAGCTTTCAGAGGAAAAAAGCGCTTTAGAGGAGCTATCGGGCGAGAAGAAAAAAATAGAGACCGGGATAGAAGCTATCGACAGTTTGATGGTGGAGGCTTCAAAGACAAAAGAACGGCTGGAAAAAGAACTTGCTGTTGCCCAACAGCCGCAGAAAGACACGGTGTATTCCGAGTTTGAAGAGGACAGGAAGAGAGCAAAAAAAATCATAGAGAAGCAATATAAAAATGAATTGAGGGATACGAAATTCCGCAACTATATTAAGGGGGAATTAGGGGCAAGAGAAAACAAAAAACTCAGCGATGCTATTGACACGGTGATAGATCTCGGCATAACGCCTCTTGAACTTGTTGAAAAGAAAGCTCCTTCCAATGTGGCTTCGGCCGGAAGGCTCGCTCTTTTTGTGAATTCGTCTTCAAGGGCGGTAAAAGATGCAATGAGTTCACCGGGAGCTGCAAAGAAAGATATTAATAAGGTTGTTGACGAACAGAAGGGGAAACTATTCAAAATACTTTTCGATCTGGGAGTCATAAGATTTAATGACAAAAAAGATATAAAGGAAAATGAGACCTGGGAACAGTTAAAAAACAGATTAGACAAAGAATATAAGTTCGGCAAGGAGTTCTTTACTTTAATAGGAAGAGTTCCTTCACATTACAAGGATTTTGAAAAAACAGCAAGAGATATAACGAAAAAAGTCAAAAGTATAATTTCTGATAAAGCTGAACACGCTGATGCCATAGCTGCGACCTTGGAACAGGTGGCTGAAATAGTGAGACAGATGTCCGATGAAGAGAAGGCAGAATTCAGGCTTTTTCTTTCACACGGCGGTTCTACGAAAAAAATGGGAATGAAAGGCCGCGCTTTGCTTCCGGAATTCTTCTCAAGCGAAGGATACGATAAGAGCGATCTTGTAAAAAGCAAGAATGCCTTGCTGGAGTTTTTGTATGTAAGGATCAGGGGCGAAAAGGGCGAGATAGATAAAGAAAAACTTGATCAGATAACCCGGAGATTGAGCGAACAGCAGAAGAAAATGGAAGGGCTCCAGACGCAAAAAGCTGAAGAAGAAAAAAGATTAAAACCCATTCAGAAAAAAATAGATTCCCTGGAACAGGTGTGCACTGAACTGGAAAGAATGTTTAATGTGCTTCAAGCAGACCTGGAAAGTGCCGCGAGGGAAACCGCGGAGAAAAAGCAGGAAGCGGATAACATCGAGAAGGAGATTGAGCGCCTCGAAGCTGGAATAGCACGTGCCGGAGAAGAGGAAGCTCAGAAAACTCCCGCCCGGCAGGTAAGCAGGAGGAAAACCACGACAGTAGTTGAGGCTTTCCAGGAACAAGAAGCAGCGACATTAAAAGATGAACTTGCAGATGCCGAAAAGAACAATTTGACCGATGAAGAGATAGAAACAATCAAGGCGAGAATAACTGAACTTGAAGGAAAAATAAGAGCAGGCGAAGAAGCTGCAGCGGCAGCGGAAAGAAAACAGACAGAACAGGTGGAAGATCTTTTTGTGGATCAGCGCGGGGATGAGGAGAAGATGGCCGCTCCGCCAAGCGGCGAAGAAGAACTCGTACCGGAGATCCAGCAGATCGAAGAAGTTTCTCCGGAGGCAGAAGAGAAAGAAGAGGAAAAGATGCCGATCGAGATCATTGGAGGGGAAGAAGAGCCTGTAATAGAACCGGCGGTTGGTCCGGAAGCAGATTCAGGGGAAGCGGCAGAAAAGCTGAAGAAAGCAGAGGAGGTAGCACCGACTTATGCTGATGCAGCTTATCTGAAGCAAATGCCTCTGGAAGATCCCGCTGCGATACGGGAACAGGCAAAAGCCGACTACGAAAAAGCGCAGGAACTGGCCAAAGAAGTCCTCGATAGCGTATTGGACGGTAATTATATAGATGATAAAGCCGGGGAAAACGCCACCAAAGCAGAAGAGATAAGAAGCCAGGCAGACCAGATTGTTAATGCTAAAGGATTAGTCGATGACGACCAGATCAATACTTTAAGAGACCAGACCATGGAGGCTGTCCAGGAAGCTTTAACTACGCGTAAGGGGATGAAAGATCTCATAAAACAAAGAACCGAAGCAGATCAAACGGATTGGGTTGATGCCGAAGCGTCTGTTAATGAGGATGTAAAAGAAGTCGCAGAAGCTCTTGAAAAAATTCAGGTGCTTTTATCGCAGGCAAAAGCAAATATCACAGCCGGTGAATTGGAAGAAGCCGATAAACAGATAAGGCAGGCTCAGACGGATATTATTAAAGCCGATGATAAGTCAGATGAGAAAGGGGTTTCTCAGATAAGTATTTTAACGGAATTATGCGAGGAAACGAGAAGGCTTCTCAGTGATGTCCATAGAGATCTTGCGGAGATCAAGAAAAGAAAAAAAGCGGAAGAAGCCCAAGAAGTGATAGATGGAGCCGCAAAGTCCGAAGAAATAACCGAAGAACTTATAAATGCGCTTTTATCTCATGAGGCCAAACAATTTGCTCGTGATAAAAAAGCCGAACTTAGGACAAAAGAAGATGAGCTAAAGACAAAGGAAGAGAGAGCGGCTGATGCTAAAAGAAGGATAGATCAGGCAAAGACTTCTGCCGAAATAACGGACGAGGACGTGTATGCTTTATTGACCGAAAGCGAGCAGACATTTGCGATCACAAAAAGAAAGGTCTTCAAGCAGAAAGAAGATAAGGCAAAAGCGGCGGTTGAAGCACAGCAGAAGATCGAAACCGCGGCAAAGCCTGAAGAGATAACGGAAGACCTTATAAATGTATTATTGACCGAAGAGGACAAACAGGCCGCTCGTGATAAAAAAGCGGAACTTAAGACCAAAGAAGCGGAAGCAACAGAAGCCGCACAGAAAATAGCTCAGGCTGTGCTTTCCAGTGATATAACTGATGATCTTATAGATAAACTGCCGACTGACGAAGCTAAAGCAAATGCGCGCAGGACGAGAGAAAATCTCATGATCCAGGAGGAAGCAACCGAGGCTTGGGAGGCGATAGAGAGCGCTACGGCTTATGACCAGATAACAGAAGAGCTTATAGGTAAGCTTTTAACGGAAGACCTCAAAAAGGAAGCTCTTGATAAGAGGAATGAACTGAAGAAACAGGAAGAAGCAGCCGAAGCCTGGAAAAAAATACAAAGTGCGACAGTTTCCGGCGATATAACCGAAGAAGATATTGAGAAATTATTGACAGGGGACAAAAAAGAAGATGCATATCGAAGAAAAGAAGAACTGAAACAGCAGGAAGAGATCCTGGAAAAACTTCCTATTCTGAGGCTGGAAAGAGAATTCAACGGACTGACCGAAGAAATAAGGGAGCTGGAGAATAACGCAAGAAAACTGGAAAGCGAAGGAAAGGATCAGGAGGCTTCTCAATTAAGAGAGGAAGTTTCCGTACTAAGAGAAGAAAAATATTATAAAACAAGAGACGCATATTGGGCGGAAAAGGCCAAAGCGGCAGAGATCGTCGAGAAATATCTTGATAGTAAAGCCCATAAGTATGTAAAGAGAGAGAACTTTACGGATGATAAGGAATACAACGTTGCTTTTAAGAAATTTACGGATTATTGGCGCGCTCATTATGCCCTTCGTTTGTTCCAGGAACAGATGTGGCCTGAGGTTAACAAAAGAGTTAAAGAGATCATCCGCGGGTTTATAAGATCCGTTACCGGGATAGAAAGAACTGCTCCGCAAAAAGATGCGGCATTAGAAGAGATAGAAGGAGAAGCAGGGCTGATAGGCAAATATATGCCGACTTCAGAAGTTGAGTTCGTCGAAACAAGCGCTAAAACAAAGGAAGGATACATCCAGTTCAACGGATACCATATAGAAGATCCGACAAGAAGGGAGATACTGGTCAAGATCAAAGCCAGAAGGGCTCCGCCCGGAGTGTTCGAAAAATTCCTGCGCACCGGTGTGGTCGGGATCGACAACACATTAGAAAAAGCTCTGGGAATGATCCCTGAAAACAGCAGATACATACTCACGGCAGAGAAGGCTGAAGAACAGGTTGTCAGGCAGGAAGAAGACCAGATCCAAGAGACCCCTTCCGACGAAGATGTAACGCTGACCGAAGATGACATCAGAAAAATATACGGCAAATATCACCAGACAAAACCAGAGATCGTAGAAGCTGTTGAGAACGCCGCAACCAACAAAGACGTTCTTAAAGCTTTAAAAATAAAGACGACCGGCAAGGTTCCCGCTTATGTCAAGCGCTTGATGAATTCCGAACTTATCGATCTTGATACTTTCAAAAAATGCATTTTATTGGTCAAGGAGATGAATGTGGGGCTGTTTGACGGTAAGGCGAACGGCCGTTCTTTGCTTGATATATCAGGCAAAGAGTTTGACAAGTTCGAAGAGATCATAACAAGGGTCGCCCGGCAGAAGAAGGAGATCGACAGGGTCAATAAGATGCTTCTTGATAAATGGGAAGCGGCTTTTCCGGGAGTCAATCCGCCCAGAAAACGCCATTTCATCAAAGCGGGAGTCAGTGACCTTTTGACATATGCAGGTAATTCCGATGAGGAGTTCAGCGGCATGGTAGAGGGCGCTAAAGCCGCGGCGGAAGCGGAACGCGAAGAACGCAGACAGACCATGATCCTGGAAAGAAAACAGGAGAGTTTTGCGATAGGCGGCATCTCGACCGATGAGATCCTTTCAATAGAAGAATCACTCGTAAAAGATCTGCTTGATCAGATCGAGGAAAAAGGAATAGATGAAGCTGCAGCCACTCCGGAAGAAGCTATAATGCTTTTCCATGAAGTCGGCCATGCTGCTTCGGCTATTTTTGTTGATGTTGATTTTACTTATTATATACAGGGCGAAGAACCGGAGAGCAAGGAGATAGCTGAAGAGGGTGAAGCTGTTGATATATTTGAAGAAGCGGAACCTGCGGCAGAAGATGTCAGTGAACCGGTTTCGGTAGACGTTGCCGAGGAAGATCAGGAAGTGCTTAAAGCGGAACCCGTAGAAGAATCTGAAGATATTACGGTAGTAGGACAGGTTCCGGAAGAGGAAGCCGGAGAGCCGGAAGCCCCCGAAATCACCGAAGAGGTTATAGAAGGTATAGTCAAAGAGGCGATGAATGCTCATACAGCCGCTTTTGAAGTAATCAATGCCCTTGAAAATAAGAGAAATGCGATATTGGAGCAGATAAAAGAGATCGAAGAGGAAATAGAGGAGCTTGAGGCGCAGGTTGACGCACAGCCTGAAGTGCATGAGTTAAGAGAAAAAGTTATCGAAGCTTCGGAAGAAGCGGCAAGAAAAGGATCAGCTAAAGAATGGCAGAAATTAGCCAGTTCTCAGGTGGATCTGGATGAAATACTCAAGTTGCGTGAGAAGGAAGTCCACATTCCTGAACTTAAAGACCAGATAGAGAAGCTGAAAAGCGAACTGGATAAAAACACCGCAAGTACTAAAGACGCCGTGATCAGGATACTGCATTTTTATGTTGAAGTGGTAAGGCAGTTCGACGGATGGGCTGAAAGCCAGAAACAGGCTCCTTCAATGGACGTGAAAGCCGAACAGCTGCTGCAGCACAAGGGTATTCTCGAGAAGACCCTTGGCTACTGGATCAGCAGGGATTTCGGCATAGCAGACCTCGAGAGCTTACTGAGCGGGGATAAAAGAAAACTGGATCTTCTCAGAGATTTTGTCCTGCAGACGATCCTTGCCGATGAAAAAACGGAAATGACGACCGAAAATGTAGAAAAGGCCAGACGCGAAATAGATAAACGTTTAAGAGATATCCTCTTCCCGGGAGTCCCGGGGCAGGCAGAAAAAGAAGCTTTGGTAAAAGGCAGAATAGACGGATATCTGGCGCAGAACAGGCTCAGGGATCTTGTTGTTCTCCTGCTTCTTGGCGAAAAAGACCCAAGTGCCGAAAAAAGCCGCATTTTCAATATAAAAGGAAGAAATTATACAGTCGCGGAACTGGACGCGAGGCTGGAAGGGGCGATCAAGATAAAGGAAGAGACAAAGAAGATCAGCGACGTGATCACCGCGATCGTGGAGAATATCGGCGGACTTTTAAGGGATCTCACTTTTCTTGAATTTCAGAGGGATTACCTGGAATATGCGAATCAGAATGAAGGCTTGCTTGGAGCCCAGATCGCCGAGAATGCAAATAGAATCGAAGAGAAAGAAAAAGAACTTGATAGAAATATAAAGGATCTCATCACGGTGCTTGTTATAGCTTTCCCGGAACTTGCCGATGAGATAAGGGGAGGGAATTTAGGCGACAATTTAGGCTTTTTCCGCACCGGCCTCGGTTTATGTATCGCGGTTCCCGTGCTTTTGACCATTCTTCTCGCAGGCTGTACTTCTCAAAACCTCGCGATAAGACCTGTAGGACCGGTGAGCCAGATAACCACCGAACAGGAGATAGAGGCGCACGAGAAAGCGGAAGACGAAAAAATAACAAGCCGGCTGGCCGAAGGCGGCGAGGAAGCTCAAGGCATCAGGCGAGGCACTCTTGAAGACATGGCCGCTGAACTGCGCACGATAGATGTAGGCGGCGTGTGGGATGATTCGATGGACCGCGGTCCGCGCTATCAGTGGTATTTAAAAAGAAGCGGCAGGGACAAGAAACTTGATGATATCGATGAGATCATGAGGCTCCTGAAGGATAAGCCCGAGGGAGTTGTATGCGTTGATCTTGTGACCGGAAAAAAAATGTTCCATAAAGATG
The DNA here is from genome assembly GCA_964572255.1 of uncultured Planctomycetia bacterium. Classification (GTDB taxonomy): domain Bacteria; phylum Omnitrophota; class Gorgyraeia; order Tantalellales; family Tantalellaceae; genus CAZNEE01. Next base: position 97,639 of record CAZNEE010000003.1, on the reverse strand, counting down.
TCCTTACACGGCAGCAGGAACAAGATACCGTCGCTGCAGAGAAAAAGGTAAACCAGTTTATCGAAAACTTTAAAAAGACGTTCAGCGATATAAAAAATGCCATTAAGAAAAGCTGGGAAGAAGGCAAGATAACAGACATAGAAAGGCGCGTTAAAGTCGAAACCGCCAAGAAAAAAGTTCAGCCGGCAGTTGAAAAACCGGCGGAAGAGAAAGCCGAAGAAAAAACCGCCCAGGAAACGCCGGACAGTGTTTTTGGCCAGGGAGTGAAAGTCAAATATATAGCTATCGGCGAAGAAGGCAAATTATACGAATTTATAGAAAACCCGATAGTTCTTGCGAGAGCCGACGGGGATAAATTCATCTATGTTTTAAGAGATCAGGACCTGCCGGACACAGCCAAGAAAATAAAAACACATGACGGAATGGAATATGAGTGGACGTTCACTACAGACAGAAGATGGAACAGGCACGTGATAAAGGATAGAGCGGAAGTTTTCAAAAGGCTTTCCGAGAATAAACCGGTATATGCATGGGATAACTACACGGAAACCTGGTACAGGGTATACCGCCCGTTCGGCATAAGGATAAGAAAAGGCATCGAGTTTTACTACAAGCACGCCGTTCAGGGGACCGGCAGAGAGATCAAGGTAGAACTTGATACGCTGGATAAGATAAATGAGGCCATGCAAAACGGGAAAAAGGTATATGCCGATGATTATGTGGAAGAAGAAACGATCGAGATAGAGAACGAAAACCAGGCGAAGAAGCTTTATAACTATAATGAACGCGATGCATATCAGAAGGTCGTGGCCTCCAGGTATAACAGCTGGGAAAGCTTCATGTTCCACAGAGCTCAGGCATTACTTGAGACGGGCAATTCCATAAGAGCTCTTGAACTGCTTTCCGAGCTTGTGCGGGAAGGCGATTCTAAGGTCAAACCGGAGCAGCGCAACAAGTTCATCGAACAAAATGTGACCTACGTCGATCAAGCCCGGAAGGAGATCGCAAGAGTGACAGATGAAGTGAAGAACTTCCTGCGCCGTCAGATCTCCGAAGATGTTGTGCAGGACTTTAACCAGTTCATAATGCTTCTTGAGGACGATATTCCGGGCATAGGAGCCATACATCAGTTGATAGTTACTACGAGTGAAATACAGGGAGAGCTTAATTTCAACAGGAACAAGAGGGCCATGGAAATAGCCGATGAAACCGGGATGTCTTCCGTGATGAAGGGTAAAGGGTTTGAGAACAGGGTCGGTTTTCACGCGTTCCGCACGCATTTCTCGAATCTAGGTTTCTTTATACCGTTCGGCGATGAGGAAGGCACATGGTCAATAACGTTCGGTTTTCCGTACGCCAACGTAATAGGTGAACCGGTCGTATATTTTGATTACAGGGCGCATGTAGACGGAGGCGAGGCTGTAGTATGCTCATTTGTTTATAATTCGGAAACAGGGCTTTCAACGATACAGATCGCCGATCCTGAACAGGGATATCACGGCGAGGATATCGCGGATGTCATAACCATAATACTCAAAAATTTCCTAAGCCTCGGGATAAAACCCGTTCAGGGGATGTTGACATCAGTGGTTTATTCAGGGGAGCAGAGGATCGAACAGCATTTCTTAAGGGAGTTTATGGGAAAAATACCTGAAGCCGAAGCGGCAACGAAAGACAGGCTGATCAAGACCGTTGATCTCGGACCGGACGGCGGAACTTATTGCCCGTTCAAGGCTTTAGGTTTTGTTTTCGCCCAGAAAGACCGTTATGCCAGAAAAATACCCGAAGGAATAACTTTTACGGACGACCTTTATAAAACGGACGGACAATTCGGCCTGGGGCTTCTTCCGGATGATGTCAGGAACCAGATCATACCCAGTTATTTGCTGGACGTGATAAATAATCACAAGGTGCCGGGTGCGGTCGACCAGATGCCACAGGATGAGCTCTTGAAGAAGTATCAGCAGCAGCTCATAGCTTACGGCATGATAGGAAGATTTTTAAGAGAGGACGAATTAGCCAGATATGAAAATTATACATATTCACAGCTGAGACTTGCGCTTGCCAATGTAGCCGAAATAGTGGGAAGCGATGACACCAGGGACGTGCCCAAGATAACCATGAACGGCAAAGATTATTATCAGGTACCGGTCATTGTCTACCAGGCCCGCTACAGAACATCGCTTGAAAAATGTTACGTGGCAGCCGACGGCAGCGATATAGTCGTTGTTATCCATAACGAGGATAAAAGAGGCGTGTATCTCGGTAAGACATTGGAGCGCTATGACAGGGAAGGAAGGCATATTGAAACTATCGCTGAATCAATAGACGGTTACAAGATAAGGAAGCTGTACGATCCTTTGACTCACAGTGAGATCAAGATGATCGTTACAAGCCCGAAGAAGACCGATATTGAGGGAGAAGTTCTATTTATAGAATCGGTTATACAGGAAGGCAGGCTTACGGGTTATTCCGTGACAAGCAGAAGAAGATATTTTGACGAAAAGGCCAACGAGCTGAGGAACTTTCTCTGCACGGACGAATATGTTATCGAAAATATACCGGCTGAGCATGAAAACGGAAAACGTATCGCGCCTGCCCAGACTTCCGTGAAAAACAGCGCTTCTTACCAGACTATCATAGTGGAAAAGACCGGTGAAAAGGTAAAGAGCGTAACTGTTGAATACGGCGAAGGCACGGAAACAAGCAAGGATAGGGTAAGCATCGATGATTACAAGGTCCGCACAAAGGAAATTTTCACAAATAATGTAGCGTCCGTTAACCTTAAAGAGGACGGCGGGGTCGAATTTACATACACGAAAGATGTTCATAATACCGTGCTCGGGATGGAAGCGGCCGCCGAAGGCGAAACAGGGACCGTTCTTATCGGGGACAGAAAGATACATATCCCTGAAAATTCAAGAAGGGTCACAGAATATGACGAAGACCCGCAAACTGGAAAAAGATATATAAGGAAGATAAGCATAGTCGTTCCTTCTGAAACAAATCCCGACAAATTTGAAGAGATAGCCGTTTTTGAAGGTACGCCGGATAAAGAACTTTCACTCGGAGGCGTTTTTGATCTTGTAGGCGTGAATTATGTAAAAGCATACGGCATAATGGACAATTTTGAGCTTGATCCGGGAACTTTTGATTCACCGAATTATATCGGACTGCCTTTACTTGAAGGACAGGTTGAAAAGGTGAGGATCAATAAAGGCGACACCGTTGAAAAAATAGTAGGGTTTGACCAGAACGGCAAGGTAGTGGAAGTGCAGCTTGTCGTCAAGGATAACCGCGAAAACAAGAAATTCACTATCATATGGAAGACGAACGGCGAGATCGTTCTTGTTGAGGGGAACAAGAAGACGCCGCGCATGACCTTCAAGGGCAAGGAAAAGAGCGAATTTGACGTGAAACTAATCCAGGATCCGGCAACCGGATTTGCCGAAGTGATATTAAATGTTGATGCGTATCAGGAGAGCACATCCGTTGCGGGGACTATTGAGATCCCGTCTCTCGGACTTACTTATAAGCTGCCGGGGGCGTCGGCTGTAGGTGATGATGATTATGATTCATGCACCATGCTCAAGACGACTGACGGAAAAGACGGCATCTCGAAGATCGAATTTCATTCGCCGGCCATCAATGAAAAAGGCCAGAGAAGGGCGTTGGTGATAATCGAGGCCAAGAAGGGCGAAAAACCCGAAATTAAGATCGAAAACGGAAAGATCGTTATAGACGAAGCGATCGAAAAAGTTTCTGTGATCGATTATGATGATAACGGAAGGATCATAAAATTGATCGAAATAGACCAAAACGGCAAGACCACAAAAGAATTCACTTATCAGGGCGATACGGACATTGTTGCGACGCAGACCGTTAACGGAGCGAAATATGTTTACAAAACGGACGGCATCATCGTTAAGACATACATAGGACAGAAATATACCCGCATGCACCAGGACGCCGAAGGAAAGATATATTCATATTACGGCGATACCCCGCGGGTTGAATCCACTGTTCAGGAAACGGCCGAAGGCGAAGAGATAACTTACATCTATGACGATGAGGGCCAGATCAATGAAAAAGTCTCAAAAGAAGGCGAACTTGAGATCGGCAGGCTGCTGCAGGTAATTATCAAGAAAGACGGCGCGGTAATTTCCGAAAAAACGATCACCTATTATGGCGACAGCCTCCGCATTGAATCGCAGGTCGAGAAGAAAGGGGACGATGTTACGACCAATGTTTTTGATGAAAAAGGCCCGGTTGATGGAAGCCTTACAAGGCCTGAAGATTTCGAGCAGAAAGGCCGCGTCACGAAAGAGCAGGTCGTGAAAGACGGCGAAGTCATTTATGAAAAAGTCTATGAATACCGCTACCGCAAATCTGAAGTCGAAGAACCGGAAGCGGAATTACAGATCATAAAAGCCGTTACCGTAACGGATATAGCGAAGATCGATAACAGCGAGTATAAATACGTTTTAAGGACCGAGTTAGGCGAGAAGAAGGGCGAATTTGAAAAAATAGAAGCTGAAGTAACACTGGAAAAGGGCAAGGAGCCGATAAAAATAGATATCCATGAAAAATTGCCCTGGATCTATGAAATAATCAATGCTGATGCTGGGTCGATCCAGGCCGATAGTAAAGAGTACTATAATATCATGGGTAAATACATCTGCTGGATGACAAAAGTCGACCAGGAAGAAACCCATCTGATGCTCGGCACCGACATAAAGAAAGGCGACTTATTGAAACAGATGTTCCAGATGAACGACTGGCAGGAGTTCAAGGACACCATATCATTTATAGAAGAATACAGTGATGAATTGAATGCCATCACCAAGCCGGAAGAAAAAAGAGCCGAATCAATGGATCTGTTTTTCGGCGCGCTTCTGTCAAAGAGCAAATATATGCTTGAGGAGGACCTGTCCCTTAAAGAAGCACGCAAGCTTATGGATAAGGATCTGCGCATAGCGAAGTACAACCAGTGGCTGCTGGAAGGCAAGGAGCCTTCTGACAGCGGCATAGGTGATGATACGATAATCAAATGGTCATTAGGCGCTATTGCGGCCCTTCTCGGATTAGGATTAGGAGCTCTTTGGCTGAAATCCTTACAGGAAGGAAGAAAGCAGCGGCAAGCCGACAGAGTACGCGCCGACAAAATACGCGCTCAGGTACAGAGAGCTGCAGGTGAAGGCGAACAAGAGGAAGGGGCTTTGCAGGAATACAGCAGCGAACAGCAAGGCGTTGTGCCGGCGGGACTTCTGCTTTCCCAGGACGAAAAAGGCAGGATCACAGATCAAGTAGAAGCCGCAAAGGGACTGCTTAATACCTACAAGGGCGTTTATGAAAATTCCATGAAAGACGCCCGCGAAGAGATCAGGCCCAGACTTGTTGCGTCACTTTTCCATGCGATAGTCGCCAGAGGTTCATTCTTACTGGCGTTGGCGCTTTCCGGCGTGCAGGCATGGAAAATGCATGTTACATCGATCAGCAAGCCTTTCCTTCCAGAGCACCTTCTCGGATGGGGATGGGGCGTATGGGCGCTTATAGGCGCTTTGTTGCTTGTGAGCATCCTCATATACGGGGAAAGGATCATCGAAAAACTTTATGGTTTCAGGACTCAGAGATCCCGTTTAAAGGGCATACTGCCGAAGATGGACGAAGCCCTTTTTAACGGCGTGCATCGCCAGTTCATTAAAAGGCATTTTGATGATTTTTCATCTTTACTTAATGACGGCGCTTTTTTAAGCAGTCTTTATTCCAGCTATACTACAAAAGAAAATATTATCGGCCATATAAACAGGGTTCCGGGACTCGCTAATGACAGCGCACTGATGAACCTTCTGACCGTGGATGATCTCAGCACCAATGATCTGAAAGAGATATTGATGTTCATCCATTACGAAAACGTATATCGCCAGAGGAGATCGACATTGGGCAGGATCTTATTCTTCGTGCCGGGAATTTCAAAGAAAACCAGAACAGTAGCACAGCAGTATGCCACTTCCGATAAGCTCTTAGGGCGGCTTCGGGATGTCAGATCAATATTCACTCTTGCGCAGGACCTTAAAGATGAACTGACCGCACGCGGGTTTTTTGATGACGGCAACGAAAATATTCTGGACAATTTTGTGGATGTCGTAAGAAATGCCGGTGCTGATGATGCAGGCAAGCAGGCTATCATGGATGAGGTCGATAAGTATGTGTACAGCAGGGGCCTTAATATAAGGCTGAGCGCTTTGAACCCGAAAGACCTGAAGAATATCGTTCTTTTCGCGACACTGGACAGTACGGTCATAGAAAATTATCCGGTCGAAGCTCCGTTCGGTGATCCGAGAGAGGATATCCTCGAGCCGGTCATATACAGGAGCTTAATGGCTACGTTCGAGGAAGCCGAGAGGCAGCTGGCCCTGGTAAGGGACAGTGCGCATGAAGCATTAGAGGGCGGCAAACAGAGCATAAAGATGGTCCATAAGACGAATTATCTCTTGTTCGATCCCGCCGGGAACAATCCTTACATCTACATGGAAGCAGAAGATTTTGCTAACGTGAGGAACCCGAGAGGATGGGAGGGCATAGCCCCCAATAAGAGCCTTCCGGCAGATTATGCGATAAAAACTATCGGCGACACGGGAAAAGAAGAGGTTTATACCGGAAAGACGAAACGCAATGAAATGGCCGTGGAAGACGTATTACGCTTATTCACCAGCTTGAACCAGAGCTTCGATAATATAAGCCATACGATACATGATTGGGAGAACGCCGCGGAAAAAGCTATCTACGCGGGAAACATCGATCTTACCGTAACAAAAGATATCGATCCTAGATTTGCCGTGCAGCTGGCTACGTACTGGGAACATGAGGCCACGGCCGGCACTATTCAGAAGGATATAGAAGGTTTTATACAAAAAGGGCCGGAAAGGACTTCATATGTGCCCGTGAAAAGAAGGCATTGGTTCAATGTTTTCTCGTTTGCGACAGCATTGACCGTGGGTACGTTCATCCTGCATAGATTAAGACCCGCTATTCAGGAATTAGTGCAGAAAAGCGTTTTTGATAAAATACCTGATCTGGGGATCGATCTTCTTGCTTCCAATGAGATGAGCCTGGGGATCATGTTCGGCGTGGTCATCGTGGGCATGATAACACTGTTCTTAATGTTCACGGCCATACAGAAGATAGATCTGACCGCATGGGGGATCTTTAAGGCAAAAGGCGGCAAGGTAGAGGTCACGGATGAGGATCTCGCGGAGAACATACACCCTGATGTTCTGATAAATGAACTCGAAAATGTGGGAGCGATAGGACCTGAAAAGGCAAGAGAACTCCGCGCTATTGACGGCTTCCAAAGGAAACAGCAGGGAGTCCGCAAGGTCATCCTTAAGTTACAGCGCAAGTACACAGGACCCTTCGGGCGTCTCATAAATAAAAACAGGTTCAGCCCTGGCGAAAGAGAGCTTAATAAGCTGCGTTTACAGCCCGATGTTTTTGCTCATGTATTCATGAGCCAGATGGAAAGAGAAACGCTGATAGGGGGGATAAAAGCGACCTTTGACCAGAATAAATGGACCAGCATAGAGAATATGCTGGCTAACGCGCCGCGTACCGGTCCGCCTGTTAACAACATGGATATTATCAGGTATTTCACTCCGGAGGAACTTGCACGCTTGATCCAGACATTGAAAGATACCAAGAAATTCCCGCTTTTCATATTCGAAATATCCGCGTATAGAGAACCTGATGCTTACGACAGGATACCCACGGCGGCCAAGGCGATCAATTATCCGAACTTTTACATATTCATGGCGCTGGAAGATAAAGACAACGCTACCCTGGAACCTTTGAACAGGGCCATGAAGAGAGACGATTGGATGGAGAACATACTGCCTTATCCGGCACAGATAAGAGGCGCTAACAAGTTTGAAGAGCAAAGAAAGCCTCAGACAAAGCCGAAAGCCGATAACCTCGGCGTGGCGCATGTTGAAGTAACGCATGAGGGTAAGGTCAAATACCGAAAGACCAAGATGGAGAAACTTCCCGATTATTGGGAGATCCTGGATATCGAGAATATCCCCCAGAGACTTCAAACATGGACGATCGTAAGCGGCTGGGAGATCTCCAAGAACACCGTAAGAACTTTGGTAAAAGTCCTTGAAACAGATGCGTATAAAAAAGACGGGGAAGCACTTGCTTATAAATACGTAGCATCCAAGCGCTTCAGAAAAGAGCATCCGGAACTTTATGCTCAGATGCAGAGATGGGGCATACCGGCCGATCTTCCGAAGAGATTAAAGAGGGAGTATCACCAGCTTAAAAATAAACTGCAGAAGGGCGCCAGGAATAACAGCACGATCAATGAGATGTATGAAGCTTTTATATCCATATATCATGATGAGGATGTGTATGTGAAGAGCGAACTTGATGTAAGATGCGTTCCCGCGATCACACAGGGAGTTCAGCACCTTCTGCCTTTCCAGGAAAACACCCTTTCTAATCTGGACTATCGTACATGGAAAGATGTCCAGGACGGGTTAGTGGCGCATCGTACGCCTCTTGCCGTAATAATGGGCCTGGTCTCCGCTGTTACAGGCGCATTTATAAGCTGTGCTTTGTTCGGCGCGGCCATTACACCGCCTGGAGCAGTCATTTTAGGGCTTATAATTTCGGGGTTTGTCGGCGGATTTATAGGCGCGGTCATAGGCAAGAAGATCGGCTGGATACAATATTCGCCGGTGTTCTTCCTCGGCGGCACGACCAATACTTTCAGATGGGATATGTATACCGGCCATAAGACCGCTGCCGATCAGGATGGAAGGCTTCGGGACGGCCATGTAAAACGTGCCGAATTTGACCATAAGATCGTCGAGATAAAAAGAAGGCTGCAAAGGCAGCAGAGCGGCCAGCAGCTTATCGCAGGATCAGAGAAGAAGGAGATGGCCGCGGCAAAGAGAATGCTGCGGGATTATCTTAACTGGCTCAGCCATTTGGGATATCATCCTCAATATAACATTATCGAAGACTCTGATCACGGACAGAACGCAAGCGAAAAGGGCTTACCCGGATTGGGCAAGGGCTTCTGGCATGAGATCGGCGTATTTTTAGGCGGTTTAATATTTTCCGGATTCATAGGATCGATATTGTACCTGCTTACACAGGTTACCGTTGTTGCGGCAGCTGTTTCAAGCGTCATCTCACTGCCTGCGTTCGTTATCCTTGGAGCCGGCATGGCATTTGTGGCAGGCGTTATATTTGTGGCAAAACCGGGCTCTGATGTTGTCGGTATGAGGGTTTACAGGCTTCTGGGATTCAGGTCCTCGACATTTGAAGATGCAAGGCCTCCGGAGGGAACAGGCTGGTGGAAGCAGGATTCACGCTGGAAGACGCTCCAGACACTTTCAGTCATCATTGCGTCCATAGCGTCAGCATGGTTGTTGTGGGGAGCACATCTGGCTGCCGGATGGGCCTGGGCTGTTTTCGGCGGACCCGGCCTGATAGGAGTAGGCATCATAGCCGCATTAATAGGTTTTGTCCTGGGCGGCTACATGTTCTATAAATTAGGAAGAGCCGTCAATAGATTATTGATAAGCTGGAGTTTAAATGCTGCCGGTGTGGTTTCCGGTACAGTGTTCGGCGTCATCGGAGGTTTTCTGGGGCACACATTGGCCGCTCCGGCTATAACTGCCGCATTGTCAGGCGTTGCTTCCATAGCTTCGATCGGCCTCGCTCCGGTATTAGGCGCTCTTTTGGCCGTTCTCGGCGGCTCTATATTAGTGGGCCTTATCGGGACGGCATTGGGCCAGCTTTTCGGCATGACGCAAGGCATGAAACCGCTGGTACAGAATGAAGAGTGGCAGAGAGACGCCGTGAGGCAGATGGGCCCGATAAACTTTTTCCATTCAGTGTACCTTATAAGCGGTAAGGCGATGGGCCTCTTTACGGCCGTAACATTCGGTATAACAATAGCTTACTTTCTGGCCATAACGATATTCCCCATTTTACCCAACATGGGCGGTATAGGCCCGATGCTGGCTTCTCTCGCGGTATGGCTCAAGACGGTGATTCCGCAGGTCCTGGGATGGATCCCGACAACTTTGGTCGGTGTTGTCCTGTTCGTTCTTTTTCCGGTAATTCAGATCGTCATGGCCGTGATCGCGACATTAAAGGAAGCACCGGATGACGATGCACTGATAAGAGAAGGACTGAGCCAGGGGCTGAAGGATACTTTATCGCATCTTGCGGATAAAGACTGGGAAAGCGATCCGACCAGGCCCAAAAAGAACAAGATATTGCCGTATATCTTAAAAGATGATAATTACAAGGTCGAATCTCTAAAGCGCATCATAGCGAAGAACAAGTCAAAAGAGGAAACCACTGTTCCTTACGAAGAAATAGAAAGCGTGGCAAGGTATATCATCGCGCTTATCGATAAAAAACTTAGCAAAAGCAATTCTAACAGGGAACAGGATCCGGAGATGATCGTACTCCTCAAAGAGGTCAGAAAAGAGATAAACAGAACGCTTAAAAGAAATGACAGGATATTAAAAGGAAAGGTGTACCTTATATGGAGGCCGGCATTTTACGGCGGCATCATGCTCTTTTTAGGCGTAAAGTACACGACTTTCCTGATAGCGATGTTCGGGCCTGTAGGCCTTTTCGCCTCAATAGCCCTTTTGGGTATAGGCGGCACCTTATGCGCGCTTTATGCGATAACGACCGTTTTATACTTGATGGGGAGGATCCCGTGGTTAGGCAGGATACTTGACAGATACCTGGGGCTCAAGGTCGGCTCCGTCGCGTATTACAGGCTGTATTACACTTTGAACGCATTCTTTACTCCCAAGTATTATCTGAACGCTTTACCGTCGTCCATCATCACACTGCACCAGATCTTAAGCAAGGATGTCGATGACGGCTATTGGCCCAAGACCAGCCATACACCGGTTGAGAAAGAGTTAGGCGCCCAGAAGGTGCGTATAAGCAAGACATTCTCAGAAAGAATGATGAAGAGGGTAAGGAATAAATTCGCGAACATAAAAGCCGCGGTAGCCGCTAACGAAGTCTATAAAGTAAGAGGGTTCTTCGGCGACATAAGTTATAACAAGAAAGCCATAAAAGTTCTGGAAAAACGCTTACGTAAGCTCGAGCAGAGAACCGCTGTGCCGGAAGGCGTTTATGAGGGCATAACCCAAGATCTGATAGATGATCTTAAAGAAGAACTGAAAAGGGTCGAAAAGTTGATCAAACAAAGGTCTTTTGCTGAAAAAATAACCGACAGGCTTAAAGGCTCATTCAGCTTTTTATGGTGCATCATTACATTCAGATGGCTGAAAGATGTGCCGGGTAAAATCAGCAAATGGACCAATTCTGTAAATCATTATTTCATGGAGGAAAAAGAATGGCAGGGCCAAAGAGGCTGGTTGTGGATAATGTTCATATTCATACCTTTCTATATTATTGCGCTTTGGCCGGGATATAAGTGGTCTGTGAACGAATACATGGATCTCAAATACGGCCAGGAGGTCCAGCCCTACGTCGATGCCTACATTGAAGGCAAGGGTTCCACGGATGCCGCCAGAGTGAGGTTCGGCATCGGAAATCAGAGAGCTCTTTCTCCGGAGGAGATCGAATATATTGAAAAGGCCCAGAAAAATAAAGACTACGCGATAGGAAGGACTCAAGAAGGATTGAGGACATGGGAAGACATGTTGGTTCTCAAAGTTACGGGAAAATCCACAAGCTATTATATGGGATGGATAATTTCCCAGGCACAAGAGTGTAAGAAGAACGTAAACAGGAATCCCGAGTATGCAAAATCCCAGTGGGAAATACTCAACATGGCGCTTGAGGATTTCAGGAAGCTTCTTTTAGAAAGGGTCGACCATACTTTTCTCGAAGGCAATATTACAAGGACCGAAGCGGAACGCCAGTACTCTACGGCTGTGGGCGCTGTGTCAGAACTCATGGAATCCATAAAAGCGGGCGAGAAGTTTAATGAACAGCTGGACATCAATATCACAAATACTTTAGACGCAAGCGGTTGGACAAATTCCACCGAAGGCGATAAAGCTGTCTCAAGCATCGTGACCACGACGGCGAGCGATAAGTTCAAGCTGGAAGTGAAACTTGATGCCGCAGACGAAGAGAAAAGAGCCGGTTATGCTACTTATGATTTTGGCAAACCTTCTATCGACATGACCGGTAAAGAATATATCTGTTTCGTCAGAGTCCCTGAATCATTCCTTAATGATCTGGACGGCCAGAGGAATTGGATGCATGTTGTTACCGTTGACGAAGATTACGAGGAAGATTACGGCGACGTTATCGAGATCGACAGGGACAACGTCAACAAATGGGTTATTCTGAGGATCAAGCCCCAGGTCAAGGAAGACAGCCGGTTCGATCCGTCCAAAGTTAAATGGGTCAAGATAAAGATAGGCGTGGGCACATACACCAGAGGAAAGTATGAAGGATATGTGGAGGTCAAAGCTCCGCGCATTCAGCAGGGACCTTCACTTGATAAGCGGGTCCCGGCATTCAAGATGATCGAAGAAGATGCATATGTCTCTAAAGAAGAAGCCGTACAGCTTATTGAAGGAGCACTGACCAAAGAAGAGGTCCTCCAGGATTTGGGGATAGAGACAGGCGAGAACGCCGCGAATTACATCAAGGAATTGCTGGCCTCAGATGCGGTCACGGTCGATGACCTGAGGACGAGAATAACAAAGATAGCCGATCTTGGCTACAAGATATACGAAAAAGCCGAAGGAAGAACGCTTCTTTCAAAGACACCGGAACAGCTTGATAGGATCGCCGAAAGAAAAGATGACATGGTCGCGTTCAATACAAGGACGCAGAAGCGATTCCTGGAGGTTTTTTCTGATAAGACATATCCGGTGGAATTTGTCATATTGGGCAACCTGAAGAACCTTACGATGTCGGAAGCCAGCTATAACGCTTTAAAGAAGGATATAGAAAACAAGGTCATCGCGCTTTTGAAGGAAGCCGGCGCCGAAGCTGTTATACCTTTAGAGAAAGAGGAACAGGTTGCAAGAGCCGAGACAAAAGAGGAGATCTTAAAGATCATAGGGGTCAACACAAGCGAAGAGGCTCCGAAATATATAAAGAACATCCTCGCTTCGGAGGAGATATCCGCAGATGAGCTTAAGAAAAGAATAAAGAAGATCTGGGATCTCGGTTATGATATCTATTCAGGCGAAGGAAGATCTCTCCTCATAAAGACCCTGGATCAGCTTGAAAAGATGGATGAAAAAGAAAAAGAGGAAAAGGAAGAGATCGAGGACGGGACAACTTATAAATTTAAAGATGAAGATTTTCACCAGGATCCGGATACAGGCGACCGGTACGGAAGGGTTGAGGAAAAGACAGAAACGAGCCCGGATGCAAAAGCTGGCGAGAAAGGATCTGTGCGTGTTGGATTTCTTGCGGCGGTAGCTGCGATCTCAGGTGTTACAGCGGCCGTGCTTGCCGGTTCATGGTACGTAGGCTTAGGTATTGCCGGCGTAAGTCTTTTAGGATATTCGATATACAAAGTCGCTAAAACCAGCGGCAACCCGACAAGGACTCTCAGCAGATTGTTCTTAATAGTTTACTTCTTCATCGTAGCTCCGGCAATGATCATGAGAGACGGTAGAGCACCGTTCCCGTTCGGTTGTGATGGAGATTACGGTGAGTGGAAAGCCAAGACTTTCACGGAAAACGGCATCACGTACCATCTTTACGATTCCGGCCTGGTAAGAAAGGAAGAACATCCGGACGGCACCGTTATCTACCGTGAAGACTATGACTTCTACAATGACGGATACGGCCGGATTACAAAGATAATCAATCCGGACGGTACTTATAATACATTTACATATTACAGTCATCCTACTACGGGCAAAAGGACCGACCATATATACCAAGAAAACTTATATACTGCTGGTGGTACGCATGAAAGGACGATCCAGTATTATTTTGGTTCAAGGCGCATACAGAGTATCACTTACCATGTTGATGACCCGGGTATTGACCTGGTTTTCGGTACGACTGATGATATAGCGGCCGGCACCGTACATATACTCATAGACGAAGCTTTCTACCAGGATCCGAATACGGAAGTTTGGTACGGAAGACTCGAAAGAGAGAACAGGCCCGACGGCACTTACAGGACATTTGAATATTATCCCGATCCGGATGCCCATCAGGCGCATTTCGAGTATGATTATGCCGCCGACGGCACGCTTGTCAAGATCACCGAGTATGATACAGACGGTTCGATAATCAGCGTGCAGGATCTGTTGGCGGGCAGAGTATATACCTATTATCCGGTATCAGGCCTCATTGCTACAACAACCCTTGCGGACGGTACGGTATATCTTCACATGGATGAAGCTTTCTATCAGAACCCGGATACAGGGATCTGGTACGGAAGGCTTGAGCGGGAGACAAGGCCCGACAACACTTACAGGACATTTGAATACTATGTAGGAACTGACCAGATCTATATCGAAAGAGAATACGATGCGGTCGATAATCTCCTGAAAGTGATCGTGTATAATCCGGACGGAACAATAAACAGCGTGCAGGACCTTACGTTAAATCAGATATATACATATTACGCTTCAGGACGCATTCAGAGCACGACTTTTGACGACGGAACGATCCATAGATATTTGGATGAGGATTTTTATGAGAATCCCGATACGAGCATATGGTACGGAAGGCTCCAGCGGGAGACAAGGACCGACGGCACTTACAGGACGTTCGAATACTTCCCGTTTCCGGATGATGCCCAGAAACAGTATGAAAGGGAGTATGCCGCCGACGGCACGCTTGTCAAGATCATAGAATATAACAATGACGGTTCGATAAATAACGTGCAGGACTTTTTAGCGGACAGGTTATATACCTATTATCCGTCAGGCCGTGTCGAGACAACAACCCTTGCGGACGGTACGGTATATCTTCACATAGATGAGGATTTCTTCCAGAATCCGGATACAGGCGAGTGGTACGGAAGGCTCCAGCAGGAAACAAGGCCCGATAACACTTACAGGACGTTTGAGTATTATCCCGATCCGGATGCCCAGCAGGTGCATTTTCAATACGAATATGACGATACAGGCACTCTTATTCAAACTATAGAGTACGATACAAACGGAGATATAATCGACATAATTATCGCAAGCATAGGCATAGGTGTATTTGCTCCGTTTGCCGCGGCAGGCATCAGGACTAAAGGATCCATGCCGGAATTCCCTGTAATAGTCGCTATTTCCGAAAACGCGGATGTCAAAGAAGATATAGTAAAGGGAATAAGGGACATGAACGGGGTTATTGAGGTTGTGAGAGTTGCCGGTGCTGATGCAGAAGAGATGATGGAAAATCTCAGGGTCCTCATGCAGAAAAAAGACATAAGCGCGAAGAACGGTGTCGGTGTTCTTCTTGATACCGATTTCGATAATCTTGAAGACAAGGAAGTGATCGATATCGCGGCTGAACTTATCACGAAAGCCCGGGATGTTAAAAGGAACGCTTATGTCCTTGGACACCCCGATGTATTCGAGCTTTCACCGGAAGAGATCGCAGGCAAGATGGAAGAACTCCAGGAGCTTGAAAAATCTCTTGAAGCGGCAGCTCCTTTACTCAGGGCCGTATTCACGCTTGTCAACCCGGCTGTTTTCAACTTAACGACACAGCTGATAAACGAAAAGCTCAAGAAGATCGACGAGCTGGAAGAAGAGATAAAGAATATATTGGAAGCTTATACAATAGTAATGCCTGAGGCGGTCTCTTACGGCGTGGCCAAGAAGAACATCTATGACCTCAGGTTCAACAATATACACGGCAAAGTGCTTTCAAGATATGAGATCTCAAGCGAAGCTGAAAGATACGCCGTTCAAGGGCCAAATGACGGAGAAGCCAACTATATAAGCATCCTGGCCAAGAGCGGAGCAGATATGAGGTTCATCGGACAGGCCATAAAAGACATGGGCATCACTAAAGAAGCTGCATCAGAGTTCATACAGGTAAGGATCCTGGATGAAAATATAACCGATAAGAACCTTGCCGGTGCCATGAAATCAACAGAGCTGGATATGTACCTGGATATATCAAATGTGACGATAGTGACTAAAGAGGACATGACGCTTGAGAGGACTTTGGAACTTGCGAAGGGAAGATTTAACGTTAAGGATGCAAGCGATGTTATTATAGCCGATACCGAGAATCTCCTGGTGTCGCAGACCGACTTCAATATACTGAAACAGGAGAAACCTGTATATGTCCAGATGCAGGGTGCCGGAATAGTATCACAGCTTCTCTTTACAGCCATAGAGATCATAGCCAATGACGGCAAGATACCTGCAAGTTTGGGTCGGGTCATCCAGAAGCAAGGATACGACAGCTGGTACGTATATCTGCCGAATATCGAAAAGATCGACATGAAGAGACTTGATGAAGAGAAGGAGATATACGAACAGTTAGCCATCATGGCGTAATGTTAGAAATTCGATCCCGAACGGGGTCTGGGATCGGTTAGATAGATAATTTGGTTGAGGGCCAAAAACCCGAGGGGAAATAAAGAAATATAGAAGACCCAACCCCCAAAAGCGTCCCTATTCTTCGGTAATGCCAAGCGGCCGGAGATAGGGACGTTTTATGTAAGTACTTTATTTAGAAGGAGATAAGCTATATTAAGTATTAAAAAAGTTAGATAGATTAGAATTGACAAAACTTAGTATTTATTATATTATATATACCTAAGAAGTTAAAATAATAAAGAGCAAGATATAACCATTTTTCCTTAACTGGGGGGATTAGATGCTTCGAAGAAGCAAACTCTTTAGAATAATATCTATAATAATAATACTGGTCTTCACTCATGAGCAGATCGGCTGGGTGCAAGAAGGGCAGCCGGTTTGGTCAGATCTTAAGAGTTTTTACAACCTCCAAACACAATCAAACTCAAATCACATAGATATTTCTTATAATGCCGGCAAGGTAAATGAGATCTTACTTAACGGCGGTAAGGATACTATCATAAACATACAGGATGCACACGCGTCACTTTCAGCGCAGTATTCAATAACACAGATAATTGATGAACTGGTGGCAAATTACGACGTAAAGCTCATTGCTTTGGAGGGCGCGGAAGGGTATTTAAACACGTCTTTGATCAAAGCCATACCCGATAAGGATGCGAGAGAAAGGATCGCCGGGGAGCTTCTCGCTGAAGGCAGAATGAGCGCGGGTGAATTTTTCACGATAATCTCGGATGAAGATGATATCGCGCTTTATGGTGTGGAAAATGAGGAACTTTATAACAAAAATGTTGAAAGTTTCAGAAAGATCGTCGAGGAGCGCGCATTTTATGTAAGCCAGGTCGATAATTTGCTTTTCCAGCTGGAAGAGCTTTCCAAGAAGGTTTACAGCAGCGGATTAAAAGCACTCGAAGATGCATCAAAACTGCATAAAGAAGGCGGAATAGGGTTTTCGGACTATTGGGGCACCATCGAGAAAATAGCGGCAAAAAAAGGCATCTCTACGGAAAAATATACCAACATCACCAGACTTATCCAGACCATAAAGGCCGAGAAAGAGATAAATTTCATCAAGGCGAATAATGAAAGAAAAAGGCTTATCGATGAGTTAAGCGGCACCCTTAATAAAAAAGACCTTGAGATCCTTGTCCTGGAATCCATTCAATTCAAGCAGAACAAGATCTCCCAGGCCGATTTTCACTGGCACTTGATAAATCTCGCTTCCTCCTACGGATTAAATGCCGATGGTTATGAAGATCTCGCAAAGTTTGTTAAGTATGTTTCATCATATGAACAGATCGATATCTTTTCGCTTTATAAAGAGATCTCCGGTCTGGAAGAGAACATTAGAAGCAAGCTATATCGAAATAACGACGAAAGGCGCTTAAGCGAATGGATCAGATTCGCGGGGTTATTAAAAGGCCTTTACAGCGCAGAGCTTGACAATGATGGATATTTAAGTTTAACGGTGCAAAGGGATGAGTTTAATTCTGAAAAATGCGCTGAATTCATAAAAGGAACATGCCGTAAGTACGTTGTTTCAATAGAAGAGGGGTATGATCTCGGCAATATTTTTAAAGGGATAAGCAAGGCTTTGGAATTTTACCGTATTGCGGAGTCACGTGATTCAGCAATGCTCTCTAACACACTCAGACGCATGCATGAAGAGGGAAAACATGTAGCTGTGCTTGTAACGGGAGGTTATCACTCCAAGGGGCTTGCTAAGCTCATGCGTGAGAATAAACTGTCTTACTTAATCGTATCGCCTAAGTTCGAAGATAATACTGAAAGACCTTACATAGCTATTCTTACCAACAAGAAGAAACCCTACCAGAAACTTTTAGAAACCGGGAAATACCAGCTTGCGGCCCAGCCTTATTCCGGGGATATCGGCGAGGAAGATCTTTTGGACCTGGCATTTCGCTGGCTTCCGGGTAAAGAAGCGCGGGATATGGGCAGCTGGTCTCGTGAAGCCGAAACATGGCTTGACGGATATGCGAAACAGTATTTCGCGGACGAAAAAATCTCGCCGGAGAAAATTGCTAACACGATCCATCCTGCTAAGGCCGCCAGGATACTCGGCGTAAAAGAATATAGGGGTCGAGGGCAACTGGAACGTATAAGGTTAAAGAAAATGAGGTTGGAAGATGGTTATGTCGTGGAAGACGGGTCTTTTCTGATGGTCAGAACAAAAGACGGCAATGTTACCTATTTTGTTTCAAAACCCGGCGATAGCGGAAAAATGGAATCCCCCCAGGGATCGCCGCTTCGCCGGGGTTATGAAGAAATATCGTCCAGCCAGGGACGTGAAATCCTCGAGAGGATCGAACGTATAAGAGGAAAAGAGAGGGGATCGGAGAAGAATGTTCCTGAACAGGACAAGGGATCAGGCCTTGAGCGCGGAACTGCGGCCGAAGGCGGAGAAGAGGAGATCTCTTCAACCAATCTCGGCTCAACAAATTCGTATGATCCGGAAACTCACCAGGAGATCAACAGGATCATTCAGCAGGCCGCAAAAAGAGAGATCTGGGGAGAAGGGATCGCTCAAAATAAATATACTTCCAGCGATCTGGGCCTTACAAATATGCTTATAGAACTGTACGGAAAAGACTTGTATACAGAACTTCCGAGCGATATAAGCGTGATTTTAATAGAGAGCAAGTCGCTTACGGACCCGAATTTTATACTTGTGGATCCCGCTCAGGACAAATGGGTATTTTCACATGCTGGCGCACGATTTGACCCGAAGACAAAAAAACCTCGGGGTAAATATATTTACCTTAGCGAGAAGGCTTTCAGAAGTTTAGCTATGTCTTCCTCTGAAAATGATAAAAAGTTTTTAAGAAAGCTCATTCATGATGAGAAGAGGCACGCAACAACAAAATATGATAAAGAACAGGAACTGGGCAAGAGAGTCGCAATACGTGATAGCCATAAAGCGAATGATACAATGCGCAGGTTCGTTGAAACCAGGTTCAAGCCGGGACAACCGGTACAACAAAAACAGAAGCCGGTTCAACAGAAACCGGTCGGAGAGGAAAAAGTCCAGATAGAATGTCCGCATTGCGAGAAAAAACTTTCCGTAAAAAAGGAACTATTAGGACAGCAGGCGGAGTGCCCTGTATGCCATGAACCATTTGTTCTGGGCGAGCAAAAGGTTCCCGAAACTAAAGGTGAAGACGCAGCGCTTACCAGGATAAGAGAAGATGAAGCCCAAGATCAGCAGTTCGTAGAAGCTGCTGTCCAAAAACCGGCTGCTCCGGAGAAAATAAACATCAATTGCCCGCATTGCGACAAATTACTCCGTATAAAATCATCTGATATCGGCAAGAATTTCACTTGCCCCGGCTGCAAAAAACAATTTGAAGCAAGTGTCGGTTTCACAGAGACCATAGTCCGTGATCCGGACGCTACAATGGCGGATGAAACACCTGCTTCAGAAAGGCACCTTAAAGAAACGCCCGGCGGAACTATATTGGATAAATACCGGCGCACAACAAGCAAGCACGTTCAATCAATAGGCCAGTTAGGCCAGTATGAGCTTGTTCAAAAACTGGGTGAAGGCGGAATGGGCGTGGTTTATAAGGCGTATGATCCGAAACTGGACCGTTACGTGGCGTTGAAACTGATGAAAAACCTTGAAAATGCGAGCGAAAAAGATATCGCAAGATTCATAGAAGAAGCTCAATCGGTAGCGAAATTGACCCATCCCGGGATCGTTCAGATCTATGATTTCGGTACCTTGAGAGATAACGGCAACGAGTATCCGTATTTTACCATGGAATATGTGGAAGGAACCACTTTGGATAAGTTGATGGAAAATAAGGAGCTTGAAAGCAAAGAACAGGTTTTGAATATAATAGTTGATGTTTTGGAGGCGCTGGAATACGCGCACAGCAAGGGGATAATCCATCGCGATATAAAGCCGTCCAATATACTCATAGATAAAAAAGGTCAGATCAAGATAATGGATTTCGGTCTGGCTAAAAATATCGAATCATCCGTAAAGCTTACCCAAACAGGTTCAGCAATGGGCACGCCTTCCTATATGCCTCCGGAGCAGGCAAGAGGCAATGATCCGACCCGGAGGAATGACATCTATTCAACCGGTGCGATGCTATATGAAATGTTCGCAAGTCATCCGCCTTTTGTAGGGAAAGAAGTCATGGAGGTTTTAAACAAGATCTTACACGAAGAACCGGTTCCTGTAAAAAAAAGAAGAAGCAGGATTTACAGGGGGATAAGGAAGGATGAGGACCTGAACACTATTATCATGAAAATGATAGAGAAGTTCCCGGAGGACCGTTATCAGACCGCGCAGGAAGCAGCGGAAGACATCCAACGGTATCTGGCAGGCCGTGAGATCAAAGCAAGGCCTTTATCAAGAGGAGAAAAATTCAAGCGGTATCTAAAAAGAAATAAAAAACTCTTTATTCCCGGATTAATTCTGTTTATTGCGGTGATTATAGCAGGCATAAGTACGTTTATTTACATAAAGAAAGAAACTGAAGAAGCAAAACAAAAGGAACTTGCTTTGCAGGAAGAGCAAAAACGTCTTGAAGAAGAAAAAAGAAAAACCGCTGAGGAAGCCGAAAAAGAAAGGCAGCGTATTGCAGAAGAACGCAAAAAACTTGAAGAAGAAGCACGCATTAAACGTCTTCAGCTTGAAGGCAAAATAGAGGATTTTATTAAAGATAAAAAATATGATGAGGCGATTACCGAATGCAAGAAGATAATCATGGCATATCCGGGTACAGATTTTGCCGTATACGCGGCTTACAATATGGGACTTGCGTATCTGGAAATAGGATCGGAACAGGATGCCATCGATACATTTAAAAAATTATCTCAGGACCATCCGGGTGAGGAATTTGCCCCTCACGCACTTTTACATCTGGCAAAGATTTATTACAAACAGAAGAATGTTGAGGAAGCGTTGAAATGTGCGGATTTAATTGAAGAAAAATATAAAGATAATAATGAAGTAAGAAAAGAATTAAGTATGTTTTATGAAAAAATTGCTTTTGAATTTTCATACAATAATAATTTATCAGATGCTATTCGGATAGCTAAAAAGTACCTCGAGTATCCCCCAGAAGATTTATATGAGGTCAATAGAATGAAAGCATATATGGGGTGGTGGATGTCGAATAATTTTGAATTAGATGAAGCGAAAAAAGTATTCAAAGAAGTTCTTGATGATAAAGAAAAATATCCGCGTAGTGAAAATAATGATCAAATATGTAAATGGGGGAATATTGAAATACTTGCTTTGCGTGGGCGTTATCAGGAATGTATTGATGAGTATAATAAAATAACGGATGTAAATGTAAAAGATCACCACGCAATTGTTATGGCGGTAAGCATTAGTTATTTTATTATGGGAGATTATGAGAAAGCTGTCGAACTGTTGGAAAAACGCAAAAGCGGAGAGAGCAAGTGGCTTATAGAAACTTATATAGTGTCCAACTCATTTCTTCTTAATTGTTATAGAAAATTTAACAGGGTTGAGGATATACAAGAAAGAATGAAAAAAATAAGGGAAGCCCTAGAAAAAAGCGATACTTTCATATTTTGGAAGATTTATTCTGATAAAGGCGTAATTGAAGATAGAAAAAAGGCTATAGAGATGATTAAGGGTAATCCCCGCAGAGCATCATTTTCATGCTATATTTGTGCTGAACGCTATTATTCTGAAGGTAAAAAGGAGGAGGCTGCACATTTTCTTTTAAGATATCTTGAATTCAAGACAGGCAAGGGCTGGTTATATCCTTTGGTAGAAGAAATGCTCGAAGATTGCCTGAAAGACAAGGTAATAAGAGAAAAATATAAGAGCCGCATCGAAAAATTAAAAGCTGATCATCCGGATCTTTTTGCGGGAATTTTTTCGCTGGGAGGACTCGTAGCTCTTGGGGCATTATCGGCCGAGGAAGAGAAGAAAAAGATACAGTCGAATAAAAGGAAGTTTAACAATGCTGTTAAAAACCTGAAAAGCAGCGACGAAAAGAAAAAGATCAAAGGGGCAAGAGCGCTTAAGGCATTGGGCATGCCGGAGGCCATATCTGAACTGATAAAAGCGCTTAGCGATGTAAATATAAATAATAAGATAAAAATAGAGATCATCGAAGCCCTGGCGGAGCTTAAAAGAGTTCCCCTGCCCAAGAAAGATGCGGAAAAAAGCCCTTCAAGTATAATGGGGATAATCAATAAACGCCTGGAAAAGTACGGTTTAAGAAAAAAATCCAGGATCATCGGGCCTTATCACGAAATAAAAATAGAATTAGATCCCGAAGACCTGCCGATAGGCATTGAAGATCTTAAAAATGAGATAGGCAAGGATTTCAAGAAAGCGGGCGTTGTGGTCGAAATGAGCCATTCCTCGAACATGATAGGGGTAAAGATAGATCCTTATTCTGAAAATCTAACGAAATTCTGGCGAGCACTGGGAAGCCTGGATTTTAGGTTCACTAAAGACGGTAAATACTACAGGCCTTTCACAATGTACGAGATAGTGGAGAAGGTGGAAAAAAGGGCCGATATGTTCCTTGATGGTCTGGAAATAGAGCTGCTGGAAATGGAATCAAACGGGGTTATGGATAAAGATCCTGATCTTTATGAAGAGAAGTATAACGAGTATCGTGATCTTAAATTTTTTGTTTACGGGGACGGTACGGAAACCAATCCCGGACTTATAAATATCATAAAGCATCCCGACCAATTGCGTCCTTTGAGCGACAAGGAATATAAATGGTACAAAAGAACGCATTACGGCGTCGATTCGATGATCACAATGATAGACGGGGAAAAATATATAAGTTACGGCAATTCCCCTATTATAAGGACCGAATCGATCGAAAGAACGGTAGTCGAGGATTCGGGCGAGAAATGGAAAATGACCCCGCTTTGTTCTTTTAATGATATAGTCAGGGTCACTCGTTCCAACCCGTATTTTACACATTTCATGGAAAATATAGAAAAAGACTGGTATTTAAGGTCTTATGTCGCTAAAAGGGCCGATGGGAGCTTTTACAGGACCTATTACTTTAATCCTGAGGGAGAATATGCATCTAAAACCGTAAAAGAAGTTAAAGGCATAAAAAAATGGGTGTATCTTGCAAGGGCCGCGGGAAGCGTTTTCCAGACCGCTTTTATAATGGATCAGATCCGCGGTGAGGAAAAATCAAACCATGAGATGTTCTTCATTTCGCGCGACACTTTAGGCGATTATTATGAATACAGACATTTTGTCATAAGTTCTTTAAAAGAGATCAGGGAAGAAGAGGATAAATATGAGGGTATTTATCCCGAACTTGAAAAAAAGGTATTAGAGGACCTGGACCAAAAATACACGTCAGGAGAAGAACGGTGGCGGGAAGTCCTCGACGGGATCTGGTGGCAGCTTAAAACGTCAGGGATACTGAATGGAGTAAAATACGGAGAACATATCAGCGTGGTGGATGAAATAGCGGTGGGGACATATGACTATATGTTCAAATATATCGTTGAAAAGAAGAGCCTGGAAGAATCCATTAAAAAGCGGGAGGATTCGATCCAGTTCCGCATGGATAAATATAAAGAGTCCAGAGAAGAGGCCGAAGCCAAAGTGAAGGCCGTTGTCGCGCCGATCTATGTAGATATATTTATAGGGGATGCGCGCGAAAACCTGCGCGAATATCCGGTCTTGCAGCAGGATATAATCGAAAGAGATTACGGCATGGTAAGCGAGAGAGCGCGAAGGATCAAAACCGCGGTTTCAAAACTTGCCGATTTTCAGCCTCATCCCGTTATGGTACACCATAATGCCAAGATACCGGCAACCAAGAACAGGTTCCGGATAAGATTGGAAGAGAGCGACGTTCTTGTAAGCAGCTTCTTAAATGCTTTGTTGGGCATAAACGGATTACTTGAATATCATGATCTGATAGTTTTTTATCCTCTGGAAAAACTCCTGAAGGAGGACCCGAGTCCGGAGATCCGTAAAGCCGCTGCCTTGGCTTTATCGAAAGTAGATGTGGAGATATTCGAGGAAAAAGCCAAGGAAGTTCTCAATGAAATAGCCGGTACCGAGGAAGACAAGTCGGTCCTGGAAGCGGCAAGCAGATCCGTATCCGATATAATAGAACGCCAGGTGGCCCGTAATATCGAGGAAAGTAAGGAGCAAAACAAAGAGGAGGTCAAGGCGGAGGTCAAGGGGCTTTATAAAAGCATACCTATCTTTATGCAGGCCGCAAAAAGCCCGTATTCTGAAGTTAGACGTCTTGTGCTGAAAAGACTGGCAGAACTCCACGAGGATTTTTTCTACGATGCGGATAAATCCCTTACGCTGGAAGAGCAAATAGCGGGTCTTTTACATGAGTCCAGCGTTCTTAGAAAGATAAGCGAAAACGATTTTGATGAGGGAATAGAGGATATAGTGAAAGAGGTCGAAAATTCTTACCAGACCAATCTTAACGAGGGGAGGGTTACTATAATCGGCTTGTTCGGCGGCCGTGACGTAGGAAAGGAATACGTATCTAATTGTATAGCCCATAAACTGAAGGAAAAAATGGGGGACAGTGTTAAAGTCAACCGCATTTCCATGGAATCGGGATGGCTGTTGGATCACTCGCGAAGAGAGACGCCTTTGGGGATTTCCGGGAAATTCGGCTTCAAAGGAACTCTTGGATTCAGGAGCTTCATACACAACCTAAGAAATGGCCGCGGCGGTCATGACGAGCTTTTCATGCCTTTTTACGTTCCGGAAGAGAGCAAGAGGATCCGCATTATAGACACTATAGGATCGAACGCGTATTTAGACGGGTCAGGCAAGGTGAAAGAGAAAGAGCTTACCGAGGCTATAAGGAAATTGGTTGACGATCTTAAGAAAAACGGAGCGCGGGTCATAAGGGTCAAAGAGACCCTGCTCCTGCAGCAGCTATTTGATGAGGAAGGCAATTGGCTTGTAAAAGATAAAGCCCTCAAGGAACAAGTGGTCCAAAGAATAAAAGATATTGAAAAGTACAGTGACAGAAAATTTGACAGGAAAAACCTGTATGTTGATATTACGGAGAGAAAGAACGGGACTTTCATTACAGGTGATTTCGTCGAGAAGATCATACCGAACAAGAAAGATGTCTATATTATCACCGGACGCCTTTTCGGCAGTAATGAAGCGTTTCTTGAAGGGGAACGAGAGAAACTGTTCGATAGTCTAGTTGCCGTGTGGACCAGGTCTCAAATGAGAAAAGTAAAATTGATGCGCCGTCTTCGCACGAACAGAATAACACGCAGCATGTCTGAGAATGACCGCGAGAAGTTCTATAACGATATGATCCTAGAGGAAACCAACGAGATACAGCCGTCGTTCTTAAATGCGGAAAAAGTCCTTTTGAGCGTAAGCGATTTTGAGGATTTTTTGTTTTTTGAGGTGAGAAGGGAAATTGAATTCCCGGAAGGGATAGAACTTTCGGATGATCTGTTCGCGGATATTTATCTTCTTTTTGTGGATTCATTTTCGAGATCTGAAACCGTGGATCTTTTTAAGAAGAAAAAAGAAGCTCTGAGGGAGATCATATCTTCATACGGCAGTGTTATCGACGGTGAAACCGTAACTGAAAAAGATGTTCTCGAGAGATTAAAAAAAGAGATATATTCCACAGACCAGGACAAAGCGGAGATCTTGAACAAAACCTTGCGGGAAGGCCTTGAGGAAGATCCAGGAGAAGAAAATCATGCGGTCATGCTGTTCAAGATGGGGATACCGGAAGAACTTCGCCTGCGTATCGTACGATACTTGGAAGAAAAAGGTTTTGACGTAGGGCGCGTAGGAAAGAAGATCGGCCCTATAGGAATGGATGAAGTGTTGAAACGTTGGGGCGCGGGCAGCGGACTTGAATATTCCGTTAATGATATCGAAAAAGAGGGTATTGATGTAAAAGACGCAAGAGAAGCCCTTGAAACAGGAAACGGAGAAAAGTTCTACACGTGGTTCATGAAGGTGGATAAAGAACATCCTGATCTTGAATCAGTAAGGCTGCTGAAATACTCGATAGAATGCCTTAACCGCGGCGTTGAGATGGTGATTCTTAGGTCGCGTGTATCCCGCAGACAGCTTGTTAGAGATTTTGGCGCCGATTCGGAATATCCTGATGATGAAAAGCTTGAATCCATCCCCTTCCAGGACATCTTCAAAAGGGTTGTCGTAGGCGCGACCAAGGCTTTCGAAGCGGCTCCGGGCACGTTAAGAGGAGATTTCATAAAGTTAGCCCTTCAGCGCGGTGCAGAGATGGAAGGACTTTATAATCTCGGAAAAGCTCTTGTAGCTCATGAAAAAATAGGCCTTATAGCTAATGGCATCCATTGTCCAAAATACGATGAATTGCCTAAAGAAATAAATGACTATATTCATCAGAAAGAATCGATCGGCATAGTTATCGGAGTTATCGGAGTTTCGCAGGAGAGAATAGATGAAGAAATGCTCAAAAGCAATATAGGAGGCATAAAAGGCGTGGCTTTAAGCGCAGGCAGCGAGGAAGAAAATCTGGAAAAATTAGAAGCATTCAGGAGGGAGTACGGTGCGTATACCGCCGGTTTGATCCAGGGCGCGGAAGGAGATTTCCAGGAAGTATTACATGAATTTATAACGGATATTGAAGAGAAAGATAAGGCAAAATTTATAAGCGAATTTAATAGAAGTCCGGAAATGACCTCACTTAGCGGAAAAAGCATGGGCGAAATTCAGCAAGTCTTGGATATCATATCAAACCGCTTTGCGGTATTAAGGTCTTTAAGGTCCTCGGACTTAAAGGTATATGAGTATAAATTTGACAGGATCGCCGAGATGAACAGGCTTCAGGCAAAAGACGCAGAGAACCTTCAAGCAAAACTATCAAAGCTTGAGGGCACAAAGATAGCTACATTCAGAGTTAAAGATATTAACGGGCTTCGCTGGCTTGCCAACGAGCATAGAAAAGCGATCGATGATTACAGGAAACTCGGCAAAGGCGAATATCCCGTAAAACTCCATATAAGAATAGCAGGGGAACTGCGCGAAAGACTGGAAGGTGAAGATATTACGAAAGATAATATTGACGGGATTCTCAAGCTGGCCGGAGTGGATGATGTTATATCAAAAGATGATATTTCGTTCAGGGACTCAGACAGCGTGAGCAAGATCTATACCCTTATAAATGAAAAATACGGGGCCGAAGCAAAAGATATAGCGATAGGCGACACAAGGGATCTTATGCTACAGAATGACGAAAAAGGTATGCACCTTTTGAACGAGGACAAGATGCTTTTTGTCAAGATGGAAAAAGGCCTGGAATCCCAGCTTTACAACGTGATCATTTCACTAATGGTAAATGATAACAAAATTCCGGAATTCATGAACAAGAATGCCGTCCTGGAAAAGGATATATTAGGCTATTATATTTTCCGAATAAAGCCGATAGCTATTGATGAAGAACTTGAAGCGGAAAGAATGAGCTATGAAGCTGCATTAATAAGTATGTAAGTTCTTTATTTATATAAAGTTAAACAAACAAAACTGGTATTAAGATATAAAATAGTTAGAGTATATAATATTGACTTTAACATGGTTTTCTTATATAATACATCTAACAAATGTAAACATAAAAAAAAGTCAGAATACTACTTTTTGGGGTGATTTTATCTTGTATATATTAATAGTAAACTACATAAACGTATATAATGAGAGGAGATAATCATGTTTGGTGAAGGGATGAAAAAAACATTATTATTTAAACTTGCGACATTTTTTGTCTTATTTACATTTTCTTTCTACAGTATCGGTTACACGGTGCCGGAAAACAAAGTAACCGCGCCCGAAGTTCAAGAGATAACAGATAAGCTTACTGTTGAGGATATCGGAGTTGCTCTTGATTACGGGATTGTTAAGGAAAAATTCGAAGGTAAGACAGACAAGATCATAATTCACATCCAGGATGCCCACTGTAATTATGAAGCCCAGCACAATATCAACAAAATGCTCGATCAGCTTCATACCGAATGCGGTGTTGATGTTATTTCAGTGGAAGGTGCCGAAGGCCTGGTAGATACAAGCTGGTTCAGGGCCTTTCCGGATGCTGAGATCCGCAAGGAAGTCGCCGATTATTTCATGAAAAAAGGCGAGATAACCGGTACGGAGTTTTATTCGATCACATCAAATTATAACGGCACGATATTCGGTGCTGAAACGAGAGATTATTACATTAAGAACCTTAAAGCCTTCACCAAAGTTTACCCTCATAAAAATAATATAGAGAATTATTTTACCGATCTAAAGACAGTAGTAAGCAGGCTCAAATCAATTATTTATCCTCCAAAATTAAAAGAGCTTGACCAGAGAATCACGGCGTTTGGAGAAAAGGAACTGGAACTTAGCGCGTTCGCGGATTATCTCTATAAGAATGCGTCGAAAAAAGGCGTTAAACTGGAAGATCTTGCCAATTTAAAAAAGCTCATAGAGACTCTGGAATATGAACAAAAAATAGATTTTGATATAGTCGATCAGGAAAGAAGCCGTTATATCGACGCTTTAAGCGATAAACTCACCAAAGAAGAGATGACAGCGCTTGTCGGAGAGAGCATAAGATTCAAAAAGGGGCACATAAAGGCGGTTGAATTTTACACTTATTTAAGAGAACTTGCCAAAACACATAATCTGCCGATAGTCCAGGAATATCCCAATCTTTTTTACTATTACCTTTACACCAAACTTTATGACATGATCGATAATGAAGGGCTTTTTCATGAGATAGAGATCGCGAAAACAAGGATCAAAGACAAATTATTTACCGATGAGGCGCAGCGAACGCTTGATAAATACGCGCACATGATCGATCTGTATCTGGATCTTGTGAATATCGAACTTACCAACGGCGATTATGACACTTTCAAAAAATATCAGGATGAATTTACTCTAGATGACGTTGCCGCTTTTATTGGGGATCTGTGCAATAAATATGCGCTGAATTATTCCCTGAACGGGATACCTCTTCAGGTCAGTGAAAATCTTCCTGACATGGTAAGTTTTTACGAGATAGCGATGAAAAGAGACAATGTACTGATCGAG
The DNA here is from genome assembly GCA_964572255.1 of uncultured Planctomycetia bacterium. GTDB lineage: Bacteria > Omnitrophota > Gorgyraeia > Tantalellales > Tantalellaceae > CAZNEE01. Next base: position 68,017 of record CAZNEE010000003.1, on the reverse strand, counting down.
AACACCCTTAAGGAAATGGAAAAATCCGGAGAAAATGCATGTGTCATGATAGCTGGAGGGTTCCACACAAGAGGCATGAAAGATATACTCGAGAAAAAAGGCATATCTTACGTTGTTATTACTCCCAAGATCACAAAAGATGTTGAAACTCCTTACATAAAAGTACTTACTAACCAGAGAACTTCCATTGAAGATATTATCACTGAAAGCGCCGCGATAGCCGGCATGAGCGACGTCAAAAAATCAAGTGAAGAGGTTGCCAAGCCGGAAAGCGGAATGATGAACCCCTTGATGAGAGCGGTCTATCTTACACCGCTTTTTCTTGAACATCCTGATCAGCTTAAAGAAATAGACGAGGAGCTCAAGGATGTTTATGAAAAGATGCAGCAGGCCGGCGAAGAAGTTATACCTTATGAAAAAATAGCCAAAGACTTCCATGACGGTGTGGTAATAAAACTGGTGGAGGAATGGCTTAAAGAAGTAGAGAAGAACGCCGATCCGGGAGTTTGGCAGAAAGCGTCGGATGAATGGAAAGATATTTTAAAAGCATACATCCGTAAGTGCGAGATCAGTGCTGAATGGACAGGACATGAGCTCAGCGAAGCGACCAAAAATGTTATAAGGGTGGTATTCAAGAACAGATTTTCACCGGGCAATGAAGCCGCGAGTGTTCTTGTCAGGGTAGAAGCTCTTACCGATAAACAGCATAAAAATATTAATGTTGTGCTCGGCGGCATGTTAAGTCAGGGCCTTGGCCGGGACCTGGGGTACGATGATGATGTTCAGGAAATCGATGTAAATGTCAAGAACCATACGGTCAAGGATATCAGCATCAAGTTATATTCTATCCCCGGGCTGTTGAAAATATATGAAAAATTCAATGAAGCGGTCGAAAATGACGAAGATAAGATCCCGCTCGACCTGATAGCTCATCCCGGACGTTTTCCGGGCCACACATCTTTGACCCCTAACATGTACATGGATGCCGAAGATTTCGAAATTCTGACAGAGGATGAAATTCAGCGCTTGGCATTACACGAAATTTATCATATAGTATATGGGATGACAGAGAAGGAAGTCCGTGAGAAAGTCAATATCATGGACATACGCCGAAAGATAGGCGAAAAAAGGAAAAAAGAAGCTGAAGAAAGGACGAAGTTGGACGAAGAGAGATTAATAGCTGAAAATTCCGGGCTTAGGACAAATCTTCAAAATATAGACAACACTCATAAAGCCATTAAAGCGAACGATAATGTGAAGATCGTCGCTGTTGTTTCCATGGAACGTGACCAAAAAGATTGGCAGGAAAGGTTTGACCAGACGGCCAAAAGCCTGTTTAACAGCGATAACAGCACTTTGATGCTCGCGTTGAAGGAACAAATAGAAACAAAGACAAAAAAAGGAAAAATAGAAAAAAAGACAAGAGAGGGGAACTTTTTAGGCACACTGCTCGCTTATGACTACATTAAAAAAGCGGCTAAAAAAGCTAAGATCAATTATAGGGATTATGTGACTTTAATAGGCATGCTTTTCGGCCAGGGCGAGAGGATGTCGCCTTTTACGGATGTAGAGGCTGTGCGTAAACCGGCTATCGCTTCCACCGCGGCAAGCATGGATATTGATGGATCCAAAGAGTCCATATCAGCCATTGAGGAAGCGCTTTTGTATTTTGGTCCTGTGGCTAAATATCTTGAGGCAAGAGGATTCAGGGGCATACTTGATAAATGGGGAGATGAAACCCAGGTCGCTTCGGTCGATCTTTTTGCGGCCCCGGAAGAAGGCGAATCGCTGGCCGAAAGAGACGTGATGAAAGTTGTTTCGGTAATGGAACTTGATGAGATCTCCGATGAAAAAGCGAAGCAAAAGGATTGGGTTATTTTTGACGAGCAAGGCAACATGCTGGCGCAGGTGGCTCGTAATCCGAATGGAGCTGAGGCTTTGCGCGAAGACCTGAAAGCTAAAATGCAGGAGCTTGGCATTGATTCGGATAGAGTCGGCATAAGTCTTGGGCCTGTAGCCGTGTCATATGATGTGCTTGACATCGCTTCAGAGGTTTTTGATAAAGAGATAAAAAAGGATGGAGTATATTTTGATTTTGATCCTTATTTTTTGATGGCGCTTGCGATGGATAATGATACTGATAAGTGGGGCAAGGCTGTTGAAGCTGACGGAAAACTAGAGGAACTTGTTAAGATGGTTCCCTGGTTCTTTGAAAAAGTGCAAAGAGTAAAAGAAATATTCAAAGAAAAATACGGCAGAGAGTTAAGTCTAAAAATATTCGATCTCGGGGATAATGTTTACTGGCCCGATATAGGTCAGCATGAAGCCATGAGAGAAAAATATCTGGCTATAAATGACGACGGTCCGGACGGCATTGTTGCGCGTAAGATCGAAGGTATTTCCGGAGTAAGGGATGCAAACGGCAATATCATAATTAATTCAGAGATAAGCGAAGATGTTAAGGTCAGAAATTCCGTTATCATAAACAGCAAGATCACGGGTGCGGGCAAAGTAAACGGAAGTGTAATTAAGGACTCCACGCTTGGGGATGTGGAGATAACGGATTCTTTTGCTGTATCCAGTTCCAGAACAGGAAAAACTGTTCTAAACCAGCATAGTGGTATCTATAAATCGTTGGGCAGCAAGCTGGATGATCTCGCGCTTGATGAAAAAATGAGGCATGGAACTGTCTTGACAGATAATGGGCCTGTCGGTATGATGGTTTCCGAAGACACCAATCTGAGAGATAAAAATAACACTTACAATGTACCTATATATAACAATGAATTGTCATTCAAAGAAACGCATGAGGTCATGGCGGGCGTAAGCATGGAAGAACTCGAAAGGAGACGTCAGGAAGCGCTGGGGGAGATCGCAAGAATTGATGAAAAAATGGAAAAATTTAAAACACTCACCTTCGGGACAAGCGGGTTGAGGGATGAAGTCGTTAATATGACCGACATGGAGTGTTATATCAACACACGCGGTTACATCGAGTATCTTATAAATTCTGAGGATATAAAACGCGGCGATACCATTTCCATCGCCGGAGACCGCCGTTCAAGTACCGGCAGGATCCTTAAAGCGGTCGCTAAAGCTATAGAAGAGGCGGGTTGCGCGGTCGATTATTGCGGCGAACTGCCGACGCCTGCAATTACTTACTGGGGGATGCAGAACGGACGCGCGAGTATCATGGTAACAGGAAGCCATATTCCCGATGATAGGAACGGGATCAAGTTCGTCAAACCAAACGGCGAGGTTTTAAAAGACGACGAGGCGGGCATTCTTGCGAATGTTAAAAATATAAGAAAGAAAATATACGCTAAAGACTGGGATGAACTCCAGTTCAGCGGAGACGGCATATTTAAGATGGCTCCTGCCGAGTTTAAATCCGTGAATGAGAAGGCAAGAGAAGCTTATATACAGCGTTATATTGATTCATTCCCGGCAGATTTCTTGAAAGGCAAAAGAATAGTGCTTTACCAGCATTCAGCCGTCGGCAGGGATATATTAGAGAAAATATTGGCGGCTTTAGGTGCTGAGATTATACCTGTTGAAAGAAGTGATGATAAATTTATTCCTGTTGATACGGAAAAGCTTTCGGACGAAACAAGGGATCTTCTTAAACAGTTTGCAGAGGAGTATAGCCCGGATGTTATTATTTCAACAGACGGTGATTCTGACAGGCCTCTTTTCGCGGATGAGAACGGGAATTTCCTGCCGGGCGATAAACTCGGCGCTTTAGCCGCACAGTTTCTAAAACCGGACTTTATAGCGATAGCCACAAGCGCTAATCCGGAGATGGTTAAAGATCTTAAAAACATGAAATCCGCTAAAGGTAAAAAAATAAAAGTGAAAAGAACAAAGATCGGTTCGCCGTATGTCATTAAAGCCATGAATGATTATCGTGTTCCGCTTTCCGATAAAGACAAGAAGAAAGCAAAAGTTATCAGCTGGGAATCGAACGGAGGTTTTCTCACGGCAACCAATTTCAAGATCCCCGGAGGCAATAAAGAACTGCTTCCGATCCCATCACGGGATGCCGCGCTTCCGCTTCTTCTTGCTATAGGACAGATCGCTGAGGGCCAGAAAGCTTCAGAACTCATAGCCTCAAGGCTTGCTTCTTATCAAACTGACGCAAGCAAAGTTTCAGGCGACAAAAAAGATAAGAGCGGCAATATTATTGAAAAAGGGGAAATACCGGAATATACTCCTGATGTCGGGAAAGCGATAGTGGCGATGTTTTCTCCGAAAGATAAGAAAAGTAAAATAGGTGAGGTAAAGTTTGATGACGAAAAAGGCGTTACTGCGATAGATAAAGATGAGGCTGAATATAAACTTACAGATGATGAGCTCGATGAGCTTTTGGAGATCAGAAAGAACATTAAAGGTTATTTCACAAGCGAAATGGGATTTGAAGATGAGATCGTGATGTTGAACCTTATTGACGGAATAAGGATGACATTCGCCAATGACGATGTTGTTCATTTGCGTCCTTCGGGCAATGAACCCATTTTCAGATTTTATGTAGGCGCAAAAACATCGGATCGCTGTACGGAAATGCTTGCTAAGAGAGTCGCGATCGTACAAAAGATGGTCGATAAGGCGCTTAAAAAAGATGCGCCGCCTCAAACACAATCACCCGGCGTTTGGGCCGCAAGGACAATTGATGAAAACACGCCTGAAGGCCTTATAGCTACTGCGCTTAAAGAAGGTAAACCGGTTTACAGCGAACCTTACAGGGAAGCCAAGGAATGGGGAAGAGAAGATCAGATAGTCAGCGTCAAAATAGGAGAATATTGGGACGGTTTCATGGCACCTAAGACCGCTTTGTTGAAAATAGAGGATGAGGCAGCTCCCATGTTCGGTGTTATTGCTCAAGTTCCAAAAGAAGCACTTGGCGAAAAACCCGTAATGGATTATGGCGCTGAAATGCCGCTGGTAAAACTCCTTACACCGCAGGAATGGCTTTCAGTCCAGTTCCACGAAACAAAGAATGAATCCTGGCTTGTTACGGAAGCGGAAGAGGGAGCCAGGATCATATTCGGTTTCAGCGAAGAAGCAATAGAGGAACACGAAGGCCAAAAGATCGGCGTCAGCGAGGCTTATCAGAACATAGCAAATGCGTACGATAGTAAATTAAAAGATCTTTACGAAGTTCTCGTACACTTGGGATATGAAAAACAGCTTGAGAAAGTCGGCAGGGTCCTTCCTGTCGCCAGAATGGCAAGAGCCTCTTCGCCTAAAAACGAACATCTCGGTGTGCATATAAAAACTATAGAAGTTTTACGGAATGAGATGGAAAAATTTTACAACTATGTTGAAGTGAAACCGGGCGATGTTATTCCCGTAAAAGCCGGGATGCTGCATGCTCTTGGTCCGGGAGTCACGGTCGTAGAGCCGCAGATCCCCGGCACGACTCAATCAACTGATGATTTTGACAGATTAAGGTATCGTTCATGGTATCCCGAAGCTAAAAAAGGTCTTGATCTTGACAGGATCCATGAATCTATACCGGTGGTCGGCAAGATAACGTCCATGGAAGTTATCGAGGCTACTGATACATACAAGATCGAACGCATGCCGGGCAATTTTGAAAGCAAGGGTTTGGAAGCGCATGTAATAACTTTTACCGGATCAGGCGTAATAGAAGTTTCCGATATTGCCAGCCTGCATAGATTTTGGCTCATTGAGGGCGGCGAAGCCAGCGTGGCAGGAGTAGATGGCACAGCTTATCATATACCGCGCGCCGTTCCAGGGAAAGGCATGTTGTTCGTGCCTGCGAGCGCCGGTGGTTATAAGATCATAGCCGAGGCGGGAACAAAGATCGTCGATGTTTTCACGCCGCAGCTGGAAGAGCGTGAATTCCCGAAACCTATGGCTAAAGGGCCCGAGGTGCCTGCAGTAGATGAATTTGAATGGCTGGAAAAAATAGTGTTTTTGAAGAACGGCGATACTTTTGACAGACTCGATATCATAAAACCTGTTGGGAGGCCGGAGATTTTAGCCGCGAGAGCTCACAGTCTGATTGTTCAAAAAGGTAAGATAAAAGTAGAGACGCCGGAAGGCACACCCATAGAGCCGGTGGCTATAGGTAAGTATAATATACCGCAGGATCAGGATTATATAATAAAGCCTGAAACCGGAACGGAACGTGCCGTAGTTAAAGTGATGTATGAAAAAACAAGAGATGAGAATATAGTATATACATCGTATGAAAATCTCAGAAAACATGTCTCGGTCACGGCCGGCAAGACAATAAACTTGATCCAGCCTGTTGAGATGTTCGCGCCGGGAGATGATTCAAATGATGTGGGCTCGCATAAATGGGAGCAGCAGCAGTTAAGAGAAAATGTTAATCCTAACATTACCATCAGGACTTATCAGGCAAAGTTAGGGCTTGATAAGGTAGCTGAAATGGATCTGAAAGATGACGAGATAAATGTTCTGGTAGGCACTAAAGCCAACATCCAGGATGCGGTTAACAGCACAAATCCGGAAGTCAGAGAGATGCTTGAGGAGGGCAACATAAGAATACTGGTCATACCGGATATCGATCAGGAGAAAGATCTCGAGGGTAAAGGATGGTACTTCACCAGAGAAGTGGAGGGAACGGCAATATTATTGGCGGCGGTGACGCCTGAAGACATCAGCAAGAAAGACGAAGGCAATGCTGCCGATGATCTTCAGAAATTCATAGAGCAGTTGACAGGCAGATCCATGAAAAGAGAGGCATTATATTTTATGCTGCCGCGCAAGGAAATTTCGAGCGGAGCCATGAAAATTCTTCCTGAAGAACTTAAGGCCCAGGCTTTTGGGCACCTTTTATTCCTTATCAGGAACGTTATGCTTAATATGCCGATAAGGCCTTTTAAGGAAGACAGGCTTCATACTAGAAGACAGCTTCTATTGTCAGCATAATCGCTGCTCATAGCTGTAAATAACACAACTTATCTTGCTGATTTTGAATTTAAGAGTGCAGTATGTTTCCGTACAGGGAGGATCCACATAAAAATTCAGCAAATGTAAATTATTTGACAGGAATGTCAAATTTATGTAAAATGTGACTACCCTTTTTCAGGTTCTTTTCCTTAATATTATAAATATAACGAACGAGGTGGGATGGAAAAACCAGAGTCTTTTTGGCAGGAGCTAAGCAAACAGAAGGTCTCATACCTGTTTATCGCATTGCCGGCTCTATTATTTTTCATCTTCCAATTAGCCCCTGTAGTTATCTCCTTTTTCTGGTCTTTTACCGAATACGATGTCGTCCATTCCCCGAAATTTGTAGGCTTCAAAAATTACACCGGCATCCTGTTCAACGATCCTCTTTTCTGGAAGGCCATGAGGAACACGGTAGTCTATGTTATCGGAGTTGTTCCCATAGGCATATGCATATCACTTCTTCTGGCTGTCGCCATAGATCAGAAGATAAAATTAAAGAATTTTTTCAAGTCCGTATTTTTCCTGCCTACCGTTACCGCGATCGTAGCGGTGTCCGTTATATGGAAATGGCTTTATGCGGGGGAAAAGTATGGTCTTTTAAATTATGTTATAATGAAATTCGGGTTCCAGCCTATTGATTGGCTGGCAAGCACCGCCTGGACGCTTCCTTCCATCATGATGATGTCTATATGGGCCGGTGTAGGGTATAACATGATACTCTTTCTGGCGGGCCTTCAGACCATACCGCATGTCATGTATGAGGTGGCGGAGATCGACGGAGCGGGATTTTGGACGAAGTTTTTCAAGGTGACGCTTCCTCTTCTTAAGCCCACGATCGTATTTGTTACCATGATGAGTTTTATATTCAGTTTTCAGGTATTTGAACAGGTATATATCATGACAGGCGGGCAGGGCGGCATAGGCGGAGTGCTTAACAGCGCTCTTACAATAGTCGCTTATCTTTATGACAAAGGCTTCCAGAAGTTTCAGATGGGGTACGCTTCGGCTCTTGCGTATATCATTTTCCTTTGCATTTTTATGCTTACGATGATCAATAAGCGCTTGATGAGAACGACCGTAGATTACTAATAATAGGAAGAATATGCTTGAAACAGAAAAAACAGATCTATCTCGCGGGGCAGGAATAAGAAAAGATCCGGCCATTATAAAGACTTTCATATACGCTTTCCTTATTATAGGGGCGCTTACAATGGCTGTTCCTTATGTATGGATGTTCGTTACATCAATTAAACCTCTTTCGGAAATACAGTCTTATCCGCCGAGCTTCATCGTTAAGGATCCTACCATAGAACCTTATACGGATCTTTTCCGCATGGTACCCATGGTCAGGGTCCTGTTTAACAGTGTTTTTGTCGCGGGATCTATTACCATTTTTAATGTTTTTGCGACCTCACTTGCGGGTTACGCGTTCGCAAAACATAAGTTCTGGGGCAGGGATAAACTTTTCTTTATATTTTTAGGGTCACTCATGATCCCCTGGCAGGTAAATATAATTCCGGGGTTTGTTATTGTAAAGAATTTAGGATGGCTTAATACTTATAAGGGTCTTATTATCCCCGCGATGGCATGGTGCGCGTTCGGAATATTCCTCAACCGGCAGTACATATATAGCATCCCGGATGATCTTATCGATGCTGCGAGAATAGACGGATGTAATGAGTTCAGGATATACTTGCATGTTATTTTACCCTTGATAAAACCCGTTATTGCCACTTTGGCTGTCTTCACGTTTTTGCAGCAGTGGAATAACTTTGTTTGGCCTTTAGTAATTATTCATACCAGCAGCATGAGGACCATCCCGCTTGCCTTAGCGGTCTTGACGGGGCAGTTCGGAGCGAACTTTGGTATGGTCATGGCCGGAGCGGTCGTGGCTACGCTTCCCATGCTTGTTGTGTATCTGGTGTTCCAGAAATATTTTATTAGAGGTATAGCGATGATCGGACTAAAAGGATAAAAAAAGAAAGGATATGATGAGAAAAATTTTCGGATTATTGGTTATTTTATTTTTATCGGTCAACTTAATAGCGGGTTGCGGCGTGGCAAAAACCCCGGAAGCCGAAAAAGAGGCCGGGAAGCCGGCTGAAAAAACCGGTGCTGCTGTTGACATAGTTGAAATAGACGAGGAAGTAGAAACAGTTGAAGTGGCTGAAGGAGATGAACTTGCGTATATTAAGGTTGTAGCCGCGGAAGCTTCAAGTTTTGATGAAACTCCCGATTGGGCTCCCGAACCTAACCCGATGGCACCGGTTGACGGCGACATGCTTACACGTTGGTCGAGCAGTTATGAAGCCGGTGAGCAATGGATATACTTTGATCTTGGAGAAGAAAGCGCGGTTTCCAATATTATCATCAGATGGGAAAGAGCGTATGCGACAGATTATAAGATACTGGTTTCAAATGATGCCCAGACATGGAAAGAAGTGTATCATGAAAAAAACGGGCAAGGCGGAGGAATGGAAGCTGATTTCACGCCGGTTAAATGCAGATACATAAAAATACTCGGCCTTGAGAGAGTTGAGGATAATTGGGGAATATCTATATGGGAGGTAGAAATATACGGTCCTTCCAGTCAGAATCCTCATGCAATAGCTACAAAAGCAGCATATTTAGGTAAAGGTGAGGAGGAGGAAGAGAAAGAAAAAGTGAAAAAAATTCTTGATAGTCTTGCTCAAGCGCCCATTCCGATTAAAGATAAAGTATTCCAGCATGGCATAGTTTATACATCATGGATGGCAGATGAATTAGATTCAGTGGCATCCGACCTGACTCTTGCTGGAATTAAAGAAATAGGGTTTGATACGGTAGCTATCATGGTTCCCGCATATCAGGATGATCTTGATTCCGAAGTGATATTTACAAACGATGAACCGGGCGGAGATACCCCTACAATGGAATCCCTGAAGCATGCTGTTGAAACATGTCATAAGATAGGCCTTAGAGTCATGATAAAACCTCATGTTGACCCAAGAACAGATGAAGCGCGCATAAACATAATGCCGTCAGAAGCATGGTTCGATTCTTATGAGGAGTTTATTTTAAGGTATGCTGTATTTTCCCAGGAGAATAATGTAGAGATGTTTTCCATAGGAACAGAGCTCGAAGCGACAACCTTTTCCGCGTGGGCGGAAAGATGGAATAGAGTAATAGATAAGACCAAGGAAGTGTATGACGGCGTACTCACTTATTCGGCTAACTGGACGGAATATAAAGAAGTGCCGTTTTGGGATAAAATGGACTTCATCGGTATAGACGCATATTTCCCGTTAACCGGTGAAGATGATCCTACCCTGGAAGATCTTATAGCGGCATGGAACGCTCAGGCTGACGAGATAGAGGCCTGGCTAAATGAGAAGGGTTTAACGGAAAAAGGTATTCTTTTGACCGAGATAGGATATACCTCAACTGATGGCACTAATCGTCAGCCTTGGGTCGCTATAAGCAGGATAGAAGATCAGCAGGAGCAGGCAGACTGTTTTGAGGCTCTTTTTCAGGTGCTTTCGAAGCGTCCCTGGTTCAAAGGCTACTATATATGGCAATATTTCCCTCAAAAACGCTGGAGTCCTTTAGGATTTACGCTTAATGATAAAAAAGCAGAAAATGTTGTAAAAAATTGGCTAAAAAAGTTATAATATAAATAAGGTTTTAAACTAAAAAAGAGGAGGAGTTAAGATGAAGAAAGTACTATTAGCGATTTCAGCTGCGCTTTTGGTTTTCAGCGGAGCGGCTCTTGGTTTTGCACAGCAAACTGTTCTTTTTGATTTTGAGGACGGTTTACAGGGATGGGAAATCCCGGATTGGGCTTATGAAAAACCGGATCACGTGCAGCAAGAGATCAATGTTTCCAATAATTTTGCGAGCCAGGGTGAAAGCAGCCTTGAGATCATGGTCGATTTTCCGGGCGGCAGATGGACCGGTGCCATTATCGAGATAATGCAGTATTTTGATTGGACAGATTTCAGCGGATTGGCATGCGATATGTACATACCTGAAGATGCACCGCTTGGTCTTAAAGCGAAGATCATATTGACTGTTGGAGATTCCTGGAAATGGGTAGAGATGAGCAGATCCTATGCTTTAAAGCCCGGCCAGTGGGTAACAGTAGAAGCCGATCTAAAAGAAGGAAGTATCGATTGGAGAAGGGTGCAGGTTGATGACGCTTTCAGACAGGATGTAAGAAAGATCGACATCAGAGTAGAATCGAACAATCGTCCTGCATACACCGGACCGATCTATATCGATAATATAAGAGTCATAGAATAATCGATTTAAAATATTTGGTTGAGGGGCAATATAATAGGTAAAGGGAAGCGGGCTCGAGTTGTTCAGAGTCTTGCAACCTTTTACCTATTACCTTCTGCCTAAAATGAAAGGAAGAATGATGAGGTATCTCCGTACAAGTACTCTTGGGCTGCTCGTGGTTGGGTTTTGTGTTATTATGCTTGGTCTTTATGGGTGCGGAAAACCCGAAGAAGGGAAAAGGGCCTTTACTCCTGTCGTTAAAGAAGCTGCTGAAGTCATGGAAGAAGCAGTTCCAACTCCTTCCGATGAGCCTATTACAGAAGAAAGAACCTATTATGATTTTGAAAGAAACCTCTCCGGCTGGGAGATACCCACTTGGACAGAAGGAAAAACCGATTATGTCGCCCAGGATATCATGGTATCCAAGGATGTCGCTTCTAAAGGCAGCGCTTCGTTGAAGGTAATGTCAGATTTTCCGGGCGGCACTTGGACTGCTTCTTTGGTGGAAATACAGCAGTATCTTGATCTCAGCTCTTATCGCGTTATCAGCCTTGACATGTACATCCCGGAAGATGCCCCTGTCGGGCTTAAGGCTAAGATAATACTTACCGTCGGCGATAACTGGAAGTTCGTTGAGATGAGCCGCAGCGTGCCTCTTGTTCCGGGAGAATGGGTTACTGTTACAGGTGTTATAGAACCGGGCAGTTACGACTGGAAAAGAGTCGTACCGGATGCAAAGTTTGCCGAAGATGTAAGAAAAATAGCAATAAGAGTAGAGTCTAACAGAAAACCTAAATATACCGGCCCCATTTATATTGACAATGTGAGGGTTGGTAGGTAAATTTAAGAATAACAGTTAACGCAGATATTCACTAATCTTTCGCAAGGTAAATATGCGTCTGATATTTGGGTATCTGCGTTTAAAATCGTCTGATAAATCATTGTTTATTAAACCTTTTATAATTTAAAAAGAAAGGGAGAGAAAAATGGCAAAGAGTAAATCGTCAAAAAGTGCTGGAAAAGGTCCCGGAAGGTTCATCGGCATAATTATTGTTATTGCCCTTGTTGCTGCTGCCGCGATATTCGGAGCTAAGTATTTCATGCAGCCAAGATACGAAATTGAGTTTCAAAAGGGCATAGGCTATGTAACGTGGTCAATGGAGGGGTATATCAATCCAGAGTCAGATGAATCATTGGCGCAGGTGAAAGAGTTGGGTGCGGATTGGGTGAGTATTCTCGTGACGTGGTATCAGACCAACTGCTGGTCGAACGATATACACAGAACCAATAGAACTCCTTCGGATGAATCCATTATTCACGCTATTCGTAAAGCGCACGAATTGGGCCTTAAAGTCATGCTTAAGCCCCATCTTGATCTTTTGGATACTTCCGACGGCAGCTGGAGGGGTGAGATAGGTTGCCTGAAAGAAGCCGGTTGGGAAGATTGGTTCCGTCAGTATGAAGAATATATTATGTATTACGTAAACATAGCAAAAAAAGAAAGAGTTGAGATGATCTGTATAGGTACAGAACTTTCAACAACAGCGACCTCTAAAGGATATCTTTGGAGGGGTCTTATAAAGAAGGTAAGATCAAAATACCCGGGACTTCTTACTTATGCGGCTCATTGGGACAGGTATCTTGATATACGCTTTTGGGATCTTTTAGACTATGTGGGGGTCAACGCGTATTTTCCTTTGACGCAGGAGATGGACCCATCGTACATGGAATTGAAGGAGGCCTGGGATAAATGGCTTGATGAAATAGAGGCCTTTCAGATAGAAGTAGGCAAGCCTATCATATTTCCGGAAGCCGGATGTAATTCGGCGGACGGAGCCGCAATAAGGCCCTGGGAACATGCCCCGAGAAAAGAAGTTAATCTCAGGCTTCAGAAAGATTTTTACAAAGCGCTTGTAGAGACTTTCTGGGAAAAGGAATGGTTTTACGGCCTCTATTGGTGGTACTGGGGAACAAATGTTAATATGGGCGGTAAACATAATCGAGGTTTTACTCCGCAGAATAAACCTGCAGAGCAGGTTATTAAGGAATGGTATTCCAAAAGCGCAAAGCGCTGAAGCAGCACATACCCGGATAGAAGGAGTGCCGAAATGAAAGAACTTATTTTTAAAGAAAATAGATTATCTGAGAAGCAGCGGAGAAATCTCAGCATACTTGATTCGATACGCAGGAACAATGAAATATCCCGCGCCGAGATATCAAAATTAACAGATCTAAATATAGTTACGGTTTCTAACTATGTCACTAAATATGTGAAAGATAAACTAGTCCTGGAGACGGGATTGGATATTTCCTCAGGAGGAAGAAGGCCGGAGCTATTGATGCTAAATCGCGAATATGCTTATACCATAGGCATAGATCTGGGAGCTCCGCATCTGACGATAGGAGCGTCTGTTATAGGCGTGATATTGGATATCAACGGCAAGGTTGTAGCAAAAGAAAAATTCCTGAAGCAAAAGGAATCTTTTGAAAAGTTATCGGAGAGAGTTGTTGAGATGACGGAGAAGCTTATCGCCAGTTCAGGCATCCCGCATGCGTCTATAAAAGGTATCGGTGTAGGTATTTGGGGCGTGTTGGATAGATACCGCGGGATGGTCAGATATGCGATCGAGGAAGAGCAGATAATAAGTTACACAAACCTTTTAAACCAGCTTGAAGACGAGTTCGGTATGCCTGTTGCCATAGAGCATGATGCGGCGTTGGCGGCGTTCGGGGAAAAATGGTCCGGTATAGGCGCGTCAAGCGCTGCTGAGAACATGGTTTTCATGTGTTCTGATTCGAGCTGCGGTCTTATCATAAAGGGAGAGCTTTATAACGGCGCAAGCAAGAGCGCGGGAGAGCTTAACATTAATCCGCCTCGTCCGGGGGAAGAAGCAAACCCCGAAACCTGCTGGGCGACTTATGATTATGGGTGCTGCTTGCGTTCCAGGGGATTGGATCTCGGTATAATTGACAGGGTAAAGAGGTACATTTCCGAACATCCTGATGAAACATCAGCCGCGAAGGATGCCGCGGGGGGAGATCCTCAAAAGATAAATTTTGAAATGATAGTCGATGCGGCCGAAAAAGGAGATGAAGTCTCAAAGAATACTCTTGATTCAGCGGGGGAATATCTTGGGACAAAAATAGCTTTTCTTATCAATCTCTTCAATCCGGAGATCGTGGTTATCGGAAGAGGCATTGAAAAGGCAGGCGATATTTTTCTCTCATCGGTAAGAAAAACAGTCCGCAGATGGGGATATGAAGAATCGGTAAAAGTTTCAAAAATACTTCCAACCAGTCTGGGTGAAGATGCTGTAGCTATAGGAGCAGCGGCGGTTATTGCTCAGGATATGTTTATCAATATGTAAATTTGGCGGCAGTTCAGCTGCGATAATAAGCGGGAAAGAGATTTATGAAAGTTTTCAAGAGGGCGTTAGCTTTAGCGCTTGTTGCAGTTTATGCGCTCGGTGTTTCAGGATGCGGCGGCGTTGGGGCAGGAAAAAATGAACTCATAATGTGGCTGGTCGGGTCCGAAGCGCAGGCAAAGACCATAATGAGGATCTCAGAGGAGTTCACCCAAGCAACCGGCGTAAAAGTCGTGTGTCAGGCTATTTCCTGGGGAGACGCTCACAGTAAATATCTTACGTCGATAGCAGGCGATGTAACGCCTGATATCGGTACGATGGGTTTAACGTGGGGGATGGAATTCGGCGAACTTGGTGCCATGGTAGAGCTTGGTACAGAATTCCCTGAAGATGTTGCCGCACTTGAAGCAAAAATTTTCCCCGGCATTCTAAGATCTGCCAAATTGAAAGATAAAGTCTATGGTATACCCTTTGATCTAACTGAACATATTATTTATTATCGCAGCGATATAATCCCGGACCCTCCCAGAACCTGGAATGAACTCTTAAAAGTCCTGCGTGATCTGAAAGCGCGAAATAAAGGTATGATCATAGACTGGGGATCACTTGACTGGATAGGGTATTCGCCTTTTCTTTGGCAGGCCGGAGGAGATTATTTTAACGCCGATTATTCCAAAGTCACTTTAGATACCCCTCAAGCCGCTGAAGCTCTGAATTTTCTTGCGACCTTGTATTCTGAAGGCGTACCTAAAACTGCGGTGCCGATAGAACAGGGCATGAGAACGGGCGATTATCCCATGGCGATGTCAGGGAACTGGAAGATCATCAGCCTTTCCGTGGGAGCGCCTGAAATAGAGGGCAAGTGGGCGATCGCGACCCTTCCCAAAGGCCCCTCAGGCAAACATACCGCTTTTATAGGCGGCAGGATAATGGGCATATTTTCAAGATCATCCAAGAAACAGGAAGCCTGGGAATTTATAAAATTCCTGTTCAAACCCGAAAATCAGATAAAGATATACGAATCTTCTCTTGAAAAAGAGGACGCTTATCTTCCTCCGAATATGGATACGTGGAAGGACCTGCCGATGGATTATGAATTCAAGCGTGTTTTAGAATTACAAGCTATGGATTCAAAAGGGCCTCCTC
Organism: uncultured Planctomycetia bacterium; assembly: GCA_964572255.1. GTDB lineage: Bacteria > Omnitrophota > Gorgyraeia > Tantalellales > Tantalellaceae > CAZNEE01. Next base: position 52,301 of record CAZNEE010000003.1, on the reverse strand, counting down.
CGGTCTTGGGATGGGATGCGGCGACAAGATTTGTCAATCATGCTGTTCAGATGGTGATCTTGAAGAAAGCGGACGCTGAAACTGAACTCAAGAAAGCTACGATCGAGATGCAGAAAGAGATCGATAAGGCACGAAAGTAATCCCTTTTTCAAAAATGATATTTGGATAAAAAAAGAGGCTGTTCTAAACAGCCTCTTTTTTTTATGTGATATAAAATTTGCAAAATTACCAAAGTACTTGAACTTTTGCTATGTATTCATCAGCGGCGCTTACGTCGCGATACTTCGCGTAAGATTCATCTCCCTGCCCGTAAAAAGTACGGCCATATAAAAATTCCACGTTCAAACTGGAATCGCCGCCTTTTTCAATACTGCTGAATCCTTTGCCCATTAAATTTATGATCGGGCCGGCGCGCCATGTATAAGTGTCTTTGATCTTACCTGTACCGCGATGTGTTATTGAAATATCAATTTCGCCCTTAAGCATAAGCCAGTCAAAAGGGGAGAAACCGAGTTCGGCGAAGATCGGGACCTTATTTCCATATTCGGCTTCGTTTATCCAGTTTGATTTTAACTCATAACCGACTTCTGTGGAGAAATAGCTGGGTCTTTTGAAAACGCTGAAGGATTTACCGACCATAAGACGGGCTTCAAGAGCGCTGCCGTATTCAAAAAGGTCGGGTTGTTTAACCTTATCGACATCACCGGGATGGATCATAGCCTTGGCCTGGATCGCCGCGCAGACAGGATTGTCCATGAATTTATATTTGGCGCCGATATTTATCCTTTTAAATCCTTCATGTTTGAGTTTGCCGTAATCATTGCTCCAACGGGACCAGGCATAAGGAACGCCGAGCTGCAGGTTAAGCCTGTCTGTTAAACCATATTCAGCCTTACCTTCAAGGTCATATATCCTGGAATGTCCGTCGTTAGGCCAGCGGCTTCTGTTCCCTTCTGAGTCGAATTTTTCCTTAGCGAAATAGTATCTCGTGAATACTTCTGTCCATAGTTTTCCCTTATTGAGAGTCCATGGTCCTGCATAAGAAGTAGCGGTGAAGAAAAAAGTGATTAACGCTGCTAATAATAAAATACCTAATTTTTTCATCCTGTCCTCCTATTTATAGTTCTTTACTTAAGGTAATTACTATTAAGTTTATAGCAAAATAAAAAAATGTCAATGACTAAGATTAAAGAAAGCGTAAAACCAGGCCATTAGGCTCTGGTCTTTCCTCTGTTCTTCCAGGATCAGCGTGACATCATCGGGAGTAAGGATCCCTTTTTCCGTGAGGATCGCTCCGATCTTTTTATGGGTCTTATGCATTTGGTCGTATTCCCGCTGCGCCTTGAGAGCTTCCTCGATGTCTTTTTCTGAGGCAAGCCCCTTTTTGACGGCGATCTCTCCGAACCTGGAGCCTTTTTTTCTTCTGAAAATCCCGGAAATATTCTTTAAGAAACTCATTATCTTACTTTTTATTAACAGGTTTGAATAAGGATGATAAACGTTTTATAGTTTATATTACAACAATTGCTTAGTCAAGGTAAATAAGGATTGACTTAACGGGGGGTTATTATATATTATACTTATTCCAACGGGAGGGTTACTTATGAATTACACAAAAACGGCTTTACTTTTGGTCATATTGTCTTTACTGCTGGTATGGATGGGCAGCTTATTGGGAGGCGCCCGGGGCGCGTTAATAGCGTTCATGTTCGCATTAGTTCTTAATGGGGTCAGCTATTGGTATAGCGACAAGATAGTTTTGGCGATGTATAAGGCCCATGAACTTGAGCGTGAAAGATTTAATGAAATCTATGAGATGGTTGGGGACTTGAGTAAGAATGCAGGTATTCCGTGCCCAAGGATATACATGGTTGAAACAGGTGTTCCCAACGCTTTTGCTACCGGCAGAAACCCCGAAAAAGGTGTTTTATGCCTGACAAGAGGTATTGTTGAACTTTTGGATAAAGACCAGATCCGGGGGGTCATTTCGCATGAATTAGCGCATATACGCAACAGGGACACCCTCATCATGACGGTTACTGCCGCCCTCGCAAGCGCTATCATGCTGATAGCTAACATGGCGCGCTGGGGTGCTATTTTGGGGGGATTTGACAGGAATCGCAGGGATTCCGGCAACATAATAGGGCTTCTTGCCGTAAGCATAATCGCGCCTATGGCGGCTTTACTCGTTCAGTTGGCGATCTCGCGTTCCCGTGAATACGGAGCTGACGCGACAGGCGCAAAAATAGCCGGGAACCCTTTAGGGCTGGCAAGCGCGCTTGAAAGCATGTCAAAAGTATCCAAGCGTTACAAGTTTGATGCGGCGCCGCAAACAGCGCATCTATTTATCGTATCCCCTTTAAGGGGAAGTTTTGTAGCGGGGCTGTTCTCCACCCATCCGCCGACAGAGGAGAGGGTCAAAAGGCTTAGGAGTATGGCTTGATGCGGGATTCCCGGAATATAATCATACTTACCATTGTTTGTATATTCATCTTTTTTTATGGCCTCGGCAACATGGCCTTGACCGATCCGGATGAGACATTTTATGCCGAAACCGCAAAAGAGATGTTAAAAGCTAATGAATGGATTACCCCTTTAATATTCGGAAAACCTCAATTTGAAAAACCTATCCTATATTACTGGTTGGTGGAATTAAGCTTTAAGTTTTTTGGGGTAAACGAGTTTGCTGCAAGGTTTCCTTCAGCCTTATTCGGTATAATCGGCTGTTTGGCAATATACTTTATAGGCAGGATATTATTTTCCTCCTTGAGCGGTTTGATTGCTAGCCTTTTTACAGCAACATGCACACAGTACATTATAATTACAAGGGCCTGCGTAACAGACGTGGTCCTAACTGCATTTATAACATTATGTTTTCTGTTCTTTTTACTCGGCCTTGAAAAAGAAAATAAGCTTTTTTATATAATTTCTGCGGTAATGGCAGCTTTAGCCGTTTTAACGAAAGGGCCTATAGGAGTTTTTATTCCTGCTGTTATTATAGGTTTATATATGATCTTTACTAGACAGTGGGAAGCTTTTAAGAAAATCCCATTTATTCTTAGTATCTTGGTTTTTCTTGCGATCAGTTTACCCTGGTATATTATTGTTTTTAAATTACACGGGAGTGCTTTTACAAGTGAGTTTTTCGGCCTTCATAATATAATTCGTTTTCTGGAACCCGAACATAGAATAGGCAGTTCACCGTTTTTTTATATACCGGCTATTCTTGGCGGTTTCCTGCCGTGGACACCTTTTCTTATCTTCGGCACATGGTATATGGTTAAAAGTGAGGTGGGTGAGTCAGCCATAAAAGCCCCGAGGTTGTTCCTTGCTTTATGGTTCTTTTTTATATTTTTATTCTTTTCTGCAAGCAGCACAAAACTTGTAACATATGTATTTCCGCTTTTTCCCGTGCTATCTATCGTGATAGGTAGGTTCTGGGAAAGGTTTCTGGAAAATGACCAGGATATACACCTGAGGCGTTTAATGAATTATTCATATGTTCTTTTTGCTTTGGTTTGTGTTCTTGCTTTTGTAGGCGGTTATTTTGTTATACAAACAGTATATCCGCAGGTTCTTAAGGGAGCATTGATTGCCAGTGTGTTTTTTATTGCCTTTGCAGGTATTTCTATTGTTTTATATGTAAGAAAAAAGTTCCTGGTCTCTTTTTATATTTTAATTTTATCTGGTGCTATTTCAATAGTACCAATAGTCGCTTTTGTTCTTCCAGTAATAGAGGAATTTGAAACTAGCAAAGCCATTTCATATAAATTAAAGGAATTGGCTGGCAAGGACGAGGCTATTGGAGGAGAATGTGATCACAGGCGGGGGATAGCTTTTTATTCTGACAGAGTAAATGTGGCGGATATCCATTCTTATAATGATCTTATAAGTTTTCTTTCAAGCGAAAAACGTGTGTGGGGAGTGATCCAGAAAAAACATTACCAGCAGATAAAAGAAAATAAACCTGAGCTTGTCTCTGAGCCTCTATTTGAAGCCGGGGACTATATTATTATTTCAAACGAATCTGCAGAAGTAAGATAAAACATATGAAGGAAATTTACAGTATATCATTTGTACTTCCGATGTTTAACGAGAAGGATAATATCGATAACACGGTCAGTGCGATGAGATCCATAGCCCGTGAACTTACGGATGAATATGAGATCATCATAGTCGATGACGCCTCCACGGACGGAAGCGGCGAGATCATCGATGAAATGGCCCTGCATGATCCTCTGGTAAGATCTTTCCACATGAAAAAGAACACAAGGTTCGGCGGGGCGTTCGCTGAAGGTTTCCGCCGCTCAACAAAGGACATCATAATTTACATGGATTCGGATATGCCTGTCAGGATCGAGGACATTAAAGATTCTCTGCCGCTCATTAAAGAACATGATATAGTGACAGGGTGCAGTAAAATAAGAAAAGGTGATACGCTTAAGAGGAAAATTATTTCCGGAACATATAATTTACTCGTACAGATATTTTTCAACCTGGATATAGTAGATATAAATTCAGGGTATAAGATAATAAAACGAGATTTTATTAAAGACATTAAATTTATCTCTCACAGTCCGTTCGTTGATGTTGAACTTTTTCTTCATGCCAAAAAGAAGAAAGGGCGAATATATCAATATCCGCTCATTTTTATTTCCCGCACTGCAGGAAGATCGCATATTGCGCACCCGTCTATCGTATGGGCTACACTGGTCGATATGATCAAGGTGTGGTTTTTATCAAGATAGATAAAGTAAGCCGCAAGTTACAGGTGAGGAGAAAGTGAAAAAACTTATTATTAACGCAGATGACCTTGGATTTTCCGACGAAATAAATAAAGGCATAGAGGAGTGTCTTCTTGGAGGGGCTGTTACCGGCGTAAGCATCATGGCGTGCGGGGACTGTTTCCGGGAAGCTGTTTCCATGCTGCGCCAAATGGGGAGGACTGAAGCGGGCGTGCATCTTACGCTTACAGGGAAACTTGCCCCCGCTACAAAAGATCCGGAAGAGATAAAGTCACTGGTCGATAAAGATAAAAATTTTTTTAATGGATTTAAAGATCTGGCATCGAGATATTTTCTTAAAGGCATCAGGGAAGATGAACTTTATAGAGAACTTTCTTCCCAGGCGAGAAAAGTGCTGGATGAAGGCTTTAGGGTCACGCATCTCGATAGCCACGAACATGTTCACATGTTCCCGAGGATATTTAAAGTAGTTTTACGGATCGCTTGTGAACTTGGAATACCTTACGTAAGACTGCCTTTGGAAAAAACCTCTGTTATTTTCAAGCAATTCGCCGCACGTGATCTTTTCAGGCATGTTTCATTAAAAGTATTCACCGCGGGCAGGAAAAAGAATATTTTAAATTTAGGACTTAAAAGCAATGATGCCTTTTTCGGGCATTTTCATGCCGGACGTTTGAATGAAGAGGTATTCAGATATACTTTGAATAAATTAAATGACGGGGTCAATGAGCTCGCTGTCCATCCATGCGTGGGATCTGAAGAATTTTTTAAAAAATATCCATGGTACCGCAACGGCGCTGTAGAGTTGGAAATACTAAAAGATCCGGGATTTAAAAGATCTGTAGACTCTTCGGGAATTCAGCTTATTACACATAAAGAAGCGGTAGAAGGGTAAGTGTTTCTGGGATGGGGATTTTTTGGTGCGGGCGAAGGGACTTGAACCCCCAAGGAGTTTCCTCCATATGGACCTGAACCATACGCGTCTGCCAATTCCGCCACGCCCGCTTGACATTTGGCAAACTGAATTATACTATAAAGTGTTATCTGAGTCAATTAATAGGAAATTTTGCTTTTTAAGAGTACAGTATGCTTCCGTACAGGGAGGATCCACACCGGGCGGAGGGGCCCTGGTAGGAAGTATACTGTACTCTTTATTTGCAAATTTGACTAAGTTGAAATACAGTAAAAGATTATGTTATAATAAAGGTAGAAATATATGCAAGAAGAACGGGTTGTTGTAACAAACCGCCAGGCTTTCAGGGATTATCATATTGAAAAGACTTATGAGGCGGGGCTGAAGCTTATAGGTTCTGAGGTAAAATCATTACGCGCCGGGAAAGCCAATTTAAAAGGAAGTTTCGCGAGAATTGAAGCGGGCGAGTTATTCCTTTATAATTTACACATAAGCCCTTATAAGTTTTCACGTGACGAGTATGATCCTTTAAGGCCGAGAAAACTTCTTTTGCACAAGATGCAGATAAGACAGATCGAAACCAATCTGTCCCAAAAAGGGTTCACGTTAGTTCCTTTAAAGATATATTTCAAGCGCGGATACGCTAAAGTGGAAGTCGGCATAGCAAGAGGCAAAAAGCTCTTTGATAAGAGAATGGCTCTAAAAGAAAAACAAGTCAAGAAAGAGACAGAACGAGAACTCCACCGCAAGCGCAAGAGATAATGGGGGTGAAAGGTCTCGACATGTTCTTTTAACTTGGGAGCAGCATGCAGAGGTTGTCAGGCGGCCTCTTTAAAAACCTGGCAAAAACATAAACGCAGGATACAATCCAGTAGCCGAAGCCGAAGCTATTTTGGCTGAGGATGCGTTAAGTGTTCCTCAATTTGCAGGAACCGGTCCATTAGTAAGTGCCTTGGGATACTAATAGGACTTAAGCTACGCAAGGACTCCTGGGGTAATATCTCCTAACCTCAGGTAGTATCAGGGGATTGCTTCCCGGAATTTCCCGCCTATCGGACATTTCGGGAAAAAGATCAAAGGTAGACTAAGCATGTAGATACTGTCAGGTTCGAGTTCATGGACCCGGGTTCGAATCCCGGCACCTCCACCACCTTGTTTTAGCATAAAGGCGATTCTGAATATAGAGTCGCCTTTTTTGCTGTAAATGCCTTAAATCACAGGCACATAGATAAGAATATATGTACAGACACCGTCAGTTATAGTCAGTGGTAAAATGGTCATTTTTAAGAAAAATCGTGGTGAAATCGTGGTGGAATTTATTATAAACGAACAACATGATGTTAATTCCTATCGCTATTGTCCTATCAACTCAAATTCACTTCTCTATAGTCACAATTTGGTCAAAGGTATTTAATTCTTTCTATCCGTAATAAATAAGGTCTGAGATAATGATGGGCAGTTACTAAAGAAAAAAGAAGAGGGTGATTGTATGTCAGAAAAAACAACTTTATACCGGGTAAGCAAGTATTAAAGTGAACATGGTTGACTTTTCTCAATATATATGTTAAAAACATATATATGCAGAACTTATTGAGGAGATGTTCATGAAGGAAAAGGTATCACGCTTTACCCTGAAAGCTGTCTCCGGAGCCACTTCGGGCAGAACCCGCCGTTTTATACAGCCTTGTCTTCTGGCGTTATTACTATGCCGCCCGTCACATGGATATGAACTGATGGACGATTTAAAGAAAAAAGGTTTCCTGAAAAGGGACCCGGACGCGGGAGCGGTATACCGGGCGCTCAGGGCCTTCGAAAAAGAAGGTCTTGTAAGGTCAAAGTGGGATACCGGACAGAAAGGTGCGGCCAAAAGGATATATGAGATAACTCCGTCGGGGAAAAGGTTTTTGCGGGACTGGGTGAGGGTTATAAAAGCCAACCGTGATTCCCTTGGGAGGTTTCTCAGGTTTTATGATAAACATGCCAAACATGAATAAGAAAGCAAGTATATGTCTTTTAATGATCGGTTTTGCCCTGTTTGCCGCGGGTATTTCGCATTCGCAGGAAAATTACGTTGAACAGGACACGTTATCCCTGGAAGAGTGTATATCGGAAGCGCTTAAAAAGCATCCAAAGCTGGGGATTTACGACCACAAGACCGACCAGAAAAAAGAGAACCTGCGCGCTGTCACTTCCGATAATCTTCCACGGGTCGACGCTACTTTCAGTTATGACAGATTGTCTTATGTAATTCCCGGGAAAAAACGTTATCTCGGTGATTCAAAAGACGATTTCCAGGCGTACATGGAGGTTACCCAGCCCCTGTTTACCGGAGGGAAGATATTTTCTGAACAGAAGTCGGCGAGATACGCTGTTGACGCCGCGGAACAGGGATACCTTGCCGCCAGGGAAGATGTTATCTTTAACGTGAAAGAGGCGTATTACAAGATGCTTTTCGCCCGGGATATAGTGCTGAGCAAGGAAGAGCTTCTTGAATACACAAGGTCGTCATATGACACGGCTGTCGATCTTAACAGGCGGACAAAAGTCCCCAGACAGGAGACCCTTTTGCGGCTTGAGGTCCAGGTAAACGAGGTAGAACAGGAATTAATCTCGGCGAGGGAGAGTTTAGGTATATCAAGAAAGACCCTTCTCAACGCGATGGGTCTCGATCTTAACGCCGAGATAGAGATAAAAGATATCAAAGACGAGCCGGTACTTGATGATCGCGGGACTGTAAATTTGTATGAAAATCCGGAGATTCGCAGAATATCCATGGATAAAAAAGCGGCCGAAGAGATGATAATATCCGCGAGAAGCGGGTTTTTCCCCCAGGTCAACTCGTATTACAGGTATGGATACGAATGGGCAAGATTACCCGGAGGGGATAATGACTGGGCGGCCGGGATAGCTGTAGATCTCAATGTATGGGACTGGGGTAAGACCATGGCCGAGGTAAGAGAGGCTAAGGCCTACAAAGAAGAACTTGATTCGTATGAGAAACTTGTGGAACAACAGCTTGATCTGGATCTAGAGGCGGCACGCCTTAAGGGCGAGGCGGCACGGAAAAGCTTCGAGATAGCACGTAAAAGCCTTGAGAAGGCTCGTGAGAGCCTGAACATATTCGAAGCGCGTTACAGGGATACGCTTGTTACCAGTCTTGACCTTCTTGACGCTCAAAAAGCGTTTTCACTCGCACAGGTCAGGTACGCGTTGTCTATTCTGGAGATGCGCCTCGCAAAGGCGGAGATAGAGAAAATATCAGGAAGAGGGTATGACGTTAAGTGATATTTCCATAAAAAGGCCCGTTGGTGTTTTTGTGCTTACCTTGATGGTGGTAGTCCTTGGGCTTTTTTTTCTGCAAAGCCTTTCAGTTGACCTCCTTCCCAGGATAACCTATCCACTGGTCCGTATTGTTATCGATTGGAAAGGCGCAAGCCCCGAAGAGATCGAGGAAAATATTCTAAAGAGGGTGGAGTCCAGCGTAGCCACGACCGAAGACGCCATACAGGTTATATCTTCCGCGATAGAAGGGAACGCCTCGATAGAAGTCTATTTCGAGTACGGGAAAGACATGGATGCGGCGCTCGCCGATACCCGGGCCAAGCTTGATCTTGTGAGGAACGATCTTCCTCCTGACGCCGATGAACCTAAAATATACAAGGCGGACCCTTCCCAGCTTCCCATAATAGAAATCGCCCTTTCCTCTGGGACAAAGGGCGAAAGGGAGCTTCGCGACTGGGCTGAGAACGATCTTAGCAATTATTATCTGGGCATACCGGGACTCGGAGCTGTTGTAACTTCGGGCGGCAGGGTCAGGGAGATACAGATCCTTTTCGACAGGCAGAAAGTCGAGTCGTACGAGCTTTCAACCGGCAGGATACTTGATATTTTAAGCCAGGAGAATACGGAGTTTCCCGCCGGAAGGATAACGGATACTGAAAAGGAATACAGTGTTCGGATACTTGCCAAGTTCAAGGATGTGGCTGAAATAGAGAACATTATAATTGCTAATCGTGAGGGACGTTTCTTAAAGATAAAAGACGTGGCCCGGGTCGCCGACGCCTATGAAGAGCAAAGGATCTTAACCCGTTTCAATGGAAAGCCCTGTGTTATGCTGAGTTTCCTGAAACAGCCCAACGCTAATACGGTCGAGATAGTATCAAACATCAACAAGCGCACGAGGGAACTTATCGTAAAGAAGATAATACCGGAAGACGTAAGAAGCGATGTCGCGTCAAGCCAGGCGGTTTACATAGAGAACTCGATAAAAAATGTGGGTATTACGGCCATAATAGGCGGGTTTCTGGCCATGCTGATGATCTGGTTTTTTCTTCATAATTTAAAGAGGACTGTCATAATAGCTATAGCCGTGCCGGTAAGTATCCTGGGAACTTTTATCCTGATGGGGCTGGCGGATGTCACGCTGAACATATTCTCGCTCGGCGGGCTCGTTCTCGCGGTAGGCATGCTTCTCGATAACTCCATAGTGATGCTTGAAAACATAACACGGCATCAGAAAGACGCTTCCTGTATGGAAGAAGCCGCGCATATAGGCAGCGGAGAGGTCACCAGCGCGTTAACAGCGTCCACTCTGACGAACCTGGCGGCGATAATACCGTTCTTTTTTATTTCGGGGATAGCGTCACTACTTTTCAGGGATATGGTCGTGACCATCTCGGTGGCGTTCGTTATTTCACTTATAGTGAGCCTTACTGTTGTGCCCTGCCTGTCCGCGCACTGGTTTAAATTCAAACGATCTTCCGTTGAGAACGATCTTACTAAAAAGCTCATTGACAAGAGCATAGTTATATACAGAAAGATCCTTACCCGGGCTCTTGGGCATAGAGTAGCCATAGGTGGCCTTGTAGCGGCATTGTTTGTGATCAGCATAATACTGGCGGGAAAGCTCGGGCGGGAATTCCTGCCGCAGATAGACGACGGAAGGGTCACGGTAAAGGTGAAGCTTCCTGTCGGTTCGGCCGTTGAAAAGACCGATATGGTCGTAAAAGAACTCGAAAACAGGATCAATGGTATGCCCGGTGTCGCGAAAGTGTATTCCATGGTAGGAGGGTATTGGCAGAGAAAGAATGTATACGAAAAGGCCAATGAAGCTGACATAACGATAGAGCTTGTTAAAAAATCCGCACGGCCTGTCTCAACCGATAATTTTATCAGAAAACTCCAGAGATCGATAAAAGACGATCCTGTAAAGGGAGCCCGGATAAAAGTCATGAAAACCCCCTTAAGGGGAATTAAAAAAACATCCACTTCAGATGTGGACATACGTATACGAGGACACAATCTAGACAGGCTTTTTGGCCTCGCTAAAGATATAAGGTCGCGGATATCAGGTGTGCATGGGTTGGGGAACCTGGATATTTCGATAGATTTCTCGAGGCCGGAGATACACATATTCCTTGACAGGGAAAGATTGAATGATTTCAGTCTTAGCGCGAAAGACGTTACTGATGTTATGCGGGCTTCCGTGGATGGCCTTGTGAATACGCAGTTTACGGATACAGAACGGAATGTCGATTATGATATCAGAGTTATGGCGGATCCTTTTGTTATAAGCACGAAAGAAGCGATAGAAGACACCCCGCTCTATCCTCCAAGCGGAGTTCCCGTAAAGCTCAAAGAGGTAGCGCGCGTGAAGATATCTGAAGGCCCGGTCGAGATAAACAGAGAAGACCAGGTGCGTCTTATTGAGGTAACGGGAGATGCCGTCGGGATGAATGTGGGCAAGGTAACCGATGCGGTCAGAGACCGGCTTAAAGATATATCGTTGCCTGACGGATATTTTCTGGAGTACGGGGGAGAAGAGGAAGCGGCAAAAGAATCAAACTTACAGCTCTTGATGGTAATACTGATCGCGATATTCCTCGTGTTCGTTGTAATGGCGGTGCAATATGAATCTTTAATAGATCCGCTTATCATAATGGTCACCCTCCCTTTAGCTGTCATGGGGTCGCTTTTATTCCTGGCCGTTACAGGAACTCCTTTTGGCGCCACGGTTTTCCTGGGTCTTATCCTTTTGGTCGGGATCGTCGTCAATAACGCCATCGTGCTTGTAGAGTATATTAACAATCTCAGGAAGGAAGGGCGGCTTTCCGTAAAAGAAGCGGTTATCGAAGGGGCGTCACTGAGAGTCCGGCCTATCCTGATGACAAGTTTGACCACGATAATCGGACTTCTTCCTCTGGCCGTGGGATGGGGGGAGGGTCTTGAGATGCTTAGACCTTTGGCGATAACCGTAGTCGGAGGCCTGGCCGTTTCAATGTTCCTGACTTTGTTTGTGATCCCGAGCGTTTATACGGTTTTTCATGGAGTACGGGCATGATCCTGCTTAAGTTGTTCATTACATTCGTAAAAGTAGGCCTTTTTACCGTTGGCAGCGGGTACTCGATGCTGGTTCTTGCCCAACGATATATAGTCGAAAACTACCGGTGGCTGACAATGGAAGAGTTTACGGATGTCGTATCGGTAGCTGAGGTCACCCCCGGACCTATCATGATAAACCTTGCTACGTTCGTCGGTTCGAGGGTAGCCGGACTGAAGGGAGCTATATGCGCGACAGTAGGGCTTGTAGCGATACCCTTTCTTTGTCTTTATATAATTTCGATCCACTACGATAAGTTCAAGGAATATGCCGTGATCCAGAGGATAATGAGGGTTGCGCGGCCCATGGCTATAGGATTCATTACGGTAGCTATTTTAAAATTATTTAAAACTTCAATTACGGACGTAAGGGCCGCTCTTATCGCTGTTATCGTTATTGTGTTAACAGCGGTCTTCAGGATTAACCCTATCTTCACCGTAATCGGTGGTATAATGTTAGGCCTACTTGTTAAGTTGTAAAACAGGCTCTTAAAGGAGACGCTATCATGAAAATAGGAATTGTTATCGCGAGCAATGACGCGGAAACCTGTTGGAACGCTTTAAGGTACGCCAACTTTGCTCTGGCACAAAAAGATGATGTAAAAGTATTTTTCATGGGCAAGGGCGTTGAGTATCAGCAGATCAGTATGGATAAATTTAACACAATTGAGCAGGCGGAAAAGCTTATTCAGGCAGGCGGGAAGATCTATGCCTGTGGGAGCTGTATCAAATCAAGAGAGCAGGAAGGTTCTGATCTGTGTCCCATATCTACAATGAAAGATATGTACGATATTGTTAAAGAATCCGAGAAGGTAGTGACGTTTTGATTGAATTGGCGATGGGGTTCGCCGTTAACCGCCTCAACCGGCTGATAACTCCTACTTAAACGAAAGGAGGTATCTGTTTATGTCGAGGTTTTTTTATATTGCTGTAGGGGGTGCCTCGGGAGCTTTGTTACGGTATTGGGCTTCAGGGTTAGCACACAGGATCGGAGGTAGTAGTTTTCCGTGGGGGACATTGAGTGTCAACCTGACAGGGTCGTTTCTCATAGGTTTTCTATGGGGAATGTTTGAATCCGTAATTGTTTCCCAGAATACGCGAATTTTGATTTTTATCGGAATTCTCGGTTCTTTCACAACATTCTCAACGTTTTCGCTTGAAAGCTTTCATTTGATCCGGGACGGTGAATACAGCCTTTTCTTCGCGAACATAGTATCGAGCTTTATACTTGGCATAGCGCTTGTATTTGCCGGTTATTTTTTAAGCCGTTTTTTGTTTAACATAGCGCGTTAAAGGAGGGACTGATCATGAAATTGCCTGAAGAAGGAACATTGCTGAGGATATTCATAGGGGAATCTGATAAATACGAGGGCAAGCCGTTATATGAGCAGATCGTTTTGAAAGCCAGAGAACTTCACTTGGCCGGAGCCACAGTTTTGAGGGGCCTGATGGGTTTTGGCGCGGATAGCCGTATGCATTCGGCCAAGATTCTCAGACTTTCCGAGGACCTTCCCATAGTTATTGAGCTTGTGGATACCGAAGAGAATTTAAACAAGCTCTTGCCTTTTTTGGATGAAACTGTGCTGGAAGGACTGATCACCCTTGAAAAGGTCAGGGTAATAAAATATCGGCATAAATAGGAAGATGAGTGTTTTAAATGAAGAAACCTATTACGATCAAGCCCATAGGTGTCATCAATACGCCGTATAAAGAACCGAAGGGCATGCCTATTCAGGGTAAGTTTAAAAAGGGAGTTACCGGTACTGCCAGGATATTTCCGGAATATAAGGCGGGGTTAAAGGATATCGAAAGGTTTTCCCATGTCATACTGATATATTATTTTAACCGATCGAAAGAAGAAAAGCTCTCTGGAAAACCGTTCCTTGAGGATGTGGTGCATGGGATATTCGCCATAAGAAGCCCGCATCGTCCTAATCATATCGGGTTCTCAATAGTGAAACTCAAAAAGGTAAAAGGTTCCGAAATCATTTTCTCTGAAGTGGACATCCTTGACGGAACGCCTCTTTTGGATATCAAGCCCTATATCGGCTATTTTGATAGCCGGACCGGTGTTAAGAACGGCTGGGTGGAAAAGCATTTCAAAAAAGGCAAGATTCCACCAAAGACAAGGATAAAATAGCAAAATTAGTGAACAAATCGTGGTGGAATCGTGGTGAAAAGGGCGATTTGAGCACGAAATCCGATAGTCCCGGCACCTCCACCATTTTTTTTGTCCAATTCCAAGTTATTAAAAACCAACAAGTGAGGTTGAATGAATAAAATAATAAGTTTACTGGCAATATCTGTTCTTATGTTCACAAATAATTCTTTTGCGCAGGCAAAAGCATTTACAGATAGAGAGTTGATGATATATCACGAATGGACCAAGGAAACAGAAGCCTTGGATATCGACGACACTATGGAGGACGATGAAGAGTATTTTAGATTGCTGGACGAAGGGTATAAAGAGATAGATATAAAAGTATCTCAAAAATATGGACTTGCACCTGGTGAACTTGAGAACATCATAAACAGGGCCAACGCGTATGAGCTCACAGACTGGGACAGGCAACTATTAGCCGTGATAGGACAAAGACTCCCACCACCTTATACGGAAGAAGACAGTAACAGAGTTTTTAGGGGAATTGCTGACAAATATGGAATAAGTTTTTATAGAGTATATTTTATAAATAATAGAAAGTTCGCAGAGATAGCTGAAAAGTTTGTAGGGATGTGGCTTTAACCCTGACAAGTGAGGTTGATCCGTGCGCCCAAATGGTGCCCATTTTACGGCACCTCCGCCATTTAAAAGCTAAAGCCCCCGTTAACGACGCGGGTTTTTACCGGTGTCTCCAGCCCTGGGGCATTTTAACCGTCGCATAGGTTTCACAAAAAAGTCACGATATTTTCACGACGAATTCACTTAAAAAATGTAAGATTTAGTTGTAAAATAAAATAAACGGGAGGAAGTGGACAATGGCCAAAGAAAGAGTGCTGATCGTTGAGGATGACAAGAATATATCTAAATTGATCAAATATAATCTGGAAAAAGAAAGGTTTCATTGTACGGCATGTTTCAACGGGGAAGAAGCATTGAAAATCCTGGATAAAGATTCTTTTGATCTTGTCATACTTGATATAATGCTCCCCGGGATAGACGGTCTTGAGGTGGCCAGACAGATCAAGCAGAATAAGACGCTTTCCGATATGCTCATTATTATGCTTACCGCTAAAGGGGAAGAAGTGGATAGAATTGTCGGCTTTGAACTCGGAGCGGATGATTATATAGTTAAACCTTTCAGTCCGCGGGAGCTTATCTTACGCATAAAAGCGATATTGAGAAGGCAAAAGCCGGAGGAGCCCGAGAAAGACAAGCTTGCGGCCGGAAAACTCATGATTGATATGCCGCGGCATAAAGTAACTGTCGATAAGAAAGAGATAGAGCTTACTTCAATGGAGTTCAAACTGCTCGTTGTCCTTATGCAGAGGAAAGGACGCGTGCAATCGAGAGAAAAACTTCTGCAAGACGTATGGGATATAGCCTCCGATGTTACGACCCGCACGGTAGACACGCATATTAAACGGCTTCGGGAAAAACTGGGCAAGGCCGGTTCTCTTATAGAAACGGTGAGAGGGGTCGGGTATCGTTTCAGCGACAAGGAAAAAGCTTGAGAATAAATATCCATTATAAAATAACCATTATTTTCTGTCTGATACTTGCCGTCATTTTGATCGGGGTCTTTTCGTACCTCAATACCACGTTAAAAGATTACATTTACTCCAGGATAAAGACTGCTTTGACTAAAGAGGTCTTGCTGGCCAAACTTTTTCTGGAGAAAGATTTCCACGGATATCCGCGTTTACAAGAAATAGATGATATAGCCGACAGGGCGGGCGAGAAGCTTGAAACAAGGGTGACGATAATAGGTCTTGACGGCACGGTCCTGGGCGATTCGGACCTAAACGGAGCTGAACTTGAGGCTGTGGAGAATCATTTCAACCGTCCGGAAGTGCAGGAAGCCTTCAGATCGGGTATAGGAAAAAGCAGGCGTTTCAGCACTACCGTTCAGAAGGACATGCTGTATATCGCGGCAGTGTTCGGAAAAGATAAGCCTCAGGGGATCGTAAGGATGTCCCTGCCGCTATCGGATGTGGACATGGTATCAGCCAAGCTCAAGAGGATGCTGTTATATGCTTTATTGATAGCGTTCCTTGTATCTGTTTTGGTAAGTTTTTTCGCGTCATTCTTTATCTCTAAACCCATAAAGGACATATCGACTGCCGCGGCTGATATAGCCAAGGGTAATCTCGCTAAAAAAATATTCATCAGGACAAACGACGAGATCGGGGATCTTGCCGCTAGTTTTAACTATATGGCCGAAGAAATACGTTCAAAAATAGACCAGATCACCGGCAACAAAGCCAGGCTGGAGGCAGTCTTTCTGAGCATGTTTGACGGGTTGATAGTCGTTGACGCAAAAGGCGCTATATTACTCATGAACAAAGCCCTTCAGGACATGTTCATGGTAAGTAAGGATCCCGTCGGCAGGAAACCTCTTGAGGTCATACGCAATATCGAAGTGCAGGAAACCGTGGACAGGCTTTTAAAAATGACAAGCGGCATGGAGTCGAGGGAAATATCTATTTTAATGCCGGAGAAGAAAGCACTGATGATACACGGGACACCTGTAATACGGGACGGCAAGGTAGAGGGAGCTGTGCTTGTTTTCCATGATATAACGGAGATAAGGCGTCTTGAAAATATCCGCAAAGATTTTGTGGCTAATGTTTCCCATGAACTCAGGACACCGGCTTCCAATATAAAAGGTTTTGCCGAAACCCTTGGCGCCGGCGCCTTGGAAGACAAAGAGCATGCCAAAGACTTTGTGAAGATAATAGAGGCGAACGCCGAGAGGCTCGTAAGGCTTATAGATGATCTTCTGGACCTTTCAAAGATAGAAACGGGAAAATTGAAATTAGATTTCAGATCCTGTTCCCTGCGTACGATCGCGGATAAAGTGATAAAAGATCTGGAAAATGCGGCCAAAGAGAAATCCATAAACATAGAGAACAACATGGATAAAGATATCCCGGATATAATGGTCGATGAGCCTATGATCGCGCAGGTCTTTTATAACCTGATAGACAACGCGATAAAATACACGGATAATGGCGGGTTCATAAAGCTTACCGCGAAGGAACAGGCGGGTTTTGTGACGGTCAGCATATCCGACAATGGCGTAGGTATATCTGAAAAGGACCTGCCCCGTATTTTTGAACGTTTCTATTGCGCCGATAAAACACGTTCCCGTCAGGCCGGCGGGACAGGGCTCGGCCTCTCGATAATCAAGCATATAGTCGAGGAACACGGCGGCCAGGTTTCCGTTGAGAGTATACTTGGCCAGGGTTCCACCTTCACTTTTACGCTTCCCAAAGCGTAATTCCATCATCTTTTTAATGCTTTTCACTTCCCTCAGGGTGAAATATGCCCGTATTTTAATTCACTTATAGTTCACTTTTTTGTAAAAAATCCTCCACATTAAAAATGTACAATTTAAGCGAAATTCGATGAGAACCATCAATATAAGGAGGGAAAAAATGGGAATGTTTAATATCTGCAGGGTGGAAGATTTTCATTTGTGGTATAGCGCCGCAAAGTATGGATTTTTCGCGGCAATCGTTATACTGGCATTTCTGGCTACAGGGGTAGGCTACCTTAGGTATTGCAAAAAAATATCGGAAGATCTTATAAACGCGATTAAATTCCGCAATGACACAGAAAAGGAAGGGGGTGATAACTGGCCAGATCTGCAACCGGGAATATTCGGTATTGACAGTTCCAACGAGTTCACATATGCGGATTTTGAAAAAAGCTGTACACAAATAGAGTTGAAAAAAAAGGAACTTTGTGCGCAAAAATAAAAAGACAGAAAAACGTCAAAAAAAGGAAGGAGAGAAATGAAGAGGAAAATTGCGATCATGATGCTTATTTTGGTTTCAATTATTGGATTCTGCTCGGGCAGCGCGCGGGCCAGCGAGATGGATATTCTGGTTAATAAACTTGTGGAAAAGGGCATTCTTACTCCATACGAGGCCCAGATATTGAAGGCGCAGGCAAAAGAGGAAGCTGCCAAGGAGTTGGCGGAAGGCAAGGCAATAACGGCACCTGAATGGACACAGAAAATAAAGTTGAAAGGAGATGTGAGGTTCAGGACCCAGACGGACTGGGGTAAAGGACTGGGCCCTGCGCATGAGAGAATAAGGGAAAGAGTAAGAGCCAGGTTAGGCGTTGAAGGGAAGGTCAACGAGCAGGTGTCTGCCGGCATTCTGGCCGTAACCGGAAATAACGATCCAAGGTCTACCAACCAGACACTGGACGATGATTTCGAAACATACGATTTCCGTTTGGATCAGTATTACATCCATTGGACGCCGGAACTTACCGAAGGAGTTGGTACAGGTGATCTCTGGCTGGGAAAATTTGGGAATCCGTTAGTCAAGTCAGAACTTCTTTGGGACGGAGATATCTGCCCGGGCGGTGTAGCTGTGCAATACATGTCTCCTAATTTTAATTTCGGTGAAGTGCCTACAAACCTTTATGCCAATGGCGCAATGTTCTGGTTGGACGAGATAGGGACTTCCCAGAGGGATCCTTTAATGTGGGTTGTGCAGGGCGGCCTGAAAATGGACATAATAAAGGATTGGGACGCGACATTGAACCTGGGGACAGCATATTACGGGTTGGCTAACATCAAGGGGAACCAGAGTTATGGTTACGACTATTCGGCAGGTACTAATACTCTCTGGGGAGGAGCTCTCGGAAACACTTACAGGTATGACTTCCACATGCTGGATCTCATCTTTAATTATGACAGCAAGAAACTGTTTGATTTTGAATTAGGGCACGGGCTTTACGGTGATTTTATCTGGAATACCGAAGCTGCGAAAAATCAACTTGCCTGGCAGCTTGGATGTTATCTCGGCACTAAAAAGCCGAAAAAGCCGGGAGATTGGAAGCTCTGGGGGGAATACAGGTATATAGAACGCGACGCAGTGCCTGATTTTATGCCTGACTCCGATTTCTATGGATTCACTCCCCAGGGTAGACCACGGGCTGGCGGTACCGGCGGCCAGGGCATAAATTGCGGGATTGACTATGCGATATTCAAGAATACGGTTCTTTCCGCGGAATACTACTGGATGGAGCCCATAAGCATCAACAAGGGATTAACGAATGACTATGATGAACCGTACCAGCTTATGCAGCTGGATATTAAGACAAAATTTTAAGTTCACATAAAGTTCACATAACTGTAACCGGCAAGAAACATAATTATATTAAAATATATAACAAAGGAGAGGACCGATGAAAGGGTATATGCGATTAATGTTGGTAGCGGCATTGACCTTTTTCCTATGCGGGGAAGGGCATGCCAGGGATATGATACAGATAAAAGGTTCTGACACGCTGATAAATCTTGTGCAGCGGCTGAGCGAGGTCTATATGGGCGAGAACCCCGGTAAATATATCTCGGTTACCGGAGGCGGATCCGGAACGGGAATAGCGGCTCTTCTTAACGGTAAATGCGATATAGCCGATGCGTCACGGCTCATGAAGTCGAAAGAGGTCACCATGGCGCTTGATGCGGGCATAACCCCGAAAAGGGTAGTGGTAGCCATAGACGGCCTAAGCATTATCGTTAATGAGAATAATCCCGTCACACAGCTTACGGTAGGTCAGATAGGGAAGATCTTCAGGGGGGAGATCACTAACTGGAAAGAAGTCGGGGGGGATAATAAACCGATCACGCTTTACGGGAGGCAGTCTAATTCCGGTACATTTGACTTTATGGTTGAAATGGTGCTTAAGGGGGATCATTCTTCGCGGATGAGAAGAATGAACGGGAATGCGCAGATAGTAGAAGCTGTTAAGTCAGATGGAACAGGCGTAGGTTATGTAGGCGTAGGGTACGTGAAGACCGCGAAAGGAGTGACCATATTGAAAGTTGCTTCCAGCACGGCCGGTCCTTACGGAAGTCCGCTTAATATAGAGGATGTCAAGAGCGGGAAATACCCGGTGACCAGACCCCTTAATCAGTATGTAAACGGAAACCCGACAGGAGATGTTCTTGATTTTATTAAATTCGAGCTCAGCTCCGAGGGGCAAAGAATAGTGGAAGAAGAGGGTTTTTTTCCGGTTTCGGTATCGCAGGAGTACGTCAATTTCAATAAAGAGACTATAGGGCATTAAACAGCGTAAGGGAAGAAGGAGGCCGTGATGGTAAAGAGATTTAAAGAGAAAATGATCCACGGCCTCTTTTTTTTCAACGGCTTACTGGTGGTGATCGTGCTCGTCGGTATATTTGCGCTCCTGGTATTTACTTCGGTCCCGGCTTTCATGGAGATCAGCTTGAAAGAGTTCTTTACGAGCACGGATTGGAACCCGACTTCATATGTCAAGTCCTCATACGGTATTGTTTCCATGCTGGTAAGCACCTTCATGGTAACGGTAGGCGCTCTTATTATCGCCATCCCGCTCGGAATAGGGACAGCCGCGTATCTTTCGGACATAGCAAGCGCAAGAGTGAGAGAAATAGCGAAACCGGTAATCGAGATATTAGCCGGAATACCTTCGGTCGTTATAGGGTTTTTAGGCATAGTGCTTGTCGGGCCGGTAATCGCAAAGGTGTTCGGTATATCCAACGGACTGAACGCATTGAACGGGGCAATACTTCTTGCTATCATGGCACTGCCTACCATCATAAGCATATCCGAGGACGCGCTGGGCAGTGTGCCAAAATCTTTTACTGAAGCTTCCCTTGCTTTGGGAGCCAGTCATTGGCAGACCATTATCAAAGTCAAGATCCCGGCGGCAATATCCGGGATCTTCGCCGCATGTATGCTGGGCATGGGCAGAGCCGTCGGAGAAACCATGACCGTTTTAATGGCTACCGGCTGCGCTCCGGCGATGCCAAGGGGTTTCCTTGATTCCGTAAGGACTATGACGTCCACAATAGCTATTGAACTGGGAGAAGTGCCTTACTATACAACGCATTATTACGCGCTTTTTGGCGTCGGACTTGTACTTTTTATTATTACTTTCACGGTCAATATGGTCTCGGATATTGTACTGCATAAATATAAGGTCAAAGTGCGATGAACAGGAAAAGAATATCGGAAAATATCGGTTTTAATATATTGAGGCTATGCATGGGGATAGTTGTTATTGCTCTTTTGATCATCTTGTTCGACATAGTAACGAAAGGCGCAGGCAAAATAAGCTGGGAATTTTTGACCGAACCGCCGAGAAAAGGCATGACCGAAGGCGGGATCTTACCTGCGATAGTTGGCACTTTTCTGGTAACCGTCATAACCGCGTTTTTGGCTGTTCCGATGGGGATGGGATGCGCCATTTATCTTAACGAATATGCCAGGGACAGCAAAATGACAAGGCTTATAAGGATGTCCATAAGGAACTTATCAGGAGTGCCGTCGATCGTATACGGTCTTTTTGGCGTAGTTCTTTTTGTACAGCTTATGCATCTTGGGACCTGTGTTCTGGCGGCAGGATTGACTTTGGGTCTCATGACATTGCCCTGGACGATTACGGCAAGTGAAGAAGCGCTTAAGAATGTTCCTCAATCTTACAGGGACGGCGCTCTGGCATTAGGGGCTACGAAATGGAAAGCTATAAGGACGAATGTATTGCCGTACGCGGTGCCGGGTATGCTTACCGGGACTATTCTGGGCTTGGCGCGCGCCGCCGGAGAAACAGCTCCAATACTGTTTACGGGTGCGGCTTTTTTTCTGCCGTTTCTGCCCAGGTCGCTATTTGACCAGTTCATGGCGCTTCCGTATCACCTGTATATAATGGCGACCCAGCATCACGCGATATCTCAAGTGAGGCCCATTGCGTACGCGACAGCGCTTGTCCTTATTGCGCTTATATTTTCCATGAACCTGTTCGCGATAGTGTTGAGATACCGTCTAAGAAAAGTAAAAAAGGAATAGACATGGAAGACACCAAGATAAAAGCCGAGAAATTTAATTTTTATTACGGAGACCATAAGGCCCTTTCTGATGTCTCGGTGGATATTTATAAGAACAAAGTATTGGGCATTATCGGTCCGTCAGGATGCGGGAAATCGACGTTTTTACGGAGTCTTAACAGGATGAACGATGTGATACTTGGGTCAAGATATGAAGGGACCGTTCTACTTGACGGGCAGAATATATTCGACCCCGGGGTGGATGTAGTTGAGATAAGGCGCAAAGTAGGAATGGTTTTCCAAAAATCCAATCCTTTCCCGAAAAGTATTTTTGAGAATGTGGCTTATGGCCTTAAGATCAACGGAAAGAAAGACAAAAATTTCATCGCGGAGAGGGTAGAAAAAAGTCTTAAAGACGCGGCTCTCTGGAGCGAAGTGAAGGACAGGCTAGATAAAAGCGCCTTTGATCTTTCTGGAGGGCAGCAGCAGAGGCTATGTATAGCGAGGGCTTTAGCCGTTGAGCCGGAAGTCATCCTTATGGATGAACCCGCGTCCGCTCTCGATCCGACCGCGACCGCCAAGATAGAAGAACTTATACAGGAGCTTAAGGAAAAATACACTATAGTCATAGTCACGCATAACATGCAGCAGGCGGCAAGGATCTCGGATTATACGGCTTTTTTCATGATGGGAGAACTGGTAGAATATGATGCCACAAGCAAGATGTTTACCAGCCCCTCCAAAAAGATAACAGAAGAATATATTACCGGAAGGTTCGGATGACCTATCGGGCATTTTAAAAAGGCAGGTGGATAATGGCAGAAAGACATTTCGACGAGGAACTGACAAAACTCAAGATGAACCTCATGAAGATGGACTCCCTTGTAGAGGAGGCTATCTATAAATCCGTGGAAGCCATAAAGAACAGAGATAAACTCCTGGCCCGGGAAGTCATTGACGGAGACAACAGGATAGATGAGATGGAAAACATCATAGAGGAAAACGCTATAGAACTATTGGCATTAAGACAGCCGATGGCCGTGGACCTCAGGTTCATAACCACCGGGATGAAGATAAACGCCGAACTTGAAAGAATGGCGGACCTGGCTGTCAATATAGCCCAGCGTGCTGTAGAAATAGCCGACAAACCTTTACTTAAACCGATGATAGATATTCCTAAACTATCGGAAATGGCAAGAAAAATGATAAAAGGCGCTATAGATGCGTTCGTGAATATGGATGAGAAACTTGCAAAAGAGATAATTCTGATGGATCCGCGAGCCAACGCGCTGAAAAAGGCCGTACAGGAAGAACTTATCAACGATTATATGGTCAAAGACGGAACAACTGCTACAAGGGCAGTGCCGCTTCTTTTGGTCGCGAGACACCTTGAAAGAATATGCGATCATGCCACAAACATAGCCGAAGACGTCATATACATGGTCCAGGCAAAGGTAGTCAAGCACCGGAAACTTTAGAACGGAAAAAGATATAATCGCCTTAAGCAAATCTCCCGTCGCTTATATTCTTATATATCCTTTACCTCTTACATATCCTATATTATAATAAACCAATGAAATCTGGAAGGAACAGGCCGATCGGTATATTCGATTCGGGTGTCGGCGGGTTGACAGTTGCTAAAAGCGTACGCAGGTATCTTCCCAATGAGGATATTATATATTTTGGAGATACTGCGAGAGTTCCTTACGGCAACAAGTCACGTTCGACCATTATACGTTTTTCTCGTGAGATAATGGAATTCATGATGAAGAAACGGGTTAAGATGGCAGTCGTGGCTTGTAATACCGCATCAAGCTTGAGTTTATCCGTTTTAAAGAGCCATTACCCGATACCGGTCGTAGGTGTTATAAATCCGGGAGTTAAGGAAGCTATTGCTGCAACAAAAAGTAAGCGCATCGGTGTTATAGGAACAGATTCAACTATTTCCAGCGGTTCGTATAATAAAGAGCTCAAGAGGCTCGGCAGATCCTATAAACTTTTTTCAGCCAGCTGTCCGCTTTTCGTGCCGCTGGTTGAAAATAAATTCCTTAATGGCGAGATTACCGAACAGGTCGTGCGTAAATACTTAAAACCGTTGATGAAAAAAAATATTGATGCTCTTATTCTCGGCTGTACGCATTATCCTCTTCTTAAAGGCCTTATCGGGAGGACGATGAAAGGAGTGAAACTTGTGGACTCTTCAACTGCTGTGGCCAAAAGAGTAAAGGAGATCCTTATCTCAAAGAATATGCAGTCGGACAGGAATAAGAAAAGAGGGAAAGCGGTTTATTATGTGAGTGATGATCCAAAGGCTTTCCGCAAGGTCGCTCATATATTCTTAAGAGAGAAGATCGATATAAAAAGGGTGGATCTATATAATTATGCGTGATGTCGATGTATCAGTTATAGAGAAAGAAGTCAAAGATCTCTGCATAAAGGCTAATACTGTTTTAAGAAACGATATGTTAAAAGCCATTAAAAATGCTTACGATCAAGAGACCGAGGAAAAAGCCAGGGAAATGCTCGGCATACTTCTTGAAAATGCTGAAATAGCGGAAAAAGAAATGCTTCCTATCTGCCAGGATACCGGCATGGTAGCCATATTTTTGGAAATAGGCAAAGACGTGGCCATTAAAGGCGGTAATCTTAATGATGCCATCAATAGAGGGGTTTCCGAAGCATATGCTGAAGGGTGTTTCAGAAATTCTGTTGTTGAGGATCCTATTAAACGAAAAAATACCGGCAATAACACGCCTGCCGTTCTGCATACAGAGATCGTTGACGGAGAAAAGATAGAGATATCTGTTATACCTAAGGGGTTTGGCGCGGAGAATAAAAGTAAAATGGCCATGTTGAATCCCACAGCAGGCAAAAAAGAGATAGTGGATTTTTGCGTAGAAACCGTAAAAACAGCTGGTCCTGATGCATGCCCTCCGTATGTCATGGGTATAGGCTTGGGCGGGACAATGGAGATGAGCGCTTACCTGGCAAAAAAAGCGCTTTTAAGATCTATTGATGAAGCTAACCCTAAAGAGCATATCGCCGAACTGGAAAAAGAGATAAAAGATAAGTGCAATGCTCTTAATATAGGCGTAATGGGTCTTGGCGGGGGCGCAACAGTTTTGGGTGTTGGTATATTGGAAGCCCCGACACATATAGCGGGTCTGCCGATAACTATAAATATATGCTGCCATGCCCTGAGAAGCGCAAGCAGGAAACTGTAATAATCATAAAAATGAAAGACGTAAAACACATACAAACGCCTTTAGACTACAAAACTATTTCCTCGTTGAGGGCAGGGGATGAAGCTTTGCTTTCAGGCGCGATATACACCGCAAGAGATCAGGCGCATCTCAGGTTGTGCGAACTGATGGAAAATAAAAAAGAACTTCCGTTCGATCTGGAAGGACAGATCATTTATTATTGCGGCCCGGCGCCTTCACGCAATAGGCCCATCGGTTCTTGCGGGCCTACAACTTCGGGCCGGATGGATCCTTTTACCCCGAAGATCCTTTCATTAGGCGCCAAAGGGTTGATCGGCAAAGGGAAAAGATCGGATGAGGTGAGGAATTCCATAAAAAAACATAAGGCTGTTTATTTTGTTGCGCCTGCGGGAGCGGGTGCTTATTTGAGCACGAAAGTAAAAAAAAGCGAAGTAGTCGCGTTTAGTGATCTCGGGCCGGAAGCGATATATAGATTGGAAGTAAAAGATTTTCCTGTTATAGTAGGGATCGATTCAAAGGGCCGGGATATTTACCGGGATATATAAAGGAGAGGTTTGATGCGTAGCGACGGAAGACTGGCGAACGGCATACGGAAGGTGTCAATAAAAACTAATTATACAAAGTATGCCGAAGGTTCATGCCTTATAGAGATCGGTAATACCAAGGTTATATGTACTGCCAGCATCGAGGACGGCGTGCCGCCTTTTTTGCGCGGGCAGGAGACAGGATGGATAACTTCGGAGTATGGTATGCTCCCGCGTTCATGCAAGACGCGGGTTATGAGAGAATCATCAAGAGGGAAGACAGGCGGAAGGACTCATGAGATACAACGGCTTATCGGCAGGTCGATGAGAAGCGTTGTTGACTTGGATGCGCTCGGGGAAAGGACCATATGGCTTGACTGCGATGTGATACAAGCTGACGGCGGTACGCGTTGCGCGAGTATTACAGGCAGTTTCGTGGCGTTGAGCCTGGCGCTTAACAAGCTTAAAAAAGAAGGATTATTTGATGCTCTACCGGTTAATGATTATGTTGCCGCTATAAGCGTTGGCGTGGTGGAAGATAAAAGTTATCTTGATCTTACTTATGATGAAGATTCACAGGCTGAAGTGGACATGAATGTTGTCATGACAGGAGAGGGCAAGTTCATAGAGGTGCAGGGTACGGCTGAAAGAGAACCTTTCACTTCTGATAAAATGGATGGTATGTTGAGCTTAGCGCAAAAAGGGATAAAGAGCTTGATAAGCAAGCAAAAAGAAGCGTTGAA
Organism: uncultured Planctomycetia bacterium; assembly: GCA_964572255.1. Lineage (GTDB taxonomy): Bacteria > Omnitrophota > Gorgyraeia > Tantalellales > Tantalellaceae > CAZNEE01. The sequence continues at coordinate 25,785 of CAZNEE010000003.1, read as the reverse complement.
AGGAGTATTTTGATGAAGACAAAGATATTAGTGGCTACGCATAACAGTAAGAAAAGAAGCGAGATCAAAGCGCTTTTGAAAGAATTCAAAGGGATAAGAGTCATGAATCTTGATGACCTCGATGTCTTACCGCCTATTATTGTTGAAGACGGGAGAACCTTCCGCCAGAATTCGGTCAAGAAAGCCGTCACTATATCGAGATTTTTTGATGGGCTTGTCCTTGCGGATGATTCCGGGATTGAAGTAGAAGCACTCGGCGGCAGGCCGGGGGTAAGATCCGCCAGGTTTGTAAGAAAAAACGCTACCGATAAGGAAAATAACCAAAAACTCCTTAATCTTCTCGGAAATACTTCCGAGAAAAAAAGGCGCGCAAAATTCGTCTGCAACATCGCTTTGGCTAAAGACGGGATACTGCTTGGGAATTTTGAGGGGATAGCTAAAGGGAAAATAGCGTTTAACCCTAAAGGCAGAAGCGGATTCGGATACGATCCTCTTTTTATTCCCCAGAAGCATGAGAAGACGTTTGCTGAAATGGCGCCTTCGTACAAGAATAAGATAAGCCACAGGGGAGCGGCCCTGAAGAAGTTCAAAAAGGCTATTCGGAAATACCTTTGATAAAATTCTGAATATTTTTTTGGATGATCTGCTTTACGGGAGTCGCGGTTTCAAATTTCCATTCCGGGTTTTTTATCGTACCGTAAAGACGGGCTTTGCTTATAACTTTCCCGAAAGCCACAATAGCATCTCTTAGATCTCTTTGCCAGCCTTCAGGCTTTCCTTCATATGTATCTCTGAACTGGTTTTGAAACACGAAATCCAGCTTCCCGTCGAAATCCATAGACCCGTAGGATGTTATGTAGATCTCTTTTCCCCATAGGACCAGGTTGTCTGTCATTATCTTGCGTTCCTTTATATCAAAGTCACAGGAAGCCGAAGTGATGCTTATTGTGTCTTTTACGTCAAAAATATCTTCAAATGCTGAATATATGTCTCCGAGAAGCGGTGTCAGGATGGGCATGCGTCCCAAATTCGCGTCGCTTACGTATAAATTCCCGTAACCTTCCGTTTTGTCAGAAGATGTTGTGCTGCCGTTCGCGTAAAGATTGATATCAACAAGACCTAAAATACTGCTTGGTTTATTTGTAAGATCACGCAATATCGATCCCAATTGCGAATCGCGCATTGAAAAGTTGAGTTCGTAAGGATAGGAAGGCTCAATAAGGTCCACTATCCCTTCGGCCGTAAAAGATCCGTTATATAAAGCACCCTCAAGGAACGGTACATAGACCAGGATCGGGTTTAAATATACGGCCCCGTTCACATCATCGATATTTATTTTCCCGAATTTTATCTTTTCAATGGAAAATATGGACGAGGTATCATGATCAAATTCATGCAGATTCCCCCTCGAAATGATATTAGTGTTGAGTTTTCCGTACACTTTATCTTTAATTTTCATTTTTTCTACCGGCATCATGCTGACATCAGCATTTTGAAGCGATAAACTTAAATTATAGGGGAGTGAGGGGTCGAGGAGGTTAACATACGCCTCACCTGAGAGGGAACCGTCATATATTTTTCCTTCAAGTAGGGACAGGTTTATCATGCTGCTATCGGCGTGTATGATGCCTTTGGTTTTATTTAAATATATATCCTTAAATGTGAATTCATTGGATGAGAGATCAGCGCTGAACTCGAAATTTTCAACATTACCGCTTTCTGCCTCCAAAGATATATAAGAATCAATATCGCCGGAGATATTGTTTTTTTCTATAAATTGACCTACTTTTTCTATTTTTTCAGTATGATTTTTAAGGCTTCCCGGCAGCGAGGTGAGAGAATCTTTTTTTCGGGAAAGAAGCTCAAGGTCTTTAAGTTCCGCGGCAATATTGCCGTTCAGCGTGAGGGAAGTTCCTTTCGGCAGAGAAAAATCCTTTACAGCATATTTCAGGTCACAATAAATATTATAGAGTATTCCGTGGATCGATCCGAATAAGAGAGATCCCTTTTCTTTAATAATACTGCTATTTATGTTGATATCATGAGATTTTAATGCCACATCATATCCAAAATCGTTATTCGGCATTTTTTTGAAAGATACCGAGTAAGGAACATTATTGCATTGGGCGGTCAGTTCGCCGGAAGTTACGATCTTTTCATCAAGAGCTAATTCTCCGTAGATCTTTTCTAAGTGGTCCGGGGTTTCTCCCCCGATATTTTCTAAAAGTATGCTGCCATTGCTTATTGTTAAGCCCGCCAAAAGAGCGGGGTCGAATATGCGTTTATAAGAATCAGTTTTATTCGAGGTTATGTGAACTATTCCGCTTGCGGTGCGTATAATGTTTTCCGTGCGTAGGTCTCTAATAGTTACAGAGGCAAAGAGGCTTCTTTCCATTATAGTTCTGGGGATATCCACTTTTATCATGAGGGCTTTTATGTGAGCCAGTGTCCTGCCGGTATCCTCTTCGCTTTTAAATGCGATTTTTTTAAAGACGATCTGTTGAAAGGGGACATATTCTAAGGATCCGATAGTAGCGGGCAGTCCAGAGCTTTCCGAAAGAAGGTCTTCCGTGCGGGTTAGAACTTCCAGGTATAAATGATCTTTGTACAGCAGGTAAAGAACAGGGATAGATATAACGATCAAGAGCAGTATTATCAGGAAAATCCTAAAAAATATTTTTATTATTGAGATCATTCCATGCTTTCTATATTTTTTATTTTCAGGATATTTTCTTTCGGGATGGTTATTTTCCCTGTTCCTTTTTGCAATGACGGACGCAGGACGATCTCGGTTTTATTCTCGTAAATGATCTTGCCTCTAAGGGAACCGCCGCTTTTCAGGATAATGTCGCGGACAGGTATTGTCTTCTCTTTAGTGACCACAAATCCCGTGAAAGCCAATATTCCTATAATAATCGCGGCAAAAACATATATGACGTATTTCTTATACCTCAATATCAGGTTTAAAGTATTGATGTCCTTTGCCAGAACAACCCTGTCCACATGCAGTTTTTTACTTATATATAAAGCGCGGTCCGCAAGCTGGAATAGATGCTTGCCTTCAACAGCATCTTCCGGGAAAGATGATATCCCTATACTTACTTTCAGCTCTATTGACTGATCCTCGAATTTCAAAGGGCTGGTTTGTATGTCGTCCATGAGCTTCATGCCGAAAGCTTTGGTCTTTTTGGGTTCCACATTATCCAGGACGACCACAAGTTCATCACCTCCGTAACGAACAGGGAAAAAATTGTCCGGGAAGAATTTTTCGCAAATATTCCGGATCTTTAAAGCTATGAATTTGAGGGCCTTATCACCGCAGAGGTGGCCGTAGGTATCATTCAATTCCTTAAAGTGGTCGATATCGATGACAAGGAGGGAGATATGATCTTTTTTTTCCTGATGGCTTTTTTCATTTATCTTAGTATCAAGATAATTAAAAAAAGCGTCGGCACGCCAAAAACCTGTAAGAAGGTCCCTATATTCGTCGGGTAGTGTCATGGTGCGTCAAAAAAGATGGGGTGAGCGATGGGGATTGAACCCACGACAACCTGAGCCACAGTCAGGCGCTCTACCAGCTGAGCTACGCCCACCACCAGATATCTTAATATGGCACGCCCGGGCTGACTCGAACAGCCGACCCTCTGCTTAGAAGGCAGATGCTCTATCCAACTGAGCTACGGGCGCACCTTTATTTTTCAATTAACAACTGTTTCCAACAATAAAATTACTGGCCAAAGAACCGGATCTTCCAAGTGGTGCGGGTGGAGGGAATCGAACCCCCACGGTAAAACCACTAGATCCTAAGTCTAGCGCGTCTGCCAGTTCCGCCACACCCGCATTCAAATGGTCGGGGAGGGGGGATTCGAACCCACGACCCCCTGCTCCCAAAGCAGGTGCGCTAGCCAGACTGCGCTACTCCCCGACACGGTTTGTTAATTATATCAACGCACTTTTTATAAGTCAATAATATTGATTTTATAAATATAACTATAGTACAATGGTGGAAATTTGTATAATGAAATATATTTATAAATATGAATATGCAGGATTTTGATATTGTGATAGAAAAGGCGAGCATCGCCGACCTGGAAGAGATACTATCTCTCCAGAAACTAGCCTTTAAGGCAGTGTCTGAGATCTATAAATACTGCAAAATACCGCCTACAACCCAGACTTTGGAAAGTTTGAAGGAAGAGTTTAAAAGAAAGCTTTTTCTCAAGGCCGTACATGACGGGAAAATAGTTGGTTCTATAAGAGGGCTTAACGGCAGAGATGCGTGTTACCCTGAAAGGCTTATGGTGCATCCCGATTACCGCAATCAAGGTATCGGCACAAAATTGCTTGATAGTATCGAGGAGTATTTTAGCGATGCAAAAAGATACGAGATAATCGTGATGAGTAAGAGCGAAGAGAATATCCGGCTTTATGAAAAATTAGGGTACAAAATATTCAAGACGAAAAGAATAGCTGGAGATCTGGATTTTGTTTATATGGAGAAATACCGATGAACCAAAGACTTATCCGGAAAATAGAAACGATTCTTTCCGAAAACCTGCCTATAAAACTCGGCATCAATAAGAAAAATGAGCTGGTGAGGCTTATTTTTGAAGTCTCAAGCCGCGATAATATATCCCCTGAGGATATTTTAGCAAAAATCGGGGCAAAGAATCTTATTGAAGAGGGAAAGGGTGAACTTTTTCACAAAGTTAAGAATAATCTTCTAAAGATAAGGTATCCTTCTATTAAACCTAAAGACAAGCCCCATCTTGTACCTGTCATTATAGGCCCCGAGAGAGAAGAATGCGCGATCTGGGATTTTGATATTTCACCTAGCAAGATATTTGTAGAAAAAAGTGTCAGTAAATTGGAATGGACAGATAAGTTTTTAGAAAATTTCCCCGGAACTGAGATAAGAGAGATAAATGATATAAAAGACGGCATAAAATATCTGGATATAAAGGACCCGATAGAGAAATACAACACGAGGCGCGAGAACGTATTCCTGGTCAAGAACAAATCGGCTTTTATAAAGATCTGTCCCTGCACTAAAGGATATAAGAGATGCGGTTATTGGATACTTAATGTAGGGTTCGGATGTCCCATTGATTGCTCCTATTGTTATCTCCAGATGTACAGTAATACCCCGGGTATTATCCTGCCGGCAAACATCGAAGATTATTATGAACATATTCTCAAGTTCGATAAAAAATGCGAAAAAAGGACAAGGATAGGTACGGGAGAGTTTACGGATTCACTTGCTTTGGATAAATATACCGGGTATTCGTCATATCTTATACCGGTTTTCAGAAAAGTAAAAAATCTGGTTCTTGAACTGAAAACAAAAACAACCGATATTGACGGCATATTAAAGGAAGAGGCCGGTGAAAATGTTGTTATATCGTGGTCAGTGAATACCGATAGAATAGCCGAAAAATACGAAAAAGGCGGCGCAAGTATGTCCGAGAGGCTCAAAGCTGCCGAAGAAGTCGCAAAAAAAGGATATGGAATAGGCTTTCATTTTGATCCGGTCGTATTTTATCCCGGCTGGGAAGATGATTATAAAAATGTGGTTAATGGCATGTTTTCGAATGATATCATAAGGAAGAATACTCTTTGGGTAAGTTTAGGTACTTTGCGGTATGTTCCTAATTTTAAACAGACCGTAGAAGAAAGGTTTTTTGATAATAAGATGTTTTATGATGGTGAATTTTTTGAAGATACCGACGGCAAACTCCGTTATCCCCGTGAACTAAGAGCACAAATTTACGATAATATGATAAACTGGATACGTGAATTTGACACTAAGGCATGGATATATCTTTGCATGGAACCAAAGGAAGTCTGGGGGGACGCCCCATTTGGGGACACCCCATATATTTAAGATGTGCTAAAAAATAGAAATTTTGTTTTTATAAATTGATTAATTTTTAATGATTTTGAGCATATGGGGTGTCCCCAAATGGGGCGTCCCCTAAAAGGGGTTGGGTATGAAAAAACATATTAAAATATTCTCATTAATTGCAGGTGCAGTGTGTTTAATTTTAAGTTCGTTTATCGCATCTGAAACCACCGAAGCGGCCGGAGAGGTTATTAAACTTCCATCCCCGGAACATAAAGGCAGGATGTCGGTAGAAGAAGCTATATATAAACGCAGGTCTATAAGAAGATACACATCCCGCCCGTTGTCCCTTAGCGAAATTTCGCAAGTTTTATGGTCTGCAGGTGGCCAGACAATTGACGGCATAACAGGGCCTACACGTTCTTACGCTTCGGCAGGGGGACGGTATCCGCTGGAGATTTACCTTGTTGCGGGCAATGTTACCGGTTTAGAGCCAGGGATCTATAAATACAATTGGGTGGATAACACATTGGAACTTTTAAAAAAAGGCGACTTTCGGGGAAAGTTATCAAATGCTGCGTACAGGCAGAGCATGGTTCTGGATGCCCCTGCTACCATAGTTGTTACAACGGCACAAGCTAAAGCGGTAAGCCGTTACGGCAAGCGCGGAGAACAGTACGTTTGCATGGATGCCGGGCACATGGGGCAAAATGTCCATCTTCAGGCCGAAAGTTTGGGGCTCGGCACGGTCATGATAGGCGCTTATTCCGATAATGAAGTGATCGATGTTTTGGGGACAAAAGGGGAAACTACAGTTTATATCATGCCGATAGGAAGACCGAGGTAATGGATATTGATATCAGTGCTATAGACAGGAACTTAAGTGATATATCGGGAAAAATCGACTTTTATTCTTTTCTCACCCCCATCAACCAGGAGGAAGAACGGAAAAGATTTTTCTCTAGTTTAGAAGAAAACAAACCTTACAATCCCGTTTTTTGTTATAAAAGTGAAAGAGATTTTTCCGCCGAAAGAGAATGGCTGGAAGATACCCGCAAGCTTTTGGATCCCGAAGATCCGCTGCATCAGATATTTGTTAAAAATGCTGATTTTATCTCTGCCCATCTCGATATGCTTGAAAGCGATGATAAAGGATTTTCCGAACTGGCAATAAAAAGTTTTGGATCGCCCGATAAAGATTCGGTCGATCTGGCCAAAAAGATCCTGGATGAAGGCCGCGCAAGCGGATATATTTTTCCAGAAGAAGCGGTAACGCCAGAAGAGATGGCCTCTATCCTCGAGAAAAAATTGGAGTCCGCAGGCATAGAATGGGACGTCGTTATAAGCGGAAAAATAATTCCCAAAATAACGGTTTCGGGCAAAAATAGAACAATTTATGTTAATTCCGGGATCAACTACACTGAAGCTGAAGTAGAGCGTCTCAAAATACATGAGATAGAGGTTCATGTTTATAGGGGAGCCAACGGCAGCAATCAGCCATATAACATATTTGCCGAGGGATTAGCCGGCTATAATGAGACCGAAGAAGGTCTTGCTATATATATGGAGGAAAAAGCGGGTTGCCTTGAATTGGATACAAGGCAGATGAAATTATATGCAGGACGTGCCCTGGCTGTGAACCATTCTTTGAGGACCTCGTTTTACGAAACTTTTAAAGTATTATGTGGATATTTTTCTCATGACCTTGCATACAGGTTAACTGAAAGAGTGAAAAGAGGGCTTAAGGATACATCCATTAAAGGCGCTTTTACAAAGGATTTTCATTATATAAGCGGATTCAGAAAAGTCCGCGAATATCTTGATGATAACGGAGATATAAGTATACTTTATGTCGGTAAAGTAGGATTGGATGATCTGGTGATCGTTAAGAAGTTAATGGAAGAGGGGGCTTTAAAGCCTCCCAGATTTATTCCTGATTTTATAAAATGAAAAAAATAGCCTCTTATCTAAAAGAAAAATACGGCAGCTGGGGATGGATGGGACAACGTGCTCATGACGCTGAAGGGATCGATCGGGTTTTGCCTTTAGATTTCATTATCTCCTGCAATCATGGTACCGATACTCCTATTTATTTTTCGGAAGAAAATGTATTTTCTGTCGAAAAAGAAAACGGTGTCCGTCGTGACTGGTCCAATGAGGACCTGAACGCAAGTTTAAAAGGGAAGATTGGACGCAAGATATTTTCCAGATGGAGCAATATAGACGGACAAATTAACCTTCTTTGTTACAGATCAGTGAAAAAACTTGAGAATTACGAGCAAGCTTTTCCGCATAAACTTAAGATATACGCCGCTCCCGTAAGATTGAAAAAGAAATTCGATAATAAACTGCTTCTCTGCAAAAATTTAGAGAAATTATCTCTTCCGCTGATTCCTTTTATTATCGACAGGCCCGGAAGGATAACGTTTCAGGAAGTAAAAGAACGGCTTTCGGCGCCTTTTGTCGTGCAGTCCCCTTATGGCTCCAGCGGCAGTAATACTTATGTAATACGAAAGAAAAATGATTTTAACAGATTAAAAAATACGTATCCCGAGCAGACTATGGCCATACGAAAGTATATAGACGGGTTTTCCCTGAATGTGAACGGCGTAATAGTTTCTCAAAAAAACGGTCCGGTTACTTATTGTTCGTTCCCGTCTCTTCAAATTACCGGTACTCCCGAATGCAGTAATTTGCCGAAAGCCTACTGCGGGAATGATTATGCTTCTGCCGGAAGCTTGGGGAAAGATATCATCGAACAGGTGAAAAAAAGTGTCGAAACTATCGGCAGCTGGATGGGGGAGTCGGGATTCCGGGGTATTTTTGGAATGGATTTTATTGTCGGAGATGGGCAAGTTTATCCGGTCGAGATAAATCCGCGTTTTCAGAACTCAACGTCGCTTTTTACAACACTTGAAAGCATGCAGAGGTCCCGTAAGGCATCGCTTTTCCTTCTGCATATAGCCGAATTCCTTCAGGGGGAAGATAAAAATTTGAGGAATTATATAAAAACCTTTGATCCTGAGGAACTCATGCAGCCTTTAAAGGGAAGCCAGATCATATTGCATAATAAGCTGTCAAAAAATATCGTAACGGGAGAATTCATCCCCGGTATCTATAAAATAAAGGATAACAAATTAAAATTCGCTAAAAGCGGCGCATCAGTCACTCAATGTTCGGGGGACGAGGTGCTTATAACCTGCGGTGTTCCCAAACCATTCACGCCGGTTGAACCAAATGCCCCTTTATGCAAAATACAAGTTTTAAAACCCGTTTTAGATCCGGAAAATAAACGGGAATTTAATGAAATAATAAAAAAAGTTATTTCGAATGTTTATGATAAATTAGCGTTAGTGCCTGAGAAAAATGCTGTTTGCAAGGCATAGCGCTTGAACCTCCGGTAAAAAATTATGATCCAACGCGATCCTAAATATTATACAACTGGATATACGGGTGATGATCCTTACAAGGCGCCTTTTTATCTAAGGTCACTTATATTTGACGGGCCTGACGGCGATTTTAATACTTCTTTAATAAAGGGCTTTAACCGGCACATAGAAGGGCGCGATGAATTCAAGAGCTGCCGTTTCTTCAGCGACAATATTGCAGGTGAAAAACTGCCCGATAAGATAGTTGTTATAAATGCTTCACATGATAACCTGCCTACTTCACATGAAACAGCGCGTATTTTTCAAGATTATTGCCGCGAAAAGGGGTGGAATATCCCCGGGATAGTTGTTAACACGCGTGAAGAGCTCCTGTCGGAGGTTGAAGGCAACCCTTCCGGTGTTTTGGTGGCGAGTCAATGTGTGGATAAAAATATTTATGATGTAAGAACAGCCGATGAATTAACTTCCAAAGGTGTCGTAATCGTGCCGGGGAGGATAACAGCTCCCGGAAGTATTTTTTCCGATAAGAACAGTACTTATGAACTTCTTTCGGATGGAGGCAGACATTGGACCAGCGTTGCCCGGTATGTAAAGGTCGGGACGCAAGATAAAACTGTTGAAGATGTTGTCAACGGCATATTTGAAGCGATAGATGATCTTGAAAAAGATACAGGCGATTCAACATTTTTTGTTAAGCCGCATGAAGGCGGGGGAGGGCTCGGCGGGTTCCGCATAACAAAAAGAGGCGGTAAATATATAATACCGGATCTTTCTAAGGTATCGGGAAACATCTCGGATATACATCCGACTTTCATGGATTTTGATTTTGAGAATAAAAATAAGCTGCAGGAACTTTTATGGATATACCGCCTGTTCTCAAATGACGATAAAATGGAATCCAATTATTTATGGGTGGATCTGCCGATCGAAGGGGCGGATGACAGAACGGCGCAAGAGATACTTAAAAGTTACCTTAAAGACACGGCTGAAAAACGTGAGAGAAAACTTGCGAGCATGGTATTGGATAAAAAAGAGGCAGAGGATAAACTCATTGAGTCTATTAGAATATTTGAGAAAAAATTTAAAAGAAGATACACGCCTCTGGTTAATGAACATTTGGATTTCGGCCTTTGGGGCCTGAGAGCGCATTACCGCCTGTCAAGGAAAGGGCCGAAGCTGGAGACCATGTATTCTCGCATATTCCAGATGGCTTTTACTCCTGAAGGCATAGGTTATCTGGGTTCAGATAATATCTCAAATAAACAGACGGGAGATCTCGAGATATTAAGACTCGGCCCTGTGAACGAAATTATGGTACAATCAATAGGCGGGGAAGAGGCTCTTTTTGCGGCGCTTTTAAAAGGAGCTGAAGCTTTAGCCATGTTGGCGGATCTCGTTCCGGAGGAAGAAAGGAACCGCATACCGCTGAGGCTGCAGCTTGACTTGGCAGCACCGTCACGACGCATCGGTGAAGGAAACGCCGATACGGCGAGAGGCTTATGTCTCGCATCAAGATGGACTGAATTTGTCAGTAACGCTCGCGAGTGGCTGGAAGACAGCCTTGCTTATTACGCATGGAAAAAGATGAAATAGTGAGTAGTGGATGCCTTGAGTGGGAGGATCCACACTGGGCGGAGGGGCCCACGAAAGGTATCCACTACTCACCTCGTTAATTATTACCCAATGACCGATAGATAAACTGGGAAGAAGGAAAGATGAATTCGATCTGGATAGTATTGTTTTCGATAGCGGCGTTTATACTGGCTTACAGATTCTACGGAAACTTTATCACGCACAAGATATTTCGCGCTGATCCCAAAAACCGGGTTCCGAGCGAAGAATTAAGAGATGATGTGGATTATGTGCCTACGAATAAAGAGGTTCTTTTCGGGCATCATTTCGCTTCGATCGCGGGAACGGGACCTATTGTAGGCCCTGCTATAGCCATTATTTGGGGCTGGTTTCCGGCGCTTGTCTGGATAATATTGGGATCCATTTTTGCCGGCGCGGTACATGATTACAGCGCACTTATCATATCAACAAGGAAAAAAGGGGTTTCGATCGGGGAGCTTTCCAAAGAAGTTATCAACCCGAGAGTAAGGAAACTTTTTCTTTTTGTTATCCTTTTTTCCTTATGGGTCGTGGTCGCGATCTTCGGCATGGTCATTGCCGTGATATTCAAGATGTACCCCCAGGTGATAATACCGGTATGGCTTCAAATACCCATAGCGATGACTGTCGGGTGGTTGGCTTTTAAGAGAAAGATGAACATGACTTTCATGTCAATTATAGCTGTCATCTTAATGTATATTTCTATTGTGATAGGTGTGCATTTTCCTTTAACAATGCCGCAAATAGCGGGGCTAAGCCCGATGTCCATTTGGATAATATTGCTTTTTGTTTATGCTTTTATTGCTTCGGTCCTGCCGGTGTGGAGTTTGCTCCAGCCGCGTGATTATATAAATTCGCATCAATTGATCATAGGTCTGGTTTTAATATCACTTGGCGTTGTGATCGCGCGTCCGGAAATGGTCGCGCCCGCTATTCAGATCGCTCCGAAAGGAGCTCCGCCTATCTTACCGTTCCTTTTTATAACCATAGCATGCGGCGCTATATCGGGGTTTCATTCTCTTGTGAGTTCCGGTACCAGTTCCAAGCAGCTTAAGAACGAGGAAGATGTCAAGTTCATAGGATACGGGGGGATGCTTACCGAAGGTATGCTGGCTGTTCTTGTTATTGTAGCGGTGGGTGCGGGCATAGGCATGTTTGTTAAAACTGAGAGCGGTTTGGTCCTTAAAGGGGTAGCTGCATGGAATCATCATTATGCGAGCTGGATAGCGGCGCAAGGGCTTACGGCTAAAGTTACGGCATTTGTTAACGGCGCCGCAAATATGATCGGTTCTTTTGGTATACCGCTAAAATACGGTTATGGTATTATAGGTGTTTTGATCGCTTCTTTCGCGGGCACTACGCTGGATACGGCTACCCGTATACAAAGGTACATTATCACCGAGATCGCCGAAGATTATAATTTTAAACCGCTCAAGAGAAGATACCCCGCAACAGCTTTGGCAGTGATAGCTGCGGCATCTTTGGCATTCGCGCAGGGCGGAGGAAAAGGTGCGCTTCTTTTATGGCCGCTTTTCGGGACGAGCAATCAACTCCTTGCGGGTTTGGTCCTTCTTGTCGCATCGATCTATCTTTTAAAAAGAAAAGCCAATATTTGGCCTGTTGCAGCACCTATGGTCCTGATGATAATTACATCTACCTGGGCTCTAACGGTTAATCTTATAACTTTTTTTAACACAGGACAGGTACATTTGGTTATAATAAGTATTTTAATACTTCTGCTTGAAGTATGGATGATATGCGAAGCGATCGCGTGCGCCCGTAGCTCAACCGGATAGAGCAACTGGCTTCGAACCAGTAGGTTGTAGGTTCGAGTCCTACCGGGCGCGCCAATCCTTAATCGGTTCGCTTTTGGCTACCATGCCGAAGGGTTTAGTGTAGGCAAATGAAAGACTTCTGTCTGTAAGACAGAAATTCGAGCCGACGATTTTTAAAAAATCTCTCATGGGCGGGGGATTTTCTTGCCAAGCGGCAGAACCTATCCTGTTGCAAGAAGTTACGAAATCCTTCGCATGTTCGAGCCATCCGCCGCTATCTTTCTCTATCTGGCCCAATTTTTCCTTTAAGTCCTGCTTTTCATTCAGCAGCTTACCCTTGAGCTTCTGGTATTCTTCCTCGGTTATATCTTGCGAAATGTATAGATCTATGAGCTTCTCTATTTTTGCGTCTATTTCTTTTATTTTCTCTGCTATTTGGCCAGATAGAGAAAAGGAGGCTTTGCTTTCTTTCTCAGCGTAGCCATCGAGTTTTTTAAATATCTTTTCTTTTGTCCTATCGTCTATATAAACCTTTTTTAAAGCGTCTTGAACTTGCGAAAGCAAAGCCTCCTCTCTAAGAAACTTTTGCTTGCAGTTAGTTCCTTTTTTCGTGCACCTGTAGTAAGTATGGCCTCGCTGATACTCGGCGGTGATCATGCGGCCGCATTCACCGCAATGCATGAGACCCGTATATTCAAACTTTATTCTTCCCCTTATTTGCGGATGTCTGTTAGCTTCGAATATATTTTGTATAGCGTCAAAAAGTTTCTTAGAGATAAGAGGCGGATGGCTCCCTTCATAGAGTTCGCCCTTGAAACGAATGACGCCATAATAAAAAGGGTTGCGAAGCATCTGTGCCATGACTTCATGACATATATTTTTTCCAGATTTCCCTCTAAAACCCCATTTGGTTGCTTCCTTACATAACTGCGTTACGGAAACATCGCCTTTGGCAAATATTTCGAACATCTTTTTCACAAAAGGAGCCTTTTCATTATCAACTATTATTTTCTTATTTTTATAATCATTCAAATATCCAAGCGGAGCCCATCCAGGCCACTCGCCGCGGCGGAGTTTTTCACGTATACCTCGTTTTACATTTTCAGATAAGTTATCAACGTAATATTTGCTTTGGCCAAAGGCGATGTTCAGCATGAACTTTCCTTGCGCGGAATTGTCGAAGCGGTAGGTAGGGAAGCGAAGATCTTTTATTGAGCCGTTATCGATCATGTGTATGATCTTCCCGCCATCAACAGAGTTTCGGGCAAGCCTGTCTGGATGCCACGCTATAATCCCATCGGCGTCATTCGTTTCAATACGGCGAAGCATGTAATTGAAAAAACGCCTTCCGGGCTGCTTCGCCGTTTTAGCTTCAACAAACTCTTCGACTATTTCTAGGTTTTGAAGCTTGGCGAACTCTCTTAATTCGTTAAGCTGCGAGTCGAGTGAAAGAATCTGTTTATCTTCTTCGTCCGTAGATTTACGCGCATAGAGAAAGTATTTATTCATATTTACCTCCGGTTGGTTCTGCCGCTTGGCAAAGAAAAGTTTTTAAGATAGCCATTCATCTTAAAAACTTTCATTACACGCAAAGCGTGAAAGAAAATCCCCCGCCCATGAGAGATTTTTTAAAAATCGTCGGCTCGAATTTCTGTCTTACAGACAGAAGTCTTTCATTTGCCTACACTAAACCCTTCGGCATGGTAGCCAAAAGCGAACCGATTAAGGATTGGCGCTGCACTGCCGCAGAGATCCGAACATTCTTCCAGGGTTCCCTGGAAGAAAAACGCCCCTGACGACGCGAGGGGCTCGTCGCGGCCGCAGGCCGGGTGCGGGCGGCCTGCGGCCGCGTGCGTCCTCGCTACAGCGTTTTTTAGTATATAAGGGTCGCGCTCGTCCGCCTCTGGCCTTAAGCTTCTTTATAGCGGAGAACGGCCAGAGTGCCGAGCCCCTTCACCCGAAATACATCCCGCAAAAAGACAAAATTTGCCGCCGCCCAAATTTTGCTTTTTTGCCCTAAAACCCGCGTTATTGTAAATCCCTGATTTTTGTGCTTGACAAATGCCATTAAAGTCTTTAAAATGCATAAGTAAATTATAAAAAAGCTTATGTAATAAGTCAACAGAAAAACAACTTATATTGGAGGGGAAATGGTCAAAACGAGTCTTCCGAAATGGGTAAAGACAAGATATGAGCTCCTTTGGGCGGAATTTGGAGATAAGGAGTTCAACATGGACGATATCGAAAAGGTTCTGAAAGAGAAAGACGTAGAAAAACAGAACATGCAGGGTGTTCCGGTGCTCATTTCAGAGCTGAAGAATGCCGGATGGCTTTCCGTAAAACTTGATCCCGAAGATTCCAGGAAAAGAATATATAACTTGAAATCATTTGACCAGGTTATGGGCGAGGCCTTTCATAAGATATCAAGAGGGGACCTCAATGCGATACTAAAAAAAGCGGCAGATTTAATTCGCACCAGAGTCGATTATAAGTTTATCTTGATTCTGCTTTTTCTTAAAAGGATAAGCGATAAATGGGAACTGGAATTCGAAAAAGCCTATAAAGAGGCAATTAAGGATGGTTTTCCAGAAAAAGATGCAAAGAAGGAGGCCAAAAACGAAAGCTATCATGACTTTGTCATTCCAGAAGAGTATCTTTGGGACAATATAAGGAAGGATGTTAATAAGTTGCCAGAGAATTTTTCCAAAGGACTCAAAACGCTTGCCGAGAAAAATCCCGAGTTAAAGGATATCTTGGACACTACAGATTTTATTCAGTTTACAACCAACAGGGAAAACGCTGAGATACTTCGCCAGCTTGTGGAATTATTTAGCGAAAAGAAGCTTCATGAAGTATCGGCGGATGTGCTTGGTGATGCTTATGAATGGATATTAAGCTACTTTGCCCCACAAAAAGCTAAAGAAGGCGAGGTTTACACATCAAGAGAAGTAATTCAACTTCTAATTGAAATGCTCGATCCAAAACCCACCAGCACAATATATGACCCGGCATGTGGTTCTGGCGGCATGCTTATTACTGCACATCAATATGTAGAAAACGAATACTCCAGAAAGGATGCTGATAAATTGGGGCTATACGGTCAGGAATATAATCATAAGACACTGGCCTTCGCCAAGATGAACCACTATATTCATGATATCCGGAACAATCATCTTATGTTAGGTGATACATTGCTTTATCCTAAGTTTAAAGATGAAGATAATGTGACACAGTTTGATATGGTCATCGCTAATCCGCCATGGAATCAGGATGGATATGATGAGAATGTCGTCAAAAAAGGTGATTTTTGGAAGAAGAGATTCACTTATGGCTTTGCTACCAAGCAGTCGGCCGATTGGATATGGATACAGCATATGTTGGCTTCAGCGAAGAATAAAAAAGGTAAGGTAGGAGTGGTTATTGACAATGGCTGCCTTTTTAGGGGAGGAGCAGAGAAGATCATAAGAACAAGTGTTATTGACGATGATCTAATCGAATGCGTAATACTGCTTCCTGAAAAGCTTTTTTACAATACGGGAGCGCCTGGCGCTATCATGATCCTTAATAAAGGTAAGGAAGAAAAGCGCAAAGGTAAAATACTTTTTATTAATGCCACTAACGAATATGGCCAGCATCCCGAGGTGCGCAAGCTGAACATTCTTGCAGCAGAGAATATAGGAAAGATAGTAGATGCCTATAAAGAATATGAAGATAATGATGGGTTCTCGCGGAGCGTGGATCTCGATGAAATCAAAGAAAATGAATATAATCTTAATGTATCACTTTATGTGTTCCCAGAGGAAGAGATCGAGGACATCGATATTAAGAAGGAGTGGGAAGAATACTTAGGGATTAAGCAAGATAGCGAAAAGTTGGAAAAAGAAGTTATAGATATAATAAAAACTATACATTAAAAAAGAGGCAATAATGAACAATGCTAGTTTGGGCGCAAAAATAAACTTAGAATATGGCAAAGGGTTAACTGAGCGCGATAGGAAAAAGGGGAAGATTCCAGTATATGGGTCGAATGGTATTGTAGGATGGCATTCAGAAGCATTCGTGAAAGGCCCTGGAATCATTGTTGGCAGGAAGGGAACAATAGGTGCAGTTGCTTGGTCAGAACAAGACTTTTGGCCGATAGATACAACCTACTATGTAGAACTTAAAGAAGAAGATGTGGATTTAAAATGGCTTTATTACAAGCTATCGACCTTAAAGCTTGATAAATTGAATATGGCAACTGGAACCCCTGGGTTGAATAGAGAGATAGTATATAAGATAAAGACATATTTTCCTGATATAAAAGAGCAACGTGCTGCCGCGAAAGCATTCTCGACTATCGATTCAGCAATCGAAAAAGTTAATATGATTATCGAAAAAACTCAAAAAATAAAGCAAGGAATTATCAATAGCTATTTTCACAACAATAAGAAGCTAAAATACGTTCCGCTTATAAAAATATTCGAAGTGAAGGGTGGTACCACACCTTCCACTAAAAATAAGAAATTCTGGAAAAATGGTACTACCAACTGGATAACGCCAGCTGATCTTGGCAAGCTTGATGGAAACATAAACATATTTGAAAGTGAGAGAAAGATATCAAAAGAAGCTTTGGATGGGGCAAATCTATATTTAATGCCCGAGGATTCTATAATAATGTCTACAAGGGCACCCGTTGGATATGTTGCCCTTCTTAAGGATGAGAGTACTTTTAATCAAGGTTGTAGAGGTCTTCTGCCCAGAGACAAGGAGAAAGTAAACACCTTATATTATTGTTATTACCTTGCCGCGAAGCGCTATCTTTTGGGGAATAAAGCAGGACAAAGCACATTTAAAGAGTTATCAAAGAATTTGTTGGAAAAATTTAATGTTCCTATTGTTGATATAGATGAACAGAATCACATTGCAAATAGTATAGCCACAGTGGATAAAAAAATACTACTAGAAAAGAAGAGAAGGCAAAAACTCGGACGCATTAAACAAGCTCTCATGAACGACCTCTTGACCGGCAAAAAGCGCATAAAGGTAGATTAATATGACAAGATTTAATGAAAAGAACGCTCTTGAAAATTACTTTATAGAGAAACTATCTTCCCCTGACATCGGCTGGACATTTGTACCTTCTGACGATCTGGAACGGGACACCTTTGAAGAACCCCTTCTTATTAGGAATCTGATAAGGAAGGTAAAAGAAATTAACAAGCATCCATTGACCGAGGAAGATATAAGCAATGTCGTTAAGGCGCTTAAATTTAAGGGAAGCACACAGGAAGGCATAAAGGATATTCTTAATTACCTCAAAAATGGGGTTTCCATTAAGCTGGAAAAGGAGAGAACCCTTGAGAGAGTTAAGCTTATAGACTACGAAAACCCCGAGAAAAACGAATTTATTGTAACAAGACAGGTTCATTATGCCAGCGGTGAAGTACGCAAGATAATGGATATCGTCCTATATGTTAATGGTATGCCATTAGTCAATATTGAATGTAAAAACCCTGCGTCATTTTCAGAAGACTGGACAAATGCTTTTCAGGATATAAAGGGTTACGAGAGAGCGATACCAGAGCTGTATAAGTACACGCAAATAGGGGTAGCAGCAGCTGAAGTTGCCAGATATTTTCCAATTGTGCCCTGGCAGGATGATATAACTCAGGTCAAGATAAGTGAATGGAAAGAAGAAGGATTGGATTCCGTTGATGCCACTATCAAAATGCTTTCTTGTGGCAATCTAATTGATATAATACGAAACTTTATTTTTTATCGTATCGAATTTGGTAATGCAACGAAGGTCATTACAAGATACATGCAATACAGGGCCGTTAATAAGATTACCAAGCGTGTAGAGGTATGTATAAAGGGTGCGGATAACAAGAAAAACGGACTTATATGGCATTGGCAGGGGTCTGGTAAAACCCTAGAAATGATATTTGCGGCTTACAAGTTATATCACGATCCAGTACTTGAAAATCCTACTATATTTTTCATTGTGGATAGAAAAGAACTGGAAGAGCAATTAAAAGATGAGTTTAATGCATTGGATATTACAAGGCCCGAGCTTATAACATCGATAGATGATCTTAGGAAGGTTATAGAGCATGATAGCTATAGAGGAAGGAGAGGTCTATTTATAACACTTGTTCATAAATTCAGACCCGAAGAGCTTGCTGATCTTGATAAGTATTTAAAAGAGCACCTTTCTAAAACCCAGGAGACTATACAGACAAGGGAAAATGTTATTGCTTTTATTGATGAGGGTCATAGAACACAATCTGGTGGGCTTTCTTCTCAGATGAAAAGCATTCTTGGTGAGAAGACAACATTTTTCTTTGCCTTTACAGGTACTCCGGTGTGTAAGCCGGAACGGGGAGTAGATACATATCGTGATTTTAGCTATCTGCCGGACGAGAAGTATCTGGATAAATATTTTATTACAGAATCTTGGCAGGATGGTTTCACTGTAAGAATAGCCTATAAACCAGCCCTGGCAGATAAAAATGGGATTCATCTTAAAAAAGATATGTTGGAGGATTTCCTGAAGGAGAAATATCAGGAAATACCCGATAATATCCGGGAAGTTGTAGAAGATGGCATAAAGAAGAAGCTTAATATTGTTAAGGCGTACCTTGAAAAGCCTGAAAGAATATCTATGGTTGCTAAGCATATAGCAGATCACTTTAAGAAAAATGTTGATGACAAATTTAAGTCTTTAGTTGTGGGGGTAAGTCGCGAGGCATGTGTAATGTACAAAAGAGAGCTTGATAAGTATCTGCCGTCTGAGTATTCAGAGGTAATAATGAGTTATTCTGATAAAAAGGATCCGGATAGCATAAAGAAATACAAAGAGTCCCTTACCAAACGGCATAATGGCAAGGAAGTAGAAGATATTAAGAAGGATCTGGTTGATAAATTTAAGGAAGAAGAGCTCCCCAAGATATTCATTGTCAAAGACATGCTTTTGACAGGATTTGATGCCCCCATGCTGCAGGTAATGTATTTAGACCAGCCTCTTAAGGAGCATCGCCTATTGCAGGCTATTGCCAGGACAAACAGACCTTTTAAAGGCGTAAAGGAGGCAGGTCTTATAGTTGACTACATTGGCATTCTTAAAGAATTTCACCGAGCTTTTGAGATTTACAGCAAAGAAGAAGTCAAGGGGGTCTTGTATAGTTTGGATGAATTAAAGAAAGAATTTCTCGATAAGCTTAGCAGTATATTGGATATATTTAAGGACTTATCTAAAGATAAAATGGACCGTGAGACACTACTTGAAGCTATCAAGATATTAACGTGTGATGAAACTATTAGTAGAGAGTTTACCGGTGAGTATAAGACCCTCAGGAAGCTTTTTGAGCTCTTGGGCTCAGACACAATTAAGGCGGATAAGGCGATAGAATTCGGATGGGTAAGTCAGATATACGCGGCATATATAAAACAGATACTTGCCAAAACCGATGAAGAGAAGCTGTATATAAAGAAGTATTATCAAGAAACAGTGGGTTTTATACATAGGACAACGGAACTTAAGGCTCTTGATGATGCTTTGCCAACAATAGAATTCAATGAAAGATATATAGATGTTCTTAATGAGAAAGTATCCAGCAAAGAAGAGAAAGCCGCCAATCTGGTATTTACGTTAAATAGATATGTCCTCGTAGATAGACAAAAAAGCGCTATATACGAAACAGTATCTGAAAGAGTGGAAAAGTTACTTAATGCCTGGAAGACCAAGGCAAAGAATTTTGAGGAAGTATATAAAGAGGGCTTAGCAATATGGAAAGACATGATGTCTATAAGAGAGAGGCAGAGGCAGCTAGGCCTTGATGATATTGAGTACAACATTTTATTAATTCTTGAGAAGCAATTCGGAAAAAAAGACAGCCTAGTAAATGATGTTAATGAGCTGTACGCTCAGCTTGATGGCATTATCGGGATTAAAACAAGGCGATTTCCTAACTGGGCAACGCAGGTAAGCGTGAGAAAGGATGCAGAGAAGACGATCCGACTTTTTATCCGCAAATATATCCGGGAATACGGTCTCAGTTATGATGATATGGAAAAGTTGTACCAAAAGCTTATAGATCACATGGTGAAGAATGGATAGCGCAGTTGAGTTTAACAAAGAGATAGTATTTTACAAAACAGTTCACCGAAGGGTTAAACACCCTCGTATTGAATTCAAAACGGGGATTTTAACCTTGATTATTCCAAAGGATTGGAACGAAACAGAAAAGGACCTTCTTCTGAAGCATGAAAAATGGATCCTAAATAAACATGGCCAAATTAAAGCATCTTTGGCTGTCAGCAAAGACAAAACTCTAATTGAGGACAGGAATATAAATAGTTTCAAGCGCTTCGTTAAAGAAAAGGCAGAAGAGTATCAAAAAGAATTAAACCTAGGGATAAATAGATTAGATTTCAAGACTATGCGAACTAAGTGGGCAAGCTGCTCAAGCAATAAAATAGTTACGGTGAATACTTTGATGCGATATTTGCCCGATGAACTTATAAAGTATGTGCTCTATCATGAAATAGTACATCTTAAGGAAAGAAAACATAACAAGCATTTCTGGAATATTGTAGAGAAAAAGTTTAAAAATCCGGAATTAAAGGAAAAAGACCTGATGATGTATTGGTTTCTGATACAAAAAAATAATATGGTAAAGTCTTGAGTTATAAAAAGGAGCATTAAAATGAATAATATAGAAAAAGAAAACACTCAGGAATTAAATCTAAATTTAACCGTTGGAGAAGATTGCGTTGTTAAATATCTTATGCGATATGATAGCCCCCAGCGGGAAGAAAAGGCCCTCGAGGCTTTAAAAGTAGGGGTTATCGCGATACTATCAGCAGGGCCTTCTTTGGATACGAAGGTCGTAGAAGAAAAATTCAGCGAGGTAGAGGGGAAGCTTAAAAATTACGCAGAAGAATTTAAAAACAACCTGGGAAAAGATTTAGAAAAATACTTTGAAAAAGAAAAGGGCGATATCCCGGCCGTATTAAATAAATTTTTCGGAGAAAAAGGTGCACTTTCAGAATGTATGAAACAATATTTTGATTCAGAAAATGGCAAAATTAGCACGTTGTTAAAAAACGAACTGGGTTCTGGTAGTTCTTTTGCAAAATCTTTAGACCCCGCCAATAAGGAGGGAGTCATATCAAGGATAGAAGAGACGGTCCAGAAAAGATTAACAGATAGCCTCGAGGGATTAACCAAGCAATTTTCTCTAGACAAAGAAGATTCCGGTATGTCCCGGATAAAGAAAGTAATAGAAGGGAAAATAAACGAAATAAAAAAGGAAAATGAAGACTTTTTTGCAGAGCTTAGAGAACACCTGAGAATTCAACAAACAAAGGAAGAGGTAAGTGAACAAGGCACCCAGAAAGGTAGGGATTTTGAGTCTTTGCTTTATGATAAGATTGCAGGTCTTGGTAACCAACTGCAAGATACTACAGAAAATGTTACTAATACTATTGGCGAGATTCAAAGATGCAAAGTGGGTGATTATCTTATAACGCTAGGTGAAACAAGCGGGGCGCCAGGGCAAAACATCGTTGTCGAAGCTAAAAAAGGTCAATCTTATAGATGGAAAGACGCAGTAGATGAATTGAAGACTGCAAAGGAAAACAGGAAATCTGACTGTGGTATTTTTGTTTTTGCGAAAGGATATGAGCCTGTAGAAATGGGCGATTTCCAAATCGATGGAAATGATTTTTACTGTACTGTTAATGAAGATGATCTTAATTTAAATGAACCCCTGATGTTTTTGGAGTCCGCGTATAAAATCGCACGAGTTCAAATTGTTACCCAAAAAAGAAAACAATCCAGCAAGAAAATGGACATAGGGACTATTGAGAAAAACATTCAATCAATGCTTAAGCAAGCGGAGTCAATTGGAGAGCTGATAACTAAAGCAAGGACGGTTAAAAATAATGGTGAGTTTATCGAAACAACCGCGAAGAGTATCAAAGAAGATTTAGAAGCTAACATACAAGCTACATTAGAGCTGTTGAAATAAGAAGAAAGATTTTCTTAAAGAAAGTTTTTAAAAGAGGAAAGCAAAATGAAACTAACAAAAGTGCGTGTTGAGAATTTTAGGTCTTTTTCAGACGAAACTATCGATATAGACAATTATACATGTTTTGTGGGGCCTAATGGATCGGGAAAATCAACTCTTTTAATGGCCTTAAATGTGTTTTTTCGGAACACTGTCTCCAATTTAGATGTATTAACATTGACAAAGAATGATTTTCACCATGGAAACACAGACAAGCCCATAAGAATAACATTAACTTTTGAAAATCTAGCCGATGCTGCACAGGAAGACCTTAAAGATTATTATCGACAGGGGAAATTAGTTGTTTCCGCCATAGCAGAATGGGATAAAACATCTGAAAAAGCTACGGTAAAACAGATTGGATCGAGATATGTTATGGCCGCATTTAAAAGCTATTTTGCTAAACAAAAAGAAGGAAAGAAAGCCGATGAGTTGAAAAGCGAGTATCAGAAATTTAGGGAACAATATTCAGATTTGCCGGATGTTAAATCTAAGGGAGATATGGAAGAAGCTCTTTTTGACTATGAGAAAAATCACCCAGATTTATGTGAGCTAACAGAAAGTAGTGACGAATTTTATGGGTTTACTAAGGGCACCGGAAGATTATCAAAATATATACAGTGGGTTTATGTGCCTGCAGTCAAGGATGTCTCTACTGAGCAAGATGAAGCAAAAAAGACGGCATTAGGGCAATTGTTAGAAACAACAGTACGGGCAAAGGTAGATTTTTCAGAACACATCAACAAATTAAAAGAAGATGTCGTTAATAAATATGAAGAAATAGTTACAAGAGAGGCCGATGCGCTTAAGGACATGTCGGGGATACTTACTTCTCGGTTGAGGGAGTGGAGCCATTCCGAGGCAAAAGTAGATTTAAATTGGAATTACGATAAAGAAAAGTCCATATCGATAAGTCAGCCATCTGCTAGGGCCTTGATAGGGGAGGATAAATTTATAGGTGAAGTTGCTAGGCTTGGTCATGGGATGCAAAGAGTATTTCTCGTAACACTCTTACAGGAATTAGCAAACATCGAAAATGAAAATGCACCAAACTTAATTTTAGGTTTTGAAGAACCCGAGCTTTACCAGCATCCTCCCCAAATACGTCATATGGTAAATGTTCTAGAGAAATTATCTATTAAGAATGCGCAAATAATATTAACCACGCACAATCCTTATTTTGTGCCAGGAAAAGGATTTGAAAGTGTGCGTATGACGAAAAAAGATAGGACAGCTTATAAGAGCGTAGTAAGTAGAGTAACTAAAGAACAGTTGGAATCAATGCTAGCTGATGCTCTTGGTGAAGCTCCTAAGTATACTTCGTCTCGAATAGCATGTATTGAACAAGTAATGCAACCATCTCTTAAAGAACTATTCTTTACCCCAATGGCCATAATGGTGGAAGGGATAGAAGATGTGGCATATATCTTGACTTATATAGAACTCATGGATCTCTCAGATGAATTCAGGAAGCATGAGTGTCAGTTTATTATGACAGGTGGCAAGACTAATATGAGTCGGCCGCTAGCTATTGCCAAAGCTTTTAACATTAAATCTTTTATTGTTTTTGATGGGGACACAGATAAAACTGAACAGGAAGAGATAACTAAAAATAAAAAAGATAATACTTGTCTATTGAAACTATCGGGATTTGGTGAAGTAGATCCATTGTCGACAAGTAATAAGTTCGAAAAATGCTTAACTATGTGGACAACAAACATACGAAAAGAAGTAATTTCAGAAATTAAGAATGAAGTATGGGAAAAAGCTATCAATAATGTTAAAAATGAGCATGGATGGCAAGGAGTAGGCGGCAAAAACTGTTTATTAATAGCCGCTACGTTAGAAAATTTGTGGAATAATGGGACAAAGATAACTTGTCTGCAACAAGTGTGTAACAATATCATAAAATTCGCAAAAGAAAATACTTGATGAGGTAGCTCATGTCACAATACTACAACGGAAAACGAACAAAAAATATTTATATCCCCGGCAGTAAAGAGCCCTTCAAGCTAAGTCGAAGCAGGATAGAGCTCTTCATGCAATGTCCGAGGTGTTTTTATATTGATAGAAGACTAGGTATTGATAGGCCGCCAGGCTATCCTTTCACATTGAATAGTGCAGTCGATGCTCTGCTAAAGAAAGAGTTCGATCTATTACGAAAAAGCAAAGAAGCACATCCTTTAATGAAGCAATATAAAATCGATGCCATACCTGCTGAGCATCCAAGCCTTGAAGAGTGGAGGAATAACTTTAAAGGAGTAACTTATCTCCGTAAAGAAACCAACCTACTTATCACCGGTGCCATTGATGACCTCTGGCAGAATCCACAAGGCGAATATATCGTTGTAGATTATAAATCTACCAGTAAAAACGAAGAAATCATTGCTTTAGATAAAGACTGGCAAGACGCCTATAAAAGACAGATGGAAATATACCAGTGGCTCCTAAGGCATAACGTAGATAAGGTTTCAAACACAGGGTACTTTGTCTATTGTAATGGTAGAACCGATCTAGATAAGTTCGATGCAAAGCTTGAATTTGATCTTACCCTCATTCCTTACGAAGGAAATGATGAATGGGTAGAAGTGGTTATCCTTGATATACATAAATGCCTTAATAGTGATATAATTCCAGAGGCAAACGAAGATTGCGATTATTGTATCTATCGCGAAGCAATAGATGATGTTGTCCAATGATTAATGTAGGTCAAGCACAAAAATCAGGGATTTACAATAACGCGGGTTTTAGGGCAAAAAAGCAAAATTTGGGCGGCGGCAAATTTTGTCTTTTTGCGGGATGTATTTCGGGTGAAGGGGCTCGGCACTCTGGCCGTTCTCCGCTATAAAGAAGCTTAAGGCCAGAGGCGGACGAGCGCGACCCTTATATACTAAAAAACGCTGTAGCGAGGACGCACGCGGCCGCAGGCCGCCCGCACCCGGCCTGCGGCCGCGACGAGCCCCTCGCGTCGTCAGGGGCGTTTTTCTTCCAGGGAACCCTGGAAGAATGTTCGGATCTCTGCGGCAGTGCAGCGCCACTCTTTAATTTGTTCACTGACCTAAAAAGGAGCTACAATGATAATTTAGCGCACTGAAGCAAGTGGTATACTTGAA
>CAZNEE010000002.1:0-292021 GCA_964572255.1 uncultured Planctomycetia bacterium | reverse complement strand
CGATTTTGTTAAACAGAAGGCGTGAGAATAATCTTGCGCTAAATTATCATGGGAGTAAATTATGAGGATCAAAAAGGCGATATTTATTGCGTGTGTGATTATTTTTTGTATGTATGGACTGTCTTTCGGAGCTGAAGATCCGTGGAAAGAGATAGTAAACGGGACTTACGGCAGGATATTGTGCATAAAAATGATCGAAGGTATTGATACCGTGTATGTTGGTACCGAAAAAGGGTTATTTAAAAGTACGGATTCAGGTAAGAAGTGGAGTAAAATATCTATTCCGTCGAATATTTCGTGCGTTAACGATATCGCATTAAAAGGAAATAATATCTATTTGCTGTCAGGTAATATACTATATAAAGGGAAAGAGGAAAAAAATCGGTTTAAAAAGATAAAAACGCCTGTTCCTCATGAGAAAATTTATAATATTGAATGTAATAGTCAAATATTATTAGTTGCTGCCGGGGGAAGTGTATGGAGTTCTGATAATAAAGAGAGATCATGGAAAAAAGTTTTTACGCAACAGTCTATAAATAATGGGGATATAGAGGAAGAGTATGCAGAAGAGGAGATCCAGCCGCTTCCCGCAATTCGCGATATCGATATAGATGAAGCCGGATCAATAACCATTGCGACTCCAAGAAGTGTATTCGTAATTCCGCCTGGTGAAAACCCAAGAATAGATATTGGCACCGAAGGTATCCCCGCCAGCAAGATCAGGTTTGTAGGAAAAATAGGTGCAAATATTTTTCTCGCTACAAATGATAGGGTGTTTGCATATTCGGACAAAGCGGGCATATGGCAGCCCGCATTTAGCAAAATGGTAACAGGGGATATAAGTGTCATAGAATTAGGCGCTGGTTCTGAAGGGAATAATATTTTGTTGGCGGCAGTAGATAATAGATTGTATAAACATAAAATCGGGATCTTGGTTAATGATATGAGATGGCCAGATAGTATACAGACATGTCCGAGCATAAAAGAAGTTCAGATGATGGCAGTAGAATACGCTGAAGTCAGCCCTGAAAAGATAAAAAACTGGAGGAACGGAGCAAAATGGAAAGCGCTTCTTCCGAAACTTTCGGTAGGTTTTTCCGAAGATAGCGATGATAATGTGGAGATCTATACCAGTTCGACCAAGTCTTATCATTATTCAGCGCCAAGGGAAGTAGACCACAGTTGGGACGTTGATCTGACCTGGGATCTCTCAGAACTTGTTTGGAACACTGAACAAACGTCAATTGACACCAGAAGCAAGCTTATGGTTCAGCTTAGGGATGAGATATTAGAGGAGGTGACAAGGCTGTATTTTGAAAGAAAAAGGATCATATCCGAGATAAAAGGTTCGGAAGAGGTAAGTGATCATAAGAGAATAAGAGTAGAAGAGCTGACAGCTTATATTGACGCGTATACTGGAGGAAAATTTTCAAATAAAATTGAGGAATAAAGGAAAAGATTGACTTTAATGGGTATTTTTGATATAATTTAGATGAAAGTAAAGTAAGAATATAACTGTAAAAATAGTAAACCATTCGAAAGGATGGGACACAAAGCTGTAGGGGCTTAGCGGATTAAGCGAAGCCAGCCGGCTGCTATTAGTGTGTTGTTGTAAGTGGTATAAGTTTACGACCCAACCTTTCGTGGTTGGGTTTTATTTTTACATAGCAAAGAGGAGGTAAAAAATGAAGGGACCATAATGTGGGGCGCATTACAAGGAGGTGTGACATGAAAAAAGTAATAGTTCTGCTAATATTTACGTTATTGTCTGCCTTGCCTGTCTATGCCGCTCCTGTTGCGTTTACGATCAGCAATTGGCAGCCTGCGGAATTTGGAAGCCAGCCTTTGAATACCTGGTGGGACATGAGCGGGGAATTCTGGACATCAACATGCAGTGTTGTCGCAGGCGCAGGTTTTGATCCAACGACACAGGATATAACCAGTATGGTGGTTAGATTCGAAGCTGCAGTAAAAGATGGCGGCGGACCGGGGGTACTCAGAACATTCACTGATTATAATAATCCATATGAAACGGAAACAACAGTTAATGTCCCGGCTGATCAGACCTTTCGCGAATATACGGCTCTGATCAATCTGGGGAATCCTGATCTGCAGGACGGATCAGGCGAATTGAGAGTTAAATTCGAATTTGAGGGAGGATCTGATATGATCGCTATTCGCTTTCCCGTCCTTGAAGGCGAATATGATGAAGAGGGAGAGGTCCCGGAACCGGCAACACTGATATTTGGAATAATTGG
This sequence comes from uncultured Planctomycetia bacterium, assembly GCA_964572255.1. Lineage (GTDB taxonomy): Bacteria > Omnitrophota > Gorgyraeia > Tantalellales > Tantalellaceae > CAZNEE01. The sequence continues at coordinate 289,763 of CAZNEE010000002.1, read as the reverse complement.
AATAGGCATATTCGGCTTAACAAAAAGAAAGGAAAGGAGGTGAGAGAGATGAAGAAGTTAATGATCGGAGTTTGTATTTTGGCCATATTGGTCCTGATTTCGTCAACATCCGAAGCCAGAACATACCGTGCTGATATTCTGTACAACGAATGGATGTTTTCCGGTGACTGGAATTTAGACACTGCGGATTTTACTTCGGATGGTTTTGACCCTTCAGGCGACCCATTAGGCAGCGTGTACTTTGATATAACAGGACATACGCTCACTAATCATACAAGCACTCTCGAATGCATAACAGATTACGGTACTCTTTATTGGCAAGTAACCAATCTTACGTTTACAGGGAGTGAGGATCAGACATTCCGCATTTATGCGAACAATGATCCGAGTAATCCCAGTTTGCAAACAGGAGAAGTTGTCCTTAGGGTCAATGTTACTTCTGATCAGCTGTATTTGCAGGATGCTAAAGGCACCGGTCAGGAGATCCCGGAACCGGCAAGTATGGTCATGCTTGGTATAGGATTATTGGGATTAGGTATAGCGAAAAGAATAAGAAAATAGGCGTAAAGGGCAAGGTGAAAATCAGTCTTTTACGCCTATTGTGACGATGAATATATCATCCGCGAATTTGCCGTATTTGAAATTATTTAATTCCTCTAATAATCTCTGGTTAAATGGTGTTGCCGCCAGTTCATAATTCCCTCTTACAAAATTTTCCAATCTTTCCTGTCCGAATTCCTGACCTTCTTTATTTTTAGTTTCAGGCACACCGTCTGTAAATAAAAGCAGCTTATCTCCCCTGCTAAAGTGTATTTCATGCTGTTCTATACCGTAATCCATAAATGGTAATCCTAAAAGACCTGCATGCGGGTCTAATTTTTCTATATCAGACTTTGTTGCCCGATATATATACTGCGCGGGATGGCCGTGGTTTGAATAGGTCAGCTTCATCTCGTCAAAATCCAGCATACAGCAGAAAGCGCTTAAGTACATATCGGTCCCTTCAAAGACCTTTACTATAAAATCGTTAAGTTCTTTTAATAGGGGGCCGGGCTGCTTGGCTTCAGCCGCTAAGCGCTCAAATTCTGAATGGATCCTGTTTACCAGAAGTGCCGCCGGTACACCGTGCCCGGTAACGTCACATATTATGAATATCAGTTTGTTTTGATCGATAAAATGGAATTTTGCGTAATCGCCGCCTATATAGTACATCGGCAGATACATAACAGCCACATCGACCAGATTAGTGCTTACAGATTTTGGTATGAGAGTTTTATGGACGCGGGTTGCGAGATCAAGTTCCTTATGCATTTGTTCGTTCTTTTTTTCAAGTTCCTTCCGAAGGACGAAATTCTGCACATCTCGAAATGTTTCTTTCCTACGGATAACAAAGCACATGATAAATGCCATGGTCAGGACCAGTACGCCGTCTATATACGTCCTGAGATTAAAGGCGGCGCTTATTCTTTCCGGCAGAAAGTTCTGCGTGTACGAATAAAGAAAAGTATAAGCACAGATATGGAGCAGTGTGACCGGTATGGTTTCGACCCCCAGCCAGGGGATCGTAAAAGAGATAAGAAAAATAATAAAAAGGAACACGCTGGAGCTTATCACCAGCCATTCGGAGTAAATGATGCATATTATCACTATGAACGTCAGGAGTAATGCCGTGAAGAGGTACGCGTACATTTTGACCGAATTTATCGTTTTGGCCTTTTTGCTGAAATAGATGACAAGCAGGCAGCTTCCTATCAAAAAGAACCAAAAAGGTATCTCTTGAGATTTGAAATCCTTCGGAAGAAGTATGAAGCTCAAGATGGTCGAAAGGGCATATATAGCGATCGAAAGATAACATAAAAGCTGTATCCTTCTCTTGATAAGAGAGACCTGTTCTTCTATGAACTCTTTTTTGTCGGAATCAGGTATCTTTTTTATCCTGTTTATTATACTTTCCATGGTTTTTTAGCCCGCCTTTTTCGGTAAAGCCTTTATATTAATAAGGAATTATTTAATATTTATTATATTATGACTTGAATTAAAATCAATATATTATTGGGGACGCCCCACTTGGGGACACCCTGTAAGATAAAACTCCTTGACAAAAGGTGTATAATCGATACAATAGCTCGGGATAAGGAATGGAGGATCACATGAAACTGCAAAATAAAGTTTCAATGGTAACCGGCGGAGCGAGAGGTATAGGTAAAGACATAGCCATGCTTTTTGCGACTGAAGGGTCCGATATAGCTATATGCGATGTGAACGAGGAGCTTCTCAATTCCGCGAAGAGTGAAATAGAGAGCGCAACAGGGCGTAAGGTCTTAGCCGAGAAAGTTGATGTTACATCGCCCGAAGAAGTGGCTAAATTTGTGGACAAAATCCTTGACAATTTCGGCAATTTAGATATACTTGTGAACAATGCTGGCATCACCCGGGACAATCTGGTTATGAGGATGTCCGGAGAAGAGTGGGATGCCGTGCTCAATGTCAATTTAAGAGGTGCGTTTAACTGCATCAAGGCCGTAACCCGGCCCATGATGAAGAAAAGAGCCGGCAAGATAATCAATATGGCTTCAATAATAGGTATCATGGGTAATGCGGGTCAGGCTAACTATTCTGCCAGTAAGGGCGGTCTTATCGCTTTGACCAAGACGGTAGCCAAGGAGCTGGGGTCACGTAATATAAACGTCAATGCCATAGCCCCCGGTTTTATCCAAACCGATATGACCGATAAGCTTACCGATGAGCAGAAAGAAGGTATGCTTAAGCTCATACCGCTCGGCAAGCTGGGGAACACAAGCGATGTGGCAAAACTGGCACTTTTTCTTGCGAGCGATGACTCCGCCTATATCACCGGAGAAGTTATAAAGGTTGATGGCGGGATGGTAATGTAAAAGATTTTTTTGTAAAACCTTAAAACACAAAAGTAACAAGGAGGAACTAATGGCTGACATTGCTGAAAAAGTAAAGTCAATCGTTGCTGAACAGCTCGGCGTTAAAGTCGAAGAAGTTAAGGATGATGCAAAATTCATCGATGATCTCGGTGCAGATTCTTTAGATACTGTCGAACTCGTTATGGCGTTGGAAGAAGAGTTTGGTGCGGAAATTCCTGATGAAGATGCGGAAAAGCTTACCACAGTCGGCGAAGCTATAAACTATATTAAAGATAAATCCGCTAAAGCAGAATAACCTCAAAAAGCCTATTCAAAGCTAATAATGTCAAAAAGAAGAGTAGTCCTCACGGGGGTTGGGATCGTAGCCCCCTGCGGGAACAACATTCCTGATTTTTGGAATTCAATTATTAACGGTAAAACCGGTGTAGACCGTCTTACCGCATTCCCTTGCGAAAAGTTCGCTTCACAAATTGCCGCTGAAGTTAAGAACTTTGAATCCATAGAAGGAAACTATATCAATCCCAAGCAGGCGAAAAGATTCGATCTTTTTGTCAAGTTCGCTATTGTCGCCGCAAAAATGGCGGTAGAGGATTGCGGGATCGATGCTGACAAAATAGTCAGGGAAAGAGCGGGAGTTTATATCGGTTCAGGCATAGGCGGGCTTCACACGATCGAAGCGGAACACTTAAAATATCTCGCTGCGGATAAGAATCCCGCAAGGATATCACCGTTTTTGATACCGATGCTTATCGTTAACATGGCTTCCGGTTTGGTTTCTATCGAACTTGGATTCAAGGGGCCGAATTCAGCAGCTGTAACAGCCTGCGCGACAGCCAGTCATTCTATAGGGGATGCTTTTAAGATCATCCAGCGGAACGATGCTGATGTTATGGTGAGCGGCGGTTCGGAAGCCGCTACCACTGAGATGGGTTTTGGAGGATTTTGTGCGTTAAAGGCGCTTTCAACAAGGAACGATGATCCAAAGAAAGCTTCACGCCCTTTTGATAAAGAAAGAGACGGCTTTATCATGGGGGAAGGCGCCGGTATTGTGGTGCTGGAAGAGCTTGAACATGCAAAAAAGCGCGGCGCAAAGATATATTGTGAGATCGTCGGTTACGGCATGAGCGGTGACGCTTATCATATGACCGCGCCGGATCCGGGAGGAGACGGGGCTATAAGATGCATGAGGGCATCCCTTCGGGATGCAGGCATAAATGTCGAAGATGTAGATTATATAAACGCGCACGGCACGTCAACTCAGCTGAACGATAAGATGGAAACAGCTGCTGTGAAAACAGTTTTTGGTGATCGTGCACGTAAACTTGCTGTAAGTTCAACTAAAGGTGTTACCGGACATATGCTTGGTGCGGCTGGAGGTGCAGAGTTAATCGCTTGCGCCAAAGCGATCGAAAATCAAGTAATGCCTCCTACCATAAACTATGAATATCCTGATCCGGAGTGCGACCTGGATTATGTTCCTAACGAAGCCAGAGAGGCTAAAATTGATGTAGTAATGAGCAACTCTCTTGGTTTCGGCGGTCATAACGTAACACTTACTGTTAAAAAATTTACTGGATAAAAAGAAGTTTCCTAAAATATTTTATTAAACAAAATAAGGAGAAATTGCCATGGATTATCTTTTAACCGAAGAACAGCAGATGATAAAAGAACTTTGTCATCAAATAGCGGAAGAAAAGATAAAACCGATTGCCGCGGAATGTGACGAAAAGAACGAATTTCCCAGGGAAATAATCAAAGTTCTTGCAGAATCGGATATTTGCGGTATTTACATCCCCGAAGAATACGGCGGCATGGGCGGCGGCGTGCTGGATCTTGCTATTGCTACCGAGGAACTTTCCTGGGGGTGCGGCGGCATATCGCTTTGTTTTGCGGCCACGGGTTTAGGTACATTTCCGATCATTCTTTTTGGTAACGAAGAACAGAAAACCAAGTATTTGCCTGACATAGCCGCGGGTAAGAAACTTGCCGCGTTCGCCTTGACAGAAGCCGAAGCAGGTTCGGATGCCGGAAGCATAAAAACAACTGCTAAAAAAGACGGAGACAGTTATATTCTTAACGGTACGAAACAGTGGATCACGAACGGTGGTGAAGCTGAAGTATACACTGTTATTGCAATAACCGATAAGGCAAAAGGCGCAAGAGGCGCCAGCGCTTTCATAGTTGAAAAAGATACCCCGGGATTAAGTTTCGGAAAAAAAGAGAACAAAATGGGCATAAGAGGGTCAGCGACCCGTGAAGTTATATTTCAGGATTGCAAGATCCCCAAAGAAAACCTTTTGGGCAGGGAAGGTCTTGGTTTTATCGTCGCGATGAAGACCTTTGATAACTCACGCCCGGGTGTTGCAGCGCAGGCCGTTGGAATAGCTCAGAGGGCTTTGGATGAAGCCGTAAAGTACACGCATGAAAGACGCCAGTTCGGACAGTCCATATCATCTTTTCAGGGCGTGCAGTTCATGCTGGCTGATATGGCAACACAGGTTGAAGCAGCAAGAGCGCTTATTTATTCAGCTGCCAGGATGATAGACTCCGGGGCGAAAAATATAGCAAAAATATCTGCGATGAGCAAACTGTACGCTTCGGATGTAGCGATGAAAGTTACAACTGATGCGGTTCAGCTTTTCGGCGGTTACGGGTACATGAAAGAATACCCGGTTGAAAAGCTCATGAGAGACGCTAAGATCACACAGATATACGAAGGAACAAATCAGATACAAAGAGGTGTCATCGCGGCGGCACTTATAAAAGAAAGCTTAGCATAAAAAAGTTATGAAAATCCTAGTACTTATAAAACAAGTTCCGGATACGACAGATGTTAAGATAGATCCCGAGACGAATACTCTGAAACGTGAAGGGGTCGAATCGGTCATCAATCCTTTCGATATGTATGCGATAGAAGAAGCCATTCGCATTAAGGAACGTCTTGGGGAAGGCGAAGTTGTAGCTATCAGCATGGGGCCTCCGCAGGCGGAAGAAGCTTTACGCGAGGCAATATCAATGGGCTGCGACTCTGCGATACTTTTAAGCGACAGGAAGTTTGCCGGTAGTGATACTTGGGCAACAAGTTATTCTCTTTCGCAGGCAGCGAGAAAGATAGGTGATTACCTGGTCATTCTTTGCGGCAAACAGGCATCCGATGGCGATACCGCTCAGGTCGGTCCAGGAGTGTCGACCCATTTAGAGATCCCGCAAGTAACTTACATCAAGAAAATAGAAGAAATGGATAAAGAAAAAGCAAGAGTCGAAAGAATGACGGAAGAAGGGTTTGATATCATAGAAACGCCTCTGCCGGCCGTTTTTACTGTTGTTAAGGAAATCAATGAGCCGCGCCTTCCGTCTCTAAAAGGCAAGATGAAAGCCAAAAAAATAGAGATCCCTGTTTGGACCGCGGAAGACCTTGCCTGTAATGAAGAAAAAATAGGTTTGGATGGTTCTCCCACAAGAGTGGTAAAAATTTTCACGCCCCCTCCGAGAGAAGGCGGCCGTGTACTCGAAGGTGAGCCTGATGAAATATCCAAAGAATTGACGGGACTTCTTAAGGATGTTATCACGGGATGATCGGGAAAGAAAATATGTCAGACAGAGATGCGATAAAAGTTTTACTTGATAAATGCGTGGGATGTACGCTTTGTGTTGCGGCTTGTCCGTTTGGCGCCATAAAGATGGAGGATAAAAAGGCCGTTATAGATCTTACAAAGTGCACTTTGTGCGGCGCTTGTGTTGAAGCCTGTAAATTTGATGCCATTGAAATAATCAAAAAAGAAACGGAAAAAGTAGATTTTTCCAGCTATAAAGATGTATGGGTTTTTTGTGAACAGAAAAAGAGTAAAGTCCAGTCCGTAGCATTTGAACTTCTTTCAAAGGGTAGGGAACTTGCCGATAAGTTGGGGGTTAACTTATGCGGGGTGCTTCTCGGGGAAGAGATGCAGGATGAATGCAAAGAGGTAATAGCAAGAGGCGCTGATAAGGTTTATCTTGTTGATTCACCTAAACTTAAGGCTTACCAGGACGATCCGTATACAAAAGTACTTATAGCTCTGGTTGAAAAATACAAGCCGGAGATCTTGCTTTGCGGAGCCACAACTATAGGAAGAAGCCTTATTTCACGCGTTGCTGTTAAGGTTAATGCCGGGCTTACGGCGGACTGTACGGGGCTCGATATCGATCCTAAAGAAAAAATATTGCTTCAGACCAGGCCTGCTTTTGGGGGAAACATAATGGCGACGATCATATCGCCGGATCACCGGCCGCAGATGGCCACTGTTCGTCACAAGGTCTTTAAGGAAGCTGATCGAGAAAAGGGCCGAAAAGGCGAGATCATTAAAGAGAAATTTCCGGAAGACATATTTACCTCTCGAAGTAAACTGCTTGATGTAGTGGAAGAGATCGAAGAGACGGTAAATCTCGCCGAAGCTGATATCATTGTTTCCGGAGGCAGGGGATTGGGGTCCGCTGAAAATTTTGATATCATAAGAGAACTCGCTCTTACGCTTAACGGCGCGGTCGGCGCTTCCAGGTCTGCTGTAGATGCCGATTGGATACCTTATTCCCATCAGGTAGGGCAGACAGGAAAAACAGTGTGTCCTAAACTTTACATTGCTTGCGGGATAAGCGGACAGATACAGCATCTGATAGGGATGAAGTCTTCCGATGTCATCGTGGCGATAAATAAAGACCCTGAGGCCCCGATCTTTAAAGTTGCTACATACGGGATAGTAGATGACCTATTCAAAGTCGTTCCGGCCCTGACCAAACATTTCAAACAAGCCCTCGGCAAGTAAAGGGGACGTCCCACTTGGGGACACACCACACGACCAGAATTATTAAAAATTTCAAATTTTAATTTTTCCCCAAACTTGACAACTACTACTTACCCATGTATACTTTATCAAGCTTAATTAAACATCTATAAACCTATACAAAGATGCTTAAAGATGTGTTTTTCTGTATAGGATATATATGATTGCATGATGATAGTATCTAAGAAAAAATATAATGTTCAGGAAGTTGCCAATATCCTTGGCATCTATAGAGGAACTGTGATCAATTACGAAAAGAAAGGGATTTTTCCGGAGCCCCGAAGAAATCCTATAAATGGATACAGGGAATATGCCGAAGAAGATATTGAAAATATGAAAAAAATATTGGAAGGAAAATAATCATAGAAAGGTGAGCTATGTATTTTAAAAGAATAGAATTAGTGGGTTTTAAATCCTTCATGAACAAGACAAAGCTGAAGTTCGAGCCCGGCGTAACTGCTGTCGTGGGGCCGAACGGATGCGGTAAAAGTAACATTGTCGATGCCATAAAATGGGTGCTTGGGGAGCAATCCGTAAAATCCATGCGCTCATCGTCCATGCAGGATGTTATTTTTAACGGAACCGACAAGCATGACCCGCTTAATATGGCGGAAGTCTCATTAGTGCTTTCCAATGAAGATGGAGCGCTTCCCGTTGATTACGATGAAGTCATTATTACCCGCAGGTTGTTCCGCTCCGGAGACAGTGAGTACCTTCTTAATAAAATGCCTGTCAGACTTACGGATATTAAGAACATGATAATGGGTACCGGTATAGGAACAAGCTCCTATTCGGTTATCGAACAGGGAAGACTGGATATGATCTTAAGTTCAAGACCCGAAGAGAGAAGATACATTTTTGAAGAAGCCAGCGGGATAACAAGATATAAAGCTAAAAAAAGAGAAGCTATGCTCAAGCTTCAACATACCCAGGAAAATCTTGTCAGGATAAACGATATCATCCGTGAGGTGGAAAGGCAGATCAATTCTATCGAGCGCCAGGCGCGTAAAGCTGAAAGATACCGCATGCGATACGAAGAGCTTAAGGATCTGGAGGTAAAACTTTCATATTTAAAATATAAAGAGTTAAGCAAGGAAGATAACCTTTTGGGTGATCAGAATGAAGACTTAAGAAAACGTTGCGAGGAGCTGAAAAAAGAACTGGATGGATCGACTTCCATGCTCTCTTCGCAGAGGGCAGAGTACAACAAGATCATGGAAAATTTGCAAGTCTCACAGAATGAGATAATGCAGCTGGGCGCTGATATAGACAAAAACAAGCATACCATCGGAGTTAACAAGGAACGAAAGCAGGAGCTCGAGAAGCATGTCCAGAAAGTCGATCGGGAGGTCGAAAATATCACAGAGAGAAAAGATGCCCTCGGGAACAGGTTGGCGGCTCTTGAGGCCAGATTAAATGATGTTACACGGAAGCGGGAAGCAAAAGACAGGGAACTCGCTTCCTTTGAACATAAGGTCAGGACAGTTGCCGAACAAGTTGAGAACCACAGACACCAGCTTATACTTAATAGAGAGAAAACAGTAGACCTTGTTTCGGAAGAGACAAGGACTAAAAACACTCTTATCAAGATGAACGCGGACCTGCAGAACATGATCGCGAGAGAAAAACGAATCAAAGCAGAACAAAATAATGTTGAGGCTGAAAAAGGCAATGTTGCCGAAAAGTTGAAGGAGACAGAGGAAACAGCCGCAAGACTAAAAACTGAACTCGACGCCAAGAAAGAAGAGGTGCGTAATTTCAATGAAAGCTATAGCGGAAAACAAAAAGCCTGCGCGGAATTAAATGACGAAAGGGTGAAGAAGGAAAAAAGGCTTCATGAGATCATGCCCAGACGGGAGTTTCTTGAAAAGCTTATAGCTGAAAGGGAAGGGATAAATGAAAGCGTAAAAGAGATAATGAAACATGTCGAGATGGGCGATTCTCGTTTTTCCGGTGTGCATGGGATCCTTTCGGAACTGATAAATATCAAAGAAGGCTTTGAGGAATCCATGGAATTTATCTTGGGAGATATCGCCCAAGCCGTAGTGGTTGACTCAAGAAGGGCCGCAGATAGCGTTATAGAATTCTTACAGCAAAACTCAATGACAAGTATAAATTTCGTGATTCTTGAAGAACTCAGCAAATTGAATACATCAAGAGCCGGTGCTTCAATGAAAATAGATTCCCTGGACGACATAACGCATGTGCTTGCAGCCGGAGAACCTTATTGTTCAGCTTTACGTACAATGTTAAACGATACATTTGTTGCTGCTTCCAGCGGTACGGCGCGTTCATTTGTTGAAGATGATGGTTTTAACGGGCGTATTGTCGGCGAAAGAGGGGAAGTGTTCCAGAAGGGCGCGCACAGAAGTAAGAATTATTCAGGCAAGGAAGTGATCTCCCTTTTCGGAAGGCAAGAGAAAGTCATGCAGCTGATGGAAGAAGAATCGATAATAAAAGGAGAATTATCAGAGACCCAAAACAGGATCGTTGAGATCGAAGAATGGCTGGAAGAAGCAGCCCGCAGGAAAGAATGCCTCGAATCAGAATTGCGCGAAAAACAATCCGAATTTGCTGACGCATCAAATAAAAAATATGCGATCGAAGAAAAAGTAAGATCGCTTGAAGAAGAATTGCAGCTTTTAAACACTGAATTGGAAGAAGAAGCGGACGCAATAAGGCGCTTAAAAGAAGAAGGCGATAATTTGAACAGAAGACTCAATGAGCTGGAAGAGGAGAATACACGGCTTCAGTGCATGATAGAGGAATCGCAGCAAGTCATACAAGACGGAGCACGGGAAAGAGAGGAAGCGCTTTACGCGATAACTGACGTGAAGGCGGAACTTTCGGCTCTCCGTAAAGAAGAAGAGAATTTGATCGATAATCTTACGCGCGAGAAGGAAGTTTTCCAGCGTGTCGATAATGAAGTGGAGGAAAAAAGAAGGAACGTGACGGAAAGCGGGGAACGTATAAGAGCTTTAGATGATGAGGTAAAAGAACTGTTAGAACGCAATCTTGAATTCATAGCAAGAAAAGAGATAAGAAGCTTTGAGAATAAAGAGAAATTTGCCGAAAAGGTCCAGTTATCAAGAGTGACAGGCGAGCTCGAAGAGAAAACAAGAAGACTGGAGGAGGATCTTGAAAATTCCAGAAACCAGCTCAGAGACATGGATCTTAATAAAAAAGATTATGAGTATAAACGGACGTCTTTGGCCGACAGGATACGTGATTCGTATAAAGTCGATCTGAAAGAGCTGACGCTTGAAGTGGAAGGATCATTTGATAGAGAAGAAGCGGAAGGAAAAATAGCCGAACTAAAAGAACAGCTGGAAAAGATGGGGAACGTTTCATTGGGTGCGGTGGAAGAACATAAACAGCTTCAGGAAAGATTCGAATTTTTGACAAAACAGAGAGACGATCTTAACAACGCGAAAGAATCCCTCATGAAGGCGATAGCCAAGATTAACCGCACGACCAGAAAACTTTTCATGGAATCTTTTGAAGCCATAAGAAAAGAGTTCACCAATTATTTCCGCATGCTTTTTAACGGCGGTAAAGCTGAGCTCATTCTTGAAGATGAGCATAACATCTTAGAGTGCGGTATAGATATTGTAGTAAGGCCCCCGGGGAAGAAACTCCAGAACATCATGCTGCTTTCAGGCGGAGAAAAAGCCTTAACAGCCATTGCGCTCATGTTCGCGATCTTTAAAGTCAATCCGAGCCCGTTCTGCATACTCGATGAGATCGATGCTCCGCTGGATGAGTCTAATGTCGTAAGATTCAGCCGTGTGCTCCAGGAATTCCTTAAACTCTCACAGTTTATCATAGTTACACATAACAGGATGACGATCCAGCTTGCCGACATACTTTATGGTATTACAATGGAGGAGAAGGGCGTTTCCAAGGTTGTTTCAGTTAAGTTTACGGAAGAAAAAGAGCTGAAAGATTCGGTTGAAATAGGTGTTTAACGCAGCCTTGCGTTAAGATATAAAAAATCCAGTTTCATCAATTGACATAATCCCTCTTAAATGTTAATATACTATTACCTTGAATGTTAGTCATATAAAAATCTAGAAAGCCTCCTTTTTTAGTTTATTGTTAAACGAATAGAAACTGAAATGTGGGTAAAGTATATATGATATATAGTAATAAGAATAAAACTTTTAAACTTGTAATAAGAGTTATTGCCGCGATAACTCTTATGTGCTTTATTTCATACGATATCGTATGGGCTTACCCTCTCGATAACCACAACCGCACATCAAAAAATACCCTTCTTCAACAGACCCTTATTACATCCGATGATAAAGCCGGGAATCTCGCCCGCGTTGCCGCAAGCTGGATAACCATGAAAGTGGAAATGAGGTTCGGAAAACACAATATCGGAAAAGTTCAGGATGTAATTGATTACATTGATGCAATAGCGAAAAAAGAGTTGGAGGAAAACAGTGAGAGAATTTTCGTATTTCGGTCAGGCAAGGCCGAAAAAGGTCAGATCATTATAAGAATAGACGGGACTGATGCCGTTCATTTTTACGACAATGAGTACAAAAAAAATGGTCTCTTGGAAGATCCGGGCGATATTCTCAAGTGCAATGTATCGGCAGGCAACTCAAACCCGCTCAATGATCGGCTGAGTTATCAGTTTTTAAAGCTTGGAGATCTTAAAGCGGATGAAGAAGAACTCGCAAACATGATCGCAAGCGCTGTACGTAAATATTATAAAGAGAAGGATTATAGATCATTAATAACTGAGATCCTCAGCTATCGGTTTGATAAGGGAATCACAATATCAGAAAAAGACGCAGTGCGTGAAAGATTAGACAATAAAAAACATCGCGAATATTTCGAACTTGCCCTTGGAATGATCCATAGAAGAAAACTGAGTAAGGACAAAAAGCTGAATATCGGGGGCATGGTCGATTCTATAGTCCCGGGAATGAGGCTTTCATCCTATAGGATTTACGATAACGTAGTCAAAGAGGACGAAGTAGAGGAAGAAACCAATGAAGTACCTCCGATCTCTGATGTTTATAATGTTTTTACTGAAGATAGCCAACAGTTGCCTGAATCGGACCTCAGGATCGTAGAAAAAACAATAAAGCACATGCTGCCGCCCGACCTGGCCTGGATACGGCAGGTGTATGAAAACAAGGGTATGAACTTTCTTACGGAGACATTTGAGAAGGTCTTGCTGAGAGAAAAAGGATATAACGAGAAAGATGTATTGGCTTTTCTTAAAGACGGAAAAGATAGATTCTTTAACCTTTTGCCGGAAAATATACGCATAACTCTTAAGCAGGAGTTCAAGGTCATGGTGAAAGAGGTTGCCGTCTTTATGCGTGAAACGCCTCAAGAAAATATATTGTTTGTAAGATTTATAACGGAACTGAGCGAAAAGATAAGTGATCTGGACAAAGATAAGACCCAAATAGAATCTGAAAACATAGATTATGCGGCTGTGCGTGAAGCTTTACACAGATTGCCGCCGGATCTTGAATGGATGTTGGGTATATACGAAGGGAATTGGGGGATATATTCTAAAATCCTGAATAATCTGTCCGAGGAAAATGCAGGAACTCTTTTTGCCAGGGGGAGAAAAACCTTTTTTGGCTTATTGCCTAAGGACACACGAAGAGTCTTAGAAAGAGAATATGAAGATCTGGTAAAAAGGGAGATCTCTTCACTTGGCGTAACAGACAGTGAAACGGATGATGAGAAAATAGCATGGGAAGATGTCCTCTTCGTAGTGTTTCTTATAGAACTGAATAAAAAGTCTTTCCGAAACTTTGAGGAAAAAAGGAAAAAAGAAGAAGCACGCCTTACAGAACAGTACTATGTTGATAAGGTTCCATTAGAGGAAGTCAAAAAATCCACTTGGATGGCCGAGGAGGACGTAGTTTATGCGCTCAGGCGGTTCGGGTTGGCGTTTTATCAGTTTTTGCCTCCCGATGTGTGCGCAAGAATGGTGCGTGACGGATTAACCGATATCGCGGTGATCAGGTTCGACGATTATGCTCTTGCGGGGACAATCGATAAAATCATGGGAATAATCTCAGATATTGTTACTGCAAGGGAGAACAAAATTGAAAAAGCGATAGAGAGAGGAGAACTTGATCGGGAAGAAGTTGATTTCAATAAAAGAGACGCAGCCACTTTATTTTTGAAAGACACGGAGAGAGTTCGAATAACCAAAAAAGGGCTGATCACTTTATCCGACGGTTTCGTCCGACATTTCAAAGGTGTAGAAGATTTCGTAGTAATAGAAAACCCGCAATCTAATCTTATCGAGATCTGGCCAAAGGAAAGCCTTCGCAAAAGAATAGATCCTTCGGCAAGTGTAAACCAAAAAAAGATAATAAGCGATGGCTCAGTCACTTCGGCAATAAATTCTATCTTAGAGAATTCTGCTTTAAGAGAGGATTCATTTACAAGAAAAGAATTCCGGGATCATCGCATGAGAACTGAAACTGATACATTCAAAGAAACCATGATCAGGGATGAGGTGAATGCTCTTGTTGCTTTGGGCGTGCTTGAAGTTGATGATACAAAGAAACCTTATATTTATACTTTAAGTGATATTGCAAGAAGAGGACCCCCGGTATATTTTGCCTTCCTCAAGCTCATGCTGAGTGAACTGAATAAAATCCCTTCTAAAGAACAGCTTAAAGCTATAAGGGAAATATCCGAAGAAATTGACAAACAATTTGCATGGGAAGAGGAGGGTCTCTCCGGTTGGGAACTTATAGACAGTGCGACCACTCTGGAGGAGATGTCCATTGATAAGATCAAAGCCCTTGAAGAAGAGATAAACGCTTTATATACTTACGAACATTTTGGTGTCAATCCGCATAACATCCTGTCCTTAAAGATGCATCGTTCCCTGGTAGCCGATCTTGTCGAAGAGGCTTCAAGGGGTGCCGGATTTAATGATTATAAGACAGCGCTTGAGAGATTAACAGCGGCTTTTCATGATACCGGGAAAGCTTATAGTGATGAAAACCTATGCCTGCATTACAGCACGAAATTAAGAGACGAAATGACCGAGGAGGAGAGGAGACGCCTAAGGATCCACGACAGGGACTCGTTCATAGTTATGAGGAATAAAAAGATAACACTTCCTCTTGAAGTAGTTATCGTTAACGCGCTGAATCACAATCTTCGTTTAATACGGAAAGTTAAAGAGCTGAATAAAACGCTGTATCTTGAAACAGTGGTCTTTTCTCTTTCCGATCAGATCTCTGCCCTTACCGAACCAAGACCTTATTTGAGGGATGTATTCATAAGGCATAAAGCCGATGTGGGATCATGGCTTAGTTTGTTAAAGACCCTTTCCCATAAGGAGAACATAGATGAGGATACCGCAGAAGCTTTAACTCCGGCATTCGAAAATTATCTTGTGGGACTGCATGATGCCATGGATGAGACATTTGAATTCATCTTGTCGAATTTTGAATACTTCAAGAATCGCCGGATAGATTTTTACGAATTCAAAAAAAGTATGGAAGAAAAACTGCAAAAAAGTATTACGGGAAAAACAACGATCATCGGGCTGGAAAGTCTTATAGGCAGAGGAATGCTTAAATATGTATCCAGTGAAACCCCGGGTTATTATGAATTGACGGGTAAATACAAAAAACTTACGTCCGAACAGGCGGAAAGTTTAGGAAGATTTTTCACGGTTACAAGAAGCCGTCATAGCAGATTGTCGTCGGAAGAGATGGATTTCTTCCTTGAGAATCATCCGGCTCCGAACACCCCGGAAGAAGCGATAGATCTTATAGGCAAATATTATAAACAAGGGGTGGATTCTAAAAGACTGACATTTTTTAAAACAAGAGATAAAGTGGGGGCATATTTAAGCCCTCAAACTTCACATCTAAAGATGATAGCTAAATGGCTCTCGAAAAGAGCCCGTAAGGTGCTGATAGGATACGGGGGTAACGCAAAATCCGCTTTGATATTCGGACAGTATGCGAAAAAAGTCAAATGTTACGAGTTGAACGATATGCTTCGAGAAGAGGGCGAAGGATGCGTTAAAGAGATCGGGGGAAAAGGAGGAATTGATGTATCAAATATTGAGATCGCGGATAAGGACAGCGATATATTTGATGAAGATTTTTCCGAATATGATCTTATTTTCATATTCTGGCCGTACATGTCCCCTCCGGAAGAAATGGACGAGGAGGAGTTGGATCTCAAGGAGAAACTGGAAGGAAAAGCAGCAGGCCTTAAGCCCGGAGCGATCCTGATGTTGCAAGGGAATATCGGCGCTATAAAAGGATTGGCAAAGATAAAATTGCCGTCATCCGTGGCAACCGAGAGAATAATAGCTTACTCGAAAAAGGTGGATAAAAGCAAGATCATTGCCCAGATCATCGATAAATTCCTGAAAAATTTAAAATCTTTGGACATAACTTTCAATTCCAGTGCTGCAAACCTGGCACGAACAATTAAAAGAAGCGGAACTGTCCCAGATGATGATTACCTGGAAAAGATTCGTTTAGGCCAGGAGTTAAGGAATAGAGTCCTTAAAAGAGTCGTAAGTTTGATCGAAAAGGACACGACAGCGAAAGATGTTTTGAAAAACAATGAAGACCTCTTTTTCACATTGCTTTACGGCGAGATGTGTAAAAGGGAGATAAGAGACAGGTTTAAAGAAGTATCGAAATTTATCACGGTCGCTGAAAATATCGTTAAAGACGCTTCTTTAAGCGATAAAGAAAAGATAGGTAAGTTGGCAAAATCAGGGCCGGATGTGATCAATCCGTTACTTTTCAACTTAACAGGCGCAAACGATCATGTGGCCAAAGAAACGGTTAGAAAAATCGTTAAAAAATATGCCAAAACAAATATGGGCTGGTCCAAGATAAGAAACTCTTTACGGGATACGGTTGTGGTTTCCCTGGATCATATGGGGCATGGGAACGATGAAGCTTTCAAGTTTGCAGCTGAGATGCTGGGAAAATACGGAAATTTCTATGATGCGGAAAACCTTCTATTAACCCTGTTTAAAAAGAAAAAGAATAAGATCCTTTTCGCCCCGCCGGATGAACAGCGCTTACACAATATTTTTAAATATCAGAAAGAATTTGACCAGGTATGGGCTGAATCCTGGAACGGCTTTTTACGCTCAGGCATATATCTGGGCCATACGGAAGAAGCTATTTATGCAATATTCGCAAGACTCGGCAATAATGCCAAAAAATATGGCGAAGACATCCAAAAGATCCTGCGAGACATAGAAAAGCAAGGAGAGAGGGATGCCGCGATATGGACTCTCAATATCTTAAAAGAGGCTTTGGGCAGAATAGGCTATAGGATTGATACCGAGATCACTAAAAAACATTTTTGGGGAGGAGGGGTAGAGACTGTTGTAAAGATCGTGCCTATCAAAAAAGCGGAAGAATCCTCAGCAGGAGAACAGAAAGGAAAAAAGAGATCCGATGAAGGGTTTATCTTCATAGGGATTCCTGTATTTCTGACAGGTCTTGCCGCTTCACTGTTTAGCGGCGGATTTATGGTCCCCATTGTTATTTTATCTCTTATGTTTGTTATGTACCGGTTTTTTGCGGGCACTAATGCGGGAACTAATTTGTTAGAGGCTCTTAGCATAGCGGATCATAAAAAACAGGATGGCGAAATAGAAAAGGTAGACGAAAAAACTTTACAGGATGTGGTTAAATTCCTCGAAGGGGAAAAGGAAAAAATAGAAACAGAATTGGAGCCCTTAATGGAGCCGTTCAAATTGCTCCAAAATGGGATAGCGGCAGTAGAGTATAATTGGGGGGCTGATATCGAAGAGATGACCAAGGTTGATTTCGAGTCTATCGGCAAAGAAGAGTTTCTTACAATTCTGAAAAAGGTAATGCAATATATTGAAGTATTGCGTTATTTTGGAGATTTAAATGATTATGAAAGGCAAATGAAATCATATTTTGACGAGGAAATTCAGTCTCTTATTGTTAAGGGAAAAAAGCGCACTATTTTAGATGAAAGATTGTCTCCCGCTTATTTGAATAAGTTACGCGAAGAAGTCCTTAATTCCGAGGGATTTGCGGAAGTAAAAGAGGAAATAGAATTTCTGAAAGTGAAAGAGAAAAAAGACAAGCTTGCGATCGATAAGTTGGAGCGGCAGCTCGCGTTTATTAAAGACGCTATTCAACTTATAGAAAAAATGCGAAGCGATGAAAAGTATAAAAAGGGTGAAAGAGGGATATTCATCTGCAGCGAAGATTCCACCATGCCTTTTTCGGGGCAGAAAATATGCATAGAGGCGGATACGGGGAATGTTTATATAAAGGTAAGTGTATATCAACAGTTGATATTGATCGATCCCAGCAGGAAGTCCGCCTTGGCGAAGATCCTGCTGGTCCTTTTTGCGGAAAGAAAATTTTTACTAGATCTCTATTTGCCCGAAATAAGAGATAGGCACAAGACGGAAACCGACAAATTCAATAATACAGCTTATAAGGACAAGCAAGGAAAGGAAAAACAGAGGTTGTTATTGCTGGGCCTGCTTGAGGAAGAAAGAGCATTGGAGAAGTACGGGAGGTGCATCGATAGCGATGTAAAGACTAAATTGGCTGATGTCGGTATCAAGATGAAAGGCTTTTACGGTTGGCTGACGGGAAAACTTCAAGATCCTAATTTTGCCAAGAAAATTGTAATCAGGCATGAGGAGATAGTTCGTACAGAGAAAGATTTGGGAGGGCACCCCGAAGCGCGGGGACAGAAAGGGATAGTGCATACGCCATTACTGGTTTTTGGAACTTCTTTTCTCGGATCAATAGCTTCATTATTGGGTATGGCTGATTCTATGCTGGAGATAACTGTTTCGGGAATATTATCGTTTGTTGTAGCAAGTATTATCACCGTGCTGTTCATGAATTTTTTCTATGACAGCATCGGCGGGTACAGCCGTAAAAGTCTGGATGATACAAAAGCGCGGATGGAGGAGCTATCAGGCGGAGATGTTAAGGATTTTGATGCATGGATACGCCAAGCTGATATGGCATTGGACACTCTTTTAAGATTGCAGGAATCCGATCCTGAATTTAAAAATATCCTTAAAGGGTTTAGAAAAGTTTTCGATAGAACGGTTTCCCGATTTGATGGGTTGGAAGAGGAATCCATTGAGTGGATAGAAGTTATCCGAGAACGCCTCAATATAATGATCGAAGACATAAAGAAAGAAGAAGATGAAAAATCCGAACCGGCAGAAAAAATATCAGAGAAGCCAAAGATAGAGAAGATAGAAGAGTCGGAAGATGTAGAGCTTCAGTTAGGTAAAAGGGAGAGAATTTTTGTGGAACTGGGCCCCGAATGGAAGTCTTTTTACGACGATATAGAGAAGACGAACAAAACCCTTCCGTCCCCGGAAAAAGAGAAAAAATTGATCAAGGCATTCAGGGATCTTCTGAAAAGCACGCCTTTGGATGATGTGAAAAAAGACAGGATAGCCGCTTTCATGGCGGAAATAACACGGGTGGTTCATAAGAGTTATATCAATTTCAGGATCGCCCTCTTGGAAGAACTGCCGAAATATTCGGGAGAAAAGCTGGAGAGCCATTTACGTAATTTTATAGTCAGCCTGGGAGGGGATATCGCTCCCGAATTGGAGCCTTATATAAGGAATATTGAAGAAAAAATAGAGCAGCAAAGAGCCGATAAAGGTTTTAGTTACATAGGAGTTTTGGGATTTTTAACAGTTTTTGCCGCTTCAATATTTACTAGCGGTTCTTTGCCTGAAGGTGCGGTGGGCAGGTTTATGATACCCGCCCTTGTTCTATCCTTCCTCTTTATTATATGCCAATTTTTCGCCGGGGGGAACAATGCAGCGAATGAAAATAATTACGGGAGGTCAGAACCTCCTGTCTCAAGCGAACAGCTAAAAAGAGAAATCCCCTATAACTACATGGAAAGATTATATAGGGAAGAACCGGTAGACAACGATCTATTCATCACGATCTTTGAGTATCATACCCAACTTTACGTGAAGATCTCAGAAAGGATCGAACTGCAGAAGAAAATAAGACTTCTGAAATGGAGGATCAAGCATGAAAGATATCGTGAAGAGTATCTGCAGGGACGGATCAGAAAACATGAAAAGAGATTGGGGGAATTATTAGAAGAAGTAAAGGAAGCGACAGCTTCAGCGAAGCAAGATATTGACGAAATTGCCGGGGATGTAAAAACGGACAGAAAGAAAGAGAAAAACCAGCCGGTTGCAAGAATACCCGCTTTCGCTAAATTGATAAAAGCGGATTTTGATGAAGTGGTAAAACTGGTCGAAGAGGCGGAAGACCTAAAGAACTACGAAGATTCAAAAGCGTATAAGAAGGTCAGAGATATTCTTAACAGGATAGCCGGCGAACAGGTTGCCCTTCTTAAGAAAAGGATAGCAAGGCCCCGAAGGCTGAAGAAGATCAGGCTCCCTAAAAGGGTTTTTGATGAGGCAAAAGACGGCAAGAAGATCTGGAAGGGATGGTCGCCCTTTTACATTTTTCAAAAATATTATCCTAAGGACGGGCGAAGATACGCTCATCCGGGACACCAGGGAGCGAGATACTTTCTTTTATGGCAGGTCTACAGGGGGTATGACGAAAGGATCGATTATGAATTAGATGAAGAAAAAATAAATATTCCGAGAATAAGGGAAAAGATCTCCGAGATAACCGAGTATATAGACAAAAGAGAGAAGAAGTCCCGGGAAGAAGCTAAACATACCTTCCTGCCCGGCATGCAGGACTTAAGAGAGCAGGTCAGATTAAGAAGAAAGACTGAAAGAAGATTTGTAAACACTTTAAAGTCATGCATAGAGGATCTCGAGAGATCGCCTTTAAAGGTCAAGGTGCTCGCGATCATATATATCAAAGCCGCCTGCGAATTACTTGAAATAGGATTGGCAGAAAAAGCGAAAAGAGTGTTAAAACATGCCGGTGAACTTCTCAGAGAAAGACAGGAAGCGGCAGGAAGCATACGCAATAATGACTCTAAATTTGTAAGAAAAGAATTGAGGGAGAGCACCGATCGCAGAAACAGGGAATTCAAGCGGTTGGCTGAAGACATGATAAAAGCGATCGAGAACAACGAACGCTGGATCACGAACAGGCCTTTCATAACATTGAAAAAGGCCGGAAGGATAACCGTCTCTGGCGCGGCCCAGGCGATAGCATATTCCTACTGGGTCAGAGAGCCCGAGTTCAGAAAGGTCAGGCAGGCCGCTCTGGGCATGCCGGAACATCTGAATAAGATCAATCATCCGAATAAAAGGATAGCCCGGGAGAGCAAAGATCAGGCTCTTGCGTTTGCGCACTATATAAAGAGGAAGTGTGAAGACGCGCAAGGATTATCCAAACTCATGGCGGATTACAGGGACAGATACCTTGACCTAAGATCGAAAGGAAAAGGCGGCAGCGATGCCAAGATGCAGGCATTTAATTCAACATATGAAGATTTCGAAGCAAAAGCAAACATAGTCAGGGGATCACCCGACTATTACAGATATTTTGCTCCTTTTTTCATGGCAGTCTTTTTAGAAACGACAAAGAAAGAACCCACTTCAAAAGAACCTATCACTAATCCTTTATTCAAAGCCGCGCAGGACCTGTTACTTATAATCGATACGGTCGATTTCGAGTATATAGCGCGCAAAGGCACGCTGAAAAATGAGACTTATGCTGTCATGGAAGGATTTAAAGATAAAGGAAATTTTGCGAACCTTAAACAAAGCGAGAAAAGGGAATTAATAAAAGCCCTGGCCGCAGATTATTCGCTGGATGAGAAGGATGAAAAGGTCCTTAAGCAGATGGCGAGGCTCAATAAGATGAATTATAGATATTTATTTTCAGCGCCGTTTTTAATTGCAGGTTCGGGTGCGTGGTCCATGCTTTCATCTTTCCTCTTTATAATAGGAGTGGGGGCGTTGATCCTTTTAATTCCCAATATAAGGCTTATACGCAGGATATTCGCCGCCAAAAGATATCTCAAGGAGTGGCTGGAGGAGCCTGATCCGTTCAAAAAGGATGATATTCAAAGGAAATACAGGAAATGGAATTTTGCGATCAACGCGAATATGTTCAAGGACAGGAAAACCAAGGAATACATAAGGGTCAACGCGGCAATAGAGATCATTGCGAACGATATATGCGTATTTCCGATAGAGAAGCCGGACGGAAAGATCCGCACAACGACCATGTTCGCCAATAAGATTTTCCTGTTCAAATGGTATTACCCGGCGGTCTTTGTATTTAAGGTTACAGGGATTTTATCAAGATCAGTTTCCAAGACATTTCGATTGATAGGGAACATTTTTAAGGCGGTCTTTAGGGCATTCAGGAATTCGGGCACGAAAATGCTTCTCGTCACCGTACTTTTCCTTTTATTTCCGTTCAAGGTCCTTGCGGCCGCGGAGGTCGATTACACGTACTATTCACCGTCCGGCTTTATCGAAACAGAGACATATTTGGAGGATTGGGACCACGATACGCCTGATTATGAGCTGGATGACTACCTGGCTGATACAGTGGTGCATAGAGAGGATTTTGATTTCTACGGCAACGGAACGTCCGGCAGGATCGACAGGATAACATGGCCTGATGGCAGTTACGAGGAACCTGAATATTACGCGGGCACGGATATTATTCACTTTATCAGGGGATATGATGCGGGGGGAGATCCGACATTTGTGCATGAAACGGTCGTACAGGAGACAGCTACGCCGGGGTTTGCGATAAGGAAATACACCAATAAGGCAGGCGCTTCTTACCATCTAGCTAACGGGAGGATGTATCTGAATACCGAACGTTTGGAGGACGGAACGGTCCGTACATTTGAATATGACGCTTCCTGGGATCTGACCGAAACCCTTATTTATCACACTGACGGAAGGCTTGAAAGGATCGATCATGTTCAGCAGATCATCGAGAACTTAACGCCCGGTTCTGATTTTGCCCGCGGAGCGAACCTGTGGATAGAATACGGCTACGATATCGGGGACGGGGCCAATGGCGAGGATTATGTAGGTTTAGCTACCAGAAGAGAACTGCTCCTGCAGGAGCTTAATCGTTTCAAGGGCTGTACTGTGAGAGTGTTTTTATTCTGTGATCTAAGAAGCGGAATAGTTTTTGACGGAACAGGTACACCTACGGGCTTTAGCGCCCATGTTTATGAAGACATGGATACCCTGATCGAAGCCGCCAATGTTCTGGGTATAAGATTGATGCCGGTATTATACGATTATTTGATCGCGGACGGCATCGACATGGAAGGCCCTAATCCTGTGGGAGAACATCCGGACATAATAAGTGAACCCGCGAAGATCAACGCAATACTTGCCTTAATGGCACAATTCGTCAATGATTACGCGGACCGTCCGGAAATAGTCGCCTGGGACGTGATGAGCGAACCCGAAGAGATACCGGAATTGACATCTCTGACGATGGCGCAAGTGCACGGATTTCTGGATCTGCATGTTCAGATGATACATAATCAGGATCCGGGGTCAGTGGTCACAGTGGGCGCGAGGAACAGGGAAACGCTCATGGACAACTGGACCGATCTGGGCCTGGATCTTTACCAGCCGCATTATTATGATTATATGGAGGTTTGGTTCCCGATAGCGGATCCTTTGACGAACTGGGGTTCGTCGCTTGACGGGCCGGTCATTTTTGGAGAACTTGAGCCTACAAATTTTGGGGATAAATATTCCGCAATATACGCCAGCGGAGTGGATGGCGGGCTTTTCTGGCAGGATGATATGGGCTTTATAATATCTGATGCTAATGCTGATTCTATCCGGCATTGGGCGGAGTCAACGGATGCGAGGCCTTTCTCGCCCGAGATCACAAGCGTCACAGCCAGCAACAATGACAGGACTTTTGAGCTTACCTGGGATCCATACACCGGATCCCTGCAGGGTTCAGCCGACGGCTACACGATCATGATAGGATCGGAAGAATTCTTTGTGCCGGGCGTATCGACATCCTCGATCATCATAAACATTCCGTCTGACATGTATTCGGGAAATTATGATCTGGCTATCAGGACAGAGATGCCTGACGGGCAGACTGACGGAGATTATTCATATTATCCCGGGACTGTCCATGTGGGCAAAGCTCCGGGCGAAGGTGACCATTCACATCATTCAGGCGGCTGTTTCATGGGGGGTCAAAAGGTCAATTTCGATGCCGGGTTCTTATTGCCGATCATAGGGTTTTTAATCGCAGTATGGATCTTAAAGAAAAAGTCAAAACCAAAAGAACAGCCTCAGGATAAAGAGAAACAAGATGAGGGGGAGGATATAGAAATTCTTGAAACATTTACATTAAGTAAAGAGAACATGGTAAATAATGATCAGGACTCTTTTGGTGAATTAAAAAAGTTTATTTCGAAGTTTGATTTCGAAGAGAAAGAAAGCTTTAAAACAGAATACGAGATATTTTTCAGTGTCAAAAGAACTCCCACAAACAGGGAGGAACTTGCCCGGCATGTGATCTATGAGCTAAATAAGAATTTGCGTGATCATGTGTGGGGCAATCATAAGGATGTTGATTTTTCAATAAAACTCCAGGCGGTCAGAAGAAGGTCAGATTCCAGGCCGGGCATACGGATAATATCTGAAGACGAAGGTCCGTCTAAAATGGAACTTTACAGGATATTCAACGGCGGCATACTGCGCAATACCGAATCTGAAAAAATATTATCGGAAATATCTATCCCTGTCGAATTAAGGGGGATATTTCTATTGAGGCTCAGCCGTATCGCTAAAGATTATAAGGATGTAACTTTATTGGTGGAAAGCTGGAGAGACGGAATGAGATTTTCGCATGGCAAGGAAGAAACCTTTGACAGTGAAGTTAGGGGGAACAAGATAACGGTGACCATTTTCGAAGTTTCAAAAACAACTCCGGACGGTTTTATCAGCCAGGGAAAAGCTTCAAAGAATATATTCGATCGGGAACGTGAAAGGATCAGAAAGAACGATGTCACGGACGATTATAACGACCGGATACTTCAGCTCCTTGAATCCTTCCTGGACAAGGAAGAGAAGATGGCGCATGAAGGCTACCGCTCTAAGCGGGTGAAGAGGCTGACCGAAGGCGAGATAAGCGAGATCAAGAGGATCAGGGACCTCTTAAAGAACAAGAAGGACGAGGAAAGGATGTTGACCGCGTTCCTTCAGGGAAATGAGATAAAACTGCCCAAGGATAAGATAGGGAGGTTTATTGAATTTTTCAGGCAGTTCAAGAGAAACAGAAAGGACAGCTCAAATCTGGACGAGTTCCTGCGGGAAAACGGTATCAAGATCCCGGACTATAAAAGAGAGAAATTGGCGGGATTTTTAGCGGAACAAAGAAAGGAACAGATCAAGATATACGGGTTTGATTCCATTATCGTCAAAGCCGAGAATGATTTTATGCTGGGCAACGGAGATCATCTTAAAGACGATAACGAGCTTTACGTGGCAACAGATGTAATTTCCAAATTAAAGCAGCGCGGCCCGCCGGAAAACGACACACATCCCTTGGTAGACGAATACCTGCTTCATGAGATCCTTTGTTCCATCCTGGGCCATTACAGAACGATCGTTCTTCTTCAGGACCATTTCCGCGAGAATTATCCCGACAGGGATGACCAGATCCAGGACCCGAAAAAACCCAACACCTTATATAAAGGTGAACTTCAAAAAGCATTAAGATATGTCCTCAACGGCCCCGATATTCTCTTAGGCAAGTATCATAAGCCGTACAGATTGGGGGTAGACCCTCAAGAGCAAAGAGTTGTGACATCATGGCCGCGCACAGCGATAATGGACAGCCTCAAAGCTGCGGATAAATCGGGTTCTATGGAAAACTGGCTGCGTCTTGTGGAATTCTCAAATAAAAGAGGACAGAACACTGAACCTTTGTCCCTGAAGGATGTAGAGGACAGAATAGGATATATGGCAGAGGGAATAGAAGAGGTTGTTATCCCGCGCCTGATCGAAAATGAACTGATAAATAATGAAGAGGCATTCAGGGTCTATACTTCCGGCAGTTATTTCTGGCTTGATAGGTCGGCGGATGATCTCCAGATAGACGTTATTGCGGACGGGGAGAGGGAATTTGCATCTTATGAACTTGACAGGGAAACCGTAAAGAAGATATTCCCGGATCTTGGATACGACCCGCTCAAGGTTAAGATAAATATTTTCGGCGCGAAACAGCTGGAACACGCCGCTGCAGGACATGATATTAAAGGGAGAGAAGAACTTCTTTCGAGACTTATAACGCTTCCGCATGAGTCGATCTTGTTCCTCGGGAATGCGATCGATTTCAACAAGGTATGGGTGGACAAGGAAGCCCATGCCTGCAATATATTGATCATGGACGATATATTAAAGCTGGACATCGCAAGGCTGAAAAATAAGCCAAGGCCGACGGAGAACGAGAAGAGGCTTTTGGATTGGTGCACGATAAGAAGAAGGGGAATACTCGATTACGCGCGCCAGGGATCAGTATTGGAATTATTTAAGAACATCTCGTCCAAATCTTATCTCAGCGATAAAACTGTTTTGGGAGGGACCTTATTTGCGGCTTTTCAGGAGAAGGAGATCCCCGACAGCGCATCCTCTTCAAAACTGGATAACGCGTATATAAACACGGGCCTGAAAAGCGGGGACGTCTTTGAGGACAGATATGAAATCATCAAGGAGATCGGCAGCGGGGGCATGTGTTCCGTTTTTCTTGTTTTTGACAGGGAAATGGGCAGGACCATAGCCCTTAAAGTCATGAAACAGGGCGGCCAGAGGCAGAGGGAAAGGTTCCTGAGAGAGATAAGGTATATGAGAGAGCTGTCGCATAAAGGGATCATCAAAGTACACGATGTATATGACCGCAAGAAACACAACATTCCCTTCTATTCCATGGAAATGATCGAAGGCCCGACCCTCGGGGATTATATCGAGAGTCTTAAGTACAGGAAATATGACGAGAGAGAGGTCGTGGGCCTGTTCAGGCATATAGCGGATTCGATCGCTTATATGCATTCGTTGGGTATCATCCACAGGGACCTGAAGCCGATGAACGTCCTGATGAGACGGGTTGCCGCATTGAATACAGCTACCGAGTATCAGCCGCTCATTGCCGACCTGGGTCTGGCGGCAAGGGGGTATGACATAAAGAAGACGGGGTCCATAAGGGACACGATGGAGAATATATTTTTGGGAACTCCGGAATATGCCTCGCCCGAACAGTCGGTCACGCTCGCAGTGACCGAAAAACCCATGGAATCCGATGAGTCTTACAAGAGGCGGATAATCAAATTCCTGCATAAACACGGTATTCCGTACATTGATTACAGGGAAGAACCCGCGGAAGAATACAAGGTGGACATCTTCTCGTTGGGAATACTTCTTTATGAGATGGCTACGGGCGAAAAACCTTTCGCGAACGAACTTACGGATGATTTTATCATGCTTAAATTCGATCCTCCGAAACTTCCCAAAGAAATAAACAGCAAGATCAGCCTTAACCTCCAGGCCGTTATAATGAAGTGCCTGAAATTGAACCCAAGAGAGCGTTATTCAGCCGAAGAATTAGCGGAAGATATCGGAAATCTGGCGGAGGGCAGAGAGACCAACGCGTATAAAGAGGAATACGTGCAGAAGTACAGAAAAATGCTTAACAGAAGGCATTTCATGGCCGCGACTTTGGGGATGATCATCAGCGCTGCCATATGCTGGTTCGCGCCCGATACTTCGGCCGAAGTTTTTGAATATATTATAGAGTATGCGGGTATTGCGGATTATGTAAAATCCAATCCTTTTATTGCCTTTGTTGCTTCTGTGGCCATTCTCCTTCCGATCGCGCTCTTATGGCCGATCTCCGGCATAAAAGTGCTTATTGACTGGTTCAAGGATAGAGCTGCGAAGAAAAATGTTTTATCAAAGCGGCCGGCCCCGGATGAAGAAACGGGAGGCCTGATAGGAAAACTTTTCCGCGATAAGGAAGCAGCGGATCAGATAACCGAAGGGATCATAGGAAAAGAGGAAGAAGAGGGGACCATTCTTGCTTTTTATAATGCTGTTGGCGAGCCGCTTTATACAAAAGACGGCCGAGAGGCAAGAGTGAAAATAATAGAAACGGATCTGGCGGCATCAGGCGGAGAAAAAATAAAAATATTGGAGGACAATGAGAATATACGAGGGTTTGCTAATAGCGAGAAAGTGTATCTGATACAATCCTTATCTGAGAACCAACATGCGCTTTTCCATGAAGAGAGAGAACAGTTCTATTCCCGCCTGTCAGAATCAGTCAAAAAAGCAAAAATAGAGGGCGATCTGGATCCGGATAGTGAAGCCGACGATATTATCGATTATCTTAAAAAATATCATGTGCCGGAATCTTTCGATATGATAGATGAATATGGTGATCTGGTAAAATTCGACATTCACCCTCATCAATTCTTAAGAGGTGCCGGCAGCAGCGTAAGGCTGTTGGCCCATGAGGCAAAAAAGAAACTGGGGAAACACTATACAGCGGCCGAGTTCATATCCTATCTTAAAAAGAATCTTCCTCCGGAAAGACTTAACAAATCTGAATTCAATCTTATTGAGTACAACGAGATAGTTCTTGGTTTTGGCGGCCAAAAACTTACACATGGTTTGCAGGACAGAAAATCCGAAGAAGGCAACGAAGCGTTCACGAGGCTTATAAAAGGCATAGAGGTTAAGGGGCGTTTTGTTTCCGACAAAAGGCAGTTTACGGAGATAGGGGCGGTGCCTAAAGTATCAAGCATTAAATATGCCGCTATTATTTTTGGAGCATTGTACTGGGCTGTTAGGTCTATCGGGGACGCATATCTCTTTTATAAGGGAGATATCCTTGAGGGATTACTTCCTTTAACGGATATATACAATCTTGCGTTGCGGGCGGCGTGTTTAATTGTTTTTGTAATAGCAGGCGTTCTCGGCCAGAGGGTCCTGAACAAATTAAGATCCGCAGCAAGAGATCTCGATGAAGTAAATAGAGAGCTTATGGCTTCCGAAAAACAATATAAAGAGTTCTATGATAATTCCCCGATCGGGTTCCACGTGTTAGAGGTTACAGAAGAAGACGGCAGAAAAAAAGGCATAATCAAGCAGGTTAACAGATATTGGTGTGAATTGATGGGATATGATGAGGATGAGATTATCGGCAAAGAGATCTTTGATTTTATGCATACCGATGAGGTTGAAGACGCGAGAAGACGTTTTGAAGCGCGTCTAAGGGGGGAAGATGTTCCGCAAAGGGAAGAAGGCAGAAGATATGTAAAGAAAGACGGCACCATCATCTATGCAAAAACCGATGACACGATAATAAAGGACGGCAAAACTATAGTCCTGACATCATTTAGAGATATAACAAAATTGATCCAGGCGATGGAGGAGATAAAAAAGGGAGAAGAGTATATAGGCGCAATGCTGGAAAATTTACCCGCGGCTGTGTTCTATAAAGAATTTGACGGCAGAAAAATGCGCGTGAAATATGCGAATTCCAGGTTTTACAGCATGTTGGGGCTGGATCCGGAAACTCAAAAGGTCGAGGGGTTAACCGATATCGAGATCAGAGACAAATTTGAACTAGGGAAATCTTATGATGCTGAAAAATATGAAGCCGATGACTTGAGAGTTTATCAGAATAATACAGCCATATCCGTGGAAGAGACAAACGTAAGAGAGGGAGAAACCATTCATGTACAGGTAAGTAAAGAGCGTCTGGGAAACGGCGTGCTGGGAGTTTTCACTGATATTACCGAGCTAAAACAGCTGCAGAAAAAGCTTGAGGAAAAGAGCCGCAGATTAGAAGAAGAAACTCTCAGAGACGAATTGACCGATCTGCATAACAGAAGATACCTTATTAATGAGATCCCGGGCTATATACGCGCTTTCGAGCGAAGAGATGAAGAGAAGGGATCGCAGAACCCCACCCCGATGTGCGCTATCATGTGCGATATCGATCATTTTAAAGGCGTGAACGATACATACGGACATCCCAAGGGGGATGAGGTGCTCCAGGCGATCGCGTCAGTAGTTGATGATGAGCTTAAAAGAGGGACCGATTTCTTCATAAGATACGGCGGAGAGGAATTTCTGATAATAATATTTGATGAATTGGACAAAGTCAAAAAAGCGGCGGAAAAAATATTGAATACCGTACGCAGTATTGAGATCCAGGGAACAACTGTTGATGAAGAAGGAAAGGAAATAGTCAGGGATATTGATATTTCATGGAGTATGGGTATAGCCCAGCTTACGGACAAGGAGAAGGAAAGTTTTATAAGAGGGATCAGGGAGAAAGAAGAAAAAGAAAGTTCATTTGAAACGGAGGAAGAAAAAAATGCGAACAGTAGTTTGCTTAACAAGATGGAACAGGAAGCGATCGATCCCATTGTAACAAGAGCCGATAAGGCCCTGTACAGAGCTAAGGTGAACGGCAGGGACAGGATATTCATAAGTCATCCTGACGGAACTTTTGAAGAACTGATCGAAGAAGAAGTTACGGATATTGAAAGATCAGATAAAGACCTGATCATGGACAGCATAAGAAAAGCCGTTCCCCGGCTTACGAACAGCATGTTCATAGCCAGTTCAAGGATATCTCCGGGATCTATTGCGGAAGGAGAGGACTTAGCGGCCAAGGTAAAAAGTGCGGTTTACCAGAAGAAGGAAAGAGTCGGTATTTTAATTGATAAAAGATTGGGCAACGGAAGAGCGGATGAGGTGAGGAAAGCTTTAAGCGACCTTATGCGCAGCGAAGACCCGCTCTTAAAGGAATGGCTGGAGAATATCGTGATCCATACCGGCGATATCACCGAAATGACACTCGATTACATGAAAGACCAAAAACATGTAAAGAATGAAGATCTGATAGTTATAGCGCTTGATGAAGAATTCGAGTGTCTAAAGCCGTATACGGATTCTGTCATAACAAAAATTAATGATAAAGATCTGGGAATGGATTCTTATTATCCATTGTTAGAGATCGTTCTATTCTCACTGGCGCGGTACAGGCTATTGGAATTCGATAAGGAAGAGTTAGCGGAGTTTTATCGATCGATTCCTAATATAGACATGAGCCGGCTAAGTGCGGATGAACTGCTTGCTTTATGCTGGGATGAAACTGCGAACAGGTGCAAAACGGGAGGCATTATAACTATTAAATTAGGTATTCCGGATGCCGAGCAGATCACAGCCGGGACGGTAGAATACATGGCGATAGCGGAGTACTTAAAGACCAACGCGTAAGACTATGGGAAGAAGAAAAATATTCGTAAAAATCATAGCGATCCTGCTTGTGATCACGTTCTCTTGCCAGAATATCCTCTGGGCGGATCCTGATCTTGCTTCCGGGAGGAAATATTCTCTTCAGGTCCAGAGCGTATCCAATCCCTTAGTTTATCCTGCGATCGGACACAAAGCTCTCATTGAATTCCATTTAAGGGGCCTTATGAAATCCCTCAAAAAGAACAGTTTTAATATTAGGGATGCCAGAGATCATCTGTTCCCGGTTTTCACCCATAACGGCAAAGATGTAATGCTTCACCTGCGTTTTGATGAAAAGGGTGAAGATCAGGGAAAATTAAGAGTTCCCTGCACCATTGAGTATGATATCGGGAATGATCAAAAATATTCATGGCAGTACGAAGCGCTGATAGATCCTGACGATGAAAATGCCGTGTCGATAAGAAGAGAAGCTGAAAGAGAAGAAGATAACGCGCAGGAAATTTTTGAAGAGAAAAACGCAACAGATAGAACCATCAATAAGTATGATAGTAAAGAAATAGAGGAAGACATCGTCGAGCTACTGACACAGATGGAGGAGCATCTTTCCAAAGGCAAATTTTATAAAGCAAAACAGTCAAGCGATATCCTGGTCGGGATATTAGAGGATTTTCGGGATAGAACACCGGAAGTGATCGGGCGGCATATTGATCGGGCAGTATCTCTCCATAACGAATTAGCGAACGTTTTCCTTAATATAGGGAATATCGCTGAAGCTCTACGTGTTGCAAGAACGTCAGACATGCTTATGGAAAGTTTTGACAGATCGAAAGTTTCCGCCAAAAATATTCAGTATATCATAGGAAACTACAATGCCCTGGCGCATACTTTCCTCAATAAATGGGTAGCCGGAGAGGATGATACATATTTGATCAAGGCGGAATCCGCGGCAAACAACTCATTTGAGATATTGACCAGATACAGGGATATCAAGCCTGGGGATCCCGCTGAACCGGACGAAACCGTCGAAGATATCCAGCATTTGATAAAAACATATGATCGACTGGCGTACCCTTTCCGTAATAAATGGCTGAAAGAGAAGGACAAGGTGTATCTGGACAAGGCAGAGAACACGGCAAAGGCGGCGTTTGAACTGTTGATCAGATATGGAGACATCAAAGAGGTAAGGGATGCGGCCATAGGGCATGTTGTAAGAGTTAACACACGCCTTGCTTATATTTTTGTCCAGCAAAGTTATTTTGATAGGGCGGATAGGATGTTCGATAATGCCGTAACTTTGATAAAGCTTTATTTTGAGGAGAGCAAGGACCATGCGCGGCACATTTTACCCGGCTTTATAAAACTTCTTTTATGTTATGTAAGCAAAAGAGAATTTGAAAGGGCCTTCGAAAAGCTGAAGATCATAAATTCTGAGGTCCTGGCAAAATACATAGAGCGGGGAGGACTTACGGCAAAGGCGCATGACATGGCTGCCAAATGGAGGCATGCGGCCAGTATTGTCACGGGCATATCCAAAGCATATAGTTTAAGCGCTCTGGAGGATGTGCTTAATTGGGAGAAGAAGGATTTGGGTAAGGAGCCCGGCGAGATCATCAGCGCATTTTATGAGGCCAGAAAGAAAAGGATCGAAAGAGGACTGAGGAAAAAAGAGAAAAAAGAACAGAAGCGGGCGGCTGCCAAGAAAAAAGAGGCAATGGGCCTTGAAGAGGCTTTCAGGAAGATCCGGCAGGAAGAAATAGAGCGTGAGAAAGAAAGAAGAAATAAGGCAAAACAGGAAGATAATAATAAGCCGGGAGGATCAGAAAAAGGTTCCGCCATGATTACTTTTCTTTTTGGCGTTGCGGGTGTATCCGGCGGGATATTTATGTTATTCGGAATATTTAAGTTTTCGTTAATCGCGACAGTTCTAATACCTATTTTAATGATGATTGTCGCGGCACCTCTTATAAAGGGACGGGGTAAGGATAAAAATGATCATGACCCCGGCGACTCAGGCCAGGGAAATATTCTTGATGAAGGAAAATTGCTCGAAGCCAAAGGTCCGTTCTATTTTAAGAGCAGTAAATTCCCCATGGGACAATACCGGCTCGAGGTTGAACGCGCCGCCGAAAAAGATCATGTAAACCGCAAACATCTCGATTTAAAGGTCTATTTCGAGGATACCTTCAGCGGCAGGAGTATCCTGGCGGGTTTCCTGGAAATGCAGATCGCCGAGGATAATTTATTCATATTGGGCTGGGGCGGCACTTTGAATTATCCCGAGTTAATAGGGGATTTTGAAAAATACCGAAAAGGCGGGTTCATAAGCAGAATGCTGCCTTTTTACGACGCATTATACGGATATTATAATCGCCTTGTGGAGAACGATAGTGTGCATGGAAAACAGGTGGAATTGATCTTAAGGGAAGCTGAAAAGCTTCAGCTCGAAGATGACGAAGAATATATCAGGATTTACCTGAAATGTTTGGGAAAAAATTTTGAAGGTGATACGGTGGCCCTGGCGATAAATGAATTCATATCAAGTTATATCCCGTACGGCGCCACGGTCACGTTCAGGGTAAGGCATGATCTGACGGTAAAAAGCCTTGCGGAAGGCGTCAAATTCGAGGATACGGGGTTCGGCCGGCTTTTCGCGGCAAATGGATTTGAATTCATATCGGAAAGAGCCAATACCGTTTCGTTAAAAAAGACAGACAATCCTTTGGCCGGATTCAGGGTAAAGGTCGAATGGCTTGATGAGGATCGTTTGGGCCCTTACAGGGTGAAAACCGAAGAGAAGAAAGAAGATGAATTGCTGGCGCTGGCCAAAAGATCTTTTCAGTCGAAAAAAACATCCAGGGTGATCGGTTCGCTTTATCCGCGTTATTATGTCTACGAATTCGCCAAGGCATTAGTCGAAAAAGATATGGATCTGTCTTGGGCGTTTGAAACGCTTTATGACCTGCTGGAAGATGTTTCCGATCCCGAAGTGCGCGAGATGGTGTTCGCGACGGGAATAGCGCTGGCGGGAGCGGGCATCTATCCGTCATACGCTTTTCAGACATTACGGAAAATATTCCGTCAATTTCCGACCAAGACCAAAGAGGCGGAACTTGTCGATATTAACGATAAAAGGTTTTTCAGGGAAATAATACAAAGGCAATCAAACAGGCACGACCGGCTATTGGCGATAGAAGATGTTCTGGAAGGGTTTATTCGCATCAAAAAAGGGTTGATCGACAGGATCGTAAGTCCGCCGGATAAAACCGCCGCGACCCACGGATTGATCGATTCGTACGGCACGAGAAGGGATATCGACAACCTGGCCGAGATCCTTTCGGAATTTGAAGGCAAGATCAAACAGCAGTCAGTCTTGAGCCTGGCAATAAGCCTTTTAAACAAGAGAAATGTCTATCCTTTAAACGTGTACAGGGTGCTTCGCGACATACTTTCGGAACTGATGAATTCCGATGAACGCAAAGACGCTGTTTTAATAATCGGAAAAATATACGAAGAATATGCCGAAGAGTTCATCAGGACAAATGAGATCTTTGAAGATCTGGACCTGGAAGGCCTGGCCTCGGGAACGCAAGCTTATATTAAACTGCTTATTTTTGACGAAGTGATAAATCATACGGCTACCGGTGAATTCATGGAGCAGATCCGGAATGAAGTCATCCCGGCCTTAAGAGCGGTCGAAAGCATCTCAAGGCAGTATCCCGCCATGGGGATGGACATGCAGGTCAAGGTGGGCAGGGCAGGGATCATTTTTGAAGATGCGATAGAGGGGGTGATCCTGACCAATTATTTCTCCAATGTAAAAACAGAGCATGCGATGGATAAATCCGGGTTTAAGGGAAGAAGGGATTACTTCCTCAAGGTGCCCCCGACCGTTTATCCCATATTCTCACTGATGGTGAATAAATTGTTCCGGATGGGGATAATAAAACACCAGTACGATTATACATTGAATTTTGACGGCGATTACCTGAAGGAAGCCTCATTTTTATCGGTTTGTCTTTTTTTCTGTTTTCTTCCGCATAAATTGCGTATCGTTCCGTCCGTGGCGGACTATAAAAATGTCGATTCAAAGGCGGCGCTTTTTCCGGGGGTAGCCAGAAGGCCGGGCGTAGATGCCTGGACCGGAAAGATCCTGGACGGTCCAAGGAAAGGCGCGCAGACAAGTTTTTTTCACAGCGTGTTCGCTTCACTGATAGTTTCGTATTCGGATGATAAAAGTTTTCTCATGGAGCGGGAAGTAAACCTTTTTGAGCTTGATATTGAGAGGAACTTTCTCTTGGTAACGGGTGTAGCAGGCCTGCTTGAAGAATACGGCGTAATGGATGAAGGATTGAAGAAGATATACCTGGACAATAAGAGCAGGATCATGAAATTTTTGATAAATAGGTTCAGGATCAGCAGGGAAGACATTCCCAATCTGTTCCCTGAGACAGGCGCGGGGCTTCAATATACCTCTAACGGATCTTCATTGGGAAAAGTCCATCAGCTGATGAGACAGCTCAAGGAATATTTCAGAAATAACCCCGCGGCATACAAGGAATTTCAGGACATCGTCAATGAAATGGCCGACCAGATCAAGTGGCATATCTTCCCGGAAGGCTCTTTAAGCGCGGCTGTCATAGAACATGCCAGTGCCGGCGAATGGCATGAAGTCAAGAAAGCCATTATCAGCGCGGTATTCGGACATAAGGATCAAAAACTTGCTTTGATCCTGCTTGATGCGGCAAATTATCCGGAGAAGGATAAAATACTCGGCGCTTTGGCAAAAGAAAGCGACGATGCGTCATCTTCTGATGGCGAAAAAGACCCGGCTAAACCCGACGGGTCGCCGCTTGGGATCTACAACATCATGCAGAAAAATTTCAAGGACAGGCGGGTGTCCGCAGATTCGATCAGGAAGAAGACAAAGGGAAGAGCGGCCGATGGGCATCTTTCACTTGATGTGGTGAAACGCGATCTGGGAACATTGGTTTACCTTGGGTTCGCTGAAAGAAGCGTTACGGATAAAGGAGTGATAATATATAGAGCAACCGACTTAAGTCCGCCGCTTAGCGGGGAGGATCCTTTATCAATCCTTGATTCCCTCGGCACCAGGCCCACTTCCATAGAAAAAAGAGCCGCAAAAGCAAAGTTAGTTTATAACCAGAACATAGTTCCAGTTGTCACGCCGTTTATGGAAAAAGACGGAACGATCGAGATAGATAGAACCGGGATAAGACAACTTATCAACTACCTGATATCAAACCGCGTTAAATCAATACTTGTTATGGGATCAACGGGCGAATTTACGGATCTTTCCAACAAAAAAAGACTGGAAGCTATAGAAATATTCGCTGAAGAATCAAGGGGAAGGCTTGTTATCTTTGCCAATGTAACAGGCGATACAGAAAGAGAAACGCTTCAAAATATTAAGGAAATAGAGGAGTTTCCGCATATTAATGCAATCGTTTTAGCCCCTTTATATTACCTGAAAAGTAATGGTGAAATATCCGAGCACATGAAAAAAGTCAAGTCTTCCTTGCCGTTAGTGCTTTACAATAACCCGGCAATCCATAAAGTTAAAGGGCGTAATATCCAACCGAAAATTGTTCAAGAGCTCAAAAACAGGATAATCGCAGTAAAAGACAGCTCGGGAGATCTGAACCTCTTAGAGAGTTATGCAAAAGTCATAAGGACTTTTCAGGGCGATGAAAGCCAGATCGCTGGAGCGCTTAAAGCAGGGGCGGAAGGCGCGGTTTCATCTATCGGCAACATATTAATTCTTCCTCAACTGATCTTTAGCCCGGTAGTAGGCGAATATGATACCGGTCGCCTGCAGTCAGAGATCAATAAACTGGGTCCGGGATTCACCGCGAATCGGGAAAAAATACCGGCCGGACTTAAATATTATCTTCAGCTGATCAAGGTGTTGTCCGATGAGATGGTCCTGGACAAGGAGAGGGAACTGACTCCCGGGGATAGAACGGGTATTGCGGTGCTTAAAAATTTAAGCGGCGTATTGCATGACGTAAAAAATTGTTTAAACGCTCTTGCCTATCCGGAAAATACCTTTGAAAAACACGGATTTTCTGACGCCTCATTCGAGGAAATAATGTCTTTTTCCGATGAAGTCGTTGAATTTACTGAAGAAAGTTATAAGGAAAAAGATTATAGAGTACTTACAGCAAAAGCCATGAAGATCGCGAAAAAAGCGCAGAGTGTTTTCGGGCATGAACATTTGGAGGATACTTTAAATGATCTCTTTGACAGATTGCCTGACAGGGAAAAGACAAAGAAAGAGAAGGATTTTTTCGTGACAAATGTTGTCAATTCATTAACTTTGGCCAAGAATATCCTGGCGGAACTTTTACCTTTATCCAGGCGCGAGAAGAGGGAAGTGAGCCTGGATTCAGTTATTAGGTCAACTTTACATTTTTCGGGATGTAAAGATTATGTTTTACAAACAGAATTTGGCAAAAAAGACGTGTTAATAAATACTGACGAAGCCGCATTGTCGCGTGCGCTATTGAATATCATGATGAATGCCTATCATGTTTTAATGGCTTTGCCCGAAGAAAAACGCTTTTTTATCGTAAAAACCTATGTCACCGGCGGAGGAAAGTTCGTGGAAATTTCTCTATGGGATAACTCGGAAGGCATACCATCTGATGTGATAGGAAGGATATTCGATCCTTACGTTACAACCAAACCTAACGGTACCGGTTTGGGTCTTGCAATAGCGAAGGAAAATATAGAAAAACGCTGCGGAGGCACTATCGACGTCGAAAGCAAACCCGGCAAATGGACGAATTTTATTATCCGCCTGCCTATCACCGGACTTGGGGACGGTCCTCGAAGGGACACCCCACAAGCACAGACCTCACCAGTAAAAATAGGTAACGACCAGGTTCTTTGGATGAATGTTCATGGATTTACTGATGAAAAAAAGAAAGAAAAGGAAAAAAGTGTAAAGGGCAAATTGACACGACAGAATATTTTAAGAGAAATCATTGATATCTCGCAAAGTATAAATCCCGATGATCTGCATGGATATGCTGAAAAGATCCTTAGGAGTAAACTGGACGGAATAAAAAGGGTCATTATAAGCGGTTATTATTTTTACACTATTTCAGATTACGGCGGATGCATAGAAAAAGCGATAAGAGGTTTATGCGATGCTTCCAAAGATGGGGATTTTGAGATCATTTTGCCCCTTGATCTGATCGATAATTTTATCAGGACAGGGAGAGAGGTCTCAGATCAGGACTTGCTAGGGGTTTTAGATTTTACTCAATTACGTGGAATTAATTGCCGCATATATAAAGACGACAAACTTTTGGAAGAATGGCAGAGGAACAGAGAGAGTAGAAAACAGCAGGCAATTGTGCGGTTTTATACCACAAGTGAAAAGATGTGTAAAAGCTTAACCGAACTCGGGGACGGTCCTCGAAGGGACACCCCACAAGTACAAAGCCCGCCAATAAAAGAGAAAAATGTGGAAGAGGAGAATGTGGGGATCCTTCGGGATCTCAGGGTTCCTGAAGAGTTGGGGTGGAATCTAGGCGAAGCGGTCCGTTCGATGCTTTTAAGCGGAAAGAAAGTGGTGCTTGCTTTTGATGAAAAAATAGGCGGATGGCAAAGCGCTAAACTCATGGAGATCTTTGACGAACTTAAGAAAGATAAAAAATTCAAGACGTTCCTTGAAAATCTGATCATTGAGGAGGGACGGACCAAAGAACTCCCCAAAAAACTTGAAGGATATATAAAGGAGAAAAATTCGGAAATTTTCGTATTCTCATTAGCCGATGGAAGGGGAGATCTTGAGAGGATGGAATCCAATGAAAACGTATATGCTACATACATTAATGAAAGCTCAAGCGGGGAATATTCTTTCTCAAACGTATATTATCCGCTTGCTGAAATAGTTACATTGGCGCTTTTGAATTATTACTACCTTAAGCGCAATAACCACGTTTTAAAAATGATGCCCAAGGCGATGCTTGAGGATCTTAACATAAAAGCGGAAAATTCCGATGAAGCCAGAGTTTTGATCTTTTCGCTGTTAGATCCGCCTGAGAAGTACGACAAACAGGAACTTATCCAGCGTTACGCGAACCTGAAAAAGTTTGTAGAATCTGCTTAATAGAAATGCCTCCTTGGGGCCCCGGTACGCATTTTGCGTGCCGGGGCCCTGCACCGTTTAAGATAGTACCGTTTCTAAAATTATTCCCAAACCTGCTCTTTTTAGGTATAATACTTTTCATGAAAGAGACATTAGCGATCGCAGAATCTTGTACGGGCGGGCTTGTTTCAAGCTTGATAACGAACGTTTCCGGAAGTTCCAAATACTTTAAAGGCGGAATAGTCGCTTATTCCAACGATATTAAGGTGTCTATGCTCGGCGTATCTAAGGAAACCATAAAAAAACACGGTGCTGTAAGCCGACAGGCAGCTCAAGAGATGGCTAAAGGTATAAGGGAAGTGCTCGCCTCGGATGTGGGCGCTGCCATTACCGGGATAGCCGGGCCTAAAGGCGGGACAAAAGAAAAACCTGTAGGTCTCGCATATATGGCCGTTGCGACATCCCGAAAAGTTAAAACCAAAAAGGTCCTTTTTAAAGGGACTCGCCTCGAAATAAAAGAAAAGTTCGCGGTCGCGTTATTAAAACTGATCGAAGAAAATGCCTGAAGAAAACAAGACAAAGATACGTTCCTTTATAGCGCTTGATCTTTCCGATGAAGCGAGAGAGGAACTCGCGCGCATCATAAAAGAGCTTAAAAGATCCGATGCCAATGTTAAGTGGGTCAGGCCCGAATCCATTCATCTTACCTTGAAGTTTCTGGGTTATATAAGAGAAGAGCAAATCGATCCTATCTCAAAAAGAATAGAAAAAATCGCTGAAGGGATCTCGCCGTTCGATATCAATCTTGAGAGGATAGGGGTTTTCCCTGGATGGACGAGGCCAAGGGTGGTCTGGGTAGGCACCGGCGGTTATACGGATAAAGTGAAAGCTCTCTCCAAACGGATCGAAGATGAAATGGAGGAAGAAGGATTCGAGAAGGAAAAACGTGATTTTAAAGCGCACCTCACGGTGGGAAGAGTACGTTCTCTTAAAAATAAGGAACATTTAGAAAAAGAAGCGCATTCTCTGGATGTAAAACCCGCAAAAAGCCACATATCCAAGATTATCCTCTTTCAATCTAAACTTACCCCGGAAGGCGCAATTTACACCCCTCTTGCAAGTCACGATCTCACTGGTTGATTTATTTTCATTTCGCATGCAAGAAACTTCACAAGAATTTTGTCTATATATTTATAGATGAAGATGTTCGATCCTATATTTAGACGTACAGTATGCTTCCGTACAGGGAGGATCCACACCGGGCGGAGGGGCCCTGGTAGGAAATATACTGTACGTCTGACTATGGGTAGATACATATTAATATTATTTAGTTTGCAAAATATATATATATCTGTATAATAAAGGCAATCAATTACAAAAAACCAACAATGGAGGGTTAAAATGGCTAAAAAAGAAAAAACAAAGTCTCAAGGCGGACAAACTAAGGAAAGATCAGAGGTAAAAGATACAGGCAAAAGAAAAGCCCTGGAAGTTGCGTTAAGCAAGATAGAAAAGGATTTCGGTGAAGGCGCAATAATGAAAATGGGCGAGGATCACAAGGTACATGTCGACGCTATTTCGACAGGTTCACTTGCTCTCGATATAGCACTTGGAACAAATGGCATTCCTCGCGGAAGAGTAATCGAGATATTCGGCCCGGAATCAAGCGGTAAAACCACTCTTACATTGAATGTACTTTCAAATGCGCAGAAAACCGGAGGAGTAGCTGCGTTTATCGATGCGGAACACGCGTTCGATCCGGCATATGCTAAAAAGATAGGCGTGAATCTGGATGAGCTTCTCATATCACAGCCTGATAACGGTGAACAGGCGCTTGAGATAGCCGAAACTCTTGTCAGGAGTAACGCTGTTGATGTCATAGTCATAGATTCTGTTGCGGCGCTTACTCCGAGAAAAGAGATCGAAGGCGAGATGGGAGATTCCCATGTCGGTCTTCAGGCACGTCTCATGAGCCAGGCGCTTAGGAAACTAACTGCGGTGATCAGTAAATCAAGAACATGCGTGATATTCATCAACCAGATAAGAATGAAGATAGGCGTGATGTTCGGAAATCCTGAAACCACAACCGGGGGAAGAGCTCTTAAATTTTATTCATCTGTCAGGATAGACCTTCGCAGGATAGCTTCACTTAAAAAAGGCGAAACTGTTGTCGGTAACCGTGTAAAAGCAAAAGTTGTTAAGAACAAGTTAGCCCCTCCGTTCAAACAGGCTGAATTTGATATCATGTTCGACGAAGGCATTTCACGTTCTTCCAGTATTTTGGATATGGCCGAACAGACCGGTATCATTACGAAGAGCGGGACATGGCTTTCCTATGGAGAGGAGAGGATAGGCCAGGGCAGAGAAAACGCAAGGGTTTATCTTAAGGAAAACCCAAAAGTCCTTAATCGGATAGAAAGTGATGTCAAAAAGGCGCTGAAAGAAGTTAAGTGAGAGGCGTCCTTTAGAAAGCCAATCAATACATGATGACATCGAAAGAGATAAGAAAAAA
The DNA here is from genome assembly GCA_964572255.1 of uncultured Planctomycetia bacterium. Classification (GTDB taxonomy): domain Bacteria; phylum Omnitrophota; class Gorgyraeia; order Tantalellales; family Tantalellaceae; genus CAZNEE01. Next base: position 248,173 of record CAZNEE010000002.1, on the reverse strand, counting down.
GTACCTTGATTTCTTCGAGGAAAAAGGGCACAAGGTTGTTGCCAGTGACCTGCTTGTCCCCAGAAATGACCCCACGCTTCTTTTTACCGGAGCGGGGATGAATCAGTTCAAGGAACAGTTCATGGGCAGGAACATCACTTTTAAACGCGCAGCCTCATCCCAGAAGTGTCTGAGGACGGGGGATCTTGAGAATGTCGGCAAGACCCCCAGGCATCACACGTTCTTTGAAATGTTGGGCAATTTTTCGTTCGGAGATTATTTCAAGAGTGAAGCCATTAAATGGGCATGGGAATTCATGACCGAAGTAATGGGGATACCCGAGGAGCGCTTATGGATATCCGTGTATAAGGGTGACGATGAAGCTTACGCTATATGGCGCGATGAGGTGAAAGTGCCGGAAGAAAAAATAATCAAGCTTGGGGAACATGATAACTTCTGGCCGGCGGATGCGCCGACAAAGGGCCCTAACGGGCCTTGCGGGCCATGTTCGGAAATATTCTACGATTGGGGAGAGGGCGTAGGCTGCGGCAAGAAAACTTGCGATCCCTCGTGTGATTGCGGCAGGTTCGTCGAGGTATGGAACCTTGTTTTCACGGAGTTTGAAAGAAAACCGGACGGCACGCTTGAGGCTTTGCCGAATAAAAATATTGATACGGGCATGGGGCTTGAACGCATGGTATCTGTTATACAGGGGGTTAAAACGAATTTTGAAACGGATCTTTTCGTGCCGCTCATTAAAAAAATAGAAGAAGGCCTGGGCAAGAGAAAGAGCGGAGTTCCGCGTGAAGATATATTTCTGATCGCCGATCATGTTCGCGCGGCCGCGTTCGCGATAGCTGACGGAGTTTCGCCTTCAAATGAAAGAAGGGGATATGTCGTCAGAAAACTTATCAGGCGCGCGTATTTAAAAAGCGGAAGTACCGAACCCTTCCTTTTTAATTTGGTGCCGGTAGTGACGGAGATGTTCAAAGATGTGTATCCTGAACTTTTTGAGAAACGGGAGCACATATGCGCGATCATAGAAGAAGAGGAAAAAAGGTTTAATGATACGCTTGCTTCGGCGATGCCTATTCTTGAAGATATGTTAGAAAAATTAAAAAAGAGTAAAGGAAAAGTATTGTTTGCAGAAGATGCATTTTTGTTAGTAGATACTTATGGATTGCCAGTTGAGGTTATTGACGTAACTACTACAACTATGGGATTAGATGTAGATTTAAAAGGATTTGAAGAGTTAATGGAACAAAGAAAGGACCAGTCACGCAAAGGCAGCGATATAACCGGTGATTTTATTTTCCAGCCGGACGCTTTTGTGGGCGCGCCGGAGCCTGAGTTTTCAGAAGATATCCCTCTTAAAGCGAGTATTGCGTTTATTTTAAAAGACGGCGAGAAAGTAGATGAAATAAGTGAGGGAGACAGGGCCGAGATCATAACTTCGCCGCAAAGCACGTGGTTTTATGCCGAAGCCGGCGGCCAGGTAGGTGATACGGGGCACGTTGTTAAGGAAAACGCGAAGATGCATGTTCTGAACACGTATCTTACTGAGAATAAAAAAGTTTTGGAAGTTATCGTAAAGTCCGGAAGTTTCAGCATAGATGATACCGTTACACTCAAGATCGATGAGAGCAGAAAACACAGGACCGCGAAGAATCATACCGCTACACATCTTTTGCAGGCGGCTCTCAGGCAGGTGCTGGGGGATCATGTAAAACAGTCCGGGTCTTTGGTGGACAGCAAACGGTTGAGATTTGATTTTACGCACATGAAAAAGCTATCTGATAGGGAAATAAGAAAAGTCCAGGATATAGTGAATGAATGGATAAAGGAAAGCATTCCTGTATATAAAGAGGTAAAAACTCTTGAAGAAGCGCAAGAGGAAGGCGCGCTGTCCTTTTTCGGTGAAAAGTATGGAGAAAAGGTAAGAGTTGTTTCTGTGGGCGAAGAATCGAAGGAGCTTTGCGGCGGTACACACGTGGACAATACCGGGGATATAAAGCTCATGAAGATCATAAACGAAAGTGCCGTTGCAAGCGGGATAAGGCGTATAGACGCTTTGACCGGAGATGAAGTGGAAGCGTGGCTCAAAAGGACCGCGCAGGAGCATCTTAATGGATATGAAGCGTTAGTTAAGAAGCTTAGAGGGTCAGTGGAAGTGGAGAAAGAAGTGCCCGGTTTAGCAAATGCGGTAAAGACGGCCGGTGATATCGCAGAGGGGAAAGCTGAAATAAGCAAGGATATCATGGATGAGTTTGAAGATAAAATAGTACCGGCTTTTTTGGAGGCGAAAGAATTCGCGGAGAAAAAAATAAAGAAGCTGAAGAAAGAAAAAGAAGCGGGAGCTTTCGATGGGCTCAGAAAAATAATAGATAAAGTCCTGGAAGATAAAATTTCTGTCGGCGGGATAGATTTTGTCTCGCATGTATTCTCTGATGCGGATGTGGCATTGCTGAGAAAAACCGCGGGTTACTTGGAGAAAAAAACCGATTCCGGGATAATTTTAGTCGGGGGCAGCAAAGAAGGCAAAGCAACCCTTATATGTGCCGTGACAAAGGATCTTACAGATAAAGACATGAGCGCGAAAGCGATCATTGATAACATTGCGGGCCTGATAGACGGCGGCGGCGGCGGAAGGCCGGAATTCGCCCAGGCCGGCGGGAAAAACCCCAGGGGTTTGCAAAGAGCTATAGAAGAAGCGAAAAAAGTTATTGAAGGGATGGCAAAGAAATGAAACAGATCAAAGTCGGCAGCACTGCTTTCAACAATCTGGTCAACAGGAGCGACCAGGGCAAGCTGCGTTTGCAGAAAAAAGTGGCTAATATTCTTGAAAAAGTACGCACTGAAGGCGATGACGCGCTTGTAAGATTTACAAAAAAGTTTGATAAGGTTGAAATGCCCCGTAAAGATCTGAAGGTTACCGAAGCCGAGATAAGCGGAGCGTATCAGGATATAAAACCTGAGATCGTCAACACGCTCAAAAAGATCATACGCAATATCAACAAATTTTACAAGGAACAGCTTCCTAAGTCATGGACCATGCGTGTTGAATCGGGTATCGAGCTTGGCGAGAAGTTCGAACCCATAGAAAATGTCGGTGTTTATGTCCCGAGCGGGACCGTGCCTTTGGTCTCGAGCGTTTACATGACGGTCCTGCCGGCTAAAATAGCGGGAGTGAAAAGAATTGTTTTGGTCTCACCGCCGAATAAGTATAAAAGCATAGACCCGCACATACTTGTCGTCGCTAACCTTTTGAATGTGGATGAAATATATAAAGTGGGCGGCGCGCAGGCGATAGGAGCTTTGGCTTTCGGCACTAAAACGATCCCGAAAGTCGATAAGATCGTCGGCCCCGGGAATGAATATGTTACAGAAGCCAAACGCCAGGTATTCGGGTATTGTGATATTGATATGCTTGCCGGTCCGAGCGAAGTGCTGATAATAGCGAACCAGCATGCGAATATAGATTACCTGAAGAAGGATCTTCAGGCGCAGGCCGAACATCACAAAGGTTTAGCTGTTCTGGTAACGCCTTCAAGGAAGGTTTTCAATGCTCTTAAAAGCGATCCGGATATAAGAGGGTACATAATAAAAGTGAAGAATCTGGATGAAGCAGCTGATGTATCAAATCTAATAGCGCCGGAACACCTTCAGCTCATGGTAAAAAGGCCGGTAAGGCTTCTAAAAAAAATAAAGCACGCAGGCGCGATATTTTTGGGGCAGTATTCTCCGGTCGCGATCGGTGATTATGTAGCCGGCCCCAGTCACGTGCTTCCTACTGGAGGAACGGCTCGTTATTCATCGGGGCTTAATTTGAGAGATTTTGTTAAAAGCTCGCATATAATTTCATATTCGCGTAAAGCGCTTTACGGTTCGGGCGGCTGGATAAGAGAGCTTACCGAGCTTGAGAGACTAGAAAAACACTGGGAATCAGTAAGTGTAAGATGCGAATAGAACAGGAGGAGTTATGGGCATATTTGGGGGAAAGTTAAAAGAAAGACGTGTGGATTACGAAAGAAAATCTAAAGAAACTCAAATAGAGATATCCCTGCTTAATATTGATGGTACGGGGGAGACAGATATCTCTACATCGATAGGTTTTTTGGATCACATGCTGACGCTTTTCATTTATCATGGGTATTTTGATCTGAAGATGAACGCTAAAGGAGATACACACGTTGATAACCATCACCTCAATGAAGATATAGGCATTGCTTTAGGCGAGGCTTTTGCTAAAGCTTTAGGCGATTGCCGCGGGATAACGAGAATAGCTTCCGCGGAAGTTACCATGGATATGGCAAAAGCTAAGGTTCTGGTGGATATATCGAACCGTTCGGCATTCAGGTTCGAGGATAAAAGAGGAACCAGGGCAGAAGCCATAAAGGATGAAGAGGGATACTCGATAGAGCTTGCCAAGGATCTTTTGGAGACTTTCGCGAAAAAGCTTGGCATGAACCTGCACGTCGATATCGGCGGTGAAGGCGATATGCATCATTATCTTGAGGCGGTCTTTAAAGCGCTTGGCATAGCTATTGATAAAGCTACGCGGATCGATCCGCGCAGGGCCGGACAGATCCCCTCAAGCAAGGGCATAATGTAGGTCAATTAGATAACAGGGTTGGGTAAATGATAGGGGTAATAGATTACGGTTCAGGAAATCTAAGAAGCGTGTTCAACGCTTTCCGTTATATCGGGGAGAAAGTCGAGATATGCGACAGTGCTCGTAAACTTTCTCGCGCCGACAAGATAGTCTTGCCGGGGGTCGGGTCATCCAAGGATGCGATAGACGGGCTTGAGGAAAGGGGCCTTATTGAGCCCCTTACTGAAAGGCTTTCCGATGGAACTTATTTCTTAGGGATCTGCCTGGGGCTTCAGCTTCTTTTCACGCGAAGCGAAGAAGGCGGCGGATGTGATTGTCTGGATATCATATCCGGCGAAGTTAAGCTTTTCCCTAAAGAAGCGGGCCTGAAGGTGCCCCAGATCGGCTGGAACACAGTTAAACTGGCAAGCAGAGATTGTCCTATATTCAAGGGGATAGAGGACGAAAGTTTTTTTTATTTTGTGCATTCGTATTACTGCGCGAATGAGGAAAAAAAATTTACCGAAGGCGTGACCGAGTACGGGGTGTCTTACACATCCGCTTTATGGAAAGATAATATCTTTGCGGTGCAGTTCCACCCTGAAAGGTCGCAGGAAAAAGGAATAAAAATCTTGGAGAATTTTGCAAAATTATGAAGATAATACCGGCTGTAGACATAATCGGAGGTAAAACCGTTCGCTTGGAACAGGGAAAATACGATCGTAAACTGACATATGAAGTGACGCCTTTGGAAGCGGCAAGACAGTGGGAATCAAAAGGCGCTGAACTTATTCATGTGGTCGATCTTGACGGAGCCAGGGAAGGCCGTCCCGTTAATCTGGATAAAGCGGTAGAGATCGCCCAATCGGTGAATATTCCGGTTGAATTAGGCGGAGGTTTTCGTAAAGAGATCGATGTGAAGAACGCCCTCAACAGGGGCATTTGGCGCGTTGTTATCGGATCTAAAGCGTTGGAGGATATCGATTTTGCAAGAGATTGTATACAGGATTTTAAGAACAGGGTCATTATAAGTCTGGACGCAAGGGATTATAAGCCCCTGCGTTATGGATGGAAAGAGACCGTTGATGTTGACATGTTCTATATCCTGGAGAAATTCGCCTCTTTCGGCGCAAAAGAGATCATTTTTACTGACATAGCAAGAGACGGCATGCTTTCCGGACCGAATATAGAAGGGCTTAAAGAAATATTGGAAAAAGTGAACGTGAAAATAATTTCAGCAGGCGGCGTTAAAACGACCGAACACATAAAAGAACTTAAAAAAATAGAGCCTCTCGGTTTAAGCGGCGTTATTATCGGCCGGGCGCTTTATGACGGGACTATCGATCTTAAGGAGGCCATAAATGCTGGCTAAAAGGATAATCCCGTGCCTTGACGTAAAAGACGGCCGCGTGGTGAAAGGCGTCAATTTTGTCGATCTTCGCGATGCGGGAGACCCTGTTGAGAATGCTAAATATTACAACGATGAAAAAGCTGACGAACTGGTGTTCCTCGACATAACCGCAAGCCACGAAAAACGCAAGACCATGATAGATGTTGTGAAGCGTGTGGCGGAAGAAGTTTTCATGCCATTCACGGTAGGCGGAGGCATATCGACAAATGAAGATATACGCAATCTCCTGAATGCGGGATGCGATAAAGTGTCTATAAACACGGCGGCTGTTCAGAATCCTGAATTTGTCAGGGATGCCAGCTCAAGATTCGGATCACAATGCACTGTCGTGGCGATAGACGCCAAGAAAAAAGATGATTCTTCCTGGGAAGTTTACATAAAAGGAGGACGCGAAGCTACGGGCATCGACGCGGTAGAATGGGCGCGCAAGGTGGTCGAGCTTGGTGCCGGGGAAATACTGCTTACAAGCATGGATAGGGACGGCACTAAAGACGGGTATGATATCGGTCTTACGAAAGCTATTGGTGACGCGGTAAGCGTACCTCTTATAGCTTCGGGAGGCTGCGGAAAGTTAGAACATTTTGCCGAGGTTTTCAGTAAATGCAAAGCGGATGCTGCCTTGGCGGCATCAATATTTCATTTCAGGGAAATTTCCGTAGGTGAAGTTAAAGAATATTTAAAAAATAATGGAGTTTTAATCAGAGATTAGGGAGAAGTGATGGATTTTTTAGAGGGACTCAATTTTGATGATAAAGGGCTTATTCCTGCAATAATACAGGACGAGAAAAGTTCAAAAGTCCTGACCCTTTGCTACATGAGCAAAGAGGCGATAGAAAAGACCCTTAAAGAGAAGAAGGTATATGTATTCCGCAGGTCAAAAGGACGCGTAATGATAAAGGGAGAGACATCAGGATGCGTTCAAACCGTGAAAGAGGCTTATAAAGATTGCGCGAATAATTCTCTTCTTTTTAAGGTTGATCAAGAGCGCGCGGCATGCCACGAGGGTTATTTTACTTGTTATTATCAAAAGATGGGAAAAGACGGCAGTACGGAAATAGTTGAAGAACGCGTATTTGATCCTGACGAGGTTTACGGAGACAAGTAATGTATTTCCCGACTAAGGAACAGTTCAAAGAATTGGCTAAGAAGGGTAACGTGATCCCTGTGTACAGGGAAGTTCTGTCTGATTTTGGCACGCCTATTTCAGCGTTCACCAAGATCGAGGAAGGAAATTTTTCGTATTTGTTGGAATCTGTCACGGGCGGCGAAAATATAGCAAGATATTCGTTCCTTGGGAGTAACCCGTCGCTTGTTCTTGAGAGTAAGGGTAAGAATATTACCATCAGGCGCGGCAAAAAGGAAGAGTCTTTCACGACAAAGACCGACCCTATAGATGAAGCTAAGAGAATCATGAAAGATTTCAAGTTTGTCAGCGTTGAAGGCCTTCCAAGATTTTGCGGGGGGCTTGTCGGCTATATCGGCTACGACATGATCCGCTTTTTTGAAAATATACCCGATGAAAACCCTGAGGGGATGGATATTCCTGATATGCAACTTGCATTGACAGATACTTTGCTTATTTTCGATCATGTTGACCGAAAGATCAAAGTCGTATCTAACGCGATCGTTGATAACAGCCCCGATAAAGCATATGATGCGGCGGTCAGAAAAATAGACAGGATAATCGAAAAACTTAAACTCGGCGATGCTTCCGGTGAGCCGAAAGAAATCAAAACGGCTGAACAAGAGGTAGAATCAAACTTTACGAAGAAAGAGTTTTGCGACGCTGTTGAAGGCGCTAAAGAGTATATACGTTCGGGAGATATCATCCAGGTCGTGCTTTCGCAGAGATTCAAGAGGAGAACGGACGCGGATGCGTTCTCGATATACAGATCCTTAAGGTCGATCAATCCTTCGCCTTACATGTTCTACCTGAAATTCGGGGAATATAAACTGATCGGATCTTCTCCCGAGATACATGTAAGATGTGAAGACGGTCTTGTCGAAATAAGGCCGATAGCGGGAACAAGAAAACGCGGAAAAACAGACGAAGAAGATAAAAGATTAGAAAAAGAACTTTTAGCCGATCCTAAAGAAAAGGCCGAGCATATCATGCTGGTCGATCTTGGCCGTAACGATATCGGAAGGGTCTGCGATTATACGTCGGTCCAGCCGCGTGAGGTCATGCGGATCGAAAGATACTCGCATGTTATGCATATTGTCAGCGACATAGTGGGGAATCTCAGTAAAGAAAGGGACGTTTATGACCTGATGAGGGCGACTTTTCCGGCGGGCACCGTCACCGGCGCTCCTAAGATAAGGGCCATGGAACTCATAGATGAGTTCGAAAATATAAAAAGAGGCCCTTATGCGGGGTGCATCGGCTATATAAGTTTTTCGGGCAATATCGATACCTGCATTACTATAAGAACTATCGTCATGAAAGACGATATTGCTTACATACAGGCGGGAGCCGGTATAGTTCTGGATTCCGAGCCTGAAAAAGAGTTTGAAGAGACACAAAATAAGGCGATGGCGATGATCAAGGCTATTGAATTTGCGGAGAGGGGATTAGAATGATACTCGTCATAGATAACTACGATTCTTTTACGTATAACCTCGTTCAATATATTGGCGAGCTTGGCGAGAGGGTCGAAGTATACAGGAACGACAAGATAACTCTTGAGGAAATAGAGAAAAAGTCTCCCGGAAGAATAGTAATATCGCCCGGTCCCGGAAGGCCCGATGATGCCGGTATATCAAAAGATGTGATAAAGAAATTAGCCGGCAGGATACCTATACTTGGAGTGTGCCTGGGGCATCAGTGCATAGCCGAAGTTTATGGCGCCGATGTCGGCAGAGGAGATAAGATCATGCACGGAAAGGTAAGCCAGATCTACCATGACGGCGAAGATGTCTTTAGCGGGATACCGTCACCGTTTACGGCAACAAGATATCATTCACTTGTAGTGGATCCAAAAACCTTAAAGGACCCCTTGATTTTAACGGCATGGACAGAGGATAATGAGGTGATGGGAATCAGGCATAAAGATTTTCCGCTATCGGGCGTGCAGTTTCATCCGGAATCTATCCTTACAAAAGAAGGAATGAATATTTTAAGGAATTTTTTAAGCCTTTCCAAGAACTGAGATGGTGATCGTATGGACATAAAAGAAGCGATAAAAAAAGTTGTGAATTTCGAGGATCTTACGGAAGAGGAGACCCGTTCCGCTTTTGAGATAATAATGAGCGGTGAGGCCACCCCCGCACAGGTGGCGGCTTTCATAGTGGCTCTTAGAATGAAAGTTGAGACTGTAGGAGAGATAACCGGTGCCGCGGAAGTCATGCGCGAGAAAGCTGCTAAGATAAAAGTGAAAAAGAAACCGGTTCTTGATACGTGCGGTACAGGGGGAAGCGGCATCGACAGGTTTAATATCTCGACTGCTGTAGCTTTTGTCCTTGCGGGCTCGGGTGTTACAGTCGCCAAACACGGGAATAGATCCGCTTCAAGTAAATGCGGAAGCGCCGATGTGCTTGAAGAACTTGGCGTTAAAATTGATGTACCCGTTAAAGTTGCAGAAAAATGCATAAATTCTATAGGCATAGGGTTCATGTTCGCGCCTCTTTATCACAGCGCGATGAAACATGCTGTCGGGCCGAGGAAAGAGGTGGGGGTAAGAACGATATTTAACATCATCGGGCCGCTTTCTAACCCTGCATCCGCGACATGCCAGGTCCTTGGCGTGTTTAACGCGGAGGTGACCGAGACCATGGCTGAAGTACTCGGGAACCTTGGGGTCGATAAAGCATATGTTGTGCATGGCGATGACGGTCTTGATGAAGTCACGATAACAGCGAGAACAAAGGTGAGTGAGTTCGATAAAGGGGAACTCAGTACCTATTATGTTGAGCCCGAAGAATTCGGTCTAAAAAAAGGGAAACTCGAGGACATTAAAGGGGGGACGGCAAAAGAGAACGCTAAGATCATAAAAGATATCCTGTCCGGCAAAAAAGGGCCAAAAAGGGACATAGTTCTTGCAAATTCCAGCATGGCGCTTATGGCAGCCGGCAAGGCAAGTGACCTGAAAAAAGGAGTAAAAATGGCTGCCGAATCCATAGATTCGGGAAAAGCGGAAGAAAAATTAGAAGAACTCATAAAGATGACGAATGAAGGTGTTGAATGATTTTAACAAAGATCGTTGAAGAGAAAAGGCAGGAAGTCGAAAGAGCCCGGGAGAAAATCCCTCTTAAGGAATTGGAGGACAAAGCCAGATCTTTATGTATAAGAAGTTCGTTCAAACGGAATATTTCGAGAAAAGGACATATAAACCTTATTGCTGAGATAAAGAAAAGTTCACCTTCAAAAGGAATAATCAGGGGAGATTTCAATCCCCTGCAGATAGCCTTGACCTATCAGGCGTCCGGCGCAAGCGCGATAAGTGTCCTTACGGATGAAAGGTTTTTTGACGGAAAGCTCGAATATCTTAAGATGATAAAAGAGAGGGTTACCATACCTGTTCTAAGGAAAGATTTCATTATTGATGAGTATCAGATATACGAATCCGCTGTTGCCGGCGCCGATGCGATACTCCTTATAACGCAGATACTTACGCCGGAAGAGCTTAACCGGTACCTTAATATTGCCAGGGAACTTGGCCTTGATTGCCTGGTCGAAGTGAAAAATGAGGAAGATATAGAGAAAGCGGTGAACAGCCATGCTTCGATAATAGGCATTAACAACAGAAATCTTGAAAATTTCGAAGTGGATATTTCGAACACTCAAAGGCTTATAAGGCTCATACCGCAGGGAAAGATAATCGTTTCGGAAAGCGGCATAGAAACTTATGAAGATGTGATGTTCCTTAAAAGTTTAGGCGTGCATGCTGTTTTGATAGGCGAGACATTCATGCGCGCGGATAATATCGGCGATAAAGTCAGGGAGCTGATGCGGGAATAAATATGGTAAAAGTAAAGATCTGCGGGATAACCAATTTTGAGGATGCTGAAAAGTCATGCGATCTCGGCGCTGATTACTTGGGTTTTATTTTCATTAAAGATACCCCGAGAGTTGTTGAGCCCGATATCGCGAAAAAGATCATCATCACTCTTGCGGATAAAGCCGGTAAAGTCGGGCTTTTTATGGATGAAGAGATCGATAAGGTGCTGGGAACCGCGTTTTATTGCGATCTTGATCTCGTTCAGCTTCATGGTGCGGAAAGCCCCGGTTATTGCGGCGATCTTAAGGAAGCTTTCCAGAGGGAAGGAAGATCAGTAGGCATAATAAAAGCTCTCAAAGTGTCCGATAAGATCGTGGGGCCGCCTTTGGAGGAATATACCGAAGTGGATTATTTTGTTTTTGATACCTTTCATCCTGAAACAGCGGGTGGTACAGGTTCAAAGTTCAATTGGGATGTGTTAAACAGTGTAAAAGATTTTATAGTAAAACCATTTTTTCTTGCGGGAGGCCTTAACCCTGAAAATGTCGCGGATGCCGTCAAGGTTGTTAATCCCTTTGGCGTGGATGTATCAAGCGGGGTGGAAAGCCAGCCGGGCAGGAAAGATGAAAATCTCTTAAAGGAGTTCATACAAAATGCGAAAAATGCCTAAATTACCGAATGAAAAAGGATATTTTGACCGTTTCGGCGGTAAATACGTACCGGAGACACTTATGCCGGCCTTAGAAGAACTTACATCTGCATATAAACGCATATGCATGACGAAAGCTTTCAAGGACAAATTAAATTACTATCTTAAAGAGTATGCGGGAAGGCCGACTCCGTTATATTTTGCCGAAAAACTTACCAGGGAACTTGGCGGCGGGAAGATCTATCTAAAAAGAGAAGACCTTCTTCACACAGGCGCGCATAAGATAAACAACACTATAGGCCAGGCGCTTCTTGCTCTTAAAATGGGCAAAAAACGCGTTATTGCCGAGACAGGCGCGGGTCAGCATGGCGTGGCAACAGCCACGGTAGCGGCGCTTTTCGGTCTTAAGTGTGATGTTTACATGGGGACGGAAGATATCGAACGGCAGAGCCTGAATGTTTTCAGAATGAAACTCCTGGGTGCACGTGTTATACCCGTATCAAGCGGTTCCTGTACACTTAAAGATGCGACCAATGAAGCGATAAGAGACTGGGTTACCAATGTAAGGGACACGCATTACATAATCGGCTCAGTTGTCGGCCCGCATCCATATCCCTTGATGGTAAGGGATTTTCAAATTGTGATCGGACTGGAAACAAAAAAAGATGTACTTAAAAAGGAGAAAAAACTTCCGGATTATCTGGTGGCATGCGTCGGCGGCGGAAGTAATTCTATCGGCATATTTCATCCTTTTTACAACGATAAAAAGGTGAAGTTTATAGGTGTTGAGGCAGCCGGTTTTGGTATTAAGACCGGGCATCATGCGGCGGCTCTCATGAAGGGCAGGGTCGGCGTTCTTCATGGCAGTAAGAGTTACCTTCTTGAAAATGAAGACGGGCAGGTGAAACTGGCGCATTCTGTCTCTGCCGGTCTTGATTATCCGGGTGTGGGTCCGGAACATTCATTTTACAAAAAGAGCGGCCGGGCAAAATATGTAAGTGTAACGGATAAAGAAGCGCTCGAGGGGGTAAAGCTTCTTTCGCGGGCGGAGGGAATAATACCGGCACTCGAATCGGCACATGCTGTATATTACCTGAAAAAAATAGCCAAGAAAGTTAAGAAAAAAGACGTGATCGTTCTTTGTCTTTCCGGACGGGGAGACAAGGATATGGGGATTATCACCGAGAATATTGATCTTTAAGCCCGTTTTTATCGCGAAGCGGCGGAAACAGGTTCATAAAAAAAAGGAAACACATGAATAGAATCGACGAAACTTTCAAGAAACTAAGACAAGAAAAAAAGAAAGCGTTTATTCCGTATATTACTGCAGGTGATCCGGACCTGGCAACAAGCAAGAAAGTCATTAGATCCTTGTCGGATGCGGGCGCGGATATAATAGAACTGGGGATACCGTTTTCCGACCCTCTTGCGGACGGCCCGACTATACAGAACGCGGTTAAAAGGTCTCTTGATGCGGGCTGTACCGTACGGAAGGTGTTCTCTATGGTAAAAGCGCTGAGACGCAGTATTGATACGCCTTTTGTATTCATGACCTATTACAATATAGTCCTGAACTACGGGCCTGAGAAGTTTGTCCGGGATGCCAAGAAAAACGGCGCGGACGGTATCATCGTTCCGGATCTTCCCATGGAAGAGTCGGAAGAATTGATGCGTATTACCAGGAAGGAAGATTTTCATCTGATCCTCCTAGTCGCTCCGACAACACCGATGAAAAGATTCAAGAAAATAGCTTCGGCATCAAGAGGTTTTATTTACTATGTATCGCTCACCGGCGTGACGGGAGCAAGGAAAAAGTTATCAGACCAGCTGAAAAGTGAGGTAAGAAAACTTAAAAGAGCGGCAAAAAAACCGATTTGCGTGGGTTTTGGAATATCAAAACCTCAGCAGGCGAAGGATATCGCTTCGGCCTCCGATGGCGTAATTATCGGAAGTTCTGTTATAAATGTTCTTGAGAAAAATCTTTTTCGTAAAAACGCGATAAGCAAGGAAGTCGGATCTTTTGCGCGATCTATTGCCCGGGCTATACACGGCGCTTGAGTTTAGTTCGCATTATCCCCGCGGGTAGCGGAAAAAAGACAACTGGTTGAATATGAGAATAATGGGACTCGATATCGGCACCAAAAATATCGGTGTCGCCGTCAGCGATGAAACAGGAACAATTGCCCAGGCGAGGGGAGTCGTTAAAAGAGAGAACGAAAAAAAAGCGATATCCCGGATCAAAGGCATAGCGGAAGAATATAAGGTGGAAGAGGTGGTTGTCGGACTTCCGCTGAATATGAACGGCACCAGAGGCGAACGCGCCCAAGACAGTGAAAAGTTCGCCAAGCTTCTTGAGAAAGAGTTAAAGCTTCCGGTAAAGTTGTGGGACGAGAGATTAAGCACTAAAGAAGCGGAAGATATAATGATAATGGCGGATATTTCAAGAAAAAAACGCAGGAAGGATCTGGACAAACTCGCCGCACAGATCATATTGCAGAATTATCTGGATAGTTTAAAAAAATGAAGGACTAGTATGTATAGAAGGAAACAGACGAAAAACGGGCTTGAGGTGATCGTTTCCCCGATGCCTCATATGACTTCCGTAACGGTGGGAGTATGGATAGGGACCGGAGGAAGATACGAGTCCGCCAAAGAAAGCGGTATAAGTCATTTTATAGAACACATGCTTTTCAAGGGCACATACGAGCGTACCGCAAAAGATCTGAAGCAGGCGATAGAAGGCATAGGAGGATCTTTTAACGGGTTTACTTCGGATGAAGTTACGTGTTACATGGTAAAAGTCCCCGCCAATTACCTGGAGCTGGGCATAGGCGTCTTAAGCGACATGGTTTTCAATGCGAAATTTGACGAAGAAGATCTGGCAAAAGAGAAATTTGTTATATGCGAAGAAATAAAGATGTACCGCGATCAGCCCGCCGAACATGTTCAGGATATCTTAAATTCGGTCATGTGGCCGGGGAATCCCCTTGGAAGGCCGTTGACAGGCGCTATCACAACAGTCAAAAATTTTAAAAGGGATCAATTGATGTCTTTTAAGGAAAAAAGTTATCAGCCCGCGAACATGGCTGTAGTGGCTGCCGGGAAGATCCATACGGACAAGTTTTTTGAGTATACTTCAGGCAAGTTTAACGGATATAAGAAAAAAAAGAAAATGACGTTCAAATCGCCTGCTCTCAGCCAGAAATCTCCGAGAATGAAGGTGGAGCACGGCGGCACAAAACAGACCCATATTGCCATGGGTTTTCCGGCCGTTGATTCGCACATGAGCGAACGTTTTGCGATGAAACTCATGAATGTGATCTTCGGCGGGAACATGTCATCACGGCTTTTTGAGGAGCTGCGCGAAAAATACGGCCTTTGTTACGATATTTCCTCATCCTATAAAAGACATAGCGATGTCGGGGAAGTTACCATACATGCCGGCGTGGATAACCGCAATGCCCTGAAATCCACCATAGCCATACTTGATGAGATCAAGAACATACGCGATATAGGTGTTACTGAAGATGAACTTACGAGAGCGAAAGAATATGCCAAGGGTCAGTTTCTCTTGGCCATGGAGAGGACATCTACCAGGATGGTTTGGCTTGGCGACAGGCTGATGGTGCACAGACATATTCCGGAAGTGGAGGAGATAGTAAAGAGGATCGATGAAGTTACCGTGGAAAACATAAAAGAGGTTTGTGAAAAGATATTCAGATCATCAAAGGTCAATTTGGCGATGGTGGGAAATATCAGTATAAAAGAAAAAGACAAAATAAAGAAAGAGATGAACAAATTATGAGAGGCACCTTTAGACTGGCCCGTGTTTTCGGGATAAATATAGACATACATTTCACTTTTTTCCTGCTTCTGGCGTTTTTCTTCCTTTTGCTCGGCCCCAGGGGGTTGGCGCTGATCGTCGGTATATTCTTTTTTGTTACCGTGCATGAATTGTGCCACAGCCTTGTGGCTTTGCATTTCGGGATAAAGGTAAAAAGGATAACGCTCCTTCCGATAGGCGGCGTCGCTTCGATGACGGAGTCGCCTAAAAAACCGTATCAGGAGCTTTTGATATCGATCGCGGGTCCTTTGTCTAACGTTATGGTGGTTCTCATATTTTATTATCCTTTGATGCTGCTTTTGGGTAAAGATACTCTCATGCACCCTTTTTATATGATGATAGGGAAGGTGCCGTTCACCGGCCAGATCAGCATTATCGCGCATATATATTGGCTTAATCTTGTTCTTGCGGTATTCAATATGCTTCCCGCTTTTCCGATGGACGGAGGCAGGGTATTGAGAGCGATCCTGTCATACCGGATGAGTTATAAAGAAGCGACGGATGTCGCCGTGAGGTTAGGCCACATATTTGCGCTTCTATTCGGTTATTTGGGCATTGTGCACGGCCATATCTTTCTCATTATTATAGCTGTTTTTATTTATATGGCGGCATCAAGCGAAGGGTTTCAGGTTGATGTACAGGAAACCATCAAGAAATATACTGTTTTTGATATACTTTCAAAAGATTTTATTTATGTTGAGCCGGACGCGCCTTTATCAAAACTGTTGGAACTTGTGCTTCACACGCATAATGAGGATTTCCCCGTCATGGAAGACGGGAAAATGATAGGTTTTGTTACCCGAAGGAACATGATACAGGGGATACATGTAAAAGGCAAGGATACTCCTGTGAGGGAGATCATGAGAACTGACGTGCCGGCAGTGAAGATCACTACGGGGCTGAATAAGGTGCAGAAAATGATGGGTCAGCACCAGACCAGCGCCTTACCGGTCGAACGGAACGGTAAGATCATCGGCATCGTGACCATAGATGACATAAACCGTGTTTATGTCATGGTCAGCGAAAAGTAATACGAATATTTGCTATGTTTTGAGCAGGGCATCAAATCTGCGAGCGGGCACGGTTCGCTGGCGCATTAAATGCAGCGAGAGCGAGAAGATTTTTGAGTCAAATTTTCTCGCTGGGAAAATTTGACGTCCCTGCGAGGAACAATGCAAATGTTTGTAATAATTGTGGGAGACATGACATGAACAAGAAGAAGATTTTGGTTGCGCCGAGCATACTTTCAGCTGATTTTAGCAAACTCGGTGAAGAGGTGAAAGCGGTCGAGAAAGCCGGGGCGGACTGGATACACGTGGATGTCATGGACGGCATGTTCGTTCCGAACATCACTATAGGCCCTACTGTGGTCAAGTCCATAAGGCCCATAACAGACCTTTTTTTCGATGTGCATCTTATGATCAATGATCCAATAAGATATGTCGATGATTTCGCAAAGGCCGGGAGCGACTTGATCGTTTATCATGTAGAAGCATGTCCAAATTGCAGGGCTGTCGCGGAGAGAATAAAAAAGAACGGAAAACAGGCAGGAGTATCCATAAAACCCGGAACGGATATATCCGCGCTAAATGAGGTGATCGATTTGGTGGATATGGTTCTTGTCATGACTGTTGAACCGGGTTTTGGCGGACAGGAATTCATGTCGGACATGATGCCGAAGATAAAAAAACTTAAAGAAAAGTTCAATGGGCTCGTTGCGGTTGACGGCGGGATAAATACCCAAACCGCTAAAAAAGCGGCCAGTGCGGGAGTGGATGTGCTTGTTGCGGGTACATCGATCTTCAAGACCGATGATTACGCCAAAGCGATCAGGGAATTGAGAGGAGAATAGAAGGGGCAGGTATGGCAAAGATAAAATTCGGAACGGACGGATGGAGAGCGATAATAGGCGAAGATTTTACTTTTGAAAATGTCAGGATAGTGACACAGGCTATCGCGGACTTTATAAATTCGCAGAAGTCGTCCATATATGGAAAGAAAAAAGTTTTAGTCGGTTATGATACCAGGTTTCTTTCTGATAAGTTCGCCGAGGCCATAGCGTGTGTTCTTGCGGCTAACGGCATGAAGGTCATACTTTCGGATAATGCCTGTTCCACTCCGGCCGTGAGTTTTTACATAAAGAACAATAAACTTACGGGCGGGGTAATGGTGACCGCCAGCCATAATCCCGCGGCGTACAATGGCATCAAGTATAAGGGGTTTTTCGGGGGATCTGCCGGCACTGATATCATAGAAAAAATAGAAAAGAAACTTCATAAGAATCCTGTCAAAACCATGGGAATAGAAGAGGCAAGAGAAAAGAAGAAGGTCGTATGCAAAGATATCACAAAAGAGCAGATAGATTTTATCAGAAAATACGCGGACATGAAAGCTTTGAAGAAGAAAAGGTTCAAAGTATTGGTGGATTCCATGAACGGTGTAGGCGGAACATATCTCAGGGATATGCTGAAGGGTACGAATATAAGAGTGGATTTTATAAACGCTGAAAGAAACCCCGGATTCAGGGGCATAGCACCTGAGCCGAAGCTTCAGAACCTGAAAGAACTTATCAAGAGAGTAAAAAGCGGGAAATATGATCTGGGGGTGGCGACTGACGGAGATGCCGATCGCGTAGCGATCGTCGACGAAAAAGGGAACCTCCTTTCGGGACACAAACTGATGGCGCTGCTTCTTCTGCATCTGCATGAAAACAGGGGCATGCGCGGAGGCGTAGTGCAGACTATTTGCGGGACCGTGCTGATAAATAAAATATGCGAAAAATACGGGATAAAGATGCATGAGACGCCCGTGGGGTTCAAGTATATATGCGAACTCATGACGAAGGAAGATATTCTTATCGGCGGAGAAGAGACCGGCGGCATAGGTTTTAAGGACTATATTCCCGAGAGGGATAGTTTCTTGAGCGCGATGCTTGTTATGGAACTTATGGCGAACTGGAAAGAATCGCTCAGTGAGGTCGTTGATGATGTAGATAAAGAATACGGCAAGTTTGTCTATGCCAGGAACGATTGCGTTTTTCCTGAAGAGAAGAGAAAAAAACTTCTTGCGGGGATGAAAAAAGATCCTCTTAAATCAATTTTAAATAAGAAAGTCGTGGACATAAAGGATTATGACGGTACTAAATTTATATGTGAGGACGGCAGCTGGATGCTTCTCAGGCTTTCAGGTACCGAGCCGAAACTAAGGATTTATAGTGAGACAAATTCAAAAAAGAAAACCGAGAAATATGCTCTAATAGGCAAAAAATACGCGTTTAGGTTGATGAAATAATAAATGAATAAACTGAAACAAATACGAAACTTCTGCATAATCGCGCATATAGACCACGGAAAATCCACATTAGCTGACAGGATGATCCAGCGTACCGGGGCGGTGTCAGCAAGGGAGTTCCATGACCAGCTTCTGGACAGCATGGACCTGGAAAGAGAACGCGGTATAACCATAAAATCCAGCGCGGTAAAGATCAAATACAAAGCCAAAGACGGGAGCACCTATTTTCTTAATCTTATCGATACTCCCGGGCATGTTGATTTTTCTTATGAAGTATCCAAAAGCATCGCGGCCTGCGAGGGCGCGATACTTTTGGTAGATGCCGTTCAGGGCGTTGAGGCGCAGACTGTTGCCAATCTGTATTTGGCGATGGAACATGATCTTTTGATAATACCTGTTATAAACAAGGTAGACCTTAAAAGCGCAAGGATAGACGAGATCACAAAACAGATGAAGGAAGTCCTTGGGGTGAAGGAAGAGGATATTATTCTTGCAAGCGCGAAAGAAGGGACAGGCACCGATGATGTTCTCGAGGCGATAGTGAAGAGGATCTCACCTCCTGCAGGAGAGGAGAAAGAACCTCTCCAGGCTCTTATCTTCGACTCTTCTTATGATATATATCGCGGCGTGATAATTTACGTGCGTATCATGAACGGGTCTATTCATGCCGGCATGGGAGTTGAAATGATGAACAGGGGCACAAAGTACGAAGTTAAGGAAGTCGGTATATTCACGCCCAAAGAACAGGCCGTTGATAAGTTAGATTGCGGTGAAGTCGGATACATCGTATGCAATATCAAAGACGCAAGAGAAGTAGTCGTGGGTGATACTATAACAGATCTGGAAAGGCCCGCGACAGCACCTCTTCCGGGTTATAAAAAAGTAAAACCGATGGTTTTCAGCGGTGTATATCCTGTGACAAATGAAGACTACGAAGACCTCAAGAGCGCAATGGAAAAGCTCAGGCTCTCGGATTCTTCCTTTACGTATGAGCCGGAAATTTCCGCGGCATTAGGGTTCGGGTTCAGGTGCGGTTTCCTGGGGCTCCTGCACATGGAGATCGTACAGGAACGCCTGGAACGCGAATTCGATCTGGACTTGATAGTTTCATCGCCGAGTGTGACGTATATGGTAAAAGAGATCCACGGAGACCTGCAGGAGATAGATAACCCGACAAAATATCCTGCCAAAGAAAGGATAGAGTACGCGGAAGAGCCGTATGTCAGGTGTTATGTTTTTGCGCCTTCCGAAAGTATCGGCGCCATAATGAAACTTTGCGAAAACAAGCGGGGAGAGTTTATCAGTACCAAATATCTTGATCCCACAAAGGTCCAGATCGCCTATAATATCCCTTTAGCGGAGATCGTTATCGATTTTTACGATAAGATAAAATCCTGCACGCAGGGTTACGGCTCACTTGACTATGAGTTTATAGGGTACAGAAAGTCGGATATAGTTAAATTGGACGTTCTTATTAACGGCGTATCCTGCGACGCGCTTTCGACTTTGATACATAAAAGCAAGGCCAGGGAACGCGGAAGAGAATTGGCGGCTAAGCTGAAAGAATCGATACCTAAACATCTTTTCAAGATAGCCGTGCAGGCATCTGTAGGCGGCGAGGTTATTGCGCGGGAGAACATTTCGGCGCTCAAGAAACACGTTACCGGCAAATGTTACGGCGGTGATATAACAAGAAAACGTAAATTGTGGGAAAAACAAAAAGAGGGAAAGAAAAAAATGCGCAGGATCGGCAAAGTGGACGTTCCGAAGGAGGCATTTTTGAAAGTAATGAGAGTGTCGTAAAGAAAGGTCAATAAATGAAAAGATCATTCGGAAGCAAATGGGAATATTTATGGGAAGAGTGGGTAAAGCCGATAATTATCGCGGCTGTGCTGGCGCTTTTAATAAGAACGTTTATCATCCAGCCTTTTAAAATACCGACGGGTTCAATGGAACCCACTTTCATGCCGGGAGACAGGATATTTGTCACAAAATACTCTTACGGCACAAAAATACCTTTTACCGATATAAGGATACCGGATGATAAGTGGCCCAAGCTGGGGGATATTGTGGTTTTCCTTTCGCCTGTTGAGAAGAAAAAATTCCTTGTCAAACGTTTTATCGCCAAAGAAGGACAGACTGTTGAAATAAAAAACGGAAAACTTTACATAGACGGGGAACAGATCACAGAGAGTCCCTTTAACCGGATATTCTATTATAATCGCGGCAAGTACGGGAATGATCACAAGCCCGTCCGTGTGCCCGAGGGCCAGTTTTACGTTTTGGGCGATAACAGCGCGAACTCAATGGATTCAAGGTACTGGGGGTTTGCGCCGTTTGAAAAAATAGTCGGAAAAGCTTTCATGATCCATTGGCCGATCAGGCGGATCCGCATGATACACGAGGGTGATTGATGAATTGGGCGAACAGATTAACGGTTTTCAGGATAATACTTGTCCCTGTTTTTATAATATCTATTTTATATCACCGGCTTAGCTTGGCTTTCGGGATCTTTCTGCTGGCGGCCCTGACAGATGCCCTGGACGGATATATTGCAAGGACATTTAATCAGAAAACTCAGCTGGGTACCATGATGGACCCCGTGGCCGATAAAATGCTTCTTTTAAGCGCTTATATAAGCTTCAGTTTGGTTAAAGGGCTTCCGGCATATATTAAAATGCCGGTCTATGTCCCGATAGTGGTTATCAGCAGAGACGTTATTATTCTTATAGGCGCGGCATTTATTTATCTCATTACGGGTAATTTGGAAGTTAAACCTACCGCACTTGGTAAAATCACAACTTGTTTTCAGATATTCACCATAATCGCGCTTCTCGTGCAGTTCATGTATTCAAACTGGCTTTGGAATATTACGGTTGTTTTTACTGTCATCTCCGGCCTGGATTATATCAGGATAGGCGCCCGACAGATCAATGGAAAATAGTTCACGCTCTCACATACCATCAATATGCATTGTTGGAAGGCCGAATGTCGGCAAATCGTCCCTTTTCAACCAGATAATCGGGAAAAGGACGGCTGTTGTCGTCGAACAATCCGGTACCACCCGGGACAGGGTCGAGACCGTGGTCAATCTAAGAGGCCGTAACATAAAAATAGTTGATACCGGCGGGTATGCCGCGGAAGATAAGGACGAGCTTTCCCTTCAGGTCAAAGAGCAGATACGCGAGGCGATGGAGGAATCTTCGGTAATACTATTAGTGACCGATACCCAGAGCGGCATTTCACCTGCGGACAGAGAAATAGCGGATATTTTAAGAAAATTCAGCAAAGCCGTTGTTCTGGTCGCCAATAAAACCGATAATGACAAGCTCCTGTCCGATGTCGCGGAATTTTATCAGTTGGGTTTCGGCGATCCCGTTGCTGTTTCCTGTGTGCATAAAAGGGGCATTGCCAGGCTTAAAAAACTCCTGAAAGAAGCTGTTTCATCGGAAGAGGGCGAGTTCGAGGAAAAACATTATATAAAGATCGCCGTTGTCGGAAGGCCGAATGTCGGAAAATCTTCTTTTATAAATAATCTTCTTGCCCGCAAACGGGTCATTGTAAGCGATGTCCCGGGAACAACACGCGATTCGATCGATACATATTTCAGTTACGAAAATGAGGATTACATACTGATCGATACTGCGGGGATAAGGCACAGAAGAAAGGTCAAGAACGTTGTTGACGCTTTCAGTATAATGCGGTCAAAAGAATCTATCGCAAGAAGCGATGTGGCGGTTCTGATCCTGGACGCCAAAGACGGGATAACAAGGGATGATATAGGCATACTAAGGTTTATCGAGGAAAAAGGAAAAGCCTGTTTGCTCGTGGTGAACAAATGGGACCTGGCGGAAGAGGTAAAAGATGTTACTATAGATGAGTACAGGAGGCATCTGGTATATGCCGAAGATTTTCTTAAAAAATATCCTATTGAATTTATTTCCGCGAAGACCGGAAAAAATGTCATTGATACACTTTCGGTAATAAATGTACTTGATGCCAATCTGGACCTTAAGGTCTCGACGCCATTTCTGAATAAACTTCTGGAAAAAGATGACCCTTCACTGATCTCCATCCCCAGAAGAAAGATGAGGCCCAACTTTCTTTACATGACACAGACAAGACAAAGGCCTCTTGAATTTACGGTATTTGTCAATAACCCGTCAAATGTTCTTCAGGTCCATTTGAGTTTTATTGAGAACAAGTTGAGAGAAAGCTTGCCGTTAAACGGTATTCCCGTAAAAATAAAACTAAAAAAATCAAGAAAGGAAAGAAAATGAGGATCCTTCTTCTTTTGCTGTCACTTGTAATTTCTTACATAGTCGGCTCAATACCAACTGCTTATATTTTCGGAAAACTTCTTAAAGGGATCGACATAAGAGAGCACGGAAGCGGCAACGTGGGTGCTACAAATGTGTTTCGCGTTATCGGAAAAGTCCCCGGTATTATTGTTCTTATAATAGATTTTCTGAAAGGTTTTTTGGCTGTTACGATCATTCCTCTGGTATTGGAGTTAAGTTATCCGGGTGTTTTTAGAGGCGCGATCTATTTTATAACCTTGATCGGAGGGGCAGTTATTGCGGGACATATTTGGACGATTTTTCTGAAATTTAAAGGCGGGAAAGGCGTTGCCACAACAGCCGGGGTAATGATAGCTTTAGCGCCGTTGGTATTTCTGTCGTGTTTAATAATTTGGGCGGTAATTTTTTTTATATGGCGCTATGTTTCTTTGGCATCAATTGTCGCATCATGCGCGCTTCCGATAATGGCATTGGTATTCGGCAGAAGTCTTTCATTCATAATATTTTGCTGCATTTTATGTGCCGTGGGGGTGTATGGGCACAGGTCGAATATTAAGCGCTTGATCCAGGGGACAGAGAAGAAGCTGATATAGCGGTAAAATATAAAAAAGGTAGAAATATTTTCTTGCTTATTTTTTTATAGAGGTGTATACTTGATCTGTAATCGAAATTTGGGAGGGGATGCTGTAAGTGCGCCCCATTTTTTAGTTTATCTTTCTAAGAACTTTTAAAAAGTATGTAAAGAGAAGACGCATGAAAGAAGTAATCTACAAGAACATAACTGGACCAAATCCGAGGAAGCGCGAGATCTCTATAGAAGAGACAAGCGATCGTTCCAAAATTCGGATGGTCAAAAAATGGATAAGTAAATATTATCTTAAGGATATGTTCATGGCCCAAAGCAAGGCCGAGCTGGAACACTGGATCGAGTTAGATAAGGAACGAAGCGCGGTGAGGAAATATCACATACTTCGGCATATTGACCGTAAAAAGCGAATTAATAAGGTTTTGTTTAAAATGGCCGGAGAGTTCTATATAGTCGATAGATTGAAGGTGTTTAAGGTGTTTTGTGTGAATATCCTGAAAATACAGATATGTGAATGAGGAAGCGAGTCATGAAACGTTCGAGCAATTATTTTATGCATTTTTTTCTGGTCCTTTTGGCGCTTATGAAACTGAGCGTGATAAAGATGCAGGTATTATTGCTTGAACTGATACATAGGCATTAACCGGTAATTTGCGCGGATATATGTACTACCCTAACCTCCAAAAAACGGGGATGGCCGAAAGGTCATCCCCGTTTTACTTATCGGGGACGTCCCATTTGGGGACACCCTCAAGAACAAGCAAAAACACTTCTGAATTCATGTCCATTTTTCAATATACAGGATTACCCCCTATATAACATTGACTATAATATTCATATATGTTAAACTTCTATGAATATTATGGCTAAAGTATGTGTTTTAGGAGATGGCGGCTGGGGAACAGCGCTTGCTATTATTTTGCACGCCAAAGGGGTGGATACTGTCCTTTGGAGCGCTTTTGGCGAATACGCCGCCTATCTAAATAAAAAGAGGGAAAATACGAAATTTTTAGAGGGAGTAAAGATCCCGAAAGATCTCGTGATAACTTCAGATGATGATGAGGTTAAGGACGCTGAATACGCTCTTTTTGTAATTCCTTGTGAGTATTTAAGATCGGTTATAGACCGGTTTAAGGACGCTTCTTTCTCATATATTGTCAGCGCTACAAAAGGCATTGAAAAGGCCTCTCTTAAAAGGCCGTCGGAAATACTCCAAGAATATTTTCCCGAAGAACATATAGGGGTCCTTTCAGGGCCGAGCATTTCTTATGAAGTAGCGAGAAACATGCCTACGGCAGTTGTAGTTGCGACCCTTGATGACTGGAAGAAGGATCTGCAGAAACTGTTATCAACCGAGAGTTTCAGGGCATATACATCGAATGATGTTATCGGTGTCGAGCTTGGCGGAGCGTTAAAAAATATTATCGCTATTGCGGCAGGCATTTCAGATGCGCTTGGTTTCGGGACAAACACAAAAGCGGGCCTCTTAACAAGAGGGTTGGCTGAAATTACGCGTTTGGGAGTGAAAATGGGCGCTCGAAGAGAAACTTTCAGCGGGTTGAGCGGCATGGGAGATCTTACAACAACTTGTATAAGTACACACAGCAGAAACCGCTGGTTTGGAGAAGAGTTAGGCAAAGGTAAGAGCGTTGAAGAGATCCTGGATGAAACTGAGATGGCTATTGAAGGCGTTGCTACATCGAGATCAGCGTATGAACTTGCGAAGAAATATTCGGTTGACATGCCGATAACCGAAAAGATATACCAGATCATTTATGAAGGTAAAGATCCCAAGTTGGCTGTTAAGGAACTGATGAGGCGGGATCTGAAAGAAGAAATATATTGATTCGGGACGTAGCGCAGTCTGGCTTAGCGCACTAGTCTGGGGGACTAGGGGTCGCCGGTTCGAATCCGGCCGTCCCGACCATTATTTATAAAAAAAAGGAAAACGATGAAAACCGTAAACATAGGATTAATAGGACTTGGAGCTGTCGGTAAGGCAGTTGCCGAAGGCATCATTTCAAACGGGAAGCTGATCGCTGACAGAACCGGCGTGTCTTTGGTTCTGAAGGGAATATGCGACAAGGACAAAAATGCCCTTAACAGCATAAATGCTAAAGACGCATCCATCAAGACCGGCAATGCTGATGAGCTTATCTCTTCAGGCGATATTGATATTATTGTTGAGCTTATCGGAGGCATAGATCCCGCGAAGAAAATTGTTCTAAGCGCGATAAAGAACAAAAAACATGTTGTGACCGCGAATAAAGCCCTTTTATCGGAATGCTGGAAGGAGATCTTCGGGGCCGCTTCGGAGAACAATGTTTTTGTAAAGTTTGAAGCGAGCGTAGGGGGATCAATACCGATAATCCGTACTTTGCAGGAAAGTTTTGTATCAAACAATTTTAATGTTGTGTACGGCATCCTGAACGGGACCACTAACTTTATCCTGACTAAGATGGACAAGGATAAATGCGGTTTCAGTGACGCGCTTTCTGTTGCGCAGGAGAAAGGCATTGCGGAAGCTGATCCTGAACTCGATATAAGCGGCAAGGACAGCGCGCATAAACTCGCCATACTTTCTTTGCTTGGTTTCGGGATAGAAGTATCACCCGACGATATTTATACCGAAGGCATAACCAAAATAGGTCCGCAGGATATAGAATATGCCGCCAGGTGGGGTTACAGCATAAAGCTTCTGGCCATAGCAAAAAGAGCGGACGGTGAACTTCAGCTGAGAGTCCACCCGACCCTTATAGCTTCTTCACATCTTCTTTCAGATGTGAAGGGCTCGGATAACGCGATATTTGTGGACGGGGATTTTGTAGGCGAATCGCTTCTTTACGGAAAAGGAGCAGGAGGCCGGCCGACCTCAAGTTCCGTGATAGGTGATATAGTTGATGCGGCGAAACAAATAGCTTTTTCGGACGGCAAGAATAACATGGGGTATAACCTTGCCTATGCAGGGAACTCTCTGGATATCAGCCGCATGGAAGAACTGAAAACCTCTTATTACCTGCGATTCTCTGCTGTGGATAAACCGGGCGTTTTGGCGGGGATATCAAAGATACTTGCGGATAATGATATCAGTATCGCCAATGTTTCTCAGGAAGAACATTCAGTAGGTGAGGTAGTGCCGGTTATTATCCTTACTCACAAGGCCGAAGAAGGCAATATGCGAAAAGCCATCGAGAGTGTTGATAAATTAGAATACATTAAGGATAAAACTGTTGTTATCAGAATCGAGGAAGAAGAATGGGCGTAATAGAAAGATACAAAGATTATCTTCCGGTGAGCGATAAAACTCCTGTTATAAGTTTAGAGGAAGGCAGTACTCCGCTTGTTAAAGCTGATTTTTTGGCCGAGAAAGTCGGCTCCGGATATAATGTATGGCTGAAATACGAGGGGCTTAATCCTACCGCAAGCTTTAAGGATAGAGGCATGACTGTAGCTGTATCCAAGGCGGTTGAGGAAGGATCGAAAGCTGTGACCTGCGCGTCAACCGGGAATACTTCAGCTTCCGCTGCGGCATATGCGGTAAGGGCCGGCATAAAGTGTGTTGTCGTTATTCCTGAGGGAGCGATCGCTTTGGGGAAACTCGCTCAAGCCTTGATCCATAACGCTAAAGTCATAGCTGTGCGCGGAAATTTTGATCAGGCGTTAGAGATAGTTTGTGAGCTTGCCGATAAATATCCGATAACTTTAGTTAACTCAATTAATCCATATAGGATCGAAGGGCAGAAAACCGCTGCATTTGAAGTATGTGATGCCTTGGGACATGCGCCTGCGTTCCACGCGCTGCCTGTCGGCAATGCGGGCAACATCACTGCTTACTGGAAAGGTTATAAAGAATATTTGGAGAAAGGCAAAATAGATAGCTTGCCGAAGATGATAGGCTTCCAGGCGGCTGGATCGGCTCCGATAGTCGAAGGTCATCCTATAAAAGAACCAAAGACTATAGCGACCGCGATCAAAATAGGCAACCCTGCAAGCTGGAAAACCGCTGAGGCGGCACGCGATGAATCCGGCGGGCTGATCGATAAGGTGACTGATGAGGCGATCATAGAAGCATATAAACTTTTGGCCGGCGGTGTAGGCATATTCGCCGAACCGGCATCGGCTGCGAGTGTGGCGGGTGTTTTGAAAAAAGCTGAAGAAGGTTATTTTGATAAAGGTGATGAGAAAAATAAAAAAGATATAGTTTGCGTATTGACCGGACACGGTTTAAAAGATCCTGATTGCGCGATAAAACAAGTTGCCAAACCTGTTGTTGTAGACGCCAAATTGGAAGATGTTGTGAGGGAGGCCGGATTATAAGATGAAATATGTGATTTTAGTGCCGGACGGCATGTCGGATCTGCCTCTGGAAGAACTTAACGATCGTACTTGCATGGAAGCGGCTAATACCCCGAACATGGATATGATAGCGCGCAAGGGTATCGTAGGTACCACGAATAATGTTCCGAAAGGCATGACACCGGCAAGTGACATAGCCAATTTATCCATACTCGGGTATGACCCTAAAAAATATTATTGCGGACGGGGACCATTGGAAGCGGCTAATCTCGGAGTAGAACTTTCTGAGGTTGATGTTGCTTTCAGGTTCAATACTGTTACCGTTCATGATGATAAGATGATAGATTACAGCGCCGGTCATATAACCAGCCAGGAAGTAAAAGTTCTTACCGAACTTTTAAACGAAAAACTTGCAAGCGACAGATATCATTTCTATCCCGGGACCAGTTATCGCAATCTTCTTATGGTCCATTGCGCCTCTTCGGAAGAAGCTGATAGGTTGTCTAAAGTTTTATGCCATCCGCCGCATGATATTTTGGATAAAGCGGTATCCAAACATCTTCCCAAGGAACAGGAATTAGTCGATCTTATGGAGAAGTCAAAGGATATTCTCAAAGATCATGACATAAATAAGGTGCGCCTTGATCTGGGGCAGAACCCCGCTAATATGATCTGGATCTGGGGGCAGGGCAAAAAGCCCGACATGCCCAAATTTATCGATGCATACGGAGTGACCGGAGGGGTTATATCAGCGGTGGATCTCTTGAAAGGAATGGGCAGAGTGCTGGGGCTTGAAGTTGTTAATGTGCCGGGCGCTACCGGTTATTATGATACAAATTATGAAGGCAAAGCTGAAGCCGCGCTTGGTATTCTGGAAAGGAACGACATGGTGTTCGTTCATGTAGAGGCCACTGATGAAGCCGGGCATAATGGTGATGTTCTTGCGAAGCTGACAGCTATAGAAAATTTTGACTCTAAGATAGTCGGGAACATTGTTAAAGGGCTTACCGAAAAGGGAGCCCAGTATCGCGTGCTGGTTCTTCCGGATCACCCGACTCCTATAAAGAAGAGGACTCATACCGCTGACCCGGTTCCTTTTGCCATGGCGGGTCCGGGAGTCGAAGCTGACGACGTGACCGTGTTCACCGAAAAAGCAGCTAAAGCGGGAAGCATGCATCTGAAAAAAGGCCATGAACTGATGAAAATTCTTCTTTCAGAAAGGGGATAAGAAAGAGAGATGAAACGCAAAGGTATAATAGTACAAAAATTCGGCGGGACAAGCGTTGCTAACCCTGAGAAGATCAAAGGTGTTGCCAAAAAAGTGGCCGCATGCAGAAAAAAAGGCTACAACGTGGTGGTTGTCGTATCCGCTTTGGGCGATACAACCGATGAACTTTTAAAATTGGCTGACCAGGTACATCCTGATCCTTCCGCGAGAGAGCTTGACATGCTGATGTCAACGGGCGAGCAGATATCGGTCGCGCTTCTCGCGATGGCGTTGCACAAGATCGGCCGGGAAGCGATCTCATTTACAGGAGCGCAGGTCGGCATAATTACCGA
Organism: uncultured Planctomycetia bacterium; assembly: GCA_964572255.1. Taxonomy (GTDB): domain Bacteria; phylum Omnitrophota; class Gorgyraeia; order Tantalellales; family Tantalellaceae; genus CAZNEE01. The sequence goes on along the minus strand of CAZNEE010000002.1, from coordinate 218,728 downwards.
TAAATCCCACACGAAGGCCAAGATAAAAGACGTGAATTCCGCCAAGATAAAAGAGCAGCTTAAGAAAGGCAAGATCGTGATCGTCGCGGGTTTTCAGGGAATAAGCCCCGATCAGGAGATCACCACTCTCGGAAGAGGCGGTTCGGACATGACGGCCGTTGCTCTGGCAAAGGTTCTTAATGCCGAGGTGTGTGAGATATATACGGATGTAAAAGGGGTTTATACCGCGGATCCAAGAGTCGTCAAGGACGCCCGCAAGCTTGACAATATAAGTTATGAGGAAATGTTGGAACTGGCGTCACTGGGCGCTCAGGTGATGCAGGCAAGAAGCATGGAAGTTGCCGGAAAATTCAATGTACCGATCTATGTAAGATCAAGTTTTTCGAACGAAAAAGGTACTCTGATAAGCAGGGAGGTCAAGAAAATGGAAGATGTTCTGGTTAGAGGTGTCACGGTTGATAAAAATGAAGCTAAAGTTACCGTGCGCGATGTTCCGGATAAACCCGGAGAGGCAAGCAAGCTGTTTGAAGGGCTCGCAAAAGCCGATGTTAATGTTGATATGATCGTTCAAAACGTTTCACATACAGGCATTACCGATATTTCTTTTACCGTGCCGGCTGCGGGCCTTATACGGACAAAAGAAGTAGTGGGTAGAATCGTCAAAAAGATCGGCGCCGGGAAAGTTCAATACAACAACAATATAGCAAAGGTTTCTATTGTAGGCGTCGGGATGAGAAGCCATTCCGGCGTTGCGGCAAAGATGTTCGGCGCGCTTGCTAAGAAAAAAGTAAATATTAATATGATCTCCACCAGCGAAATAAAAATTTCATGTGTAATAAATAAAGATGACGCCGGGAAAGCTGTTAAAGCTGTCCACAGCGCGTTCGGATTAGGCAAGAAGTAGGCATTCAGGTCCAGAACTTCTTTTTTGGAGACAGACCGGAGCAAGGAGTGACAAGCATGGAAAAAATCTACATTTATGATACCACGTTAAGAGATGGCGCCCAGTTTGAAGGGATCTCTTTTACCATAAAAGATAAAATCCGGATCGCGGAAAAACTGGATGAGATCGGCATCGATTTTATCGAAGGAGGATGGCCCGGCTCTAATCCGAAAGATGACGAGTTCTTCAAGGTCGCCGCGAAGGACCTAAAGCTTAAAAAATCCAAGCTTGTTGCGTTCGGGTCAACACGCCGGGCAAATGCAAGCGCAGCAACAGATGCGGTAATGAAGGGGCTTCTTAAATCTCAAACGAAGCATATAACCATTTTCGGCAAGAGCTGGGATCTTCATGTGAGAGATGTGCTCAGAACGACCTTGCAGGAAAACCTGAACATGATAGCCGATTCGATCAAGTACCTCAAGAAAAAAGGCCGTCATGTAATGTTTGATGCGGAACACTTTTTTGACGGATATAAGGATAATCCCGAATATGCCGTTGATACGCTTAAAGCCGCGCTTGACGGGGGAGCTGAAGTCCTTATTCTGTGTGATACCAACGGCGGTACTGTTACAAGCCGGATCTTCGAGATAACAGAAGAAGTGAGAGAGAAGATAAAAGCGCCGCTCGGCATTCATACACACAATGATTCCGAGATGGCGGTCGCGAACTCTGTTGCGGCCGTGCAGGCGGGATGCACGCAGGTCCAGGGTACGTTTAACGGTTACGGGGAAAGATGCGGGAATGCCAATCTTGTATCGATAATCCCCGCTTTAAGATATAAACTCAGCATGGACTGTTTGTCGGATTTTTCCCTTAAAGAGCTGACAGAGGTTTCCAGATATATCGCAGAGATCTCAAATATGAAGCAGCTGGATTTTCAGCCTTATGTGGGCTCGAGCGCTTTTGCCCATAAAGCCGGCGTGCATGTTAACGCTATACTTAAAGATCCAAAGTCATACGAACATATTGACCCGGAAAAAGTCGGGAATAGGCGCAGAATGCTCATATCAGAGCTTTCGGGCAAATCAAGCATACTCGGCAAGGCTGAGGAACTTGGTATCAAAATAGACAAATCTTCCGATAAGGCAAAAAAGATCCTTATGCATGTCCAGGATCTTGAAAGTGACGGGTATCAGTTCGAATTGGCGGAAGCATCGCTGATGCTTCTCATGAGACGGGCGCAGGAAGTTTTCAAGAAACATTTTGAACTTCAGGACCTAAGGATCATGGTCGAGAAGCGCGGCGAAACTGAAATAGTTTCAGAAGCGACCGTGAAAGTAAAGATCGGCAATAAAGTAAAACATACAGTCGCCCTGGGAGACGGCCCTGTCCATGCATTAGACCAGGCTCTCAGAAAAGCTTTAGTTTCATTTTATCCGTCATTGAACGATATGCACTTGTCGGATTTCAGGGTAAGGGTTCTTGACGAAAAAGCGGGTACCGCGGCAAAAGTGCGCGTACTTATCCAATCTCAGGATAAGACGGACAACTGGTGGACAGTCGGAGTTTCCGAAAATATTATCGAAGCAAGCTGGCTCGCTCTCATAGATTCGATCGAGTACAAATTCGCGAAAGATGAAGGAAAAAAAAGAAAGGGCAGGTCTAGAAAATAAACCGCCTATGAAAGAAATGCCTACAAAATATGATCCCAAGCAGACGGAAGAAGCTATCTATGGTAAGTGGGCCGGAGAGGATCTTTTCCATGCCGACAACGCTTCAAGTAAAACTCCTTACTCTATAGTCATACCTCCGCCGAACATTACCGGGATACTCCACATGGGGCATGCCCTCAATAATACAATTCAGGATATAATCATCCGCTCAAGACGCATGCAGGGTTGCGAAGCTTTATGGCTGCCGGGCACGGACCATGCCGGGATAGCGACTCAAAATGTTGTCGAGCGGGAGCTGGCTAAAGAGAACATAAAAAGAGCGGATCTCGGACGCGAAAAATTCCTGGAAAAAGTCTGGCAGTGGAAGGATGAATACGGCAACACCATTATTCATCAGCTGAAGAAACTGGGCTGTTCCTGCGACTGGGAACGCACCAGGTTTACCATGGATGAGGGGCTTTCCAATGCGGTCAAAGAAGTTTTTGTGCGGCTGTATAATGAAGGGCTCATATATAAAGGCGACTATATCATAAACTGGTGTCCGAGATGTGAAACAGCCCTGAGTGATGAAGAGGCAGAACACAGGGATACTCAGGGCATGCTTTATTACATAAAGTATCCGGTTAAAGGCAGAGAAAAAGTAGAGAAAGAGAACGAAGATTATGTTGTTGTCGCGACCACCAGGCCGGAGACCATGCTGGGTGACGTTGCGGTAGCGGTTAATCCTAAAGACCCCAGATATACCGGTCTAAAAGGAAAAACGCTAATCCTTCCGATCTTAAAACGCGAACTTAAAGTGATCTTTGATGAGACAGTGGATCCCGAGTTCGGCACAGGGGCCCTTAAAGTGACTCCCGCGCATGATCCCGTAGACTTTGAACTTGGCACCAAACATGGGCTGGGAAGCGTTAATGCCATGAATAGCGACGGCACGATAAACGCTGTCGGTGAAGATTATGAAGGTATGGACAGGTTTGAATGCCGTGAAGCCATCATAGAGGACCTGAAACAAAGAAAACTTTTTATAAGAGCTGAAGAACACGATCATGCTGTCGGACATTGCTACAGGTGCCATACTGTAGTGGAACCGCGTCTTTCAAAACAATGGTTCGTCAAAATGAAACCTCTCGCAAAAGAGGGGATAAAAGTCGTTAAGGACGGAAAGATAAAATTCTATCCGGCAAGATGGACAAAAGTTTATCTTAACTGGATGAAAAATATACGTGATTGGTGCATATCACGCCAGATATGGTGGGGGCACCGTATACCTGTGTGGTATTGCAAGGATTGTCTCGGGGCTAAGAACGTCCGGGACGTGGAAATATCCGAGCCCGGGAAGAAGGGCGTATATGTCGGCGCGGAGATTCCGGACAGGTGCCCGTCATGCGGCAGCGGAAAAATAGAACAGGATCCGGATGTATTGGATACCTGGTTCAGTTCATGGCTGTGGCCTATCTCGACTTTAGGATGGCCGGAAGAAACAAAAGATCTGGAAGTTTTTTATCCCACAGACGCATTGGTAACAGCTCAGGAGATCATATTCTTCTGGGTGGCCAGGATGATAATGGCGGGTTTAAAGTTCCGCAAGGACATACCTTTTAAGGATGTTTATATACACGGTACTGTCAGGGACTCAACCGGGACGAAGATGTCGAAATCCTTAGGCAATGTCATAGATCCTCTTGAAATTATTGATGAGGTGGGAAGCGATGCTTTACGTTTCAGTATAATCTCGATCACTTCCCAGGGGCAGGATGTTTTCTTATCGAAAGACAAATTTGAGATCGGCAGAAATTTCGCGAATAAATTGTGGAACGCGTCGCGTTATGTGCTGATGAACATAAATGATGACTATTTGGATAAGAAGATCGAAGAAGACAGAAAAACACTGGCCGATAAATGGATATTAAGCCAGCTCCAGAAGACCGCTCGGGACGCAACAAAAGCTTTGGAAAATTACCGGTTTAATGACGCTTCCAGCGTTCTTTATGATTTTATATGGCACAAGTACTGTGATTGGTACCTTGAAGTCTCGAAGTTATCGGAAGACAAAGAAACGACCCAGAATGTGCTTTTAACCGTTCTTAAAGGGATCTTGAAACTCCTGCATTCTTTCATGCCGTTCATAACTGAAGATATATGGCAAAGGATGCCGGGCGAGAAAGACAAATGGCTCATGACTTCAAGCTGGCCAAAGGCGGATAAGAAACTTATTGACGCGGAAGCTTTAGACGGCATGGAAAACCTTATATCGGTGATTACTTCCATACGTAACAGCAGGGCTTTCTGGAACATTCCCCACAAGGATGAGATAAACGTGTTCGTGAGCGTAAAAAATAAGGATATTTTTGAGGATAACAAGCATTACATGGAAAAGTTAGCTAAATGCAAGGCAAACATTGTGGACGAGAAGTTCACTAAACCCGATCAGTCTGTTTCCGCGCTTGCGGGAGGCGCGAGGGTGATCATTTCGCTTAGCGGCATTGTTGATGTTGAAAAGGAAAGAGTGCGGATAGAGAAGAGGAAAGGCGAGCTGGAGGATTTTCTTAAAAGCATCGGGAAGAAGCTCGCGAACAAAGGATTTACTGATAATGCACCTCCGGAGGTTGTGGCCAAGGAAAAAGACAAGGAAACGAGATACGAGGCCCAGCTTCAAAATCTAAAAGACAACCTGGAGGCACTGAAGTGAAAAAGAGACTGCAGACTATCATCTCACAGGCCGGGGTAACCAGCCGCAGGAACGCGGCCAAAATGATCGAAGAAGGCAAAGTAACGGTTGATGGTGAAGTTGTAAAAGAGAAGGGATACAGAGTAGATGCAGCCGAATGCGAGATACTTGTTGAGGGTAGACCTCTTCCTGAAGGCGATGAAGTAAAATACACGTTTCTTTTCCATAAACCGAAAGGCGTCATATCCACAGCTTACGACCCCCAGGAACGCAAGAAAGTAACGGATTTTTTCAAGGGCATCAATGCGAGGCTGTATCCTATAGGCCGGCTGGATAAGGATACGACCGGCATAATCCTTGTGTCGAACGATGGCGAACTGACCCATAAGCTTGCCCATCCCAAATCCGAAGTGGAAAAGGTTTATCTCGTCAAAGTCAGTAACGAAATAACGGATGAGAGCCTGGAGAGGATAGAAAGCGGTATAAATCTAGACGGCAAAAAATTGGCTCCCTGTGAAATTCAGGTCGTAAGCAAAGGGCCGAGATTTTCTATCCTTACAGTACACTTGCATGAGGGTAAAAAGAGACAGATAAAACGCATATTCGGCACCTTCGGACATAGAGTACTTGAACTTAAACGCATTGTTTATGCGGGTTTAAGTCTGGGAGACTTGAAAGAAGGCGAATACAGGGAACTTACAAAAGAGGAAATAGAAATCTTAAGAAACCTATGAATCTGGATCAAAGAAGAGTCGATCAAATAATCCGTTTTGCCATTAAAGAGGATACCTGGCAGGGTGATATCACTTCGGAAGCCGTTATTAGTGATGCCCAAGAGGCCGATGCTGTGGTAATTTCACGCACCTCCGGAATGGTCTGCGGCATGGAAATAATCGAAAGGGTTTTTGCTTCCTGTGATGATACTTTAAGGTTTCGTCCGATGGTGAAGGACGGGGAAGAAATCGAGCCGGAGCAGGAAATAGCGTTTGTAGAAGGCAACGTGCGTTCTATTTTAAGGGCCGAGAGAACAGCGCTTAATTTTCTGTCTCTTTTAAGCAGTGTCGCTACAAAAACCCGTGAAATGGTCGATCTTGTCGAGGGCACAAACGCTAAGATCTATGATACAAGAAAGACAATTCCGCTCCACAGGTATTTTGAAAAATATGCCGTAAAAACAGGCGGGGGAGTGAATCACAGGTACGGATTATGGGACATGGTCCTGATCAAGGACAACCACGTAAGGGCTTATAGTGAAGATAATCCCGGGCTTGATACGCAGGCTGTTATTCAGGAGATGATAAAAAAAGCAAGATCTTCCGTTCAGCAGAATGTAAAAATAGAGATAGAGGTTGAAACATTAAAAGAATGCGAATACGCGCTGGATGAAAAGCCCGATATAATAATGCTGGATAACATGTCTGCTGAAAAACTAAAAAAAGCCGTTCAACTCCGCCGCGAAAAAGGTCTTGAAGGAAAAGTCCTTTTTGAGGCATCAGGCGGCATTACGCTTGATAATGTGAGAGAATATGCCGAAACAGGCGTTGATCGCATATCAACCGGTTCAATTACAAGTTCCATAGACCCGATAGATTTTAGCCTTGAAATTATCGTTAAGTCATAGAAGACTGCTCTCAAGATGGACAAATTCCAATTAGGTACCGACCTTAATCCCGCAGGCGATCAGCCCAAAGCCATTGACCAAATTGCCGATTCTATTAAAAAAGGCAATCGTTACCAAACGCTTATAGGCGTTACGGGAAGCGGCAAAACTTTTACGATGGCGAATATTGTCGAAAAACTTAATAAACCCACTCTTGTTATATCTCATAATAAAACCCTTGCGGCACAGCTATATTCCGAATTTAAAGGATTTTTCCCTAATAATGCGGTTGAATATTTTGTTAGTTATTATGATTATTACCAACCCGAAGCATATGTCCCTCAGACCGATGTTTATATCGAAAAAGACGCGTCGATCAATGAGGATATCGATCGCTTGAGGCTTTCCGCGACGAGTTCGTTATTCTCGCGTAAAGACGTTTTAATAGTGGCAAGCGTATCCTGCATATACGGATTAGGTTCGCCTGAAGACTATTCCACTATGCTGGTCAATATAACAAAGGGGGAAGAGGTCTCCCGGGAAGACATATTGAAAAAGCTTGTGGATATACAATATGAACGTAACAATATCGAACTTCAGCGCGGCAAGTTCAGGGTACGCGGCGATATCGTTGAGATATTCCCGGCGTATAAGGAGACAGCTTACAGGATCGAGTTTTTCGGTGAGGAGATAATCAAGATAGCCGAGATAGATCCGCTCACATTTGATATTTTAGCCAGATTGGATAAGCTAGCGATCTATCCGGCGAAACATTTTGTCACTACTGAAGAGAAGATCTCAAAAGCCATAAAGTCGATCGCGGTGGAATTAAAGGAGCGATTGGCGGAGCTTAGAGACGCGGGTAAACTGCTTGAAGCCCAAAGGCTGGAAAGCCGGACAAGATATGATATGGAGATGCTGCAGGAGCTGGGTTATTGCTCGGGCGTCGAAAATTATTCACGCCATATTTCCGGAAGGGACCCTGGGAGCAGGCCCTGGTGTTTACTGGACTATTTTGATGATGATTTTCTCGTGATCATAGATGAATCGCATGTGACGCTTCCCCAACTTCATGCTATGTATAACGGCGACCAGGCGAGAAAACGGACGCTTGTAGATTACGGTTTCAGGCTTCCTTCGGCGCTTGATAACAGGCCATTGAAATATGAAGAATTTGACCAGATCGTCAAGCAGACGCTATATGTTTCAGCTACCCCCGGTGATTACGAGGTCAAAAAAAGCGCAGTTGTCGCCGAGCAGATCATCCGGCCCACGGGGCTTGTAGATCCTCCGATAACAGTAAAACCTACGGAAGACCAGCTATATGATCTTATTAACGAAGTGGCAAAGCGTGCCGAAAAAGGGGAAAGGACGCTCGTTACGACCTTGACCAAACGTCTTGCCGAAGAACTCACGCGCTTTCTTAAAGAAAAGAAATTACGGGTGCAATATCTGCATTCCGAGATAAACGCGCTTGATCGGGTGGATATAATAAGAGATCTAAGGTTGGGCAAATTTGACTGTCTTGTGGGCATAAATCTTTTAAGAGAGGGATTGGACCTTCCTGAAGTGTCGCTTGTCGCGGTGCTGGACGCGGATAAAGAGGGTTTTTTAAGAAGCGGCACATCTTTAGTGCAGGTCGCGGGCAGAGCCGCAAGAAATGTCAACGGTGAGGTAATACTTTATGCCGACAACATGACAGGCTCAATGAAGCACGCCATCGACACGACCAATCACAGGCGCGAAAAACAGCTTAAATATAATGAGGAACACGATATAACTCCCACGACCATAAAAAAAGCTATTAAAGACGGCATCGAGGCATATAGGAAGGCGAAAGAGATCACGACCGAGGTCACCGGTGAAACCCCGGATGAATATGATATAAATGAGGTCATCGCCGAACTTGAGCGTGAAATGGAACAGGCTGCCCGTAACTTACAGTTCGAGAAGGCCATAGTTTACAGAGATCAGATCGAGAAGCTCAAGAAATTCAAGGATAAGAATATTTGAAATGTTTAAAACAGGGATTAAGGAATTATAAAAGATTAATCGGAGGCGTAATTAATGGATGAAACAATAAAGGGAGATAGTCCAATATCAAATGTTGTAACTTTTTATCATGACATTGAACAGAATATTGACGTCGAAGCGGATCCGGCAAAATGCAGACAAATGGTAAAAGAGTTTTTAAAACTTGAGAAAAAATACGGTATTACTGCGACCTATAATATTGTAGGTAAGCTATTTCAAGAACAGCCTGACTTGATAGAATGGATCAGACAAGAAGGGCATGATATAGCTTTTCATGCATACGGCAATTACCCTGATTGGGGACCTGAATATTATTCTTCTGAGGTTGATCTATGCAGAAAGGTTTCCGCCGAACCAAAGGGGTATAGGTCACCAAGATCGCAATGGGGGCAAAACACGTTGAAAAGTCTTTGGGAAAATGGTTTTCTTTGGGATGCAGAATCGGACAAAAGTACAAAGCCATATTTTATTTATAACGGCTTAGTGCGGCTGCCTATTGCTACGGATGACTGGTCTCTTCATATAAATGATATGACTGTCAGTGAATGGATTAATCGTTTTTCCGAATTATTAAAAAATAGATCGTATTTTGGATTTGGTTCTCATGACTGTGTAGCCAGCCATGCCCCGGAAGAACAGTTAAAAGCTTGGGAGAAAATACTTCAAATAGCGCTCGAAAATAAAGTTCTTTTAGTTACCTTTTCCGAAGCTGCGGATCTTTTCAGGCGCATGGCGCTTTCACAATATTATAGCAGAGAGGCAGAAGATTGGAATCGACGCACAAAAATCCTTTACAGTACAAAACGCTTTCAAGAAATGATTAGAAATGAGGCAGAGAAGCTGACCAAACCCGTTGTCGCTGATTTGAGTTCTGGCGGGGGAGTTTTAGCTAAGCATTTGAGGAACATAGCAAAGAAAATTTATTGCGTGGATAATGTTCCCGGCATGGTTGCGGATGTTGACGCAGATAGCTGTATACGGGCATGTTTGGGAGAGGTTACGGATTCCAATTTGCCGGATGATTCCATTGATCTAGTGATTTGTGCTCGCATTGTAGAATACCTGTTCTGGCCGGATCGTCTTGCTGACGAGATTAAGAGGATCGGCAAGATCGGGGCAACATATTTTGTAACTTTTCCGGCCTCATGCGGGCCTATTCCCTCGCAAGAGTTGAGTCCGCCGAATAGAATAAGACATTATTTTACGCCGGATGAGATCCAAAAATGGGCAAGTCAAATTGGTCCGGGCCGTCTTGTGGGCGTGCAGTATGAAAGTAAAGAACCCAATGACCCGCAAACAGAACAACGGTATCAAGAAATGGAGAAGAATCCTCCTAAAGATATATGTCCTACAAACTGGGTTTACATCGGGAAGGTTGAAAATAAAAATAAATCTAAAAATTACAGAAAAACTATTCCTACTACTGGTTTAGAAAATTGTTTATGAACGATTTTCAGGTCAAAACAAAGATATTAAAGCAGTTCCGTAAGAACGAAGGCAAATACTCCTCCGGCGAAGAGATCAGTAACGCTCTCGGTGTTTCCAGGGCCTACATCTGGAAATACATAAAAAAGCTCAGGAGTGAAGGGTATGTTATCGATGCTGTTCCGAATCTTGGGTACAGACTAGAATCATCGCCTGATAAACTGTATGGCTATGAGATAGCAAGCCTATTAACGACGAAGATCTTAGGGAAAAAGAACATATATTACTATGATAATATAAGCTCAACAAATGATGCTGCTTACCGCCTGGGCGAAGAAGGGGAAGATGAGGGCGCGATAGTGATTGCGGGATCCCAGAGTAAAGGTAAAGGCAGGCTCGGAAGAAACTGGGTATCTCCCAGAGGCGGAGGCATATATATGTCCCTTATTTTAAGGCCGGATGCGGAAACGGATGAAATACAAGCGCTTGCGCTTATCGTCGCCAGCAGCATCACGCATGTTATAAGAGATACCTATTCATTGGAGGCTCAGATCAAATGGCCGAATGATATCCTAATAGACGGCAGGAAGGTATGCGGAATACTCACGGAGATTAAAGCGCAACCCGATCGGGTCGAGTTCCTTGTTCTGGGGATAGGACTGAACGTGAATACCCCACAAAGCAAGCTGCCTCCGGTTGCTACCAGCCTGAAAAATGAGAGTAAAAAAACAGTAAACCGCGCGGAACTTCTTAAAATGATATTAGAAGAATTCGAGAAGGATTATCTGTGTTTCAAGAAAGAGGGTTTTAAGTTATTAAGGAAAGATTGCAAAAAATTATCCTTAATTTTAGGTAAGCGTGTTAAAATAACCGAGCACCATCATAGAATCGAGGGGATAGCGGAGGATATAGATCAAAAAGGAGCTTTGATCGTAAGAACAGATAAGGGCGAGAGGAAAAGGATATTCAGCGGAGATGTAGTTTTGTGCAGATAATAATATAGGAAATAATATTATGTATTTATTAATAGATATAGGAAACACAAATACGCAGATAGCAGTTGCAAGGGGCAAAAAAATTGTTAAACGGTACTTTATCCATACCTCAAAAGAAAATATTTCTCAAAGATCCCTGAAACGCTTACTTGGCGAGAAAGTTTCCGGGATCGATAAAGTAGTGATCGTAAGCGTTGTTCCGGCTTTTCTGAAGATCCTGAAAAATACAATAAAAGTCATACTTCCAAAAGCTGAAATAAAAGTTGTAGGCAAAGATATCAAGGTGCCAATAAAAAATAGGTACAAAGATCCAAAGCAGGTAGGGCAAGACAGATTAGTTACTGCGCATGCCGCGGCAGTAAAATTCGGAAAACCGATCGTTTCTATAGATTTCGGAACAGCCGTTACCTTTGACTTTGTGAATAAAAAAGGGGAATATGAGGGGGGCTTAATATTTCCCGGGTTAAGGATCGCGTTAAATTCGCTGGAGCACGAGGCCGCACTTCTCCCAAAAATAGATATAAGACCGACTAAAACTCTTATAGGAAAAGACACCCAGACAAGCATGAATAACGGCGTTTTGCACGGCTACGCGGGTGTATGCGACGAAATAATAGAAAAATTCAGGAAAAAGTACGGCCCAAAAGTAAAGGTAGTGGCAACAGGCGGGGACGCAAAACTTGTTGCCAAATACTCAAAACACGTAAATAAAGTGACTCCTGACCTTATATTTACCGGCTTGAAGCTTCTCACCTGAAGCCGTGTAATATCTAAAAAAAATTTAAAAAAATCTTGACAAAATCCGCAGATTTTCTATAATGGTAATTCCGTTAGCACTCCCCAAAAGAGAGTGCTAAACAATCAGGCAAGAAATCAAGGAATAAAATAGGAGGAGGAAAGATCATGCAAGTTAAACCATTAGGTGACAGAGTTTTGGTAGAAGTGCTCGAAGCCGAAGAGAAGACAAAAGGCGGTATAGTACTTCCTGATACCGCAAAAGAAAAACCTCAGCAGGCTAAAGTTGTCGCTGTAGGTAAAGGCAAAGTATCCGATGAAGGCAAAAACGTGCCTTTGGAAGTGAAGGAAGGCGATATTGTTCTTTACGGAAAGTATTCCGGAACGGAACTGAAGATAGATGAAAGAAATCTTCTTATGTTGAGAGAAGAAGATATTCTCGGCGTAATAAAAAAGTAAGTGATTTTTAGAAAGATAAGGAGGAAAGAAAAATGGCAAAACAGTTAAAATTTAGTGATGAGGGACGCCGTGCGATATTAAGCGGAGTTGAACAGCTTTCCAATGCCGTTAAGGTCACTTTAGGGCCTAAGGGCAGAAACGTTGTTCTTGAGAAGAAATTCGGCGCTCCAACAATTACAAAAGACGGTGTTACGGTCGCGAAAGAGATCGAACTTGAAGATCCATACGAAGATCTCGGAGCGGAAATGGTCAAAGAAGTCGCTTCCAAGACAAGTGATGTTGCGGGTGACGGTACTACAACAGCGACAGTTTTGGCTGAATCAATCTATAAAGAGGGTCTTAAGAACGTTACAGCAGGCGCAAACCCGATGCAGTTAAAAAGAGGTATTGAGAAAGCTGTTGAGGCGGTTGTAGCCGCATTGAAAGAACTTTCAAAGCCCATTAAAGACACGAAAGAGATAGCTCAAGTTGCTGCGATCGCCGCGAATAACGATAAGGTTATTGGTGATAGTATAGCCGAAGCTATGGATAAGGTCGGCAAAGACGGCGTTATCACTGTTGAAGAGGGGAAAACGCTTGAAACCAGCCTTAAACTGGTTGAAGGTATGCAGTTCGATCAGGGTTATCTCTCACCATACTTTGTAACGGATGCCGAGAGAATGGAATGTGTTCTCGAAGATCCTTACATTCTTATATTTGAGAAGAAGATCTCCAACATGAAAAGCCTCCTTCCGATCCTGGAAAAAATAGCTCAGACAGGCAAGCCTTTTGTGATCTTATCCGAAGAGACTGAAGGCGAGGCTCTTGCAACGCTTGTTGTCAACAAACTCCGCGGCACTTTAAGCTGCTGTGCGGTTAAGGCTCCCGGATATGGCGACAGAAGAAAAGCCATGCTTGAAGATATAGCTATTCTTACCGGCGGAAGAGCTGTTACGGAAGACCTCGGTATCAAGATGGAAAATATCCAGCTTGAAGATCTTGGAAGAGCGAAAAGGATCACCATCGATAAGGAAAATACAACTATTGTTGAGGGTGAAGGCAAGTCGGATGCCGTTAAGGCAAGGATCTCCCAGATCAAGAAACAGATCGAGGACAGCGATTCCGATTATGACAAGGAAAAACTCCAGGAAAGACTAGCTAAACTTTCAGGCGGCGTTGCCATAATCAATGTCGGTGCTGCAACTGAAGTTGAGATGAAGGAAAAAAAGGCAAGGATCGAAGATGCTCTCCATGCTACAAGAGCCGCCGCTGAAGAAGGTATAGTTCCCGGCGGTGGAGTAGCTTTATTAAGAGCAAGAAAAAATATTGCTGCCTTGAAGTTGGAGGGCGATGAACTTGTAGGTTCAAAAATCGTTGAAAGAGCTTTAGAAGCTCCTGTAAGACAGATTGCTGCTAATGCCGGTCAGGAAGGTTCAGTAGTTGTACGTAAGCTTGAGGAAGAGAAAGCCCTTATCGGGTACGATGCCGAGAACGATAAATTCACCAATATGGTGGATGCCGGCATCATAGATCCGACTAAGGTTACCCGTTCAGCTCTTCAGAACGCTTCAAGTGTAGCTTCGTTGATGCTTACAACCGAAGCGCTTATTACTGATAAGCCTGAAAAAGAAGGCGCTGGTCCGGGCGTTGGTATGCCGGGCGGAATGCCGGGCGGCATGGGCGGCGGAATGCCGGGCATGATGTAAATGCATTCAGCATGCACGACACATCTTCACTGCTCAAACAGTCCTCGGCTGTCTTCGACAGCCTGCGGAACTCGCATCGAAGATGTGCCGTACATGCTTCATTGACATAGTTTTATTATGTGTTAAAATAAAACAAGCAACTTCAGGGTAAGGTGAAACTCCTTGTCCGGCGGTGATGCTGCTCTCTTGAGCAGATGAGTCCGCGAAGCCTGATAAGGCCCGAATCCGTGAGAACCGGATACCGACCGTAAAGACGGGATGGAAGAAGTTGGAGAAAAATCGACAATAGAAAACTCCCTGAAGTTAATTTCAGGGAGTTTTTTTATTATGAGTGCAGTATGTTTCCGTACAGGGAGGATCCACACCGGGCGGAGGGGCCCTGGCAGGAAACGTACCGCACTCATAAATACAAAACTTTTTGCTGATAATCATGAAGTTCAATAAAATCGACGAAATAATTAAAGACATAAAAAAAGGCAAGATGGTCGTTGTCATAGACGATCCTTCAAGGGAAAACGAGGGGGATTTAATAACCTCGGCGTCTCAAATCACTCCTCAGAAAGTAAATTTCATGGCTAAGCACGGAAGAGGCCTCATATGTGTTCCCATGGAGGAAGAAAAAGCGGAAGGACTGGGACTTCACCTTATGTCACGCGATCCGCAAGATTCATTTAAAACCGCCTGGTCAGTATCCGTTGATGCCAGAGAGGGAGTGACCACAGGTATATCCGCGGGAGATCGCGCAAAAACGATAAAAAAGCTTTCAGATCTAAGATCGACGGAAAGAGATTTCATAAAACCGGGCCATATTTTCCCCCTTAGGGCTCGTAGGGGAGGAGTCCTGGTTCGCGCCGGCCATACTGAAGCCAGCGTGGATCTTATGAAACTTGCAGGAGAAGAGCCTGTCGGCGTTATATGCGAGATAATGAATGAAGACGGCACTATGGCAAGAGTGCCGGAGTTAATAAAATTCGCAAAAAAACATAAACTTAAAATATGCACCATAGAAGACCTTATCAGATACAGGAGAAAAAAAGAAAAACTGATCGAAAAAATAGCCGAGACAGATCTTCCCACTCCTTTTGGAGAATTCAGACTGCACGCCTATGAATCAAGTACGGATAATTTTCAGCATCTGGCTTTAGTAAAAGGGAATGTATCTAAAGGCGATGTCTTTGTCAGGGTACATTCGCAGTGTTTAACAGGGGATGTATTTCATTCACTTCGCTGTGACTGTGGCGATCAGCTTGAAAAGACAATGAAATTTATACAAAATAAAGGTAAAGGTGTTATTTTATATCTTTCGCAGGAAGGCAGAGGCATAGGTATTTTAAATAAGATAAAAGCATACCAGCTTCAGGATAAAGGACTTGATACTGTCGAAGCGAATGAGAGGCTGGGCTTCCAGGCGGATCTAAGGGATTACGGCATAGGGGCCCAAATACTTGCGGACCTGGGCCTTAAAAAAATAAATCTTCTTACGAATAATCCGAGGAAGGTCATAGGGCTGGAAGGTTATGGCCTTCAGATAGTCAAAAGAGTTCCGTTAGAAGTGGAACCGAAACCGGGTAACAAAAGATATCTAAGCACGAAAAAACGCAGACTAGGTCATAAATTAAAAAAGGTTTAACCTTGATTTACCGTCCGGGACGGTAAAAAGGAAGAGCGCAAAAAGGAGGCAGGAATGACTAAGACAAAACAAGTAAAAGCGAATTTGATTGCAAAAGGCAAGAAATTCGGTATAGTGGTATCACGCTTTAATGAGTTTGTATCATCCAAACTCTTGGATGGTGCCGTTGATACACTTGCCCAGCACGGCGTAAAAGAGGAAGAGATCTCTTCTGTCTGGGTGCCCGGTTCATTCGAGATACCCATGACAGCCAAGAAGATGGTAAAAAGCGGGAAATATGACGCCGTTATATGCCTGGGAGCGATCATAAGAGGTGAAACTCCTCATTTTGATTTTATAGCAAGTGAAGCTGCTAAAGGCGTAGCTCAGGTCGCTATGGATGGTGAAGTGCCGTGTGTGTTCGGTATAATCACCGCCGATAATCTGGAACAGGCATTAGACAGAGCGGGCACTAAAAGCGGGAATAAAGGCAGAGAAGCCGCTAAAACCGCTATTGAGATGAGTAATCTTTACGCTCAAATATAAAAGAAGGAAAAAAGATGAGGAAACGTACCAGAGCGCGTATCGCCGCGCTGAAGGTCCTTTACGCGTGGGATATAACTAAAGATCCCATAAGAGAGTGCAATCGCCGTTATTGGGAAGACGAGGATATGGATGAAGAAGTAAGAAAGTTCTCCGATTATCTTGTTTTCGGTTTCGATGATAAAAAAGACGAGATCGACAAAATTATTGCCGAAAATGCCACCAACTGGAAGATGGACCGTATGGCGACAATTGACAGGAACATATTAAGGCTCGCTTCATTTGAACTTCTTTTTGCCTCCGAAATACCCCCGAAAGTCGCGATAAACGAAGCTATAGAAATCGCCAAAAAGTACGGTGACGCGGATTCCGGCAGATTCGTTAACGGCGTTCTCGATAAGATCCATAAAAGCAGGAAGGATGAAAAATAATGAATGTAGGCCGAGAAGATTTTGCTGACCTTCATGTCCATACTAATTTTTCGGATGGGCTCCTTTCTCCGGAAGAGGTGGTACGAAACGCGGCTAAACTTGGTCTGGGAGCTATCGCAATTACGGATCATGACTGTGTTGACGCCATTACACCCGCTATTAAAGAGGCAAAGAGCATTGATCTTGAGATCATCCCAGGCGTAGAGATATCTGCGGCGATCGGTCACACTGAAATACACATCCTGGGATATTTTATCGATTGGTGTGATCCGGACCTATCGGACCTGCTTGAGAAAATGAGGCTGAACCGTGTAGACAGAATGCGGAAGATCGTTGCAAGGCTCAAGGAGCAGGGATTGGAACTTGACATAGAAAGAGTTTTGGAGAGCGCGCCTCAAGGGACAGTCGGAAGACAACATCTGGCGCGTATCATGAAAGAAGAAGGTTTTGTGGCGACCATCCAGGAAGCTTTTGATAGGTTCATCGGCAACGGAAAACCATGTCATATAGAGCACAAAAGGCTGGATTACAAAAGAGCTTTCGAGACCATAAAAAGATCCGGCGGAGTGCCTGTTCTGGCGCATCCGGGAACTGCGGATACCGCGGCTTATTTTCCGGACTTTATAAAAGCGGGGTTAAGAGGTATTGAAGTATACCATTCAGATCACAGGCCGATCGAAGAACAAAGATATTTGGCGCTTGCTGAGGAATATGATCTATTGATAACCGGGGGATCGGATTGTCACGGGATCGAAAGAAGAGGGGAAACTTTAATAGGTACGATAGGGATCCGATACAGTGAAGTTGAAAAATTGCGCCAAGAAGCGGATAGAATCAGGAGTTCAAGGTGATGCGCGAAGAATATATGAAAATAGCCCTTGAATTAGCTAAAAAAGCCGAGGATAGAACATACCCCAATCCTATGGTCGGCGCTGTTATTGTAAAGAAAGGGAAAATCGTAGGAAAGGGTTATCATAAAAAAGCCGGATCGGATCATGCCGAAGTCTCTGCAATAAAAGATTCTGAAGGCAAATGCAAGGGAGCCGATATGTACGTGACTCTTGAGCCGTGCAACAATTTCGGAAAAACCCCTCCGTGCACGCAGGCGATCATAGATGCCGGGATAAAGAAAGTTTATTTTGCGATGAAAGATCCCAACAAAATAAATCGCGCCGGCGGCATCAGCCGTTTACGTAAAGAAGGTGTAGCCGTTGAGGCGGTGAGTGAATGCAGGGATGAAGTTCTTTCTCTCAACAGGAAATACATAAAATACATGAGCAAAAAATTACCGTACGTTACTGTAAAGCTGGCACAATCACTGGACGGAAGGATCGCGGCAAGAGACGGTTCATCAAAGTGGATCACTAACCGAAGGTCCAGAAAATACGTAAGAGGGGTTCGTTCCCGATTTGATGCGATCATGATCGGCTCAAATACTCTTCTTAAAGATGATCCTTTTTTGCTTGATGAGAAAAGAGGAAAATATAACGGATACCGGATCGTCGTGGATTCAAGCTTATCAATACCCGAAAACTGCAATTTAGTGAAGACCTCCGACAGATCTCCGGTTATGATCGCGACGACAGAACTTGCTCCCCGAAAAAAGATCGATGAGCTGAAAAAAAATAAAAATGTTGAAGTCATCGTTTTTAAAAGTAAAAATAAAAAAGTGCCTTTAAAGAGTTTTTTGAGAAAACTTGCGGACAGGGGGATAGTTAATGTTTTGGTCGAAGGCGGAGGATCTCTTGCCGGCAGCTTGATAGACGGATCTTTGGCGGATGAATTCATGTTTTTTATAGCGCCTAAGTTGATCGGCGGGGATTATTTATCAGTCAGGACTAAAGGTGTAAGCAATATAGGCAAGGCGATCGAGTTAAAAGATATAAAAATAGAAAAATTTGATGAGGATCTTTTGATAAGAGGGCGTATATAAAATGTTTACCGGGATCGTAACAGGAATAGGGGAAGTAGAGAGCATTGTTAAAAAAAGCGATGCGGCCCGCCTTGAAATAAGATGCGGAAAAACCCTCGAAGGGATTGAAACGGGGGATAGCGTTTCTATCAATGGAGTTTGCCTCAGTGTTGTCGGGAAGAACAAAAGTCTTACTTTTGATGTAGTCGGGAACACTTTAAATAAAACCGGACTTAAAAGGTTGAAAAAAGGCGATAAGGTCAATTTGGAGAATGCTTTAAGGCATGGTGACAAGATCAGCGGGCACATGGTCTCGGGCCATGTTGATGGAGAAAGAGTTATAAAACAATTAACAAAAACTTCAAAAGGTTATACGCTTGATATCTCATTTCTTGCAGGAGATGAAAAATATCTGGTCCCCAGAGGATCTGTCAGTATCGATGGTATAAGTTTAACTGTAGCGGAAATCACTCACGGGTATTTCCGCATATTTTTAATTCCGCATACCCTTGAAAATACAACTTTAAAATTGAAAAAAACCGGAGATTATGTTAATTTAGAATTTGATACGATGGCAAAATATGCCGAAAAGGGGAAAAGTTCCGGTTCTATCACTAAAGATACATTAAGAAGAACAGGTTTTTTGGATTAGAGAGATGAGAAGAATATTCCTACTTTTTTTTATCACTTCATTAACATTTTCTTTTGCGGGTCCGGCTTTTGCTGATGACCCTGCCAAAAGACTCACAGGCGGTATTAATGATGTTGTAGCCGCCCCTTTTGAGATCTTTAAGGGCATAGAAGATGCGGCTATTGAACAGGGCATTTTCGGCGGCGCGACCGTCGGAACTCTTCAAGGGATCTCAAACGCGCTTACAAGAGCGCTTAAAGGCGCTTTTGAGATCGTGACATTTCCATTATCGTTTCCTGCCAGTACAGATCCTCTATCCCAAGACGAGAAATAATCCGGATCATAAGCGTTTATGGTATTTGGTCAGTGAATCAGCGCTCCTTACTATTACTTGACTGGGTATTATTATAATGATAATATACCCTCAATTCATCTTTCCCGGTAGACTGCGGGGCGTAGCGCAGTTTGGCTAGCGCGCCACGTTCGGGACGTGGAGGTCCTGGGTTCAAATCCCAGCGCCCCGACCATTTTCAGGCCTACGACCTGAAAATGGTAAAAAAGCAATATAAACATTACTTTTTAGTTTGTTTGTCGCAAAAACCATTGGAAACAAGTTCCCATGTTTTTTGTTCCAAACAAACTCGGGGCACCGGGGAACCTGCGGTCTTGAATATTGTCAGACCTTGGTTTCCCAGCGCCCCGACCATTTTTCATTTCTATGAAATACGTTATCCTTTCAGATATTCATAGTAATTTAGAAGCTTTTGAAGCTGTGGAAAAAGCCTTCGAAGCTCAGAAAGTCGGTGAAAATATCATTTGCGTAGGCGATACCGTAGGCTATGGCGCCGATCCGAATGAATGTGTGAGAAAAATCGCTTCTCTTAATGCGAAAAACATACTCGGCAATCACGACGCGGCGGTTATAGACAAGACAGATATCACTTATTTTAACGAAGTTGCCAAAGACGCGGTATATTGGACGGTCGATAATTTAAATACTTCTTCCCGTTCATATCTTGAAAAGCTGGAGCTTATATATGACGCTGACCCTTTTACCGTAGTTCACGGCACTCTGCATAATCCCGAAGAATTTATATACATGATGGGCGTTCAGGAGGCTTTGCGTACCTTCGGGATCATGGAACGCAAGATCTGTTTTATAGGTCACTCGCATGTACCGGGTGTATTTGTTCTGAAAGAAGAAGAGGTTTCTTATGTGGAACCCGGAAAAATAAAGCTGGAAAAAGACGCGAAATATATCATAAATGCCGGAAGTGTCGGTCAGCCCAGAGACGGGGATAACAGGGCGTGTTATTGTATATACGATTCGGAAAAAGAAGAGATAAATTTTTATAGAGTTGAGTATGACATTAAATCGGCCCAGAAGCGCATTCTGGATGCGGGTCTGCCCAGGCCCCTTGCTGAAAGATTGGGATATGGCTGGTAGGCGAACAGTAATCAGCAGGCAATAGGCATAAAATAAGACAGAAGGAGCATGAAATGAGAAAAAGAATTGGGATTGTATTGATTTTGGCGATCATGGCCGGTTCAATTACGGGTTGTGCCCAGCTCAGGGATAAATTCGTCCGTAAATCCAAAGAAGAAGAGAAGCCTGTAAGGCAATATTACGCGGTTAGAGAGTATGACGTTCACCCGAACATGGATCTTTACACTAAAAGATATATCTTCTGGAAGACCTGGCATAAAGAGCTTTTGGACGTTTTAGACAGTGATAACAGTAAGAAAATAAAAGTCGCGGCTGAACAGGAACTGTCCAATCTTATAGACATGCGAAACATGCTTAATGACGAGAAAGCCGGCCAGATCCAGGAATATGTCGATGAATTAACTACTATTGAGCAAACCATCAGAAAAGAAGGCATCACAAGAGGCAACAAGGTAGGCATAAGAAGAAGGTTAGAGCTTCTCGGAAAAAATGTTAAGAGGGATTTTTCATATAATAAAGTGACCGGGATGCTGGCGGATGAATTCAGGGACAGCAAACAATAAGCTTATAGTCAAAAAGTTTGTTTTAGGGCCTCTTGCTACGAATTGTTATCTTGTGTATACAAGTGACACTCGTAAAGGGATGCTTATAGACCCCGCCTGGCACGATGAGCTTATAGAGAAATATATAGCGGATAACAAGCTGGATATGCTGTATATATTGAACACTCACGGGCATGCCGATCATATAATGGGGAACGCTTCTTTCGGACTGCCTGTTCTTATACACGAGCTTGATGAGGAGTATTTGAGAAATTCGGTTATGAACCTTGCGGTTAATTTTGACGAAAAATTTAAACCCACTAAAGCCGAGAAGGTTTTCAAAGGGGATGAAACCCTTTTTTTAGGGGACCTGGAACTGGCGATCATTCACACGCCGGGCCATACCCCGGGCGGAATATCGGTTTTGTATGATAATATCCTTTTCAGCGGAGATACGCTTTTTTATGAAGGTATCGGCAGAACCGATATAGGCGGGAGTCAGGAAGTGATCCTTAAAAGTATAAAAGAAAAGCTCATGGTCCTGCCGGATCCGACTATAGTTTATCCGGGACACGGCCCCGAGACGACCATAGGGCATGAAAGAAAAAACAACCCCTTTCTAATTTAGGGGTGTCCCCAAATGGGACGTCCCCAATAAATGATATGGAAGATCATATAGAACAATTTATATATTTCATGGAAGTTGAAAGAGGAGTCAGCGTTAATACGATCCTCTCTTACAAGAGGGATCTTGTTAAATTTGCCGAATATCTCAAAAAACGCGCGAAGAAAGATGTAACAAATACGAACAGGGACGATATAGTTAAATTTTTGATGGAACTTAAAAAAGGGGGGCTTTCCCCGACTTCGGTCGCGCGGAATCTTGCTTCGCTTAAGACTTTTTGGAAATTCCTGGTGATGGAAAGGATCGTTAAAGAGAACGTCGCATCCAGCGTAGAGACCCCTAAGTTATGGAAGACGGTACCGGATTCATTGAATTCCGATGAGGTGGAGAAGCTCCTTAATGCGCCCTCGGGGAAAGGCCTTATCGGCAAGAGAGATAAAGCCATACTCGAGCTTATGTATGCCACGGGCTTAAGGGTTTCGGAAGTCAAGGATCTAAGAAAGACCAGTGTCAATATAGATTCCGGTTTTGTTAGATGCATAGGAAAAGGCGGGAAGGAACGTATAGTCCCCCTTGGAAGCGTGGCCGGCAAGGCTATCACGAATTATCTTGAAAAGGCAAGGCCGAAGCTTGCCTCGGGAAAGCAGGACGATCATCTTTTTTTGTCACGCTTGGGAAAAGGCCTTTCCCGAATAAGTTTATGGAAGATGGTGCAGAAGTACGCTTTACAGGTCGGCATAAAAAAACACATAAGCCCTCATACTCTAAGGCATTCATTTGCCACACATCTTTTGGAAGGCGGAGCCGAACTTAGAGGCGTGCAGGAAATGCTGGGGCACGCTGATATCTCGACAACCCAGATCTACACGCATGTAAATAAAGACAGGTTAAAGAAAACACACGAAAAATATCATCCAAGAGCATAAAAATGGATTTAATCGTGACTCATAAAAACGCTGACTTCGACGCTTTAAGCTCGCTTATTGCCGCAAGTAAGCTTTATCCCGGGGCCAGGCTTCTCTTGCCCGGTTCACAGGAGAAAGCCGTGCGTAATTTTATGGCTCTTGTTAAAGATAAGATCAGGATCGAAAATGAAAAAACATGCAGATTAGATGATGTAAAACGCGTCATCTTGGTCGATAACCGTCATAGATCGCGTATTGGTGTTTCCGCATCCCTGCTCAGCAAAAAAAAGATAAAAATACATATTTACGATCATCATCCAAGGACACGTTACGACGTAAAAGGTGAAAAGGATGTGTTTAAGGAGGTGGGCGCTACCGTTACTTTACTTCTTGAGATATTGGATAAGAAAGGGAAGCTCAAGCTTAGCCCGCTTGAAGCTACGATAATGCTTTTAGGTATTTACGAAGAGACGGGGTCGCTTTCTTACAGGACTACCACGAAACTCGATGTGGACATGGTAAGCAAACTTCTGGCTCAAGGCGCTAACCTTAATGCCGTTTCGTTATATCTTAATAGAGAACTCGCCGGCAGCGAGCTCGGCGCGTTGATCAAACTTTTGGAGACCACGGAGACCGTAAATGTCAACGGCATAAATATCGCGTTTTCACAGATCGAAGCTAAAAGTTTTGACGGCGAGATGGGAGCGGTGGTTCATAAACTTCAGGATGTTGAGAATTTTCCTGTTTTATTCGCGATGTTCAAAAGCGGGGATAAGATAAAAATTCTTGCCAGGAGCAGGCTTGAATTTATTGATGTGAACAAACTTCTCGGTCATTTCGGCGGCGCGGGACATTCCAGCGCGGCCGGAGCGAAAATTGTGGGGAAAAGCCTTCTTCAGATAAAAGAAGAGTTATTGCATCTGTTAAAACATATTGCTAAGCCTGAAGCTTACGCAAAAGATATAATGTCTTCTCCCGTTTTAACTGTTTCACAGGAAGAAAGAGTTGTCGATGTAAAGGAGAAGCTGAAAAAAAAGGGATTTAAAGGAGCTCCTGTCGTTGATAGCAAGGGCAAACTTACGGGTATCATAACTCTCGGGGATATCAAAAAAGCGGTTGTTCACAACTTAGGGCATTCCCGCGTTAAAGGTTATATGGCGACAAAACTGAGGACAGTAAGCCCGGATACACCCCTTTTTAAACTCCAGGAGTACATGATAGAAGAGGATAAGGGCCGTATACCGGTCGTGAAAAAGGGACAGATCGTGGGAATAGTTACGCGTACGGATGTTTTGAGAAGGATCCATAGTTCGTTGTTTGAAAAAAAGAGGGGAAGGGCGAAGGAAGGAACTGATCTTTCAAAGAAGATAAAGGCGCAGCTTCCCAAAAAACTCATGATGTTCATCCTGGAAATTGCCGGGGAAGCCGACAAGAGAGGCATTACTATTTTTCTTGTCGGAGGGTTTGTAAGGGACATTTTATTGGGCGAGAAGAATTATGATCTGGATATCGTTGTTGAAGGTGATGCTATCGGGTTCGGCAACATTTTAAAAGAAAAGCTCGGAGGGAGCCTGGTCGTCCATAAAAAGTTCGGAACGGCCACGTTGGTCAGGGATTGGCCTAAATGGCTTGGGCCGCCGCTTCATCCGGACAATAAATTCAAGATAGATATAGCTACCGCACGAAAAGAGATCTATAAAAAGCCCGCGGCTCTCCCGACCGTAAGATTCAGTTCATTACGGGAAGATCTTTACAGAAGGGATTTTACGATCAATGCCATGGCGGTATGCATTAATAAGAAGAATTTCGGCCAGTTAATAGATTTTTTCGGGGGGATAAAGGACCTCAAGAAAGGGATCATAAGGATACTTCATGACAAGAGTTTTATAGATGACCCTACGCGTATTTTCAGGGCGGTAAGGTTTGAGCAGAGATTCTCCTTCAGGATCGAAAACCATACAGAATACCTTATCCAGCATGCGATAAAACAGGAGATGTTCAAAAGGACCGAGAATCAGAGGATACGGGAGGAGCTTATCCTGATCCTAAAGGAGGAGCATCCCGAAAAGGCCGTTTTTAGAATGCGTGAACTTCACGAGTTGAGGTTCATACATCCAAAACTGATATTGGCGAGATCCATAGGAAAGACGTTTAAAAACTTAAGAGCGGCAATACAGTGGTATCTTTCGACAGAGAGCGTGAAAAAGAGGAAACTGGATGTGTGGCTTATAAATTTCATGGCTATACTGGATTCGCTTACGGTTAAACAGGCGGATGAGGTTCTGGAGAAGTTTGTTTTTACCAGAAGCGAGCGTATCCGTCTGCATTCTTTGAAAAAATACGGCAGGACGGCTCTTAAAAAACTTTCGGCTTCAAAAAAGATAGCGCCGAGTATCGTGTATAGATCGCTTGAACCGCTTTCCCATGAAGTCGTACTTTACCTGATGGCAAAAACATCTTCAAAGACAGCTCAAAGAAGGATCAGGAAGTTTTTCACGGATTATAACGGGACACGCCTTAAGATAAGGGGACATGATATACAGAAAGAGGGGATAAAACCGGGGCCCAAGTACAGAAATATTTTACGAAAAGTCCTTTATAAGAAAGTTGACGGAAAATTGTCAACCAAACAGGATGAACTGAAGTATCTCAAGAAGCTTATAAAAGGAGTGAGGTAACTTGAAAATAGGAGCCCTGCGCATAGAAATGCTTATTACGGAAGGCAATTCTCTTAAAGATAAGCGAAGGATACTTAACAGATTAAAAGCGCGGGTTAAGAACAAATTTAACGTCTCTATCGCTGAAGTGGATGATATGGATAAATGGCGCAAGACGGTGATCGGGATCGCGGCTGTCTCGAACGGGAAGGATCATTTGTCAAGTTATCTGGATAACATAATGAATTTCATCAGAGGCGAGACCGACAAGATACGCATTTTGGATTATAGTATGGAAATAATGTAAGGAGAGGCATGACGGCAGACAGAATGGAAAGGGTGCAGGCTGCGGTAAAACGCGAAATATCCCTGATACTGAATGATG
The DNA here is from genome assembly GCA_964572255.1 of uncultured Planctomycetia bacterium. Taxonomy (GTDB): domain Bacteria; phylum Omnitrophota; class Gorgyraeia; order Tantalellales; family Tantalellaceae; genus CAZNEE01. The sequence continues at coordinate 192,884 of CAZNEE010000002.1, read as the reverse complement.
AAGTGAACGATCCAAGGATAAGAGAGTTCACGATCACAAGTGTTGAGATCACGCGCGATCTGCATCTTGCTAAAGTTTATTATGCGGTATCCATCGAGGGGAAACAAAAAGAAGAATTAAAGAAAGGGTTAAAAAGCGCGGCAAAATTCATACGCAAAGAGATCGGGAAAAGACTGAAATTGAAATACATCCCGGAGATCTCATTCAGGGAAGATATAGAAAGCGAAAGAGAACAGTCCATCGATAAACTTTTTGAAAAGGTCGAAGAAGAGCTCGGGATCGAACCGGGTGAAGCGGAAAGCGAGGAGAGAAGTGAATAACGACGGCATGGATAAGGTCATCGAGATATTAAAGGAGAAAGATTTTTTTTTAATAACCGCGCATATCAATCCTGAGGGGGATTCAATAGGAAGCCAGCTGGCTCTTTCAAATCTGCTTGAAAGATTGAACAAAAAACATCTCATGGTAAATCGTGATGCAATCCCCGATAACCTGAAATTCCTGCCCGGCGTAGAGAAAATAATTTTCAGCATGCCGGAGCATTTCCAGCCGCAAGTTGCTCTGGTACTGGATTGCCCGGTAAAAAGAAGGGTGGGAACGGTGGAGCCGGCAGTTGATAAGGCCGATGTGGTGGTTAACATCGATCATCATGTAAGCAATGAGTTTTTCGGCGATATTAACTGGGTTGAAGCCGAAATGAGCTCTATCGGAGAGATGATCTATCATTTATACGAAAAGATCGGCGTAGAGATCGATAAGGATACGGCGATCGCAATGTATTCAGCGATCCTTACCGATACAGGTATGTTCAATTACGATAACACTTCCGGAAAAACACACCAGATCGCGGGCAAATTGCTGGAAAAAGGTATTGACCCAAGTTCGGTATTCAACGAGATCTATGAAAAAAAATCATTCGCGCAGATCAGGATATTAGGCAAAGTTCTCAGCGGCATTCAGATCGAAGAGGAAGGAAAAATAGCTTACATGAGCCTTACTTCTGATATGTATGCAGAGGAGAGCGTGAACGATGTTTCTACCGAGGAGTTTATCAATTATCTTCGTTCTATTAAAGGCGTAGAGGTTGCGATATTTTTTAAACAGAATCCTGATAACAGGGAGATCGTTGATGTAAGTTTTCGTTCGTCAGGAGACGTTGATGTTAACATGATCGCATCCCGCCTTGGCGGCGGCGGGCATAAGCGCGCTTCCGGATGTAAATTAACATGCGGGCTTGATGAAGCAAAAAAAGAAGTTTTGCAAGAGACAAGAAAAGCGGTGCGCGCAGAATGAATAACGATCCATACGGCATACTGATAGTCGACAAAGACAAGAACATGACCAGCCACGACGTTGTCGCTATCGTGCGCAAGAGATTCGCGTTCAAAAAGGTAGGACATGCCGGAACGCTTGATCCTAACGCAACAGGCGTTCTTGTGCTTCTGATAGGAAAAGCCACAAAACTTTCAGATAAATTTCTTAATCAGGAAAAAGAGTATGTAGGCATCATGAAATTGGGCGAAAGCACTGATAGCGGGGATAGTGACGGCGCAGTGCTTGATGTAAAAGATATAAATGTCTCTGAAGAAGATATAAAAAAAGCGGTCAGTGGATTTCAGGGAGAGGCATATCAGCGTCCGCCCATGTATTCAGCCAAACAAGTAAAAGGTGAAAGATTATATGATCTGGCCAGGAGAGGTATTGAGGTTGAACGGGAATCTGTAAAAGTGGAGATAAAGAGGATCATGGTCGAAGATATCGAGCTGCCTTACGTGACATTCAGGGTTGTCTGCAGTAAAGGTACATATATACGCCAGCTTGCCAGTGATATAGGCGGGAAGTTAGGCTGCGGCGCTCACTTGGTTGAATTAAGACGCACGAGATCCGGAGAATTTCGTATTGAACAGGGGATGACGATGCCGGAGATAAAAAAGCTTAAAAGAGAAGAGTTGGAACAGAAACTGGTAACGGTGTAGCATTACATTATGAAAATTATCCATGGGTACAGAGATGTAAAAAAGTTTAAGGATCCGGTTGTTACGATCGGTGTGTTCGACGGCGTTCATCTCGGGCATCAAAAAGTGATACGTAAGATCTTGAACAAGTGTTATGACTCAAGAGACAGGGTTCTTATAACTTTCGATCCCCATCCGATCAAGATTTTAAGGCCGCACATGACCCCTCCCAGGATCATGTCGCTTGAACATCGATTATCTATTTTTGAGAAAATGGGGCTGGACGCGACGGTTGTGATAAAATTCAGTGATTTTATAGCAATGATGTCCCCGGAAGAATTTGTCAAGCGGGTTATTACGGTCTTAGGCGCCAGGACAGTGTATGTGGGGGCAAATTTTCATTTCGGTCGGGGGAAAAGCGGGGATATTGAAGCATTAAAGGAAATAGGAAGAAAATACGGAATAGGAATACATACTGTTCCTCCGGTAAAAAAGAACGGCAAGATAGTCAGCAGCACCTGGCTTCGCAGGATCATATCGCGGGGGGAGATAAAAAAAGCGGAAAAACTTTTGCGGAGGCCGGTATCGGTTTTGGGCACAGTCGTTAAAGGCGAGGAACGCGGAAGGAGACTGGGGATACCAACGGCAAATATCGATCCTCATCATGAGGTTATTCCTCCTCCGGGGGTATATGCCGTAAAGATAGATTTAGGCGGTAAGCTGCGGGATGGGGTGATCAATATTGGTTTTAAGCCGACCTTTTACGGAAGAAGACCCGGAAGGAGAGAAGAGCCATTTATCGAAGTCCACCTTTTTGATTTCGAAGGCAACCTATACGGCCGGACACCGGAAATATTTTTCATAAAAAGACTTAGGAAGGAAAAACGCTTCAGGAACGAAAAGGCCCTAATACGCCAGATCGAAAAAGATATGATCCGCGCGAAGAAACTCCTGGGCAGCAAAAGGATAATTTGGAAGATCAAAAGATATAAAGGCATGAGTTGAAAGCATTTTGATGAATTTGCATTCATCCATAAGTGAAATATATTTCCTACCAGGGCCCCTCCGCCCGGTGTGGATCCTCCCTGTACGGAAACATATTTCACTCTAACAAATATAAAGTCGAAAAAAAGCCTTACATTCCCGTTTCTTTAACAGGGTTTACAAACCTGCCCTTATGTGCTAAGATATATTGTTTTCACATATATATTATATGAAGGAAAACGCAGATTGTATAAGTGTATCTATTAAATTGAATTGCATCAAAAGGGAGGAAAAATGTCTCTTGTAAAAGAAGAAAAACAAGGCATCATGGGCGATTTCAAGCAGCACGATAAGGATACGGGTTCGCCGGAAGTCCAGATCGCTCTTTTGACCGGCAGGATAGAACAGCTCACTGAGCATTTCAAGAAACACAAGAAAGACCATCACTCGAGAAGAGGTCTTTTAATGCTGGTCAATAAGAGAAGGAAACTTCTCAGCTACTTGAAGTCACGTAACCGCGAAAAATATCAGCAGGTTATCGAGAAACTTGGCCTCAGAAAGTAAAAATCAAATCGAAAAATTTATTCCAAAAAATTAAACTTAGGAGATTTATGGAACAGGTAAAAACTAATGTTGGCGGAAGAGATATTTTAATCGAAACAGGGAAATTCGCCAAATTAGCTGATGGTTCTGTTACGGTCCAATGTGGTGGCACAATGGTTCTTGTGACATGTGTTTGCGCCAGAAAAGCTAATGAAACAGCAGGATTTTTCCCATTAACGGTTGAATATCAGGAAAAGACTTTTGCGGCGGGGAAGATCCCGGGAGGGTTTTTCAAAAGAGAAGGCCGTCCTTCAGAAAAAGCTATCCTTACATCAAGAATGATAGACAGGCCCATCAGGCCGTTATTTCCGGATGGCATGCGGAATGATGTTCAGGTAGTTGCCACGGTCTTATCGTCAGATGGCGAGAATGATCCGGATATACTCGGAGTTATCGGGGCATCTGCGGCTCTTACAATATCGGACATACCGTTCAATGGTCCGATAGGGGCAGCAAGGGTCGGTCTTGTTAATGATGAGCTTGTAGTGAACCCTACTTACAAGCAGCTCGAAGAAAGTAAACTTGATCTTGTTGTTGTCGCAGGCTCCGATAAGGTTATTATGCTTGAAGCAGGCGCGAGTATGCTGGATGAAGATAAAGTGCTGGAAGCTATAAAGTTCGGGCATGATGAACTCAAATCCATTATAGATATCCAGAAAGAGCTTCAGAAAAAAATCGGAAAACCCAAAAGGGAAGATATCACTCTTCGTGAGATGGATGAAGCTTTATATAAGAAGATAAAGGGAAAAGCTCAAGAGGAAATAATTGAATTAAATAAAATTCAGGATAAGCAGCAGCGTTTGGACGCGATAGATCAGCTGACAAAACAGCTTATTGAGGAAGAGGGGGAAGGTGCTCCCGAAACCATCGAGGCGGACATTAAACAAGTTCTTGAGAAAATAGAAAAAGAAATTGTAAGGGGGATCATTTTAAAAGATAAGAAGCGCGTTGATGGAAGGGCTTTCGACGAGATCAGACCTCTTAGCTCTGAAATTAACATTCTTCCGCGTACGCATGGATCGGCGCTTTTCAGCCGAGGCTCCACTCAATCTCTTGCCGTTACAACGCTTGGGACAAGTTCGGATGAACAGCGTATTGATGCTCTGGAAGGAGAGAGCCATAAAACTTTCATGCTCCACTATAATTTCCCTCCGTTCAGCGTGGGAGAAGCCCGTCCAATGAGAGGTCCTGGCAGAAGAGAGATAGGCCACGGAGCCCTTGCAGAGAAAGCTCTTAAAGCAGTAGTTCCTTCAGCTGAAGAGTTTCCTTATACAATAAGGATAGTTTCCGAAATACTTGAGTCAAACGGATCCAGCTCGATGGCTACGGTTTGCGCCAGTTCCTTATCTCTTATGGGAAGCGGAGTTCCGGTAAAATCTGCCGTCGGCGGTATTGCCATGGGGCTCGTGATCGAAGATGATAATTATGTTGTTCTGACGGATATTGCCGGTGTGGAAGATCATTACGGTGATATGGACTTTAAAGTCGCCGGAACAACTGAGGGCATTACTGCCGTTCAGATGGATATTAAGGTCCAGGGAGTAGGATATGATATCCTGAAGGATGGTTTCAAAGAAGCAAAAAAAGCGCGTCTTGCGGTTCTTGATCATATGTCCAAGACAATAAGCGAGCCGCTGAAAGAGATGGCCGAATCGGCGCCGCGGATCGTTACATTAAGAATCAGTGTTGATAGAATAAGGGACTTAATTGGTCCCGGAGGAAAGATGATCCGAAAAATAATTGCCGATACAGGGGCGGACATCAATGTGGAAGACGACGGCACTTGCCAGATAGCGTCTGCGGATAAGGGATCACTGGATAAAGCCATACAGATGGTAAAAGGCGTGACTGCTGAACCCGAAGTCGGCAAGACATACGATGGTGTTATTACTAAGCTGATGAACTTTGGGGCGTTTTGCGAGTTTCTCCCGGGAAAAGAAGGTTTAATACACGTTTCTGAACTTTCAAAAGAATACGTTAAAGATGTAAGTTCCGTTGTAAAAGAAGGCCAGAAAGTCAGAGTTAAACTTTTAGCTATTGATGACCAAGGGCGCAATAATTTAAGCATTAAGCAAGCCGAAGAAAAAGATGAAGAAGATAACGGTTAAAATAAAACGCAAGGAAAGCTCAAAAGACCTGCCGATCCCGAGTTATGCGACAGACGGCTCGAGCGGTCTTGATCTTTACGCAGACGTTGATGGGGAAGTGGTCTTATCTCCCGGCGAAATTAAACTTATATCCTGCGGTATTTACATATCTCTTCCGATGGGTTATGAGGCTCAAGTGAGGCCAAGAAGCGGGCTGGCATTGAAACACGGAATAACGCTTGTAAATACTCCCGGGACTATCGATAGCGATTACCGGGGTTTGGTAAATCTCATTATCACGAATATCGGCAAAGAAGATTTCGTTATCAAACGCGGCATGAGGCTTGCCCAGATGACCATTCAGGAGGTAATAAGGGCGGAGCTTGACGAGACGGAAGAGCTGGATGAAACCGCCAGAGCTCACGGCGGGTTCGGCCACACAGGCGTTTAGAAAACTATTTTAATAAATCCAAATGACGATCATAGAGTCAGTATTATCAGGCGTAGTACAAGGGCTTACAGAGTTTCTTCCTGTTTCAAGTTCAGGGCATCTGGTCCTGCTGCATAATTTTTTCGGTCTTTCGGAACCGAACATATTTTTTGATATATGTCTGCATGTCGGCACATTGCTAGCGGTTATTTTGTTTTTCGGCAAAGATATTATCACTCTCGTCAAAGATAAGAGAGTAGATTGGCTCTTTTTCATCATTATAGGCACGGTTCCCGCGGTCCTGGCGGCGCTTTTTTTTGAGAACGAGATAGCACATTTTTTTACTGATGTAAAAAATGTTTCGTTCATGCTGGTTGTGACCGCGATGATCCTTTTTGCCGGCCAGTTCGCTCTTAAAAAAGTTTTACGGGAAGGAAACGAACCTTTAGGCGCTTTAAGTTCGATCCTGGTGGGAATAGCCCAGGCATTTGCATTGATCCCCGGCATATCCCGAAGCGGAGCGACTATTTCGATGGGGCTTCTGCGTAAAATGGATCCCAAGGACGCATTCAGATTTTCGTTCCTTTTGTCTATCCCGGCGATCCTCGGCGCTACACTATATGAAGGCTTAAAAATAGATATAACGGAAGCCGTGTTTAAAAATCTACCTATTTATACTGCGGGCATGACCGCTGCGTTCATTGTCGGGTTTTTTAGTTTGTTTTTACTTTGGAAATTCTTGAGAGAGAAGCATTTGTATTTTTTCGGTATCTATTGCCTTATCCTGGGGGTAACAGGTATAATTTTTTAGGGTGATCAAACATGAATGATGTCAGAAAAAATGAAATAATAGCTGTTGTATTATTTGCCGTAAGTTTATTCCTGTTCTTGAGCATATTCACTTTTTCCGAACAGGACCTTTCGTTTTATACAAGCGATCCCAATATATCTCCCCGGAATATTACCGGTATCGTGGGGGCATATGTCGGGTGGATCTTACTTTTCATAATGGGCAAAGCGGCGTATGTTATACCGCTTCTTGTTATCATATGGGGATTTTCCCGCTTATTGCAGATGGAGAGCAACAAGATCTTCTTTAAGTTTTTCGGCACTGTTTTTCTGGTCACGGCGGTAAGCGCCAGTTTAAGCATGTTCGCGGATTCATCCAGGGCTAACGCGTTCTCACAGGGCGGACTTATCGGTACGCTTGTTTCCAACTTTTTGCTCAAATATCTCGGTAAAGGCGGGGCCACGCTTTTTATTATCGCGATGATCATATTATCGTTGCTTGTTGCAACGGAATTCTTGATCCTCCCCATGCTTTTATCTGCGTTTAATTTTATTAAGAACGTTTTTTCACGCGTCAAGTCTTCATTGGAGGAAAGACGGGAAAGAGAAGAAAAAGAACCCGCGAAGCGAGGTCCGATAAAAATATCTCCGGGGAAAAAGCTTAGAGCTGCCAGGGAGGAAATCGCAAAAAAACTCGATTCAATGAGGAAACAGGTCGAAACTGTCCGCAAAACACAGCTTTTAGGCGAGGAGAAAAAAAGATCGGAAGCCTCCGCGGCGAGGTTATCTTCCGAGCCCAAGATCGTGACGGGAAAAGAAGTAAAAAAGGTCGAAGCTAAAAAACTCAGGGTTGCTCCCGTTTCTGATGTCTCCACGGGCGAAAAACTTGATTATAAACTTCCCGGACTGGATCTATTAAAAAGCCCGCCCAAAGGGATAGAAAAAGAAAGAGCAGAAACGCTTAAATCAAAAGCGGCGCTTTTGGAAAGGACTTTGCTTGAATTTGGGGTTGAAGCCAAAGTCACTAAAATAAACAGGGGCCCCGTCATAACAATGTACGAGCTTGAGCCTGCCGTGGGCACAAAAGTGAACAGGATCACCTCGCTTGGAGACAATATCTCACTTGCCATGCGTTCAGCTAATATAAGGATCGTCGCTCCGCTTCCGGGCAAAGGAACTATAGGGATAGAAGTTCCTAACGAGAAAAGTGAACTGGTTCTTTTAAAAGAAATACTCCAGACTAGTGAATATGCGGAAGAGGACTCTCCTCTGAAAATAGCTTTAGGGAAAGACATCTCAGGAACGCCGATAGTGCTTGATCTTGAAAAGATGCCTCACCTTTTGATAGCGGGGGCGACGGGTTCCGGTAAAACAGTTTGTTTGAACTCCGTGATCAGCGCATTTTTAATCAATTCCTCGCCTGACGAAGTCAGGTTTGTTATGGTGGACCCCAAAAGAGTGGAACTTATGATTTTCGAAGGGATACCGCACCTTGTATCGCCGATCGTTACCAATCCTAAAAAAGTAGCTGCGGCTCTCGGATGGGTGGTAAGCGAGATGGAAAGACGTTATGATATTTTTGCCGAAAAAGGCGTAAGGAACATAACCGCATACAAACAAAAAGCAAAAGATGATTGGGAAAGTATACCTTATATTGTTGTGATAGTTGACGAGCTGGCGGATCTTATGGCTGTTTCACAGCAGGACATCGAAGGCGCGATAATGCGTCTTGCCCAGCTTTCGCGCGCTGCGGGCATACATATGATCCTTGCTACACAGCGCCCCTCAGTTAATGTAATTACCGGTGTTATCAAAGCGAATTTTCCGGCAAGGATATCGTTTAAAGTCGCTTCGAAGGTAGATTCCAGGACGGTTTTAGATACAAACGGCGCGGAAAAATTGCTTGGAAGAGGGGACATGCTGATCATGGAGCCGGGGGAATCCAGTATTATAAGGGGACAGTGCAGTCTTGTAGAGGATAGCGAGATAAGGCAAATAGTAAAATTCATAAAGGACCAGTCGGGCCCTAGATATCTGCAGGATGCGATTGAAAAACAGGAAACAAAAGCAGCCGGGGTCGAACAGGAAAAAGATGAACTTTTTAATGAAGCGGTAAAGATAGTGATACAGACAAAACAGGCATCTGTTTCCATGCTGCAGAGAAGACTCAGGGTCGGGTATACCCGGGCTGCGAGAATGATAGACATAATGGAAGCAGAAGGTATAGTGGGCCCGTATAACGGATCAAAACCCAGGGACATATTGGTAGAGGATTTTGAAAGTGTGGAATAAAAATGTCAGCGGCTAAAGAACTTGGAAAAATATTTCGAGATGTGCGGGAGAAAAAAGGGTTAAGCGTAGAAGAGACCTCCAGAAAATCCCGCATTCATTCAAATGTTATAAAAGATATTGAGAGCGGTGTATTTGACAGGCTGAATAAGGTTTATACCAAGAGTTTCCTGAAAAAGTACGCTGCATTTTTAAAGCTTGATACAGACGATATTTTAAAAAGATACGAAAAGATCTCTTCGGGAATTCCCGAGCAGGAACAGAAATATGTTATCGAAGAGGAGGAAAGAAAAAAGACAGCATCTCTTGCGATCGATGATAAGCGTTTTCAGGCGATCCTTGTAGGGGTCTTATCGTTTGTGCTTGTTATCCTCATCTTTGTGCTTGTGGGAAAGATCAAAACAAAGTTTACGGCCGGAGAGCCTAAGAAAGTCACGGCAGTTTCGAGAAAAACCGCCCAAGCCGAACGAAAACCTGCAAGGTCTTCCGGTAAAACAGCATCAACTGCTGCCGCAAAAAAGCCTGACACGAAAACATATACAGCACCCGCAAGAAGGGAAGTTTCTAAATTTGCGCCTGTTGTTCTTACCTTGAGAGCCGAAGGCGATGTTTGGGTAAAAGTGGCCGAAGGCGAAGAGGCGCTGTATATCGGAACTTTGCATGACGGCGAAAGTAAAACATGGAAATCCAGCGGCGAGCTTACCGTTTGGACCGGGAAAGCGGAAAATCTGGTTTTCGTGGTCAATACCAGAAGATTAGGTGTTGTGGCTTTTGGGGTAGTTAAGAATATAATAGTTTCCTCAGAAGGCGTCCGAATCGGCGACAGATGGGTATCTCGTCTTTGAAAAAAATTTATCTTCTCAGTCTGGGCTGTCCCCGCAATCTTACCGATAGTGAAGTTTTACTCGCTTCCCTCGAAAAAAAAGGATTCCAGATCACTGAAAAAGCTGAAGAAGCAGATGTAGGCATAATCAATACCTGCGGGTTTATACAGGATGCCAAGCAGGAATCGATCGAAATGATACTGCATCTTGCAGAGCTGAAGAAAGAAGGCAAGCTGAAGAAACTGGTCGTCTGTGGTTGTCTTTCCCAGAGGTATCCCGCCGAACTTGCGAGCGAGATAAAAGAAATAGACGGCATATTCGGAACCGCAGAATTCGGCTCTATGCCCGATATGATCGAAGAGATACTTGCGGGGAAAAAGGTTCAGAAGGTGGCAGATCCTCCCAGTTCGTTCAGTTCAAGCTTTCACGAGAGAAAATTTCTTACGCCGCCGCATTACGTGTATGTAAAAATCCAGGAAGGATGTTCAAACAGATGTTCGTATTGCGTGATCCCTCAAATTAAAGGCCCACATAGGAGCAGGACGATAGATTCTGTCGTGAAGGAAGTCGAAAAATTAAAAAATGAATGTGACGTGAAGGAGATCGTTCTTATAGGACAAGATATTACATCATTTGGCATTGAAAGAACGGGAAAAGGAGAACTCATCGAGCTTATTAAGAAGGCTAGCCAGACGATGAAGGACGGCTGGGTAAGGCTCCTTTATGCGCACCCCGCGCACTTTACAGATGAACTGATAGATATGATCGCTGATAGAGGCAATATATGCAAATATATTGATTTGCCCATACAGCATATAAATGATAATATCTTAGAGGCGATGAACAGGCGTGTCACGAGATCCGAAATAGAGAAATTGATAGAAAAAGCGAGAAAAAAAATAAAAGATGTTACGATCAGAACTTCGGTTATTGTAGGCTTCCCCGGCGAAACCGAAGAAGAGTTCGATGAACTGCTCAAGTTTTTAAAAGATACCAGGTTCGAGAGGTTAGGGGCTTTTGTATATTCCCGCGAAGAAGGTTCTCCGGCCGCGAATTTTGACGGTCAAGTTCCGGAAAAATTAAAAAAAGAGAGATTCGATAAAGTGATGAGTCTTCAACAGAAAATTTCACATGAGAATAACCTTAAATGGTTAAATAAAGAGGTGAAAGTTCTTATTGATGAAAAAGACCCTTCCGGCAGAGAACATTTTATAGGACGAAGCCAGATGGAAGCCCCCGAGGTGGACGGTGTTATTTATGTTAAAGGCAACGCAGAGCTGTATAATTTTTGTAACGTAAGAATAACGGGCACTTTAGAGTATGACCTTATGGGGGAAGTTGCATGAACCTGCCGAATAAAATAACTCTGGCGCGTATCGCACTTGCATTTTTATTTATGGTATTCCTGTTTTCGCGGGGAGTGACTTTTAAAATTCTGGCGTTGGCTACTTTTTTGGTGGCCGCGTTCAGCGATTATCTCGACGGTTTTATAGCGAAAAAATACAATATTACTTCGGATTTCGGGAAGATAATGGATCCCATAGCGGATAAAGTCCTGACGATAGCGGCATTTCTTGCGTTCGTTGAGATGAAACTTGTGCCCGCCTGGATGGTATTCATCATAATAATGAGAGAACTTTTGATCACGAGCATAAGATTGAAAGCCATGAAAAACAATGATGTACTTTATGCCGGTAAGGGAGGGAAACATAAAACCGTTTTCCAGATGTTCTCGATCTTTGTTATATTGCTTTTTATAATATTCAAGGAGATGGGTGTAAGACAGTTCGGTTTTTGGAACGCCGAGTTCGAGTATTGGTATAGGCAATTAATATTTATCTTGATGCTTGCAACAGTGACTTTAACAGTAATAAGCGGAGCTTCATATCTAATAGGGAACAGGAATTACCAGATCAAGAAAGGATAAGGAAGGGGCTCAAATATGAGGTCAAACAAAGTGCACGAAGTTATAGCGACAGTATGCGGACTTGGTTATTCGCCGATAGCATCGGGGACTGTAGGCAGTTTAGCGGGGCTGGGGCTGTATTTGATTCTTCACAATAATCCGCTGGTACAGTTCGTCTCTTTTGTTATTCTTTTCATCCTTGGCGTTATATCGAGCGGAGTTATTGAAGACGAGACAGGGGAGAAAGATCCGTCAAAAGTCGTCATTGACGAATTTGCCTGCATATTGATCGCTTTTTTATTCGTGCCTTATAAACTTTTATATATCGTTGCGGGTTTTATAATTTACAGGATCATAGATATCATAAAGATCCCTCCGATGGCTAAACTTGAGGGTGTCCGGGGCGGATGGGGCATAATGCTGGATGACCTCGTAGGCGCCATTTACACAAATATCATCCTTCAAGTCTTAGCATTCCTTTTTCACTAATTATATATGCGGTTTAAACTGTCTTTCGCAGGGACGTCAAAATTTCCCAGCGAGAAATTTTGACTCAGAAATCTTCTCGCTCTCGCTGCGATTTAACAGCTGGCGAACCTTGCCCGCTCGCAGATTTGATGCCCTGCTCCAAACAGTTCAAACCGCATATATAGAGATCTGATAAATAATGCCAAAACTTGACTTGGACTATTTCTCTCATTATACTATCTAATAAGTAACAAATAACGCCAAAAGAGCGCAATTTGGCGCAATAAAATCCAATTTGTATTAAAGCATAGTAATATTTACTAAGTTCAGGGGGAGTTATGGTTGTTAGCACAATGATGACGGTAGAAGAAGTAGCTGAATATCTTAAGATGAAAAACGCTACGATCTATAAGCACGCTCAAGAGGGGAAAATTCCCGCCTTCAAAGTAGGGTCAAAATGGCGTTTCAAGAGAGAAACGATTGACAAATGGATCGAGGATCAGGAGAACAGATGATAAAGATATTGATCGTCGATGACGAAGTTGATATATGTGATTTCCTGAAAACTTTCTTCAGGGAAAGGGATTTTCAGACCTTCATGGCCCATAACGGGAAAGAGGCGATACGGCTGGTCGAGGCCGAGAATCCCGAAATAGTTATTTTGGATATAAATATGCCGATCATGAACGGCATCGAGACATTGAAAGAGATAAGGAAAACTGGGAATAATTGCAGTGTCATAATTGTAAGCGGCGTTAGAGATGCCGGCAAGATAGAAGAAACCAAAAAATTAGGCGCTATAGAATACATTACAAAACCGCTTTTACTCGACCATCTTGAAAGAACAGTTCTGAGCGCGGCGGATAATATCAGGATCAATAGTAACACTTGAAGCGATCGGAAGAGAAAATGCCCGAAGAGAATACTAACTGGCTTAAATTGCAGGACTGGATAGCAGAGAAGATCAGGCATTCGGAGGATGTCCCCCCGGCTATAGAAAGCCATGAGGTCCTCCAGAGGCCGAAGCCCGAACGTGACTACCAGGTCGTGCTCGAGAACGTTTCGCGCGGGATGCTGCGCATTAAAAAACCCGAAAAGCTCATCAGGATGATCACTAAGAGCATTGACGAGCAGGTCCAGGTAACTCATACGGCAATGCTTTTAAGGAACAAATCGGGAGATACTTTTACCCTTATTGACAGTGTCGGCGCGGAAGGCATCAAGATACCCGTCGGTTTTATAAAACTTACGTTGAAGGACCCCTTGATACGTTTTTTTAACGAAAGCATTAACTATAAGGTATCTTTTACCCAGGCTGTTGATTATGATAAACTTATCGATTCTTTTGACAAGAACGAGCATATCGTAAAGAGCCCCGCGCTCGCCGAGCTTGTAAAAAGGGCGCTCAGGCAGATGGAGCTGTTGAAGGCGAATATATGCGTGCCTGTATATTGCGGGAAAGATCTGAGCGGAATATTCCTTCTCGGCAGAAAACTTTCGGGAGAAACTTATTCGAGGCAGGAGATAGGCTTTTTCACGACCCTGGCCAATGACGCCGCCATGGCGCTTGCCAACACCCAGCTCATTCAGGACCTCGAGGACAAGATATACGAGATACACAACCTTTATGAGAAGGAACATGACGTGTTCATCAGGACCTCGATCTCTCTTGCCGCCGCGATAGATTCAAGGGATCCTTACACGCACGGACATACTGAGAGGGTTACCCAGTACTCGCTGGTACTGGCAAATGAACTGAAAGACCTCCCTGAGGCTAACGAATATAAGAATTTCATAGAAACACTGCATTTATCGGCTCTTCTTCATGATGTAGGCAAGGTCGGCGTTCCCGACAGCATCCTGAACAAGAACGGTCAGCTGACAAAAGAAGAATACGAGAGGGTCAAGGAGCATCCTTCAACGGGCTCTTCTATCCTTTATTCCATAAGGGAGCTCGGGAACATAGCTGATGAGATACGCGCGCATCATGAAAGGTATGACGGGACCGGATATCCGGACGGGCTGAAGAGTGAAGATATACCGTTCATAGCCCGGATAATAGCCGTGGCGGATACGTTTGACGCGATAACCAGCGACAGGCCGTACAGGCAGAGGAGCATGTCCGAGGTCGCTGTCCAGATAATAAAGGATGCCGCGGGCACGCAATTTGACCCCATAGTCGTGAGCGCTTTTCTTCTGGCCTACCGTAAAGGAAGATTCAATCTGAACAGCAAAATAGAGGAATAATTCAGCTTACCGGTATCGGAACATGAAATATGCCGGAGGGTGGATATCTATATCTTTGAGACTTTTTCTCTTACCTCTTTTTCGGCAAATGGTTTAGTAATATAATCCATCGCGCCGAGTTTTATCGCTTTCGAGGCCGCTTCAACCGTTTTGTATCCGGTGACAACAATGATCTTCATCTCCGGTGAAAACTGTTTTATTTCCTGAAGTGTTTCCAGCCCGTCTTTTTCCGGCATTTTTACGTCAAGAAGAATGCCGTCGAACCGGCTGTTCTTTATTTTTTCCATAACTTCATCCCCGTTTGACGCGAAGTCCAGATCGTAATCACTTTCGAGTATAAGTTTAAGGGATTCTCTTATCCCGATCTCATCGTCACAGATCAAAAGCCTTTTCTTTTCCATATTACACCTCTTGATTTAAAGCGCGGGAGGGGAGACTATGCATATAGCCTCAGCCTCTTGCTTTGATCTGTTTTTCAGAAAATGATCAAGCGACGCGTCAAAATACAGGCTGTCCCCTTGTTTAAGAGTGTAGGTCTCATCTCCCACATGCACGTCAATCGCCCCTTTCAGCATATATACAAATTTTTCAACACCGGGTTTATTCTTCTCTTTTTGAGTGTGCCCGTCGGGTTCGATCTTTATCATAAGAGGCATGATCTTCTTACCGAACGTCTTGCTTACAAGAAGTTCATACACCGCTTTATTCGCGTGGACAAAGTGCTCCGTTCTTTTATGTTTCGGGACGGTTTCCACGGTTTTTGATTCATCTTCGACTTCACGGTACAGATCGGCAAGGGATGCTCCCAGGGCCTTGCATATTCTTTCGTGAGAATCAAGTGTGCCGGTCATTTTATCATTTTCCATGCGGCTTAATGTGGCCAACGCAACGCCGCTTTTACTGGACAGCTCTTCAAGCGTGATATTCTTTTCTTTCCGCAATCTTCGTATGCTTTTTCCTATTTTCATCGTTCCTCCCTTTGCATGCGGCTTGAATCCCTTAGTCATCAATATACACCAAATTTGATAAATAATCAAATTTATATATACAGTTACTATAGTAATACGTATTTTAAAGTGTGCGGCATATTTCCTACCAGGGCCCCTCCGCCCAGTGTGGATCCTCCCTGTACGGAAACATGCCGCACACTTAACAGCAAAAATATTGTAATTCTCTATAAAATTGCGTGTATTTTTACGCGCTTGTGGAGTATATACAATTGTGCTAAAATCATAGCTTATGAGAAAAGACCATATATTTGTAAAAGGCGCGAAAGAACATAATCTTAAAGATATAGATGTAATGATCCCCCGGGACAAGCTGAGCGTTGTTACGGGACTTTCAGGTTCGGGAAAATCTTCTCTTGCGTTTGATACTGTATATGCCGAAGGGCAAAGGCGGTACATAGAATCCCTTTCAAGTTACGCGCGCCAGTTCCTCGAGCAGCTTCAAAAACCTCATGTCGATTATATCGAAGGACTTTCCCCCACGATAAGTATAGAACAAAGGTCCGGAGGCAGAAATCCCCGCTCTACGGTCGGAACGCAGACAGAAATTTACGATTACCTAAGGCTTCTTTTTGCAAGGATAGGCGTGCAGCATTGCCCGAAATGCGGGAAACCGATATCCGGTCAGACTTCGCAACAGATCGTTGACAGGGTTTTAGAACTGCCCAAAGGGACGAAGATATTGATCCTTTCTCCGATCATAAGAGGGAGAAAAGGCGAGCATGTAGAGGTCATGAAGGATATAAGGAAACAGGGCCTGATAAGGATCCGCCTCGACGGAAAAATAGTCGATATCGGGGACAGGATACCGGATCTGAATAAGAAGGTTAAGCATACTATTGAAGCAGTCGTGGACAGATTGACGATCAAGGAGGGAATACGCACAAGAGTATCCGATTCGGTTGAAATGGCGCTCAAATTAGGCGAAGGAACCATGATCGTTTCACCGGCGGAAGATGAGAAGCGCATTGAAAATGACATACTTTTCAGCGAACAGAATTCCTGCATTGAATGCGGTATAAGTTTCGAAAAACTTGCGCCGCGGAATTTTTCGTTTAATAGCCCCTACGGCGCATGTCCCACGTGCAATGGTCTCGGAAATAAGATGGAGATAGATCCTGAACTGATCGTGCCGGATGAATCCGAATCTTTGCTCAGGGCGGTAGTCCCATGGAAACGCGGCGGGAAGGGAATAGTACTTCATTTCAGGCGCCAGATCAGACGTTTAGCGAGATATTATGGGTTTGATTTTAACATGCCTTTCAAAGATTTAAGTGCGAAACAAAAAAGAATAGTGCTTTATGGTGATGATGAATCCGGATTCGAAGGTGTAATACCCAATTTAGAAAGAAGATTTCACCAGACGGAAAGCGATTTCATGAAAGAGATGATAGGCTTATTTATGTCGGTCCAGCCATGTCCGGAATGTAAAGGGCAGCGTTTGAGGGCCGAGTCACTTTCCGTTCTTATAGGAGATAAGAATATTTCTGACATGTGCGAGATGTCGATTTCAGCGGCGAAAAAATATTTCTCTGAGATCGAATTAAATGAGACAGAGAAACGCATCGCAAAAGAGGTCACGAAAGAAGTAAAGGCAAGATTGGATTTCATGTCGAATGTCGGCCTTGATTATTTAACCCTGGACAGAAAAAGCAACACACTTTCAGGGGGAGAGGACCAGCGTATCAGATTAGCTACCCAGATAGGCGCGGGTCTTGTCGGGGTGCTTTATGTTCTGGATGAGCCGAGTATAGGCCTTCATCAGAAAGATAACGGCAAACTTCTCGATACATTGATAGCTCTAAGAGATCTGGGTAATACACTTATTGTTGTTGAACACGATGAGTCCACGATACGCCGCGCGGATCATGTGATAGATCTTGGGCCCGGCGCCGGCGAACACGGCGGTAAAATAGTAGCGGAAGGCGACTTGGAAAAAATACTCAGATCCAAAGATTCGCTCACAGGTAAATATCTTAGAGGTGATTTGAAAATAGAGTTTCCGTCCGAAAGACGAAAATGTGCATCTGGTAAATGTTTGGAAATAATCGAGGCGGCTGAACACAATCTAAAAAGTATTGATGTAAAAATACCTCTGGGACTATTTATTTGCGTAACCGGAGTTTCAGGTTCAGGTAAGAGCACGCTTGTAGATGAAATACTTTATAGAGCGCTGGCAAGAAAGATGTATAAAGCGAAAACCGCGCCGGGCAAACATAAACGCATCAAGGGGATCCAACATATTGATAAAGTTATAGTAATAGACCAGTCCCCGATAGGAAGAACGCCCAGGTCCAATCCCGCGACATATACAGGCGCGTTCGACCACATAAGGAAACTGTTCAGCGAACTTCCCGAATCACGCATGCGAGGATATAAACCGGGAAGGTTCAGTTTTAATGTAAAAGGCGGAAGGTGCGAAGCATGCCAGGGTGACGGGGTAAAAAAAATAGAGATGCATTTCCTGCCGGATGTATACGTGCAGTGTCAGGTATGTAACGGCAAGCGGTTTAATGATCAGACTCTTGAGATAAGGTACAAAGGGTATAATATTTCTGAAGTTCTCGAACTTAGTGTTGAAGACGCTCTCAAAGTGTTTGAAAATATCCCCCCGATAAGAAGTAAATTACAAAGACTTCATGAAGTTGGCTTGGGTTATATCAGATTAGGTCAACAGGCGACAACATTGTCCGGCGGCGAAGCTCAAAGAGTGAAATTATCGAAAGAGCTTTCAAGAACTGCTACGGGCAAGACACTGTATATTCTTGACGAACCGACAACCGGATTGCATTTTGCCGATATTCATAAGCTGCTGGATGTTCTGCACACACTTGTTTCTTCAGGAAATACAGTGCTGGTCATAGAACATAACCTTGATGTCATAAAGAGCGCGGATCATATCATAGACCTCGGACCTGAAGGAGGGGACAAAGGCGGCGAAATAATTGCCAGCGGGACACCTGAGGAAGTCGCTTCCTGTCAAAGTTCTTTCACCGGATCTTACTTAAAAAAAGTACTGCATAAATCTTAACAAATTCTGTTAACTTATTTTTTTATAAGAACTTGCATTCTTAGAAGGATATGCTATACTTTAAACGATTATAAAGTTAGTGTTTTTTTTGACAGATTTTAATCGTAAACCGTTCGGAAGAACGGGGCAACAAAGCCAAAGGGGCTAGGAAAGAAATTAGCCAGCCGGCTGCCGATTAACACATCGTTAAAGTGTTGGAGAAAATCAGTAACCCAACCTTTCGATGGTTGGGTTTTTGTTTTTTAAAATCTAAAAAGAAAGTGAGGTGAGAATGATGAAGAAATGTTGTTTAGCTTTTATATTGTTTATTGCACTATTATTTGCGTTAACAATTTGTGCTGAAGCTGCGACATATAATATGTGGGAGCTCGGATTGAGTAATATTCTTTTAGAAATGCGCGACATGACAAATTGGGCACCTAACGGACCAAGTGTATCTGTTGAAAAGTCACCTGAAGATTCAGATGAAGCTGATCATACGGAACATATGGCGATATTTAAAATTACCACTGTTAATGAAGGGGTGTTCAATGTTGCACCTACCTCTTTTTCAGTAGGGGATGTAATCAATTACAAATGGTACTCGAATAACGAACAGTTCGGCGATGCAGTTGTTTTTGTATTGATGGATAGCACATTAACATTGGTTGATTCTGATGTTGTGAGCTTGGTCGGAAAACAAGAAGGGTTCGATACATTTGTCGTACCGGAAGCGGGCAGTTCGCCCTATTATTTCGGGGTCGGAGCGGCAGCAATTAGTGACGAGGGAGGTGCCGCACGAGGTATTTATGGATCTCCGGAACCCGCAAGCATGGTGATGTTAGGCCTTGCTTTATTAGGAACGGCAGTAAAAAAGTTTACAAGTTAACGAAGAAGGCAATATTATAGATGCTGATTTAATATGAGAAGGGCCCATCAGGCAATGGGATGATGGGCCTTTCTCTTCTTTTAGCCTACCTAAATTAAAATTATCTTGAACGAAAATCCGTAATTTGCTACTATAAATAGTCGTTATATAGGTTATTATTAGCCTATATATAATACTATATTTAGCCCATAAGCTATCTAGCCCATAAAACATGAAAAAAATTATACTATTCACAACTCTTTTCATCGCAATTTGTATATCCGGAAGTTTTGCGCAGGAAGAGTTCCGCTCAGAGATCGATGTCGCTCAAAAAGCCGTAAAGGACGGTTTTTATGACATGGCTGAGAGCAAGCTCAACATGCTGCTTGGCATGGATGCCCCCGAAGAGATCCAGATAGAAGCGCATCTATTATTGGGCAGGGTGTATTTTGAAAAAGGTCTTTACCGCAAAGCTCTTATGGAATTCGAATTCATCCTTCAAGGGTTTGATGAAAGCGGTGTTGTCGCCCAGGCGGCATACTGGATCGCTGAAGTGTATTTCAGGGAAAATAATTTCGAGCAGGCCCTCGCGATGTATCAGGACGTAATAGAGAAGTATCCGATGAGCGAATTCGTGCCGTATTCTCTTTATTCACAGGCATGGTGTTATGAAAAATTGGGTGAATATGGCGCGGCCATGGAATCATTCAAGGAAGTTACCGTTAAGTATCCCGATAGTGAACTTGCCGTTAAAGCCAAATATAAGTCAGCAGAGATTCTGTATAAACTCGGCAGGTTTCATTATGCGGCGGGTGAACTTGAGGAGTTTATCAAGGATTATCCGGTTAATGAAAGGATATTTGATGCCTACTTTATGTTAGGGGACAGCCTTTACAATGAAGGAGATTTTAAGGATGCCGCGGATAATCTAAAAAAATCCCTTCAAGCTCCTACCGCTCAGCCCTGGAAAATATCAGCCATGCTTAAATTGGCACACGCTTACCAGGAGGTCAAGAACTACACCTCAAGCGAGGAATGGTTCGGAAAAGTTGAGCAAGAAGCTAATGATCCTGAAGTGAAAAGTCTTGCAATGATCGGGATAGCGAAAATACGCGCCGAAAGCGGCCAAACCGAAAAAGCGGTTGAAATATACGAACAGATCATAAACGATTATCCCCTGAACGAGTGGACGGATGATGCGTATTATCTGCTTGGAGAATTATTGTATAAAAACGGAAAAACACAGGATGTGGTGAAACTGTACAACAAGGCTTTAGAGAATTTTCCTCAAAGCGAATTTCTGGGGAGCATACATTACACTCTCGGCTGGGCATATAACACTTTAGGAGATGGAGAAAATGCTCTTAAGGAATTCAAGCTAACCGCTCAGTCTTCCGGGAACGAGGATATAATCGTCAACGCGCTCTGCAATATGGGTAATATTTTTGAAATGCGCGGAGAAGATGATAGGGCGATCGACGCTTTTGATATAGTTCTTAAAGATTATCCGAATAGTTTATGGGCTGATTATGCCCAGTATCAGGTAGGGTCCATCCTGGAGAAGAAGGAATTGGATGATGCCGCAATACTGGCATTTCAATCCCTGATCGTAAACTTTCCGAATTCCCGCATGTTGGATAAAGCTTATTATCAGCTCGGGCTTCTTTATTCAAAAAAAGGCGATTACCGTACTTCGGTCGAACAGTTCGACCGCATCATTAAGGGATTTCCCCAAAGCGATCTCGTTAATGAATCTTATTTGCATAAAGCCAATTCGTTATATAACAGCGGAGATTATGAACAGTCTCTGAAGATATACAACACATTGGTCTCATCTTCAAAGGATAAAGAACTTCTTTTAAAATCCCGTTATCAAATGGGATGGGCCTATTACAAGACGGGAAATGAAAAAAAAGCGCTTGAGGTGTTCAAAAGCATCCTTAAGGAAAATACTGACAGCAAGGTCATCCCGGGGATAAAAATATGGTTCGGAGAATACTATTACACTAAAGGCAACCTGGCTGAATCACAGAAATATTTTTCCGAACTTCTGAAAGATTATCCTCACAGTTCATTGTCTATAGAAGCGCGGTATTGGATGGGCTTGGTTCTTTACGACAGAGGCATGACGGATGAAAGCATAAAAGAGTTTGAAACTGTGGCCGGAGATTATCCCGACAGCGAGTGGGCTCCAAAGGCCGTATTAACGACAGGTGATATTTTAAGAAAACGGGGAGACACTAAGAAAGCTATCGGTCAGTACGAACTTCTGATACGCAAGTACCCGGAAAGTGACGCGACAAATATAGCGAACAATAGGATCGGGACCATACTGAAAGCACAAGACAAATATGAACTGGCGAGGGAATATTTCAGGGTCGCTCTTACATCCGAGAATTCGGAGCTCAACGCGCAGATACAGTTTGATATCGCTGAGTGTCTGGAAAAAAGCGGCGAAGAAGAAAAAGCCGTGGAAGAATATCTGAGGGTTGAGTATCAATATCCGCAAGGAAAGTTCTGGGTTATAAGAGCAAGACTTAAATGTGCGGAATTATTGGAGAGAATGGGGCAAAGTGAAAGAGCCTTCAAGATATACCGCAAGCTTGCCGAAGGCGAAGGCGAGGAAGCGGAAATCGCGAAAGAAAAAGTCAAATTATTGAAAGCATTGAACCGGGGCCACTGAGCGGCTATTAACTCGCGAAGTATCCCGGTTCACATAAAACGGAGGTAACTGATTATGTGGGAACTTGTTGTAAAAGGCGGACCGTTGATGTTTCTTATAATCTTGTGTTCGATCATAGCTTTGGCGATAGTCATCGAGAGATTATGGCATCTGCGCCGCGCGGAGATCAATACCGAGGGATTCATGGAAGACATAGCCGAGACGTTAAGGAGGAACAAGATCGTGGAGGCGATGGATAAATGTAATGCCACGCCTGGACCGATCGCGCATATCCTGAAAGCCGGAATATTGAAGCATGATCGCCCCAGGGGAGAGATAAAAGAGGCTATAGAGGACGCCGGCATACATGAAGTTCCGAGGCTTGAGAAGAATCTCGGCGCGTTAGCGACGATCGCTCACATTTCACCGCTTTTGGGACTTCTGGGTACGGTTACCGGAATGGTCCGTTCTTTTCAGGTTATTGAACAGAAAGCTGTTGTTCTGATGCCGGTTAATCCCGGAGATCTGGCGGGAGGGATATGGGAAGCGCTTGTAACTACTGTGGCGGGTCTCGCGGTCGCTATTCCTACTTATGTAGCTTATAACTTTCTTGTGAGTAAAGTTGACGGATTTGTTTTGGAGATGGAAAAAAGCGCAACGGATATCGTGAACATTCTCGGATCAAAGAGGGAAGAAGATGAGGTTTAAAAGAAAAATATTTCTCGAAAAAGGACGCCTGGATATCGCGCCGCTTATAGACGTGGTATTTCTACTCCTTATCTTTTTCATGCTCACCTCCAGCTTTATATTTCAGCCGGGGATAAGGGTTAATCTGCCGAAAGCGGTTACCAGCGAAGCGTTGCATAAAGAAGTGCTTGTGGTAGTGATCGCGGAAACCAACGATGTTTTCATAAACGAAAGACCTGTAGAAAGAGATGAGCTTGTTTCAAGAATAACGCTGGCGGCACGAGGGGGTCAATCGCTTCTTATAAAGGCTGATAAGGGAGCGAATTTAGGAAAGGTCATCGATGTATGGGATATATGCCGCGAGAAGGATGTCAGACAGCTCAATATCGCAACGACACAGGAATAAAAGAGATGATAAGCAGAAATCTTAGGATAGCATTGATCGCGTCATTAAGTTTGCATGTTTTTTTGATGTCGGCGGTGGTTATAGTGACCCCGGGCGGTCCGGAAAGGAAAAAACCATATACCCGCGTGAATTTCCTGGGGCCGATCTTAAAGAAAACAGCTTTTGATATCATGCTCGAAAGCGCGAATCCGATAATGGTGACCACATACAACCGGCTTGGGTTTGATGCCGGAAGCATGCATTTAAAGGTGGAACCGCCTGCGAGAAAAAGCCCTGAGTACAGTTTTTCATTTAAAGGCAATTTAGTGAGCATGGACATGCTGGACTTTCTCTCGGGGACTAAAGCCATACCGGGGTTTTCATACGATTTTCGGGAAAATTTTATAGATAGAATGCTTAAAAGTAATAACAAAAGGGGAGTAGTCTATAAGCCGGACGCTCCCGTTATAATGAGCGAACTTTACGGGAATAAGGAGTCTTATCCGGTAAAGGTGAGAGCTTTTGTCGCCAGTGACGGCAATGTGCTAAAAACAGAACCTGTTACTACGACCGGTTATCCGCAGCTGGATATCATAGCGGCGAAGTTTGTTGAAAGCTGGATATTCGAACCCGGCCCGGATGCTTCTGATAATGAGCCGGTTGTGGTCGAGGTAATATTAACCGGTGCTATTTAAAATGATCAAAATAGATATTTCAACGGCACTTTTTTTATATCTTTTATTTTCAGCTGTGGCGATATTAATAGCGTGGTCATTTTTTGATTTCGGTACCAAGCTGAAAAATTACAGTTCTGAAGAAAAGTATATATGGCACTGCAATATATGCGGGAATACGTATATTGATTCAAGGCATGATGATATTTCGCAGTGTCCCAGATGCGGAAGTTACAGTGAAAGGATAGATAAGCAAAGGACATATACTGACAGCAAGAAAGAAGGGGGTGGAAACAAATGATCACTCAGATAGGACTTGTCGCTGGAGAGATATGGGAATATCTGGACGACCATGGAAAACAAAGCCGGCTGGAAGACATGATCAATGATCTGAAGAGAGAGCAAACTCTCATTTTAATGAGCATTGGTTGGCTGGCAAGGGAGGGGCATATTGTTCTGGAAGGAGATGCTCCTAATTATGATGTTAAGTTAACGGGCAAAAAAAAGGAAGAATGATGGAAACGGAAAAAAATGTTAAAACTCATGACGAAGAAGAACGTATGCCGATCAAACCGCCTTTAAAGGTCATCAGCTCGCAAACTGTAAGCAAGAAATTCGGGTGGTGGGCCGCAGTCGTGCTCCTGGAAAGCTATGCCAGAAAACAAATATGTTTTTATCTCTGGCAGAAAAATGAGGACGGGTGGAAGCGCAAACAGAAATTCGGTATACATTCCAAAGAAGACTGGCAAGTGATGAAAAAAGCCGTAGAGTCATACGTGAATGAGTTGAGCTGATTCTATTTTGAGGTTAACACATGATTGGTAAAGGATCGAAGAAGATGCCCATAGTCTATTCCGATTCTTATTATGTGGAAATAGGGGATCATGTATTTCCTACTTCCAAGTATAAGATCATTAAAGAACGATTGGATCTGGATGTATCTTTAAAGAATAAATACGAGATCGTAGCGCCTATTACCGCTACAGAGGAACAGGTTTTGACCGTGCATACCCCGGAATATATAGACAAATTAAAAAACGGGACGCTTGATACGGAAGAGATATTCACCTTAGAGCTGCCTTACTCTGAAGCATTGGTCGAAGCATCATTCATGACATGCGGAGGCACTATTACCGTCGCGCGAAAAGCTCTTGAGGTGAAAGCTTCGGTCCATCTTGGAGGAGGTTTCCATCACGCGTTTCCGGATCATGGTGAAGGTTTTTGCGTGCTTAATGATGTTGCCGTTAGCATAAAAGTGCTTCAGTCTGAAGGGTTGATCAAAAAAGCTCTTGTTGTGGATTGTGATTTGCATCAGGGCAATGGAACAGCATTTATTTTTAAAAATGATCCGAATGTTTATACGTTTTCCATACATCAGCAGAATAATTATCCTTTTCACAAGCCCGAGGGCGATATGGATATTGGACTAAGAGATTTTACGGGCGATGATGTTTACCTGAAACATCTTCATGATAATGTGCCTGATATAATTACCGCACATAAGCCCGATTTGATTATATACGTTGCCGGCGCTGATCCGTATAAAGATGATCAGTTAGGGAACTTAATGCTTACAAAAAACGGTCTGCGTAAGCGTGATAATTTTGTGCTCACGCAGGCGCATAATTTCGGCATACCGGTTGCTGTAACGCTTGCCGGAGGATATGCCTATAATCGCGGAGATACCGTAGATATACATTACGGTACTATCAAGGAATGTATCGAGATATTTGCGAGGTGAAAGATCCATGATATAAAACGCAAGCTTTTTTCTGTGTGGGGCTGTAGCTCAGCTGGAAGAGCGTCTGGTTCGCAATCAGAAGGTCAGGGGTTCGATCCCCCTCAGCTCCACCACTATTAAAATTCGGGCCTATGGCCGACCGTAAGAAAAGAAATGAAAAAAAGAGTTTTGTTTTTATGTACGGGAAATTCATGCAGGAGCCAGATGGCGGAAGGTTTCTTAAAGCGTTTTGCCGGAGAAAAATATGAAGCTGAAAGCGCAGGGGTGGATCCCACTAAAATAAACCCCTTATCTATTAAAGTCATGAATGAGGAGGGGATAGATATATCAGGTCAAAGTTCAAAGTCAGCCGATGAATTTATCGGACAAAAATTTGATTACGTTATCACTGTTTGCGAGAACGCAAAACAGACTTGTCCTGTATTCCCCGGTGAATATAAAAATATTCACTGGGACCTTGAAGATCCCGCTGAAGCTAAGGGCGGTGAAGAAGAAAGACTGGCGGTGTTTCGTAAGATCAGAGACCAGATAAAGGATAATGTTAGTAAGTTTATAAGGGGGATTTAATTATGCTCAAGATCATTTTATCACTTTCGATCGGATTATTCGCGGGAGCTTACAGCGGATTGATCGGGCTGGGAGGAGGAACAGTCGTTATTCCGGCCCTTATATATATCTTCGGTCTCACTCAAAAAGAGGCGCAAGGCACAAGTCTTGCGCTCATGCTGCCGCCGATAGGCCTCTTAGCGGCATGGACATATTATAAACAGGGCGCGGTAAATATACCCATAGCGGCATTCGTGTGTGTAGGTTTTTTTGTGGGCGGTCTCATAGGCGCGAAATTTGCCGTGGGTCTTTCAAATGAATTATTAAGAAAAATATTCGGGTTTGTTCTTTTAGCTATATCAATTCATATGATTTTCACGAAATAGATGCATAAACAAAAATAGAAAGGTGAGGTAGAAAAATGGCAAATGAAACAGTATTTAAACGTTATAAAGGCAATCCTATCATTACCGCAAAAGCGGTGCCAAGAGCGAACAGTATTCACAACAGCGCCGTCGTTCCCTTTAAAGACGGATATGCCGGTATTTTTCGTGTGGATGAGATCGATTTCAATTTCACGATGCATGTCGGGTTCAGCAAGGACGGGATCAAATGGGATATAGACCCGGATATCCTGAAACTGGAAAACAGCGATCCTGACCTTGAGGTGAAAGAGAGGACGTATGACCCGCGTTTGACAAAAATAGACGACACCTATTATTTTACCTGGTGTCTGGATTCGCCCCAGGGGCCGATGATCGGCATGGCGACCACAAAGGATTTCAAAACATTCAGCCAGAAAGAGAACCTGACTCTTCCCGCGAACCGTAATTGCGTGATCTTCCCGCGTAAGATAAACGGTAAATTCGCCATGTTAAGCAGGCCCAGCGACAGAGGGCACACGCCTTTCGGCGATATGTTCTACTCGACAAGCCCTGATCTCACGCATTGGGGATGCCATAGGTTTGTTTTCGGCACGACAAGAAGCAGCTGGCAGTCAACAAAGATAGGCCCGGGCCCGGCACCGATAGAAACGGATGAAGGATGGCTATTAATTTATCACGGCGTATGGACAAGCTGTAACGGATATCTTTACTATGTCGGAGGCGCGCTTCTTGATATTGAAAAACCGTGGAAGGTCCTTTACAGAACAAAAGATTATCTCTTAGCTCCGACAGAGCCTTATGAGCGTATAGGGGATGTGCCGAATGTTGTTTTTGCGAGTTCCGCAATAGTGAAAGATGGGAATATCAGGATCTATTACGGCTGTGCTGATACATGCATATCGATCGCAGATGCGAAGATAGATGAAGTGATAGATTTCGTTAAGACCCATAGCTATTAATAACCTGTTCCGCCGCTGTGGCGAAATCGAAGGGATTGGTTCATGTTAAAACGCTTTGTTTTGGTGATATTCATTACTGTTTTCAGCTTTTCTTGTTCGCAAGCCAGTGAGAAAAAAGCGGATCTTGCCGGTACATGGTATTCAGCTGATCCGGATGTTTTGAGGCGGGAGATCAACTATTATCTTGAAGCGGCAACACCCGCCAAGATTGACGGAAAAATCATCGGTTTCATTTCACCTCACGCGGGTCTCAGGTTTTCAGGCCATGTAGCAGCTTATGGATATAAAGCAGCCATGCCGCAGTCGCCCAAAGTTGTTATCGTAGTGGGTTTTTCGCATAGGAAATATTATGACGGGATATCTGTTTTTACTGAAGACGCTTTTGTGACTCCGTTGGGCTCTTTGAAAATTAACAAGGAAATATCAAAAAAGCTTATTTCCTCGAGCGAAAAGATATTCAGTCTTCCCGAGGCTTTTTCGGATGAAAATTCCGTAGAGATGTTAACACCTTTCATTCAGGTGGCTTTTAAGGATGCTGAAGCGGTTTTACTTGCGATAGGGAACCAGACAAGAGAGAACAGCCGCATAATTGCCGATGCCGTTTATGATGCGGTCAAAGGAAGAGACGATTATCTCATGATCGGAAGTACGGACATGTGCCATTATTTGCCTTACGATGAAGCGAATAGAAGGGATAAAGAGACCATCAGCAATATAAAAAGATTCAAACCGGACCTATTGTATGATGAGAGCGAGAGGAAACGTCACGAACTCATGTGCGGGTTTGGTGCGGTTTATGCGACCATGCTTGCATCGCAGAAGCTCGGCGCCGATGAAGTTCAAATATTTAAGTACGCAAATTCCGGCGATACTTCCGGGATGAAGCAAAGTGTTGTAGGATATCTCAGCGCGGCGTTCATAAAACGAAAACCACAAGATACGGGTCACGAGTTACAGGAAAAGGAGACCGGCATGTTCAACCACCAGCAGAGAAAAGAACTGTTAAAGATCGCGAGAGATGCGATTATTCATCATCTCAAAACAGGCAAAACCCTGGCAGTGAAAGTTGATGATGAGGCCCTCAAGCAGGATATGGGAGCTTTTGTTACGCTGCATAAAGGCGGCCAGCTTAGAGGATGCATCGGCAACATGGTTGCCAGAGGACCTCTTTACTTGGCTGTACGCGATATGGCGATCGCAGCTGCTGTGGAAGATCCCAGATTTTCGCCTGTCAGGCTTGAGGAAATGGATGATATAGATATCGAGATCTCCGCGCTTTCTCCGATGGAAAGGATCGATGATTATGAAAGGATCGAAGTCGGTAAACATGGGGTGATGGTACGCACGGGATGGAGGAGCGGCGTGTATCTTCCACAGGTTGCTACTGAAACCGGATGGACCAGGGAAGAGTTCATGAATAGCCTTTGCGCGCATAAAGCCGGGATGCCAATGGATGCCTGGAAAACCGGAGGGTGTGAAATATACATTTTTACGGCTGAAGTTTTTGGTGAAAAAGAATAATGAGCAGATTCTACGTTTCAAAAGAGAAGATCAATACAAAAAAAAATGAGATCCTTATAGAGGGAGAAGAATTCCATCATGCGATCGATGTGATGAGATTGAAAGATTCCGACAAGGTAATTATTTTTGACGGCACCGGGAATGAATATACCGGTTTTATTAACAAAATAGATCCAAAAAGTAAAAAAGCCACTGTTGAAGTAGTAAAGATCGAAACTCCTTCTTCAGGAAAAACATCGGAAGTAGTTTTGGCTCAGGCGATTCCTAAAAAAGGCAAGATGGATTATATCGTTGAAAAAGCTACCGAATTGGGAGTTAAAAGGATCGTCCCTCTTGTTACAGGTAGAACCATTGTGAGGCCTGACGAAGGCGGGGGAGAAAAAAAAGTTTCAAGATGGAGAAAACTTGCTATTGAAAGCGCGAAACAATCCGGGAGAGCCGATATACCGGCGGTAAGCGAGGTCACACCGTTCAAGAAAGCGATTGAAGAAATAGAGAGGTACGATCTTGCTCTTTTTGCGTGTTTATCGGGGAAAACTGTTTCCCTGAAAAAAGCAGTAGGGGATTTTAAGTCCGGCAAGATCATTGTTTTTGTTGGGCCGGAAGGGGATTTTACGCCGGAAGAGATCAGTCTCGCTTCCGGGAAAAATTGCAGGCATGTATCGCTTGGATGGAGGGTTTTAAAAAGCGATACAGCAGGCCTGTTTTTAATTTCTGTTTTGGATTATGAATTCAACATATAAATTTACGATCAGGACATTGGGCTGCAAAGTCAACCAATATGAATCTCAGGTCTTAAGAGAAAATCTTGTGAAAGTGGGATTTGTGGAATCCCCTTCAGCTCCGGCGGACATTGTTGTTGTTAATTCCTGCACTGTTACCGGTAAAGCGGATGCCAAGACAAGGAGGCTGATAAAGAGGTTGAAAAAGGAAAATCCCAACGCGACGGTCGTTGTAACAGGCTGTAAGGCGGTATTTGACGGGGATATCAAGTCTCTTTTAGAGATGACGGAGGTTGACGAGATCGTCGTAAATAGCGAAAAGATGAATCTTCCGCTATTTATCGGTGCGCATTACGGATTAGAGTGCAAAAGAAGTGATTTAAAAGAAGAGATAACAAATTTCAGTTCACACACAAGAGCTTTTATAAAGATACAGGATGGATGTGACCAAAATTGTTCATATTGTAAAGTTTCGCTCGTAAGAGGACCGTCAAAAAGCAGGTCGGCCGAGGAGATAATCAAAGAAGCAAAAAGGCTTATAGAACATGGGTATAAAGAGATCGTGCTTACAGGCATTTGTATCGGTTCATGGAAAGGCGAAGGAGGTAAGACGCTTGCGGATCTTTTAAAAGAGATCAATGCCATTGAAGGCGATTACAGGTTTAGAATAAGTTCGATAGAGCCAAACCATATTACAGACGAGCTGATAGAGACCGTAGCCGCTTCAGGCAAGATCTGTCATCATCTTCACATACCTCTTCAGAGCGGATCGGACAGGATCTTAAGATCCATGGCAAGAAGGTATGATGCTGATCAGTTCAGAAAATTAGTTTATCGTATCAGAGAGAGAATGCCTTTTGCCGGCATAACTATGGATGTTATTGCGGGATTTCCCGGCGAGGAAGAAGAAGATTTTGAGGACACTTTTAAGTTAGTCAAAGAATTAGAACCTTCAAGATTGCATGTTTTTAAGTATAGCGACAGGGAGGGGACCCTTTCTTCAAAGATGAAAAATAAACTTCCTGATAAGATTTCCGCAGAGAGGGTGGAAAAATTAATAAAATTGGGGGAGGAACTTCAAGATCGATTTTGCCGTAAATTTTTATCCAAAGAGGTTGAGGTTTTGCTGGAGAATAAAGCAGGGAATGACTTTATTGAGGGATATACGAGGGAGTATGTAAGAGTAAGATCGATGGATTTTATGCTTCCTAAGGGGCAAATAATTTATTTTACTCCAAAAAGCGCGGATAAAGAAGCAACATTAGTTATTAAAAATAAAGAACTTACAAGTGTTTAGGTAAATATGTTAAAAGAATAAAAACTTCATTTGAAAAATTTAAAGTCTTTTTATGCGTTAAATTGACTTTGCTATATTTATATGATATACTTTTGGACTCAATATAACCATTTTTACAATTTATGGCATTCGGGATAAACTGGCTGGACATATTATTCGTAATTCTTTTAGTTGGAATGATTTACAAAGGTTCCCGTACGGGAGTCGGCGGCCAGTTAATATCCCTTACCGGCTGGCTTATATTGGTATTCCTTTCGATAACTTATTACGATATTGTATCCAGAGCGATCTTCGGGTTTTTATTGCAAAAATGGTCCAGGCCCATATCTTTTTTCGGGATAACAGCTATAGGATTTACGGTAATTAAGACACTCGAAAGAGTTTTTAACGTTATCGGTTCAAGTGAGGAATTGCCTCCGGTTGAAAGAGTCGGGGGCGCATTAGTGGCATGCTTGAGAGCATGCCTGTTTTTCGGGCTTATCGGAATGCAGCTATTGATCGTTCCTCTTGATTACACGAGGGACAGTGTTCTGGATGGATCCAGAACCGGGAAATTTTTCGTGGATATTGATGCGGGTATTTACAGCTGGATAAGCGAACATGTTGCATTTGTGAAAAAGGCGGATAAGGAAGAGATCATTAACGAAATGATGAGGACACCAACCAAGGAAAGGTAATAACATGAAACTGAAAGAAATATATGATATTGTCACCGGAAAAGGCCTCCGGGAAGACCCCAGGGCAAAGCGTGCTATTGATGAAGCGATGAAAAAGACGAAAGAAGAATATCGTAAAGCAAAAGGGATTGACAAGAGAACATTTGATACGGAGCGTTTAAAGCATCCGTATGCCGATACCCGCATTTTAAACGGCACAGGAAAGGAAAACATCAAGAATATTCTTGTCGGCATCGATATTGATGTCCAGGAGATATTACTTGCGGATAAGCTGCGCGAGAAAGGGCAGAAAATAGATCTTGTCATATCGCATCATCCCGCCGGAAGAGCGTACGCGGAGTTTTACAGGGTAATGGACATTCAGCCCGGCATATGGGAAAAACACGGTCTGAAAAAAGAAATAGCCGAGAGTCTGATGAAGGACCGCATGGATGAAGTCGCCCGCGGGGTCGCCGCAAGGAATCACACAAGAGCCGTGGACGCTGCGAAACTTTTGGGCATCCCTATGATGTGCATACACACAGCGGCCGACAATTGCGTTACAAGTTATTTGCAGAGGCTTTTCAATAAAGAAAAACCGAAGAAACTCCGGAACATATTAAGCATCCTGAAAAGGATCCCGGAATATAAATACGGAATGAAAATGGGGGCAGGTCCTGTTATTTTAACGGGAAAAGAAGAAAGCGATGCCGGCAGGATATTGGTTGACATGACAGGGGGAACCAGCGGACCGGATAAAGTGCTTCCGCGATTATCCCAATCCGGCATTAAGACGATAGTGGGCATGCACTGCAGGGAATCGGCATTTAAACTTGCGAAAGGCGAATTTTTAAATTATGTAATAGCGGGGCACATGTCCAGTGATACTCTTGGTCTTAATATTGTGTTTGATGAGCTGGAGAAAAAAGAAAAATTGAAGTTTGTTGAATGTTCGGGGTTTAAACGCATCAGAAGGTAAAAACGAATGATACCGCAGGAAATAATAGACAGGATACTTGATAGGGTCGATATAGTGGAGGTTATCTCGGGCTTTGTGCCTCTTAAAAAGACCGGCAGGAATTTTAAGGCATGCTGTCCGTTCCATAACGAGAAAACCCCTTCTTTCGTGGTCAGTCCCGATAAACAGATCTTCCATTGTTTCGGATGCGGCGCAGGCGGTAACGCTATCGGGTTCGTAATGAAATATGAAAACATGGATTTCCCTGAATCGGTGAAAATGCTTGCAGCTAAAGCGGGGGTGGAACTGCCTGTTTATGAAAAAAGGTCAAAAGAGACCGTATCATTGGCCGGACAGCTTTATGAAGTGAACAAAATAGCCGCTTCTTTCTTCCAGAACAATCTGCATAGCGAAAAGGGAAGAAGGGCTTTGGAGTATTTAAAAAAACGGGGATTAGATTCATCCAGCATTTCAAAATTCAGGATAGGTTATGCTTTGGATGAGTGGGAATCACTGCGGGAATATTGCACTTCAAAAAAGATCCCGGCTGACTTATTGCGGAAAGCGGGGCTGGCGATACCCAGCGAGAAAGGGAAGGGAGATTACGACAGGTTCAGAAACCGCATAACGTTCCCGATATTCAATGAAAGGGATCATATCGTGGGGTTCGGCGCGAGGGTAATGGATGACTCTCTTCCAAAATATATCAATTCTCCCGAAACCGTAATTTATAACAAAAGCAATATTCTTTACGGCTTGAATTTTAGCCGGAAGTTTGCCAGAGAAAAGGGATATGTGATCATCGCGGAAGGATATCTGGATGTGATCATCCCTTCCCAGCATGGTGTCACGAACGTTGTGGCGGCTTCAGGAACCGCGCTTACTCCAGCCCAGGTCGCTATGCTGAAAAAGTATACCGATACCGCGGTAATGGTCTTTGATGCTGATCAGGCGGGTGAAGCCGCGAGTCTGAGAGGGCTGGACGTTCTCATAGAAAAAGGAATGAGGGTAAGGATAGCTGCCCTGCCGAAAGGTGATGACCCCGATAGCTTTGTCAGGAAAAAAGGAAAAGAAGCTTTTGAGGGCGCACTAGAGCAGGCTAAGGACCTTTTTGATTACAAACTGGATCTTTTAGTTGAAAAATACGGCATGGGAGATATCGGGCGTATAGCCGATGAGATGCTTCCCACAATATCCCGCATCAGCAATCTTGTGGTCCAGTCTTCATATCTAAAGAAGATGGCGGAACGTCTGGGAGTGCACGAACAATCCCTGCGTATTGAGGTTAAAAAAGTGAAGCCGGGTTACTCCTATCATCATGAAGATACATCTAAAGCCGGCATGCCTAAAAATAATAATTTAAACTCCAGCGAGTCGTATCTTCTGGGGCTGGCAATACTTGATAAGAAAATGTACAACAAAATAAAGAGCGAGGTGGGGCTTGACCTGTTCCACGATGAAAATGTAAAAAAAGCCATGATGGCGGCAGGAGAGATGTTCAAAAAGCTGGATGAGATCAGCCCCGGCAAGTTGTTGAGCAGATTGGAAAATGATGAGAACGCGAAGCGAACAGTAGTAGCTGCCGTTGAAAAAGTCGATATAGAGAACAGCAATAAAGAAAAAATGCTGGCAGACTGCATATTGAGTTTAAAAAAAGAGAATAGGGACGCCAAGCTCAAAGATCTTACTTTCAGGTTAAAAGAAGCACAGAGATCCAATAATGGTATAAAAATAAAAGACCTGCTTTCGAAGATAAATAAAATACACAAGGAGAGGGTGGCGTAAATATGGCGAAGAAGAAAACAAAAAAGCCGAAGAAAATAAAGAAAGTTAAAAAGAAAACCGCCAAGAGAGCTCCCAGGAAGAAAAAAGAACCCGAAGCGATCATTCCTGTTGAAGATATCCGGAAAGGGGAAAAAAGCAGATCGGCCATTGTCCGGAAGCTGATAAAAGCCGGCAAGGACAAAGGTTATTTGAGCTATGATGATGTTAATGATGTTCTTCCTGAAGAAGTGGCTTCCGCGGATGAAATAGATGAAGTCATAACCATGCTGCATTCCGCGGATATAAAGGTCGTTGAATCCGAAGAGGAACTCGAGAAAATACCTCTTGTGGTAAAAAGGGGCGGAAAAAAGGTAAAGACCCGCAGTTTCGTGCAGATAGATGACCCCGTGAAAATGTACTTAAAACAGATGGGGCAGATCCCGCTTTTAAGCAGGAATGAAGAACTGGAACTTGCAAAGAGGATCAAGGATAAGGAAAAGGACTTTAAAGAGATAGTTTTCGGCATAAAACTTGCCCGCGAGAAAATCCTTGAAGCTATAGAAGATGCAATAGATAATGATTACAACCTGGATGAAGTTCTTGATGTCGATCCGAGCGCGAATGTGGAAAGATTGAAAGAGCGAAAAGAAGCGCTCATAAAAAGGGTCAAACTTTCAAAAAAAGAAAGTACGGTCAAGCCGCTTATGGGCAAACTAAAAGTCGCTATAGTCCTTGTTGAGAAAGTGGCTGATGAGATAATGGAAGAGATGGAGGAAGTAAGAAGGGCAAATAACCGCATTATAAGGCTTCAGAAGGGAAGGGCTAAGAAAGAGCTCAAAGAGAACCAGAATCTTCTGCGCAAACTCGCGAGAAAAATAGGCCAGTCGCCGGGCAGGATATTGGAAGACCTGGAAGCTGTTAAACTTATTGAAAGAGATTATACAAAAGCCAAAAAAGAACTTGTTGCCGCCAATCTCAGGCTTGTCGTAAGTATTGCCAAAAAATATACAAACAGGGGGTTGTCTTTTCTTGATCTTATTCAGGAAGGGAACATGGGGCTCATGAAGGCGGTGGACAAGTTTGAATATGAAAGAGGATACAAATTCAGTACATACGCGACATGGTGGATCAGACAGGCCATAACACGATCCATAGCTGACCAGTCGAGAACGATACGGATCCCGGTACACATGACCGAAACGATCAATAAACTTGTAAGAGGTTCACGCAAGCTTGTACAGGAACGGGGGAGAGAACCCACCCCGGAAGAGATCGCTAAAGAGATGAAGATCCCTGTCGTTAAAGTAAAAGAGATCATAAAGATAGCCCAGCATCCTATTTCTCTTGAAACACCGATAGGAGATGAAGGCGATACGAGTTTCGGGGATTTCATCGAAGATAAATCAGCTGTCTCACCCGCGAACGCAACGGCGTATGCGATGCTTAAAGAACAGATGGAAGGCGTGCTTTCGACTCTTACCGAACGCGAAAGAAGAGTTCTCATACTCAGGTTCGGTATAGGGGACGGCTACCCCAGGACCCTCGAAGAGGTGGGCAAGATATTTAATGTTACGAGAGAAAGAGTGCGCCAGATAGAGGCCAAGGCTCTGAAGAAATTAAGGCATCCTATAAGGGCAAGGCAGCTCAAGAATTTCTTGGAGATGAATTTTCTTGAATAAGTTTTGATTTGAAGGGAGAGGTGATGGTAGAGTTAAAAGTCGAGCTTTTCATACCCGGAGAACTTAAGGACGAACCTGTAATCTGTCATATGATAAAAGATTTTGATATAGATATGAAGATAATAGAAGCTTCTTTTTCCACCGAAAGCGGATGGGCGTATCTTATTGTCAGCGGGGAGAAGAACGAAATTGCGAGAGTCTTTGAATATCTCAAAGAAAAAGGGATCACTGTAGAACTGAAGGATTAGAAGAAACCCGGTCATGCCTCAAGAACCCATCCGAAAAATAGAAACCGACAAAGCTCCTAAAGCGGCAGGTCCTTATTCTCAGGCTGTTTCCGCAGGTGATTATGTTTTTGTGTCCGGCCAGATACCCATTGATCCGGGCACGGGAGAAGTGTTAAAGGAAGGCATAAAAAGCCAGACAGAGCTTGTTATCAGGAACATGGAAGCAATTCTCTCTTCATCGGGCCTGGGGCTGGACAATGTCGTTAAAGTTGAGGTTTTCTTAAAAGATATGAATGATTTTAAGCAGGTAAACGAGGTATATGAAACTATGTTTACTGATGATGTTAAGCCGGCAAGACAGGTGATCGAAGCGTCAAAGTTGCCGAAGGATGCAGATATCGAGATCTCATGTATAGCGCATGCCAAAAACAAATGAGCTGGGATGAAGTTAGTACGGTTTGAACATAAAGAAAATATTTATAACGGGGTTTTAGGGGGGAGTGAAATAAGGACCGGGTTACCGGATGATCAAAAAAATTTCGATATTAGAGAAGTTAAATTATTAACGCCCGCCGTACCTTCGAAGGTCGTGTCAGTCGGTCTGAATTATAGAGATCATGCCGATGAATTGGGCATGGATATACCTGATGAGCCCATCATCTTCATTAAACCTTCGACATCGGTTATAGGGCCGGATGAAGAGATAATGTACCCCATTTCATCTGCAAGGGTAGATTACGAGGCGGAATTGGGGATAGTTATAAAGGATAGGATCAGGGGAATAACCCCCGATGAAGCAGGATCTCACATCCTGGGTTATACATGTTTTAATGATGTCACTGCAAGAGACCTGCAGAAAAGGGACGGTCAATGGACCAGGGCGAAATCTTTTGACACTTTCGCGCCGATAGGCCCGTGGGTGGAAACGGATGTTGACCCTGATGATCTTTATATAAGAGCGTATCTCAACGGCGAGAAAAAGCAGGATTCACGCACGTCGAATTTTATTTTTGGTGTTGAGAAGCTAGTAAGTTTCATATCGGGCATCATGACATTGCTGCCCGGAGATGTAATAGCGACCGGTACGCCGTCCGGGATCGGACCAATGCAGCCCGGAGACGAGATCGTCGTTGAGATCGAGGGAATCGGCAAGCTCAGGAATATAGTAAAAGCAGGTAATGCTTGAACTGTTTAGAGCAGGGCATCAAATCGACGAGCGGGCATGGTTCGCTGGCGCCTAAGTTGCAGCGAGAGCGAGGAGATTTTTGAGTCAAATTTTCTCGCTGGGAAAATTTGACGTCCCTGCGAGAAACAGTTCAAGCATTATATAATTTTATTATAATTATGAAGATTGTAATGCAGCGCGTCAAAGGAGCCTCGGTTTCGGTCGAGGGAAAAGAGATAGCGTCAATCGGCAAAGGAGCACTTCTTCTTGCCGGTATCGGTAAAGATGATGATCCCGGATCCGTGTTGAATATGGCGCTGAAGATAAGTAAAATGAGGATTTTTGAAGACGAAAATGGTAGAATGAACCTTGATTTAAAACAAGTAAAAGGGAAAGTTTTGAGTGTTCCGCAATTTACCCTTTTTGCGGACACTAAGAAAGGGAATAGACCCGGCTTCGACGATGCGGCAGAACCGGGAGTTGCAGAAAACTTGTGGAAGAAATTCAATGAATTTTTACGGCAGGAAGATATCGCGGTGGAGGAAGGTGCTTTTGGCCTTCATATGGATGTAA
The DNA here is from genome assembly GCA_964572255.1 of uncultured Planctomycetia bacterium. Taxonomy (GTDB): domain Bacteria; phylum Omnitrophota; class Gorgyraeia; order Tantalellales; family Tantalellaceae; genus CAZNEE01. The sequence continues at coordinate 154,815 of CAZNEE010000002.1, read as the reverse complement.
AGCTCATCAATGATGGTCCGGTAACATTTGTTTTAGATCAAAGCAAGGAGGGATAAAGTGAATTTTTGTTCCGGTAGAGAAATAGCGGGGTTCGCAACGGGGTTAGTGTCAGAAGAACATCAAGTTAAGCCTTACGGTCTTGAACTTACTGTTGCAAAGGTTTTCATTGTAAAGAAGGAGGGCGATATAGATTTTGGAGGAAGTGAAGAGAAAGAAGCGTTGATAGAGGAATTGGAACCTGGCAAGAGGTCTCCCGGGGACAAATATGGATGGTGGGCGCTTACTTCCGGCGAGTACTTGATCGAATATAATGAAAAAATAGAAGTACCGGAAGGATGCATGGCGATCATTCAAACTTTACAGCGAACACTGAAAGCCGGCGTGATACATCCGACTGTCGTGCTTACACCGGGTGAGAAGGTGAGAAAAATGCTTTTGCAGGTGGGAAAGTCAGGATTCAATATAAAGGAGAACGCGAGGGTATCTCTTCTTATGGGGATCAAAGCCGTGAAGGGGTAAAGAGAAAATTTCAGGAGGGGCACCATGGATAAAATATTGATAGAAAGACCGGATGAAAAAAAATTAGAATCGCTTAGAGTGGATTCATGGCCGATCTGGGAAAAGGAAGTATCAAAATTTGATTGGTATTATGACACCAATGAAATATGTTATATTCTCGAGGGGGAAGTAAGAGTGGAGCCCGAAAACGGCGAAGCTGTAGAATTCGGCCCCGGCGACCTGGTAACTTTTCCTAAAGGCATGAAATGTGTCTGGGATATCAGGAAGCCCGTAAGGAAACACTATAAATTCAGTTAAAAATATCGGGATTTTTATGCATCTAAAAGAAAGTATTTATAAACTGGCATTTGTTATTTTGATCAGCTTGTTTTTCTCGAGCGCATCTTTTTCTCAGGATGAAGTTTCATCTGATATAAGAAGCCTCATGCCGGGGATACCTCTCGGCGGAGGGATGCAAGAAGCGGATCTTGAGATCTGCCCTCAAGGCGCGAACGTTATCATCGCTTTTTTGGAAGCATGGCAAAGAGGCGATTATGAAACCATGTACTATTACATCGATGATGACAGTAAAACGGATTATACCTTTGAGCAGGCCAGGTTTGACCTCATGATGCTCGAGTTCAAGGAGTATAAAATAAGTTCTGTCGCCAAAAAGGGAGATGATTTTGAGTTTATTTTAAGTTACGGAAATTATAAAGACGGGGATAAAGATACGCAAAAAATGCTCATAAGCGGAAAGACATTCAAGATAATCATGCCTGCAAGAAATTCCGTTTTTAAAAAGTCAGCGGAAAATTATTTCTGATAGAAAGGATCGATATATGAAAACTATAGTGTGTATCGGAGCGGGTTATGTCGGCGGCCCCACAATGGCCGTTATCGCCAAAAAGTGCCCGGATTATAAAGTGATAGTTGTGGATATAAATGAAGAACGTATAAACCAGTGGCAATCCGGCAACCCCCCGATCTATGAACCGGGTCTCAAGGAAGCCGTGCAGGAGACGTTGAACAAAAACCTTTTCTTTTCATCGGATGTGCCGGGGAATATCGATAAAGCGGATATCATTTTCGTAAGCGTGAATACGCCCACAAAGACTTTCGGTGAAGGCGCGGGGATGGCAGCGGACCTGCAGTATTGGGAGAAAACCGCCAGAGAAATACTTAAACGGTCCACAAAGGATAAAATAGTTGTCGAGAAAAGCACCCTGCCCGTAAGAACAGCCGAAGCTATGGAGCACATACTTAACTCCGGAAAATCAGGCGTACATTTTGAAGTCGTGTCCAATCCTGAGTTTCTCGCGGAAGGGACGGCGATCAGCGACTTGGAGAATCCTGACAGGGTCTTGATAGGCGGCCATGATTCAGAAAAAGGGAAGAAGGCTGTACAGCAGATTGCGGAAATTTATAAGCACTGGGTCCCTGAAGAACGCATAATAACGACCAATCTGTGGTCAAGCGAACTGTCCAAGCTTACCGCAAACGCTTTTCTTGCCCAGAAAATAAGTTCGATAAACAGTATCTCCGCTTTATGCGAAGCTACAGAAGCGGACGTCGATGAGGTTTCCAGGGCAATAGGCATGGATTCACGTATAGGGTCTAAATTCCTTAAATCAAGCATTGGTTTCGGCGGGTCATGTTTCAAAAAAGACATTTTAAATCTTGTTTACCTTTGCGAACATTTCGGGCTTATCGAGGTGGCGAATTACTGGCAGCAGGTCGTTCAAATGAACGATTACCAGAAAAAACGTTTTTTAAGGCGCATAATCTCAGGCATGTTCAATAATGTTGCCGACAAAAAGATAGCTGTTTTGGGTTTTGCCTTTAAAGCCGATACGGGCGATACCCGCGAAAGCCCCGCGATAGATATATGCAAGTGGCTGTACGAAGAAAAAGCCAAAATAGTTGTCAGTGACCCTCAAGCATTAGATAACGCTAAAAATGATCTAGCGTTCGGTGCTGACACCATATGGTTCATAGAAGACCCATATGAAGCTTGCCGGAAAGCTCATGCAGTGGTCGTGCTTACTGAATGGGAAGAATACAGGGATCTGGATTATCAGCGCATTTATGATTCCATGAAAAAACCGGCTTTTATATTTGACGGGAGGAACATACTCGATCGTAAAAAATTGCATGATCTAGGGTTTAATGTTTATGCTGTCGGAAAACGCGATCTAACGCATTTCGATGAAAAGTAGGGGAAGAATCAGGAGGGACGTATGCCAGATATCAAGAAAATCGGGGTAATTACAAGCGGCGGTGATTGCGGCGGCCTTAACGCGGTTGTGAAGGGCGCTGCCGAGATGGCGAACAATATGGGAATAAAATGTTTCGTCATTCCGAACGGATACGCCGGCCTTTATAATCTTATTGATTTTGACGAACTGACGGAATTGACGCTTGACAGGCAGGATGCCATCAATGCGAATCCGGCGGGGTCCGAAGCGGGTCACTCCCGCGTTAAGATCAGGAAGATCAAAGATGAGCAAAAATATGAACGTATCAAAAAGGGGCTTGAAAAATTCAAAATAGATGCGCTTGTCATCAGCGGGGGGGATGATACCGGCAGCGTTATGGTGGATCTTTTTAAGAACGGGATTTCCTGTGTGCATGTTCCCAAGACGATGGATCTCGATCTTCAGACATACTCGGTCGGCGGAGATTCGACCATAAACAGGATCGCTGTTTTTGCGGACGAACTCAAGACTACCGGAAAAACGCATAACAGGGTTATCGTGCTGGAAGTCTTCGGAAGATATGCGGGGCATACCGCGCTGCGCGGCGGCATAGCGGGCGACGTCGATGCGATATTGATCCCGGAGATACCTGTCGATTTTGATATTCTGTATGATCATGTAAAAGAAAGGCTGACGCACAGGATCACATCAAGCGATGTTCATGCCGGCACTTATCTGGTAATGGTCGCTGAAGGGTTGAAAGACGCCAGCGGCAGTGAAATAGTGGATGAGAGCGCGGGCGTTGATGCGTTCGGGCATAAAAAACTCGCGGGAGCGGGGAAATATGTTTGCCAGGAGATAACGAAGAGAATGAAAGCCGACCCGGTGATCGATGAATTTATGCATAAGACACACATGTATGTAAAAGAAATGTATGAGATACCGGAAGTGCGCAGTGTGGTTCCCGGCCATCTGGTAAGATGCGGCCGAAGTTCGGCATATGACGTGAATTTCGGTAAAGAAGCAGGAGCCGGCGCTGTGGTACTGCTTAAGAACGGCATTAAAGGCGTGACTATAGTCGGCGTTTCCGGAAAAGATGTAAAATATATGCCTTCGGAAAAAGCTATTGAACAAAGACATGTGGACCTGGATCAGGTCGCGCTTCACGAACAGATGGGGGTATGTTTCGGGAGAAAACCGCAAGCGTTCGTTCCTGTCTTCAAAGAAGTGAAAAGAACTCCGGAAAGATACATGTGACCGGCGGATCCGGGAGTAAAAAACATGGAATATGCTAAAGGTTCGATAGGCAGGGTTTACTTTGCAAGGTTTGATCATGGCGAGGATCTGCTGAGCGAGATCAAAAAAATTGCTGAAAAAGAAGATCTTCCGGCCGCAACGATCCTCATTTTAGGCGCGCTTGAAAAAGGCGATATAGTTACCGGCCCCGAGAAAGCAGAAATCCCTCCTGATCCGCACTTTGTTTCTTTCGATGACGGCAGAGAGATAATAGGATTCGGAACCATCATAAAACAGGAAGGCTCACCGTCGGTTCACCTTCATTCCTCGTATGGCAGGGGAGACAGTTCTCTGACCGGATGTTTAAGAAAGGGAGGGAAAGTTTTTCTCACGGTCGAGGTCTTGATCACCGAGGTCAAGGGCATAGATGTCTCAAGAAAAAAAGATGAAGCATCAAAGTGCAACCTGATCCACTTCACCTGAGCGCAAATAAATCCTAAAAATATTTTTATTTATTTTTTTTAAAAAGCAAAAATATTGAATTTTTTTTCATTTTGAAAATTTTTTATAAAATATTTTTGATCAAACTCACCCAACATCTCCAAGGTTGAAAAGTAAAATAAAAAAGAAGAAAAATCCATAGCGCTACAGCCCCTTATTTTAAAGAGGTATAGCGTGTGTATTATTTTTCATCTTTCACGCCGAAAGTGAATGATATTTTCCCGAAAAAATATTCTCAAAGCGAAAAATTTTTTTAATACAGAGCAAAAAAAGTTTTTCATAGACTTGCAAAATAAAAATAATAATGTATATTTTTTACAAGAAAAGATTTTCGAAGAGAAAAATAAAAAAAAGTTTTTAAACAAAAAGAGGAGGGGATAATGGTAGTAAAGAAGAAAAAGAAAAAAGCTGCAAAGAAAAAAGTAGCAAAGAAAAAGAAAAAAGTTGTAAAGAAAAAGAAAAAAGCTGCAAAGAAAAAGAGAAAGAAAAAGTAACGCTTTTGTAATTTTTTCTACATAAAAAAGCGGCTTCCATCGGAAGCCGCTTTTTTATTGTCACAACTCCTTCCTTTAAATATTTCTTTTAATAAATATAATTATTGCTTAAAGAACAACTTTTTCCTCTTTACTGCCATTCCCAATCCGCCCAGAAGTAGTGATATAATTGTTGCCGGTTCGGGGGTATGTGCTTCGTAGGAAGGGTAGCCAGCCAAAGCAAATGTGTCTCCGTCAGGATCACCTGCGCCTCCGGAAAGACCGTGCCATCTAAGGTTTATTTTACCGTCTCCAGAGATATCGGCCAGAGCAGCAGCATTTAATGTGATAGTTTTTGTCTCCAGTTCATCGCCATGAGTTATGGTCTCGTGCTGCAAATGACTCCCCGGAGTAGCAGTACTGCCTATATATACTTCAATTGTGCTGTCTTGACCATCATGCTGATCGCTAGATCTTCCCCAAACAGAGATTGTCATTGAAACGATAGTTTCAGTTTCAGGGTCATAATAATTGTCACCAGAATTCAGATCTATAAAATCCGGGTCACCCGTTTCACTTGGCCACCACTCACAATATTCGAGTACTGTTCCAGGAGGTGGGCCTATATCTTCATCATCTTCGATGGTTCTAGCTTCAACTTTCGATGGTATTACCATAAACGCTATAGCTAATACAAAACAGATCAAGATCAACATTTTCTTCATCGTTATCACCTCACTTTCTTCTTAGATTTTTAAAACTTACCTATATATAACTGCAAAAAAACTTGCAAGAAATATTTTTCATCACCTCCTTTTAAAAACTTTTTACTTATAAAAAACAAAAAACCCAACCATCGAAAGGTTGGGTCTGATCAATACTTATGCCAACACTTTAACGATGTGTCAATCGGCAGCCGGCTGGCTGAAAGCATTGTTTAGCCCCTTTGGCTTTGTGTCCTGCTCTTGCGAACAGTTTACGATTAAAATCTGCTAGAAAGAACAACTTTATATTCTCTTAAAATGGACCATATTTTCTAAAGAAGTCAAATTTTTTCTTATTTTTTATTACTTGCAAATATAAAAATTGCTGTGCTATAATACGCATTCAAATAACAGGTGGGGGCATAGCTCAAGTGGTTAGAGCAACTGACTCATAATCAGTAGGTTCATGGTTCGAGTCCATGTGCCCCCACCATGAAAAATGCGGTAAACAACTTTCCTGCCCTTAGTTGGAACTGGGCGCATAGCTCAGCTGGTTAGAGCGCATGCCTCACATGCATGAGGTCGGAGGTTCGAGTCCCCCTGCGCCCACCATTTGGAAAGAGAAGGAATTTCGGCCGATAAAAATAGAAAGAGAATATCATGGCGGATGAAAGTAATGCAAATGTAAAAGAACAGATCGAGAAATTGATACGGCTTCAGGAAGTTGACGCTGAGATCTATGATCTTGAGGAGAAAAAAGAGTATTTTCCTGCGAGAATAAGCGAGATCGACAGTTCTTTGGAGACCAAAACATCGGGCATCAAGGCTGCCGAAGAAGAACTTAAGAAAATACAGGTAGAGAAGAACGATAAAGAGAATCAGATAAAGGGAAAAGAAGAGCAGATCGCCAAGCATGAGGCCGATCTTAATCAGATAAAAACAAACAAGGAATACAAGGCGCTTCTTGATGAGATCAATAATATCAAAGCGGATATTTCCGTGATAGAGGATGGGGTGATAGCTATTCTTGACAGGATCGATGAGGCACAGGCGAAAATAGAAGAAGAGAAGAAGATCTTTGATGAAGAAAAGGCAAAAACCGATAAAGAAAAAGAAATAATAAAAGCTGAAGAAAAAGAAGTCGATGCAAGGCTTAGTGAACTCACGGGCAAACGGGAAGGGTTCTTGCAGGGAGTAGATAAAGAGATTTTGGCGACATATGAACGCATACGTGAAAATCGCGGGAAGATCGCTATTGCCAAGATTAATGGATCCTTGTGCGGTGAATGTAATATGACACTGCGTCCGCAGGTGATCAATGAAGCTAAAATGAAGAAAAAAATCACTTTTTGCGAAACCTGTTCAAGGATACTGTATGCCGAAGAGTAAAAAAATAGATTCCATTTCGATCTTTGCCGACGGAGGAGCAAGAAACAATCCGGGACCTGCGGGGATCGGGGTTGTTCTTTTAGATAAGAACGGAAAGAAGATAGAGGAGATATCAAAGTATATAGGCAATGCCACTAATAATGTAGCCGAGTATCTTGCCGTTATCTACGGTTTGCAGGAGGCGATGTATAAGGGGGCAAAAAAGGTTACGCTTAACCTTGATAGTGAACTGGTCGCGAGGCAGTTAAAGGGCGAATATCGGGTCAAAGACGAGAAGATGAGGAAATTTTTTGATATCGCCTTGAACCTGTTCCGCGGATTTGATAAAGTGGACATATGCCAGATACCGCGTGAAGAGAATAAAGACGCGGATGCTCTTGTTAATAAAGCGATCAATTTGAGATCGCTTTTATAGATAATCGCTCATTGAAGCAGATCGGGTGATCGCTCTTTGCTTTTTGCAGGGGGAGGAAAGTCCGGGCTCCATATAGCAGCGTAGCGGGTAATGCCCGTCCACCAAAAGGTGAGGATCAGAGCCACAGAGACGAGTAAGCGTGCTTTTGCATGCGGAAGTGAAACGCGGCAATCTCTACGCGGAGCAAGGCCAAATAGGGGAGGAATCAGGAAAATCCGAAAAATCATGCGGATTGACTGATAACGAAGCGGCTAGCTTCGTCACAACTTCCGGGTAGGCCGCACGAGGTTTTCAGTAATGAAAGCCCCAGATGGATGATCGCCGGGCGGTGAATTCCGCCTACAGAACCCGGCTTATAGATCTGCTTTGATGAGCATGATATATTTTTTTCTATGGATCAGATCATATCGATCAATAATCTCCATTATTCGTATGTTTCAGGGAAGGCTTCGATCGAAGCTCTCAAGGGGATATATCTCACCGTAAGAAAGGGCGAGATCTTCGGGTTTTTAGGCCCGAACGGTGCCGGCAAGACCACTACTATCAAACTCATACTCGGGATTCTTACGCCGAAGAAAGGCGAAGTAAAGGTCTTTGGCGGCGATCCGCACAAAAGCCAGACGAGGTTGTCCATTGGATACATGCCGGAAACCGCGGATTATTATAAATATCTCACTCCCGTCGAACTTTTGCGTATGTATGGGGCGATCTTTGGTATCGAAAAAAGTTTATTAACAAAAAGAATAGATGAACTTATCAGGCTTGTTGATCTCGAGAAAGCTGCCGGGAGGGCAATGGGGACTTTTTCGAAAGGAATGATGCAGAAGGTGAGTTTCGCCCAGGCCCTTATAAACGATCCGGACCTATTGATCCTGGATGAACCGACGGGAGGGCTTGATCCGGTCGCAAGAAAAAATATGAGAGAAGTGATAAATGTCCAGAGAGAAAGAGAAAAAACGGTTTTCTTTTCATCACATGAGCTTTCGGAAGTCGAGCTTGTGAGCGACAGGGTGGGCATCTTGAATAAAGGCGAACTTGTTATTTCAGGGCCGGTTGAGGACCTTTTAAAAGGCAAGGAAGAGAAGCAAACACTTGAGAAATATTTCTTACAGATAATCGGAGAATAGAGGGGCATGCGCACAATTTGGGCGATAGCAAAAGTTTCAATAAATGAACTCATAAGGAAGAAGGATTTTTACGTTCTTTTTATTTTCATGCTGGTCATGCTCGGGTTTCTTTCGATCCAGAACTTTTTTGATATTGAAGGTATAACGAGGTATGTAAGGGACTTTGGCTATACTCTTGTCATGCTTTTTTCTTTTATTATTGCTGTAACGTTCTCCGCCAAACAGATACCGGAAGAAATAGAAAGAAAGACCATTTATCCTCTTTTGGCCAAACCGGTAAGCCGGTTTAACCTGGTTGCAGGCAAGTTTTTGGGAGGGATTATAGTTTCAACGGCGTCCTTCCTCTTGTATTACGGGCTTTTTGCCGCTTTTTACCTTTCGGGGGGAGAAAGCATCTCTGTGGTCCTCTTGATCCAGGGATTTATTTTCGGTATTCTCTTTCTCTGCATGGTCTGCGCTCTTGCGGTATTTTTCTCCAATTTCCTTACGGTATCGGCAAATGTGAGCATATCGATCATTCTGTATTTTGTGATGATAAGTTTCTCCGATCAATTCAGGCAGGCTATTCTGTATTCGGAGAAACCCTTATCTGTTTCATTGGGATTCATTTATTATATATTGCCGCACCTTGATTTTTATGATCTCAGGATACGCTTGGCTCATTCCTGGGACCCTCTTGCTATATGGGTGATAGCGGCTGTTGTCACATATACAGTTTGCTATTGTTTGTTCCTTCTTTATATTTCCGGAAAGATGTTCCAGAGGAAACAGCTTTGAGAAATACAGCCGTTGTTTTTATCATATTGTGGCTGGTCGCCTCCTTTTTTATCGCTCCCGGTATCGATACCTATAACCACGCGTTTTCGATGAAACATTCAACCGGCGATATGCCGCTAATCTTGCGCATAGCCGGTGAAAGTTCATCCATTCTTTCAAATCTTTCCATACTTCAGGCCGATCTGTACCTGCATGGCGGAGTTGGGCATTTTGACGAAGAACACAAAGAAGGAATGGCGGTTCTCGACAGAGAGGTAGTCTATAAGGGAGAAGACCTCCATGAAAAGAAAGAAGAGCCGGCGGCAGGCAAATTTAATATACTTTTAAAACTGGACGAACAGCTGAAGGTAAGCGAGCATGTGCACCTTAAGGGAGAGGAGATCAAGGAGATAATTCCATGGCTGTATTACGCCGCAAAGGTGGACCCGCACAATGAGCTGGCTTATACTTTGGCATTTTATTATGTTACCGACGTGTTCGGAAAGACTGAAGAAGGAGTTGCATTCCTCAAGGAAGGACTCAGCAAAAATCCGGATTCGTGGCAGATAAATGCCGAGCTGGGAAGATTTTATTTTCAGTATAAAAAAGATTATCAGGCGTCGATCCGTTATTTAACCAGAGCGTATGAACTTATGAAGCAAGGGCCTCATGACAAGTTCCAGGAAAGATATGTCCTTTCATATCTTGCTCATAGCCATGAAATGCTCGGGGAAAAAGAAAAGAGCTTTTTGTTTTACAAACGTTTGAATAAGCTTTTTCCTGACGCTTCTTTATATAAAAGTAAACTCAAAAAATGAAAACATACCTTGAATGCATACCGTGTTTCCTCCGCCAATCACTTGATGCGGCAAAACTTGCCGGAGCGGATAAAAAAACTCAGAAAATAATTCTGGATGAAGTTGCAAAGATCCTTCCGGATTTCAAGCTTGACGTTTCTCCTCCTGAAATAGCCAAGACGGTTTATGGAATAGTCGACAAATATACCGGCGGGGTGGATGCTTATAGAAAGATAAAGGAGAAAAGCAACTTTATGGCGATGGAGCTGTACCCGCATCTAAAGAAAAGGATCGAAGGGTCGGAGAATATACTTCTTAACGCTGTAAGGCTGGCAGTCGCCGGGAATGTTATCGATTATGGTGTGCCGTATTCTTTTGATATAGAAAAAGAGATAGACGAGTGTCTTCAAAAGGATTTCGCGGTATTTGATTTTCAGGATTTTGAAAATGAAGTTAATGAGGCTGAGAAGATCCTATATATCCTGGACAATGCTGGCGAAATAGTTTTTGACAAAATTTTAGTAGAGGAACTTAAGAGTAACGTGATATGTGTGGTCAGAGAAAAGCCGATAATAAATGATGTGACCATGGAAGATGCGGTGCAGGTCGGACTTGATAAAGTCACCAAGGTCATATCAAGCGGCTCAGATATTCCGGGGACAGTACCTGAGAAGTGTGCCGAAGAATTCTTAGAGTACTTCAATAAGGCGGATCTGGTGATAAGTAAAGGGCAGGGGAACTTCGAGACGCTTGCGGATGAGAAGAAACCGATATTTTTCATTTTTAAAGCCAAATGCCCTGTTATTGCTGAACATGTGGGCTGCAGGGTAGGGGATATAATACTAAAGCGGCAGAAGGCATAGTCAGCCGATAAGACCCTATATTAGAAGTAGATTTCCCGAAAATTGTATTGACAAAATCTGTTTTATATGTTAATATATGAACAGTTGTTCATATATTGTTATATATACATGGAGGCAGTATGACCAGAAAAAAGCTTATAGACGATATACGAAAAAGCATGAATTCTCAAGAAGTAATGGATAAATTATCCCGTACGTTCAGCGTACTAGGCGATCCTACAAGGGCGAGGATAATTTTTGCCTTGTTCAAAGCGGAGCTATGTGTTGTAGAATTGGCCAGGCTTTTGGAGATGAACCATTCAGCCATTTCACATCAGCTGCGTGCGCTTAAAGATCTGGATCTTGTGAGATACAGAAAAGCGGGCAGGCGCACATATTATTCTTTGAACGATGAACATATCGAGGTACTCTTTAAAGAGGGGCTCGAACATGTTTTGGAAAAGTTGTGATTTACATGTTGAAATGAGGGAAGATAATGGGCTTGATGCATTTAACAAAAATAAAAGCAGATCAAAAGGCAATAGTTAGGGAGATCCTTGGAGGGCATGGAGTTTCAAGGAGACTCGAAGCGCTGGGCATACGTCCGGGCAAAGAGATCACGAAAATAAGCTCGCATTTTTGGCATGGGCCTGTGACAGTGCTGGTGGGGAAGGCCAAAGTAGCTATTGGTCACGGCATGGCCGAGAAGATAATGGTAGAGGTTGTAAATGAATAGAGATGAAAAAAAAATATTGCTAATGGGCAACCCTAATGTGGGGAAGAGCGCTATTTTCTCAAGGCTTACCGGCGCGAGAGTGACGGTATCAAATTATCCCGGCACAACAGTCGGTTTTTCTCAAGGATATCTTAAGCTAAGAGAAAAAGAGATGGCCCTTGTGGTGGATGTACCGGGTGTATATAATCTTGAGCCTGTTTCAAGGGCCGATCAGGTCGCTATCGAAATGCTCCAAGAAGGGGATATGGTCATAAATATAGTTGACGCGACCAATTTAGAGAGGAATCTTTTTCTGACTTTAGAATTGAGAGAAAGAAACATTCCGGTTATTGTTGCTTTGAATATGTGGGATGAAACCCATCATAAAGGCATAGAGATAGATGTTAATAAAATGGAGAGGGAATTGGGAGTTCCGGTTGTCCCTACATGCGGGTTAACAGGTGAAGGCATCAAAGAGTTAGTCGAAAGATTAAAGCTTGCTGAGGCGAAGACCTTTCCGGTTCTGTCAAAAGACGAGAAGTGGGAGGAGATGGGAAGGATCGTTGAATCATCACAGACACTTCACCATCACCATCATACGCTGCTCGAACGTTTTGAGGATATCAGCACAAGGCCCACGACCGGTCTTCCTCTGGCTATTGTAGTAATATTTATTTCTTTTTTAGTCATAAGGTTTATAGGCGAAAGCCTGATAGGATACATATTTGATCCGTTTTTCGAAAATATATGGTCTCCTTTAATGATAAAATTAAGTTCCTTGCTGGGAAGCGGAGGCGTGATCCATGATATTTTGATAGGAAAACTTATTAACGGAGGGATAGATTTCGGACAGTCGTTCGGTGTATTGACAACAGGTCTATACGTGCCGATCGCGGCAGTTTTCCCTTATATTTTGAGCTTTTATTTTGCCTTGGGATTGCTTGAAGATTTTGGCTACCTTCCGCGGCTTGCGACTCAAGTTGATAATCTTATGCACCGCTTGGGGCTTCACGGTTATGCGATAATCCCGATGATCCTCGGCCTCGGATGTAATGTTCCCGGGGCAATGGCATTGAGACTATTAGAAGGAAGAAGAGAGAAGTTTATCGCCGCTACCTTAATGGCCATCGCTGTTCCTTGTATGGCTCAGATCGCCATGATCACCGGTCTTGTCGGCCAGAGGGGAGGCCAGTATGTCGCGCTTGTGTTCGGGATCCTTTTTTGTATCCTTATCTTGAAAGGGCTTTTAATGAATTTTTTCATCAAGGGTAAAAGCCCTGAAATATTATGGGAGATACCGCCGTATAGACTGCCTCAGCCTATGGCAGTATTGAAAAAATTATGGATGAGGGTCTCGGAGTTCATAAAAGAAGCTTTGCCGATGGTCCTATTGGGCGTTCTTGTGGTTAATATTTTATATATTATTAAAGTGTTTGATTTTTTAGCAGCGGCATTTTCTCCGATATTAACCGGTTTATGGGGGCTTCCTAAAGAGACCATATCATCCTTGCTTGTAGGTTTTTTAAGAAAAGATGTAGCGGTAGGGATGCTCGCGCCGCTTGAGCTTACCACAAAGCAGCTTGTTATTGCCTGTACGATACTTGCTATATATTTTCCGTGCATGGCGACTTTTATGGTGATGGTGCGCGAACTCGGCGCTAAGGATATGTTTAAATCGGCGTGCTTAATGATCATAACTGCGATCGTCGTCGGTACTTTATTAAATTATATTTTGTGGATATAATACTAGTACAAGTGCAGGAGGCGCCAGAATGAAAGTATTTGAACATCTTGAGAACATCTGGCATAAGAAAGTTACCCGACGCGAGTTTTTGGCTAAATGCGCGAAAGCCGGTGTATGTATAGGGGCATCGCTCTACGCATTTGGCGCTCTTTCAAAATATCAGGCTTTATCCGCTATCGGTGAAAAACGCGGAATGCATGAAGCCCTTTTTTATGAAAAGATGGGGGATGAAGCGGTAAGATGCGTTCTGTGTCCCAATTATTGTACGCTTTCGAACGGGCAGAGAGGGTTTTGCCGCGTTCGGGAACCTGTCGACGGAAAGTTATACTCTCTTGTATATGAACTTGTTTGCTCAGCGCATATTGATCCTATCGAGAAAAAGCCCATGTATCATGTGCTCCCGGCCAGCAAGTCTTTTTCCATAGCTACTGCCGGCTGTAATTCCCGCTGCAAATATTGCCAGAACTGGACAATATCGCAGCGCTCGCCTGAAGAGACTATCAATAATCGTTTAAGCGTGAAAAATCTTGTCGATAGCGCAGCAATGAACGGATGCAGGTCCATTGCTTATACTTATACTGAGCCTGTTATCTTTTATGAGTATATGATCGAGGGGGCGAAACTCGCAAAAACAAAAGGTATATATAATGTAATGGTAACAGGCGGAAAAATAAATAAAGAACCCGCGAAACTTGCTGCTAAATATGTGGAGTCTGCGAATATCGACTTTAAAGGCTTCGACGATAAATATTTGCGGGAAGTATGCGCCCAGAGTCTTAATAATATTTTAGACAGTATACTCACCATGAAACAAGGCGGTATGTGGATCGAGCTGACAAATTTAATAGTTCCGACTCTTAATGATGATATGAGCAAGATCAGGCAGATGGTCAAATGGATAAGATCCAATGTCGGCTCTGATGTCCCCTTGCATTTTTCGCGCTTCTGGCCGCAATACAAATTAAGATCTCTTTATCCCACCCCTGTTGAGACGCTGAAGAAGGCGAGGGACATCGCCCTTGAAGAGGGGCTTCATTATGTTTATATCGGCAATGTTCCCGGGATGGGGTATGAAGATACGATCTGTCCGAAGTGTAAAAAAGTTGTTATAAGAAGAATGGGATACCAGGTCCTGGAAAATCATGTTTCTAAAGATGGCAAATGCGGTTTTTGTTCAGGCAGCATTGCCGGGATATGGGGGACGCCCCATCAGGGGACACCCCGCAAGATTGAATGAGTATAAAAGTTTTAAGTCGTATTAACTATGCAGGGTGTCCCCTGATGGGGCGTCCCCGAATGGGGGTTGATGGATTTTAGGAAAACTATTTCTTCGTCGGTGATACTCATGGGAGCCACCGCAATGGTTTCCCAGATCATCTTTCTTCGCGAATTCCTGGTGGTTTTTTACGGCAACGAGATCTCTATCGGGATAATTCTTGCAAGCTGGCTGATCTGGGGTTCGTTCGGCAGCTGGTTTTTGGGACGCTATTCAGACCGTGTAAAGCCAAAATTATTTTTATTTTCCTCCTGCCAGTTCTTGCTCGCTTTCATTCTGCCTTTAACAATTCTTGCCATAAGGTCATCAAAAGCGTTCATGGGAATATCTACGGGAGAAATTGTCGGTTTTTATTCAATGGCCCTTGCTTCATTCTTGATACTTGCTTTTTCATGTTCGATTTTGGGTTTTATGTTCTCGCTGGCTTGCAGATTATACAGAAGCGAAGAATATGTCCCGGCAAAGGGTGTGGCGCGAGTTTATGTTCTTGAATCCATCGGAGCGCTTACCGGCGGGTTCCTGGTAAGCTATTTTCTCATACGCTATATGCGGGCATATGATATTATTTTCGCTCTATCTTTTCTGAATATTCTTTTCTCAATAGCCATACAGCGCCATGTCGAGAGCATGAGGGCGAAAAAGGTATTTTACGGTTTAACGCTTCTGGTTCTGGTTTTGTTTACAGCCGGCATCCTGTCCGGAGCGGGAGATTCGCTCAGGCAATATTCTATTAAAAAGTTATGGGAAGGGTATGATGTCCTGGGGTCAAAAGATTCAGTTTACGGGAATATAACAGTTACCGAAACATCAGGCCAGATATCTTTTTATGAAAATGGCCTGAACCTTTACACCGTGCCGGATCCTTTTTCTGCCGAGGAAAGTGTCCATTATGCGATGCTTGAGAATAAATCTCCCGAAAGCATCCTTCTTATAGGCGGAGGAGTAGGAGGGCTGCTTAAGGAAATCTTGAGATACCCTGTTAAAAAAATAGATTACGTAGAGCTCGACCCGACGATCATAAAGATGGCGGAGGAATATCTCAAAAAAGAGGATTCGGAGGATCTTAAAAACCCGGTTATAAATATTATAAATGCGGACGGACGTTTTTACGTCAAAAATACAAGAGAAAAATATGACTGCGTCATAATTCATCTGGGCGATCCGTTCACCGCCCAGCTTAACAGATTTTACACGGTAGGATTTTTTGAGGAATTAGCGGATATCTTAAATAAAGGGGGAGTGGTCTCCTTCGGCTTAACATCTTCGGCGAATTATATAAGCGAGGAATTAAAAAGATATCTGCGTTCAGTGTATTTAAGCGCGAAAGAAGTGTTCCCTGATATATTTATTGTACCGGGAAACACCGCGTATTTTCTGCTTTCCAACAAAAAGGGCATGTTGACGGGCGACCCGGACATCCTGATGAGGCGTTTAAAAGAAAGAGGCGTGCAAACCGAATATGTGCGCGAATATTATCTTTTTGACGGGCTTTCCAAAGAAAGGGTCGAGTATCTCAAGAAAAACATTGAAGAAAGGATCGATGTGAGATTGAACATGGACTTTAAACCGGTTTCTTATTATTATGCCACGGTTTTCTGGAGCACACATTTTGATATTCCTTTTTTCAGGAAGTTTTTAAGCTCGATAGATCAGGAAAAAATATGGTTGGCTATAGTTTTGTTTTGCGTCCTTCTCGGGATTATCGTAATGATCAACCGGAGAAGAAGAGGGAAGCGCGCCGTCATGGCGGCAATCATGACAACCGGGTTTGCGGAGATAAATTTCCAGATAGCCGTTATTCTTTCATTCCAGATCATATACGGCTATGTATTTTATAAGCTGGGGGTTATTATCACTTCGTTCATGGTCGGGCTGGCTATCGGAGGATGGGCAATTGGCAGGAATATCGAAAAAATAAAAGATGAAATGAAAGTGTTCAGGTGGACCCAGGTAAGCATATGTTTATATCCTTTGATCCTGCCTCCGGTGTTCATGTATTTTTCAAAAACCACCTCAAGCACGGCCTCATGGATCGGATCAAATATAGTTTTCACTTTTCTTCCCGTAATTGCCGGAACAATAGGGGGGATACAGTTCCCGCTTGCGAACAAGATCTATCTTGAGAACAGGGAAGAAACCGGCCGGGTTGCAGGGTTAAGTTACGGGCTCGACCTGTTAGGAGCCTGCCTTGGATCTTTCCTTGCGGCAGCATTTTTAGTGCCTATTTTAGGCATATTCGAGACGTGTTTTCTTGCCGCATTTATTAACACGATCGTCTTAATTCTCCTTACTATCTTACGCTAAAACTAATCAAAAGTTACGTTAGGAATTCACCAAAAGTTATCAATCTTTCTCTTGACTTAACGTCATTTATGTATTATAGTATAATTACCTTTTTTGTATTTTAACTATTATAAAAGGCCTAAACGTATGTTTAAAAACAAACTAATTTTTAAAGTTATATCTATAATCATAATCGTTACATTTATCACAAATGAAGTGTCTTTCGCAAGAGGCATGGATCTCCCCAATAGTGACAAATTGGCTGCCGTTTCCAGAAATACTCCCTTAGTTGCCATCGAGAGCGATGGTGCCAATATCAATATACGCGAGGATCTTGCTGCGCGGGAAGAATTTGCCGGCGATTTCCAGGAAAAGTTCGTCCAGGAATATGTTGATACGTTTATTGAAGATGCGATGGAGCTTGACCTCAGTTATGTGGGTATCAGAAAATTTGTAAAAGATCAGGCAAAAGCCCTTCCCGATATTGATTTTTCGGATTTTTACTTTGATGACATTTATTCTGAAGGCGGTATTATCTGTTTGCCATTTTCTGATGAAAATGGCGTGGTAAGGGTTCTACGGTATTTTCCCGATAAAGACACTCCCACAGCTGCAATTTTCCAAGCCGACGCAGATCCGGATAAAAAGAAGCCGGCCAGCTTAATAAATCTTTGGAAAGATCCGAGGGTTATTGAGGCGGCAAAAGACTTAAAAAAAGAAAGATGGAAACGGTTCACCTTGATCGATAGAGCAGAAGTTCCTTCTGAAATAAAACGGGGTATCGGATACTGGGCCTCTCTTGAACATAGGAACGGTGTTAGGTTCATTGAAAAATTCTTATGGCCGATACCGCGATCTCCTTTTCCTAAAGTCGAGAGAAGTACGATCGAAGAACTCATAAAATTAAAGACGCCCGGAATTTGTCCATCCTTCCTGGCAGATAATGACGAAAGAAGTTATTTCGAATTGGATCTTGATGCTTTGGGATACAATTCACTCAGTAGATCAGGGCTTCTATACAAAGAAAATCTCATAAGAACGATATTCCCGAAAATTCGAGCCGAGATAATAGAAACTTTAAGGACTTCCGACGGCAGATTCGTTCAAGGGCATCTGAATGACGATAATATTTTGATTAAATTGGGCGAAAATGACGAACTATTGGACGTCAAAATTATCGACTGGAAATTCCTTACAAAAGCCGAACCCTTAAATAACTTGAATTCGGAAATGATCGAGGAGATGGGGATAGAGCCTCTTGTTACAGGATTTTTCTCAGGAACTGATTTGAAGGGAGTCGATTTGAGCGGCGCGGGCAATAATAACCTGTGGTTAAGCGCCGCTGATTTCAGGTGGAGCGATCTCGAAGGCGCAAATATGGAAGGCGTGGATTCAGAAGCCGCAAAGTTTAGCGGCGCCAATCTGAAAAACACTATTTTAAATGACTCATATTTATTCGACGCCGATCTTACGGGTGCGGATCTAAGGGGTTCTCAGCTGAAGAGGGCCGATCTTGGCTACTCAAATTTGACAGGCGCAGACTTTAGCGGAGCCGATATGGAAGAAGCGGATCTCACCAAAACACTTTTACGTGGAACTGTATTTGACGGCGCCGTCATGAAGGGCACAATGTTCGACAGGGATAAAGGCGAGATCTTTGAAAAAATGGGCTATAAAGTGGTTTATGAAGATGATCATTGCTTGGTAACCAGCATAGAAGAACTAGATCCAGAAAATGAGAAAAAAAGTGAAGCCAGGGATTTTATGGCCTCTGATGGTTCCCCTTGCAATATTTTCGATATTCTTCGGGATGAGTTTAAGGATGAAAGCTATGTTAATGCTATGAGCATTCGCCTGAAAACAAAAAATAGATATAAAGATCGCAGGTATCTTTCTATCGAAGAAGTAAAACGCGATTTGGGGGTATTAGTTTACCTTGGTCTTGTTAAAAAACGAGGGAAAGGTAGCACCGCGGAATACAAAGCTATCAGGATCAGTTCTAGCGACTGGAAGAATCTTGCAGGTCCTATTTTGATGGATTTAGGAACTAGACCGAGTTCTAAGGACAAAGAAAGCACCAGAAATAAACTTATCAAAGAAAACATCATTATAGATGTGAGCAATATATTGCAAATACTTGCGAGCGGTAAAATTCGATGGGAAAGAACTACAAAAGAAGCAAAACGATACATACTTGTTAAGCTTGCTGAAGCGTTAAATAAAGAGCCCGGGGAATTAAATGTTACAGATTTTGGTGAAAAAGTTTTTGCATGTAATAGCGAGACAAATAAAAGCAAAAAGAAAAGCATCAGCGGTTTTTTGGCATGGGCAAGAGATGAGTTTAATTGCACAACTGGATCTCAGGCAGTGATAACATTGAAAGAGATGTTAGGCATACAAGATGCAGCGGAACCTGAACCGACCCTTAACCTTTCACATGTAAATTGGAACCAGACCAAGGAAATATTGGCAAATTACAGAAAAGCAGGAGGTCTTCCAGGATCAATGGAGGGTCTTTTAAATGAGAGATTAGAAAACAGCGATATTGATAATTTAGCGGCAGATGCACGAGCTGGAAATTTGGCAAGCTTTTGGGTGCTGTATTCTCTTGCGAAAGGGAGGATTATTCCTTATTTCGCTAAAAGATATATTGAAGGGAAAACAATAGAAATTGTGAGGGAGGCCAAAGAAAGTGTTTATAACGAGCTTTTTGATATCCTCTATAGGCGTATAGCAGCTTACAGGAGAACACTGAGTCATTTTAAATCATTCCTAAGCATAATGATTCGCTCCAGAGTCAGTTTTCATTTCAAGAGACTGAAAAAGGAATTTAGTAGAAGATTTAGTATCGTAAACTTGTATAGAGATGACCGTCTTAGAAGCGGTGAGATCACAATGGAACAAACCTCCGAAATTAAGGAAGATAAGGAGAGGATAGACCTTTCCGATAAGACCAAAGAAAAACTCATAGGCATTTTAGAAGAAATTCTTAAGGACAAAAACAAAGAAAGAAAAATTAAGTTTTTCATAAAAAGACATTTTGAAGCACGTTCCTGGCGCGATATTACAAAAGATGAAGACGTTAACGTAACGTATGAAATCGTCAGGAAAGAAGTTGGGAGAGTTTGGAATAGAATAGCAAAAAATCAAGAGGCAAGAGACATATTCGAAAATGCCGGATTTAATGTCGATAGGCTGGCAAGGATTGAAGGAAGAAGAAGACGTGATTATGTACATATAAGAGCAAAAAAGAAGAGAGGCTCTATAGCCATTCTTGCATCTGCAGTATTTTTTATCTTCGGACTTTTTATCATAACCGAAATAGTCACTGGTAGCGCTGTTACGCCTCTGATTCTCGCAAGTATGAATAAGTTCTTTGCTGTTAGGGGCATAAGCGGGATTTTGCCGGGTATTTTTCTAGGCTCAATAATCCTTTCTTTCATAGACCAGCCGGCGGATAATGATGAGCCAGGGGATATTGTTAGCTTCCAGGAGATAGAGTCTGATCCTGAATTCCAAAAAAGGAAAGAGTATCTAGTAGAGCTTTATAAAGAACTTTCACCTGAATCCAAGAAGATCTTTCTTTATCCTGAAGTTCTTGCCGTTTTTCTCGGCGTCAGGTTCGCTTATATATATTATTCCGAAAGAGGCGATCCGCCCGTGGAACCTTTAGCTATGGATGTTATGCAGGATGAAACATTTAAGAAGTTGGGCATATGGATAGCCGGACCTTACATAATGTATATGAAAGATGTTTTACAAAGATTGCGCAAAAAAGGCCGATTTTTAGTAGAGAATAATATCATCACATCCCGTGAATTGGCATTATTGATAAGCGAGGAAGAAAAGGATGAAAAAGAATCTACAGAGTTATTTGTCGATCTTCTGAAAAAATACATGGATGATGTCCCCGGAAGAGATGAATTTCATGGGTTCATTCTCGGATATCCGCTTGAAGATATATCTAATTTTAAAAAGATGATAGAACAATACGGCGGGATACCGTCTGAATTTATAAGAAAAAGTAAATATGGATTAGAAATTGTAAGAGAAAAAGACCAGGCGAAAGAGATGCTTGATCTTTGGGATGATGCCATTCAATGCGGGTATGATATTTTTTCGAATGAACCCGACTTTGAAGATGTCATGGACAGGGATACCCTTTTTACCTATCGCAAACTCAAAAGGCAGAGTGAATATGATGGCCCAGGCACGCCTCCAATAAACCAGTCGGCGGGTCGCACGAATGAGATAACAGAGCGCGTTAAAGCTGTCCTGAAAAAGGCGGATTCGATCCGAACCAGTATTATGGCGGAAGAGGTAGATTCAGTCCTCTCATGGGGAGATCTTCCCGTGCGGATGGAGATCGTAAAGCATATTTTGAACGATCCTGTTTGCGGTTCTGACTTGAAAACTACACATAAGGTTTTAAGGGAGCTTTACGGAAAATCCAAAGCCGATGCTTTAATGCGGCCGCTTATCGGGCTCGTTCCTTCTTCAGAGGATTCATTTTTTGGACTCAGCCACTATATCGTAGAGGACCATGATGCGATCTTGCCGCTGATGGATCTCATGGATATAAAAGATGCGCTTTGTGTGAATTTCGACTTGCACAAGGATGATCAAACCGATCTAAAGATCGTTCCCGAAGGCAGATGGGCGAGATTTGCGCAGGAAAACGGATTCTTTACTTCAAAGAATTATATCCACATATCTTCAGATGAAGCCTGCAACGATCCGATAGCAAGAAAGAAAAATATCGAAAAGATCAAAGATTTTAACGGCGAAGTGGTCGTAACGATCTGCTACGACTATTTTTCTTCGAAAAAAGGTTTTGATGTTATCGATAAAGAGATACAGCACATAAAGAAGTTCCTTATCGATTGCGACAGGCCGATCAGGATGGTCGTATCAGCCAGATCTTTTGACTATGTATTGATCAGGTTACTGGATGAGGAGGGCGATACATCAGAGGAACCTCCCACGCATCTTTACATCAACCACATAGACAACCGGCTAAGGACAATGGTCAAGGGGGTCGCTGTCTGCACGAACATAGGCATGAATATGTTTTTGAATACCGCAGCGGATGGTTTCGGTCCGGGTACGCCGCGAATAGATCAGATGGCGCATGAAGATATGGAACTTGATGAAACATATAGGTGTAATGCCCCGAATGTCAAGAATGGTCCGAATATACAGATCAAGTATACTGTTACGCCGTTTGTGGATGAAGAAGGTTATGTTATTTACGGTAATATCTATGACGAAAGAGGGAAAGATGAAATAGGGAAGTTTGAATTGAGAATTGAACGCGGCAGCTTGATGATAGACGAATATTTTCCCATCAGTGAACCCGAAGCGTGGCGTGAAAATAATAATAAGTATAAAAATAAAGGCATATCACAGACTTTTCTCTATTGGCTTTCAAATTTTGCTGTCACAAACGGGATCAATGAAATTTATATAGATACACCCTGGCTATATAACCTACACGTGTTCAAAAAATATTTCGCTGACGAAATAAAGGTCACTTTCTATTCCGGAGATCTTCTTAATTACGAAAAAAGCCGGGAGTGGCAAAGCTTCGAGGATATTAATGACGCTAAGACAGGTGAAGGCTTCTGGAGTTATGATGTGATGGGCGAGATCGAGATCAGAGACATAGAAACAGTATTTCCGCTGGCTTATCTCCGTTTAAAGCATGTTGAAGGAACAAAGAATAAATATAAGATAGAACGTAATGAATGGACAGAGGAACTGGAGCTTGTCAAAGAGTTAAGGGAAGGCACCGTTATTACAATAGACGAAAAACTGGTCGTTAAGATCGGGAATAAGGTAATCGGCGTTGTGGCTCAGTCGGTTGAAGACGTATTAATAGAAATAAGAGGCAAGCCGCGGATACCGAGAGATGCTCCTGAAAAGTTTAACGCCGATGTGAAAGAAATAATGTTGAGCGGAAGGACAGGCCCCTTAAAGGGGGGCAGTCCAAATTTCAGCATTAAGGTTTTGTACAATAAAGATAAGACCGACGGTTTCGGCCCGGGTACGCCCCACACAGACCAGCCCGCGGATAAGGATAAAGGAAGTGAAGATACTCATTCTTCGGGAGAAAGAACGAGAGATGAGCTCAATGATATCCTTGAGATTATACGTGAAGAGAAACCTGAAAGAGCATCTTATGCGGTTGATGAAATGCGCAGGCGCCTGGGAGAGCTTAGGAGCATGGGTGATGATGATCTGGCGGATCATTTTACGGTGTTTCTCGATAAAGTTTTGGATGAACGCCCGGAATTATTGCCGGAAATAGATGCAAAGAAAGAAGCCGATCGTGTCTTAGGGGAAATGAGAGATCATGTAAGGAAAAAGATTCATGATGAGCGGATCAAACTTATAGACGTCATTGACCTTTTGGAAGAACGTAAATTACTGAAAAGCGACAGCAGGAGACGTGATAAGTTCAAACTTTCCGATAGGGCATGGAAAGCCCTAAAGCTCGGAGAGAGGGAAGCTTTTTTCCGGGAAAAGATTAGGATAATAGTCCTTTTAGATGAAAGGATCGAAGAAAGAATGAAGTTGGCTGCTGAAGGGAAAATAGACGGCTTAGGCAGGCTGTCAAGCCTGGAGGCTTTTTTATATTTAAAAAAACATGGTTTGCCAAAAGCAAAAAGAAAAGCGGAAAACTGTATTGCAGAAGCGGACTTGAACAGGTTTGTTGATGCAAGGCGCAGAATAGAAAAACCCGCAGAGTTTTCTTATTTGGTCAGCAAAGAAGAAGATGAATATAAAAAAATATCAAAGGCTATTTTGGACAAGTTGGACGAAAAAGCAAAATCCGTCTTTAATTATCATTTAGGTATCAGAGAGATAAAGCAGGGGGAAGATGATCCTGAAAAAGTTTTTAGGGTCAAGATCGTGGAAGATCATTACAGTTATAGAGGCAAATTTGACTACTACGTGGTTGAATTCAAGGAGATAAAAGGACGCATTAGCTCGAGAGAATGCCCCTATGGAACTAATCCTGATGATATGCTTGGCAGAAAAGTGAACGTTGTTCTCGTCGATTGTAAATGGAGGGGGATAATTCCCGAACCCAGGTTCTCTATTCGCCGAAGACAGATGATGGCGAATGAAAGAAAAAGAGATCTATTGTATGAATTGGAGGCAGCTGAGAGATCGGGAGAGGAAGTTAAGGTGTTCGTAAATAGAGAGTCTCGCCGCAGGAGCGATGGTTCATTGGCGGGATATGAACTTGTTTATGAGGGAGAAGTTAAAGGTTTCATGCCCCTTAGTCTTTGCGGAGGCAAAAGATTTAGTGAAGGTGAAGCTGTCTCAGTGAAAGTCAAGGAAGTCAGCCCGAAATTGACGTTTTACATTGATGGAGAAAGAAGAAGCGGAGACAGATATGGAAGAGGTTTTAATTATTCCCGGGGACGGAAAATGCCTGAATCGCCAAGGTTATCGGATAAGAAAAAAGGCATTCCTTCCGATGATCCGCCCGCGATTGCTTTAGTAAAAAAAGACGGCAGATGGGTTCAGTATGTGTTAAATGCCCAGCAGCACGCCGTTATCAATAAAACATGGGGGGTTTATTGGGATGTATTTGAAAGAGATCATAAGATCTCAACAGAAAAAGGATTAGGGCAAGATATCTTAAGCGAGATGAGAAGCAGGGGCATAGAAGAAGAGATCCATATACATAGCCCCCCCGAGAAATATTTCTATGATGTTCTTTATAAATTTGCAGAAACAAGCAATATCTCTTTTCCGGAAAAAGGTTCGTTCAGACTTATCACTCACCCCGGGTCCTGGAGAGATGAAAATGGCGCTGCGCGTTCCTGCAATCTGCTGATCCCGCGCAAAGTTCTTGAATTTCTGGGAATGATCAGAAGAAATGATCTAGTTTCTTATGCCAGATGGCTTAACCATGAAGTCGCGCATCTTGGGTACAGGATGAAGGGGGAAGAAAAAAGTGAGGAAGAAGTTGCAGGAGAATATTCCGTAGAAAGATTGATCGAGAGCTATAATTCCCATAATAAAGGAACAAAGAAACGTAAAAAGCATGAGATGGTCAAAAAGCCGAGAAAAAAGGTGGTACGTAAAAAACCCTCAATACCTGCAGAAAGAAAGATCGGAAAAGATGGAAGCATAACGTTAATGGGGCAACCATATTATATCGGAGTTAGGCATGGAGGAAAGAAAGTAACAGTTTGGCCGTACGATAAGAGTGATTGGGCTTCGGGCATAAGGGTGTATGATGGAGAGAACGAATTAAAATCCGAACCCGGACCTCCGGGTTACGGTGACGGCAAGGTTCAAGATCCGCATTCAGTGCTGCCATCGGATGATAATTTGTATTTGCATCTCAAAGCTATTGAAAATCGTTTTACGGAACTTATGCGGCAAAAAGTGAAAAAAGGATACCCGGTAAAAGAATGCTATATTTCCGCCTTAGCTCTGGCGGAGATCATTTCCAGGAAATATGGATTACCATTGGGAGGGGATTCGCCCAGCCGAGTGGAAGTTGTCGGAGGATATTATTGGGGCTTTGATAAGCCTTATACGCATAATTGGGTCGCTATTTTAGAGAATAATACCCCTGTTACTTATATTGATGGCGCTTATTGGATGAAAGGCGATCACACTGGTTCTATCATGGTCGGGCCTTATTTGAGGTCATTAAAAGAGAGAAGGTTGACAGCAGCGACTTTTGCCGAGGAATATCCTGAGGTTATTGAAATAACTGAAGTCTGCAATAGCATTTTCGAAGAAGAAGGCTACTCAGGGCATGTTATTACACCCAATAATGAAAAACTGTTCTTCGAATATTTCCCCATGTCTTCCGAGAATCATGGCAGTCTGGATTTTTACGGCGGGGATGGGGATCCTGTTGGTTATATCAGATTTAATGACACGGAAATCGATTGTATTTTTGTTGATAATCTTTACAGGAATAGAGGGTACGCCCGGGCATTCCTGGAAGTTCTGTTGTCCGGACTGAAACAGGGGGCTATTTACAACGGTTCTTACTACATAGAATTTGGCATTTTTGTTCAGAATCCTTTCCTGGTGAGTGTTGTGGAAGATCTGGGTTTTGAACTGAAAGGAGATGAGTATATAGGGCCTGATTTCAGAAGGAAAAACAGGGGATTTAAACCGTTCGAAGCCGTTGTCGGAGAGGCTTATTCTGCGGAAAAAATTCCTGTATATATCGAAGATACTGACAATAAAGAACGTTTTCATAAGTTCATAAAAGTTTTTGATGACAGTACATTTGTTGTATCGGATGTTCCCATAAAAGGAAAGGCAGTAAAAATCTTTGGTGATTATGTTTTGGATGAACTGGACAATATCGAGGGAAAGATAAGATCTGAAGTTCGTTTCATTCCAGGCAAGAAACAAGAAGCAGTTGCAACGGGAACAAAATTGGTCAAGGCGCAGGAGGCTGACGCAGCTTTTTATAAAGACATGGCTTCGTGGGAGTTCCTGCAGGCATTGGAGATCAATAAGGCCGGTATAATTTCCGAAAGACAAGGGTGGAGTAATACCATCATTCGCACGATAAGGATCCCCGAAACATCTATGATGTACGGAACTCCGCGCGGATTAGATGTGCTTTATAGAGAACTTGCCGGAGAGAAAACAAGGGAATTCGAGTTTTTACATAATGAACAGGGTCTTTTAATAGGGATATTTCCTGTTGTCAAAGGCGCTCCCGCACAGGATGAAATCTATTATCTGGATCTTACGCCTTACAATTTTGTTTTTCCCGATATGACCGATCCTGAGGCCGCGCAGAAATGGAAAGATTTCATAACAAGAAGGAATGCGGACAAGAAGCTGCTGCTTTCTTTTGCCGCTGAGAGAAGAAGACAAGGCCAGCTTATTTCAAATTTCAACCGCCAGGAAACAGATATCTATAATTATATCGGGGTTGATACCCTGACAGGAAAAATAGATATACAGACCTTTACCCCGGAAACATTATCCGACCAGGATTTTGAAAGAATTTTTAAAGAAGAAGAAGGCAAAAAGAAGATCATTATCCCGGTATTTCCCACTGTATATACGCCGGCGGAAATGACGGTTTCTGATGCCAAGATAATCCCTGCTATGTGGAATGATATAGGATTGGATAAGGGGCATAGGGTCTTGATCGCGGGTTCCGGTTCGGGCATAGACAGCTGGATAGCGTATCTTAAAACAGGCAGAAAGATCTATGCCGTTGATATAAATCCGCTTGCAGCGGCAAACACTCGCCTGACCGCTAAGATAGCCGGGTTTGATATCGAGACCGTGACCCATGATAATATAATTTCAGAAAACGGAGAACCTGTTTTTGACGGCGTTTTCGACAGGATCATCTGGAACATGCCTAACTTGATCGATTCGCCGGGAGAGAGTGTGCCCGCCTGGCACAAAAAACTTGCAAGCTATTGGGACGGCGATATCGGGGGAGACGCATTAAGTCGCTTTGCCCGCGCATTGCCGGTCATGCTCCATGATGATGGAATAGCGATGATATGGAATGATCCGTGCATAACCCGTGATGAAAAGCTGGGCGATATTGACGCCGTGGCCGAGATACTCAGATCGGCCGGAAAATATAGAATATTGAGCGGGATCACTGGCGATATCATGGATGTCGAAACGAGTTATAAGGACAGCAAGCATGTGTATAACAGCGCGTTATATTTTATCAGACATAAACCTTCCGCAGGGAAGCGGACAGAAGGCAAATTTACCAGGGCTCAGGAGATGGCAATGCTTTTCATGGATATGCTCAGGTTTTATGCCGATAAAGTTAAAAATGGGGATCTTGGCGGGGGGGTCAAAAATGACGAACAAAATATTATGATCGGGCTGGAGACCAGCTGGATACCAAAAGAACAGGCCGATATAATACAACCGCTTTTAAGCGAGATATACAGGATCGCCGGAAGCCTCGGGATCAAAAATATCCATATTGTCAGGAAAGAGGGGGATGATTTCGCCGGACAGCTGCTGAAAGAAGCAGATAATAAAAAAGTCAACTTTTCGAACATCATCGTTTTAGGGCATGAGGATATAGTAAAAGAAGAAGCGTTCAAGCCTTTACATGATCCTAAAACGGGAGACAGGGCGCTTTTGGTGAGGATCGATCCTGAACAGATCAATAAGCGGCCGGAGAATGGGAATGAAGAAAATTACATAAGGATCGTTGATATGATTAACATGGCTTTAGAGCTTGCCTTTAATAAAGTTTTACCGTTCGAAGTCTTGATCAGTGAACTGAAGAAGAGTTATCCCGAGATAGGGCTGGAGTTTGATGAAGATAGCCCGAGGGTATTTACTTTCATGCCAAAAGCAGAGCCCATTGATAGAGAACTCCTCAAGAAAGAATTTTACAGGGAATTAGGAGTCAGAGCAGCGGCTTAATATTTCTTGTTTTCCGCATAAGAACCTTGCCTAAAAGATGCTTACGCCTTATAATGACTTTTACTTATGATCAAAGAGAATGTGAAGAGAATATTAGACGAGCTTCCTCAAGGCGTAGAGCTTGTTGCCGCGGCTAAAGCAAGAACGCCTTATGAAGTTTTAGAAGCCGTTGAAGCGGGCATTAAAATTGTCGGGGAAAATTATGTGCAGGAAGCCCTTGAAGCATATAATGCGGTCGGCAAGAAGGTCAAGTGGCATTTTATAGGGCATCTTCAGAGAAGGAAGGTAAAAAAAGCTGTTGAAGTCTTCGATCTAATAGAGACGGTGGACTCAATAGAATTGGCGGACGAGATCAATAAAAGATGCGAAGCGATAAATAAAGTTATGCCGGTTCTTGTTGAAATTAATAGCGGGAGGGAAGAGCAGAAATTCGGTGTTTTTCCGGAAAAAGCGACAGATCTCGTGAAAGAAATATCCGCGTTTAAGAATATAAAAGTTGCCGGACTCATGACCATGGGGCCATTTTCGGGAGACCCCGAGGGTGCAAGGCCGTACTTTACCGAAACAAAAAAAGTATTCGATCAAATAAAAAAGGGGAACATGCCGAATGTTGAGATGAAGTATCTTTCCATGGGCATGACAAATTCGTATAAGATAGCTATTGAAGAAGGCGCGAATATTGTTAGAATAGGAACAAAGATATTTGGCGAAAGAGAATAATAATGCATAGGAAGTTGAATATTCCTCAAGAAGTATATGACATAATAATTGTCGGCGGCGGTCCGGCAGGGCTAACAGCGGGGATTTATGCATCCAGAGCCCGCATGAAAACTCTTTTAATTGAGAGTTTTTCTGTTATAGGCCAGGCGACAATGACGGAAAAAATAGAGAATTATCCCGGGATCGAAAGTGTCGGGGGATTTGAACTTGTAAATATATTTAAAAAACAGGCTCAGAACTTTGGTCTTGAATGCACGACAGGGACAGTGAGATCCATTGATCAAGAAAAAGAAAACGATTGCCTGCTTTGCAAAACAGAGACTGAAGACAAAACATATAAAGCACTTTCTGTTATAGTCGCCAGCGGAGCCAGGCCGAAGAAGTTGAATGTTCCCGGCGAGAAAGAATTTTTGGGAAAAGGTATTTCCTATTGCGCAATTTGTGACGCTGCATTTTTCAAAGATAAAGAAATTGTAGTTGTGGGGGGCGGAGATACCGCAGTTGAAGAAGCGCTTTATCTTACGCGTTTTGCGAGCAAGGTAACTCTTATTCATAGAAGAGATCGCCTGCGCGCGGCCAGAATACTGCAGGAACAAATTTCGGCTAATGAAAAAGTAGAATTTGTATGGAAATCCGTTGTGGGAAGTATTGAGGGCGACGAGAAAGTTAATAGAGTTATCATTAGAGATGTGGATACAGCCGAAAAGAAAGAGATCACGTGCGAGGGGGTTTTTATTTTTACCGGATGGCATCCGAGTACGGATTTTGTTGATGGAGTAGTCGAGCTTGGGGAAAAAGGCAATATCATAGTCGATGAGGCGATGAAAACTTCAAAGAACGGTATATTCGCGTGCGGAGACTGCACGAAAAAAGTTTTACACCAGGTCGTAACGGCCTGCGGAGACGGGGCAACGGCCGCTTATTCAGCTCAGCAATATGTGGAAGAATTAAAAGGGATTGCATATAAGTAAAAAAGGAGAAGGATATGCGTTCAGACCAAATGAAAAAAGGCATTGAAAGGGCTCCTCATCGCTCACTTTTTAAGGCGATGGGTTACACGGATGAGGATCTGTCGCGTCCCATAGTAGGGATCGCGAATTCTTTTAATGAAGTCATCCCCGGACATATTCATCTCAGAGGCCTGGTTGAAGCCGTTAAAGAAGGCATCAGGGAGGCGGGCGGCACTCCCATGGAATTCAATACGATAGGGATATGCGACGGTATAGCCATGGGGCATAAAGGCATGAAATATTCTCTTCCTTCGAGGGAGATAGTCGCCGATTCCGTTGAATCCATGGGTATGGCTTACGCGTTTGACGGCCTTCTATGTATGGCCAGCTGCGACAAGATCGTTCCCGGCATGATGATGGCGATGCTGAGGCTCAATATCCCCGCTATTTTCTTTAGCGGCGGCCCCATGCTCGCGGGTAAAAAAGACGGCAAGGCGATCGACCTTATTACTGTTTTTGAAGGCGTCGGTGCGCATTCATCCGGAAAAATAACCGAGGAAGAACTGAAAGAACTGGAAAATACAGCTTGCCCCGGGTGCGGTTCATGCGCGGGAATGTTTACCGCCAATTCCATGAACTGCCTAAGCGAAGCCCTGGGCCTGGGCCTGCCCGGCAACGGGACTTACCCGGCGGTTTCCGAAAAAAGACGGTTTCTTGCCGTGGAAGCGGGCAAGAGAATAGTGGAACTTGTTAAAAAAGACATAAAACCCAGGGATATAGCCACCGAAAAGGCTTTTGAGAACGCGGTAGCTGTTGAAATGGCGCTCGGGAGTTCCACAAATACTGTTCTCCATCTCCCCGCGATAGCCAACGAGGCCGGCATAAAACTCGATCTTGAGCTTTTTAACAAGGTAAGTGAACGTACGCCGAACCTGTGCCGCATATCACCGGCGGGGACTTATCATATAGAGGATCTTGATGCAGCTGGCGGTATTCCAGCCGTGATATTGGAACTAAGCAAGAAAAATCTGATAAATACTGATGCTATGACCGTTACCGGAGAGAAAGTAAAAGACAACATAAAGAATGTAAAGAACCTGGATCCGGAAGTTATTCATCCGATAGATTCTCCGTATTCACCGGATGGAGGGTTAAGCATACTTTTCGGTAATCTTTGTCCGGACGGCGCCGTGGTCAAAAAAGCCGCGGTCGATGAAAGCATGCTCGTTCATGAAGGTCCCGCAAGGGTGTTCGATTCGGAAGAAGATGCCATGAAAGCTATTCTGGGGAAAAAGATAAAAAAGGGCGATGTTGTAGTCGTTCGTTATGAAGGGCCTAAAGGCGGACCGGGAATGCGTGAGATGTTAAGCCCTACTTCAGCAATTGTGGGTGAAGGTCTGGATAAAGACGTTGCTCTTATCACTGACGGGAGATTTTCGGGCGGCACACGCGGTGCAGCGATCGGACACATCTCTCCTGAAGCTCAGGAAGGCGGTCCCATAGCTATCGTTAAAGAAGGGGACAAGATCCGGATAGATATACCTAATAAAAAACTGGAACTTTTAGTTGACGAAGATGAAATAAAAAAACGCCTCGAAAAGTGGCAGCATCCTGACTACAAGATAAAAGAGGGATATCTTTATAGATATGCCCAGCAAGTAACTTCTGCCGCAACCGGAGCGATATTCAAGAAGCAATAATGCAAGAATTTAAATTTTGCCCTATTTGTTCTTCCGAACTTAAATGGGATCAAATAGATGGTAGAAAACGCCTAAACTGCCCCGAATGCGGTTGGATAAATTACCGCAACCCGATCCCTGTTATTCAATGTCTTGTTTCAAATAAAAATGGGGAAGTTCTGCTCATTAAAAGAGGTGTCGAGCCATACAAGGGCCACTGGTCGCTTCCCGGAGGATTTGTCGAGATAGACGAGACTGTCGAGGAGGCGGGAGAGCGTGAATTGTTGGAAGAGACCAATCTTAAAGGTCGGCCCGGCCGTTTATTAGGCATCTATCTTCAGAAAAGCCGCACTTATGAGTATGTCATGGTGATAGGGGTTGAATTTATTACCGATAAGGACGATCCCGCCCCCGGGGACGATGCAGCGGAAGTCGCGTATTTTTCCAAGGAAAACCTGCCTGAAATCCCTTTCCAAAGCCATCTGGATCTGATTTCTGCGTTTTACAGCTAAAGAATAGCCATTTTTAGGCCCAAATTTGCCTTTTACAGATACATATGATATATTTTGCTCATATATGAAAAAGGTGAAACTCAAGCTGGATGGCAGAAGTTATAACATCTATGTCGGATCAGGCGCTATAAAGAAATTGCCTGGGATTATAGAAGGAATGAAATTCACCGGTCCCGTAGTTGTTGTTTCCGATAAGATCGTAGCCGCTAAAACCAAGTCTATCGTAGATCCGATTTTTAAAAAACTTTCAAATGAAGTGCACCAGATCGTTGTGCCTGCCTCCGAAAGATCTAAATCTATAAAAGTATACGAAGATACCGTACACAAGATATGCAAAAATACAAAGAGACACAAACCTTTGATCATCGCGCTTGGCGGCGGAGTGATAGGGGACCTGGCGGGGTTTGTTGCGGCTACATACAGAAGAAGGGTTCCGCTGATCCAGGTGCCCACTACACTTCTCGCGCAGGTAGATTCATCGGTAGGGGGGAAAGTAGGCATAGATCTTCCTCAGGCAAAAAATTTAATAGGAGCTTTTTATCAGCCGAACGCGGTTATCATTGATACGGATTTTCTTAAATATCTTCCCAAAAGGCAAATAAGGAACGGGCTCGGTGAAGTGATAAAATACGCCATAATTTCAAGTCCGTCATTTTTCAGGTATCTTGAAAACAACATGAAAGCGCTTTTGGCGCTGAACAAGAAGGTCCTCGAAGAGGTCATTCATGAATGCGTGTCCATTAAAGCGGTGATCGTCGAAGAGGATGAATACGATGATAAAAATATAAGGATAGCTCTTAATTTCGGCCATACCCTGGGACACGCGATTGAAACTGCTTGTGAGTACTCAAAAAGATTTAATCATGGCGAAGCGATAGCGGTGGGGATGCTTCTCGCCGGAGAGATAGCGTTGAACCTGCTCATGCTGCGCGGGTCTGATTTTGACAGGATGAAAGATCTCATAAAGAGGGCAGGCTTACCATCAGATATTAAAGGCATACCTCTTAATAAAATATTGAGTTCGCACGAATACGATAAAAAATTCATAACCGGTATTAACCGGTTTGTTCTTCCCAAGCGCATAGGCCGGGTTGAGATCATAGAAGATATACCGGGGCTTCTCATAAAAACGGTTCTCAAGAAATATGCCAAGTAGATCTCACAAGACAATAAGCGTTTCCTCATCCGGACAGAACCAATTAATCGACATAACTTCCGAAGTGGCCGATTTTGTCAGTAAGAGCGGCGTCACATCAGGGGTATGTCATGTTTATGTCCCGCATACTACTGCCGCTGTTACCATAAACGAGAATGCCGATCCTGATGTTGTGACGGATATCATAAAAGGTCTTAATCATATAGTGCCTTCTAATTTGGGGTATGATCACTCCGAAGGCAATTCGCCCGCGCATATAAAATCATCTATTATTGGAGCGACAGAAAGCGTTTTCGTGGAAGGCGGCAGACTGGTTCTCGGGACCTGGCAGGGAATATATTTCTGTGAATTTGACGGCCCGCGATCCCGCAAAGCTCATTTGAAAATTGTTGAAGCAAAAGAAAGAAGCGGTTACATGATCCAGCACCAGATCGAATTAAGGGTACGCTACCAGGAAACCGATCAGATGGGTGTTGTTTATTATTCAAACTATTTGGTCTGGTTTGAGACCGCCCGCACGGAACTTTTTCGCGCTAAAGGTTTGGTCTATAAACAGCTTGAGGATGAAGATAAGATCTTTCTGCCGGTTGTCGAAGCTTACTGCCGGTACAGGTCTCCCGTAAGATATGATGATCTCGTGAAGGTCATTGTTAAACTTACCGATATGGGCAAGTCCCGCTTAACCTTTGAATACGAGGTAAAGGTGGGGGAAAAACTCACTACTTCAGGAGAGACAAAACATGTGTTTATTGATGAAAAGGGTAAAGCGGTGACTATTCCCGAAAAGGTAAGAAAAGCATTTCTCTAAATTACTGCAGTTTTAGTTCCAGCTCTTCATTCCCTATCTTTAATCTCACTCTGTCCGGATAGATCTTAACAACAGTTGCGTTGTAGACAGTTTCACCTTCGTGGACGGTCGCTCCGTTTAAAAGAGCCGCGGGGTACGGAGGGGAGTACATTATACCGTTCAGGACCGGGATGTCTTCTTTTTTGACTTGCGCAAAATTATTTATTTTAGTGGTTTTTTCCGTAAGAGGAATAATGTCTTTAGTTGACGGTTTCTGGACAACATTATAGATCTTATCGCTTGGCTTCACGCGTTTAATAAGCGTTACCCCCGAAGAACGTGACATGAAAGACGGGGGGCTCAAAAAATAAAGAAGAACGAACGAAATACCGAGGATCGAAAAAAATACTATTAAAAGCTGCGAAAGATTATTGCGCTTTAAAGGCTGTTTTGCCGTTGGTTTTTCTTTTTGTTCATAAGTCGGCGCATCATTAGCCGGTTCAGGCGTGACATTTGTTCGGGGAGCGACATGGATCGGTTGATCTTTGCTTTTATCTTCAACTTTGTTTTTATCAGTTTGGGCTTTTTTTATTGCGTCACTTATTATGCTCATACTACAACCTTTGCGACATTGAAATTTCCTTCCAATTCCTCGATAGACTTTTCGACTATTGTACGGTCGATGGAGAACGTTTCCTGCACGAAACCAAGCAGCAGCACCTTATCACAAAGAATATTTACTATTCTGGGTATCCCGCAGGAATAATCGTAAATCTTGTCTATTGCCTCCGGCTGAAAAAATAACGTTTCGGGCGGCCCGGCGATCTGAAGGCGATGGTCTATGTAATTCCTGATCTCCTGGCTGTCAAGAGTGTTTAGATGGTACCTGACGGCTATCCGCTGGCGTAATTGGCGGAGCCGGGGTAACAATAATTTTTCCCTGAGTTCGGGCTGTCCGACCAATACGATCTGAAGGAGTTTTTCTTTTTCGGTCTCAAGGTTAGAAAGCATGCGTATCGTTTCAAGTGTTCTCGATTTCA
Organism: uncultured Planctomycetia bacterium; assembly: GCA_964572255.1. Lineage (GTDB taxonomy): Bacteria > Omnitrophota > Gorgyraeia > Tantalellales > Tantalellaceae > CAZNEE01. Next base: position 119,599 of record CAZNEE010000002.1, on the reverse strand, counting down.
GGTTCTGCGCTTCATCGATGATGAGTACCGAGTTGTTCCCGTATTTTAACTGTTCAAGCAAAAATTCATTGAGAGCGTTCAGTAAAGCCACTTTATTGCGCTGCTTTGGCTTGATGCCGAAATCGTTAACGATCGCTTCAAGGAGCTGAATTTCAGACAGGTTGGAGTTGAATATCAAAGCGGTCTTTACTTTATGGTCGAACTGATTCATCAGGGCCCGGCATAGAGTTGTTTTACCCGCTCCGACTTCACCGGTAATTTCCAGGAAGCCTTTTTTGTGGTCTATGCCGTATTTGATATGATCGATCGCTTCCTTGTGGGTATTGCTTAGATAAAGGAAGCTTGGATCGCTTGTTACGTTAAAAGGGTTTTCTTTAAGACCATAAAAATCCAGATACATCTCGATATCCTCGCTTTATACATTTATTATACAGTTTCGTATAAAACTGTAAAGAAAAACATTTAGAAGCAAAACAAACATTACACTAATCCGAGATTAAGAGTGCAGTATGTTTCCGTACAGGGAGGATCCACACCGGGCGGAGGGGCCCTGGTAGGAAATATACTGCACTCTATATTCTTGAAATCACTTGAATTTTATCTGCTTATAATGTATATTTTTATATCATGTTGTGGGAAGGAATTGACAAGAGGAACTTTCCGAGGGTAAAACACCGCTGTCTTATCCAGATATCGAAGGCCGACAGGGAAGAAAGAATAGATACCTTTACGGAAAACATCGGCGCTGGGGGGATTTGCGTTATAGTCAGCAAACCCTTTGAGATATTTGATACAGTTTCCCTCGAATTGCACCTTGATGACGGCGGTTCCCCGATCCAATGCAAAGGCTCGGTTGTATGGACGGTACGGGACCATACCATAAAAGGAGAGGGATCTGATAATTACGATACAGGGATAGAATTCATCGAGATCAGCGATGAAGACAGAAACCGCATATCCGGGCTTGTGGAAGGATTATTATCCTCCGAAGCTTGACATTAAAAAAATCACATGATATACTTCAGGTGGTATAGATTTAAGTATATATTATTGTGTAGTAAATAGGAGGAGGTGAAATAAAATATGAAACATACATTAAAAATGGTAGCAGTTTTAGTCGTTGTCGTAGCAGTGCTTGGTATGGCAACTCAGGTATATGCTCAGGATCCTGCTAAAAAGTTGGGGAGAGGTCTTGCTAATATCCTGACCGGTTGGGTTGAGCTTCCTAAGAATATCTATGACACAAGTGTAGAAGAAAACGTACTTTCTGGTCTCACTATGGGATTAGCAAAGGGTATAGGTATGACGATCGTCAGAACAGGTGCGGGTGTTTATGAAGCGGTAACATTTCCATTCCCGATACCGGAAGATTACATGCCAGTACTTGAACCAGAATTTGTTTTCAGTGAATAATTTTACTATGTTTAGTTAGAAAAAAGAAAGGGAGCGATTTTAGATCGTTCCCTTTCTTTTTATGAATTTCAAGCTTTTTGTTGACATCATATAAAAATTTTGGTATTTCATTACTGAATTTTTAAATAGAGGTGGGGAAAATGGTTGAAAGAAGAAGATATATGAGATTTGATGTTCTGCTTGATGCGATATGCAAAAAAGGCGGAGAAGATAGAAAGCTGAAGGTGAAGAACTTCAGCAGAGAGGGAGTCGGGATAGTAAGCGAAGAAAATATTGTTCCCGGTGAGAACGTTGAGATAGAGATGATGATCCCGGGCGATAATATGCCTGTCATGGTATCAGGCGAAGTGGCATGGATAGACAGTGATAATATTGATGCCTTTGGGTACAATGGGGGACTTAAATTCAAGAAAGTGGAAAACTCAGCACGCAGTAAAATCTTAGATCACATATATTCTAAATGGTTAATGCCTAAGAAAGCTAAGCAATAGAGGTAGATTTAAAGAAGGGAAAGATGGAGGGAAGATGAATCTTGCTGAAGAGAACAAAGAAGAGAAAAAGGAAGAAACCGTGCAAAACCAAGAGGCTGAACCGGAAGGTTCCGCGAAGCCGGAGGCGAGCGAGAAAGTAGAAAAAACGGCTCCGGAAGAGAGCAAACAAGAAAAACAACCAGCCGAAGAGAAGCCGGCTGAAGAAAAAGAGGAAGAGGCTCCGGCCGAAGAACAGCCAGCCGAAGAGGCAAAGCCGGAAGCTAGCGAAAAGCCGGCTGAGGAGAAACCAGCCGAAGAGAAGCCGGCTGAAGAACAACCGAAAAAAGAAAAAGCCGAAGAAGCTAAACCGGAGGAAGGAAAGCCCGCGGAAGAGAAACCGGCTGAAGAGGAAAAACCGAAAGGCCCGACTCCTAAAAGCACTAAACCGCCTAAGCCGACTGAATGCGCAGCTTGCGGTAAAGCGCTAGAAAAAAAATTGTGGTATTACCGCAACGGTTCTTTCTATTGCACGAAAAAATGCTTCAAGCGCAAAGCGGAAGACGAAAAAAGAAAAGCCGCGGAAGAGCGTAAGAAGGCTGAGGAAGAAGCCAAGAAAGCACAGGAAGAGCCGAAAGCCAAAGAGGAATAAAACAAGCCAACTACTCCTTTATTTCATTGCAATTTTAAAATCCCATTGATATAATAAAATTGATGGATGCAGATTGTGTTTTTTGTAAGATAGCCAATAAAGACATACGATCTGATATCGTCTATGAGGACGATAGTTTCCTTGCGTTTAAAGACTTGAATCCACAGGCTCCTTTTCATGTGCTTCTTATTCCTAAAAAGCACATTGCTTCAATAAATGAGCTGGTGGAAGCGGATTCAGGTATTATCGGCAGGTTATTTATTGAAATAAAGGAAATAGCCAGAGAGAACGGCATTTCCGAGGGCGGATACAGGGTGGTTGCCAATTGCAATAAAAACGCCGGGCAGGAAGTATTTCATCTGCATTTCCACCTTTTAGGAGGCCGCAAATTCACCTGGCCGCCCGGATGAGGAAGATACAAAGGCAAAACATAAAAGTTTTAGAGGAGGAAATAGATGTCGCCGAAAACAGAAAGAAGAAAACACCCGCGCATAAAAGATAAAAATATAGCGGTTAAACTTTCAGGTGAAAATTTCAACGCAATTACACAAAGCCTGGATGTCAGCGCTTCGGGCATTTACTGCAAAGTTGATAAGCATATGCCTATTATGACGCGTGTCCAGGTAGTCCTTTCCTTGCCCGGAAAGAAAAGCAATTCTTCCGCAAGCCTTAATGTTGAAGGGGTCGTGGTGAGAGAACATCCGGTCATTAAAGACGGTAATGTCCAGCATTATGATGTGGCGATTTTCTTTCACACGCTTCTGCCAAAAGAAAGAGAAAAACTTACCAAGTATATTGACACTAGATCAAGTTAATCCCAAAATCATGGTCATCACAAAATATTTAAAGGTCAATACAAAAGGCCATACTGATGTTATTGATATCACCGGCGGATGTCAAAATCTTTTATCCTCGACTGATCTAAGATCCGGAATAATAAATATATTTAATCCCGGTTCGACCGGGTCCATTACGACTATCGAGTACGAACCCAATCTTGTTAAGGACTTTAAAGATGCTCTCGAAGTCGTTGCTCCTTCAGATAAGGTATATGCGCATAGCATGACGTGGCATGACGACAACGGTTCCTCTCACATTCGTTCGACATTGATGGGTCCGTCACTTACTGTTCCTTTTGTTGACGGTGAGCTTGTTTTGGGAACATGGCAGCAGATAATTTTTTGCGATTTTGATACACGGTCCCGCAGCCGCAAGCTTGTGATACAAATAATTGGCGAGTGATATGGGTATTCCCGAAAAACAAAAAGACGTCAAATTGATCGTCAGCCTGATCTTCAAGGACAGAGGCAAGCTGGGGTCGGCCATAAAGAAGCTCAGATCATTGTTCGGGGAAACAGAGGATTTGGAAGCCGATCTTGAATTTGAATATACCGACTATTATTATGAAGAATTCGGAAAACCCCTTAAACGCAAGATCATTTGTTTTAAAAAACTTATTTCCCTTGAAAACATTTCAAAAATAAAATTGGAGACAAACAAAATAGAGAACGATTTAGCGGTTTCGGGGAAGAGAACGGTCAATATAGACCCCGGTTATGTGACTGAAGCCAAGCTGGTTCTTTTGACAACAAAGGATTATACGCACAGAGTGTATGTCGGAGACCGCATATTTGCCGAATCCACGCTGAACTTTAAGGACGGTACATTCGATCCGTGGCCATGGACGTATCCCGACTATGGATCAAGGGAACTGGTCGATCATTTTAACAGCGTAAGAGAACTTTATATGCGCCAGATCAGGAAAGGCGAAGGAAAGAATTAAACGCGCAGGGTAAGGACAGTTAACATGTACATAAAAAAGAAACATTTGGCTGTAGTGCTTTTTTCATCGGGCATAATCGCCGCAGTAATGGTATCGACGTTAGTCGGATACGTAGTTTACATAGAGTGGAAAAAAGACAGCACAGCGTCGATGTATTATGATTCTTTGCATGGATTGACAGCTGACATGTTCAAAGCAGATATCGTGCTGTTCAATATGAACACGGGCATTGCAGAAGGCGTTTTTGAAGGCGCGCCGATCGTTGAAGGAAGTTTAAAGAACAACTCTTCAAAAATTATCAGTTCCATAATGCTGGAAGTAGCCTTTTTAAGGGCGGACGGCTCCGTTGCATATAGAAAGCTGTTTTTTCCTTTCGGTGAGAACAAAATAATCCCGATCAGTACAGAGGGATTAAAGACAGTGCTGTTGCCGGGTTTTGACATATCCTTTAAATATCCGTTAAGGGACTGCCCTCAAGAAGTCATTTCTCAACTTTATACCAAGTCTGAATTTGCCAGAGCCGCCAAGAGAGATCGTCTGGAAGTCAAATATTCCATAGTGGGGATGAGCGTGTTATGAGGAGAATGCGTAAGCTTTTGATAGGGGTTACTCTTTCACTGATCCTGGCAGTCCTTCTTTTTATCACCGCTTTTTACTACATTGATAAGATCAGTTACAAAGTTTTTCGTTACGAGCTCTATGTGAATGAAAATTTTTTCGGGTTTACTAAAATCGACAGATATGTCACGGAAGATAAGATCATATATAAATCCTTTTCGGAATTTCCCCATTCTTTAAACTATTCCCAACTGGACGAGAAGCTTTTTCTTAAAAGAAGCACAATGACTCCTTTGAAATATGAGTTCCAGGCAAACAATATAAAAGGCGAAGGGCAGACCCTATTGTTAAAACAGAAAAAGGACAAAACCGATCTTTTATTTGTCGAACGCCCGAGATATTTTTCAATGAAAGATTTTGAGACCGGAGACAGCACCATGGTCTTTTCTCCGGAAAATATCATGCTTTATATGCCTATCATGGACGAATATAATTACTGGAAAAAAGGCGCGCAATTTTTTGAAGTTATGATCCCTCTGGATGAACCTGTCCCGGTTTTGAGGGATAAGATCGAGGTAAGATATAAGGATGATGAATACGTACCTGTTATGGGCAGAAGGGTCGATGCGGAGAGGTTTAGTGTCAGTTCAAATGCTTTACCGGAAGCTGAGATAAGTGTGTCAAAATATACGCACAGGCTTCTTTCTCTCGAGATAAAGAAGCTGGGCATGCGGTTTATCCTGACGGCAAGTTCCGGAGGATTCGAGGAAAGGGTAAGGGTTTTTGCCGGCAAGATCATCTCTTTTATTGATTTTTTGCATCTGCGGGAAAGAGACAGGGCATTGATCGTGAAAGAGGAGGAACTGATATTTAAGAAGGGCAAAGAACTTCAAGTTCAGCGTAAAGAGCCGGAGATAGATAAAAGAAAGGAAGTATCATTCAAAAGCGGGAATTTGACAATATCAGGAAATATCTGGGCTCCTTCGGGGGAAGGCCCTTTTCCTGCCGTAGTGATGATACATGGGGATGGGCCGGTCAAAGAGGGCGAACATTATATGTTCGAGTCTTATGCGAGAGCTTTATGTAATAACGGATATATCGTTCTTATTTTTGACAGGCCGGGTGATGGAAAGAGCCAAAGCGGGTCTAAGAGCGTTAACGACCAGAAAAGCGTCGAGGATATCATATCGGCTATAGAATATTTAGGCGGCAACGCATCTGTAGACAAAAACAATGTCAGTCTTATAGGTTACAGGGGGGGCGGATACCTGGCTCTTAAAGCTGCATCAAAATTAGAAGGGCAGGTCTTGACCATAATGATAGATGTACCGTTAAAACCGGCCGAGATCGGCCAGATCGGCGATTTCGCAAAAGCCAGGCTGCAAACTGCTTTGAAAAAGAGAGAGCTTGGTCCGTTTGATGAAAATTATGTGATCTTGGTGACCGAAGAGTTCGGAAAACATTTCGGGAGTGTTTTTAATTCAGATGAAGATCATTTCGTTTTTATGGGCACGAAATTGCCCAGGCGAAAATATCGTGAATATTTATCCCGTGATGCCTATGAAAACATTTTGACGCATGAGAAACCTCTTTTAATGATCTTTTCGAAAAATGACCTTAGTTTTCAAGCTAAAGTTGTGGAAAATTTAAAGAAAGATGTCCAGAAAAAGGATAACGTTAAAATAGCGATATTCCGTGAACTTGATGAATACTTGGGAAAGATGGCGGAGGAAGGATCTTATCGCACTTTCGCGCTTGATGAGGACGTTTTTGACCTCATAAAGAAATGGTTGGAAGAGCACCGTGTTATTAAGAAAACAGAAACTGTGGAGGAAATAACAGAGACAATTGAATCTCAGCAGCCGGCAGAACCCGCGGAACAGTTTTAGCATTTATACATATAATTATTACTATAACTGTGAATATTTTACCTTCGAATGTTGACTTTTACGTTATATTATGTTATATTTCAGACAAATAATAAGGGGGGTGAGCAATGAAAAAGTTTTTTACGATTTTAGTATTGGCAATATTTGTATTATCCATACCTGCAAGTGGTTTTTCTGCTGACATGCCTGCTGCTAAAACGAGCAGCACAACTGTAGCAGCAACATCTGCAAAACCTTCAGCATATCCGGCAGGGCCAATACAGAAAGCGGAGAGAGGGTTCATGAACGCAGCTTTTGGGTGGACCGAGATCCCTAAAAGAATTGTTGATAAAACAAAAGAAAGCAATCCGATAAAAGGGCTATTGCTGGGGACTTTTCAAGGTACATGCAAAGCTTTCGCGAGAACCGCATCCGGAATATCTGAATTAGCGACGTTTCCGATTGGCAGATACGATAAGCCACACGTTCTTCCTGATATGCCTGCTGCGAAATAAGTCGTTTTGATTATTTTTAGTGAAGAAAGACGAGCGGTTAGATACATACAGAATATGAACCGCTCGTTTTTCGCATTAACTGAAAAATTTTCAACTTTAAATTAGGTAGAAAAATGAAGCTAAAATTGCCAGAGAGAAGACGCTTTATTCGTATTGAGGTCCCTTTGAGGGTTAAGATCGAAAGCGGAAGCATACAAAAAGAGGTAGTTACGAAAAACATCTCACCTGTAGGTATGAGGTTTGAAACAGATGAAGAACTTGATAAATCCCAGAAGTTAGACCTCTCACTTTTTATTCCCGTGTCTGAAGAGCCGGTTCATCTTAAAGGAAAGGTCATATGGCAAACTAAAACTTCCCTTGAAGATGATGCTCCGTTTGATGTCGGAGTGGAGATCGCAGAAGTGGAAGACAAACACAAGAATTTATTGTTAAAATATCTATGCGATCTGCTCTACAATTCTTCTTATAAAATTCGTTCATAATTACTCCAGGAGGTGAGATTTGAAGAAATTTTTATCCGTTTTACTATTAATATCTTTTGCCTTTATTTTCGGTTGTGCTGATCTGGATACGCCTACCCCCGAAAGCGTGATCAAGGACCCGCTGGGTTCTTCTAAAGGCATTTCTATCGGCATGACTAAAGCTCAGGTTATAGGGCAATATGGTGAACCCGACATGAAGGACATGGTCACTTCAAGCGAATGGGGAGGCCCGCGCGAAGAATGGTTTTATCGCGGCAGATATTCCGCTCTTCCTGTGAGTGCCGGTTATTTAAAAGAGGACATGTACCTTTATTTTGACGGTGAAAACCTCACTAATATCAGCAAAAAGAAGCTTGGGAGATCTGAAGGCGAAATGACCTCTGACGAGATAATCAAATAATGGGAAGATCATGTTAAGAATATTCTGTAAAGCGAAGCTGAAAAAGGCTGTCGTGACCGACAAATTGCTGGGATACGAAGGAAGCATTGGGATCGACAAGTCCATATTGGAAGCTGCCGATATTCTGCCCGGAGAACAGGTACAGGTTCTTAATCTCAATAACGGAGAACGTTTAACGACTTATGTTATCGAAGAAAAGGCCGATTCAGGCCGTATCATCCTTTATGGCCCGGCAGCAAGAAAAGGCGAAGCCGGAGATGAACTTATTATTTTGTCCTATTGTTTCCTGGAAACAAAGGAAACCCACAATTTAAAGATACGCATCACAGAGCTTGCAAAAAATAATCGTTTGCGGAGTAAATAAGTTGAAGCCTTTGGAGTTAAAGATATACCCCGAACCTTGTCTCAGGATCAAAACCAAGCCCGTAGAAAATTTTGATGACGATCTGAAAGAAACCCTCCAAGAGATGGCGGATATAATGTATATATCCAACGGCATAGGACTCGCAGCGACGCAAGTCGGGTTAGGGGCCGACATCTTGATAATCGACATCGGGGAAGGACTAAAAACGTTCATAAACCCCGAGATCGTTGAAATTTCAGGCAGAAAGACCAAAATGGAAGAGGGATGTCTTAGTCTTCCGGGAGTAATTGTTGAAGTAGCGCGTCCCGAGCAAGTTAAGCTTAGAGCCCAGGATCGAAAAGGTGAAGCGTTTATTAAAGTGTACGACGGCCTCATGGCAAAAGTCGTACAGCATGAAATGGATCACCTGTCCGGCAAGTTGATAATAGATTATCTTAATCCGTTTAAGTATTTTTTCACGGCAAGGAAACTCGCAAGGTCAAAACATAAAAGCGGAAGAATATCCCAAAAGGAGAAACAGCATGTTGGCTGATAGGGTCAATGAGGAACTTAAGACAGCGCTTAAAAGCGGAGATAAGATAAAAGTTTCTGTTCTTCGCATGCTCAATAGTGAAATAAAGAATAAAAAGATCGCTGATGGCGTTGAGAGCTTAGAGGATGAAAAAATTATCGGACTTGTGCAAAAAATGGTCAAACAGCACAAAGAATCGATCAAGCAGTTTAAAGAAGGAAACAGGGAAGATCTGGTCGAGAAAGAATCCGCTGAACTTGTTATCCTTGAGGAATATCTCCCCGAACAGATCTCCGAAGAAGAGCTCGAAGGGATAGTCTCTGAAGCCATTAAAAGCGTAGGAGCTGATTCCGCAAAAGATATGGGTAAAGTCATGAAGGAAGTTATGTCCAAAGTCCAGGGAAGGGCTGATGGAAAAACAATTAGCGAGATCGCAAAAAAGAAATTAAGTTAAAAAGGGAAGGTGGAAAATGAAAAAGATACTCGTAGTGCTGCTTATACTGGCAGTTGCATTTCCGGTTTTTGCAGCGGAGAAGAAAAGCTTTAAGGAAGCTGCAACGGATGCCGGCAGAGCGACAATTAATTATCCGGCTAACATTGTCAATGAATCGGTGAAGGTTGTCGGAGGTGCCGCAAAGGGAACTGCTGACACCGTGACAGGTACCGTTAAGGCTACCGGCGAGACTCTTACCGGTGACGTAAAAAAAGCTCCCGAAATCGTTACAACACCTATCAATAAAAGCGCTGAAACCGTAAAAGATGCTACAGTTGGTACCGTAAAAACCCCGGTCACAGCTGCAGAAGAGACAAAAAAGCAGTTACAATAAAATTTTAACGGCGGCAAAGTACAGCTGTGAATGGAAAAAAACATTCATGGCTGTACTTTGCCGCAAGAGGGCATCTAAAAGACTAAGTGTTTACATTTATTTTTGTTTTACTGATAATTTGTTCGGCTTTTTTTTCCGGCTCAGAGACGGCTTTCTTGTCATTAGGCAAGATCAAGCTTAAACAGATAGAACACATGAGCCACCCTGCCTCTAAAAGGGTTTCCTCACTCATTTCGGATCCGCATAAACTTCTTGTCACGATCCTTGTCGGGAACACACTGGTTAATATCGCCGCGAGTTCTATTTTCGCCGATTTTTTCTATAAGTTATTAGGTGAAAAAGGCATAGGGTTCTCGATCGTCCTAATGACCATAATTCTTCTGATTTGCGGCGAAGTCACCCCTAAAATGTTCGCTCTTTCGCATGCTGAAAATTTTTCTTTCTTTGTATCACTGCCTTTATTGTTCTTTGAAAGGATTTTCACGCCGATAAGAGTGGTCTTGACCAAGATAGCGTATTCTTTAGTGAAAGTTGTAGGGTTAAAAATACCATCGGAACGACCGGGGATAACAGAGCAGGAGATCAAGTCGTTGGTACGTATCGGCAAAACAAAGGGAATAGTCAAAGAAAAAGAAAAGGATATGATAGACAATATACTGGAACTCAAGGATCTGAATGCCGCTGATATCATGACTCCGCGTATCGAGATCTCCGCCCTGGACATAAACATGGATCGTAAAGAACTTATAAAAAGCGTGAAGGATAAGCAATATTCCAGGTATCCTGTTTACGTGCATGCTCTGGATAACATAGTAGGGATCATTTATGCGAAGGATTTTCTGCTCAATCCCGCAGCCGAGATAAAAGATATTGTAAAAAAACCGTATTTTATACCTGAAAGCAAAAGGGCAGACGATCTTCTGCAGGAGCTGCAGAAGATGCGTCTTCACATGGCCATCGTTACCGATGAATATGGAGTTACTTCCGGGCTGGTAACAATAGAGGATATACTTGAACATATTGTAGGCGAAATAAGAGATGAACTTGATATAGAGAAGCCGAAAGTCCGGAAACTCGATCAGAAGACCTTTGAAATAAACGGGCAGACCCATATCGATGAGGTCAATGAAAAACTGGATCTCAATATTGAGACAGATGAGGTAGATACAATAGGAGGATATGTAATTTTAATAATGGGAAAGATCCCGCAGGCAGGGGACGAGATAAGATTAGGTGAGTATATTTTTAAAGTTATGGATGTGTCCAATAATCGCATAACGTCTTTGACTGTTGAAAAAACGGCTCCGGAAAAAGGGACAAAATGATCACTATATACACGATATTAGTATTTTTTGCGCTTGGGCTTCAATCCTTTTTTACCATTTCCGAGATGGCCATTACGAGCGTTAACAGGATAAAGCTTAAAGATCTTGTTGAAGCCGGGGACCCCCATGCTGAAAAACTTAAAAGGTTTATAGAAAAAAAAGGCGCATTTTTGGGTACAACACTTGTGGGTACTAATATATCTGTCGTTATCGCGTCTGTGCTTGTTACACGAATATTTTCGGAATATTTTACCGGGAATACAGCCGCTTTTCTCACCACCTTGGTTCTGGTGCCTGTTACGCTTATATTCGCCGAGATCATCCCGAAGATCATAGCGAGGCAGTTTTCCACAAGCATTGCTTTAAAGACAGTTACTCCGCTTGAAGCTTTTCAGAGGTTTTTAAATCCTGTTATTGTATCCGTGAACGCGGTAGCCAATTTTATCCTTTCACCTTTCGGCAAGGTCAAACATCCGTGGGACGTAACTTTCACGAAAAGCGACCTGAAAAAAATAATACTGTCAGGACGTGAGATCGGGGCGGTCGAAGAGGACGAAGCGGACCTTATACATAAGATATTGGATTTAGGAGGAAAAACCGCGGGAAATACCATGATCCCTTTGTACAGAGTCTCATCTATAGGCGCTGATGAAACAGCAGAGAATCTTAAAAAACTGGTTGCTTTAAGAGGCTTTTCCAGAATTCCCGTATACAGGGATAATAAGGATGATATTATCGGTATAATAAACATATATGATATGCTTTTTAGTTTTGAAGAGGACAAGAAAGAAGTAGATGACTTTATACGTGAACCTGTTTATATCCGGATGAAAGACGGACTGGACATAGCGCTTACACGGCTTCGTTATAAGAGGCAGCCAATGGGTATTGTTGTGGATGAAAACGAAAAGCCGGTTGGTATTATTACTATCGAGGACATCTTGGAAGAAATAGTCGGTGAAATAGAGGATTTAGGCTAAAAAACGCGGAGGTATTTATGGCCTTTGTATTTGTAATACCGGTTCTGGTAATTATTGTCATCTCGGTTCTGATTGTGAAGATAGCTTCTGTAGCGCTTAACCTTACCGGGCTGGATGAAAAAAGAGCATTTTTTCAGGCGCTCTCGGCGTTCACCGGCACGGGATTTACCACGAAAGACTCAGAGCTTGTAGTTGAAAACCAGATCCGGCGAAAGATCATAATGACCCTTATGGTCCTTGGTAACGCGGGATTGATCTCTGTCATAACAACTCTAATTCTGTCATTCCGGATGGGAGGGCTGACACCCATTCTGGTAAACATTTTGGTCATACTTCTGGCAATATTCGTCCTTATAAAGGTATCATTCAATAAAAACGTGGCCAGAAGATTTACCAAAAAAATTCAGGAGAAGCTGGTAAAAAGTCCTACTTTTACAAAACGTCCTGTTTCGGAAATACTAAGGCTTGCTGAAGGCTACGGGATCGCGGAAGTGACATTAAATGAAGAATGTACCGATCTGGGCAAAACACTGAATGAATCATCATTTCGCCAAAATGATATATTGATAATTGCAATAGAGCGGGGCACAAAAGTTATACCCGCGCCTCATGCGTCAGATACCCTGCAGCTGAACGATACAATAATATGTTACGGTAAACTGGAAAATATAGCCAAACTTGTCAGGTAAAACGGGCAAAATATATTTGCATTTTTTAAACTATTTGGGTAAATTTAAAGAAATTCAAGAATATGCATGTGGAGGATTAAATGAAAAAAATAATAAGTTTAGTTTCAGTAGTGCTTTTTGTGGCTTTTCTCGCGGGTTGCGGAGAGACCATTCACGGTGCTGTTAAAGATACCAAGCGCATAGGGTCAGGAGTTAAGAAAATTTTCGTGAGAGAACCATAATAAAGACTAAAAGATTCATGCCTTTTAAGGGACCGGGAACAGATGTATTTTGGAACGTTTCCGGTCCTTCTTTTTAATAAGGTCTCATAAATGCTGATCGACCCTAACGATAAAATAAAGAAAATAAACAAGGTTTTGCCGAGGCTCAAAAAGTCCCTGGAAAGCTGCGATCTCTGCTTCCGAAAATGCGGAGCAGATCGAGCCAAAGGAAAGTTAGGGTATTGCCGCGCTCCTGCAAATCCTGTTGTGTACAGTTATTCGCCTCATCACGGTGAAGAACCGCCTTTATCCGGCACGAACGGTTCGGGAACGATCTTTTTCACATTTTGCAATATGAGATGTATTTATTGCCAGAACTATCCATTCAGCCAGGGAGGCGAAGGCGAAGAGGTGAGAGCGCTTGATCTAAGCAAGATGATGCTCAAGCTGCAGGACCTGGGATGCCACAACATAAATTTTGTAAGCCCCACACATTTTGTGCCACAGATCGTGGAGGCCTTAAAATACGCTTATGAAGAGGGGTTAAAAATACCTACTGTCTATAACACGGGAGGGTATGACAGTTTTCATATCATAAAGTCGTTGGAAGGCATAGTTGACATTTACCTTCCCGATATGAGGTATTCGTCCGATAAAATGGCGGAAAAATATTCCGATGCCCCGGGATATGTTAAAAATAACCGCCTCTTGGTGAAAGAGATGTTCCGACAGGCAGGAAATTTAAAGCTCCGCAATGATATTGCCGAAAAAGGTCTTATTATAAGACTCTTAATTTTGCCGGAAGATATTTCCGGAATGGTAAGAACGCTGGAATTTATTGCAGGCAGTATCAGTAAAGAGACGTATCTTAGCGTGATGAGCCAATATTATCCTGCGTATAAGGCGAGGGGGTATAAAAAATTGTCACGGAGGATCAACTCTGAAGAATATGACAGAGTAGTCAGCAAACTGGACGAATTCGGCCTTCATAATGGTTGGGTTCAGCCGTTCATGGGCGGTTTTGATGAGAAATTTGCCGGCGAGAATTTTTTGCCTAATATATAGGGAATTTCCGGTTAAAATCCAAATAGAAGATGCATAAAGTTTTTATTGACGATTTAGCCGTATTTGTGGATAATAACCATGATAGAAAAAAAGAGTTTTTAGAGGACAAAGGCGTTCTTTAATGAGAACGCCTTTTTTTATTGATCGATACCGTAAAATTTTTTAATTTTAAGAGTACGGTATGTTTCCGTGCAGGGAGGATCCACACTGGGCGGAGGGGCCCTGGCAGGAAACATGCTGTACTCATTTGATTATCAAATTTGTTTCAGAGGAGATCAAATGCACAAAATTGTAGTAAATAAACAGCTTAATTCCGAGATCTGTCTGCTGGAATTTGAAGCCGGAGATATAGCGAAAGCCGCAAATCCGGGACAGTTTTTGGTCTTACGAATAGACGAGACCGGGGAGAGATTCCCGCTTACTATATATGATTTTGATCGGGAAAAAGGCACAGTAACTGTTGTATGCCAGGCAATAGGAGTAAGCACGAAAAAACTTTGCGCATTAAATAAAGGGGATACGATACTTGATGTGGCGGGGCCTCTCGGGCATGGCGCCCAGACAAAGGATATAGGAAAAGTCATATGTATAGGCGGCGGTGTAGGCACTGCTGAAGCTTATCCGATCGCAAAAGCCATGAAAGAGGGGGGCAATGATGTTACGGTCATAATCGGCGCCAGATCCAAAGATCTTGTCATATGCGAGGACCAGATAAGAGAGTTTTGCGATAAGGTGCATGTTACAACAGACGATGGTTCGTACGGAAGAAAAGGATTCGTTACGGATGTCCTTAAAGAGCTTCTCGATGCAGATTCATATGATCTTATTTATGCGATAGGACCCGTCATGATGATGAAAAAAGTTTCCGAGATGACGAAACCGAAAGGCATAAAGACGCTGGTTTCCCTGAATTCGATCATGATCGACGGAACAGGCATGTGCGGCGGATGCCGCGTCACCTATGATAATGAGCCCAAATTTACCTGCGTTGACGGCCCGGAATTTGACGGCCACCTTGTGGATTTTGACGGCCTGATCAAAAGGCAGGAACGTTATAAGGATAAAGAGAAAAACGCGCTCGAAAGGTACGAGAACGAATGCCGTATCGGGCTTAAAGGTAAGGATTAGGATCTCTCAATGAAGATGAAAGAGCAAAAACCCGAAGACAGAATAAAAAATTTTGATGAAGTGCCGTATGGTTACACGGAAGAGGAAGCTGTAAAAGAAGCGGCGCGTTGCCTTCAATGCAAGACTGCCCCTTGCGTGAAAGGATGTCCCGCTGAGATCGACATCCCTGGTTTTATTAAGGCCATAAAGGAAGAACGCTTTAAAGATGCGGTCTGCATAATCAAGAACACAAATAGCTTGCCTGCGGTATGCGGGAGGGTCTGCCCTCAAGAAGACCAGTGCGAAAAACAGTGCGTTCTTTTAAAAACCGGCAATCCCATTGATATCGGGACATTGGAACGATTTGTAGCGGATTGGGAGCGAAAAAATATGCCTGAGGGTAAGGAAGAACAAAGGAAAGTGCCGAAAGAAAAGCTGGAAAAAGTCGCTGTTATAGGATCCGGTCCGGCAGGGCTTACGTGTGCGGCAGACCTTTCCAAGATGGGTTACCAGGTAACGATCTTCGAGGGTCTGCATAAAACAGGCGGCGTGCTTGTTTACGGCATCCCGGAATTCCGGCTTCCTAAAGAAATAGTTAAATGGGAAGTGGAACAGATAAAGAAACTGGGCGTTGATATAAAGGTAAATTACATTATCGGAAGGATAAAGACGATCGAGAGCTTAAGAAAAGACGGGTTTAAAGCCTTTTTTATAGCGACGGGCGCGGGGCTGCCTTATTTTATGGGCATAGAAGGCGAGAACCTTAACGGGGTATATTCGGCTAATGAATTCCTGACAAGGGTCAATCTCATGAAGGCTTATAAATTCCCGGAATATGATACCCCGGTAAATGTAGGCAAGAGGGTCGCCGTAATAGGAGCGGGCAATGTCGCGATGGATTCGGCGCGCTGCGCTTTGAGATTGGGCGCGGAAAAGGTATTTATTGTTTACAGACGAACAGAGGCAGAAATGCCCGCAAGGATAGACGAGATACATCATGCGCAAGAAGAGGGTATAGAATTCCATCTTCTTACAACGCCCACTAAGGTAGAAGGCGATGAAAAAGGGGATGTAAAAAAGATGATATGCCTTAAGAATAAACTCGGGGAACCTGACGATAGCGGAAGAAGACGTCCTGTTCCGATAGAAGGATCGGAATTCGATATGGAAGTCGATACTATAGTAGTCGCTATCGGCAACGGTCCAAACCCGCTTCTTTTAAAAACCATCCGCGACCTGAAGCTCGGCAGAAAAGGCAATATCGAAGCCGATGAACACGGGCGAACCAATTGTGAAGATATATTCGCCGGCGGAGATATAGTAACGGGTTCAGCAACGGTCATAGCCGCAATGGGCGCCGGAAAAGAAGCCGCCCGTTCGATTGATAAATATCTAAGATCTAAAAAGGACGAATAGTTTCACAGTAAAAAAACAGCCCTTCTTTTGCCATATTCAAAACAGATGGTATAATTTATTCTAAAGAGGGTAGTGTATGAGAATAATTTTTATTGTCATTGCGATAGTTTTTTTTATCGCTATTATTATGCTAAATGTTTTTGAAGAAGATACGTCCAGGGATATTGAATTAAGGCAAGAGACTGTCGGGAGAACCGGAAGAGACGTCAGAGAATTTGCAATTGCTCAATACGATTATAAAACAGGTGTTTCCGGGGCAGGAATAGGAGGAGAAGTAAAGCAGGGCTTTGATCCCAAGATAGAGTTTGATAAAGAAACAAAGATTTTCAGAAGATGGTATTTACCCGCCATTTACAGAACCAAAGTAGTAGTTACAAAGGGTAAAGTGGCAATGCTGCCTTACGCAGAAGAAGGCCCCACCTACGAAAAAGGCGAGGTTTTGGTGGCCGGTCAGGAACAAACCCGTACCATTGAAATAGAATAAATATCAGGAACTTCTTTCCACAGTAGCGACCCGGTTTCTTCCGTTTTCTTTCGCTTTATAAAGACCTTCATCGGCCCGTTTAATGATCAAATCGGCATTATCCGCAGGGGGCCGGTACATTGAAACGCCCGCACTTATTGTAACATTGTATATATTTTTCTCATCTTTGATCACGCGGGATTCCACGCTCCTGCGGATCTTTTCCGCAACCTGCATACCGTTCTCAAGTAACGCGCCGCGAAGAAGCACTATGATCTCTTCACCGCCGTACCTTGCGACAACATCGGAGGATCTCACCGGGATCTTGATCGCGCTCGATACTTCCTGGAGCACTAGATCCCCCACCTGGTGTCCGTAAGTATCATTGAACATTTTGAAATTATCAATATCCGCCATTATTACGCAGAAATGCTTATCAGGATCGGCCTTTGCCATTAAACATTCAGCCCGCAGGATCATTTTAAAATATCTGATATTGAAAAGCCGGGTGAGTTCATCCGTGACTGCCAGTTTGAAGAAACGCTTTTTCTCAACAGAGACTTTTATGAAATTGTATGTGGAGATAGCAACATAACTGACGGCAAGCGCGAAGAGCGGGTGGGAGTAATTTATCCACAATCCTTCTCTAAAAAAAATAAATGACGCAATAAAAGCTAATACGGCTATGGATAAAATGGTCAAAACTTCCCTTAAGGATCTTTCGCCGGTGATTAATACGGCAGGGATAAGCGCCAATAGATAAAGAAAAATTATTACTCCCCACGAAGGTATCGTTTCGATAAACCGTTCGTTTAATATGTTGTCGATCACATTCGCAATAGCTCCTATGCTCGGGTAGGCGGGCTCAAGAGGCGTGGGTTTTATGTCATAGAGGCCGATAGATGTTACGCCTACAAGGCATATGCTGTTTTTAAAGTTTTCCATGTTGATTTCCGGTTTTTTATTCTCGAGAAGATCCGAATAAGCGTTTAAAACATCAAGGAAGGAGTAATGGTTGAAAGTATCTTTCCATTTTCCTGACCAGTCGATCAGCATGTCATTTTTTTTAAAAAAAGGTATTTTTATTTTCTTGCCATTCGCATCTGAAAGAACTAAATATTTCGGTTCAATAGAATCCAGTGTAAGATCAAGGTAATCCATTGCGATCTTCAAGGCTATGTGATAATAAATCTTACCGTTTGCCCTGAATATCAAAGGGATTTTCCTCAAGATCCCGTCTTTGTCCGGATGTACGTTGATAAAACCGGTTCCTTTGAGGCCAGATGACAAATCCTCTATGGGCAAAAGAGCCATTTCTTTTTTTGGAATGTTCTCCTGAAAAGCCAAAGGCAAGTAAACATTGCCGGACTCCTTTATTGCTTCACCCAAAACAATATCATCATTTTTATCGGGCGATGGTTCCGAAAGGATTATATCCAGATAGACCGTCTTGGCCCCCAAGTCGCTTAAAGCTTTAACAATTGCGGCATGCCAGGTTCTTTTCCATGGCCATCTGCCGATCTTGACGATATTTTCATCGTCAATTTCAATAATATTTATTTTTGGATGGTTAGGGAGAGCGCCGCGAAGTTTGAAGAAGAGGTCAAGACTTGTAAGCTCCAGCCTTGAGAAAAACTCATTGCCGATCAATCCATGTATAAGGATCGCCGCCAAAAAAGCGATAAGGATATTTACTAGGAGGGTCTTTTTAAACTTCAAGGCGATTTTTTCTCTACAGCTTCAACTTCCACGCTAAAATTTGTTCCCCTGACACCCACTACCGATGTCGGGGTTTTTACCTCGAATTTGGAATCAGGATCCCGCAATTCCCGTGCTTTGACCAGAATCTTGCCGACAGCCAGGTCAAGAAGCGTATTTTCAGTGCCGGTTTTTTTGTCTTTTTTGAGCTCAAGCAGCATTAACTGGGAATTTTCATCCACTTCAACTGTGGCGCTTTCAGCACGGCCATTAACGTTAAGAACGGCTTTGGAATCCTTGCCGGTAATTATAATGTCTCTTTCATTTAAAGCCATGCCGGGATGAGCTGATACGGCATCAGGCACATCAGGACTTTTGACAAAAACATCACCCTCTATTGTTAGAACCCTTGAGATACGGGATTCTTCTTCAGCGTTTATGCCAAAGGAAAAGCACAATAACAGAGTAAATATTAAGATCGGAAGAAATTTTTTCATCATTTTCTCCTTATGGGTATATGGATAATATACATTTTCAAGAAAGCCAAGTCAATACCAAGGTAAAATTCATTATTTCAAACATCATGCTGACTTCACTCATGTTAGAGAGAAATATATTTCCTACCAGGGCCCCTCCGCCCGGTGTGGATCCTCCCTGTACGGAAACATATTTCTCTCATACAAAAGATGAAGTCAGCGAAATGTTCGAACGAATAAAATTAACGATGGATTGTCTTGAAGTATTTCTTGCTGTGAGTTGAAAATGTGATCTCTTCCCAATCCGGGTAATATTTGTTGATCGCGGATCTGACGCTTTTTTGGCCTGTCCGGAACATTTTCTTGTTAGAGATAAAACTGTAAGAGCCGTTCTTTTCCCGAAAAACGCATATGGCATGTCTTGTGTATAATCCTGAGAACTTAACAATGATTACGTAATTTTCCGTATAACCGATATTTGACAGGAACGCGGAGGCCAAAAGGGCGTAGTCCTCGCAGTCGCCGCTTTTGAAGCGAATAGTTTCTTCAGGGCTTTGCCAATCATCATTAGCTTCCAAATGATAATAAAATCCGTCCTTCAGCCACGATACAAACTCAGTAGGCGTCGTAACGGATGCAGGGATACCCATTAATCCCTGAGCAAAGCAGGGAGTACACAATAAGGAAATAATAGTTATTAAAGTGATTATCTTCTTCATAATTTGCGCCCCAAAAATACAGTATCTAACTATTTTATGTTCTAATTATAACCTAAAATGAGAGAGAATTCAAGAGCTAAATATGTAGATATTTTATATCTTAACCTAAATTTATGTATCAATGATTTTTAAAAAATAGACATGCAAAGGAAAAGTCAAAAAATATCGCAACAAAAAATTTTTTTAAAAAAAGTTAGCTTTTTTTAAAAATTTCGTTAGGGTTCTAACTACTCTCTTTTCAAAAGCCTTTGGCTTATAAAGGCTTGCAAGTATAGTTCTTTTTCGCGGAAGTGAAGATGTTATAGATAATTGTTAAAAAAAACAAAATTAAGAAAAATATAAAAAAATAGTTGCAAATCTTTACATTTAAGTAAAATATGATATACTTTTAGTAGATACAAAAGATAGAAAGAAATCGCTTTTTTATAATTCAGCAGCTTTATCGAGCTCTTGCTCGATAAAGGCAAACCTTGTGAAAACAAGGGGCGCAAAACTAAAGAGCCTAAAGCCATTAGGGCCAGGGCAGTCAGTTACCGAAGGTGAGAGAATGAAACAATTATTTTTATTACAGAGATTATTATGTTTAGAAGAGCTAAATAGTTTTAGCTTTAAAAATATACTTTGGTATTAAGTTTAAAAACCCATAGTCATTTTGGCTATGGGTTTTTTTTATTTGTTTTTAATTAAACAGGAGGATAGAGATGAAGATCACAAAATTAACAAAAATGATTTCACTGGTGCTGGTGCTTACATTTACGTGTACGTACAACACCTACCCGCTTCCCAATGTCGAGGAGGTGGTATCCGGAGAGGCGAATATCGAGTATACCGATCCGACGACCATGGTCATCGAGGCGAGTGACAATGCTATTGTCAATTACTCGTCTTTTGACATCATGGAAAATGAAACGGTAGTAGTAAAATTGCCGTCCGTTGACAGCGAGATCCTCAACAGGGTGTTGGGCGATTCCGCTAGTCAGTTAATGGGAGGACTTAGTTGTAACGGTGTATTTATTCTCGTTAACCCTTCCGGCATTTATGTGGGGCCTGCAGCTAATATCGATGCGGCGGGTCTTATTCTGTCTACGCGGGATATACTCAATTCTGATTTCTTAAGCGGTAATCATCTTTTTCAGAAGATTACCGAAGATCAGGCTGAGAAGTTATTGCTTAACGAAGGAGACATCAAGATCCATGACGGCGGGTTCGGTGTATTGATCGCAGGCGCCATCGAAAACAAGGGAATAATAACAGCGCCTATCGGCAAGATAGTTCTTGCATCCGGTGATGCCGTTAAACTTGATATCTCTGGTGGTGGTCTTATCTCTGTTGCTATAGATAAAAAAGTTGCCTCTGGCATTAAAGACTATGAAGGCAACCCGATAACTGATCAGATAAAAAGTACGGGCACAATTGATGCCGAAGGCGGAGTTGTAATCTTAAAAGCGGAAAGCATCGGTGAGATATTTACTAAAGCTATCAACTTGGAAGGATTCGTAAGAGCAAATACCGTTAATATCGATACTGATGGAGCTGTTGTAAGCCTTGGGACTTTGGAAGCTGAAACTCTGACTGAGAAAGGCGCATCGTGTTTGCTTGGCGGAAAGACCGTTGTCGGTGATTCGCTTTTCGAAAACCTTGATGGTGCGCTCACCCTGGCAGGCAGCATTGCGGGTGTGTACAATGATGTGGAAGATATCGAACTTGGCGGTAACGTAAACATGACGGGCGATACAACGCTTAATGCGGACAGCGATGCAGATAATGACGGATTTATCGATATGGAGGGCAATGATCTTGCTGGCGGGGGTTTTGATCTAACATTATTTGCCGGAGAAGATTCAGCGCTTGACGGGGATATAACAAATGTGGGGCTTTTGGAATTGAACTCTTCAAATACTGCTGATATAGAATATGAATCAGACAACACAAAAGCTTTCAGCGTTGATACGGTCCGCTCAAATTATCATGCCGAGTTAGTTAGAGAAGTGGGCGCAGGGACCATGGGAGATCCATATTTGATCTTTGATATAAATGGACTCCAGGCAGTGGATGACGATGATAATGCGCATTATAAGCTTGCTAATAACATCGATGCGATTGCGACAGAGGATTGGAACGGCGGCCAGGGATTTGAGCCGATCGGAGGCGATTTTGAAGGAAGTTTTGACGGGAACAATAAAACCATAAGTAATTTCACTATCGACAGGCCCTTTACCTATTATGTGGGGTTATTCGCTCAAACCGATGAGGCTGCCTGGATAAAAGATCTTACATTAGAGGGAAATGTAACCGGCGGCAGATATGTTGGAGCTTTGGTGGGTCGTAATGAAGATACTCCCATAACCAATGTCCATACTAATGCCGAGGTCATTGGAGATTATGGTGAAGGAAATGCTGATTATGTTGGAGGACTCATAGGATATAATGAAGATGGATCCACGATCACAAATTGTTCTGCTCAGGGAGATGTAAGCTCTACTGGTGATTATGTCGGAGGATTGATAGGGCATAACGAAGGGTCCACAATTACCGGTTCAAATGCCTCGGGCGATGTATCAGGCGATGACTGCGTAGGAGGCTTAGTAGGAGGAAATTTTGAAGCTGAAGATACGATCATTAATTGTTATGCCACAGGCGCAGTTGAAGTGTATGGAGAATACGGCGGCGGTCTCGTGGGTCGTAATGTAAGTTCCTCTATCACAGATTCTCATGCTACGGGAAAAGTTGAAGGCATGAGTTATGACTATCAATTTGGACTTGGAGGCCTTGTTGGCGGTAATGAAAATTCATCAACGATAACAAACTGTTATGCTACCGGTGAGGTCCTGGGTGATTATGCTCAAGCGGTCGGCGGATTGGTAGGTTATAATTACGGAGGCACGATCACCGATTCCCACGCAACAGGCAAAGTGCGCGGAGGAGAATATATAGGCGGCCTTGTGGGGCAGAACTACGAAGCCATGTGTACGATCATCCGTTCTTATGCTACAGGGGACGTGTATGGCCCACGGTGGTTGGATGGAGGGAATTATGCCGGAGGCCTTATAGGGTATAATTATGCGTCGCCTATAATAGATTGTTATGCTATTGGGAATGTGTATTTTGACCAGGATTATGCCGGAGGCCTTGTGGGTTATAATGAATACGGCGATATAACCTGCTGTCACGCAACGGGCGATGTCCTGCCGAATGTTGTTTATGAAGGATATGATCCATATTATTGCGATCGCGATTATCGCGGGGGCCTAGTGGGTTATTGTGAGGATTCAACTGTCGAGAGTTCATATGCGACGGGCAAGGTGAAAGGATATAGGTACGTCGGAGGGCTCGTGGGTTCTCTCGGTTCATCCGATATCAGGCATTCCGGTGCGACCGGGGAGGTTTTCGGCGATTACGATGTCGGAGGCCTTGTCGGCCATGCCAGTTATTCGGATATACGCAGATCGTATGCAAAAGGAAATATAAACACGCCAGGACAAACAGCCCAGAGCGGCAGTGAAGGCACAATATTCCCTCTTGTTGATGAAGATTGCACACAAGGAGAAATAGGCGGGCTTATCGGCTATAATTATGAAACTTCTATCCGGGATTGTTACGCACAGGGAAATGTTAACGGTGATAATAATGTCGGAGGTTTTATAGGTTACGGCTATACCTCTTCCAGTTACAATATAACGAGATGTTATTCTACCGGAGAGGTAACCGGAAACTGGAATGTCGGAGGTTTTGTAGGTTATGAAAACTACGGCGGGCCATATTCTTCATGCTACTGGCTCCAGACACCGGCACATAATGCAGGCCTGCAGGATTCCGGCGATCCCGGTGATCTTACCGGGGTCACAGCGAAAAATAACACCGAGATGCAGCAGGAAGCAACTTTTGAAGGCTGGGATTTTCTGGGTCTTTGGACTGTCGGAAGCTATCCGCATCTTGTATGGGAGGACATGCTGGTGCATCTGCCGGACGGCGGAGTAGGGTGCGAAGGCCCTGACGCATGCTACTTCCTGATACACAACGTGAATGAACTACAGTTCATGAAATACGCGCTTGATGCGAGTTTCAAACTGGCAAATGATATTGACGCAAGCGCGACCAAAACCTGGAATCCGTACGGCTATAATTGTGTAGCTTCCCTTGATCTAAACGGACAAAACGGCCAGAACGGTCAAATGTTCTATCTGGGATTTGAGCCCATCGGGGATAATACGGGTGACGACGATGAAACCGGCCCGTTCACCGGATTTTTCTGCGGCGACTGCTATACTATAAGCAACCTCTACATAAACAGGCCGTACGAAGAGAATGTCGGTCTTTTCGGTCTTCTCGTAGATGCTACGGTCGGAAAAGTAGATCTTGTAAATGCGGATATAACAGGGGATACGCATGTAGGGGCTTTGGCAGGCGATGTACAGGAAGAAAGCCGGATCCTGGGATGTTCCTCAGGAGGGGTCGTAAGAGGCGAGTATAACGTCGGCGGACTGGTCGGAAGGCTTAACGATTCTGAGATATATTGTTCTCATTCAACTGCGGATGTAAAGCATGAGGAAGAATGCTGCTGTCTTTACAGATTCGGCGGACTGGTCGGCAAAACATATAATTCCGAGATAACCAGGTCCTATGCTACCGGGGACGTGTTCGGCAGTTGCGATGGCACCTATTTTGGCGGATTGGTAGGTTATAACGACAGAACTCCGGTTGCGGATTGCTATGCTACAGGGGATGTGACAGTTCAAAGTGGATGGGCTATAGGAGGACTGTTCGGTCTTAATGAGAACGGCGGGTATAACGGCGGCGGAACAGCGACGACCAATTGTTATTCAACGGGAGAAGTGATAACGAGCAGCTCCGCAGGCGGATTTGTCGGTTATGACTATGGAGGTCCGTATTCTTCCTGCTATTGGCTGCAGACGCCGACACATAATGCAGGGCTGGATGATTCCGATAGCGGTGATCTTTGCGGGATCGATGCAAAGGATGATTCCCAAATGAAACAGCAATCAACATTTGCATGCTGGGATTTTGAGAATATCTGGATGCCGCCCCAGGGCGCGCCTCCAATGCTCAGGGAATGCAGGATATGCGGGGAAGAACCGCCCACACCCGTGGTTCCAGAACCGCCGGTCGCGGGCGAGGCACCGTTCCTGCAGCTGAACTGGACACAGGAAAGTGACAGCGGTCAGAATGCAAAGATCGTTGACGCTCCTATGCTTGAATTCCCGGTACCTATAGCTGCTTTGGGTGACGATATGAGCGATATTGTCCAGCTTCAGGGAGTTGGATTCGGCCCCGGGAAAAAGAAAAAATTCGATCCGGACGCATTTAAAGGAGAAGTGCAAGTGGAAGGAAATACTGCACAGATCTTTTAACCTAATATACAAAAACGGAGCCAGGCCATTTAGATAGGCCTGGCTCCCGTATCTTGCAAAAAAAACATCTCAAAATTTGATAATACTCTAAAAAGATGGTAAATTTGTGTATAATACTAATACATTACAAATATTTTTACACAATAAAAGGCTAAGATTATGAGTAAAAAAGTGGAAACAATCTGCATGGTAGGCTGCGGAGGATTTATCGGCTCGCATCTTGTGAAACGTTTTCTTGTTGACGGAAATTATAAGATATGCGGCATAGATATAGATGACAGGAAGATCAAGCAGTTCCTGGGACATGAAAGGTTTTCTTATCATAATGTCGATATCAAGGACAGTGAAAAGCTCCGCCAGTATGTTGAAAAAAGTGATTGTGTGATCTCGCTTGCGGCTTTATGTAATCCAGCTCTTTACAATAAAATTCCATTAGAAGTTGTTGAGATCAATTTCTTGCATTCCCTGGAGCTTGTGAAGATGTGCCACAAGTACAAGAAGTGGCTGGTGCATTTTTCTACTTGCGAGGTTTACGGAATGACTCTTTCACGTTTCCTGAAGGATAAGGATGAAAAGGGAGATCTTGATTATTTCCTGCTTAAAGAAGAGACTACGCCCCTTGTTCTCGGACCGGTTCGCATCCAGAGGTGGATCTATGCATGCGCTAAGGAACTTTTAGAACGCATTATTTATGCGTATAATTTTGAGAAAGAACTTGATTATACGATCATTCGCCCTTTTAATTTCATAGGGCCCGAAATGGACTATATCCCCGGGATAGAAGGTGAAGGTACGCCGAGGGTTATGGCATGTTTTATAGGTGACCTTCTTTTGGACAGGCCTCTTCAGCTTGTCGACGGCGGAGAAAGTAAGAGAACCATTACCTATATCGAAGATGCTGTTGATGCTATTGAGCTGATGATAAAAAAACCTGAAAAAGCGAAAGGGCAAATCTTTAATGTAGGGAACCCCCACAATGAAACCACAATAAAAAATCTTGCCCAGCAGATGATAACTATATACAAGGAAGTTTATCCTCAAGGGAAAGACTCTTCTTTTCGCACGGAGAACGTCTCATCAAAAGAGTTTTACGGTGAAGGTTACCAGGACAGCGACAGAAGGGTGGGGGATTTCTCGAAAGTCCGCAATCTTCTCGGGTGGGAACCGAGATACGATCTTGAACAGACCCTTCGCGAGACCATAACCTATTATGTCGAGAAGTATAAACTAAAAGGCGTACAAGAAAATGCCCCTTGAAAATAAAATATCCATTTTCATGCCCGCATACAATGCTGCCCGTCATATCGAAAACGTAATAAACCGTATTCCTGAAGATATAAGGGGAAATATAGCGTCGATATGGATCATAAACGATGGTTCCGAAGACGATACACGTAAGGTAATTGATGGACTTGCGCGGAGAATAGACACCATAAAGGCTGTTCATTTTGATAAAAACCGGGGATATGGTGTTGCCGTCAAAAAGGGACTTGAACTATCTAGAGATGACGGTTCTGACGCGGCTGTTTGCCTTCATTCGGACGGCCAGTATCCTCCGGAATATATTCCTGCCTGCGTTGAGACAATGAAAAAAAAGGGGTACGATATTCTTCAGGGTTCCCGCATCTCTTCAGGCACGGCTCTTTCGGGCAAGATGCCGTTATATAAGTTTATTGCAAACCGGGCCCTTACCTTTTTCGAAAACATTGTTTTTCGGCTTAAGCTGACAGATTATCACAGCGGTTTTATTTTTTACAGCCGAAGAGCGCTTGACAATATACCATTTGATAGATTAAGTGAAAGTTTTGATTTCGATGTCGAGGTCATAGCATGCGCCAGAACGCTTGGCCTGGGAATAGGAGAGCATCCGATACCAACGCGCTATGCCGATGAAGTATCATACCTTAATCCCATAACTTATGGTTTCAGGATATTAGGGGTGATGTTCAAATATCTTTCAGGGCATTATCGGAGATTGTGTAAAGAGCATGAGGGAGGCTCCGAATGATCCTTATAACCGGCGGGACCGGGGTAATAGGGACGAGACTCGTTGACGAGTGGCTTAAAGAAGGGCACAGGATCCGTGTTCTTGCCCTACCTTCCGACAGAACGCCGCTTGAAAGAGACGCGCGGGTGGATGTACGGTACGGCGACATATCAAATAAAGAGAACATTAAAGGAATATGTAAAGGAGTTTCCACTGTTTACCATTTAGCCGCTGTTATTTTAAGTTTGGATGAAGGCGTGTTCGAAAGAGTGAATGTTAACGGGACAAGGAATATTGTTGAGGAGGCTAAAGATGCGGGCGTTGAACATTTCGTGTATATCTCATCCGCTTCCGTTGTTTATCCGAAGAAAGCGGCATACAACCTGTCAAAATGGAAAGCCGAAGAGATCGTAAGAGCGTCCGGTCTTAACTATACTGTTATAAGGCCCACACTGGTTTACAGCGATACTGGAGGGGAAGAGTTCAACAATTATCTGGATTATTTGAAAAAGTTCCCCATAGTTCCGTTTATCGGTAAGGGTGAAGCTAAAAAAAGACCAGTTCATGTAGACGACATAGCTGAAGGGCTTTTGGCGGTGTACGGGAATAAAAACGCATACGGGAAAATTTATAACTTTAGCGGAAGTGAAGTCATATCGATACTTGATTTCACGCGCCTTTGCCTGAAGTTGATGGGCATGTCAAATAAACCGATAATCCGCCTGCCGGCCTGGTTATGTTATTTTATTGCTTTTTTTATGAAAATTTCCATGAAGCACCCTCCGCTCAGGCCGCAGATGATAGCCGGCATAATTCAGGATGCTGATCTTGATCCGTCTGAGGCTCAGAAGGATCTGGGGTTTAAGGCACGTCCTGTGAGCGAGGTGTTACCGAAAAACTTTAAAAGAGGCTATGATTAATTTTCCTCATATGATTTGGCGTCAATTCGGACGTTTTGCCAGGCGCAGGACGGCTTCGGTTATTCTCGTTTTTGTTCTCGCATTTGCCGGAAGCGCGATCATCACTCTTACTAAAGGAGTTCCGGAACCATATTTTACTGATGAGCACAGCTATCTATTGGCTGCCGATACATTTAGTCAAGGGCGCTTGACTAATCCGACTCACCCTATGTGGGTCCATTTTGAAAGTTTTCATATTAATCAGCAGCCGACCTATGCTTCCAAGTTCCCTCCGGGGCAGGGCCTTTTTCTTGCTTTGGGGCAGGTTCTTACGGGATATCCTATTGTTGGCGTTTGGTTAAGTATGGCGCTCATGTGCGCGGCAATAACCTGGATGCTGCAGGCATGGATTCCTGCCAGGTGGGCGTTAATAGGGGGATTGATCTCAATATTTCATCTATATCTTGGAATAGCAAGTTACTGGGGTCAAAGTTATATGGGTGGCGCTGTTGCTGCTTTTGGCGGCGCTTTATTTTTTGGTGCATGGCGGCGCTTGATCAGAAAGCCTGATTTTAAGATCTCACTTGTTCTTGCATTAGGTTTGGCTGTTATGGCGAATAGCAGGCCATGGGAGGGCTTTGTAGTTTGTGCACCAGCTCTTGTGGTGTTAATTGTATTTATAATACAAAGAGCCACAAAAGGTAAATTCAAAGAAATTTTTAATACTGCGATAACGCCCATTGCAACGGTGATCATTATTATATTTGCTGCTATGGGTTATTATAATTATCGAGTTACTGGGAATGCATTCCTCACATCTTATCAGGTACATCAAGAAACTTATGACATTGCACCTCATTTTATATGGCAGGAACCAAGACTGAACCGGACTTACAACCATAAGGTCATTTCTGATTTTCAAAGATATTTAAGGATGAAACGATATGAAAGATATTTATCACCGGAAGGCTTTACGGGCACGACTATATGGAAACTCAAAACGATGTGGACATTTTTCGGCAGCGTTATTTTAGGAATTCCTATTATATGTGCATTGTTTTGGATATTCCGTGATCGATGGCTGCGTTTTGCGTGCTTTACGATTTTAATTTATTTAGTGGCTACTATCTTTTCAACATTTTTTAATACATACTATACGGCGCCCATAGTTTGTCTTGTATTTTTGCTTATTATGCAGGGATTACGTGTAATATCCCGTGTGCGAATAAGCCGGAATTATATTGGGAAATATATTGTAAGTTTGATCCTGATAATATGCATCGGATTATTTGTCAGGAAATTCACCGATCTCCCTTCGCAGAAGTATCTCAGGAAACATTATCAAAATATACAGATAACAGAGCTTGTAAAAGGATTGAAAAAAGAGGGAGGAGATCATCTGGTCATCGTTCGTTATGTGGAGGGCCACGATCCCCGCGATGAATGGGTTTATAATGAGGCCGATATAGACAGATCCAGTATTGTATGGGCCCGCGAGATGGATCAGGAAAACAACCGGAAATTGTTGAAATATTTCAAAGGCCGAAAAGCATGGCTTTTAATAATCGGACCATACAACTCTCCCGTTCGTTTTTATTCATATCCAAAGTAATGCTTGTTTATCCGCAGTATATGGGGGAATGCATATTTTTTAATATCTTATTAAAAATATTAAACTTAAGTTTGACATTCTGATTTTATATAGTAAAATTGTTGTAATTATAATATTATTTTAATCCGATAATGATAACAAGGAGAAAAACTATGAAGCTGGCAAGTTTATTAGTTGTTTTCGTTTTGATGCTTCCCGCTTCTTTCGCGTATTCTCAGCCGGCTCCGGACCAGGCAGTAAGGGAAGCCGACCGTGCGATACGTGAAAGGGTCGAGAAGGAAATGAGGGTCGTGCCAAAGGCGCCTGAGATCGAGGAAGAGGAAAAGCCGGAAGTACCGGAAGGCCCGAAATTTTTCATCAAAAAAATAGAACTGGTCGGCGTGGAAAGTTTTTCGCCGGATGAATTCCGTTCGATCTTAGAGCAGTACGAGAATAGAGAAGTTACTTTTGGGGAGCTGAACATACTGGCAAGACAGATCGAAAGGGAATACTTAAAAAGAGGTATTATCGCCGCATGTTTCGTTCCTCCACAGGACGTAAAAGACGGCGTTGTTATGCTGCGCGTGGTCGAAGCCAAAATGGGAGCACTTGAAGTTGAAGATCATAACTGGTTTGATAAAGAAAGACTTACTAATTATTGGAACATCCGTAAAGGCGAAGTTCTCAGTTATGACAAGCTTTCACGCAACCTTCAGCTGATGAGCAAAAATCCCGACCGAGAGGTCAAGGCTGTCCTTCACGCAGGCGCAGAGCCCGAAACCACCGATGTAATCTTAAAGGCGGACACAAAATTCCCGATACATATGCTGGCTACTTTTGATAGGGAAGGCGCGGTTCAGACTGGAACAGAAAGACTCGGGTTTGGGATACGTGATAACAATTTTTTGTTCGTAGACGATACGGCAATAGCCGGGTATACATTCGGAAGGCATTTCCAGTCTGTATATGGCTTTCACAGGATACCTTTTACGAATTTCGGGACGTCACTGATGTACGGTCACAGTTACACCAAGTCGTCTCCTAAGATGAATTACGAACCTTTCGGGATAAACTCATCTGTTCGTAATACCAGCGTTTTTCTCTATCAGGATATTTTCAATAAAGCTGACTACCTTGGAGAAATATATTTTGGTCTAGACGCTAAGGATAAAACGACAACACAGTCTATAGGGACAACAAGCCGTGACCGCTTAAGAATATTGAGGCTCGGAGCGAACCTTATCCATAAAGGCTTTGGCGGTATCACTTATTTGTATCCGGAGATATCCCAAGGCATTAACGGACTGGGAGCTCGCAGTAATGATCCCGGTGGCGTTCCCACTACAAGACAGGCAGACAACAACTTCACTAAATTTAACTCCGGGATAACCCACAGAAGACCTCTTATGTGGGGGGTTGATGGTGTGTTTAAATTTAAAAGCCAGATAGCTTCAGAAAAACTGTCGACATTGGAAGAATTTCCGATGGGCGGTATAGATTCTGTAAGAGGTTATCCTTACGGCGATTTCATGGCTGATAACGCGATTCTCGCAAGTGCAGAGCTTCTTATCCCGGCCTTTTTTATTCCCGACAATTTCATACTTCCTTACGGCGAAAGGCCGCTCAAAGAAGAGATCACAGGCGTAGTTTTCTTTGATTGGGCTCATGGTAGAAGGCGTGGAGTATTGAACACAAGCACTGAGAAAAGAGAAGCTACTTTCGCAAGTGTAGGCCCGGGCATAAGAGTCAAACTATTCAATCAGGCTGTGGTAAGATGCGAATGGGGATTTGTTCTCGGGAACAAGCCCATTACCGAAAGAGCTGAGTCAAGATTCCATCTATCTATAAACTTCGAAGATCAGTTGCCTACAGAGATCGCAAGAATAAGAAAAATGTGGAGATCTAAAGAAGTGGAAAAGAGGACTGTTGCCGCGGATGTCGGGCCGGAAATGCAGGGGTCTGAAGAGTCTGCGATAAAGTAAGGTGCAATTCATATAAAATAAAAAAGGGCGGTTTGCAAAAGAGCCGTCCTTTTTTATTTTTCAGGGGCGAAAAATCATAATATTTTGATTATATAAGTTGAAATAGTTCCCTCTTATGGATATAATATCTTTTTCCGATCCAAGTCTATATAGAAGTAATAATATTAAAAATTATATCCATCATGAGCAAAAAAGAATATTGCGGGATTTTTGGTATAGCCGATCACAAGAATGCTGTTGATATGGCGTACCTCGGACTTTATTCGTTGCAGCATAGAGGGGAAGAATCCTGCGGCATTGCCGTATCAGACGGAAAGAGAATAAAACAGCATACCGGAATGGGTCTTGTCTCGGATGTTCTTGATAAGAGCAAGCTTAAAGGGCTAAAGGGTAAAACTGCTATCGGCCACGTGCGCTATTCAACTACCGGTTCAAGTATGCTTAAAAATGCTCAGCCTTTCGTGATCAAACACCATAAATTTTCAACTTCTATTGCGCATAACGGTAATCTAACAAATTCCACAAAACTTAGAAAACATCTTGAGAAGGAAGGCTCGATCTTTCAGTCCACAATGGACTCTGAGATCGTTCTCCACTTAATGGTGCGTTCAAAGGAAAAGACTATAGAAGAGAAACTCGTAGACGCTTTAAGGAAGTGTGAGGGAGCATATTCAATGATCTTTCTTGTGGACGGAAGACTTATAGGAGTGCGTGACCCTCATGGGTTTAGACCTCTGTGCTTAGGGATGAAGGATGGCTCTTACGTGCTTGCCAGTGAGACCTGTTCATTGGATCTGACAGGCGCTAAGTTCATCCGTGAAATAAAGCCCGGCGAGATGGTCATAGTTTCAGGCAAAGAACTCCAAAGCAAAAAGCCTTTTAAGAAGAATAAGGGAGCGCAATGCATATTCGAATTTATATACTTCGCGCGGCCTGATAGTCATATTTTTGAGGATAGCGTTTATGAGGTGCGTAAGCGGCTGGGAAGAAGGCTCGCCGAGGAACATCCGGTAAAAGCTGACATAGTCATGTCCATACCGGACTCCGGCAATTACGCCGCCTTAGGTTATTCCGAAAAAAGCGGGATACCGTTTGACTACGGCATGATAAGGAACCATTATGTGGGAAGGACCTTCATACAGCCTTCACAGGAGATGAGAAAATACGGCGTAAAGATAAAACTTAATCCCATAAGAGACGTTTTAAAGGGAAAGAGCGTTGTGGTTGTTGAGGATTCCATCGTCAGGGGAACCACCACCAGCAGCAGAATACAAGCTTTGAGGGAAACAGGCGTTAAGAAGATACATATGAGGATAAGCTGCCCTCCCATAAAACATCCTTGTTTTTATGGTATTGATTTCCCAAGCGAGAAAGAACTTATCGCCAATGAACTTTCGGTAAAACAAATCGCGAAGTTTATCGGTGTGGATACGCTGGAATATTTGAGTTTAGAGGGGATGTTAAAGGCCGTGGGGAAGAAAAGCTATAAATTCTGTGACGCGTGTTTCAGCGGTTATTACCCGACCGATGTTCCAAGAAAGATGGTCAAGAAAAAATTTGATATATAGTTTAAGGAGGATATATGGCCCTTGCATGGTGGGAAAATTACGAAATATTAAAAAGTGTTGAAAAACTGCGGAAAGAGATAAAAGAATTGCAGGATGAAGTAAAAAAGCTCAAAAAAGAAGTGAAGGAATTGAAGGGCAAGTAAAGAGGAGAAGTATATATCGTGAAAAAGTCTAACGGATCGATCGAGAAAGCAAAAGAACATTTCAGTCAGCTCATACAGGAGCAGCTTGATCGCGTCGAGAAAATGAAATCCGCCGAGGACTGGACGGACTACAAAAAGATCAAGCCCGTAATTATAGGTATTTGCTGGGGGGATGGGATAGGTAAGATCATCTCCAAACACGCTGAACGTGTTTTAAAGCACTCCCTTAAAGAAGAGTTCAAGAAGGGTCTTATCGAATTCCGGACGATAGAAGGTTTGACAATAGAAAACCGTGTCAAACATAAAAAAGCGATCCCCGATGATGTCCTGGCCCAGATAAAAGAATGCCACGTCATATTGAAAGGTCCTACCACTACGCCCCAGGCGGGAGACAAGTGGCCTAATATTGAAAGCGCGAACGTTGCGATGCGAAGGGAGCTTGACCTTTTTGCTAATGTCAGGCCCGTGAAGATCCCTTCGGAGGGCATCGATTGGACCTTTTTCCGCGAGAATACAGAAGGCGCTTATATTCTCGGCTCAAAAGGGATAGATGTAACCGATGACTTGAGTATAGATTTTAAGGTTATTACAGAGCAAGGCGCCGAGCGTATTATCCGGATGGCGTTCGAATACGCAAAAAATAACGGTTATAAAAAAGTTACGGCTGTTACTAAGGCTAACGTTGTCAAAACAACTGACGGCAGGTTTTCCCGTGTCGCGAAAAGGATGGCGGAAGAATACAAGAAGTTCGGGATCGAGCAGGATGAATGGTACATAGACATCATGACAGCCAAGCTTTTAGATCCGGCAAGAAGGAAAGATTTCCAGGTCATGGTGCTTACAAATCTTTACGGGGATATTTTAACTGACGAAGCCGCACAGATGCAAGGCGGGGTTGGTACAGCCGGAAGCGCCAATGTCGGCAAACGCTGGGCGATGTTCGAAGCTATTCACGGCAGCGCACCGCGCATGGTAAAAGAAGGCCGTGATATATATGCCGATCCTTCATCAATGATACGCGCAAGCGCAATGCTCTTGCGTCACATAGGTTTCCCGGAAAGAGGAAAAAGCTTAGAGATGGCGCTTGAGGTTTGCGGACAGTTTGAGAAAAAACTCACCCTCACAGGCCGAGATACAGGCGCGACAGGTGAAGAATATACGACATATTTGATAGATTGGATAGACGATCCCAACTTAGAGGGAAAATGGCAAAGCTATCAAAAATAAATAAAGAAAAAGAAGGCATCCTTATAATAGATTTCGGTTCTCAATATGTTCAGCTTATAGCCAGGCGCATAAGGGAGAACAAGGTCCACTCTATAGTCATGCCGCCGTCCGTTTCGGTGGAAAAAATAAAAAAAATAAATCCTTCCGGGATAATATTTTCAGGCGGTCCCTCCAGTGTTTATGATAAAGGCGCTCCCAGTTTTGATAAGAGAATTTTCGATCTCGGCCTGCCGATACTCGGTATATGTTATGGAATGCAGCTTATCGGTAAAATATTGGGCGGTAAGATCACTAAAAGCGGAGAGAGAGAATACGGGCATACGGTCGTGATTTTTGACAGGCGCGCGCCTCTTTTTAAAGGGCTTGATCCTAAAAGCGTCACCTGGATGAGCCATCGGGACAAAGTCTCAAGGCTTCCAAGATCTTTTCGTCCGATCGCTAAAAGTTCAAATACAAAATGCGCTGCCTTCATGGAGCCCGTTAAGAACATCTACGGGGTACAGTTCCATCCCGAAGTCGTTCATACAAAACAGGGAGGAAGGATTCTTAAGAATTTCCTCTTTGATATTTGCAGGTGCAAGAGAACATGGACAATGAAGTCCTTTATCGAACGCAAGGTAAGGGATATAAAAGAGCAGGTGGGGGATAATGATGTGATACTCGGTCTTTCCGGTGGGGTGGATTCCACGGTTGCCGCAGTCCTCTTAAGTAGAGCTCTCGGAAGGAGACTGCACTGCATCTTTGTCAATAATGGACTTCTCCGCAAAAACGAAGCGGAAAGGGTCAGGAAGCTTTTTGTAAAGAACATAAAACTTGATCTGAAAATAGTGGATGCTGAGAAAAAGTTTTTAAGGGAGCTTAAAGGCGTGATTGATCCCGAGAAGAAAAGAAAGATCATAGGCAGGGTTTTTATAGAAGTATTTGAAGAAGCGGCAAAAAGCATAAGAGGAGTGAAATTTCTCGCCCAAGGCACATTATACCCGGATGTTATCGAGTCGCGATCCTTTTTTGGCGGTCCGAGCAAGACGATAAAATCTCACCATAATGTCGGCGGCCTTCCGAAAAAGATGGGGCTTAAACTCGTGGAACCTTTGAGGGATCTTTTCAAGGATGAGGTGCGTCAAGTAGGGA
Source organism: uncultured Planctomycetia bacterium (assembly GCA_964572255.1). GTDB lineage: Bacteria > Omnitrophota > Gorgyraeia > Tantalellales > Tantalellaceae > CAZNEE01. The sequence goes on along the minus strand of CAZNEE010000002.1, from coordinate 83,724 downwards.
AAGAACTAGGCCTTGCAGACGAAGTCACCCAACGTCATCCTTTTCCGGGCCCCGGGCTTGCGGTAAGATTATTGGGCGCGGCTACAAAGGAGAACCTTGATATATTAAGGGAAGTTGACTGGATAATAATTGATGTCGCAAAAAAACGCGGGATCTACAGCAAGACCTGGCAAATGTTCGGCGTGCTTCTTCCGGTAAAAAGTGTCGGGGTTATGGGTGACGCCAGGACGTACGAAAATACCGCGGTCCTGCGCGCCGTGACCAGCGTTGACGGCATGACGGCAGATTGGGCGAAGATCCCTTATGATGTGCTTGGAGAGATCTCCAACAAGATCATCAACCAGGTCGAAGGCGTTAACCGCGTGGTCTTTGATATCAGCTCTAAACCCCCCAGCACTATAGAATGGGAATAATATGTACTACAAAAGAGTCGAAGTAAAAGATAAAGAAAATATTTACGATTCAGTTGCTGAAGGTCTCAAGAAAGATATCCTTGACCTCGGGATAAAGACTGTTAAAGACGTTGAGTATATCCAGGTATATACTCTTGGCGGAGTCTTTTCTAGCGAGGAATTGAAGCGTGTAGCTGATATTGTCTTAACTGACAAGGTATCCCAAGAGAACAGTCATGCCGGGGGATTTAGGACAAAGCACAATAAGAACATGCATGTTGTCGAGATCGCGTATAATCCCGGTGTTATGGATCCGGTCGAAGAAAGTACCATGAAATCTATCCGGGATATAGGCATCCATACCGTCAGCTCCGTCAGTACTTCTAAAAAATATGTTCTTTTCGGCAAACTCACCAAGAAAGAAGTGGGCACCATAACAGATAAACTTCTTTACAACAAGTTGATACAGCACGTGGTTGTTCATACTGAGAAGAAGAAGGAACTCCAAGCGTATAAATTCCGTCCGGTCGAGATCGATCTCATCAATGCGGGCGACAAAAAACTTAAGAGATTAAGCAAAGAAGGCCAGTTGTATCTGAGCCTCAAAGAGATGAAGGCGATAAAGGCCTATTTTAAGAAATTAAAGAGGAATCCCACAGAATGCGAACTTGAAACACTCGCCCAGACCTGGAGCGAGCATTGCAAGCACAAGACGATGATGGGAGCGATCAACTATAACGGAAAGAGGATAAAAAATCTTCTTAAAGAGACCGTAATGAAAGTTACCCGCGACCTAAAAAAACCGTGGTGCGTGTCGGTCTTTAAAGACAACGCGGGTGTAATAAAGTTCGATCCAAAACATAACATTTGTTTTAAGGTCGAGACGCACAATCATCCGTCAGCGCTAGAGCCTTACGGCGGCGCGGAGACAGGCATCGGCGGGGTCATACGCGACCCGTTAGGCACCGGACGCGGCGCGAAACCCATCATCAACACCGATATTTTTTGTTTCGGCATGCCGGATATGCCGAGGTCGAAAGTCCCCACAGGCGCGCTTCATCCGAAAAGGGTGATGAAAGGCGTTGTAAGCGGCGTGCGCGATTATGGGAATAAGATGGGCATACCCACGGTTAATGGCGCGGTATGTTTTGACGAGAGGTACACCGGCAATCCGCTGGTTTTCTGCGGGAATGTCGGTATAATGCCTTCAAAATATTCATTCAAAAAAGTATCTCCGGGAGATCTCATAGTCGCGGTCGGCGGAAAAACAGGCCGGGACGGTATCCACGGCGCGACTTTTTCATCTGCCGAGCTCACGTTCGAATCGGAAACGATATCATCGACCGCTGTCCAGATCGGCAACCCCATAACAGAGAAAAAAGTCGTGGATACTTTGCTCAAGGCGCGCGATCTCGATCTTTACGCGGCCATAACAGATTGCGGTGCGGGCGGGTTTTCAAGCGCGGTCGGAGAGATGGGAGAGAAAACAGGCGCTGAAGTCTATCTTGAAAAAGCTCCTTTAAAATACGAAGGGTTAAAACCGTGGGAGATATGGGTTTCCGAAGCCCAGGAGAGAATGGTGCTGGCGGTCAAACCTAAAAACCTCAAACGCCTGATGAACATTTTTAAAAGCGAAGATGTCGAGGCGACAGTTATAGGTAAATTTACAAATGATAAAAAATTGAAACTTTATTACAGAAAACACAAAGTAGCGGATCTTGATATGTCTTTCGTGCACGACGGCCTGCCGCGCATAACACGAAAGGCCGTGTGGAAGACGAAGAAAGAAAACAAAAAAGTCCCGTTTAAAGAAAAGAGGGACCTTACGAAGGATCTTGTAAAGATCATTTCAAGCTGGAATGTCTGCAGTAAGGAATGGATCATCAGGCAGTATGACCATGAAGTCCAGGGCGGCAGTGTCCTGAAACCGCTTATAGGTGTGAATAATGACGGACCTTCGGACGCATCGATCACACGCCCGATCCTGGACAGCAAAAAAGGCATAGTCCTTTCCAACGGCATAAATCCATGTTACGGGGATATTGACCCTTACTGGATGGCGGCAAGCGCAATAGACGAAGCAATGCGCCAGATCGCCGCTGTAGGCGGTGATCTCGATAAAGTGGCCTTATTGGATAACTTCTGCTGGGGGAATACCGAAAAAGAAGATCAATTAGGCAAACTGGTCCGCGCATCCCAGGCTTGTTACGATATAGCCAAGGTGTATAAAACGCCTTTTATTTCCGGTAAAGACAGTCTCAATAACGAATTCAATATGGGCAAGAGAACAGTTTCCATCCCTTCAACACTTTTGATATCGGCCATAGGCGTTATTGATGATGTTTCTAAAACGGTCTCTTCCGATATGAAGGAGGCAGGCAACTTAATATATGTTATAGGCAAAACGCGCCAGGAGTTGGGCGGGTCTCAATACTATCTTACCAATGGGGCAAAGGGCGGCGTTGTGCCGAGAGTTGATCCGATCCAATCCATAAAGCTCATGAAAAAACTCACCTCGGCGATGAAACGCGGCCTGGTAAGGTCCGCGCATGATTGTTCTGAAGGAGGTATTGCGGTCAGCTTAGCGGAAATGTGTTTTTCCGGAGGGCTTGGCGCGGAAGTGGAATTAAAAAATGCGCCTAAAGAGAGATCAATAAAACGCAGTGACGTTATTCTTTTTTCTGAATCAAATTCAAGATTCATTGTTGAACTTTCAAAAGATAAGCAGAAAGCGTTTGAAAGATGCATGAAAGATATTCCTTTCGGGTTGATCGGAAGCGTCAAAGAGAACAATAAGATAGTCATAAAAGGGCTCAAAGGGAATAAAATAATCGATACCGATATAAACACTTTAAAAGCGAACTGGAAGAAACCTATCAGCAAGGTAATGCATGAAGAAGGTTAAAACGCTTATTTTAAGGACAGCGGGAACTAACTGCGATAAAGAGACGGCCTTTGCTTTCACAAAAGCCGGGTCGGAAGCGGATCTTGTGCACGTAAATAGTCTCATAAAAAAGCCGGAAGAGATCTTAAAGTATCACATAATCGCGATCCCCGGAGGTTTCACCTACGGTGATGACATAGCAAGCGGCAAGATACTGGCAAATGAAATAAAGCACAGCATGGGAGGGAGCCTTAAAAAGTTTATACGTCAGGGCAAGCTGATAATCGGTATATGCAACGGATTCCAGGTACTTGTCAAGATGGGGCTCCTGCCGGGGATGGGGAAAAAAGTAGATTTTGAAGTGAATTCAACGCTGAGTTTAAATGATTCAGGAAAGTTCGAAGACCGTTGGGTTTACCTTAAGACAAACCCGATCGAAGCTGTTTCAGAGCACGAAGTGCTGGAAACGGCTTCACAAAAATGTGTCTGGACACGCAGCCTTCCGGAGGTCATATATATACCGGTAGCCCATGCGGAAGGCAAGTTTATCCCCAAGGATGCATCGGTTTTGAAATCGCTAAAAGATAACGGACATATCGTGTTCAGGTATTGTAATAAAGACGGGGAGAGGGCGGAATATCCGGAAAATCCGAACGGTTCCGTATATGACATCGCAGGTATATGCGACAGGACCGGCAGAATATTGGGCATGATGCCTCATCCGGAAAGACACATCACATATCTCCAGCATCCAAACTGGCGCCGTTATTCGCCGGATGCTAAAGGTATGGGGATCGGACTTAAAATTTTCGAAAATGGTGTAAATTTTGCCAGAAATAATCTATAATATTGTCTGGTAATAAAAAAAGAAAGGAACTAAATATGCATGCCGAATTTGAAGAAAGACGCGAGTTTTTAAGAGTGGATTACGAGAAGAGCCTGAATTTCAAGGAACTTAAAGGCGATAAACTCGCGCAAAAAAGTGAAGTCATTACCAAAAATGTCAGCGCGTGCGGCATCATGTTCAGAACAACAAGTCTGCCGCCGGCTTTATCCAGCATTATCTGGATAGAACTCGACCCCAAGATGATGAGCATATGCAGCGAGATAGAGAATGATCTTGTAATACATGAAGGCGGTATTTTTGGCAAGGTCGTAAGGATCGCGGAAGGCGAACCCGGTCAATCCTATGATATAGGCGTAGCTTTTCTGCGTAAAAAGGATATGACGCAAGATCAGATCAAGGCGCTGGTCTCAGGTTCTTAAACCTAAATGAGGGATAAAATGGACACACTAAAAAACTTTTTAACAGGACTCGTAGTAATATTTCTTTCTTTGATCATATTCGGCATTATTTTATTAACATGGCCTGTGATCGTCGGCATCAGCTCAATAGTGCTTTCGTTCATTGTCGCTGTTTTATTTCTTCTATTGATCTTCTACATAATCGTTTTTGTCGGATATATCGTGAGAGAGCTTATTAAAAGGAAATGATAAAAGAGGATAGTTTATAAGAGAAGGGGCAGAGCAAGGGGTTCTGGCCCTTTTTTCTGCAAGCTGGATAAAACCGAAAAAATAGGCCAAAATATGGGATCTGTAAAGTACGAAACTTATTTGCACCGGAAAGAAGAGAACTTCGAATCGCTTTGCACCAGATGCGGGGATTGCTGCGGCGCTTATGACGACCCCTGCCGGAATCTTATCAAACTGGAAGATGGAACTTATTTTTGCGAAGATTACAAAAACAGGTTAGGCCCGCAAAAGACCGTTTCGGGGAAAGAATTTCAGTGCGTATCGATACGTGAACATATCGCCAAAGGTTCATTAAGACCGCGTTGCGCGTATAGATAAAAAACAATATCAGGCAGAGATAAAGATGTCGGACAAAAAATTCACGATCACAAAAGAGGAAGTCCTCCGGTATCATCTTGGCGGAAAGGTCGGGTTAGAGCTCCGCAAGAAATTAGAGACCCAGAAAGATCTAAGCACCGCGTATACTCCTGAGGTGGCTAAGATATGCAGGGAAATACAGGAGGATGAAGATAAGGTCTGGTCTCTTACCGCTAAGGGCAATCTTGTCGCTGTAGTCACGGATGGAACTGCTGTTCTCGGGCTGGGCAATATCGGCGCTAAAGCGGCGATACCCGTTATGGAGGGTAAAGCCGTTCTTTTCAAGGCATTTGCGGGGGTTGATGCGTGGCCTGTTCCCATAGAGGGAGTGTTGAATAAAGACGGCCGCACCGATGTGGACAAATTTATAGACGCCACGGTAAAGATCGCCTGCATGTACGGCGGCATCAATTTGGAAGATATCGCGGCTCCTGCGTGTTTCCAGATAGAGGATCGTTTAGACGAGATCCTTGATATACCCGTATTTCATGATGATCAGTGGGGGACGGCAATAATCACACTTGCGGCTTTGAAAAATTATTGCGTTCTTATCGGGAAAAAAGCCCGAGACCTTTCTGTTGTCATCAATGGCGCGGGGGCGGCGGGACTCAGGATAGCGGACATGATAAAAGCTGAAGGCGCGCAAGACGTGATAATTTGCGATTCAAAAGGCGTTATCCATTCCGATAGAGACGGCATTAACGGGCATAAACGTAAACATGCCGCCCGCACAAAAAAAAGGACTCTTACGGATGCCATGAAAGGCGCGAATGTTTTTATCGGCGTATCGGTAGCGGATTGTGTAACGCCGGAGATGGTCCTGTCCATGGCGGAATATCCCGCTATTTTCGCGATGGCAAATCCGGTACCGGAGATAAGCCCTGAGAAAGTCCACGAGTGCATGAAGGGGCGCAGGTATGTAATGGCAACCGGCAGATCCGATTACCCGAACCAGGTGAACAATGTCCTTGGGTTCCCGTTCATTTTCAGGGGGGCATTGGATGTGCGTGCACACACCATAACCATGGGCATGAAGATAGCGGCGGCCGAAGGCTTGGCGAATCTTGCCAGGGAAGGCAATGTCCCGAAAAAAGTAAAAGACGCTTACGGCAGAAATTTCGAGTTCGGTCCGGAGTATCTGATACCGACACCTTTTGACCCCAGAATAAAAGAGTGGGAGGGAAAAGCTGTCGCGGAAGCTGCCGTAAAAGAGGGAGTTGCCCGTCAAAACAAAAAAATCTGATCATGGGACTTATCCAGCTTCTTTTTAAAAATCCTGTAGCGTTCTTTACCTTAAGCGCGCTTTTGATCTATTCTGTGATAGCGCATGAAATGGCTCACGGTGTTGCGGCGTATTTTTTCGGCGACGATACCGCCAAACGGGCCGGCCGGCTGACGCTTAATCCCTTCAGACACATCGATCCCGTGGGAACTCTTATGGTGTTTATCATAGGTTTCGGCTGGGCAAAACCTGTTCCCGTGAACTTCCTGAGACTGCGGCCTTTTCGTCCGGCGCTTATAGTCGTGTCATTCGCGGGATGTTTTGTGAATATCATTATCGCCACAATAGCGCTTTTTCTGATGCAGTTCCAGTTTGCTCACGCGAATCCTTTCATTTCATCGATACTTTTGATCGTGGCAAGGATAAATATCATTCTCGGAGCGTTCAATCTCATTCCGATACCGCCCCTGGACGGGTCAAAATTACTTATGGGCTTTTTGCCCAAAAGGGCTCAGGTGCCTATCATGCGCCTGGAACCTTACGGAATTCCTATACTTATAGTCCTTCTTTTTACCGGTTTATTGGATCCGGTCATACGTTTAATGATGAGCCTGGTGCTTCTTTTTATTAAACTTGTGCTTGGTCAATAAAGACGCTTATTTCGCAATAAAGAGATATGTATATTTTCCCAGGAATGATCCTGCAATAAAGGGCTATGCATACTTCCTACCAGGGCCCCTCCGCCCGGTGTGGATCCTCCCTGTACGGAAGTCTGCATAGCCCTTAAATGCACAACAATGCTCTCTCTATTTGTCATATCAGGATTTATAGTCTATAATATATTTAATGAAACGAATCCTACTTGTATCCTCAGATGAAAAATTGAAGGAAAGCATCTTTCCGCATCTTGAAAAATGGGGATATCATACCATTTTTGAAAGTTTCACGGAACCCGACCAGAAGAAGATCATTAAAATATCCCCGGATATCATTGTTGTTGATGTTGAAGCCGGGGAAGAAAAGCGCTTCGAGATATGCCGTTTACTTAAACATGATTTTATCACGGCGCATATTCCCGTGATCACGATCATTGCCCATAGCGATATACTGAAGAAGCTTCTTGACCTGAAACACGGGATCGATGATTACCTGCTTAAACCGGTGGATGTTCTGGACCTAAGGGTAAGAATAGAAATGGCGGCAAAAAGGTCGAAATACTGTTTTTACGCAAGCCCGCTGACCGGTCTTCCCGGGGGCAAACTTATCGAAGAGGTATTGAAAGAAAGGATAGATGAGAAGAAGCCGTTCGTGGTAGGACATGCGGATATAGATAATTTCAAATCTTTCAATGATGTATTTGGTTATTTGCAGGGCGACAGGGTGATAATGCAGACAGCTCATATGCTGTCCACGGCAGTAAGAGGATGCGGCGAGAAAAGCGATTTCATAGGCCATATCGGTGGGGATGACTTTGTTTTCATTACCTCGCCCGAAAGGTACCAGCAAATATGCCGAAGTTTTATATGTATGTTCGATACGGTGATCCCGTTTTATTATTCGAAAGAAGAGAGGATGAGGGGTTTTATCAAGGCGGAAGACAGAGCACGCAAAATGAAGAAACATCCTCTCATGAGCGTTACGGTAGCCCTTGTTATACAAAATGAGCTTTGTGAATATAAGAACATCATTGAAATAAACGAGAGCATCGCCGAGGTGAAAAAATATCTCAAAACGATGCCCGGGAGCAAGTACATGGCCGATAGGCGCGCGGTCACGGACGATGAAGCGCTGAAATTACAGCGTTTTCAGGTCGAAGAAGAGATGTTCGATTATTATCAGCCGATCGGGCAGATACTTCTTAAAAAGAAGATGATCACGACCCATCAGCTCGATGAAGCGTTAAAAATACATTGGAAGAAAGGCATTACTGTAGGTGAGGCTCTCAAAGAGCTGGGATATTTGACAAAAGAGCAGCTTGAGGAAGCGTTAAAGGACCAAGAAACAAATGTTAAGGCAGAATAGGTAAACTTCGTTCCGACCCGCATCATCTTCAAATTTACTTATGGGAGTTTACAGGATCAGGCTCAGCAAGTTTTTATCGTTCATATTACGGCATTCGCCGGATAAGTACGATTTGTCCATTGATAAAAATGGGTACGCGGAAGTCGATTCTGTTATAAACATCCTTAAGCCCCGCTTTAAAAATTTTAAGAAGGAAGATCTTTTTGAATTGGTAAAGGACGACCCTAAAGGGCGCTTTGAGATCTCAGGAAGCAGGATAAGGGCGACTTACGGGCATTCTATCAATGTTGTTCCAAGATCGGAAAGCGTAGAGCCGCCGGAGATACTTTATCACGGCACATCAAAAGAAAGCGCCGGGAAGATCATCGAAGAAGGGTTGAGTCCCATGGACAGGCAGTTCGTCCATTTAAGCGTAAATGAACAAGACGCTTACGCCGTAGGGTCGAGGCACACGGAAGAACCTGTTATACTCCGGATCATGGCGCGAAAAGCGGCTTCCGAGGGAATAGTTTTTTATAAAGAAGGCAAACTTTTTCTTACTAAATATATCCCAAAAGGATATATAAGTGTTTCGGAAAAGCATAAATAAGGATTTGCATGAAAGACGCTAGGGCGCATGTTGTAATTTCAGGGATGGTGCAAGGTGTCTTTTTCAGGTCATATACCCAGGAGATGGCGCGCAGCTTAGGATTGACCGGTTGGGTCATGAACCGGTGGGACGGCAACGTTGAGGCCGTGTTTGAAGGCGAGAAGAAAGATGTTGATAGAATGGTAGAATGGTGCTACAAAGGACCTCCTTCGGCACGAGTCGAAGATGTTGATGTAAAGAATGAAAGATACAAAGGTGAATACGATACCTTTTCCGTAAAATATAGTTGACCATAATTGTCAACTTTTGTATAATTTTAGCTGACATATTTATCCAGGGAGGGCGTGCGACGCCCTGAGAGTTCCGCTCGAGCGGAAGACCTGTATAACCTGATCTGGGTAATGCCAGCGTAGGGAGATAGAAAAAGTATTTAAACCCATGCGCTTGCATGGGTTTTTTATTTAAAGATGAAGAAAATTAAGGATTACAGCTTATATTTAGTGACAAGTGCAGAATATGCGAACGGCAGGAGTACATATGAGATCGTTGAAGAGGCGATCGCCGGCGGCATTGATATCCTGCAGATGAGGGAAAAACATGCTTCCCGGGAAGAATTGATCTCGTTAGGCAGGAAGTTGGCAGCATTGTGCAGGAAAAATAATATTATATTCATTGTCAACGATGATCCGCATCTGGCAAAAGCAGTTGATGCTGACGGAGTTCATCTCGGGCAGGAAGATATGGAAAGATTTCCCCTGGATGAGACACGAAAGATCATCGGGGAGGATAAATTAATAGGGGTTTCAACACATTCGCTTGAAGAATTGCAAAGGGCAGAGAAAAATAACTGTAACTATATAGCATTCGGCCCTATATTCAGCACTTTAACAAAAGATTATTCTATCGGCACGGAAAATATAGAAAAAGCGGCAGCTACTTCGAATAAGCCGGTGATTTTTATAGGAGGCATAGATCTGGATAATATAGATCTTGTACTGGAAAGAGGAGCAAAGAATATAGCCAGTATACGAGCTATAGTTCAAGCTCCGGATGTGAGATCAAAAGTCAAAGAATTTAAAGAGCGGATTAACATGTATAAGCCGGAGAGTTAAGATGCTGATAAAAATAAATGGTAAAGAAAATGAAATAAATGCCGCAACTAATCTTTTTGAATTAGTTGCCGATCGAGGATTAAACCAAGACGCAATAGTCATTGAACATAATTTCGAGATCATACCGAAAGAAAAATGGGAAGCGATAATCCTGAAAGAAGAAGACAATATAGAAATTGTAAGTTTTGTAGGAGGAGGATGATGTATGGAAGATTTTTTGCGTATAGGCGATAAAATAATCAAGAACAGATTATTTATAGGTACCGGAAAGTTCCCGAACAAACCCATAATAAAAGATGTCCTGGAAGCTTCCGAAGTCGATGTTGTTACTGTAGCGTTAAGAAGAGTTGATGCAGAAGCTGATGAAGAAAACGTGCTGAATTATATTCCTGAGGATCGCATTCTCATGCCCAATACTTCAGGCGCGAGAAATGCGGAAGAAGCTGTGAGAATAGCCAGACTTGCAAGGGCATCCGGGTGCGGAGATTGGATAAAGATCGAAGTGATCAACGACAATAAATATTTGCTTCCGGATAACATGGAAACATTAAAAGCTACACAAGTACTTGTAAGTGAAGGGTTTATAGTTCTACCATATATGAGCCCGGATCTTGCATCTGCCAAACGAATGGCTGAGGCAGGCGCCGCGGCAGTCATGCCGCTGGGTTCACCCATTGGGAGTAACAGGGGAATAAAAACAGAAGAACTGGTAAAGATCATGGTGGACGAGATAGATGTGCCTGTTATAGTTGATGCGGGGCTTGGAAGACCGTCAGATGCCGTTCGCTGCATGGAACTTGGCTGTGATGCGGTACTTGTAAATACCGCCATAGCTACGGCAAAAGATCCGGTGAACATGGCGCGCGCATTCAGCGCGGCGGTAAAAGCAGGAAGGCTTGCGTATACTTCAGGAACAGGCGAAACTTCGGAGATCGCAAGCGCATCATCGCCTTTAACCGGATTTTTACGGGACGAGAAATGAGTTTTTACGATATTTACACGAGATATAAGGATCTGGATCTGGAGAATTTTCTTTCGGATGTTACTGATGAAGATATCGCGGGAGCTTTGCGATCCGAAAAATCAAGTTTTGAAGAGTTTCTTTCGTTATTATCGCCGAAAGCGGAAGCACATCTTGAGGAAATAGCGCAAAAAGCGCATGCATTAACCCTGCAATATTTCGGAAGGACGATCCAGCTGTATACGCCTATGTATCTTTCAAATTACTGTGATAATGAGTGCCTTTATTGCGGTTTTAACGCGAAGAGTATAATTGAAAGAAAAAAACTTACCTTTGAAGAAGTGGAGAAGGAAGCTTCTTTCATTGCGTCCACGGGATTAAAACATGTCCTCGTTTTGACAGGGGGATCAAGAGAAGAAAGTCCGGTATCCTATATAAAAGAATGCGTACGGATCCTGAAAAAATTCTTTAGTTCCATATCCATAGAAATTTACGCGCTCAATGAAGATGAATACGGTGATCTGGTAAAAGAAGGAGTTGACGGTTTTACGATCTATCAGGAGACCTATGATGAAGAAATATACAAGAGGATGCATCCTTCAGGCCCGAAAAAAAATTATCTGTTCAGGCTGGATGCTCCGGAAAGAGCCGCGAAGCGGGGCATGCGATTTATAAATATCGGAGCATTATTGGGGCTTAATGACTGGAGGAAGGAAGCGTTCTTTACCGGACTTCATGCCGAGTACTTGCAGAATAAATATTCCGATATAGATTTCAGCATATCGGTACCGAGGATCAGACCGCAGACAGACAATTTCAAGCCGAAGCATAACGTGACGGACAAGAACATAGTCCAGATCATACTGGCTTTGCGTATCTTTCTTCCGAGACTGGGGATCACTTTATCGACCCGAGAAAATGCCAAACTGCGTGAAAATCTTATTCCCTTGGGCGTCACAAAAATTTCGGCCGGATCAACGACCGCGGTTGGCGGACATACATACGGGGATAGTACTAATCCGGTGCAATTTGAAATATCGGACGAGAGAGATGTTGCGGAAATTAAAAATATGCTGCTGCTAAAAGGTTATCAGCCCGTATTTAAAGATTGGATGGAGATCTAATGAATATTTTTGAGGAAAAAGTTTTAGCACAGTTAGGGAGAGAAGTTTTCGATAAAGTCCGATCTGTCAAGATCGGGATAGCGGGCGCCGGAGGGTTAGGCTCAAATTGCGCTTCCAATCTTGTCAGAGCGGGATTTAAAAGATTTAAAATAATTGATTTCGATACAATTGACCATTCGAATCTTAACAGGCAATTCTATTTTTTCGACCAGATAGGGAGAAGTAAGGTCGAATCGCTAAAAATAAATCTGGAGAGGATAAACCCTGACATTGAAGTGGAGATCACGAAGAGCAGGATCAATGAGTCAAATGTCCGGGAGTTTTTCGATGATTGCGATATTGTTGTTGAAGCATTCGATAAGGCGGAGGCGAAAAAGATGTTAGTCTCTAATCTTTTAGAGACAAAAAAGATGATCGTCTCCGCTTCAGGCCTCGCAGGATTCGGCGATAGCGACAGTATAAGAGTGCATAGGGTAAAAGAGAATCTGATAATTATAGGAGATCTGGAATCTGATGTTAAGGACATGCCCCCCGCATCGCCCAAAGTAAATGTTGCCGCATCCAAGCAGGCCGACGTGATATTGGAATACGTTGCAAATGGCCAGCAATTTGTTTGACATCGCAAGATGAATATGTAATATATAAGGAATTATTATGTTCATTCAGCTGATACATTCATTTAAACATTACCTTATAGAGGTCGTGCCGGCATTAGCGGTAGGTTTTCTGCTGAGCGGTGTAGTCCATGAATTTGTCCGCACCGAATGGGTGGAGAAATATCTGGGAAAAGGCAGCATAAGGCCCATTTTCTATTCAACGATCGTCGGGACAATGCTTCCTATATGCTGTTGGGGATCCTTACCCGTAGCTATAAGCTTTTACAAAAAAGGCGCCCGGCTCGGACCGATCCTGGCCTTTCTAGTGGCGACCCCGGCAACTTCCATAAGCGCTTTGGTCGTAGCTTACCGTCTTTTGGGCCCGGCATTTACCGTGTATATATTTTTCTCAGTAATTATCATGGGCGTGATAACGGGGCTTCTGGGAAACTTTTTTAAATATGAACCAAAAAAGATGAAGGAAGAAGTTTGTCCGGAATGCGGAGAAGCAATGCATCATTGCGAACATAAAGCGAATATGAGGGCGAAGATAAAGTCTATCCTAAAATTCGCTTTTTGGGACATGCCAAGAGAGATCGGGCTTGAGATCTTACTTGGATTAATATTGGCAGCATTTGTGACCGCTTTTATCCCTTTGGGGAAACTTATTAAACTTTATCTTTCGGGTCTTTGGGCATATCCCGTCAGTATTATTTTCGGGCTCGTAATGTATTTTTGTTCAACGGCAAGCGTGCCGCTGATCGATGCTTTGATCGGCCATGGAATGAATGTAGGCGCCGGATTAGTTTTGCTTCTGGTCGGGCCTATAACAAGTTACGGCACGATCCTGGTGTTAAGAAAAGAATTCGGCATAAAGATACTTTCTTTTTATATCAGTTCGATATGTATTCTTTCAGTGATTCTTGGATATTTGTATAGTATAATCTATTGAGGTCAGGGAGATATATGTGGAATTACACAGAGAAAATGATGGAGCACTTCAAAAATCCCCGCAATGTGGGCGAGATAGAAGATCCAGATGCGGTCGGTGAGGTAGGCAACATTGTTTGCGGAGATGCCCTTAAATTGACGTTAAAAATAGACAAGAAAACCGATGTCATAATGGATGCCAAATTTCAGACGTTCGGCTGCGCCAGCGCCATAGCTTCTTCTTCGGTTTTGACCGAAATGATCAAGGGGAAGACGGTCGAAGAAGCTTCAAAAATAACCAATAAGGATATAGCGGATTATTTGGGAGGGCTTCCCGATGAGAAGATGCATTGCTCGGTCATGGGCATGGAAGCGCTTGAGAAAGCGATAGCCAATTATCGCGGTACACCCGTTAAGAAAGGGACTGTTGAAGAGGAGAAAATAATCTGCAAGTGCTTCAGCGTAACGGATAAAAAGATAATCCGTGCAATAAAAGAGAACAGCCTGAAAACGGTTGAAGAGGTTACCAACTTTACGAAAGCCGGCGGCGGATGCGGTAAATGCAAGCCGGAGATACAAAAACTTCTTGATGAGTTCTGGCAGAAGGAAGCCACGAAAGGCGCTCGGGCAGGAGTTGAACACGAGCACAAGAAACTCACGAATTTAGAGAAGATAGAGCTGGTGAAAAAAGTCATAGAGGAAGAGATCCGGCCTCACCTCAAAAGAGACGGCGGCGATATTAAACTTGTAGACATTGACCGGGACAAGGTTTATGTAAGATTTTTGGGCGCGTGCGTGGGATGTCCCGGTTCGGGGATAACGTTAAAGGGGTTCCTCGAGAAAAAGCTCAAAGAGGTCGTGGACGAGAATATCGAAGTGGAGGAAGTAAAAGAGTGAATAAAAAAGTAGTGTATGCTGACAATAACGCCACAACAATGGCAGCGCCTGAAGTGTTTGAGGCCATGAAGCCGTTCCTTACGGATAGGTACGGGAATCCTTCCAGTATGCATACATTCGGCGGAAATGTCGCAAAACATATAGATTCGGCAAGAGAAAGTGTGGCAAAACTTATCGGTGCGAATGACCCTCAAGAGATCATTTTTACAAGCTGCGGTACCGAAAGCGACAACACTGCTATCATCAGCACGCTTAGATCCTATCCCGAAAAAAGACACATTATAACAACTAAAGTCGAGCATGCAGCCGTGCTTAATCTATGCAAATATCTTGAAACTGTGGGTTACAGAGTAACATATCTGAATGTAAACAATGAGGGTATGATCGACCTTAATGAGCTGAAAGCATCGATCGACCCCGATACGGCTATTATTTCGATAATGTATGCGAATAACGAAACGGGTGTGGTCTTTCCTGTTGACCAGATCGCTGAGATCGCGAGAGTGAGAGATGTGGTATTTCATACCGATGGGGTGCAGGCTGCAGGTAAAATACCCTTTAAGATGACGCAACTTCCGGTCGATCTTTTGGCGCTTTCAGGTCACAAGCTGCACGCGCCGAAAGGTGTGGGAGCGCTTTATGTGAGAAAGGGGACAAAATTCACCCCGTTTTTGATCGGCGGGCATCAGGAGCATAACAGGCGCGGCGGTACCGAAAATGTAGCGTCAATTGTCGGGTTTGGTACGGCATGCGAACTTGCGATGAAAACATTTGAAGAAGAGAGAACCCGCATAAAGGGTCTGCGCGATAAATTGGAAAATGAGATTTTAGAGAAAATACCGGATGCAAGAGTTAACGGCACAAGAGAAAACAGGCTTCCCAATACCACCAATATAGGGTTTGAATTCATAGAGGGCGAAGCGATACTTTTAATGCTTGATGAAAAAAATATCGCGGCATCATCCGGGTCCGCGTGCACGTCAGGCTCGTTATCGCCGTCGCATGTATTGCAGGCGATGGGCATACCGTTCACTTTTATCCAGGGATCGATACGGTTCAGCCTCAGCAGGTATAATGATGAGGAAGACGTCGATCAGATCATAGAAAACCTTCCAAAAGTCATCGCCAGACTGCGGGAGATCTCTCCATACGGAAAATAATCGCAGCATCAGGCATTGCCATTTGAAAATTCATATATGCAGTGTATACTTTTTATGAATGGCTTTCGGCCGTGCTATTATTATTAAGAGTATAAGGATTATATTTTTTCAGTCATCCTTATTTGGATGAGAGGATGGAAGCGGTAAATGAGGGGATCGGAATTCATGAAAGGCGAGCAGGATATAGCGGTCTATAGAAGAGTGGCAATTGACGTAAAAAATACTTTTCTGGTCCTTGCCGGTGCGAGCTTGCTGCCGGTATTATTCCATTTAATACCTTTTTCCGGGGAAGTGCCGATAGGAGCGATGCTGCTGCCGATATTCTACGCGCCGTTTGTCGGGATCGTTCTTTGCAGGCCTCGCGTGGGGATAATTGCCGGACTTCTGGCCCCCGTTGTCAATTCCGTCATAACCGGCATGCCGGCACCGGATGTTGTGATGATGCTGACGATAGAGATGGCAATTTTTACTATCCTTTCGAGCGCTGTATATTCGCGTTGGAGGAATTTTATCGCGACTGCCCCCCTGTCTTACTTGGCGGCCAAGTTCCTATCCAGTGTTATTTTCGGCATTGTTCCGAGTTTCGCCGGAGCTCAAGCGTCCGGCATGGCGTTTTTTCTAAGATCAGTTTTTACGGGCCTTCCTGGCATTGTCATGCTTCTTATTGTTAATTGGATATTAGTTGTGTTTAAAAAAAGAGTGGGCATATGATAGAGCTGAATATTATGGAGATACTCCAAAAGCTCGATAGTATGGAACTGCCTAAGGCAGATCTGGTTGTCGGTATTGGTGATGGAGGAGTTGTCCCGGCGGCACTTGTCGCTGAAAGGATAGACTGTGAGAGAGAAACTATCCGGTTTCAATACCGCGGTAAAGACAATAAACCCATCCATGAGAAGCCTGTTCGTGTCGGGGAATTTAAAATTCCGAAAAATGTAAAGAAAGTCCTTTTAGTCGATGACGCGTCAATGTCCGGAAAAACAATGGAAGAAGCGAAAAAACTTTTAAAAGATCTCGATGTTAAAACTTTGTCTTTTATAGGCAAGGCTGATTACGTGGTTTTTCCCGAGATAGATTCTTGCGTGAAGTGGCCCTGGAGTTTTTCATAGATGGAAAAATTCTTATATAATCTGGAATCTTATCTGAAAAAGCAGATCACACGCCGAAACTTCCTGAAAATTCTCCTGGGCGGACTGCTTTCCTTCATTTCATACAACTCGTTCCTAAAGTATGCGTTTGCCAGATCAAAACCTTCAGACGGCAGGCCGAAAAGCAAAGTAAAAGGAAAATATGATCTTGTGGAAGCTGAAGGCAATGATCCATATGTGAATACGGTCAGGGCCGTTGAAGAAATGGGCGGTATGAAGAAATTCATTAAAAAAGGCGATGTTGTTGTGGTAAAGCCTAACATAGCCTGGGACCGCACGCCGGAACAGGCGGCGAATACCGATCCAAAGGTAGTTGCCGCATTAGTTGAGCTTGCGTATAAAGCAGGGGCGAAAAGGGTAAATGTATTTGATATACCATGCAACGAAGATGCAAGATGCTATAAAAATAGCGGCATAGCCCAAGCCGCTAAAGAAAAAGGCGCGTATGTATATTTTGCGGATCACTGGAATATTGTAAGAGCGCATTTTCCGTACAAAAGCCAGATGGAAGGCTGGCCGATCCTTAGAGACGCTGTAGTGTGCGATAAGTTCATAAATGTGCCCGTGCTTAAACATCACAGTTTAACAGGGCTTACGCTTTCAATGAAGAACCTCATGGGTGTATGCAGCGGAACGAGAGGCCTGATACACGTTAACATCGGCCCGAAATTGGCGGACCTCGCGGATTTTATAAGCCCGGACTTAACTGTAATAGATGCTACGCGTGTTCTCATAAGGCATGGCCCAAGCGGCG
This sequence comes from uncultured Planctomycetia bacterium, assembly GCA_964572255.1. Taxonomy (GTDB): domain Bacteria; phylum Omnitrophota; class Gorgyraeia; order Tantalellales; family Tantalellaceae; genus CAZNEE01. Next base: position 66,043 of record CAZNEE010000002.1, on the reverse strand, counting down.
GCAGTCTGGCTGATGTTCTAAAAATGAATAAGGTATTGGTCGCGACCGATCCGACCCTTGCCGATTCTTTTGCAAGCACCTTGGTGGGAAGGGATCCGTTATCGATACCTTACATAAAAGCCGCTGCCCAGCGCGGTTTCGGCAGCACTGATATCTCTAAAGCAAAAATATCAAAGATAAAACTTTCATGAAAAAACTCGTAACTGCACGAAAGGCCTCACAAACATTTTTCCTGCTGCTTTTCATGTATATCCTTTGGTCGACTACATATCCCTTAAAAGGACTTCTTCCTCCTGAAACTTTTTTCAGGACAAATCCCAACATCATGATCTTCACCTCAATAAGCGAACGGTTGTTTTTGCCGGGATTATATTTCGCTTTAGCGATGCTTGTTTTAACTTTGATTTTCGGAAGGTTTTATTGCGGGTGGGTTTGTCCTTTAGGGACTTTTATAGATTGCGCGGGCGCGCTGAAAAAAAGAAAAATGGTCCTGAACGATGGACAAAATAAAAAAGTGCGCAAACCCAAGTTCGTTATACTTGGCGCTGTATTCCTGGGGGCTCTTTTTGGGATCCAACTGGCATGGGTCCTGGATCCAATGGTCATTGTGGCGAGATTTGTTTCCTTGAATTTAATACCGACCGCGACACTTGTGATCGACAGGTTTTTCATCATACTTATAAAAACCTTTAATTTATACGGTCCGGTATATGACGCTTACCGCGCACTTAAATCTTCTTTTTTAGGCGTCAAAGTATTTTATTTTGCTAATGCGGGGATAATATTTCTGGTTTTTCTTTTGATTTGTTCGGCAGCGCTCTTTATCTCAAGGTCATGGTGCAGGACGCTTTGCCCGTTAGGCGCGTTATATTCGATTGCAGCAAGATTTTCGCTCCTGCGGCGCATAAATGCGGGATGCACTACTTGCGGCAAGTGTGTTGAAAGATGCCGCATGGGAGTGATAAAAGAGAATGCCGATTATATGAAAGGGGAGTGTATTCTCTGCATGGACTGCATCTATGAATGCCCTGCGCAGGGAACGAAATTCACTTTTCAGGCATCAAGCAAACCTCTTTCAACAGATACCGCCGAAGGAAAGAAGGGGGGGATTTCCAGGAAAGACTTTCTTTTTCTAATGGCGTGTTCAGTTTTTGCTTTGGGATTCAGATGGCGTTTTGGAAAAAGCAAAGAGATCTGCGGACCTGTTACGAGGCCCCCGGGGGCTTTAAAGGAAGAGGATTTCATGGACCGCTGCATCAGGTGCGGTAATTGCATGAAAGTATGTCCTACGAATGTCCTCCAGCCGGCAATACTACAGTGCGGGCTCAGGGGCATCTGGACGCCTCACTTGGTGAATGAAATAGGGTATTGCGAATATAACTGTACCTTATGCGGGGACGTTTGCCCGACAGGCGCGATACCGAAACTTCCTTTGCCGAAGAAGCAGAACACAAAACTCGGGATTGCCGGTATTGATCACTCAACATGCATTGCCTGGGCTTATAACCAGAAATGCCTTGTGTGTGAAGAACATTGTCCGGTTGCTGAAAAAGCGATAAAGATCGAATGGGAAAGAGTTGACGGGGAACTGATAGGCAAGCCCCGGGTTGATCCGGATTTGTGTATCGGGTGCGGTATATGCCAGAACAAGTGTCCCGTAAGGCCCGAAAGGGCGATCAAGGTCAGCCCCAAAGGCGCGGATAGAACTTGAGCTTATACTTGTAAAGCTTTCTGTATAGATATACAATATGATAAAATAAGCCACCGATTTACGAAAGGAAAAAGGAGGTAACATGAAAAAGTTTGTTGTGGCACTTGTTGTAGCAGGCATGATGGTTTCACTCACTTTACCGGTTTGTGCTGATGAGGACATCACGTATAAACCCGTAAAAAAACTCGGAAGAGGCATAGCTAACGTAGCGACCTCCCCGTTCGAACTGACAAAAGGCATGGGCGACGCCACTCAAGAAAAAGGGATCTTCGCCGGCCTGACATGGGGGATCCTGCAGGGAACTTACAATGTCGTGAAGAGGGCAGTTGTCGGCGTGTATGAAGTGGCGACTTTTCCTGTGCCGCTGCCGAAAGATTACGAGCCGATATTGGAAGAACCTGAATTCTTCCTGCAGAAAAGAACCAAATAAGTTTAAATATTACACTTTTTGCTTGAGGTGTTGTTATGGACGTTTTGCAGAATCTTGGCATGTTGCTTGGGGGATCATGGGCATCTGGCGTCAACCTTTACCTTACGGTCGCCGGCCTTGGCATAGCAGATAGAGTGGGGGTAATAAATTTACCCGGCAGCCTGGATACTCTTAGTAATCCCATGATAATAGCTGCTGCCGTACTTCTCTATGGGGTTGAATTTTTCGCGGATAAAATCCCGTATGTCGATAATTTATGGGATTCTTTCCATACGGTTATCAGGCCTGCAGGGGCGACAGTGATGGGGTATATGGCAATGTCCGGCATGAGCCCGGCAGCACAGACATCTATAGCGCTTCTTTGCGGTTTTGTATCCATGGACGCTCACCTTACAAAAGCCACAACAAGGGTTGCTATAAATGCTTCTCCTGAGCCGTTCACGAATTCTATAGCCAGTGTGACTGAAGACGGATTGGTAATAGCTGCGCTGTGGCTTATAGCCAAGCACCCTGTTATTGCCGCGGTTATTGTCATATCGTTTATTGTTTTTTCGATCTGGTTTTTGCGTGTCATGTTCAGATTCCTGAAAAAGGTGTTTAAATTTGTTTTTAAGGGAGGAGAGGAAACCCCTCAGCAACCGGGATAAAGGAGGAAAAATGTTAGTTTCACCAGTGAAACCGTTACGCTCGTTAGTGATCTTTGTTATGGGTTTTTGTCTGGTTCTTTTTTGCGCCAGTTCCGAAATTCTCGCTCAGAAAATTCAGCAAACCCAAGGTGCTTATACCACCAAAGACGCTGAATGGGGTGAAGATATGTCAGAGAAGCTTGATAAAACCATCAAGGTGCTTGAAGTTGTAAAAGAAGAGCTTAAAGATGTCAAAGTGACCGATAACGGCAAAGTTACCGGCGCTCCGGGCGAGAAAGACCTGAAAGAGGATATGAGTAAAAAAGTTTCAACGGCCGTCAGGATATGGAGGAAGATAAGAGCGGCTTTGAGAAAAGAAGGCGAAGAACCTTCTCCGGAAGAGGAAACCAAGTGGATCAAGGATATCAACGCTAAATTAGACAAAACGATGGAAACCATGCAAGCGGTAAAAGAAGAACTTGAAAAGATCGAGGAAGAACAGACGAAACCTACTAAATAGGGGGTGTAAAATGCCGGAAAAAGAAATAGGGAAGATAATACATTATTTCGGGAAGATAAACGTAGGCATAATAAAGCTTTCGGGCAAACTGAAGGTAGGTGACAATATCCACATCAAAGGCCATTCGGATGATTTTACTCAGGTTGTTGATTCCATACAGATCGAGCATGAAAACGTTACAGAGGCAAAGAAGGGCGATGATGTAGGCATCAAGGTCAAAGGTAAAGTCCATACTCACGATGTAGTATATCGGGTAGAATAGGGCACTGATCTCACATTAAAATATGAAGAAGAAAGATAAAGGGAATAATCCCCAAAAGGATCTTATTCAAGATCAATTCTGTCAAACCCTTCTAAAGACCATTCCTTTCGGCATGGAGATCGTGGATGAAAAAGGCACGATCCTTTTCGTTAATGATAAACTGCAGGAAATATACGGAGAGGAAGCTGTAGGCAAAAAATGCTGGGAATTGTATAAGGACAACAAGGAGCAATGTTCGAATTGCCCGTTAAAAAAAGGCATTAAATTTGACAGGACGGAGACTATTGAGGTGGAACATGTCTGCGGGGGCAGGACATTCCAGATCACCCATACCGGCATGATCTATAGCGGCAGGAAAGCCGTGCTGGAGATATTTCAGGATATTACCAGGCGCAGAAAGGCGATGGAAAGGGTAAAAGCGTATAATCGTCTTGTAAAAGTGACAATAAAAGAGCTGAGAAAAAATGAAACAAAATACCGGAGTCTTTTTGACGATGCCCTGGACATGATACATATAGTGGATAAAGAAGGAAGAATAGTCGATGCCAATCAAACCGAACTTGAAACAATGGGATTTTCGAGAGAAGAGTATATCGGTAAGCCACTATTAGATATCCTTCATCCTGATTACAGGAAGGAAACAAAAAGCGCGCTGGAAAAAGTTTTATCCGGGCAAGAGATCAGGGCTTACGAAACAGCTTTTATCACAAGAACCGGCGAAAAGATCATGGTCGAAGTAAATGCTGTCCCGCAGGAAGAGGGGAAGGAAATAGTCGCTGCAAGAGCGGTAATAAGAGATATTACAGAACGAAAAAGGATCGAAAGACTCAAAGATGAATTTGTCAGCATGGTCTCCCATGAATTGCGTACGCCTCTTGCTATCATAAGGGAGGGGATGTATGTAATGGAAGCTAACATGGAAGAAGCTATAAAGCAGAAACATGGAAGAACATTGGATATCACAAAAAGGAACATTAACCGGTTAGGAAGTTTAATAGACGATATCCTTGATTACCAGAAATTATCAGCCGGGAAAATGGAATATGACATGAAAACGGGAGATGTGAACAGTTTAGTTAGAGAGTTGGAATCTGAACTGGTGATCCTGGCTCAGGATAAAGGATTGGAACTCAAGATAGATCTTGCCGAAGATCTGCCTCAGATCAGATTTGATGCGGACAGAATTGTTCAAGTACTTATGAATCTGGTCAATAATGCCATAAAATTTACCGATAAAGGGAGTGTCACTGTTACGACCGAGAAGACCGTTGGCGGTGTCGTGGTTTCCGTTGAGGATACCGGTCCGGGTATAAGGGAAGAAGATATTCCGCATCTATTTAAGAGTTTTACGCAGCTGGGCGAAGCGAAGTCGGGAAAATTCGGGGGCACCGGATTGGGCCTCGCCATATCCAATAGCATTATACAGAGCCACGGCGGGAAGATCTGGGTAAAGTCTGAATACGGAAAAGGCAGCACTTTTTCGTTTTCATTGCCGATCGCGTAGAGTGTGGGAACGCTACAGGATAAAGTTTCTTCACTGAATAAAAAAAGAGGGAGTCATAATGACAGCAATAGAGAGCAAAATGATCAAAGGTGTGCAAATAAAAAAAATAGTAAAGCACAATGATGACCGGGGATTTTTTGCCGAGATCCTCAAAGAGAACGATCCGTTCTTCAAGTGTGTAAAACAAACATCTTACACCGAGACAAAACCGGGAATTATTAAAGCCTTCCACTACCATAAGAAGCAAGATGATATGTGGTTTGTCGCTAAAGGCGAAGCGCAAGTGGTTTTATATGACATGCGGGACGATTCAGAAACAAAAGGAAATATTCAAATGATCATCGCCGGAGGAGATGATCCCATGCTTATTTATATTCCCAAAATGGTCGCTCATGGATACAAAGTGCTTGGTGACAAGCCCGTTTGTTTGTTTTATCATACCACCGAAAGCTATGATCCGAAAAATCCTGATGAAGGCCGGATACCGCATGATTCTGAAAGCATAGGATTCGATTGGGAAAGTTAACAAATAAAACAAGAAAGAAGAAAGTGGGGTCAGTGAAGAAAAGTGTTTTATTCGTCGGTTTAATTGCAACCGTTTTTATCCTATCTTATGATTGTTATTCCTTCAATGACGGTGACTGGCAGCTTTGGAATACCGATGGCATCGAAATAAAATTAAATGACCGTTGGAAGATCGGGGTCGAAGAAGAATTAAGGTTTGGAGATAATATTTCGGAAATATATTATACGCATACGGATGGCGGACTGGATCTCAAGGTAACGGATGGCCTTCATTTCGGTTTGAATTATCGTCAGGTTTACGAAAAGAAAGAAGATGAATGGAAGGAAGAGAACAGGCCACACGCTAATGCGACAGTGAAATGGAAATTGTATGACCTTGATCTCAGCAACAGGAGCCGCCTGGAATATCGTATGCGCGAAAATAAGGATGACGAATGGCGGTACAGAGATAAGCTAACGGTTAAATTTCCATGGAAATGGACGGACTATAAGATCCAGCCGTATGTGGCGGATGAAATATTTTTGGATTTTTACGGTGAAAAAATAAATAGAAACCGGCTTTATGCCGGCTTGACATCAAAAATATTCAGGCATCTCAACGTGGATGTTTTTTATCTTTGGCAGGCCAGCAAGGCAAAAGTTGATAAATGGACAGACTATAACGTTATGGGCATCAAAGCAAAAGTTCTTTTTTGATGCGCGAAATCAAGGAATAGTATGAGTGACCAGAAAGAATACCTCCCGCTTGTGAACGAAGAAGATGTCCTGCCGATCTTAAATGAAATATCGATATTCGGAGGACTTCCTGACAAAAAGCTGTACGATATCTTTAAATTGCTGAGAAAGGTTTATTATAAGGCAGGCGAATATATATTTAAGGAAGGGGACGAGCCCAGCCATATTTATATCGTGCGGTACGGGAAGGTCAAAATAGTCGCTGATACGCCTGATGGACCATATGAGATGGTGGAATTCGGCCTCGGGCATTGTTTCGGAGAAACATCCGTGATCGGGATCCAGCCGCATTCAGCTAACGCAATAGCTGTTGAAGATACAGAATTAATTGTTCTATCGCGGGACGTACTCCTTTCAATATATGATTCAGACAAGGATCTCTTTGCGATATTGATCCTTAATATCGCAAGGGAGGCCTGCCGCAGATTACATCAAACCGACGAAACGCTCCTCCATTATTTTCAAAAGAAATAAAACCTAACATCCTAAACTATTTTAAATAAATGGCATATAGATTTTTCTATTAAAAATATAAATTTTTGTTGACATAACAGCGCATATATATTACAATAACTACGTTTTTTATTATTTAACTTCTAATTAACTTATCATGTTAACTAACTCGAGTAGGTGAATTTTAATGAGCTTTAGACGCAGAGTAAGCCGTGCAATTCTCATATTCTGCTTTTTTCTGAATACAACAATTTTTGACATCTCTTACGGCGTACCCTTTAATAACTCGATTTCAGAGAATGATCTTTCTACGGCATCTGTGTGCAATGATCTTCTGGGTATCGAGCACAAGGATATCGGAAGAATAAAAATAGCGCTCGAAGCCCAACTACGAGAGTTCTTCTCAACGAACCAAGAGAAGTTGATAAACCATGAGGGATCGATAGTCCAATTTTCCGCCCTTGAAGATATCATCGAAAAGCGAATAATAAAAGAACAGACAATATACCAACCCGCGGATATCCAATTTTTCTATAAGGAAGCAAAGCCTGTCGACGAAGGAATCCGCCTTATGTGCAGGATAAAGGATGAGCACGGCACACGCACATATTATGCGGTATTTTCACTGAAGCAAGATGAAGAAGGAGCTTTTAAATTAAAAGGCATTTATACCGAGCAGGAATATGAAAACAATAATCGGCTTACGAAAACACTTCCGGAAAGACAGGAAAAAGATGAAAAAGCTATTAATAGATATATCCAGCATGAAGAAGGCATCGATGCGATCATAAGGTGGGCACATGAGTCGGAAGACATAACAATATATTCCCCAAATGAGCTTGGATTTGATTATCCGGCAATGGTTAGAGATATCATTGAAAAAGCTAAGATAGGGATAAATAATAACGGGCAGATTCCGCTCGAAGAAAGAAAATGTTTCATTGTGCCGATTACTGAAGAAGTGGAAATAAAACTCAGGAAAGTTCCGGTCTTGGTTATCGCAGAGAACGGAGAGGAAAGGCAAATCACACCCTTGTATCATTCAAGCAATAATGCGGTGCATATTTTCCTATCAGCAGCTGTAATAAACAGCCTGACAAATAATCTTGCCTTCGCTCGCCTGGAAAAAGATCGAATAAAAGATAAGCTTTCTCATGAAATCGGAGTTATGTTAGGTTGTCCAGTTTTGAGATTTAGCGAAGGTGCCGGGGATCCCGTTAATGAAATTTATGAACGTTACCTTAGCGCTGTAGGACCTGAAAGGACCCCCGGATTAATAAACGAACTATTGGACGGCACAGAAAGGCCTGTTTTACACCCTAAGAAATACTCTATTCAAAACTTGGATACAAATCTTCTGACACGCGATTATGCGGAAGGGGACGGAAAGGAAGAGATCACGGAACGTGTGGCGAAAATAATCGGGAGGGCTCAAAGCGCTGTTGATTTTGGCTTGGAAGAGATCGCTCAAAAAAATAAGTGCAGTGTTGATGGAGATATTATCCCCATGCTGCAGGTTTTATTGGATAAAAAGCTTATAGGGCTAAAGAATTTCGATCAGATTATAGGACTTATTGAAGAATCCACAACGGCACCTTGGGTCTTTGGACTTGTCGCCAGGCGCAAGATGGAGCTCTTTAGAACATATTTATGGTCATCATTCGGGGATCATTTATCAAAAGAAATAGAAGGGCTTAAGAATGCGAAGAAAGATGCGTTAATTGCGTTCATCGAAGCGGCTTCTATTGATAGGTATTCAGTGCAAAAGATAACGGAACTTTTTAAAGCGATCAGAAAAAAGGGTTTAAAGGTAAATAAAGATTGGGTAGGAAGCCTTGACGGCGGGAGTTACGAGGTTGTGATAAGGTCTCCTTATGAAGAGTTAAAACAAATCGCCAATGCGGTAAAGAACGGAAAAATTGACCCCAAAATGCTGGATCTCGAGTTATTGCGGATGATAGCGGAGGGCGCAAAAGGGGAAACGGAAGCCGCTTTTAGAGCGATCGTGAATGTAGGTACAGGCAAAGATAAGATATCATGGGCGGCACATTATGAAGAATTTGTAAGAACCATAAGCGACATATCGCCCACACGTGTGAAGGGCAGGCAGGTTGTAGGTTATATCCGTTCTATAAAGAGGAGGGAAACAGCGGCAAAACTGGCCGGGAAAAAAGACGGAAGGACAAAGCCCGGCAGAAGCGCAGAAGACGCTTTGATGCTGATCTTGACGGATGAAACGCTGCATAACAAAAGTAAAGAAAGCGGATTTACTATAGATGAATACCATAAGGCCTATGATGGGGCAAAAGAATTACTCGGCTTTGCTCCCTTGCCTGAAAAACATCCGGATTCACAGACAAGAAGGGATCTGAAACAGCTGGCGGAAGAAGGATATTTGAAAGTGGATAAAAGTGAAAAGAGCCATAGATATAAATTGGCGAAAGAAGTGGATCAGCACGGATTTGAAAGATTGTTGTTCAATGCGTGGATGTATGATTACGAGTTTATTGATTACAGCGATCCTTTCAGTGAGAAATCACAGATAGCGTTCAGGCGGACGAACATGCTCAGGAAAATATACGATGAAGAGAATTTGTCAGTGGGGCAACAGAGCCACATCATGCTTCTTTATTCAAGACTTTTTGGCGATAGGGATTTTGAAGAGATCCTGCAATTTTTTAAGTCCCGGAAAGATCTGCCGGCAGAAAGTTTTTTCCGCAACTATCTCTTGTTCGATGCGAAGCGCGAATTTTTAGCGATTTATTTTATAGCCAAAATGATAGACCCGGCCACAGTGGAGGGCATGAAAGGACAAAATGTTACATTGCCGCAGTATTTATTCAAAAGCATCCATGATGGGGGAGATGAGTTCCAGAAGGGTCTCTTGGGACCGGAACTGATGTCTTTTATTAATAGCATTTACGATGACCTGCTGGATATTCAAAAGCGTTTTATCGAGCACTACATCTCTGTCGGCCAATATTCTTTGGCGGAGGGCATGGCCAAAGCGAACATAGCATACATCCGGAATGATCTGGGGTCGCTTGAGGAGGGGGCCCCTCAAAGAAAGACCTTGGAAGAAAGAGAAACAGAGTTTACATTTCTTCTGAAAAGCAGTATTCCTAAAGAACTCCCTGAGACAGGTCGGGAAGAGGATAAGATCGATGCTGAGGGAGAGATCGAAGCGCTTGAAAGAAGGATAAATGAGATTTGGGATGAGACCGGCGAAAAAGTCCATGTCGCTACGGGCGAAGAAGCCCGGGCAGCATACGGACAGATCTTACAAGCGGTCAATGCGTATGGGCTTGAGCGTTTAGCGGATGGCATGATCGCTTTGGGCTCCGAGAAAACATTTCGCAGAGTTTGCGTTTCCCTGCTGTTCGGCAAAAGGGATCACAGGCGGGTAATTGATTTGTATAAGAGGGTATCAAACAGCGACAGGAGCAGCCGTTTTGCTGAAAGTATACTCAGCAGTACCGAGCACCTCTTGATATATTTCATAGCCAGATTGATGGATCCGGAAAGCGTGAGGAGGTTCATGGAATCGGGCGGCAAAAAATCATTTTTCAAATTCTATGCTGATTCACTTTTGAACCCCGAATTCAGCGTGAATGAAGTTTCTGAAAAAAGCGGGGATGCGTTCTCGGGATTCAAAAGAGTGGCTTTGGATTTTATCATGGAGATCACGGCGTTGCATAATAACGAGGGTAAATATGAAAAGGCTTTGGAGATATTGGATAATTGCGAAAAAGTAATACAGTGTGAATATGATACCGATCCGGTTGAGGCGACCCTTTTGTATGCACAGGGCCATATGAAGGGGTTGCAACTGATGAAAAAGATCATAACATCCAAGAAAGAACGAAGGGAGGAATTCTTAAGAACGCGGGAATTCGTTATTTTAGGAAGAAATCTGGCTAACAGCAAAGCCGTAAAGACTGATGAAATGGAACGAAATGATATCTTAAAAAGACTGGACCGGAAGGTAACAGAATATTATAGATTGATCACCGGTAAAGGCCTTTCAGATTTTGATGAAGAGGTGCAAAAGGTTCTTTTCGAGATCATGGAGATAGACGATCAAAGGATAAAGGAAGGTATCGGTATCAGTTCGGCAACACACATTGAAACGATATGTTGCGCGAGGATCTATGCCGGGGATGATTATGAATACGTGCGGGACCTATTCGATGAATTAATAGCTTTACCTAATAGCATGATCCAGCTGCAGAAAAAAATGCTTACCGATCCTCAATTTTTCAGTTTAGTTCTGATCGCACAATTAATGGACAGTAAAACCATTGAGGAGCTCAGGGAGGGAGACATTACATTTGTAGATCATATCGAAACAAAAATTTTCGGAGCAAAATATGGTTTTCTTCTGACCAGCGGATATTCGATGGAAGTCATGCAGAGCCCATTGGATCATGTGCGTGATTTTTTTGCAAAAAAACCAAAAATCCTTGCGGACAGAGGCAAGTATCGGGAAGCGTTGAGCATAATAGATAATTTCATTAATATTAACGAAAATGAGCTCAGAATGCAAAAGGATGAGACTTCTGGAAATAACATCGAGAACCTATTATGGCTTAGAAAAGTGATCATGGTCCAGCGTAATATGGACAATGCTGATCAGGCAGGGAAAGAAATAATACCCACGCATCCGGATACAAAGTATACGTTTCTTATGACCTCTGAATTTTTCGCTAACGGAGAACTTGAAAAACATAAAGTAGAGTATGCTGACAGGTTTAATCTTGATAGTATAAGCGCAGAAACCCACGGACAGTTTGTTGATAAAGTTCTTGCTAAAGCTAAGGATATAGAAAACCGCACGATCACGCTTGTTTCTAATAAAATGCCTGAAGAGCAGCTGGGGAGGCTGACAAAAGCAGGCGTCAGATTTTTGAGGGTGGATACGGATTCTCTTTTAAACGAAAGAACCGGGAATAAACAAGAACGAGACAGCTTTCAATTAAATACTTATGTGATAATGCTCTTGACCAGACATATAAATGAAGACACGCCGCTGGATTCTCCTATATACAGCCTTTTGAATTTTTATCTGAGATCACATTTTAATTTGGATGATGTTTCGGTAGAATCTTATATCAAAGCGATAATTAATAATAATATTACACTCCTTATTAAAGGCATCCTCTCATACAGGCCCGCCCAACCGCATGAACTGCCCGAATATGACAAAGTCGCAGCAACGCTGATAATGGCATAAGAAGATTTTGTTGATATTAATCGTGGAGAATGTATAATTAAATAATATTATATTGTAATTTTATTTCCTATTTTCATGTGTTGCATGTAAGGGGGGGGGTATGGAGTTATCGGGCTATTTTGCAATTCTTGTTATTCTAGGGATGGTAGTCGGGTTGGCTTTGGAGGTCGCAAGCGCGGATTTTATTCTTTTTCTGGCACTGTCATCATTCATGCTCACGGGTATTATTACGCCGACTGAAGCACTTTCCGGTTTTTCCAATAAAGGGATGCTTACAGTTGCGATCCTTTTCATAGTAAGTTATGCCGTGCAAAATACCGGGGCTCTCGAAGGAATAGGGAACCTTTTTCTCAACCGCAGGCGAAAGGGAAGTTTATCCAAGATGCTGCTGAGAATGATGGTGCCGGTAAGTGCACTTTCGGCATTTTTAAATAACACGCCCATTGTGATAATGTTCACCCCCATGGTCAAAAGATGGGCAGCCAGGCTCAATTTTTCGCCTTCAAAGTTCTTGATCCCATTATCTTACGCCACTATCTTCGGCGGCGTCTGTACTCTTATAGGAACATCGACAAACCTTGTAGTGCACGGCTTAATGCTCGACAATAAAATGCAGGGAATTTCAATGTTCGAACTGGCGCAGGTAGGGCTTCCTTGCGCAGTGATCGGCTGGCTTTATTTAGCGCTGATCGGTAAAAGGCTTCTTCCTGACAGAAAAGATATGGTTGAGGTTATCGAAGAGAACAGCAAAGAATATATTATCGAGATGAAAGCGAAGGGTGGATGCGAACTAATAGGAAAAACCATTAAAGATGCAGGCTTGCGTAATTTAAGGGGGCTTTTTCTTATCGAGATCGAAAGGAACGGAAAACCGCTGGGCCCCGTTTCCGGTGAAGAAAAAATATCGGAAGAGGATATCCTGGTATTTGTCGGGGTAACATCCGCTGTTGTGGATCTCTATGAGATCAAGGGCCTGGTCCCGGTTGAACAGGAAAGAGTCGAAAAAGATATAGGGTTCATGCGAAGGAATCTGTTGGAAGCTGTTATTTCTTCGAGTTCGCCTGTTATAGGACAGACGGTGAAAGAATGCCGTTTTAGGGAAAAATACGGTGCCGGGGTAATTGCCGTTCATCGAAACGGGGAAAGAGTTAAATCCAAGGTCGGAAGTATCAAGCTCAGGGCAGGGGACACTTTGCTTTTATTGACAAGATCTGATTTCCTGAGAAAATGGAGAAATTCTCAGGATTTTTACCTTATATCCAACGTTAAAGCGGTTAAACCGAAGCGATACGATAAGGCTTTTATCGCAATGGGGATAGTCGCTTTGATGGTCATAGCGGCAACTGTAGGCAGGTACATGCCCAAATTGGCGGGCTCGCAGATCGGCATGCTGCACGCGGCTTTTGCTGCCGCTATTTTGCTTGTGGCAACAAGATGCGTGAGTTATTCCGAAGCGCGCGATTCAATAAGGTGGGACGTTATAATCACGATCGCCTGTGCTTTCGGGGTAAGTAAGGCCCTTCAGAAAAGCGGAGCCGCAAGCGCGATAGCAGGTTTTATAATAGATATCGTAAAAGATTTCGGACCGATAGGCGTTTTAGCAGGCATTTATCTTCTCACAACGGTCTTTACCGAAATAATCACAAACAATGCCGCCGCGGCATTAATATTTCCGATAGCCTTCTCGGCAGCCGCACAGATGGGGGTAAGCCCTAAACCATTTTTCATTGCGATAGCGATCGCCGCGTCCGCAAGTTTTGCTACCCCGATAGGATATCAAACAAATCTTATAGTTCAGGGCGCGGGAGGATATAAATTCCGCGACTATCTAAAGGTAGGGATACCGCTGAATATCTTGTTCTTCATTGCGTCTACCGTGCTGATCCCTATTTTTTGGAAGTTTTAGAAATATACAAAGCGTGATAGGAGGAAATCATGCCAAGACTCATAAAAAAAATATCAAAAACAGCCGGTCTCGCGCCGGGGACACTGATCTATATTGGAGAGAAAAAAACTGAAAAGGTTACTATCACCATTTTTGATTATAATGAAGACGGGTTCCAAGAGAAGAAAGTCGAAAGGATCGAGGAATGTTTTCCCTTTAAGGATACTTCAACAGTTACATGGATCAATATAGACGGCCTTCATGACATAGAACTGATGGAGAAACTCGGCAAACATTTTGATTTTCATCCCCTTATCCTGGAAGACGTTGTTAATACCGGCCAGCGTCCGAAGATAGAAGATTTCGAGAAGTGTGTATTTATTGTATTAAAAATGCTTTATGCTGACGGTGACGGCGACAAGATAATCGCGGAGCAGGTGAGCATTATTCTCGGTCCGAATTATGTAATATCTTTCCAGGAAAAGGAAGGGGATGTTTTTGATGCAATAAGGGAAAGGATAAGAAATGCAAAAGGCCGCGTAAGAAAAATGGGCGCGGACTACCTGGCATATTCACTTCTTGACGCTATAATTGACAACTATTTTTTGATACTGGAGAGGATCGGTGAAAAGATAGAAAGCATGGAGGAGGATCTTGTTAAGAATCCGACTCCCAATACGCTTCAGACGATACATGGATTAAAAGGGGACATGATCTTTTTGCGAAAAGCCGTGTGGCCATTGAGGGAGGTTATAAACATTCTGGACAGGAGAGAAATAACACTGATAAGTGAAAATACCTCTATTTATCTTAGGGATCTATATGACCACACGATACAGGTCATAGATAATGTCGAGACATTCAGGGAGATGGTTTCCGGCATGCTGGATATTTATCTTTCAAGCGTCAGTAACCGCATGAATGAAGTGATGAAAGTGCTTACGATATTCGCTGCTATATTCATACCCCTTACTTTTGTTGCCGGTATTTACGGGATGAATTTTAATCCTCAGAGATCACCCTTTAACATGCCCGAGCTTAACTGGTATTTTGGATATCCGTTCGCTCTGGGGCTGATGGTGCTTGTTGCGGCGGCGATGGCGATCTTTTTCAAAAGGAAAAAGTGGTTTTAGATCAAGGGAGCATTTATGAACCAGGAAAACGTTAAAATGGAATTAAAGACCAGCCGGATCGAAGCGCTTAGCGACGGCATATTTGCGATCGCGATGACCATCCTTGTCTTAAGTTTCGAACCTATATTTAACCAGCCGACGACGGGTAACGAAAGATATCTGATAAGATCCCTCATGAAACTTTGGCCGGATTTTGTGCATTACGTGGAAAGTTTCATTATTCTGGGGGTGTTTTGGTACCAGCATCACCGTCAGTTCCATTTTATAAGATCTGTCGATAAAGCAATGCTTTTTATTAACATTGCGGCTCTCATGTTCATAGGGCTTATACCTTTTTCCACGGTAATATTAGGCGATTACAGTAACACACGCACCGCTGCATTGTTATTTGAATTTAATCTGCTTATTGCGGGCCTGATATTTTTTGCGCATTGGGCATACTCCACGCACAAGCGCCGTTTTGTGAATGCCGATCTGAAACAGGATGTAATTGAATTTTACAAAAAAAGAAACCTGCTTATACCGGCAGTTTCACTGTGTGCGATCTTTGTTTCTTTAATTCTTCCAAAGCTCGGGGTAATGTTATATTTTTTAGTTCCTGTTATTTTGCTTGTGTGGAGACGAAAAGATGCGGCGGAAGGATAATATTATGAGGGAATGTATATTATTAATAATGTGTTTGTTGTTTGCAGCGGGAAGTTCATTTTTATATGCACAAGAATGTTCGCGCGATAGGGACTATGATGGAGCAGATATTTGCCAATTGGAACCGCGGAAAGAGCATACCGTAAGATTTAAAAGAATGATGCGGGATCTTGAGAGAGAGTATCAGGAAGGATCTCTGACCAGGACCGAATACATACAAAGAAAAAGAGAGATAAAGGCTCTGGAAGAGTGAAAAACATGCATAAAGCTAAAATGAATAGATCGGGTTTGTTCTTTTTTATTGTCCTGGCCGTATTTCTTGCCGGTTGCCACTCGCTTAAAGCGCCTTCAAGACCGGATGAAATGTGGATGCCGCCCAAATGGGAGAGATCCTTAAAAAGAACGGATAATGTGTGGGGTTCTATCCGCAAAAGAGAAGAAAAAACGGAACTTTCGGACAAGCTTACGCTTATCGAACTTATAAATATAGCCTTAAAAAACAATCCTTCTACAAGCAAGGCGTGGCATAACGCCAAGGCCGAAGAAGCTGTAAGAGCGCAGGCCAGGAGCGCTTGGTATCCTTTGGTCACGTTTGCGGGAGATCTTACTAAAGACAGAAAAGTCGCTGACCAGAAGTCGGATGAGTTCAATACGAGAAGTTACGGGGGAGCGTTAAGCGCCAGTATTCTTGCGTTTGATTTCGGGGGAAGAGCGGCTTCCCTGACAGAAGCTCACCATTCAGTCCTTGCGGCAAACTTTGAATTTAATCAATCCATGCAGGATCTCATACTTAATGTGGAAACATCTTATTATGCGTTATACAGCGCTAAATCCTCACTGGATGCCGCTGTCGCCAATACCGAAGATGCCAAAGCGTCATATGACGCCGCAAAGCAAAGATTTGATGTCGGCGTCGGCACCAGACTTGACATGCTTCAGTCAAAGGCCAGTTATGACGAGTCGCTTTTTGAATTGGAAGAGGCCAAGGCAAATTTGGCAGGCGCCAAAGCGGATCTCGCTGAAGTCCTGGGAGTATCCGCGGATACTGATTTTGATATCAGCGAGCCCAAGTGGAAAATACCGACTGAACTGACAAAACAGGATGTCTCAAAACTCATAGAGGAAGCTATAAGCAGACGCCCGGATATAGCGGCTTCCCGTGCGACTTTGCTTGCCAAGCAGGATGCCGTAAAAGGCGCTTTTTCGGATCTATTGCCGTCATTGTCTGTAGGCAGTACGGCCGCAAAAAGATGGACGGAATATTTTGGCGACAGCAAAGCGTATAAAAACTATTATGAGTATACCGGTTTTTTAAAGGTTTCCTGGGATGTTTTCGATGGGTTTAAAAATTATGCCGAACTGAAAGAAGCCCAGAGTACGGCTAAAGCGGAACGGGAACAGCTGATACAGAACGAGTTGGCCGCAAGCGGGGATGTGTGGACGAAATATTATGCGTTCAAAACTTCTGTTTCTAAATTTGATTTCAGTAAGGCTTTTTTCAGAAGTTCGGAAGAATCGTATAATCTGGCGCTTGAAGGTTATAAATCCGGCGTAAAAAATATACTGGACGTACTCCAGGCACAGAGCGATCTTGCGGATGCCCGGAGCAAACTCGTGCAATCAAAAAAAGATCTATTAGTTGCTTTGTCGGGAATAGCGCATGCCACGGGATCACTTGGGATCCAGGGATCCGGTGAATATTTAAAAGAGAAGGAATAAAAGATGGATAAGAAGAACATTCAGGATAAAATAAAGGAATTTCTCGCAAACAAAAAACTCGTCTGGCGCATTGTCATTATTTTTGCGGTTATTATGGCGCTGTCGCACCTGCGAGGTTGTATTGCAAGCCGACGGGGGCAGGCTATTCCGCCGCGGCCCGTGCAGACACGAGTCGCAACAAGTAAAGATGTCCCCATTTACATGGATTCATTCGGTGATCTGGCCGCGCTTTACAACGTAGACATAAAAAGTCAGGTTACAGGTGAGATAAAGGAAGTTCATTTCAGCGAAGGCGATACCGTTAAAAAGGGCGATCTTCTCTTTATTATCGACCCGGAACAGTACAAAGCAGCCGAGGCCAAGGCTCAGGCAGCTTTAGCCGGTGATCTTGCGGATCTTGGGCTTAAAAAAGATATTTTGGAAAGGAACAAACCGCTTTTTGAAAAACAGCTTGTCTCGGAACAGCAGTTCAATACATACCAGACCGATGTGGCTGCCGCTCAGGCCCAGGTCGAAGCGGATAAAGCTAACCTTAAAACCGCACAGCTGAATCTTGAGTACTGTTACATAAAATCCCCCATAGACGGCATAACCGGCAAACGCCAGGTAGATGCGGGAAATATAGTGACCGCGAACTCAGGCCCAGCGCTTGTCAATATCAAGACGATAGACCCCTTATATGTGGATTTTACGATCCCTGAAAGAAAACTTCCGGAATTGAGGGATTCCATGACGGATGAAAAGTTAAAAGTTGAGATAAGGGTAGACGGAGACAAGAACGGGCCTTATGTGGGTGAACTTAGTTTTCTTGATAATACGGTAGATGATACTACCGGTACGGTCTCTTTAAGGGCAACAGTGCCTAATGAAAATCATGATCTGTGGCCGGGTCAATTTGTCCAGGTGAGGCTTGTATTAAGGACAGAGCAGGGGGCTGTAGTAGTTCCTTACGAAGCGGTTCAGCTTGGCCAGCAGGGTGAATATCTTTATGTAGTAACCCCAAAGAAGACTGCCGACCTTAGAATAGTCGAGACCGGGATGCGTGACGGCGATAATATTGCAATTGAAAAAGGCGTCAAAAAAGGCGAAACGGTCGTGACGGTCGGTCAGATGGGATTAAGCCCGGGCGTGCCGACAGTAGATGTAACCCAGCAAAAAGAGCAAGAGAAGAAAGGAAAGCGTAAGAGTAGATGAGTTTTTCTGAAAGGTTCATAAGAAAACCTATAATGACAGTGCTCATCATGTCGGCTATTCTTATATTCGGAATAGCGTGTTATCATAGGCTTCCTATAAGTGACCTGCCTTCAGTGGATTATCCTGTTATGCTCATTACTGTTTCTTACCCCGGGGCAAGCCCTTCCACTATGGCATCTACCGTAGCGTCACCTCTTGAAAACGAATGCATGGAAATACCCGGTCTGCAGGCGGTCATATCAGAGAACAATGAGGGCGTATCAAAGATCATTTTGACATTTGATCTTGACAGAAATATCGATCTTGCGGCGCCTGATGTCCAGGCTGCCATTTCCCGGGCGATGTCCAATCTGCCGAGTGATCTGCCTCAGCCGCCCACATATTCCAAAGTGAACCCGTCGGATTCTCCCATAATTTATCTTATGGTAACTTCGGATACGATGACGCCCGGACAGCTGTATGATTACGGCAACAGGACAATAGGGCAAAAGATAAGCATTATAAGCGGAGTTTCACAGGTCCAGGTATGGGGAGCAAAAACTGCCATAAGAATTCAGGTCGATCCTGACAAGCTTGCGGCATTTCAAATAGGCATTGATGAGATCGCCGGGGTGCTGGAAAGCGGGACCGTAACTATTCCTGCGGGTAGTTTAAACGGGGACTTCCGGACTTTTTCTATCGAACCGCAAGGGCAGCTATTAAAGGCAAAGGATTATGAGGAACTGATCGTCGCGTATCGCAATAAAGCCCCTATTAAACTTGGTGAGATAGCAAGGTGTGTCGATAGTCTTGATAACGATGTCGTCAACGTTATGTACGGCCATAGCGGCGGAAAGATGAGGGGAGGTTCCGTTGTTATTGCTGTATATCGTCAGGGCGGGGCAAATACCGTAGCTGTCAGCGGGCAGATAAACGCAACTGTGGAGAAACTCCGAAGAGAACTTCCCGGGTCCGTACAGCTTGAAGTTTTTTATGATAAAGCGGTATCTATAATCGAATCGGTAAAGGACGTCAAGAACACCATCTTTATAGCGCTTTTTCTTGTTGTCATGGTGATATTTCTTTTTCTTGGGCGTATTACCGATACAGTAATACCGGGCACAGTTCTTCCTATAGCGATCATAGGAACTTTTATTGCAATGTGGGCGGCGGGTTTCAGTCTCGATAACCTTTCGCTGATGGGGCTTACGCTTTCAGTGGGCTTTCTTGTTGACGACGCCATTGTTGTTCTTGAAAATACAGTACGTCATATACAGTCCGGGGAAAAACCCCTCCAGGCGGCGATAAAGAGCATGGGTGAGATCACGGGAACGGTTATCTCGACCAGCGTCGCACTTGTAACTGTGTTCGTACCGTTAGTTTTTATGGGCGGCGTAGTCGGACGCAATTTCAGCGAGTTCGCTCTTACGGTTGTTTTCGCGATAGTTTGCTCAACGATAATAGCTCTTACTTTAACGCCTATGATGTGCGGACGCATGCTCAAAGGCGTTTCAGCGGTAAAAACCAAGCTTGAGAAGTTTACTGATAAATTTGTAGGGCGTATGGTCGATAAATATAAAGTCCTGCTCAGGTGGCTCTTGGAACACCGGTATGTTGCCGTTATAGCGTGGGCGGTATGTATTTTAGGCACGTTATGGCTGTTTACGGTCCTTCCTAAAACCTTCATGCCCGAAGGAGACTCGGGCGCGGTCATGGGACAAATGGTGGTGCCGCAGGGAACATCTACAACACAGATGCGGAAATTCCAGGATCAGGTAAATAACGTATTATTAAGCAACCCTGCGGTGGAAAAAGTAATATCCGTGACAGGGTTGCAGCCCGGAGCGGACCAGAGCACAGGACCTTTTTTTGCCACATTAAGGCCCGTCAATAAAAGAGGGCCGATAGCTAAAGTAGTCCAGGCTTTGCGCGGAGAAATGGCAAAACTGCCTTTAGGCTTTGCGTTCCTCCAGGCAATGCCTTCACTTTCATTAAGCGCCGGCGGCGAAAGCACGGCTGCCGGCAGTCAGTATTCCTATGTGTTAACGGGAAGTGACCGTGAAAAATTATACAACGCGGCTTTGCAACTTGAGAATATGATGAAAGATATGCCTGACTTTGTTGATATCCAAAATAGCGTCAAACTGGATATGCCTCAGCTTGAAGTGACAATACTGCGTGACCGAGCATCAACTCTCGGGGTTACGGCAAGAGATATCGAATACGCTTTAAGCCTCGCTTACTCAGGCGGGAAGGTCACCACATACAAAACTGACGTAGATCAGTATGATGTTATAGTCGAGCTTGATAAAAAATACAGTAAAGATCCGGAGAACCTTTCACGCATATATGTGCGTTCGCAGATTAATGATCAGCTTGTTCCTTTAAGCGCTGTTGCCGAATGGGAAGAGACTGTAGGGCCGCAAAGCGTACCGCATTATGACCAGCTCAATTCGGCGACGATCTCTTTTAATATCAAGGGAGGCGTTCCTCTCGGAAAAGCGACCAAACTGCTTGATCAAACCGCCAAAGGCATTCTTCCTTCGGAAATAAGCGGTACTTTTCAGGGGGAAGCGCAGGAATTTGAGGAAGCTGTGGGAAATCTCGGCATGCTTCTTCTTGTTTCCGTTTTTATCATGTATGTTATTCTCGGCATCCTTTATGAAAGTTACATCCATCCCTTTACCGTGCTTACAACCTTGCCTGTCGCCGCATTCGGAGGCCTTTTGACATTATTGTTTTTCAGGGCTGAACTTTCATTGTATGCCTATATCGGGATGTTCATGCTTTTGGGGATAGTTTCAAAAAACGGTATCATGATGGTCGATTTCGCCGAGCAGAACCTCTCTGAAGGCAACACCACTAATTTTGATGCGATATACAATGCTTGTGTGGTTCGTTTCCGGCCGATACTCATGACTGGACTTTCCACTATAATGGGTGCCATACCCATCGCGTTAGGTTTTGGCGCGGACGGAGCATCCAGAAGGCCGCTCGGGCTTATAATAGTCGGAGGTCTTGCGTTTGCTCAGGTCATAACGCTTTTTGTCACGCCGGGAATATTCCTCTATATGCAGGATATCCAGGAAAAATACCTCAATCGTTTTGAACTTTTTCGTTCAGGCTCCGACAGGAAAAAGGAAGAAAAAGACTAATACTAAAAAGCAATTTGTTCAAGCCGCGTCTTATCTGTTAGAAGGAGATAGCAATGATCAATATTCAGGATTTTCTTTCCTCAAACTTGATCATGTCCGATCTTAAAGTTGATACCAGGGAAGAAGCTATACGGGCATTGATCGATAAGATCTTTGAGGGTAAGCCGAAGCATACATACCATTTAAGCAGGGAAAATGTCTATGAAGCCGTTATGGAGAGGGAGAATCTTCAGACAACCGGCATAGGCAACGGCCTGGCATTCCCCCATGCGCGTATTGAAGGCTGGGGGAAATTTGAAGTCGCGATGGCGATAAGCAGAAAAGGCATAGACTTTTCAAGCCTGGATAGCGCGCCTGTCAATTTTGTATTTCTCATGATCTCGTCCCCGGAGGAACCGTATGTAATCCTTCAGGCCATGTCCACTGTTATCCGGTTCTTGAGCGAGATGAAACAGGGGGAGGGTTTGCTCAAAAGTTCTTTAACGGTAAATGAGATCCTCTTAAGGTTTAAAGAAGCCGGGATCGATGCGACAGAGGGTATCCTGGCGCAAGATATAGCCAGACCGGCGGCTGAAGTGGTAACGTTGGATACATCGATCGAAGATGTCACGAGAACGATGCACCTTAAACGTTTTGATATCCTGCCGGTTGTAGATGACGCGGGGAAATTTCAGGGAGAGATCTCCTGTCTTGATATTTTCCAGTACGGGATGCCTGATTTTTTCAAGCAGCTCAGCACCATTTCTTTCGTTAAACACATAGACCCGTTTGAAAAATATTTCAGGATAAAAGGCGACCTCAAAGTAAAAGATCTTGTGCTGAGAGGGCCTTCTCCGGTAAAACGGGACAGGACCCTTCTCGAGGTAATATTCGAGATGACGGTTAAGCAAAAGTCTAAACTTTTTGTCGTGGAAGATGACGGTACGCTCAGCGGGGTCATAGACCGGTTCTGCATTATTGATAAGATACTGTTTTTTTAGGGGGTATTTAAAAAAATGAAAGCATTATTGTCGGTCCTAATATTTATTGCAGCTTATTTATTTATTGCGACAGATAAAGTAAACAAGACAATCGTTGCCGTGATAGGGGCTTCCTGCGTTATTTTCTTAAAACTTGTGTCTTTTGAATCCGCGGTTGCGGCGGTTGATTTTAATGTAGTATTTCTTCTTGTGGGGATGATGACCTCCGTATATATACTTTCAAAAACAGGTTTTTTTGAATGGACGGCGATCAGCGTCGCAAAACACGCAAAGGGCGATCCATGGCTTATTATGCTTCTTCTTTTATCCGTGACCGCGCTTCTTTCGGCATTTCTTGATAATGTGACAACTATAATCCTGCTGGTCCCCGTTACCATCCTTATTATGCAGCTTCTTGAGATATCGCCGGTCCCTTTTATCATAATGGAAGCGATAGTATCGAATATCGGCGGCACGTCCACTTTGATAGGAGATCCTCCTAATATTATTATCGGATCTCAGGCCGGATTATCCTTTAACAGTTTTATAGTCAATCTCGGACCTGTAGTGATACTTGTATTTGCGGTTTTTATTGCTACGATCTTTTTCATGTTCAGGAATAAATTCCAGGTTCCAGAAAAGGTAAGACTGAGAGTGAAAGAAGCCATCCCGCATTTAGCGATCGTGGATAAAAAGAACATGATCAATTCACTTTTGGTCCTCGGGCTGATCTTTGTGGGATTTTTTACGCACAACATGCTGAATATACAACCCGGGATTATAGCTCTTTGCGGCAGTATGCTGATGCTTCTTGTCTGCAGAGCAGAGAGCGAAGATACATTAATGCGTGTTGAATGGGGGGTGATATTCTTTTTTATAGGGATGTTCATGATGATAGCGGCTTTAGAAGTGAATGGAGTTATTTCATGGATAGGGTATCATATCATCCATCTTGCCGGCAAGAATCTGTTTCTTGTTTGCATCATCGTATTATGGGGTTCAGCGTTTTTCTCGTCCATTCTTGATAATATCCCCTTTGTTATTACCATGGTTCCCTTGGTAAGACATTTTGTTGATTATTTTTCGCAAGTCTCGGGTATCGCTGATCCGGCGGTTGTTCATATGCAGATAGCGCACCCATTATGGTGGGCGCTTGCCTTAGGGGCATGTCTCGGAGGCAACGGTACTTTGATAGGGGCTTCGGCAAATATCGTCATGGCCCGCATCAGCGAGAGGAACAATTATCGCATAAGTTTTATGCATTTCTTTAAATACGGTTTTATGTTCATGATCCAATCGATGGTCATTTGTACCCTGTATATTTGGCTTCGTTATTTTTAAAACTGTTGTAAAAATAGCTGTTCCGGGGTTATAATAGAAATCTATTTGTTGGCGCACATTACCGGGAACTAAATACATATAGGAGGAAAAATAATGAGCGGCGTTTTTGGAGTTATTTCAAAAGAGAATTGTACCGATACTTTGCTGTACGGCACGGATTATCATTCACACATGGGGACAGAATATGGCGGGATAGCGGTTCTCGGAGAAGCTTTTCAGCGTCAGATCCATAATATCAGCCAAAGCCAGTTCAAATCTAAGTTTTATGAAGATGCGAAACGCCTCGTCGGCAACAAGGGGATAGGCGTTATCAGCGACAGCAGTGAACAGCCGATGTACCTTAATTCAAAATTCGGGCCATTCTGCATTGTTACCAGCGGCCTCATAGAAAACTCCAAAAGTTTGTCATATCAGCTTCTTAAAAAAGGATTTTCTTTCAGTGAGATGAGCGACGGAAAAGTCAATGTTACGGAACTCATGGCAAAAATAATCAGTCAGGGTGATGATATCACAGACGGTATCGAGAAAATGTTCGATGTGATAGAAGGCTCCTGTTCGCTACTGCTCTTAAATGAAGAGGGTATATATGCGGCCAGGGACCGTTGGGGATACACGCCTCTTGTGATCGGAAGAAAGGATGACACATGGGCGGTAACTTCAGAGTCGACTGCATTCCCCAACAATCACTTCCAGGTGGTTAAGTACCTGGAACCGGGTGAAGTTGTTCTTCTTAATGAGAAGGGGATGGAACAAAGAAGTTCCGGGAACGAAGAAATGCAGATATGTACATTCCTATGGATATATACCGGTTTCCCCGCTTCGGATTATGAAAGCATTAATACGGAGACCGTTAGGGAAAGATGCGGCCAGGCGCTGGCGCGTCACGATAAAGATATCGGTGTGGATCTGGTTGCCGGCATCCCCGATTCGGGGGTCGGCCATGCGCTGGGTTATGCCATGGAGTCGGGAAAACCTTTAAGAAGGCCTCTTGTAAAATATACTCCGGGATACGGCCGAAGTTATACACCGCCGTCACAGGAAACGCGCGATCTTATTGCCACCATGAAATTGATCCCGATAAGAGAGGTTATTGAAGGCAATAGAATTGTTATTTGCGAGGATTCCATAGTAAGAGGTACACAGCTTAAGAATTATACGGTCAAGAAATTGTGGGATTGCGGTGCAAAAGAGGTACATGCAAGACCTGCATGTCCGCCGCTCATGTTTCCGTGCAAGTTCTGTCTTTCGACGCGAAGCATACATGAGTTGGCTGCGCGCAAGGCCATT
Organism: uncultured Planctomycetia bacterium; assembly: GCA_964572255.1. Taxonomy (GTDB): domain Bacteria; phylum Omnitrophota; class Gorgyraeia; order Tantalellales; family Tantalellaceae; genus CAZNEE01. The sequence continues at coordinate 40,747 of CAZNEE010000002.1, read as the reverse complement.
AAAGCTCTCGAGGGGCATGACATAGAGGACGTATCAGAATATGTCGATGAAAATTCGGACAAATATAAAAAGATGGTGCAATGGATCGCTGATGACCTTGATGTGACGACGTTGAGGTACCAGACACTGGATGACATGGTAGATGCTATCGGTCTTCCGAAAGAGAAACTTTGCACTTACTGCTGGACAGGCGAATGCCCGGAATCAAGATCCGTAGAGAAGAAGGCAGCGGCTAAAACACAGGAGACTGTCGGGTCCAAATAAACTATAAGGAGATCTTTACATGAAACGTTTGCTCTTGGCTTTATTGATAATTTCGTTATTTATTCCGGCAGATTGTTACGCTAAACGGAAGGGAGATCGGATGACTATTCAGGACGGAAAAACAGTTGAGTTTGATTATACGCTCACAGTAGACGGGCAAGTGGTGGAAACGTCTGAAGGCAAAGAACCCGCAAAATATACCCATGGTGAGGGCAAGATCGTGCCGGGGCTTTCCAAGGAACTGGAAGGCATGAAAGCCGGAGAAGAAAAAAGCATAGAAATATCACCGGAAGAGGGGTACGGAAATATCGACCCCAAAGCGTTCCATGAAGTCCCGAAAACAGATTTCCCGCAAGATATGGAATTAAAGATCGGCATGCCGTTCCAGGCCAAAGCTTCGGACGGTAAAGTCTTTTTAATAAGGATCGCTCAGATCAAAGATGATACCGTTATCATAGATTTCAACCATCCTCTTGCAGGAAAAAAGTTGAACTTCGACGTTAAGATCGTTTCTGTAGAGTAAAGTTTTTAGAGTAGAAATGAAAGTCATAACATCAATAGCGATCTGGCTAAGCAGCTCCATTCTGACAATTCTTCTTTTTTTCGTTGAGCTTTTTCTCGTCATAATCCTTTTTCCGTTCGACAAAAAAAGAAAAGCAGCTCATGCGCAATGTTACTGGTGGGCAAACGCTATTATAGGGTTGAACCCGCTCTGGAATCTAAAGGTAAGCGGCCTTGAGAACATTGACCACAAAAAAACATACGTGGTGATCGCGAACCACCAGAGCCTTGCGGATATAGTGGTGATGTATAAAACCCGCATGCAATTCAAATGGGTGGCTAAAGAATCCCTTTTTAAAGTCCCGTTCGTGGGATGGTGCATGTCTCTCACCAAACATATAAAACTTGCACGCGGGGAGTTCGGAAGCATTAAGGCTGTTTATAGAGAAGCCAGCAAATGGCTTAGAAAGGACATGTCCGTATTGTTCTTCCCGGAAGGCACCCGCAGTGAAACCGACCAGATGAATAAATTCCAGAACGGAGCGTTTAAACTTGCCATTAAAGAGAAGAAGCCCATTCTTCCTATCGCAGTTAGCGGAACAAGGGAAGCCATCCCGAAAGGAGGCTGGGTCTTCAAGACAAAAGTGTTCGGCGAATTAAAAGTGCTTCCCGCGATCGATACTTCAGGATTTAAACCCGGCGACTTCGCCAAACTTCGGGATATTGTTCAAAAGAAATTGGAAACAGCGATCTTATAGATGAAAAAGAACATATTCTTAACAGGCGCCCCCTCATCAGGAAAGACCACCGTGATCAAAAAGGTAATAAGGTCTTTAAGTCATCCCTGCAACGGATTTTATACGGAGGAAGAAAGGATCGAAGGAAGACGGGTAGGTTTCCGCATGTCAACAGTTGACGGAAAGAGCGGATACCTTGCTCATCAGGATATAGAGTCGGATTTTCATATCAGGCGATACGGTGTAAGCATCGAGAATATTGAAAACATAGCCGTACCAGCGATCTTACCTACGGACAATAATATCATTATTCTCGATGAGATCGGCAAGATGGAATGTTTTTCCAAAAGTTTTATTGAGGCCGCAGAGCGCGCCCTTGATTCTCCGAATATTGTTATAGGTACGATAACCTTCGGCGGGACCGATTTTATACCTAAAGCGAAAGGAAGAAAAGATATTGAAATAACCGAAGTTACCGTGGATAATAGAGACGTATTGCCTGAAATAATATTAGAAAAAGTCAGAAGTTTGATGAAAGAGGAGTAAAAATGATATCAAAAAAGAGGCTGCTTGCAGGTTTGTTCGAACTTAAATTTGTGGAAGAAGGCATGGTCACCTCATTTACTAAATTCGCCGGCGCTTTGGCGGATCTTACGGAAGGGCTTGAAGAGGACAAGAAGAAGGAAATAGACAAATGCCTTTCAATACTTTACAAGGATTCAACCCGCCATAAAGAGATGGTCGATAAAATGCTGGATCAAGTCGAGAGGAGCCCTAAAGATGAGTTTTGACATGTTATCGGAAAGGTTCAAGAAGATTTTAACATATGAAGAAAGAGCAAAATATTTTTACGATCATTACATCGATCAGCTTGAAGAAGGCGAAATAAAAAAAGAGCTCATATCTATACGTGATGACGAGATCAAACACATTAGAATCGCGAAAAAGCTCATTGAACTGGCAGCATAGATCGCTTCCTGTAAAAGGAGGAATTTTTATGAAAAAATTTTTTGTTTTTAGCATTTTTATTTTTATCGCTTTTGGCGGGTTATCTTACGCCGCGGAGGAAACAACGTTTCAAGAAGTTACGGGAGTTCAACCGGCCCCGGAAGTCCAGGAGCCCCCGGAAGTTCAAGTTCCTAAGAAGTTGCCCATGGTTGCGATAATTACTACCGGGGGCACTATAGCAGAAAAGACGGACCCCAAAACCGGCGGTTCGGTTCCCGCGCTTTCAGGCGAAGATCTGCTTGAAGCTGTGCCGGGTCTTTCGAAAGCGGCAAATATTCAGGTCATAAATTTCTCCAACATTGACAGCTCTCAGATGGCGCCTGAAATATGGGCTAAATTAAGCAAAAAGGTGGATGAAATACTGGATAACGAACGTATCGCGGGCGCAGTTATAACGCACGGTACGGATACCATGGCTGAAGGAGCGTATTTTCTGGATCTTACTTTAAAAACGAACAAACCGGTAGTTTTTGTCGGCGCAATGCGCAATGCTTCAGACATTTCACCTGACGGACCGGCGAATATACTGAACGCGGTAATACAGGTAACTTCCAAAGAAGCGAAAGATTGGGGAGTAACTGTTACTATGAATCAGTATATAAATTCCTCTAAAAATGTGGTAAAAACACAGACCACTAATGTTCAAACGTTTAATTCCGGCGAAAAAGGATATTTGGGATATATCCAGAACGGTAAAGTTTACCGGTATAACGAAAGCCCCAACAGGCTGAAGTTTTCCATCCCCGAAACGTTTCCCAAGGTGGCGCTTCTCAAGACATATGCAGGCGATGATGGAGACCTTGTAAAGTATGCCGCCGATTCGGGCGCTGTAGGCATTGTAATAGAAGGCGTCGGCGCGGGGAACGTTAACGCGAAAGTTGAAGAGGCGATCAAGTACGCTAAGGATAAAGGTGTGGTAATTGTTCTTGCAACTCGCGTATATCATGGTAGAGTATATCCCATATACGGTGACCAGGGCGGGGGTGCCATGCTTGAAGGAGAAGGAGTGATCTTGGCAGGCGACCTTACCGGCCCGAAAGCACGATTGCTCTTGATGTTGGCATTACCTTGGGTTAAAGATGACATTTCAAACCTCAAGGAATATTTCAAATAAGAAGAAGGAGGAAAAATGAAAAAGCTTTACGCATTGATCGTTGTTGTGGCACTTGTTCTTGCCGCCTCACCGGCTTGGGCGCAGGGAAGCAGCAGTTCTCTTGCGGATCAGCCGCCGATCCAGAAACTCGGCAGAGGGTTCATGAACATCCTTGATGCCCCCGTAGAAATACCGGGGACCATGATACGCCAGAGCGAAGAAAAAGGCGCAGCTAAAGGCATGTTCGAAGGATTCTTTTTCGGCGCTGTCAATACCGTTAAAAGAGCTGCGGTGGGAGTATATGAAGTCGTTACTTTCCCGTTCCCGATACCTGAAGGGTATGAGCCTATACTTGATGAGCCTAAATTCTTGAGCAAGGAATAATTATATAGGCATGTAAAGCAAAAAGGGCTGGTTGCAAATTGTGACCAGCCCTTTTTGTCTTTTATTAGAGAAATAAAAATATCGCGCCAATGGCAATATGCACGCATGCCCCGACCCTATAAAGCACGAGAGGCATATCCAAAGCCCAATCGATCATTGAATTATATAGTGAGGGGATCAGGAAAATTGCCGCTTTTAATATCGCCAGCGCTCCAAATACCACTATTATAGTGGCCAGAACTCCTTCATACATGAGGCCTATATAGATGAAAATTATTCCGAATATTAGCGGCAGGGGCAGGAGCAGTAATCTTTTTTCTTTATTCTTTTTGATCCATCTCTGATATGCTTCCGGGTTCAGAAGAAGCAATACAGCCATAACAATGTATAAACAACCAAAAATTTTTATCAGCATTTTTCCTCCTTTTTTAAATTATTCTTTACTTAATGTATACCTGGCAGGGTTATTAATTGCAAGAAGTGAGGGGAAATTTTGTTTTCAACTAAAAAATTTCCGAAATTCTTGTAATTATATTGTTTAGAGGATAGAATATACATATTATTAATCCGAGAAAAGGAGGCAGGCAATGAAGAGAAGACTTATCGTTTTAACCGCTCTAGCCATGTGTCTGGTATTTGTCCCGTTCGTGTGCGCGGCGCATGCGGATTCTCACGGGAAATGTAAAATGAGCTATAAAAAGGAAGATCTTAAATCTAAAATCTTCAATAAAGCTCATTTCATGCTCATGAACGAAAAAGAGCTTGGTCTTTCGGATGCTCAGGTGAAGAGCATCAAAGATCTGAAGCTGAAAGCCAAAAAAGACATGATAAAACAAAATGCCGATATAGCCATAGTTGCAGCCGACATAAAAGCGATGATGTACGAAGATCCTGCCGACCTCGATGCCATAAATCTGTTGATCGAGAAAAAATATGAGCTCAAAAAGGCTAAAGCAAAATATATGGTCCAGACGTACACATCTTTGAAAAATATATTAACAAGCGAGCAGAAAGAAAAGCTTAAGGAGCTTTGGAAGAAGTAATAATAACGCGGCTTCAGGAACACGATATACTGGCAAAAGGAATGGGGGGATATGAATGTCTCGAAAATAATTAATTTTATTACCACGGATATCTGGCGGATACAGCTTAAAAAACTCTCACGAACCAGGGCGGTATTGATAAAGCAGCTCAGAGTAGTCGTTCTGGCCCTTAGGGGCTTTAATGAGGACAACTGCCAGCTAAGGGCATCAGCCCTCACCTTTTACTCGCTTCTTTCGATTGTTCCTGTAGCGGCAATGGCTTTCGGTATAGCAAAAGGATTTGGTTTTGAAAAAATGCTCGAGAACCAGATCATGGAAAGAATGACGGGGCAGGAGGACGTGGCAATGCAGGTCATTACTTTCGCCCAAACCCTTCTTGAGAACACCAAAGGAGGGTTAATAGCAGGCATAGGTGTTGCCATTCTTTTCTGGACCGTTATCAAGGTGCTGGGAAACATTGAAAAATCATTTAACGATATCTGGGGGGTAAAAGAAGGAAGAAGCATCGGACGCAAATTCAGTGATTACCTTTCCATAATGCTTCTTTGCCCGATACTTATTATACTCTCAGGCAGCATGACAGTATTCATTAAAACACAGATCGTTATGATAACGGAAAAAGTAGCTCTTATCGGCCTTTTCAGTCCGGTCATATCCGTTGGCTTAAAATTGCTGCCGTATACCGTTATGTGGTTCCTTTTTACGTTTATTTACACGTTCATGCCTAATACAAAGGTGCGGATACCTTCAGCAGTTCTTGGAGGAGTAGTAGCGGGAACTATTTTCCAGGTGGTCCAATGGGCGTATATAACTTTTCAGATAGGTGTAGCAAAGTTCAATGCGATTTACGGCAGTTTTGCGGCTCTGCCGCTGTTCCTTGTGTGGCTGCAGCTCAGCTGGATCGTAGTTCTTTTAGGCGCCGAAATATCCTTTGCTTATCAAAATGTCGATACGTATGAATTCGAACCGGACTGCTTAAAAGCGAGCATTTCGTTCAGGAAAACTTTTGCTCTGCGCATAGTTCATCTGGTGGTTAAACATTTCCACCAGGGGGATAAACCCTTGACTGATGTCGAGATATCCCATCAAACAGAGGGCCCCATACGCCTGGTAAGGGATCTGTTGTACGAATTAGTTGATTGCGGCATACTTTCAGAAGTGAATTCACATGAATACAAAAGGTCCGCGTATCAACCCGCGTGGGACCCTAACGACCTGACGATAAAAGACGTAATTGATTCTCTCGAGAAGCGGGGAAGTGATGAGATACCACTGGCTTCTTCGGAAGACATGGAAAGACTTACAGAACATCTTGTTGCTTTTAATGACGCGATAGTAAAATCTCCGGCGAATGTATTGTTGAAAAATATTTGAAAAAGATTTAAACGGTTTAGTTCGATCATCGCAAGGCGGATAAATAAAAGAAGGGAAATCAAACATGAAGTATAACAAAAGTATGCTGATAATTTTGGCTTTTCTCTTGGGCTTTGGTGCGTGCTTGTTAGTTGTTAATCTTAGACAGTCGAAGAATGCTGCGTATCTTTTCGCTGAAGTTGACGTTAAAGATTATGAAACATTTGCCGAATATGCGAAAAGAGTGCCGAAAATCGTCAATAAATACGGCGGGAAATATATTATACGCGGCGGGAAGGCAATGCACATGGAAGGGGACTGGATCCCCAAAAGACTGGTTTTGATAGAATTTGATAACGCTGAAGATCTGAAAAAATGTTTTAATTCGCCTGAATATCTTGCAATTAAACCCTTTAGAGACAGCTCGTCAATATCAAAGTCTGCCATTGTCAGCAGTTTCCCCAGTAAAAAAGACGACGAAATATGACAAAAACGAAGATCGTAGCTACATTAGGTCCTGCCAGCTCGAGTTATACCGTTATACGTAAAATGGTAATGAATGGGCTGGACGTCGTACGGATGAATTTTTCGCACGGCAGCCATAAAGCGCACCTGGACCGGTTGAAGCTGGCAAGAGAGATCAATAAAAAATACAGGCGGCGTGTTCATGCAATGCAGGACCTGGAAGGTTTCCGTATCAGAATAGGCCGTTTTAAGGGAGGGGATCAGAGGCCCCTGAAGAAAAGACAGACGGTCTACCTTACGGCCGAGAAGGATCAAACCGATCCGCAAGTGATCCCGTTTGATTACAAGCATGATCTCACCAGGTTTGAAGCGGGGAAGATCATATACATAGATGACGGCAATCTGATCCTCAAGATCAAAAGCTCAACTAAAAAGAGGATAAAGGCAGAGGTTGTAGTAGGCGGCGTTCTTAAGGAAAGAAAAGGAGTCAATATCCCGGGAGTCAAGGTCCCCTTTTCAGGGATCACACAAAAAGATCTGGCTGATATCAATTTCGGGATACACCATAGAATGGATTATGTCGCCCAATCCTTTGTGCGCACGAAAAATGATGTCCAGAAAATAAAAAGTCTCGTAAAGCCGCATTTGCCGGAATGCAAAATTATCGCGAAAATAGAAACGCGCGAAGCCATTAAAAATATAGACGGTATTATTGATGCTTCAGACGGCATAATGGTGGCAAGAGGCGATATGGGCGTTGCTGTCCCGATCTATGAGGTTCCGGTGATACAGAAGCAGATCATAAAAAAGTGCAATAAAAAGAGAAAGTTCGTGATCACCGCTACGCAAATGCTGGAAAGTATGACCGAACACAGCCGTCCTACGAGGGCCGAAGTGACGGATGTCGCTAACGCTATATTGGATGGGACCGACTTTGTGATGCTTTCGGCCGAAACGGCTTCCGGCAATTATCCCGTCGAATCAGTAAAAATGATGAACCAGATCATAAAATTTACGGAAGCCTACACCAAAAAGAAATAATGAAAAATGAAATACCTACGTTATTACGTTTAACTGTCGCTGCCGCCAGTGTCGTTATTCCCCTCATACTTTTAGGCTTCGGTTTTTACGGCTCCTTTTCCTTTACTTTTTCCATTCCACTTTTCTGGCAGATCGCAATTTTGGGGAAGGGCATAGGCTCTCTTGGGCTTAAAAGAAGATCTTTTTGGTCTTCTGTTTTAGCGGGTATCTTGGCCGGGATTTTGATCGCTTTTTTCGGAGGATTTATCCTGAAAAGTTTGGGCATAACGGGTTATTCGCCGGATACGGTTAAGGGGATAAACAACCTTCTCAGTTCTTTTCATTTAAATATTTCTTTTCAGGGGGAAGTCGGATACAGGCTTTTGTCAGCAGGGGATGGCTTAAAATATAGTCTATTTTATTTAGGGTATTGTGTATTCATGGTCGGTTTGGGCGAAGAGATATTCTGGCGCGGTTTTATCCAGAAGAAGATTTTAAGAGCTCTTCCAAAATGTCAATCCATATTGATCACTGCGGTTCTGTTCGGCTTGGTGCATGTTTACATATTTTTTATCATTCCTTTTAAACAAGGGTCCTTTTTGCTGGGGCTTATAATCCTTGCCGGGGCCATTTGGGGATATTTATATGAGCATTTCGATAATATATGGGCACCGGCACTTTCTCACGGCATCACAGCATTTATTGTGTGGAAATACTTCGTGTTTTCGATATAATACAAATGAACATGTTTAAAAAGAAGAATATGCGGATTATATCTATAATTATCATTGCATGCGCGGTTATCTTTGCGGCAATCTTCTTCTCGCATTCAATGATCTCAAAAAGAGCAGTTACGGTAGGGTGGAAAGAGGACTTTTCCGGGACGGGAGGATCTTCGCTTCCTGAAGGGTGGAAACTTGTCAGGAAACCGGGAACAAGATCGGCTGTTTTTTCAGTAAAAAGGGATGCGAAAGAAAATATCTCATTCCTTCATATGCAAGCGGATAAGGCCAGTGCCAGCGTAATTACCCGCATAACCGATATAAACCTTACTAAAACCCCTTTTCTGCGATGGCGATGGAGAGTGACATCCTTGCCGAAAGGAGCGGACGGCAGGGTAAAAGCTAAGGATGACCAGGCGATCGGGATATATGTAGGGACGGGCAATGTATTGAATAATAGGAGCATATCGTACAGGTGGGATACAGATACCCCCAAAGGGGGTAGTGGTAATTGCGCTTATGGTTTAGGGAGGATCAAAGTAAAGTGGTATACTTTGAGGAATAAAGAAGATGCTCGGGGCGGTCAGTGGTTTATCGAGGAGCGTAATGTGGCCGAAGATTTTAAGAATGCTTGGGGATTTTATCCCGAAAAGATCTATTTGAGCATTTCCTGTAACAGCCAATATACGGGTTCGCAAGCCGCTGCGGACCTGAACTGGATCGAATTTATCTCTGTTGAATAAAAAAATGCTTTTAAAGATGACAATTTAATTTATGATAAAAAATTTCCCTAAACACATAATTGAACCTACGGTGCTTGCTGAAGCCGAGCAGTTTTTGGTTAAGCTCGCGGAAAATCACGAGGAAGTCGAAAAGGCCCAGCGTCTCAGGTATGAAGTTTTCAATCTTGAACAGGGAAGGGGTCTCAAAAGTGCCGAAAAATACGGAATGGACTTTGACGAATTTGATGAATACTGTCTTCACTTGATCGTTTTGGAAAAAGGATCGGAAAAGGTCATCGGGACATACCGCGCGCATTTAGGGTGTGTTGCTAATTCCGCGAAAGGGTTTTATTCCTCGAAAGAATATGAGATACACGGTTTATACAGGATCGCGAACAAGTGTATAGAGTTTGGACGCACATGTGTCTCTCCGCAATATAGGTCCGGAAGTGTTGTCGCGCTTTTATGGACCGGAATTACAGAGCTATTGGTAAGGGCAGATCTCACCTATATGCTTGGTTGTGTAAGCCTTGAAAGAACTGATCCCAAAACAGGCTGGGCTGTACACGAGTATATTTCCGGGAAATATTCGATATGCACGGATTTTACCGTCACCCCGCGACCCGGATTCAAACTGGAAAGGCCTCCTGACCATGAGATCAAAAAAGTCCTGGCGGATGAAACTGCCCTCCGAAAAAACATTCCTCCGATATTCAAGGGTTATCTCAGGCTTGGGGGACTTATTTGCGGAGATCCCGTGCTGGACAGGGAATTCGGCACTATCGATTTCTTTATAGTAGTCGATATAAATAAGGTTCCTCCAAGGTACAAACGTCATTTTAACTACCGGGAAAACAAAGGCTAAATCAATGGCTTTTTTTATCCGTTTATACAAGATAACGGCTATTATATTATGGTCGGTCTATATCGGATTATTGTCAGCGCCTTACCAGTTAAAAGGCGACAGGAAGAGCATTGAAAAGATAAATCATATTACGCAGCTGTGGAATAGGGGTATCGCGAGGATCATTAATTTACGCATTAAAATGTCCGGCGAGGTTCCCAGCGTTTTCGGGGGGTTAGTGGTATCGAACCATTTGAGCTATCTTGATATAATCACGCATGGCTCGATCTTCCCATTGCGTTATTCTCCTAAAGCGGATATCGCCAAATGGCCTGTCCTGGGGTGGTATATCGGTTTAAGCCATCCTATATGGACCGACCGCCAGTCCAGACAATCGGCTAGGAGTGTTTTACGGGATTTTGCCCAAACAATGAAAGACGGAATACCGCTTGTAGTTTATCCGGAAGGAACGAGCACCGACGGCAAAAGCGGTATCCTGCCTTTTAAATCCACTTCTTTTGAAGCCGCAATTGAAGGAAATTCACCCATACTTCCGGTCCTTACCCGTTATAATGAAGTTCCGGGCAGGTCTACCGTTTGCTGGTACGGCGACATGACGCTTTTTCCTCATGTTTGGCAATTATTGAAATTCCCTTTGATAGAGGCGGAACTGCGGTTTCTCAGGCCGATCTTCCCGGAGGGAAGGTCCAGAAAAGAATTGGCTTCTTTCGTGCACGAAACCATGTCCCGTGAGTTCGGAGCGTAAAATTTGCGGTTGTTAGTGCCAAGAAAGGTGTTTTTGTGTTGTCTTTAGAAGGAAGAAGCGTATAATAAAATAAATTTGAATCGCTATTCAGGGAGCATTTCATATGAATATTATAATTGTTGGCGCCGGAAAAGTCGGTTTTGGCCTGGCAGAGTATTTTGCTGCCCTTGGCCACCACATTACTGTGGTTGACCAGGATAAGGCGCTTTGCGAACAGGCCAACAGCAAACTACGGTCATTGCGATGATCGCATTCCGTGTGATCTCGCGTGCATTTATCGGTCCCGGTCTTTCAGCTGTCGGCGCGGCGGAAAATTACGCGTGGATACCGCTTCCCGGAAAATGGATCCTCACTCTTTGCATGCTTCTTGGACGTTTGGAGATCTACACCGTGATCATCGCGCTCTCGCCGATCTCCTGGAAAAAATAGTGGAAGGGTGAAAAATTGAGTTTTAAGATAATATTAGCGATATTGCTGATAGTTATAATCGGGGTTATCTTCGCCGGCAAAAAACAGATGACAGCTTCAAATAAAGAAATCGAAAATACTGATCTGGAAAAAGCTACCTTTGCAGGCGGCTGTTTCTGGTGCATGGAGCCTCCGTATGAGTATCTTGACGGTGTGGCTGAGGTCATGGCGGGGTACACCGGAGGCGATAAAGAGGATCCGACCTATGAAGAAGTTTCTTCAGGCAGAACGGGGCACCTCGAAGCGATACAGATATTATACGATCCTTCAAAAGTAACTTACGGGGAGCTTCTTGAAATTTTCTGGCAGAACATTGATCCAACTGATCAAGGCGGTCAATTCACGGATAGAGGCGCACAATACAAAACAGCGATCTTCTATCACAATGAAGAGCAAAGGAACTTAGCGGAGAGATCAAAAGCTGATCTTGAAAGATCGGGCAAGTTTGATCGTCCTGTAGTCACCGAGATCCGTCCAGCTGCAAAATTCTACAAAGCCGAGGATCACCACCAGGATTATTATGCGAAAAGCCCCGTAAGATATAATTTATATAAAGCGGGATCCGGGCGTGATGCGTTCATCAAGAGAACATGGCCTGAAGGAGAAAAATATATTAAACCGGCTGATGAAGAGTTAAGAAAAAAACTGACACCTCTTCAGTATGATGTAACGCAGCAAAACGCGACCGAAAGGCCTTTCGATAATGAGTACTGGGACAATAAAAAAGAAGGAATATATGTTGATATAGTTTCGGGGGAACCCCTTTTCAGCTCGAAGGATAAATTTGAATCAGGAACAGGCTGGCCTTGTTTCACTAAACCACTCGATCCCGACGATATAGTGGAAAAAGAAGATACAAGTCTGTTCACGGCTCGAACAGAGGTCAGAAGCAAAAAAGCCGACTCGCATCTCGGCCATGTCTTTAATGACGGCCCGAAACCCGACGGATTGCGTTATTGCATAAATTCCGCGGCGTTACGTTTTATCCCAAAAGAAGATCTGGAAAAAGAAGGATACGGAGAATACAAAAAACTTTTTGAGTGAAGATAGTATATGGAGGAAGAGAAATGACGGATAAATTAACATTTAAATGTGAGAATTGCGGAAAAATTACGAAAATAGACATCGAAAAGCGAGAGAAAGCCCCTACCTGCTGCGGACAACCGATGAAAAATATCTCCGACCTGCCTTATTGCGACACTTCAGGGACCTCGGAACACGGCAGATCGTACAGTGAGGATGAACCCTGCAAAGAACAGGATGAATAATAACCCGGAAGGAAGGTAAAAATGTTACCCGTAGCACCGCTGATGAAAGAACACAGACTCATCGAACGCATGATAAAACTTATGCGTGATGAATTGAAAAAGGCGACTAAAGAGAACAGGGTTAATTCGGGAATTATTGATACCGCAGTGGATTTTATACGGATATACGCTGATAAATGTCATCACGGGAAGGAAGAAGATATCCTTTTCAGGGATTTGGCGAAAAAGGACATGACTGAAGAGCATGAAAGGATCATGAACGAGTTGATCGAAGAGCATGTTCAGGGGAGAAAAACCACCAAAAAATTAGCTGATGCCAATAAGGAATACAGAAAGGGGAAGCGCGATTCGATAGCGACAATTATTGACGCGATGACTTGGCTGGTTGATTTTTATCCGAAACATATAGAGAAAGAGGACAAACATTTTTTTATCCCGGTGATGAAGTATTTCAATGATAAGGAAAGATCCGACATGCTGAACGAGTGCTGGGAATTCGATAAAGAGATGATACATAAAAAATACCGGCAGGTAGTAGAAACGTTGAAAAAAAGTTAAATCCGGTGCGGGGCAAAAATGCAGATAATGGATGAAAAAATAAAAAAGACGATCATTGAGTTTCAAAAAAATGAAATAACAGAGCATTGTATTTATAAGACGCTTTCACGCAGGACAAAGAATGAGCATAACCGCGATATCATGATGAAGATCTCCGATGATGAACTGCGCCATTACAATATTTGGGAAAAATATTCCGGGAAAGAAATAAGGCCGAATAATTTCAAGCGCTGGCTGTACGTGGCGATATCGACGATTTTCGGATTGACCTTCGGCATAAAGTTGATGGAGGGCGGGGAAAGCAATGCCCAGGCAGAGTATGCAAAGATCTCAAAGATCGTGAAAGAGGCCGAGGAGATCCAGAAAGAAGAATCCGAGCACGAAACGCAACTCATAGACATGATAGACGAAGAAAAATTAAAATACATGGGCTCCGTGGTTTTGGGGCTTAATGACGCGCTTGTGGAGTTTACCGGAGCATTGGCGGGGTTTACGTTCGCTTTGCAGAATTCCCGCCTGATCAGTATGGCGGGGTTGATAATGGGGCTTTCTGCGTCTCTTTCCATGGGAGCCTCGGAATATCTTTCTACAAAAACGGAAACAGGGGAGAAGAGCCCCATCAAGGCCTCATTTTACACCGGCGCGGCTTATGTGATCACAGTTTTTTTTCTTGTTTTTCCGTTCATGGTCCTGAAGAACCCTTATTTATCCTTGATCATGACGATCGCTTTTGCTGTTCTGCTCATTTTTGTTTTTTCTTTCTATTTTTCCGTGGTCAGGGAGATCTCTTTTAAGGAACGGTTTGCGGAAATGTTCATTATCAGTATGGGGGTAGCCGGGTTAAGTTTCCTTATAGGAATGGCAGTGAGAGGGGTTTTACATATCGATGTCTGATCTGCGAACGATTTTTAACAGTATCGGCGGCAGGCTTAATAAGAAGGTTTTAATTCTGGTTGCCGTCATATGTTATGTATTGTTCTTGTATAAAAATGAAAGCATTTTTCGCTTGCCGGACAATGTAGATTTTCCCACCTTTTATTGGTCGGCAAGGACCGCTTTTCAATACAAACAGTCTCCCTATGACGGTGAAATATGGAACAAAGTGCAATCCCTTGCGGGGCACGGAATGATAAGGATATGGTATCCGCCTTTAAGTCTTTTGGCGTTTAGTCCTTTTACTTTCATGCCGTATCAGGCGGCCCGGGTTGCCATGATGTTCTTAAGCCAGATCTCGCTCATTTTATTTATATACTTTTTTTTCTTCAGGATGACGAAACTTTATCTTTATCCGTTTTTCACGGTATTTGCCGTTATTTATACGCTGGTTTACTCGCCGGTCATAGTTACTTTTCTGCACGGGCAGGTAAATCTTGTGGTTCTTATCCTGCTTTGTTTTACATGGTACGCTATAAAAGAGAAAATGTCTCCTCTTGCCGTCGCTTTGCCGTTATCTTTGGCGATTATCATGAAAACCATACCCGGGATCTTTATATTTTATATTATAGCGAAGAAGAAGCATAAAATTCTCTTTTGGATCTTAGGACTGCTTTTTGCATATTTTGTTGTTTCTCTTGTGGTTCTTCCTCATGGCGTATGGCCCGATTGGCTCACGAAAGTCCTGCCGACCGGAGGGTACGGTAAGATCCCTTTAGACTTTTATTCGCCGGCCGCACCGGGAAATATAAGCCTTAACGGTTTCATGTCCCGGATCTTTATTAAAAACCCAAGCACTGCGACGCTGATCGATTGGAAAGAGGGGGCAAGATTCCTGACGTATGCCATATCGTTTTTTCTAGTTGTATCCGCAACGATAATTTGTCGGATCTTAAAAAACAGATTCGGTGATGACCGATATATAGATCTGGAATTTTCGCTGTTTCTTTTGACAATGTTCATAATTGCTCCGTTTTCATGGTATCATCACCTTGTTTTTGTATTACCTGCCGCTATTCTCGGGATGCATGTTCTTTTGAATTCAAAAAGAAATTATGTGCTCCTTTCGATTTTGGGAATTTCTTTTTTTATTCTGGCTTGGAAAATGCCGATAATATTTTTTCAACCGACTAAGAGCCTGCCGATAACTCTGGGAATGTCACTCAAGTTATATGCCGCTATTGCTATATGGCTGTATTTTGCGATGACCTTGAGGAACAACCTGGCTAAAAATCCCTAAAAGCTGTCCCACCGAGGGATAGCGCACAAGCAAATAAACAAGATAAAAATAGACCTGTTAAAAAAACAAAAGCCATCTAGCTATTTCTTGACCTAACGCTTATATTGTGCTAAAATAGCTTTGTCAGAAAACAAGGGGGACAGAATGAAGATATTTAAGATCAGCTTACTAATTTTGTTAATTATCTGCTTGAATATACAACCCCTATTTGCTTACGTTTCGCTTAAAGGGCCGGCAAACGGCAGGATGAGCATAGGGTATTCTAAAAGAATAAATTCCGCCTATATCAATAAATTGAAATATAATTACTACAGCAGAAGGCGCAACAAATGGATATTGTTCTGGGCGACCAGAAGATCTTTCAGCACCAGAGTGAGATATGACATTCGGCCTACTTATCCATCAAAAGAGATCAGCGTGAGCTACAATAGAACATCGGGCGTTCTTTCTGTTGCTAAATTCCCTTATCAAAGCCCCCATGGGAACCAATTCACGGAATATAACGTTAATACAGGCGCTGTAACGATATACGGCGCTTATCAGTCTACAAAGACAATTTATTATAGGAACGGATATGCGGAAACTTATTATGCGCCGGATAAACCGCCCACATATGAATATGTTGGTATCGCCACGTATTACGAACAAAGGAAACTTATCGAAGGTATAATTGACGAGGCGATTGCGGGGCTGAAAGACAAAGGAAAGGTTATCGAGGGAAAGCGGCAAGACTTGGCTAAGGCAAAGATAATAATTACAAATGGGCAATAAATTCATATTTGTTTAAGTGCTAAAAGTCGAGTTAATAAAAAAGGGCAATTTTTCTTATGAAGAATTGCCCTTTTTTGTTTGTGTTTTTAAATTTTTCCAGATCATTTCAAATATTCTCACTTTATTGCGTTAGGAGAAAAAAAGATAGACTTTCTATTGACCTAACGACAATATTTTGTTATAATACTACATATTTATTTCATTAACAAATATTGGGAGGTTTCGCAATGACAGTCCGTTCAAAATGTGTAAGCGCAATTGTTCTTATTTGTTTTCTTTTTAACACCTCTATCGCCGGTTTTTCCCACGGTTCACCGGTCGAAACAGCTTCACTTGAAAATCTTTCCGCTGCATCAATGTGTGACGACCTTATGGGCATCCAGCACAAAGATATAGGAAGAATAAAATTGTTATTACAGGCCCAACTGGACCAATTTACAGCTGTCTATAAAAGCAAGGGTATGGCGCCTATAACATTTTCGACCCTTAAAACAGTGATCCGAAAGCAGTCACAAAAAGAGGAAACAATTTTCCAGCCCGCAGATACTCAGTTATTTTTCAATGAAGCGACTTTTGTGGAGGAAGGCGTGAGGATCATGTGCAGGATAAAGGACCAGGACGGAACAAGGACTTATTATGCTGTTTTTAAACTACAGCCGGATAAGGATGGCCGCTTCCCGATCATGGGGATTTACACCGAAAGGGAATATGAGAGCAATAATCAGCTCGTCGAACTTCTCCCGAAAAGATTGGAAAAAGATCAAAAAGCTATCGACAGATACGTGCAGCATGAAATGGGCATGGACGCTGCAATCCGATATGCACATGAAAATGATCTCGCCGCAAAGCCATTTAAAAGAAAGTTCAATTATCAAAAAAATGTTATCAGCTTATTGCGGAATTTAAATATTGATGTAACAACCCCTGAAGGCCTCATTCCGACAGAGAAAAGGGAATTTTACTTGGTAAAGCTTACGCCGGAAGTAAAGGAAATGATCGATAAACTTCCGAAAGCAAAATTGGTTAATTATTCCGGCAAAGAATTTGAGGTCGCATACTTTGCGCATTCCAGCAATAATGCTGTTCATATTTTTGTCGATGAAGACGATTTTGATATTATAACCGGGGAAAAATATGAACCATACAATGAGAAGATCGGTAAAGCGATCGAAAATATTGAAAGAAAACTTGTTCATGAAATCGGTGTCATGCTTGGCATGGAGATTTTGAACGAGAATATTGTATGGAACAGAGCAGATGAAAGATATATAAGTTTAAAGGGACAAACTTCTTCAGAATCACTTGAGGAGACAGTAAAGGCAACGGTTGTCGATCTTGATAAAAATCTCTTAACCCGTGATTATGCGGCGGCGCAAGCACAGTCACCGCTGGCTGCATTTGCAAAAATCGATGAAAATATCTGGGTGGACGGGCTTACCATGGACATGCTTAAAGCGAACGGCAAATTTGAAGAGCTTGTGCGAGACCATGGCATAACGGGCGTAACAACAAATCCAAGCTTGATAAAAGCTTATCTCAATGACGAAGAAGTTCTCTTCAAGGCACAGCAGCTTGCCCGGGAAGGCCTTTCTGTCGATGAAGTGTATTTTGAACTTATAAAAGATCTTGCAATGACGGTTATTTCTATATTCAAGAAATATGATGTAGACGGCAAATTCAGCGTGGAGCTCGATCCGACGAAAGCAAGTGATGTTGATGCTTCGGTTGAAGAAGCGCTCAGGTGGATCGATATAGCGCCTGTATACATGATGGTTAAGGTTGCTGCTAACGAAGAAGGATATAAAATAATCGAAGAGGTAACTGCCAAGGGAAGAAACGTTAACGCCACGCTGATATTCACGCCTGAGCAGTACAGGGAAGTCGCCGAAGCGTATATAAGAGGTCTTGAAAGAGCGCTGTGGGATGGGCTTGATTTAAGCAAGATATATTCTGTCGCGAGCTTCTTTATATCCAGGTGGGACGCGAAATTAGTGGGCCAGGTGTCGGATGAATATCATGGCATGTTCGCTAATTCAATAGCGATAAGCGCCTATAATAAGGTATTCATGGAACTTTTTAATTCCGAAAGATTCCAGAAACTTGCTTCAAGGGGGGCAGGTGTCCAGGATTTTCTCCTGGCATCCACCGGATCAAAAGCTTCCAAGTTCCCGGAGGAGATCAAGGATAAATATCCTGAAGATGTGTATGTAGCGGCTGTACAGGGAGCGGACATTGTAAATACGCTGCCGGTCAAGACTATAGATTACTTAATAGAAAACGGAGTTGAGGAAAAGGCGACCATTCTGGAAAATGCCGAACTTGCCGAAAAAGTTTTAGAAGACATGCAATCTAAAGATGTTGATATCGATGCCGAAGGAGAAGAATTGTTTGCTGCCGGCATGAAATCTTTCTTAAGCGATTTCAGCGATATTAAAGAGACCATAGCGAAGATCGTGAAAGAAACTCAAGTGGATGATCTCCAGGATAAAGATGAAGTCCCGGCTGCATACCAGATAGAAGAAGCACTTTCTATTGCCGACCAGGCGGGGAAAGAAGTTCTGATACACCCGAATGATAGATACACGCTTTTAATGACTTCTGAATTTTTCGCGAACGGTGAACTTGAAAACCACAAGCATATATACGGTGACCGTTTTAATGTGGATAGCGTTAGCGCAAAAACACCGGAACAATTCATTGATAAAGTCTTAGCCAGGGCGAAAGATATCGAGAATAAGACCATCGTTCTTGTATCCAGTGAGATCCCCGCTGAACAGCTTGAAAGATTAGGCAAAGCCGGGGTAAGGTTCATAAGAACGAATACTACTGCTCTTCTAGAGGCAAAGAAAGCGGAAAAGGAAGAAAGGCGCAATATGCAGCAGAACACTTATACTGTCATGCTGCTTACCCGCTCCATTGACGAAAATACTACTCCGGAATCTTCGATATACAGATTGCTTGATTTCTATTTAGGATCTTTATTCCATTTGCGTGATATAGAGATCGAGGATTATATTAAAGCTATAATCACAAGTGACATATCCATGCTTATCAAGGGTTTGCTTTCTTACAAGCCCATGAAGCAATATGAGACACCGGAATATGATAAAGTGGCCGCAACGATGATAGCCGCATAATACTGATTAAATAAAAAGGGTAGGGAGAGCTGGTAACAAACCGTTACCGGCTCTTTTTTTTTGGGAGAAATCTTTCCTGTTTTGATGTAAAATAATACAAAAAGGAGTAGATATATGAAAACACTGTCTTGGTTAAAGAAAGTTGCTGTGCTCTCTGCTATGTTCTCACTATTAAATGTCGGGATACTTTACGCTGACGCGGCAACGACGGAGGACAATGCTGCGATCGAGGAAGCCTTGAGCCATGTCCTTCTGGATGATTCGTTATTCGAAGAAGGGAAACAACCCGTGATGGCCGTATGGATCACTTACGCTTTATCCCGTTTGGCATGGATCAGAAAGAACGCGCCGGAGGTCACGGAAGAGCCCACCTATCATGTATCGTTTTTTGAAGAGGAATTAAGCGGAAGAGAGAGTCTCATAAAAGCGTGGGGAGAACTGCAGGATAAGGATCCTTCACTGAAAGATCCTTATCTCGATGAACTTTTGATCGTCTACAAGAACGGATACCTCAAGGAGTACGTATGGTATTATCTGTGGGAGGAAGATTGGGGAGAACCGTCCGAAGAAGTGCGGATGGAGGAATTCATCGATTGGCAGGATGCAAACCTTCCGGGACATCAGGCGGAAACCCTGGCCGGTTTAACATTCGAAACAGAATAATAATTTTTATAAATATTCCCGAAACATATATTTAACAGGCCGAGGAGTTGTTAAAAATGATCACTATTGATTATGATAAATGCTGCTGGAAGGACGGCAAATGTACCAGCTGCTGCGGTGATAAATGCGACGGCTGTGCAGAAGCTTGTCCAACAGGTGCATTGCAAAGACAAAATGCCATAGTCTTTGATCCGGACAAATGTATTGCCTGCGGACTCTGCATACCTGCATGTAAATATAATGCGATTAAAAGCTCTGCATGATCATCTGAATTGAAGATGGACATTACAAAGAACAAGATGAACAGGAGGGTAAAATGATAGAAATTCTTTCAAGAAGCCATGATAACATTCTAGGAATAAAAGCCACAGGTAAAGTTACCGCCGAGGACTATGAAACTGTTATAATACCTAAGCTTGATAGTCTTCTCGCAGAACATGATAGATGTAAATTCATGTATTATCTTTCCAGCGAATTTGAAGGATTTGAATTGGGAGCCATGTGGGATGACGCTAAATACGCGGGCGGTCATATTGATAAATTCGATAAAGTAGCCCTGGTAGGCGGGCCTAAATGGATAGAGTGGTCAACAAAAATAAGCAGTCTCTTTATCAAGGCAGAAGTAAAGACCTTTCCCCTGGAACAACTGGACGAGGCCTGGAACTGGCTCGAGGGATAATCTAATAGAGAAGGAAGGGCAATTTAAATGGCTGATTTTATTAAACCAAAAGTTTTCTCCAGTAAATGCCTGGGGTTTGCCGCGTGCAGATGGAACGGGGAGACTATTCCGGATAAATTCATTGAAAGCCTGAAGCCCCATGTAACTTTTATCACCGAGTGTCCTGAAGTTAAGATAGGATTGGGAGTCCCACGGGATCCGATCAGGATAGTATCAGAGAAGGATAAATATAGACTACAGCAACTCAACACCGGCAAAGATGTGACAAGCGAAATGGAAAAATTCTCAAAGGATTTTGTCGCCTCACTGGAAGAGGTTGATGGTTTTATATTGAAGGACCGTTCACCTTCATGCGGGTTAAAGGATGTAAAGGTTTACCGGAGTTTGGAACCCGGAAGTTCCGTAGGTAAGACAAACGGTTTTTTCGCAAAAGAAGTCCTTGAAAAATGGGGGCATCTTGCCGTTGAAACGGAGATGCGTCTTACCAATTTCAATTTAAGGGAGAATTTTCTTGCAAAGATCTTCACTTTCGCAAAATTCAGAAAAATAAGATCCAAGCCCAGCATGAAGGATTTGGTGCAATTTCATGCCGAGAACAAGTTTCTCATTATGGCTTACGATCAAAAAGAGTTAAAAGCAATGGGGCAGGTGGTCGCAAATCATGAAAAGAAAGAACTCGATGCTGTTTTCGGTGATTATCAGGGGCATTTATATAAGGCGTTCAAAGGACTTCCCAAATATACTTCAATTATCAATGTGATGACTCATGCTTTGGGTTATTTTTCTAAAAAGCTTTCATCGGAAGAGAAAAGATTTTTCTTAAATACGCTTGAAGAATACAGGAGGGAACAGGTCCCCTTGAGCGTACCCTTAAGCCTTTTGCGCTCATATATGGTGAGATTTAATGAAGAGTATCTTGAAGAACAGACTTTTTTCGAGCCATATCCGTCGGAGTTCCTCACAATAAGAGATTCCGGGAAAAGCAGAACAAGATGAGAAAAAAGACAGTCATAGTAAATGATAAGATGCAGAAAAATTACCGGTATACGTTGACGGCGCCGGTAGGTAAAAATTTTGATCCTGAATTCAAGCCGGAACTTACTCCCAAACAAATGCTGAAGCTAGGTGTTTTTGGCGGTAAATATATGACCGATTGCAGGAAGGAGTTTCCTTCTGACTGGTACAAGGATGCCAAGTTATGTCCTGAAAAACATGACCCAAAGTTAAATCATTTCGGAATTAATGCGAGTAAACCCTTAAGCTACTGGAGGAAAAAGGGCTGGATTTACCACCAGGATCCGCGAGGATGGTTTCAGTGGTATTGTAGATATTATGCGGGAAGACGTCTGCCCGTTGAAGATGAAAGACAGATAAAAAGGTGGAAAGCTATCAGGCGGCATATCGCTCAGATAAAAAAACATTGCAGGAAGGGAGATAGTGCCTGTCGGCCTAAGCAGAGGCAAGCGGTGCTTCATTGGGCGTACGATAGCAGGAAAATATGAACCCGAAACTGTCTGGAGAAGTAAGTAAAAAAGGAGAATTATAGTGAAGAAGGTACTAGTATTTAGCTGCGCAATAATTGTTTTAAGCCTTTTTCTGGCAGGGTTAGTTTATTCCCAAAGTCTGGAAGAAATAAGGGCTCAAGTTAAAGCTGAGGTAAGGAGAAATATGGGTTTGGATGAGCCCGTAAAACAGCGCGTACAACAGCAAAAGAGAGTAGACACTCCGGAAAAAACCAAACTTCAGATCCTTCAGGAAGTTGCATTAATTGCCATGCTTATCGCTGTGATCCCGGCTACGATAGCCAAGATCAAAGGCCGAAGTTTTATAGCATGGTGGGTTTTGGGGCTATTATGTTTTATCGTCGTGTTGCCTGTTTCGGTTTATATGAAAAAGTTACCGAAACCTGCTCAAGTCCCGGAGGGACGGTCAGCAGAACCTTCTTGAGAGAAATCTTCATAAAGAAAGGATAAGGAAATGAAGTGCATACTGGCCATCGACCAGGGAACTACCGGTACAAGAGCAGTCATCTATGACAAGAGCGGAAGAAAAAAAGCGAGCGTTTACCGCGAATTTCCGCAGCATTTCCCGCGTCCGGGATGGGTTGAACACGATCCGGCGGATATATGGCAGAGTGTTTATAAGTCCATTCAGGAAGTCCTTAGAAAAATGCCAAAAGCAGAGATAGCGGCAATAGGCATTACCAATCAACGGGAAACAACGGTTATCTGGGATAAAAAGACAGGCAAACCTGTTCATAACGCTATAGTATGGCAGTGCAGGAGAACGGCGCCGCGTTGCGATTCACTGAAGAAAAAAGGAGAAGGGGAGTTTTTTAAAAAAAGGACAGGTCTTCCTATTGATGCGTATTTTTCCGCGACTAAGATAGAGTGGATACTTAAGAACGTACCGGGAGCTTTACGTAAGGCAAAAGAAGGAAAACTCTGTTTCGGAACTACTGACACATGGGTTCTTTGGAACCTGACCGGCGGAGCTTCTCATGCGACAGATTACACGAATGCTTCACGCACAATGCTTTTTAATATAGACAAACTTAAATGGGACGATGCTATTCTTGAAAAGTTCGGCATACCAAAAGCAATACTTCCGGAAGTGAAACCTTCATCAGGCATCTTCGGAAAAAGCATAAAGACGGGAAAGCTTTCCTCAGGGATACCAATATCCGGGATAGCCGGAGATCAGCAAGCGGCGCTGTTTGGTCAGACATGCTTTACCCCGGGGGAGATGAAAAATACTTACGGAACAGGTTGTTTTGTTCTTCTTAATGCCGGGAAGAAACGTCCTGTTTCCAAACACGGTCTTATTGTTACGCTTGGATGCGGAGCAAAGGGGGAGCCGGTATATGTTCTTGAGGGAGCGATATTTATTGCAGGTGCTGCCATACAATGGCTGCGAGACGGCTTGGGCATCCTTACCAAAGCTCCCGAATCAGAAAAATTAGCCAACTCGGTTAAAGGTAACGCGGGAGTGTATTTTGTGCCTGCTCTTGTCGGGTTAGGAGCGCCTTACTGGGACCAGAATGCGCGAGGCAGTATATTCGGTATAACAAGAGGCACGAACAGAAAGCATCTCATAAGAGCCGCTCTTGAGGCGATGTGTTACCAGACAAAAGATGTTCTCCGGGCCATGCAGAAAGATTCGGGGCTTGTTATAAAAGATCTTAAGATAGACGGCGGAGCCGTTGGGAATGATTTTCTCTGTCAGTTCCAGGCAGATATGCTTGGAGTGGATGTAATCAGACCGGAAGTAATTGAGATCACTTCACTGGGCGCGGCATACCTTGCGGGGTTGGCAGTTGGGTACTGGAAAAATTCCGGCGAAATACGTAAATGCTGGAAGAAGGACAAAGTTTTCAAGCCGAAGATGACCAAAAAAGCCGCTAACACGCTTTACGAGGGATGGCTTGACGCTGTCGATAGAACCCTATCTAAAAAATAATTAATATGAGTTCCTACGATATTATTATAATTGGAGGCGGTGTTACCGGTGCTGCGATCGCACGGGAACTTTCACGCTACAAGTTGAGCATCGCGCTTATTGAAAAGGAAGAAGAACTCGCCTTCGGCGTCTCGAAATCCAATAGCGGCATCATCCATCCAGGCACGCAGAACTCGCCGGATTCGCTTAAAGGCAGGCTTTGCGTAGAGGGGAATAGACTCACGCGCGTTTTATCAAAAGAACTGGGAGTCGCTTTCAAGGAAGTCGGTGAGCTTATAGTTGCTTTTAGTGAAGAAGATATATCACGTCTTGTAGAACTTAAAGAAGATGCGGAAAAGTTAGGCGTTCCGGGAACAAGAATAGTTAAAAAGAACTGGCTTAAAAAAAATGAGCCGAACCTTTCCAGTGAAGCCATTGCGGCGCTTTACGCCCCCACAGCAGGCATAATAAGTCCTTACCGCTGGGTTTATGATCTTTCAGAAAATGCCGCGAAAAACGGCGTCGAGATCCATACCGGGACAAAGGTCGAAAATATTGCACTTTTAGACGCAGGGGGATTCGAAATACATACTGCTAGAGGCGTGTTCGTCTCGAGATTTATCATCAATGCCGCAGGCCTTTTTGCGGACGACATTTCAAAGATGGTCGGGATAAGCGACTTTACCATTCATCCCAGAAAAGGCGAAGAGTTTATACTTGATAAAAAGAGACAGTATCTGACAAAACATCTACTTTTTCCTTTGCCTTCGAAAAAATCAAAAGGGATTCTTGTCACAAGAACTTCCGACGGCAATCCCATGATCGGGCCTACCGCGGAAGAGGTAACTGATAAGGAAGATCTTTCTACAACGGATGAAGGGTTCAAGAAGGTGTTAACTTCAGCCCGCAAACTTGTGCCGTCGATAGATGAGGATGATATAATCGCTTATTTTGCGGGGGTAAGGCCCGCGGCGGGAGACGATTTTATCATTCGCCATGAAGAGCGGGCCCCGGGTTTTGTGAATGCGGCCGGGATACAGTCGCCCGGACTTACCGCATCACCTGCGATAGCGCGCATGGTTGTTCGTATCCTGGAAAAGAACGGCTTGCGGATGAAAAGGAAAATCGTTTTTCACGGCCACCGGAAGAAAACAACACATCTTTTTGAGATACCTTTTTCAAAAACAAGAAAACTTATCAAGAAAGATCCCGGGTACGGCGATGTGGTCTGCAGGTGTGAGATGGTATCCGCTAAGGAAATCAAGGACGCTATAAAACGCGGGGCGAAAACCATGGACGGCATTAAATTCAGGACACGCGCGCAAGCCGGCAGATGCCATGGCGGCTTTTGCACGACGAGACTGATGAAGATACTTTCCGAGGAACTAAAAACATCACTGACAGAAGTGACAAAAAGGGGCAAAGGCTCGGAAATAGTCAAAAAGGACAGAAAAAGTGATTAAAAGAGATCTTGTCATAGTGGGTGCCGGACCCGCGGGTATAGCGGCGGCGATATCTGCGCATGAGAGCGGCGTTAAGGATATCCTGCTCATCGAAAGGGACCAATACCTCGGCGGACTGCTTAACCAGTGTATCCACACGGGATTCGGGATAGATTATTTCAAGGAAGTCCTCACAGGGCCTGAATATGCCGACCGGTTTATCAAAAAACTAAAAAGTATACCTGGTATAGAGGTTAGCTTGAGGACTTTTGTTGTTCACCTCACAAAAGACAAGGGGCTGACCTGTCTCATGCCGGGACGCATGGAAGTTATAAAAGCAAAAGCGCTGATCATGGCGACGGGATGCAGGGAAAAGACGCGTGAGATGATACATGTTGCCGGGACCAGACCCGCCGGGATATTCCCCGCGGGTCTTGCGCAGAAACTGATAAATATCGAAGGACTCCTCCCGGGCGAGGAGGTTGTGATCGTCGGTTCCGGGGATATAGGACTGATAATGGCGCGGCGTTTTACGCTTGAAGGGGCGAAAGTAAAAGCCGTTATCGAGATCCAAAAAAAGACCAGAGGCCTCATCCGTAACGTTGTCCAGTGCGTTGAGGATTTTGACATACCGTTTTATTTCAGTCACAAGATATCCAAAATATACGGCAGGGACAGGGTGGAGAAGGTGGATGTCGTTACGGTGGATGAGAACTTCAGGGAAGTGCCGGGCTCCAAGTTCGAGATAAAATGCGATACTGTTCTGGTGTCGGTAGGGCTTATCCCTGAAAACGAGCTTATAGAGATGGCTGGTGTAGCTATAGATAAAAAGACGAATTCCCCCATATCGAAAGAAGTAAACATGACATCCATCCCGGGGCTTTTTGTGTGCGGCAATTCTTTCAAGGTATATGATTATGTTGATTCTGTATCAAGAGACAGCGAGCTGGCGGGGCGTCTCGCTGCGGAATATTTAAGGGGCGCAAGATGAATAAAAAAATCACATGCATAGAATGTCCGGTCGGTTGCTCTTTATCTGTTGATATAGAAAACTGTAAAGTGGTGAATGTAAGCGGGCACAAATGTCCCAAGGGATTAATATACGCCCAGAATGAGGTGGAAAATCCTCTCAGAATATTAACTACGACTGTAATGACCGAAAACCTCGAGCTAAAAACGATCCCCGTAAGGACGGACAAGCCCATACCTAAGACCGATCTCTTTAAGGCAATGGAAGAGGTCAAGAAGATCAGGATAAAGAAAGATGTCCGCACAGGAGATGTTATCGTCGCTAATTTTCTTGGTTTGGGAGTGGATCTGATCGCGACAAGAAACAGCTAAAAAAAGTTGTTGGCAGCGCCGCTGAACTTTTGGCCTATGGCACAGCCGTTAGGCTTAGTAAATAATGATATTTGGCGCGAAAACCATAGACAGCTACTAACAGGAATCGTTACTTTTTTTAAAAAAAATTGAGAAGTGATAATAGCGGCCACAAATTGCCTAAAAGCTATAAGCTATTTATTTTTAAGAACTTAAGTGGTGTCGTAGGTAAAATTTCTTATAAGTGCTAAATTTATAAGACAGGGGTGTTGGAATGTAAAAAAAGTATAAAAAAATTTGCATGTTGTATATAAATATGGTATAATTTAGGTGAGAGTAAAGTAAGATTTACACAAATAGTAAACCATTCGAAAGGATGGGACACAAAGCTATAGGGGCTTAGCATAATGAGCTAAGGCCAGCCGGTTGCCGATCAAAAGGATCGTTAAAATTGGTTTAGTTTTGTAAGCCCAACCGTTTGAATGGTTGGGCTTTATTTTTTTCTTTTGTGAAAGGAGGTGAGAAAGATGAAGAAACTGATCGTTTTAGTAGCATTTTTAGCAGTTGCCTTGATCACGATAAATGCGGATGCACTATTTGTCGACGAAGAAATACCCTGGATCCAGAGGGAAGGCCACGGTGAAGTAAATTTGATACCTGGGATGTATGAAGGTAAAAGGTGGAATCTTCAGGTAAATACAGATTTTGATCCCGCAGTGGACAGCGTTGAAGCATGCGTAGTCAATTTTGAGGCAATGTCTAGGGTAGAGGGCGGTTCAGGCGGTCCTGAAGATTATGGATGTTTTCTAAATGTTTATGGACCTTATAACAGCGCCCCTTCAATTACTAATGAATTTTCTTTGCCTGTCGATGGGGTATGGCGGTCGTATAGGGCCCTTGTTTATGTAAATGATGATGTTTCGGATGGAGATTTCTGGATACGATTTCATTATAATGGAGGTTTTTCTCCAGTTGGAGATCCCGCTGCATTTGCTAACCTTAGAAATGTAACAGCGGAAGTTAATACTCCGGAACCGATGGCAATGCTAACGCTGCTATTTACAAGTATTGGCTTTATAGTCAAAAAGCTAAAAAAATAGGCGTAAAAGATTTTTAAAATAACTGCCTTTTACGCCTATTTTGATGGTGAAATTTCATCCCGACCTTCCTCATTTTGAATTCTATCATTTCTTAATCAAGCATCTCATTATAATACGATGGCAACTGGTTATTTTTGTTTATATTGTGAAACCCGAGACTTTGTAGTATAATAAAACCGAATTACAGCCGATAGGTTTCTTTTCGTTTTTGGATCTTGTGGATAGATCCTCACAGGCCATCCTGAGGACATTCTCGTTTTCACACCTTTCTTATTCGATTAGTTATCATTCAAAAAAAGCTTAATATCTAACAGACCGAGTGCATTGGGGCAACAGCACTAAAAGGAAGAATAATGGAAAATAGAATTGACCCGTTAATTATCGGGGATATCTGTATAGAAGTTCCCATTATACAGGGAGGCATGGGTGTGAGAGTGTCTACTTCTCGTTTGGCGGCGGCGGTCGCAAATTGCGGCGCTGCGGGTACAATTGCCAGCGTAGGGTTGCCCCCTGATACTGAAGAGAACAGGGCCGATGTTCCCAAGTCTTCACGAGAACACCTTCAAAAAGAAATAAGGAAAGCCAGAGAACTATCCGATGGTGTTATAGGTGTAAATATCATGGTGGCTCTTAGCAATTACGAGGATATGGTAAGGACCGCCGCAAGAGAAAAAGTGGACTTTATTGTCTCAGGCGCGGGGCTGCCGATAAGCTTACCCGAATTCGCGGAAAATTCTTCCGTAAAACTTATACCTCTTATTGCTTCAGCAAGAGGCGCTGAGCTTTTGCTTAAGACATGGAAAAGACGTTATGATCGGTTCCCGGATGCTTTTATTGTTGAGGGACCGCTATCAGGAGGACATATAGCCGGATATAGCCTCGAAGAGCTGGAATGCCTTAGAGGAAAGATGAAGGGAAAACCGCTGCTGGAAAATGTATTAGAGGAAGTTTTGGACCTAACTGCTAAATACGAAAAAGAGTACGGGATAAGTATACCCGTCATAGCTGCAGGCGGAATATTTGACGGCAAAGATGTCTCTAAATTTTTGCAATTGGGAGCAAAAGGCGTACAGATAGGAACAAGGTTTGTAGCTACTCATGAATGTTCGGCCGCGGATGAATTCAAGCAGCTTTATATTAATGCGGAAGAAAAGGACCTTGTGTTCATACAAAGCCCGGTAGGCATGCCGGCGAAAGCAATAAAGACAAAATTTCTTGATGAGGTGCTTTGCGGAGAAAGAAAAGAGTTTAATTGTAATTATAAATGTCTCAGGACCTGTGATCCCAAGACTGTCCAATATTGCATAGCAAAAGCCCTGATAGATGCTGTAGAGGGAGATATCGATAACGCTGTAGTTCTTGCCGGGACTAATGTCTCAAGGATCAAGGAAATAGTTTCCGTGAAAATGCTGATAGATGGAATAATGGCGGAGACTTTGGAAGAATTCGAAAAAAGAAGTTCTATTTTCAGGAAAACAAGGAGGAAAAATGCAGGTAAGCAAATTGTTCGTTGGAAATCTAAGTTACTCTACGGATGAGTATGAGCTAAAAGAATTATTCAGTAAACATGGGACGGTGAAATCCGTAACGATAATCCCGAATAAAGGATTCGGGTTCATCGAAATGTCAAGTCCGGCCGAGGCGCAGGCAGCTAAAGAAGCGTTGAACCTTACTTTTGTCAGCGGCCGAAATATAAACGTAAATGAAGCCAGGCCTCAAAAAGAAAGACCAAGGGGCGGCTTTAAAAAATATGGCGGTTTTAAAAAATCCCCCAGAAGGTTTTAAGGCAGAACGGTCAAAACTGCATGTTGCCAGGGCAACTCTTACTATCTATATGTAAGGGTTGCCTTTTTTTATTGTCTTGCCGGCCGGAAAATTAAATTAATCTTGACTTCGCGTGATTTGGTGTTATAGTATATGAACATATACTCATATAGATATTAACCAAAGGGAGGATGAAAAAGTGAGGCTTAAAAAAGCGCGCCAGTTGATAAAAGCTCTTTCAGATGACACGCGTTTAAGAATAGTTAACTTGTTAAATAAAAAAAGTTTGTCGGTTTCCGAGTTATGTCAAACATTGGGCAAGGGCCAGCCGAATATATCAAAACATTTAATGCGTTTAAGGCTAACTGAATTAGTAAAAGATAAGAGGGACGGCAATACGGTTTATTATCAATTAAATAAACCTTTGAATGCCCCGCATAAACATATATTAAATGCAATAACCCGGGGCTTTAAAACCGTAGATATTTTCAAGAAAGATATCGAAAAAATAAAAAAGATCAAGAGATGACAAAAATGTATCAAGGAGGAGAAATGAATAAAATCATGGCATGTTTATTGATAGGATTGATCCTGAACACTTTTATGCCGGGCAATGCATTTTGTCAGGAGAAAGAAGATTATATTTACACATACGGAACAGTTGTTGAGGTGACAAAGGATAAGATAACGATAGAGGAAGTTGAATATGACGAAGATACCGATGAAATGATAACAAGAAATGTTGAATACAGAATAACTCCCGGGACAAAGATGGACAATATATCATCATGGAAAGGGATCCAAAAAGGAAACGAAGTCGATATTGAATATGGTGTGAAAGAAGGAAAAAACGAGGCAAAAACCATATATCTTTATGTCGAATAAATTATAGCGGAGGCAAAATGGAAGATAATCATATGGCAGAATGCCCTGAGTGCGGGGGCGTCATCGAAGTAGATGATTTTAATGAATTGGGGGAAATAATCACTTGTTGTCATTGTGACGCAAGTTTAAGGATAATAAAATTGAATCCCGTAAAATTCAGGGTGATAAGATCCTCTGAAGACGAATATATAGAAGATGTGAATAATAATGGTGATCTGTATGAGAATTACAATATGGAATAAATGGGATGATCATGTTAAAATATAGTACAACTAAATGTCCTGTGTGCGGCAAGTGTTTGAGGGTAAGAGCCAATTGCAGAATCGGCGATAAGATCTTATGTTCATTTTGCAGGATAAATTTGCGGATAGCACACCTCAAGCCTTTTAAATTAAAATTTTCCGGCAAGGTCCTCTTTTAACGATTAAAATGGAGAAGAAAAAATTTCTTTTTGTGTCATATGAAGGTCTTATAGGCGATATCGCCTGGCAAGTGATCAAAGAGGGCAATGAAGCCAAATACTTTATTAAACGGGAAGAAGATCAGGATATCGCAGACGGATTTGTTCCCAAAACAGACAATTGGGAACAAGAGGTCGACTGGGCCGATGTGATCGTTTTCGATGATGTCTTGGGTCAGGGTAAAATGGCCCAGGAAATTCGCAGGCAAGGAAAGCTGGTCGTCGGCGGGACGGAATACACTGATCGGCTTGAAGATGACCGTGCCTTCGGCCAGGAAGAATTAAAAAAAGCAAAGATCAGCATAATACCCTACCGGGAATTCAGCTCTTTTGATGAAGCTATTGAGTATGTCAGATCAAATCCCCACAGATATGTAATTAAACCCAGCGGAGAAGCCCAGAATATCAAACGTATGCTTTTTGTGGGCGAAGACGAAGACGGAAAAGATGTAATTCAGGTTTTAGAAGCGTACAAAAAAGTGGCTTCAAGGGAAAATGAGCCCATGGTATTCCAGCTGCAGAGAAAAGTGCCCGGCGTTGAAATAGCTGTCGGAGCTTTCTTTAACGGTTCCCGATTTGTTTATCCGATAAACATAAACTTTGAACATAAAAAGCTTTTTCCCGGACAAATAGGCCCTTCTACGGGTGAGATGGGAACATCCATGTATTGGGGCGGACCTAACAAGATTTTCAATGAAACGTTAAAGAAACTCGAACCAAAGCTCAATGAAGAAGGATATGTAGGCTACATTGATCTCAACTGTATAGTAAATGCGAACGGAATATACCCTCTTGAATTCACCTCCCGTTTCGGCTATCCGACAATATTTATTCAGAAAGAAGGCATAAAAATCCCGATAGGCGAGTTTCTTTATGGCCTGGCCGGCGGAGAGCTGGCAGAATTTAAGGCTAAGAAGGGGTTTCAAATAGGGGTGAGAATAGTCGTGCCTCCGTATCCTTTTGACGATGATGATACTTTTGAAAGATACTCCAATAATGCCGCTATCCTCTTTAAAAAACAGAATCATGATGGTTTGCATATTGAAGACGTAAAGGCAATAGACGGACAGTGGCTGGTAGCCGGAACATCAGGTGTAGTTATGACCGTGGTTGGAGCCGGGCATACAATGAAACAGGCGCAAAACCAGGTTTACAGCAGGGTAAAAAACGTAATCATACCCAACATGTATTACAGAACTGATATCGGAGACAGGTGGTTTGAGGATTGCGATAAGCTCCATACATGGGGCTATTTAAGAGAGGCTTAGACCTGAAATATTGATTATTGAAGAAAAACACAAGCAAGCCTACGAAGGTTCCATAAACCTGATAAAAAGTTTATTGGCCGGCCCTGAATATAATTCTATAGGTTTTTTCGCCTCATCGGAAGATAAACAAAACTATAAACGGCTTTTTGCTAGGGACGCATTCTGGATAGGAATGGCATCTCTTGTCTCTGAAGAAAGCCTGCTCGTTGATGGGTTTAAAACAAGTTTAGATACTCTTGCCGCGCATCAACGTGAAGACGGGGCTATTCCCAGCAATGTTTCTCCGGATGGCAAGGTCAGTTACGGTATCATTAACCCGCGCATAGATCCAACCACACTTTTTGTTATAGG
Organism: uncultured Planctomycetia bacterium; assembly: GCA_964572255.1. Lineage (GTDB taxonomy): Bacteria > Omnitrophota > Gorgyraeia > Tantalellales > Tantalellaceae > CAZNEE01. Next base: position 8,080 of record CAZNEE010000002.1, on the reverse strand, counting down.
ATGTGTCCAGTTATATAAAAAACTCAGGGATAAAAGCATATTAGACGAATATTACGGTCCGGTAACACGTGCCATAAATTACCTGGAAAACAACTATGTAAATGAAGATACGGGTCTTTTATTCACTCCAAGAGCGGGGAACTGGGCGGATGAATACATGCAGCAAGGTTTTGTCCTGTATGATGAAGTTCTCTGGCATATTGCGCTAAGATCATATGCTGATATTTTAGAGATAAAAAATAAATCTGAAGCGTCGTATTATCGTGAAAAGTCAGAACATGTAAAAGAACTTATAGGAGAAAAATTCTGGAGAGATGAAGGCTATTTTCTTCATTTCTTTTTCGCAAAAGATAAGTCGGATACTGATTTTACCCAGCCTCATAACATATTTGACGCATTCGGCAATATTCTCGCTCTTATTTCCGGAGTGGCGACCCGCGAGCAATCTGCCGAGATCATCCGTTTCATAGATGACCTTTCACGGAATAAATACCCGTTGATCCCCGCTCATTTTCCTTTCTTTCCTGAAGATATATTCAAGTGCCACAAGCTTCATCAGTATCGTTTCAAAGAATATGTCGGACACTATCATAACGGCGGGTTATGGTGCTGGTACACGGGCTTATATGCGGCTTATTTGTCAAAAATGGGGGACAGAGAAAGGGCGTTAAAATTCTTAAACGGTATAATCAAAGCGAATAAAGAGAAAAAAGACGGTAAGAACTATTTTGAATACCATGCCGGCAAAAAGGCGGAAGTATTTTTGAAAGTCAGACATGATAATGGGATCGATCTCTTTCTTTCATTTAAAATAGCTGAGATCGCGAAAGCCTTCAAATCCACGGTAAGACTCCTATATCAGGGCAAAAAAGTTTATGCTGATAATGACATGGCTCTTAGAAGTCTTAACATAAGAAAAGGGGAGGAGGTAAAATTCAACGCAATAGGTCCCGATGCTGAAGCGTCGCTTAAAAGTATAGCCGGGATCAGCAGCGATGAAGGGAATTGTTTCGATCATAAAGAAATAATCGTAAAAGGGAGCAGGCCAGGGGGCGCTCCTTATCTGGGAGTAAGCGCCGCAGCTCACATTATCGCGCATAGATCCTTTTATGATTTGACCTGTCCATTTTATTTCCTATAATTGATAACTGGTAAAGATGAAGGACAAAATTAAAAAAAGCTTGGATTTTTCGTTTATAAACGGCATTTTTTCTAATGCAATGGCGGGTTTTACCCAGGATTATCTAACGCCGTTTATACTGCTTCTGGGAGGGACCGCAAGACAGGTCGGTATGCTTAACGCTTTTCCGAACCTTTTATCAGCGCTTGTTCAGCTTAAAAGTCCGGACATAACGGAATGGTTCAAAAACAGGAAAAAGACGGTTCTCATATTCGTTTTTATTGAGGCTGTCATATTAGTTTTGATCGCTGCAGCTGCGGTTCTGGGACGCATGCAGCCTTATTTATTTATTTTGCTCATGGCTTTCTATTCCGGATCTGCGGGAATTGTAAACCCTGCATGGGGCAGTTGGATATCAAACCTTGTGGAACCTAAGAACAGGGCAGAGTTTTTCGGAAGAAGAAACAGGATCTACGGTTTTGTTTCTATAGGTTCGACTTTTTTAGCCGGTTTGCTACTTTTTAACATGAAGAGGATCAACCCATTTTACGGGTTTGCGATACTCTTCGGCTTTGCTTTCATATGCAGGTTGATAGGCTTTTATTATTTAACTAAAATATATGAACCTCCGCTTTTTTACGATAGATCGCAACGGTTCTCAATGGCACAGTTTCTCGGCCATATAAGAAAAAGCAACTATGCAAGGTTCGTGGTTTTTATAGCATTTTTAAGTTTTGCCGTGAACCTGGCATCCCCGTTTTTTGCGGTGTTGATGCTCAAGGATCTTAAATTCAGCTACCTTCTTTACACCATGCTTGTCATATCTGCCGCCTTGACACGCCACCTTTCGATCAGTAGATGGGGCAGCCATGCCGACAGGGTGGGGAACCTGAAAATTATCAAATTTGTTTCTCTTTTTATCGGGATAATTCCGCTGTTTTGGATAATAAGCCGTAATCCCGCATTTTTGGTTTTCGCGCAGGTTTTTGCCGGTTTCTTATGGGCAGGTTTTTATCTTTGCACATCCAACTTTATTTATGATGCCGCTGCGCCCGAAAAAAGAACGCGATGTATAGCATATTTTAATGTCCTTCATGGGTTTGCTATTTTTCTGGGGGCTTTAACGGGCGGGCTTATACTGAATAAACTGCCGCCCTTATTCGGGCATAAAATATTAACCTTGCTTTTGATCTCTGCCGTGCTTCGCATTGTTGTAGTTGTGATATTTGAACCAATGGTCCGAGAGGTAAGGCCCGTTCATAAAATAAACAATAAACAACTTTTCTATAGTATGATAAACTATAAGACGATACTGGGTATTGACAGAAAATCGGCAAAATACATGAACTGACAAGATCTTAATACTGAATTGTCAAATACGAAAAGTCATGAAAAAAATCAAAAAAAATCGAGATTTCACCATTCCCGAATCATATGGTGACAACCGTGTTGTTCTTATGGTCAGAGATCCCTGGACGTTGTTTTGCTATTGGGACTTGAAGAAGAATGTTAAAAGTGATGCGGGGAAAAAAGCGAAGGGGGAAAAGGCAGTTCTAAAAAAGGGAATATTGCGTGTTCATGACAAAACAAAAGAAAATGACAGATCCGATGAAAAGTCTGTATTGGACTTTGAAATAGATAAAAATAGCGGCAGTTGGTACATACATGTAGACGAAACAGGGAAAAAGTGGCAAGCTGAAATAGGATTTGTATTATCGAACGGTGATTTTGTTCCGTGCGCTGAATCCAACACTGTAGAAACTCCTTATTACGGCATGTCTGAGGTGCAGGATGAGAATTGGAAGTGCACCAAGAAGCAATACAGTAAAATGGTCGCGACATCACTTGGCAAGGATCCGGAAAAAGCGCCGGCAAATCCCGAGAAACTGATCGAAAAATATCTTGATAAATGGCTTTCTTCAGGCAGGATCATGTCTAACAGGATGAAGAAAGAAAAAAATCTCGGGCAAAAAGGTAAAAAAGGAAAGAAAAAGTGAAGGAATTCGAGTTTACCGGATGTATCGAGATAAAAGAACTTTTGGGAGAAAAGGCTGACAACGAACTCCATCTTATGGAACTCATTGAAGAAGTTCCTTTGGATTCAATTTATTACCATACGCACAGTTATTTTTTGAGACATTTTTATCTTGCCGGGCAATATCCCAACGATTTCGCGAATTGGGCTGTCATGCAGGTAAGGGATCGCGTGCTGGGCGAGAAACTCGCCGTTGTGACACCTTCCGCAGGCAAAACTTTAGATGATATAAAGGGCGAGCTTATTGATATCATTGACAGTCATCTTTCAAGTATAAGAATAGTTCCCTCGGTAGTTTATGGCGAACCGTTTCACTTCATGAAATCAAGGATCATTGAAGTGCCAACGAACATCTCAGCTGTTGACCTGCCGAGTTTTGTGGGCACAATGAAAACAGTACACGCCAGTGCGATATATAACCATATTTTCGAATCAAGATTACGCCTAAGAAAGGGTAAAAGCGATTTTTCGATCTGGCTGGATGAGGTGCTTGGTTTAGACGGACTTGCCCGCAAGATCGAGATGATAGATTGTTATATGTACAGTTTAGAGGGCTTAAGAGAAAAAATCATTCAACTGTGCGAGGAGGAGCTTAGAAGATGAGTGCTTCCGGCATTACGCTAAACTCTTACAGAGAAGTAGCTCCGCCCGGCGCGATAGATCTGATCTGCGGTGTAGCTAAAAAATTAAAAAAGAGATCATTTCTCCATGTTAATTCCACGCGCTACGGCGGCGGTGTCGCCGAAATGCTTCACAGGCTGATCCCGTTATTCAAAGAGCTTGGGATAGAGACGAGGTGGGAGGTGCTGAAAGGCACCGAACTATTTTATAAAACCACCAAGAATTTCCATAATGCGCTGCAGGGAGACCAGCAGGTCATATCCCCGGAGATGTTCGAAGAATACAAACGCATAAACAAGGAGAATGCAGGAGAACTTGTCCTGGATTCGGATTTTGTTGTAATACATGATCCGCAGCCGGCAGCTTTTATAGAGTCAAAGCCTAAAAGAGGAAAATGGATCTGGAGGTGTCACATAGACATATCGAAGCCCCAAAGAAAGGTCTGGAATTTTTTGACACAATATGTCTCAAAATATGACGGAACGATCTTTTCGCTTCCCGGGTTTGCTCAAAAACTTACCATTCCGCAATTTTTGGTCTATCCTTCCATAGACCCCCTTAGTGATAAAAATAAGGAATTAACGCAGGAAGAGATCAACAATGAGTTGGAAAATCACGGCATACCAAAAGACCGGCCGATGATCCTGCAGGTCTCACGTTTCGATAAATTTAAAGATCCGCTTGGCGTCATAGAAGCTTACAAATTGGTGAAAAATTACAACGACTGCATTCTTGTCCTGGCAGGGGGCGGGGCCACAGACGATCCCGAAGGGCTTCAGGTGCTAAGCACTATCAAAGATGTGGTTTCCAGGGACAACGATATATACATACTCGATCTACCGTCCGATGCTAACATCACAATAAACGCTCTTCAGAGAGCTGCAACTATAATACTTCAAAAGTCGACAAAGGAAGGCTTCGGCTTAACTGTTGCGGAGGGCATGTGGAAAGGAAAACCGGTTATCGGAGGTGCGGTTGGAGGGATATCCGTTCAGATAGTCTATGGCAGGACCGGTTACACCGTAAATTCGATCGAGGGCTGCGCATATCGAATGCGGTATTTGTTAAACAACCCTTCGATCGCTGAAAAACTCGGCGAAAACGCAAAAGATTACACCCGTAAAAATTTTCTTATTACACGCCATGTCCAGGATTATCTTTCTCTCATGTCAGCAATGCTTTCAAGGTAATTTATGTTTGGGAGGGATTAAATAAATGAATAAACTAAAAATAAAGAAAATTTCCATAATCGTCCTTGCTGTATTACTGGCCTTCTTTGTTTTTGAGCACGTTCTTCTTGTGGCTGTTGCAAAGAATGGATTAAAACATGTATTGGACCTGAATACCCACATGAACAGGATCATGGTTGATCCCTTTAAGACAAAGGTTACAATAAGGGGGCTTAAAATATTCAATCCGCCTCAATTCAAGGACAAAATACTCGCTAATGTGCCTTTAATAATTATGGATTTTAAAACGAAAACCCTTTTTCAGGAGGGCGCGTTCTTTAAAAAGATAGTTGTTAAAATAAAAGAATTGAATATCATAAGAAGTAAAGACAATGTAGTTAACCTGTCGAAGATCAAAGCACTTACTCCCCAGAAAAAAACAGAAAAAGCAAAACCTTTTGAGCTGGATCGTTATGTGATCGAAATCGATAAAGTAAAATATATAGATTACACGAAAGAAGAAAAAAACGTAAAAGAGATCGTTCTGGACATGAAAGAAGAGTACAAGAACCTGGTAGTTGCGGATAATGTAGCAACGATAATAGCTTTTAAAATATTTTTTAATGGAAAGGTCGGGAATATTGGTGTTGATATCCAAAAGATACAGGAAAAACTGGCAATTCTGGCGGAGAAGAATAAAGAACTGTCGGAAGAACTTAAAAAGACCAGCCAGGAGCAAATAAAAAAAGCCAAAGAAGCGGTAAAAGAACAGGCTGGCAAAGCAAAAGAGGCTGTAAAGGAGCAAGTCGATAAAACCGCGGAAGATGTTAAGGGCAAAATTAAAACAGTGGCGGAAACTGCCGACAAAACAATGGATGCCATAAAAGAAAAAGCCGAAGACATTAAAGATGTAATAGCCGGGGAAAAAGAAAATTAATGATAAACTTCTGATATGGAAAATTTTATTTTACAGTTAGGCATAGTTCTTATTGGTTCAGCGCTATTGTCTGTTGTCGCGATAATTATCAGGCAACCTATTATCATCGCCTATATCGTCTGCGGGATCATTGTCGGACCGTGGGGGATGGGGCTGATCAGGAATGTTAAGTTTATCGAAATAATCTCTCACTTGGGAATTACGTTGCTCCTTTTCCTGGCCGGACTTTCTTTGCATCCCCAAAAATTGATCGGTCTATTTAAAAAGACATCATTAATTACTTTAGCTAATTGTTTAGGGTCTTTCGTGATAGCTTTTTCTTTTGCGCTGCTGAGCCGTTTTACTATCACAGACAGCATATGTATAGGATTGGCCTTAATGTTCTCAAGCACTATATTGGTGGTAAAATTACTGCCTACAACAAGATTGCATCATGAAAAAATGGGAGCTATCTGCATCAGCATCTTGATCCTTCAGGATTTATTGGCGGTGACTGTTTTGACACTAATTAGGGGTCTTAATTTGCCGGGCTCGGTATTCAGTAATTTAGGGTTATTATTTGTAAAGCTTTTAATTTTTATCATAATATTGTATTTTGCAGAGCAATTTGTTCTTAGGAAATTAATGTTCCGCATCGAACGCATACATGAAGCGATATTTGTTCTCAGCTTGGCGTGGTGTTTTGGTATAGCGATCATTTCGGAACGCATGGGCCTTTTTTATGAAACGGGAGCGTTTTTTGCAGGCGTTTTATTGGCCAAACATAGGATTTCGCTATTTATATCTGAAAATTTAAAACCTTTGAGAGATTTCTTTCTGGTATTGTTCTTTTTTACTTTAGGCGCTAAGCTTAATCTTTTTGTAATGCAGAGGATATTGACCCCTTCAATTATTCTGGCTTTAATTTTTATTGTTATAAAACCGTGGTTGTTTAAAAGGTCGTTTATTTGGTCAGGGGAGGGGAGCGATTTTTCAAAAGAAACAGGTGTTCGGCTCGGCCAATTGAGTGAGTTTTCATTATTAGTTGCGATTTTAGCGTTCAATCTGGGGCATATTACAAAAGCAGCGTCACAGTTCATACAACTCGTCACCATTTTGACCTTTATAGCATCAAGCTATATAGTAACTTTAAGGTATCCTACACCTATTGGACCATCAAAACAGTTAAAAAAGGATTAACCTATTCAATCTAAAAAAAAGAGGAGTTAAGATATCACAATGAAAGAAACCGGAACTAATGTCTCTTTTGACGGGCTGGGGATAGCTCCGAAAATACTCGAAGTGTTAGACCGTCTTAAGTTCACTCACCCAACCCCGATCCAACATAAAGCTATTCCCGTCGCGATAAACGGCACTGATATAATAGGGGTTGCTCAGACCGGCACAGGCAAGACCCTGGCTTTTGCTATACCTGTTATTCAGAGGCTTTCCCGCAATATGGGACGGTGTCTGGTGATCGTTCCTACCAGGGAGTTAGCTCTTCAGGTAAATGAAACCTTCCAGAAGATAGCGCCCTTATTCGGAATAAGGACAGTGGTTATTATAGGCGGCGTTCCCATGAGGGCCCAGCTGAACGTCCTTAAAAAGAACCCTCGTGTCATTATAGCGACGCCCGGACGGCTTGTCGATCATTTGAATCAGAAGACAATGCGGTTGAATGAAGTGGAGACTCTTATCCTGGACGAAGCTGACAGGATGCTTGATATGGGTTTCAAGCCGGATATAGAACGCATCCTTAGGGTTGTCCCCAAAAAAAGGCAGACTATGCTTTTTTCAGCTACGATACCCGCGGAAGTTGTGGCGATAGGGGCTGCGCATATGAAGCTTCCCGTCCATGTCGAGGTAGCTCCGTCAGGGACTGCCGCGGAACATATTATCCAGGAGTTATTCATCGTAAAGAAAGAAGCCAAGAAGAAACTGCTGGCTAAACTGCTTGATCAGTATCATGGTTCGGTACTGCTTTTTTCACGGACAAAAAGAGGGGCGGGCAAGATAAAACGCCTGATCACAGGAATGGGGCATAATGTCGCGGAGATACATTCGGACCGGACGCTTAAACAGCGCAGAGAAGCACTCGAAGGTTTTAAGACCGGGAAGTACAGGATACTTGTCGCGACTGATATAGCGGCCAGGGGGATAGATGTTGTCGGTATAGAAACGGTCATAAATTACGATCTTCCGGACGATACGGAGAATTA
>CAZNEE010000001.1:0-526708 GCA_964572255.1 uncultured Planctomycetia bacterium | reverse complement strand
TTTAAATGCGGCTTCGTCCTCTCAAATTTTGCCTTTGCCATCATACCCTCCTTAAGGTCTGATTTTTAACTCTTTAACCCCCGTTTATATTGAACTTAACTCTTGCCCCTGTGGGCGTTATCTTCTGGAGCCCACGGGCGGAATCGAACCGCCGACCCCATCCTTACCATGGATGTGCTCTACCGGCTGAGCTACATGGGCCGGAATTACTCCGTTACCCTTTTAAATTTTTAAAAATCAAAATTACAAAAATATTTTATTATAACAGTAAAAAAAACGACATAAACTCCTCCTTAGGCTGGCTTCTGCCAGTCTCCATAGAAGAGTTTATTAGTTTTATACTTATTCTCTCTATATATATAGAGATGTTGGAATAGTGATTATAGCAAAAAGGATTTTTCTGTCAAGGATTTTTTTTGATTTTTTTCATCCGGCACGGGATCTTACGATCCCGCACCGGCATGGGGTTGGCGCCCCATTAAACAGCTTGCAAAGCCAGTTGCATAGCTTCATGAAATTCATATAATTCTTCAACAGCCATGCGTGTTAGCGGCGGGAGTGCCAATGATATGGCAAGATTCAATCTGACCGTAGAATATGGGCTTATCATGTAATCAAGTGTGTCCTCGTTAAGGAATACAAGAGGCCTGAAAACGCCGTATAACCTTTGGAGCTTCTCGCGGAGTTCCTTCTTCAGCCCCGGAAGTTCCTTCTCGTCGCCTTCGCCTTTTTCAGCGTCCCGTCTTTTCGCGATGACAAGAGCCGCTTTAGATAAACCGATAGTTAACGCTGCCTCAAAATTTCTCAAGACAACCCCTCTGTCTTCTATATTATTGAAACCGTAAAGCGCAACAGGATATTGGTTCTCTTTAAGCGCCACATCGTTATCTCTTGCCCATTCCAGGAAGGCCTTGTTGATTATAGGTATCTCTATTACATTTTCGCGTATTTCGGAGCTATTGATACGCTTTTCGAAAAATTCGCCTGCATCAAAGCTTTCGCTGCAATACACCGCTTTTTGACAAAGCTCCTTCTTCACAGCTTCAAGAAGTTCATCCTGCCCGGCCGAATTATCGATATTATCGACCAATTGACCGGACATACTTTCCTCATCTGTCCGATATGGCTGTTTGAACACAAAATTGACGTTCTTTAGATCCCTGCACATAAGTATAAGATATGCCAGAGTTTCGGCATTTTCGCTGATATCCTCTTTCGGTATCAGGGTTAGATCGATCACTATATCGATCGGGTGATCTTTCTTTTGTGTCCCGGCGGCTCGGGCAGCTTTGATCAAGTATTTTTTTATTTCATAAAACAATTTTTTACTTCTTTTGCCATTAACATCGATCCTATCAATTATTTTTCTCTCGTGATCTTTGCGCATTTGCTCTATTTTTTGTTCGATATTCTGTCCGATATTCACTTCAAGGGTGCCCCCTTGGGGCCTGTCCCCGTAACCCGAGGTGTAAAATTCGCCGTATATTTCAGCAAGTGCTGAATGCGATGCCAGCTTTGCCTGTTCTCTGAGACCTGCATATTCCTCTTTGTTCTCGGACCTGACCTTTTCATCAAATAAATAGCCGTATTTCTTCATGTAAGGGATCCCCTGCCGCCCGTAATGATAAAACCTCTCTCGATCGTTGGGTTCGAATCTTCCCCAAATGTGTGACGTGAATTTCCTGTCATACTCCAATACTCTGCCAACTTGGTTTAACAAGAGCCTCTTGCCTTTATGTCTCTTCTCCCATTCTGAAGCTTTTTCTTCGATATACTGCGCGACTTTTTTGGCGATCGCGCCGTGCCCGACAAAGACCGTCGCTTCTTTCCCTGTATCTTTGGTCCCTCCTATTTTCCATGAAGTGATAACTCCATATGTCATGAGGTCATTCAGGATCCTGTAGATGGCTCCTCTCGCTCTGGGATCTTTTCTGTTAAAATTAAGATGCAGCTTCCATCCGAAATTGGGATTTGATCTTACCTCCTGCCTGCTTACATCCGGGATCTTGAGGCCCTCCAAGGTCTTCTTTGCGAACTTGGCCAGTTCCAAAAGTTCCTCCGGGATAATACTGTTTACCGACACACAACTCAGATCCTTGAAATATCGCACCGCAGGGAATTGCGGGGCAGCCAGGTTCTCTGGGATCTTCTTTTCTTCCATGAACATATGCGCAGCCACAAGCATGCCTCTTTCCAACACTCTTAATCTGTATCTTTTATTCTTCCGCTGCACGATCGATCCGGGCGGCACTAAAGTTGTGCGGGCCAGATCAACCGTAAATACTGTCTCCTTCTTTTCGTCTCTCCTGACTAACTGGTAGTGTTTTTTGCCGGCTTCCTCAATTATCCGAAGTTCATATTCGCCTTTCGGGATCGATCTTCCGTCTATAGTCCTGCCGGGCTCAGTCAATAAAACCATCGGTGCCGGCAGATCTGACAGCATCTTGACGACTTCTTCCGAAGTAATGCTGACTTCCGGGATCCCGGACCTTTTTTTGTAATAAACGGCTGTCCCTTCCTTGACGTCCTTGACGGCTTTAAATTTACCCCATACAGGACGATACTCTGACGGTTCAATATTAAGCACCAGATCCTGATCTCTCTTTTTAACTATATACATTGTAATATCGTGATACTTGTATCCGGCGCTCATCTGCCTTGCAATTTTCTTGTAGCCGATATCCGCTTTCTCCATCCTTAAAAAATATAGCACCCTGTGAAGGTGCTCCAGGATCTCCTCGTGCTCTTCTGACACTTTATATGTAACCACAAGCACTCCGTCTTTATTCAGATGATTATACAAGTTGATGAGCGCTTTGAGCGGATCATTGACATAAAATAATGCCTCCATGCAGGTAATAAGATCCATTTTTTCATCAAGCTGCATCTCGGTGATATCGGATCCTATGAATTTGAATTTTCGCGAAAGAAGATCTATTCCTGTTCTCTGGCTTTCTTCCGCTATATCTGTAAATTCGTCATCGGAAAGATCAGAGACGTCCCATTCATTGATATCGGTCACAAAGGCGCTGAGCCCTTCTTTTCCGAATCTCTCCGCAAGTTCGGTCGCCGCGCAGCCCATCCCGCCGCATGCATCCAGATAGTTTATTTTTTCGCCATTTGCGGCATTTTTCTCTATTCCTTCAGAGATGATATCTGACAATGTCGCTCTCCCTCCGTCAAAAACCTCCTCGATCAAACCATCATAATCAGATAAAGTTCTTACTCTATAATACCCGTGTATTTTTTTACCAGTATCTCCTTCTTGAATTCTTCTTGTAGCGATAGATAGATTTTCATCCAAGCGACCGAATACTTCTCGCTGGAAGATCCTTAACAGGTAATGCTGGTTTTCATGTTTATTTAAAATACTATCTCCCCACTCGAGCCATTTCTCTTTATTTTCGTCCAGATTTTTCAGGGCATTCGAGACATCTATAGTCCTCTTTTCGTTAAATATATACACATCGAGGTTTGATCCGTCTTTTCTGAGGAAGAGGACATTTGATTTTATCAGGAACTCAGCCAGTTCGTGAAAAAGCGCGACGGGACTTTCCTGAAAATCTTTATATATCGCTATAAGGCCTTTTTCTGTAGAAAAATTTGGCGGGATAGCAAAGCCGAACAGATCCTTGATCCGTTTATTGAAAACATATAACGGAGGCGATTTTTCAAATAAGCTCAGGATCTCGAGAATAATGTCTTTATGGGCTTCCTCTCTAAACCCCCAGAATGAAACAAAATCCCGGACTGTATCCCTTGCGTCTTGCTCAGAAAGCTCAAGATCGAGATCATCGATCTTTCCGCCGGTTTCCGGATCGATGACCTCTGCGGTCCCGGTCCGGCCATCTTCGCTCAGCACAACAGTATCCTCTTTCACCTTCACGTCACTACCCATTTGAGAAGCGCCCTCCGTTTTTTCCTCAGTCAAATTTGCAAACGGTCCGACCTCCCACACCTTATCAAAAGGATACGGCTCCGGCTTTGTGTTCCACAAAACGGGTCTCGGAAGCGTTATCGGCTCGCCGTACCGTTTTGTCAAGATCTTGATTATATCCGTCCTGTTCGATGTTATATTGCCCTCGTTCTCCAATGTGGGGATATAAAGGTGCGCATAGCCTCCTTCTTTCTTTATTCGGAGAAGGGCTTTCTCAAGTATCGGATAAAGGTCTTTTGCCCTGACCTCGGCTAAAAATTCAGTGCTCGGTTCGATACCGGGAAGCGTTAAAACCTTTTCGCCATCCATCTCGGTTTCATACAAATGGACATATCCCGCTACTTTTGCAGTCTCACGATCATATATTTCGAGAAGGTAGAAGTCTTCATTTTTCCACAGCGCAAGATCTGTCGCGACACACACGCCGGCATTCAGGCCCCAGAGCCCGTGGGGAATGCCTTTAACGACCCTGAACTTGAGCACAACTTTCCTGATGCCTTCGATAAAACTGAATTTTTCTTTTTCTTTTTCGATCGCTTTCAAGGGCCCTTCAAACAACGCCTCTATGATTTCCTTCTGGGTGAGGGTCCTTGCATCCGGCAGTCTGCCGGCTGCCGCCCTGATAAAATCTTTTAATTCTGCGTCTTCAATGAGCGGGATCAATTTTTCCGTTATATCCCGAGGATCATAATCCCTTATGAGCCCGGAAATGGCGTCCTTTTTATCCGGCATCTCTTCATTGCTTTTCCATGCACCTTGTACGGTCCTGACAAACCTGGAAGGTTTGACTATTTTCTTTCTTGTTTTGATCTGTACTTGCGGGTACGTGTTTTCTTCTATATCTTTTAACGCTTCTCTTAACAAAATCCTCAGGTTATTCTTGTCGACAAAAAGCTCTTCTAAAAGTACAAGATTCAAATAATCAAGCTCCTGGATGGTGTCTATCTTTTGCTGAAGAAGATCACTGTGGCTTGCATGGGCATAAAAGGCTTCAAGGCAGGCTCTTCTTTTACCCGGATCAGCGAGATCTGAAAAATACTTTTTAAGAGCTTCTACAAGCCTGTCTTTGTCTTCTTTTTTCGCCTCTTCTCTTTTTTCTTCGGGTATTTCCCTCTGCCTCAGGCTTGATATGATAGAGGTTATTTCACGTTCCCGGTCCACTTGTTCCCCTTCTTTTACGGCCCATTCGTTTATCTGGAAAGCGTCCTTTTCGCCGTCCCCAAAATCCTTATCCCTTAACGCAAGAGGAACATCGCCCCGCCTGTCCCCCGCCTTTCTGAATTCGTTCAAAAGCCCGGCCACTTCATGGCGGCTCACAAAAGATGCGCCGGACGGCGGAATGGCCATCTGAAATGAAGCGGTGAGGATCCTGTTTTTCGCTTCATCTTCCGGATCTTGAGAACTAAAATATTCGTCCTCCAGGAACTCTCTTATCTCTTCCTCTCCCACTTCATCACTCAGTGCCTTGCGGCCGAAACGCCTGATATTATCCAAAACACTTGCGCCTTTCTCTTTATACAGCTTGAAAATAACCGGATAAAACCCGTTGGTCTCATCGATAAAATCAAAGATCAATTTCTGCTCTTCGGCATCCAGGTCGGCATTTACCGCGCCTTCCTCTATGCCGTCCGTTATCCCCTCCAGGATCAAATAGGCCAGCCGCCTGTTCTTTTGAATAACGCTGTTGTAAAAACGCAGATGCCCCAACAGGTCTGCGTTCTTTTCATGCAGTCTCCTGAGATTTGACTTATCAAGAAGAAGTTTTAAAACCCGCTCACGGTTGTAATCGGTAGTGCTGGCGCAAAGTTCTGTCAGCCGGTTTATCAGCTCTTTTGCGTTCTCTTTTATGAACCCGGAGCCAAAGGTCTCTTTGATGAGCGGCAGACCCAGGAAAAACATGTGCCTCACATCTTTGCCCGAAGCTTTGGCAAGTTCCACGAGCCCGCCCCCTACAAGGCGCAGGTTCTCCGCGGTTTTTTCGATATCATCCGCTATGATCGCCTCTTGAAAGCTCTCAAGCCCTTCATCCGCAAAATATTCCGCACTGCTCCCGGCTTCTCTGGTAAACCTCGCAAGAATATTTCCTATGGTCTGCAGATTCTTCGCAGTTTCTTCAATATTATCCTCCGCCAGGATGGTCTCTTTAAAGACCTGAAGGCCGTCCTGAATGAAATACCTTTTATTTTTGCCCATCCCTTTGAGAAGTTCCGCAAGAATGGTTCCCATGATCTTAAGGTTTTTCGCGGTTTCTTCGCCGTTCCCTCTTACCGCTATCGCTTCCTTAAAATAAGTGAGGCCGCTGTAGAAATCATGATCCGCATTTTCGCCCCCGGATGCCGCCATTTCCTCAAGGACGCTGCCGACTTTCTCGAAATCTTTATTTGAAGCAATCCCGTCTCTCAAAAGTAACAGGAACTCGAGCAGGCTATGCGCATTATATCTTTTTCCCGCTGCATCACACAGTCTCAGCAGCAAACTGCTTACCTGCAATAGGTCTTCCCTTGACTGGATCAAGGGCCTTAGGCCGGGTATTACATCTTTAAATAAAGTATCCGCGCTCTCTCCAGCATCTTTTACTATCCCGACAAGATCGGACCAATACTCCTTGAGCTCTTCCCGGGAAAATGCCGCTTTCAGCTCCGGCATGGCTTTTTCAAACAAGCGTTCCCTGTCTAACCGGAATAAAATGTCCCCCCTGAAATCATCACTTTCATCATCCTCTTTTTCCCTATTAACACATAGCTCAATAATGCCTTTACTCATTTTTTCCAGATCTTCTTTTGAATCGACCATTTCCCCCAGGACCGGTAAACCGTACTGGAACAATATTCCGGCATCCTCGCCCGCTGTTTTTCCCATTTTAACAAGGACCGGCCAGTATTCTTCAAGCTTATCATCGGGAAAAACCTCTTTCAGTTCAGGAAAACCGTCCTCAAACAGTTCTTCCGCATTTTCTCCGGCGGCCTCAGCTAAACTTTTAAGATCGTTGAACGACCTGTCCAGGTCTTCTTTTGAATTTATCATGCCTTTTATCACCGGCAGGGCATGCTGAAATATGTATCCTGCGTTTTCTCCTAAGGCGATGCCCCATCGCTTAAAAACAGGCCAGTAGTCATTGAACTCTTCCTGGGTAAATGTTTCCTTTAAGGCGGGCAAGCCGTACCTGAAAAGGACCCCCGAATTCCTGCCCGCAGTGTTCCCCAATTCAAAAAAATCGGGCCAGTATGCCGTAAATTCCTGCGAGGGAAAAGCTTTTCTTAACGCCGGCAGGTCATATTGGAACAGGTCACCTGCATTTTGCTCCGGCTTTAAGGCCAAGTGAACAAAATACGGCCAGTACTTCAATAGTTCTTCTTCACTAAAAGCATTTTTTAAAGCCTTCAGACCGCCCGTAAAAATGCCATATAATTTGCCTTTGGAAAAATCATATAATTTAACCCAAACATAAAACCCGTATTTTCCCGTAAGATAATCCAATGATTCTACATTATCCTTGCCTTCCGATCCTATCAATAGCAGGACCTTAAATATTTTTCCTGTCCTGTCTTCTTCTGCCTTCTTTATTATTTCGGTCAGCTCCGCATTGTCTTCCGGCCACCTCTGCGCTTGAAAGAAACGCCAGACATAATGCAGGCGCATATCCGGATCTTTGCGATATTCCTTGCCTTCTTCGTTTATATATGCATCAGCCGCCTCTTGATGTTTTTCTTTCAAAAAATGTGTCGGATCATAACCGGAGGCATGCGCCAGTTCATGGAATATCGCCAGACCGTCACTTTTGAGAAAATCGGTTATTGCAAGTAGGTGCGGCGTTCCTATACCGTGTATACCGTAAGAATTGGGCTCAAGAATGAAGCGGTCCTCTTCGGGAATGAAATACTTGTTGTCACCGGTCCCGTCCAGTATGTTAGACAAAGCTGCATCGATCTCCGTGATGCCGGTCCTGCGGTAATTTTCGAACGTTCCCGGCGGCGCTCTTCTTGCATATAGGGTGATACTTCTTTCCGCTCCCGTCTCAATGTAGCGCACTTTAAATTCCGCGGCATACTTTTCCAGCATTTTGTCATAATTGAACTCGATCTTCTCCAGGGGCTGCCATTTGCCGATAAAACCGCCCTGATCCTCCGCGCCGGAAGAGACTTTCCCTCTTTTCCTCAGCCAGATCTCCTCTTCAATAATATCATCTATGGTGAACTCGGTGTCGTATATGCTGTCGAGGTCTTCTGAGACCTGATAAAGGCGGAGTTCTTCCGTGAAAGAATAATCCCTGTATCCGAAGACCTCTCTTTGAAGGACCCTTAAAAGATAATGCGGATCTTCACGCCACCCGTCATGCCATTTTTCCTTTTCGATAAAATCTGCTGTTGCCGTAGAAATGAAGATCCTTTCCATTTCTTTATATCCGAAACGGTTATTCTTCATTCCCAGTTTGTCCAGGAAACGTCCGAAGAGTGTTTTTCGCTTTATAACAAGCATATCGAACGGACCTTCTTCTATCTCCAGCCTCATGTGGCCGTCGGCGATGAGATATTCGGATACTTCATGAAAAAGCGGCAGGGGATTATTTTTAAGGTTCTTAAAAACCGCGATCATATTGTCCTCGGGCGAAGAAAAAGCCATGAGATCCTCTATGATGCGTGAAAACACGTAGATCTCTGGCGGGGATCTTTCAATGAGTTTCAGCATAGAGATGATCAGCCTTCTTGAATTTTCATCTAATTCAAACATCCCTTCGAACATCCTTATCAAAGTTTTTATCGCCAGGGGTCCCTTGTGTTCCATGTTAACCTGGTGGGTAACGCCTTCGGAGTCTTTCACTATTGCGATGTCCTTTTCTTCGTCCACATCGATAACTTTCACATCTTTACTTCCTATTTTGTGGAATTTTTTCCTTTCCTCGCCGGCCTGATCTAATACTCTAGGGCCTTCGGCTATCACGCGATTCCAGGCCTCGGCTTCCGTGCATTCTTCACTTTTTACTATTTCCTTCACGATGGTTTCCGCGTTTTCAAGCCAGCTCTCGACTTTGTCCAGATCCGACATTATCAGGATCTGCCATGCCTTTGACCTTCTGCCTTCTTCCGACGTTCCGCTTACTACTTTTTCGATAACTTCAAGTTTTTTCTCCGCCTTATCTATCCATGCATCCACTTTCCCTCTCAAAACCCCTTCTTCATCCTCTTTTTCTCCGAGGCCTTGAGCTATAATAACCAGCATGGCGTTCGTAAAATTGCCTACTCTGGTCTTTATCTCATCGGCCTTGGCGGCAATGTCTTCAATATACTCGTCAGTTACATCCAGGCCCTTCATTCTGACTATAAACCTTGCGTTCCTGGGTCCCCCTACTTTATCCTGTATTTCTTCGACCCTCTTTAAATATTGCGCTACCCATTTATCGGCTTTTTTCTCATCAATGCCTATTTTTATGAAGATCCCCCATGCGTTATTCGTCCCTCCCAATCTTTCTTCATACTGTTTTACCAAGCTTGCGGCCATCGGAAGCCATGCCGGAAAATCCGGACGGTCCCTGATGATCACTTGTATGTGCGAGACGGAAGTCTTGTATTTGCGTGCTAACGGTTCGATAATATCGAGCGGAACGAGACGCTTCATGTAATGTTTTTTGAATGATCCCGCCAGATCCCTTCCATAAGAATCGACCAATTGCCTGAGCCTGCGGGAAAGATCACGCTTAGCCTCTTCGCCAAGGAACTTTAAAGCGTGCGTTTTTTTCTCAAGAAAAATATCTTTTTCCTTTTCGCTGATAACTCCCGTTTCATGTATAAATTCCAGGGAACCGGGCCTCATCATCGTAATGGTGCGGGCCAGGCGCTCGGCATCCTTGTGCATTTTGGGGTCTTTAAAATCGTGTTCAAAAAGTATATTGTAGACCGTTTCGTAGAAAGCGCGGTGCTTTTTGGGCAGTTTGCCGGGCACAAGGCCGTATTTAAGATCGGCCTGGCTGAGGCGGTCAAATACATCCTGGAACAAACCCTCGCGTATAGTTTTGTAAACGATATCGTAATACTCCTGGACATTCTTCTTGACAATGGTTTCCCACATGCTGAAATCGGGGAACAGGTGGCCGAACTCTACTCTTAAGTTTGGATCAAGGTCTGTAAAATAAACGGTTTTTCTCGCTACATCATCTGCTATCTCAGGGAAAAATTTCTCCAGGTCTTCCCTTACCGTGTTGTCCCCAACGATCACTATATCGGCATTTTCGATCGTTTCGCGATCAACTCGTCTTCGGGGGGATTTTTGAGACAATATGTCTTCGGCGATCTCTCCCGGATTGTTTTTCCGGAATATATCGACCAATCTTTTATCAAAGGCGACCTGCGAATACGCGTATGTCCCGCAGGAACTGACATGGACATTTTCAAGTCCTGAATCCGCCGCTATAAACTTGGCGATAACTTCGGCGAACGGACTTCTTTGAAAATTCGCCGAACACACAAAAAGCACGTTAACCTCATCCCCGCTCTGGATTTTACTTTTAACGCGCTGAAGCTTTTTATCGGCCGCCTCTATCTCTAAGCGATCCGGCAAAGCGCCATAAATAATTTCTTCTATCTTGACCTTATCTATATCCCGGGTTCCGTCAGGTGCGCGCGGAAACACCATGCGGAATTTAGGACCACCTTCGGAGGCGCGGTAAAAACCCAGCCTGACCTCCAGGGAATCATCGCGTTCAATACATTCCGGATCGACATCCAGTTTCCGCTGGCCGCTTTTGAAATTTGAAGCAGAGCGGGAATGATCGAGCGCCGCGTTTATATTCTGAAGAGGTTCGTTTGCCTCTATCATCTCCAGGATCGTTCTAAGCTCGAATCTCACCTGATTTTTAAACTCATTTTGAACAGCATCAAGAATAGGTTTAAAGAGCAGTTGTGCCTGCAGGGTATTATTAGCGGCGGGTGATCTCACGTCGGGTTGGTATGCCCATGAGACGCTATTAGCAAAAAACAGGCATACCACTACCATAGATATAAGTCTAAGTCGCAGATTATGCCTGTTTTTATATTTTCCCATTGTGCGCCAACCCAATTAATATAATATATTAATTATAGTTAAATTTAGCTAAAAATAGCTTTTTATTATGTTAACATATAGGAGCAAATATGTCAATTATAATTAATATAACTATTTTATATCTTAATTTTCAGGGCATAATAAAAGGGCTCATTTTTGAGCCCTTTTAAACTGGAGCGAGCGATGGGGATCGAACCCACGTAGGTGGCTTGGAAGGCCACTGCACTACCACTGTGCTACGCTCGCATTAATGGCGTGTTATTCTTCCTCTTCTTCGCTCAGGCCTTCTTCTTGCAGGTCCTGCTCTATTTCTCCGCTTACATCAGGCTGGGGAAAAACATCATATCCCTCTTCAAGCTCGCCGGAATCTGTCATATACTCACCCTCTACGCTTTGCCTGATCTCGCCGGAATCTGTCATATAGTCTTCAGTATCAATTTCTTCTTTTACCTCACCTGAGTCAGTCAAATAATCTTCGGCATTACTGATAAAAGAGAGAAAAACAGCGAATGAAACCAGTAGAATTGAACATATCAATCTCTTCATATTCATCCCTGATTTATGGTGGGGAGAGGAGGATTTGAACCTCCGTAGGCATAAGCCGACAGATTTACAGTCTGTTGCGATTGACCACTCCGCCATCTCCCCACGGATATGGAGCCGGCGGAGGGATTTGAACCCCCGACCAGAGGTTTACAAAACCCCTGCTCTACCACTGAGCTACGCCGGCAGTAAAACAAAGTTAAGTATATCATAAGAAAATTTTTATGCAACAGTCAATATTTTTTTAGTTTTTCAAGGATCTTTGACCTGAGGATCTTGAAATTCTCTTTGACATAATACCGTCTTTGGCTTTCATCCAAAAGAGAACCAAGCTTTACAGCGTAATCATTCTTAGTAAGCGCATCAAGGTTCTTAAGCAGCCTCTCAAGATCGCCTTTCGGCGCTTCCAGTCCGATCCCCTTTTTCACCAAAAATTCCATGTCGAAAGCATCCCTTATTTCTTTCCTGTTAAGGAACGCCTCTATTTTGGCTTTCATCATATCGGCAAGAGACACGCTTCTGAGAACAACCTGCATATTGGAATGACCGCTGTAGGCGATCACCTGTTCGGTAGCAACCTTCTTTATTTTCTTCCTTATCTCTATCTTAAGGCTCCTGGGATAAGACCCTGAGCGTATTTCAAAAAGTATCGTGTTGAATTTATACGCCGCGTCTTTGATCTTGTAAGATCGCGACAAAAGATCTTTCAGGCCGTTGAACAGTTTCTTCTTGTCGATCTTTTTATCGATCCAGAAATCAAGATCCACGGAATACCTGTTAAGCCCATGGCAAAGCCTCAGCATTGTCCCTCCGCCGAAGACAAGCCTGGGGAGGAGCTTGCCGCTGTTCAGTTTGTCCAGGACTTCCAACTCGAACTGTTCCTGCTTGATCAGATCCCGCATTTTTCACCTACTATATCCTTTGTTTTTTGGGGGAATTTTGAGACTATTTTCTTCAAATTCCCCTTCTCCAGTTTGTTAAGATCCAGCGAGCTGAAATCCAAACTGTATTTCCCGTATGAATAAAGGTAGACCGCATCAACAAACGCCTTTTCCTTCGTGGCTATGAATATATTGTCCTTCCTCGCGAAACCGAAATAAAGCGCTTTGTTCAGCTTGCTGTAGGTGAATGTAACGCCTTTCGCGTTAAAATTCACCGAACGTTTCAGGGAAATATTCTCGTAAAAATCTTTCTGGACCTGGGTGGTCACTTCAAAATATGATAAGGCGGTCAAGAGAGAGATATACGAAGGGACCTGCAGGATATTAGAGATCATAAAAAACCCCTCCCTTGAATAATTCTTCCAATTCTGCTCCAGAACGTAAAGGTCTTTCTTAATCCTTATAAATATCCCCTTTTTGGCGTTCCTATTGCACAGAACGCGCGCGGAGGCGCGCTTTACATCCAGAAGCTCCGCCGCGTCTTCAACTGAAAAATACAGCCTCTTTCTTAATTTTTGCAGTTTATCGTAATCCATGCTAAATATACATAATTAACATTTTTGTTAACTATCCATCCTTAGTAAAAGATTACATTATAAGGTGAGATAAGTCAAGTTTTTTATAGTACACGGGAAAGATGAGCTTTTCCCGTTCAGACGATTTTCTTAACGCCATTTATTTGCCTTTTTAAGGTTTTGCAAAACTCGCCTGCTTCGCTGATCATTTCCATATTATTAGCTCATCCGGCTCAAACAGTTGCAAAAATAGGTAATTTACCTTAAAAAACCAAATAAATGCCTAAAAATCGTATTCACTCCAAAAGCTCATCTTTCCCGTGAGCAATATAAAACTATCTTTATTAAAAAAAGAATTTGAAGTAAGTGGTGAGGGTATAAAAAAAAGACAAAAATAATTCTCCCCCGTGATGGGGACAGGTCTGGCTTTGACCTTAGGGACGCTTCCGGGATTATTTTTGGAAACGTCCCTATTTGCGGTGTTTTAAAGCCAGCCCAAAAATACCGATGCCTAAAATCGCCATTGTTGCGGGTTCCGGGATTACCCCCCCAGCCTCAGGAAGCCCACTATTAAACCAGATTTCGTCACTAGGTAACGAGTCCAACGAAGCTACACTCAAGTCAGTCTGTTGAACAGGATCAGGAAAGCTCCACTCACCCCAACCCGGATAGGCAATAAGTGT
Source organism: uncultured Planctomycetia bacterium (assembly GCA_964572255.1). Lineage (GTDB taxonomy): Bacteria > Omnitrophota > Gorgyraeia > Tantalellales > Tantalellaceae > CAZNEE01. The sequence goes on along the minus strand of CAZNEE010000001.1, from coordinate 513,054 downwards.
TCCAACATGAATACCTTCGTCGCCAACCGGACCCACATAATAAGAACTGAAATCCCCGACATCAGCCATAAGAAAGAAATTAGTACCATTATCACCTGTTGCAGTCTGATTGGCATCTTCCTCAACAAAGGTTGTTCCACCAATGCCTGGTAAAGCTAAAGCAAAAGTGGTGCCAGTTGGTACCGTAAATGGGGTTTGGTGAACACTATGGTGCAAATACACACCCGTTACGGGCTGCATATAATCATCGCTCCAAAAGCTCGCAAGTACGAGGCCTACGTTGTTAGAATCACCTGGGTCACCTGTTATGCTAGGAACAGTGAAATCAGCAACACCATGATTAGGTTCGTCAATACCTCCAATATGCCACTGGGCAAAAGCACTTGAGGGCATTGATAAGCCCATCACTAAGGCCACGAGCAATATTGCTAATAGTTTCTTCATTCTTCTCACCTCCTTTCCAAAATAAAAAACCCAACCATCGGAAGGTTGGGTTAACATATTTTTCAGCTACCCATTCCTTCGAATGGTGCGCCCCTTATAAAATATTTTTCCCGATTCGAGCTTACTTTATTATCACTTAAAGTATATCATATTTTGTCTTGATCGGCAAACCTTCAGGAATTATTTCAATTTAAGGCAGGATCAAATAATTTGTAAGTTATTTGTTTGAAATACTTAAAAATTTTCCCGGTTGTCCTACAGGGACTTTCTTCCTTATTAAGAATCGCCCCTGTCATTTACGAAATGATTCCGGAAGTTTTCTGAGTGAATCATGCTTTTCAGCTTTTTTTATAACTTTTGAGGGAAAAAGTGTTAAATATGTTCGACGAGCCCTACAGGGCGAGGAGTTTATTTAACACCCCTCAAAATGTTAGAAAAAAAGCGTCAAGAAAAGCATTTGAACAAAGAAAGCTTTCGGAATCATATTATCAATAAATGGAGATGAAATACTGAAGGGATTAAAAAAGAAAAAGACAAAGAACACATAAGCTTGCATAACTTTGCCCTTTAGGGACGGTTTTATTTCCTCTTATAACCGTCCCTATTATTTACGAAACCTCTTTACAGCCAACCCCAATATCCCAAGACCGAATATTGTCATTGTTGCCGGTTCCGGTACTGGTGCAGGTCCGCCGCCAGAAGCTTCGTACGTGATCGTACCGCCGGCATTAGGCCCGGAATAGTACCCAGTTCCAAAATATGTTCTCTCGCCCTCCGGAGGACCGTTGCTCGTATCGATACGAAAATCGAACGCGCCGTCAAAAACAGCGGAAGATCCTGTAAGGTCAGTCGCTTCGGCAAACGTCGCGGTGTAATCCCACCACCCGCCATTTGTATAGGTGCCGTAATAGTACAGCGTGATATCAGTGGTTATGTATACTAGCGTCGCTGCATCGGAATGAAAAAGAACTTCGACCATTTCCCCATAAAGCGGGGGCGTATAAGAAAACTGGATCACATCAAAAGGCCCCTCATAGTTCGGGTCGATATTATTCGGAAGTTCAAAGGGGGTCATCGGGCCATCGTGGTAAGGACCCCAGGTGCCATCATAGTAAAAAGGATACGATGTCCAATCATATATTTCATTTTCAAACGTCGTTTGTGCCGCATCCGCTGTGCTGGCTCCGCAAACAGCAATTGTCATAATCAAAGAAATCATTAAAATTTTCATCTTCATTCTTCTCACCTCCTTTTAAAACAAAAAACCCAACCATTGGAAGGTTGGGTTTCCATTTCAATTCGCACCCCATTCTCCCGAATGGTGCGCCCCTTTATAAAATATTTCCCCGGTTTGAGCTTACTTTACTATCACCTAAAGTATATCATATTTTGTCTTGATTGGCAAACCTTTGGGGATTATCTTTTTAAGGCAGGATGTTTGACTTGTAAGTTATTTATTTACAGATATTTAAATTTTTATTAAATCCCGGCTCTTTCGAAAGCAAGGTGTAAATTACTGAGAACATCTGTCGCTGTCATCGAAAAAACGCCTTCTTTCTCAGCGGCTATATCGCCTGCCAGGCCATGCAAATACACCGAAATTATCGAGGCGCTGTAATCTTCAACGCCCTGGCCTATAAAAGAAGCTATCATGCCGGTCAGAACATCGCCCATGCCGCCTGTCGCCATGCCGGAATTACCGGTCTCGTTCACATAGATCTGGCCTTCAGGGCTTGCCACAACCGTACGGTGTCCTTTGAGGCATACTACTGCACTTGTAATTTCAGCGACGCTTTTTGCGACTTCTTCCTTGTCTTTTCTTATCGAATCAATATCTTTACCTAAAAGACGTGCCATTTCTCCGGGATGCGGTGTGAGAACGGTTCTTCCCTTTCTGTTCCGTAAGATATCCAGCTGTCCGCCAAGCGCGTTGATCCCGTCAGCATCAATGACAAGAGGTTTTTCTATTTTTTCTATTAGTTCTTTAACAAGACTTTGTGTCTCATCCTTCTGCCCAAGGCCCGGACCCAATGCAACCACATCACACTTGGACGCAAAATCAAGTATCGCTTTTTTTGACTCTATGCCTAAAGAATTTGTCCCTTTATCGGGAAGAGCCAGCGTCATGACTTCGGTAAGTTTTACCTCCATGATCTCGTTTAGTGATTCCGGGATAGCGCAGGTTACCAAGCCGCTGCCTGACTTTAATGCGCCTTGTGAAGTAAGGTAAGCCGCTCCTGTCATCCCCCGGGAACCCGCGACAACAAGGACTTTCCCGTAATCGCCTTTATGTGTATCTTCTTCTCTTTGAGGCAGTTTCTTTATGTGTTCTTTAACCATTTTTCACCACCATTGCGTTTGCGGTCGCTATATTTTTTGTATGTGAAATACTTACAAATACTTCAGCAAGGTTGAACTTATCCATTATTTTTTTGGCCTGGCCGTGGAGGCATGCGTAAGGTTTTCCGTCGGAACCGTTAAGGATCTCTATATCGGACCACCTTAGGCCTATCTCCGCCCCGTCGGGTAACGCTTTTTTAACGGCTTCTTTGGCCGCGAATTTACCCGCCATGTTTATGGGGTTTAGTTTCTTGAACTCGAAATATTCTCTTTCCTTCGGAGTGAAGACTTTATCGATAAAATTATCCCCCCACATCTCAACAGCGCTAGCGAAGCGGTCTATTTCAACAGCATCTATCCCTATCCCGGCAACGTTCATGATATTAAGTCCTTCATCTCTTTTACGGCGAGACCGATCCCTGTAAATATCGATCTTGATATAATTGAATGGCCTATGTTAAGTTCATGCATGCCTTTTATTTGGGCAACCAAAGTAACATTTTTATAATTAAGACCATGCCCCGCGCATACGGTAAGACCTTTATCTATCCCCAGTTCCGTCATCTTAATAAGATCTTCCAGCTCTTTTTTATAATCGCCTCCGGCATTAAAGGCTTCCGCATACCGTCCTGTGTGAAACTCAACCATTGATACGCCGGCTTCCTTGGAAGATGCTACCTGCTTCTCCTCCGGGTCAATAAAAAGACTTACCTTTATCCCCTCTTTAGAAAGCCGCTCGGCAACTTCTTTTACTCTCCCTAAATTCCCCACAACATCAAGCCCGCCTTCGGTGGTAATCTCCTGCCTGTTTTCGGGAACGATCGTTGCCTGGTCGGGCTTTACGCGGCATGCGATATCGACTATTTCAGGATCGACCGACATCTCCAAGTTGAGATGTGTCTTTACTTCTTTTCTTAATTTTTCTACATCCGCATCAAGTATATGGCGCCTGTCTTTTCTTAAGTGACATACGATCCCGTCACAACCGGCTTTTTCGCAACTCCGCATGGCTTCGAGCGGATCCGGTTCGAAAGTCTTGCGCGCTTCTCTCAAAGTTGCTACGTGATCTATATTAACACCAAGTTTCGGCATTTATTTGTTCTCTTCTACTTCTTATCCCCGTTAACGGTCTCAACGGGAAGATAAACATCGATCAGCTTCTCGTCGAATTTCAGGAATTTTATATCTGACTCCACCCCCACCTGAATATGGGAGCTTCGGGTATATTCGTTCAAGTCGATCCGCTCAGTTGTGAGTTCCTCGGCATCTTTGATCACTTCTTCAGGGCCGAAAACATGCATGGTTGCGGGTTCGATCTTCACCTTCTCAAAATTTATTCTGTATCCCTCGGGGCTTCTTCCCGTGAAAACAGGCTTAACAGGCACCTCTTTCACGCTGTATTTATAGCGCTGGAAGATCTCCTCAGCGGTTTCATCCTTTTTAAGATGAGAATCCTTGTTCACGATATCAAAAACATAAAACCAGGTCGCTACCGCAAGTATGAGCGAAAAAACTTTTAACCAGAAATTATTAACGATCATGTTTTTTATTCTCATCATGAAACCTTATCTCGGGTCAGCTTTATTCCCCCGAATAAACGTCTCGCCATAACACTTTTTAACAGCCTGGAAAAAGACCCTTTCTTCCGTTTCGGCCTGAAAGCCTTTTCAAGAACTTTCGGGAGTTCTTTTAGGTCAATATCTTTTGTAAGTTTTCCTGCTACCGCCACTGAGATCTCACCGGTCTCTTCGCTGACGACCACAACGATCGCATCGGTCTCTTCGGTCAATCCTATAGCCGCCCTGTGCCTTGTGCCTGTAGTTTTCGGGATATTAGGGTTCTGTGTTAACGGAAATAGGCATGCCGCCGCCTCTATGTGCTGCTCGGCAATAATTATCCCCCCGTCATGTAAAGGAGTGTTAGGCATGAATATCGTGTTTATCAGCTCGCTCGTTACCCCGGCATCTATATTAACGCCGCTTTCCACGTAACGCCTCAGGCCGGTTTCCCGCTGGATGGCGATAAGCGCGCCGGTCTTTTTCTTGGACAATACCCCGGCAGCTTTTGTTATCTCGTCTATTGTAGCCCTCTCCGCGGTAAAGACGCCCATCCTGCCAATCCTGGCAAGACCCCTTCTGATCTCAGGATGAAAAATAATAATAAATGCTATAACGGATATGGCGAGAAGTCTTGTAAGAAGCCAGTTTATGACTACCAGGTTCAACCCGCCGGTAAGCATAACGATCACGGTTATTATGATGAGGCCTTTGAGGACCTGTTCCGCGGCGGTATCTTTTAAGAGCAGGAATATCGCGTAATATACCCCCCAGAGAATAATGATCTCGAGTATGGTTTCCCAATATCCCAGAAAAAATTCCATTCTTATCCTGCTCTCTTTACTGAATCTGCAATTGTAGAGACTTCCCGCATCTGGGGCACGTCATGAACTCTTACAATATCCGCTCCGTTCAATATCGCAGCCGCAATAGATGCGGCTGTTCCGAAAATGCGCTCATCAGCTTCTTTACCCGTGAGTTTCCCGATAAAAGATTTCCTGCTTGTTCCCACCATAATAGGCTTATCTAACTCTTTGAACCTTTCTAAGTTCTTCAAGATCAAAAGATTGTGTTCCAAAGTTTTTCCAAAACCTATTCCGGGATCGATAATGATCTTCCCGGGATCAATACCGGAATCTTCGGCCAGTTTTATCGACTCGGCCAGATATGCCGAGATCTCACCTATCACATCATCATAATGCGGCGCATCCTGCATGTTTTCCGGATCGCCCTTCATGTGCATCAGGATACAGCCGGCATCAAAATCGGCGATCACTTTCGCCATATCGCCGTCCGCTCTTAAAGCCGTGATGTCGTTAATGAAACTTGCGCCTTTTGAAAGAGCTTCTTTTGCGACTTCGCTTTTTCGGGTATCAACCGAAATGGGCACTTCTATCTTACCTATTAATGCCTCTACTACCGGTATGACCCTTTCTATCTCTTCAGCGGCGCTTATACTCACTGCGCCTGGCCTGGAAGATTCTCCGCCTATATCAATGATATCCGCGCCGCCTCGGGCCATCTCCATTGCTCTTTGGACGGCTTTTTCTTTATCTAAGTATTTTCCTCCGTCGCTGAAAGAGTCGGGCGTGATATTGAGTACGCCCATGATGCATGTTCGTTCTCCAAGAGAGATATCGTAAGCTTTAACTTTCAAGTTTTTCTTTATCCTCTTGCTGCAGATGCCTTTCTTCTAATTTTTCCTGCGGGCTTTTTTTATCAAAACCTAAAAGCTTACAAACCTCTGATTCATCAAGCGTTTCCTTCTCTATCAACTTATTCGCAAGAAGATCCAGTTTATCCCTGTTTGCCGTGAGTTTTTCTTTTGCCTTTTCATAGCAGGAATCCACTATTTTTTTAACTTCTTCATCGATCACTTTCGCGGTATCTTCGCTGTAATTCCTCTCTTCAGTAATATCGCGTCCGAGAAAAACCTGGTCGTGACGTTTGCCGAAAGTAAGATGCCCCAGTTTATCGCTCATACCGTACATGGTCACCATGTCCCTTGCAAGCGCGGTCGCTCGCTTTATATCATCCTGCGCTCCGTCAGAGATCTCATTAAACACCAGCTCTTCGCTTACCCTGCCTCCCAAAAGGCTTGTTATTATTCCCAGATACTGGCTTCTCTTACGCAGGTACCTGTCTTTTTGAGGCAGGTGCATGGTATATCCAAGCGCCATGCCTCTTGATACGATAGTCACCTTATGAAGAGGGTCCACTTCTTCTATCAGATACGACATGAGCGCGTGGCCTGATTCATGATACGCTATCGTTTTCTTTTCTTCTTCGCTTATTTTCCGGGATCTTCTTTCAGGCCCCGCCATGACACGTTCCATGGATTCCTGAAGCTCGGACATCCCTACGGCCTTTTTATCCCTTCTTGCGCCGAGAAGCGCGGCTTCGTTTATAAGGTTGGCAAGATCAGCCCCCGAAAAACCCGCTGTCTGTTTTGCCACCGTGCCGAAATCAACTTCTTTATCAAGTTTTACGTTTCTGGCATGAACTTTAAGAATAGCTTCTCTTCCGGCTATATCGGGCCTGTCTACAACTATCTGCCTGTCAAAACGGCCCGGTCTTAAAAGCGCCGGGTCAAGCACATCGGGCCTGTTGGTAGCCGCTATTAAAATAACGCCTGTTCCTGTATCAAAACCGTCCATCTCCGCTAAAAGAGCATTAAGCGTCTGTTCCCTTTCATCATGGCCGCCGCCTATGCCGGCAAAACGCTGTCTGCCGACAGCATCGATCTCATCCATGAAAATAATGCATCCCTTCTTGCTCAGCACAGAAGACTTTTTCGCCTGTTCAAAAAGGTCTCTTACGCGGGACGCCCCGACACCGACGAACATCTCAACAAAGTCCGATCCTGAAATACTGAAGAACGGCACGTCCGCTTCACCCGCAACCGCTTTTGCAAGCAGGGTCTTGCCCGTTCCCGGAGGGCCCATAAGAAGAATCCCCTTAGGCATTTTACCGCCGAGTTTTTGGAACTTACGCGGATCCTTTAAAAACTCTATGACCTCTTTCAGCTCTTCCTTGGCCTCTTCTATCCCCGCGACATCGTTGAAAGTGATCTTCATTTTATCTTTTGAAGCAAGTCTCGCTCTTGATTTGCCGAACGCCATCATCCTTCCGCCTCCGGCAGATGCCCCCCTGTAGATAAAAAACCAGAGGAAGAAGATAAAAAGAAGCATCGGTCCCAGCGAATAAAAAAGATTGGAAAGGAACGTCTGAGGCGGTTTAACGTCAAAATCGGGTATATTGGTACGCATGAGCGCGATAAGCTTCTGGTCGTCTTCGGGCATATGAATGGTAAAAGTCTTGCCGTCAGCCAGTTTCCCGCTCACCCTGTCATTGACCTTTACCGCCTGGATGATATGCCCGGTCTGATTATTGTCCTCCACCATCTGGTAGAACTCTTTATATGTCATTTGCGTGGAAGTGCCTTCCAGGGATGTGAACACCCACTGGAAAATATAAAACAGCGCCATTATGACAAGCAGCCATATAAAGAGATTTTTGCCTTCTTTAACAGGCGGTTTTTTCGGCATACCGGGCCGTTTTTTCTGATTGTTTTTTAGATTCTTGCCGTCCATATTATGTATAATTTATATTATTAGCACCAATAAGTCAAGTTTGACGTTTTTTAAAAACTATTTTATCTTTATATCTAGTCACACGTATATCCCCCGGGAAATCAAGGGATTTGCCGCTTGTGCCCTTTCTAAGGAGGTAATCCGCCTCCATCCAGTGCCTATGCGTGAGCTTTTTGATATTCCCGCCGGAGCGGTCTATCGCTTCCTTGAAAACTTCTTTTCTTAACGCGCGCGGCTGTATCACCAAGTCTGCCAACTTTATTGATACTTCGCCCTTTCCTTTTTTTGCCGTTAAAGAGCCCTTTGCTTCCCTCTTAAGTTCGTTCAAGAAGGCGGCATCTTCTCTTGCCGTATCCGCAAAATTCACAAGAACCCTTTTCAGCCTCGGGTTATACCCTTCAAGAAAAGGGATCATTTTAAGCCTTACAGCGTTCCTTAAAATATTCGTATCGCGATTGGTCTTATCTTTAACGAAGGTCAATTTTTCTTTTTTCAGATATTTTAAGATATCGTCTTTGCTTGTCCTGATCAGCGGCCTTATGATCTTCACCTTACCGTCATTTCTTGCAGGGGGTATTCCCGCAATAGAGAAAAAAGATGTCCCGCTAATAATTCTCATAAGAACAGTCTCCGCCTGATCATCAAGCGTGTGCCCTGTTGCGATAATATTGCAGCTGTTTTTCTTGGCTGCATCTTTTAAAAAGGTGTATCTTTTTTCTCTTGCGCGCTCCTCAAGCGAGAGCTTGCTTCTTTTTGTGCCTTTCAGGGCGATCCTTTTATGGATAAACTTCAGATTTGTTTTTTTCGCTAAATCCCTTACAAAATCGGAGTCCCCGCGCGATTCGATCCCTCTTATCCCATGATCCATGTTCGCAACAACAAGTTCTATGCCAAGTTTTTTCTTAAGATTTAAAAGCGCGTCCAAGAGGCATACAGAGTCCGGACCGCCCGATACAGCAACAAGCACCTTGTCGCCTTTTTTTAACATATCGTAATGTTTGATAGTATCGTGTACGCGTTTCAAGAATGTCGATCTTGTTATACTTTTCATTTTCTTTTCTTAAGGGATTCTTCCTTGCTGTAAATACATCCGCAGTAATCCTGCCTGTATAATCCCCACTCCTTGGAAAGTTCCACAGCTCTTTGGAAACCGCCTTTTTTCTTAAAATCATCTACGATGAACTTCTCACCGCCTATCTCCATTCCTATCTTGTTTATGTAAGTGGCGTCTTTCAAGGGACTTACGCTTAAAGTGGTCGTGAACCTGTCGAAATTCTTCTTCCTCATTACTTCATACGTTTTAGAGAGGCGCATGCGGAAACAAGCGATGCAGCGCTTGCCGCCTTCAGGTTCATACTCCAAGCCTTTAACTTGCGGGAACCAGTTTTCTCTGTCGTAAATGCCTTCTATAAGTTCAAATTTCAGATGTTCCGCAACTTTTTTTGCCGAATCGAGCCGCCGCTTGTATTCATCTTCGGGATGTATGTTGGGATTATAAAAAAAACCTGTTAGCTCGTACCCCTCGATCAAGAGTTTTTCAGCGACTGCCGTTGCGCACACGCCGCAGCATATGTGCAATAGGACCTTCATATCTCTATCCTCTTAAAGTCTTTTGCGACTCCAACATTGGGATAATTACTGACTAGCCTTTCAAGCTCTTCGGGATCCTGGTATTTGCGGCTTATATGCGTAAGAACAGTTTTTTTGACATTTTCCTTCTCCACCATATCCAGCACCTCCGGCAACGTCGCATGTTGATGAGGCTTGTCCTTAAGATCCTCAAAATACGTGCAATCCTGCACCAATAGATCCGCATCCCTGACTAACTTTTTGAGATTTTCAGAAACTTCGGTATCTCCGGAGAAAACAAATCTTTTGCCTTTCCTGGTCGATGAAATATCCTCTAAAGCGATTTTTCTGCCCTCAAAAGATGCCATGCCTCTGGTCTTTATCTCGTTATATATCTCACCTTTTTCGGGAAGCCCCAACGCTGTAGCTTTTTTAAGATCGATCTGCGTCTTATTTTTTTCAACCAGCGCATAAGCGACCGTGGGAACGCTATGCTTCATGGGTAAAGAGATTATACTGAACCTTTCCTCGTCCAATACCTTGAATTCCTTCTCTCCTCTTAGAGGGACATCGTGCGGGATGATCTTAAAATTCCCCATTGAATAAGTAACGCTTAAAGCTTTTTTTATCCTTTTTGCTTCCGGGGCAAAAATATCCAAAGGTCGTTCTCTTGACTCAAATCCCATTGTGTCTACCATCCCCGGTAAGCCCAGGCAATGATCGCCATGCCAGTGCGTTATGAATACGCCTTCCAACTTCATGATATTGAGACCGGCTATCATCATCTGTCTTTGAGCGCCTTCACCGCAGTCAAAAAGATAATTGAACTGCTCACCATCATCATAATTAAGATGAATAGCCGTGTGAGCTCTTTCTCTTGTCGGAACGCCCGCTGTCGTTCCAAGTATAGTTATAGTTATTCTCGACATATCATTTGAAGGGGGACGCCCCATTTGGGGACACCCCATATAGCTAACCAAGTATAATTTTTTATGCTTATTCTCCCTTGTGGGGTGTCCCCAAATGGGGCGTCCCCCAATACCGAGCGGTTTTTCTTAAAGCCTCTTCGGTCGAGATCTTTGGGTCATAGCCAAGCTCGCTAACTGCCCGGCTTATATCATATATCCTGTCTTTAAATATCCTGTTGAATTTTTTCCTTATAAACGGGACTATAAGAGCGGTCTTAACTAAAAAAACCGGTATCACGAAAGGTTTTCCCGCGCCAAGCTCATCGGAGAGGATCTCAATAAATTTTCTTATCGATATTATCTCCCTGTCGGCGATGATAAACGTACCCGAAAGCGCTTGAGGCTTTCCCATGGCAAGCCGCATCGCATCTACAACATTATCAATATATGCCAGATGCAGCTTGTCCTTCACTCCCGGCATGGAGATCACCGGAACCAGTCTTTTTGATACCCTCCGGAGTATTTTATCAAGTGCATGCGGTTCTTCTTCCCCGTAAACCATGCACGGCCTGAGTACGACCGCGCGCAGCCCTTTGTCCCTGTATCTTAAAACTTTTTTTTCAGCTTCTATTTTTGACCGGCCGTAAGCGCTTGTGGCTTTATACGGCATATCATCCCTTAGGGGAGTTTCGGTATTTCCGCTTACCACCGAAACCGAACTTAGATATACAAGGCGATCCGTGCAATATTTCAAGCACGCAGAGCAAATATTTTCGGTTCCGACCACATTAGCTTTATAAAGCTCATCTTCATCACCTGAAGTGACGCTGGCGGAACAATGCACCGTAACATCGGGCCGAACCTCGGAAAAGACTTTCTCCACTTCCTCCCGGTCTGCTATATCCGCAGTAATGAGAGAAATTCCCGCCTTTTTTAAAAAATCAACCTTGCTTGTTTTTCTCACAAGCGAGAAGATCTCATTTCCCTCCGGCAGGATACTTTCGACAAATCTTTGACCGATAAAACCTGTCGCGCCTGTAACTAATATTTTCACTTCTTATCAGCCGAGAGTGTATCCCGATCTCTTGAGCGCTTTATTCATCCTGTCAAGCGCCAGGGACACCGAAGAACCCTCCGTTACGTTATTCATGCAAACTGCCGCATAGCCTTTTCGGTTCTTGATCTTGAATGTCTTGACTTGCGCTTTGGAAACTTTTTTCAGATTTTTCTTTTTTGCAGCCATGTTCCGCCTCCCTTTATATTATAAGGATATGATAATAGATATTATAATAATACCATATCAGATGATTTGCAAGTTAAACATTGTCAAATTTTATAATTGTGTTAGGATATTATAGTTAATTTCTGGACTCTCAAAATATCTTCGGAGGTATTTAATGATAACTGTAAATGAGATAGCAAAATTGCTGGACGGGAAAGTCGTCGGAGACGGTAACGCGCAAATACACGGCATGTCCGCCCCTTCTTTCGCGAAAGAAGGCGAAATAACATTTATTGCGGACGAAAAAAACTTTGAAGAAGCCGGTAAAAGCGCGGCTTCATGCGTGCTCACTGCCGGTGAAGCGCCGGATCTTGCTAAAACAGCCATCCTGGTTAAGGACATGAAATTAGCCGTAACGATGCTTTATAACATCATAGAGAATAATAAGCCCCCTGCAAAAGGCACAATACACAAAACAGCGGTTCTAGCCGGGAATGTAAAGCTCGGTAAAAACGTTTCAATAGGGCCTTATGCTATCGTCGGAAAAAATACGACTGTAGGCGACAACTCCTCTATCGGGGCAAATTGCGTAATAGGAAAAAACGTGAAGATCGGCGCCTCAACGCAAATTTATCCGAACGTTACCATCTACGATCTTACCGTGATCGGAAATAAAGTCGGCATCCACTCCGGTTCTGTCATAGGCGCTGACGGTTTTGGGTATGTCAGCCGTGAAGGCAAAGTCTATAAAGTGCCTCAGCTGGGCAATGTAGTCATAGAAGATGAAGTAGAGATCGGCGCGAATACCTGTATAGACAGAGGTACATTCACAACCACGGTCATAGGAAAAGGATCGAAACTGGATAATCTTGTCCAGATCGCCCATAACGATAAGATCGGCAGGAACGTCATGGTCGCCGCCCAAACCGGCATCGCGGGAAGTTCAAGCGTAGGCGACGGAACCCTGGTAGGAGGACAAGTCGGCGTGGCGGATCACGTAAAAATAGGCAGTAATGTTAAAATAGGCGCGCAGTCCGGAGTCATAGGCCTTATCAGGGACAATGAGACCATCTTCGGCTATCCGGCCAAAGACGCAAAAAAATCTAAAAGTGAACTGGCTTTTCTATCCTGGCTTGAGAAACACTCCAAAAAGCTGAGAAAATTATTAAGAGAAGTTTCTGATGAATAAAAAATAGCCCGCCTTTCACGGCGGGCTATTTTTTATTCTGGCAATATATCCTTGAATTATCTCCCGGAAACGTTAAGTTTTTTCAGGTACTTGTAATAATCCCCGTCAGTTGTAAGTATAAGTGTCGTACTTTCGTCAACGGTATTCCTGTAAGTTTCAAGCGTTTTCATGAAAGAATAAAATTCGGGATCCTGATTGTAAGCTCCGGCATATATTGATGTCGCTTCAGCGTCAGCCTGCCCTCTTATCCCCTGGGCCTGCCTGTAAGCATCCGACGTTATGAGTTTCAGTTCTTTCTCCATCTGTCCTTTTATCTCGGCGCTTTTCCCGCGGCCTTCGGAGCGATACTGTTCAGCGGCGCGTTTTCTTTCAGAGATCATGCGGTCATAGACCTTCTTTCTTACATCTTCAATATAACTTATACGTTTTATGCGCACATCAATGATTTCAATACCATACTGAGGCGCGATCACTTCGGCCCTGTCGAGTATCCCCTTTTCAAGCTTTTCACGGCCGGAATAGATCTTCTCCAAAGCCTCTTCAGCAAGGGCTATCGCTCCCTCTTTAATTTCAGTTTCAAGAATGCGGTTGGTGTCCCTTATTGTCTCGACAAGCATGTGGCCGGTTATGACGTCTCTCGTAGCTGAATTGACAATATCATCCAAGCGGGCATGAGCTCCCCTTTCGTTGCCGACCGACTGCAGGAATTTCAAGGCATCAACGATCCTCCATCGTGCGGTCGTATCCACCCAGATATATTTCTTATCTCTTGTCGGTATCTGGTTCGGGTCGCCGTCCCAATCCAAAAGTCTTTCATCAAAGTAATGTGCCTGTTGTACGAACGGAAGCTTGAGATGCAGACCCGCCGCCGTTACAGGCGCACCGACAGGTTTGCCGAATTGCGTAATAACAACTTGCTGTATCTCGCTTACTATGTATATCGTGCCTGTTATAAAAGCTATAGTGATTATTACCGCTAAAGCAACTATTAATCTGATTGCGCTCTTCATTATCTTGCCTCCCCTTTTTTATCAAGTGACAGAAACGGAAGTATGGATTTCTGTTCGGGATCTATTATATATTTATTCTTTGAAACCGGTATGACCTCTGTCATTGTTTCAAGATATAACCTCTTTTTCGTAACATCAGGCGCGTCCTTATAGGCCAGCCATGTAGCGGTGAACCTGTCGGCTTCGCCTTTTGCGCGGTTCACCCTGTCGAGCATATAACCTTCCGCCTGACGGATCGTTCTTTGAGCTTCACCTTTTGCGCGCGGAATGGCTTTATTGTATTCTTCCCACGCCTGGTTTATAAGCTGTTCCCTCTCCTGTTTGGCTTCGTTCACTTCGTTGAAAGCCGGTTTTACTTCATCAGGAGGGTTAACGTCCAAAAGTTTCACCGTGACGATATATATCCCCGTTTGGTATCTATCCATTAACTCCTGAAGCGCAACCTGGGCTTTAGCGGCTATCTCTTCCCTTTTCGTGGTAAGAACCTCGTCCACCGTGTAATCGCCGCACAAACGGCGCATTACGACTTCCGACATGTCTCTTGCATTGTCGCGGGGATTTCTTGTCTTAAAGAGAAGTTTTACCGGGTCGTTCACCCTGTACTGCATGATCCACCTCACATCAAGAATGTTGAGGTCTCCAGTAAGCATGAGCGATTCATCGAGATACTGTTTTTTTGCGTAAACGCTTTTTACCCCGGCGACCGCGGTCCTGAAACCGAACTCTTCCTTGAATATCTTTTTTACCTTGACCGGCGTCACCTTGTCTATCCCGAAAGGCAGTTTGACATGCAGGCCCGATTCCGTGAGCCCTGTGTATTTCCCGAACCTCTGGACAACGCCCACTTCATCCGGACCTATCGAATAGATAAGGGTCGGTAAGCCTAAAAGAAGAATAAGGGCAAGTATTGCTACGGGTAAGTATTTAGAATAATCCTTGCCGAATTTTTGCATTTTTTTCACTTCTTCCTTGAAAAGATCATCGGGTGACCTGAAATCATCCATAATATATCCTCCCTTTATTTAAATCGCTTCATCAAGCGCTTTTTTCACCGCATCACGGTGTTCCTTCGTACTTGATGACAAAAATAACAATGTCCGCTCCAGTTCTACATGGTCTCCCTTAAATACCTCGAAAAATTTATTTTCAAGCATGTTATTCTCGATGTTGAAGGCGATAGCTAAAGCCTGGCCGGGCGAAATGCCTTCCGCTTCGGCAAGAGCGAGCTGACCTTTCATATAATCGGTGCTTTTGTTTATCTGATCTTCGCCAAATCTGTTCTTCGCAAAAGAGATGGTACCGTCCTTGACCCTGGGATGCAATTTACGGATCCATCCGGCATGCGCGATCTCATCCCATGAAAGTTCATTCCATAAAGACTTGTGATCGGGGTCCAATTTGGAAAAGGTCTTGTACAGTCCGCTTATGGCTTCTTCGTGCTGCGCAAGAAGTTCTATCGCCTGTGTGTTCAATTCTTTTAAGTCCATGCGCGAGTCCTCATAGTTTGGTAGCGGGGGACGGACTCGAACCGTCGACAACACGGGTATGAGCCGTGCGCTCTAACCAGCTGAGCTACCCCGCCGCAAATCAAAGTGAATGTTAATTATAATTTATCAACGATGGTTTGTCAATGAAGGATGTTTTTAACAGAGCAATATGTTTCCGTACAGGGAGGATCCACACTGGGCGGAGGGGCCCTGGTAGGAAATATATTACTCTGTATAATACAAATATCATCGTTTACCCTGTGCTTGATAAATTGTTTTTAAGAGAGCTTTTGCCTCTTCTGCCTGCGCGCTGTTAGGCCCGAACTTGCTCACATAGATCGACAGGAGAAAATCCGCCATCTCGGCTGCCCGCGTATATTTGTCCTGTTCATAATAGGCAATGGCTAAAAATTTGTAAACATTCGAGAGTTGGTAACTGCCTTTACCCAGGATCTTCTCGCCGATGTTTAAGCACCAGGTAAAAGCTTCCTCGGCTTTTTGAGGATTCCCCGCTTCCATGTACACAATGCCGAGTGAGAGGAACCTTTCGGCTACATGGATATGGTTCATCCCGCCGTAATATTCTATGGTAAGGCTCAAAGATTCCTTTAACAGATCTTCAGCCCGGGAATAGTCGCCTCCCCTTATAAGCTGAGGGATACGCCTGTCGATATCCTGTATCCTGTTCACTTTTTCCTGAAGGATCCTCCTGCCCGATCTGGTCTTCCTTTTTGATTTTGAAGGCATCTGCTTATATGCCTCGTTTATCAGGTCCTTCCATTCATCGGCAAATGCGATCGAAGAAACCGCAATAAGTGCTGTAAGCAACACTCCCAGGATCTTTCTCATATAGCCCTCCCTCTGATAGCTCGGATCATATGCACTGATATTTCAGAAAATGACTATATGATTATAACGTAGATTGCGGAAAACAGGAAATGATAAAAATAAAAATGTATGATCTTACTTGCGGGGGTTAAAAGTGGAGTTGACTTCTATAATATTCATAACACTTCCGATCAAGTTCTTCGGTGTCCTTCCATTCGGGGTGGCTTTTCTTTATCGCGTCTATGATATGCTTTTCTGTATGACGTATTATAAGCATTAGGTCTCTGCGAAATAATTTTCCACAAACGGGACATAAAAATTTCACGAATGCTCCTTTCATTGTCCGAAAAACTAAACCAACTTAAATATTGTATCAGAAAAACTGATTGATGTCAATTTTTGTTCTCTTAACAATAGTTGTGTACATATTTTTTATTATAATTTGAATGGAATTTTAGAAGGATTATTTGACGCTTATCTCATCCTGTTTCCGCGCCCGCTTAACCAGACCCCTATCATTATCAGCAGGAATGAAATAGGGAAAATTGATAAGAACCAGACTATGTACGCGTGTATTTTGCCCATGCTCCGCGTATCATTGAGCCAGGCTACTTCACCGAATATTATATTGATGGTCTCCTGTATGGAAAAAGCGATCCATACCCCGTCCCTCAGCCAGATAACCACCTGGTAAGCTAAAAGCAATACTCCAGGAAGGATCAAAAGCGTTCCTATCGCTTTTAGTATACTCCCTATTACTCTTCTTCTCTCAGCCATGATAAAACTCCTCTTTTAAAACCAGACTATTTAGAACCGATCTCCATCACTTCCTCTATCCATCCTCCGCCTACCACGATCTCTTCGCGGTAAAAAACCGCCGCCTGGCCGGGCGTGGGAGCGAATTGAGGGTCTTTGAACTCGACTATCGCTTCATCCTTACCTTTTGAAGTGACTATCGCGGGAGATTTGGCTGTAGCATACCTTATCTTCACGTCAAGTTCTTCTTCTTTGCTGAATTTATCCAATGTTAAGCGGTTTATACCGCCTATCCTTATTTTTTTATGCATTGCCTGTTCTTTACTTCCGACGACGATAATGTTGCGTTCGGGATCTATCTTTAACACATAAACAGGTTCAGGGAATGACAGGCCTAAACCTTTTCTTTGCCCGACAGTATAGTTGGCTATCCCCATGTGTTTACCGACTACACTGCCTTCTGTATCCAGAATATCCCCCTGGATAAAAGCTTTGATACCTCTCTCATGCAAATATTCCCTGTAATCCCCGCCGGCAGAGGTAAAACAGATATCCTGGCTCGAAGGCCTCTGGGCCGTCATTAAGCCCTGTTCCAGGGCTATTTTTCTTACCTTTTCCTTCGTGTATCCCCCTAACGGAAACTCGATCGAAGATAGCACATCCCGGGGAATATCGTAAAGAAAATAGGACTGGTCTTTCTTCTTGTCAACGCCTTCCGCGAGATAATAATTACCGTCCGCCCGGATGATCCGTGCATAATGCCCGGTCGCTAATTTTTCGGCTCCAAGCATTCTGGCTTTATTAAGGAGATAACCGAACTTGATCTTGCTGTTACAGTAAATGCAGGGGTTTGGCGTCCTTCCGCGCGAATATTCTTGCGCGAAATAAGTCTTGATCTCTTTAGCGAATTCTTCCGAAAGATCGGTAACATAATACCGTATCCCCAGGTCCTCAGCGACGCTTCTGGCAAACTGTACCGCCTCAAGAGAACAGCATAATTTCTCGCCGGTCTGGCCGCATTCTTCTTTAGGCCATGTCTTTATTGTGACTCCTATAACATCGTGCCCCTGCCTCTTAAGCTCATAAGCGGCTACACTGGAATCTACCCCTCCTGACATGGCAACAAGAACTCTCATTTTTTATTTCCCCTTAAAATGTCCCGACATGGGCCCGAAAGAGTCCGTGACAATCTCCCCTTCCTGGGTCTTATAGGCAGTTATCACCGTTACATTACCGAGTTTTTCAGCTATTTCCCTCACTTCTTCAGTTTGCGTTACCATGAAAGCCGTGGCGAGCGCATCCGCTTCAGCGCAGGTAGAGGCTATAACAGTTACACTTGAAGACTTTTCTTTTATGGCCTCTTTCCTTGCGGGATCCACTATGTGGGAGACCGCTTCGCCCGTCGAAATATCCAGAACGGTATTTTCATAATCGCCGCTGGTCGCAATGGCCGCATTTTTGATCGGCATTTCGGCAAGAACAAATTGCGCCCCGGGCTGCCTGATGCCCACATTCCATGCCTCGCCGCTCGCTTTTTCGGAGCAATATATATCTCCCCCGGCATTTATGAGGAATTTTTCTATTCCCTCTTTTTCAAGAAAACCCGCCAACTCATCAACAATATATCCCTTGGCTATGCCCGAGAGATCTATCCACGCACCCTTCTTCAGGGATACTGTTTTCCCGTCATCCGATAAGACCACATTCTCCCAGCCAACACCACTACTACCTGAGGGTATTCTTCCCAGTATTTCTTTAGGCATGTCCTTATAAAAACCTTCTCTTTTTAGAATAGGGGCTACGGTTATATCAAACTTCCCTCCGGTCATGTCACTGATGCGGTTAGCTTCACGCAATAAACTGAAAAGTTCATTCGATACTTTTCTTTTTTTAGAGATATTTAACGCATTGACTTCGCTCTTGGGATTAAATACGCTGATCCTTTTATCAAGATCTTCAGCCAGAAGGAATGCTTTATTTGTTATGAGTTTCGTCTTTAATTTAGACTGTCCTCGAGAAAGAACGACCTTTACCTGCACGAATGTGTTCATGACAGGTTTTGTCTGAGTATAGACGCTGCTCATTTTCTCCCGAGCGCATCCCGTTAAAATTAAAAGTGATATTATCAGGGGAAGGATCTTTCTCATAAACGTCAGCCCAGGATTCTCATCACGGCATCCATATCGACATATCTTTCGATCAGGTCCATCGCAATGTCTACTTTAGCTTTATCGCGTGATTTTATTTTTACGGTCAGGTCGTGAACCTGTGAGGTTACCCTGTACGTGTCGTGATATGTGACCAGTGTCGGTATGTTGCTGTTTTTAAGAGCCCTGTATACCCTCGGCGAAGGCGCCTGGCCGCCTGAAAGGATCACTCCCGCGATACGTTTCTTATACCCGCCTTTTCCTTTATGAATATTCACGGCAAGATTTATAAGGTCTAAACGGTCCCCGGGCGTGATAACAACGCAATCATCCTCAAAATACGGCAGGGCATCTTTAACTTCCATGGCGCCGACGAGCACCTTCTTTATATGCATACCCAAATAATCTTCACCGCACAAAATATGCATGCCCAATTCATCCTTTATATCCCACATGGTCGGCATATCCAAAAGCTCGACATAAGGCACGACGCCCAGAACCGGCACACCTTTCCGGGCCAGTCCTTTTCGTATATATTTGTTTATCTTGTCGTATTTTTTCATGCGGACCTTGTTTACAATAACTCCCGCCAATTCCACCCCGCTGTTATCAAAAAGAGATTTGTTGAGCATTATTTCATCTATAGGATTACCTATCCCGCCGGATGAAACAAGAATGACTTTTGAGGATAAAAGCTTGGCAACGGTCGCGTTGGAAAGGTCAAAAACCGATCCCACGCCCGCGTGCCCCGTACCTTCGATAATGACAATATCTTTAGATTCTATTATGCGGCTGAAAGCATCCCTGATCTGGCTTGAAGCGTCGTGTATGGGACTCCCGTCCAGAAACTTTTCCGTATAACCCCTTTCGACCGCTACCGGCGACATGTCTTCCAATGGCTGGTTAAACCCGAAGATGCGGTCCATGAGAACCGCGTCTTCATCCACTTTATGGCCGTCTTCGATCAGGTACCTCTGCCCCACGGGTTTAATGAAACCGATCTCATTGAACCGTTTTTTCATCGAAGCAATGAGCCCTAAAGACACAGTGGTCTTACCGACATTCTGACGGGTCGCGGCAATAAAAATGCGTCTGGCGGGTTTTGGGCCAAATACCTTTTTCCAAATATCAAGGTATGATCTCATAGGAATGTTCTTTATCGGGAAAAGTCCCCGATTCGGTTTCATCTTTAAAAGTTTTTACGGCTCTCAGTATTTCCTCTTTAATATCCGCATATTGTTTGACGAATTTAGGCGTGAATCTGTCAAAATATCCGACAACATCATGGGTAACAAGCACTTGTCCGTCACAACCCGCGCCTGCGCCTATACCGATGGTCGGGATCTTCAGCTTGCCCGTGATCTCCTCGGCAAGGCTTTTCGGTATGCATTCAAGGACGACGGCAAAACAGCCTGACTCTTCAAGCGCTTTCGCGTCTTTTAAGAGTTTCCCTGCGGATTTCGCGTCCTTCCCCTGCACTTTATATCCTCCGAGCTTGCTTACGCTCTGGGGAGTAAGCCCGATATGCCCCAAAACCGGTATGCCGGCAGCGATTATCGCCTCTACACGTCCGCACGCTTCGGCTCCGCCTTCGATCTTGACCGCATCACATCCGGCTTCTTTTATGAACCTGCCGGCATTGCGTATGGCCTCTTCATCGCTTACCTGATACGACATGAAAGGCATGTCGCCTATGACAAACGCGTGTTTACATCCCCGGCAAACAGCTTTTGAGTGGTGTATCATCTCATCCATTGTTACCTGCGTCGTTGAATCATAACCGAGCACGACCATGGCCAATGAATCGCCGACCAGTATTGCATCAATACCGGCTTTATCCACAAGCTGAGCCATGGGATAATCGTACGCGGTCAGCATTGTTATTTTCTGTCCGCTCGTTTTCTTCTTTCCGAAATCAAGAACGGTAAACTTATTTTTTTCCATAAAATTAGAATATTCCTTCTAAGTATTCCACGAAATCCACGGTTATGGGACAGAAATAAAGATGGTGGTTATCTGCGCTTGCCCACTTAAGAGCTCCTCTGGCGAACTCTTTATTCCAATCCATCGTGCACTTAAAATCCTTCGGGAATATCACGTTGTTTTTCGTCTCCCAATAATGTTTGGACGATTCCCTGATAACAGGAGCCAATCCCCAGAAAACCTCTTCATTTTTAAGTTCTTTGGCATATTTTTCCATTAAGTCAAAAGAGAAGAAAGGCTGAGTGAAAAACCCGTCCGCACCGGCGTCTTTCTTCTGGTTAACATATTCCATTTCTTCCTCAAAAGTGGTCCTCCACTGATCCAGCGCGGCATAAACCTTCAGACCGGGCATTTCCTTTTTTAATTTCTGTATTAATTCGATAGACGTGCACGGGTTTTCACTTTTTGAAACTATCTCGGGATTATCTCCGAGGACAACCAGGATCTCCTTGATCTTGTTCTTTTGGAAAAATCCTATATACGGAAAAGGCTCTTCCTTGTTGATCGAAACGGCGCGAATATGCGGGATAACATTATCGTAATAATTGACCGCTACTTCACAGGCCTCGGGTATACGCACATCAAATTTAAGGATATCGGGGATATTCAGCGTATCAATGCAGGGAAAGAGTCTTGTCGTGACTTTCAACTCTTCATCAAACGATTCCACACTTCTCGGAACTAATTCAAGCGATACTCTTCCCATTCTATCCGCACCTTATGGTTTACTGACCTGGGTTTTGTAGGCCCTCATTATGTTCCGCATGAGTATGGATACGGTGATAGGCCCTACCCCGCCAGGTACAGGCGTTATGGCTCCCGCTTTTTTCGAAACCTCATTAAAATCCACGTCGCCCACGATCTTTCCGCCCGCCTTGTTTATGCCGACATCGACCACGACGGCGCCATGCTTGACCCAATCGGCCTTGACCATTTCTGCCTTGCCCACAGCAACTACAAGTATATCGGCTCTTCTGGTATGCGCCTTGATGTCGCCTTTCTCGCTGGTTCCTATATGGCATACCGTAGTTGTAGCTGTTTCATTAAGCATCATGAGCGAAAGCGGTTTGCCGACGATATCCGAGTGCCCTACTATCACGACTTCTTTTCCGTAAAGGCCGGTCCCCAGAACATCCACAATCTTCATCACGGCCCCGGGAGTACACGGGACAATATCCGCATCCCGACGGAATATCTTGCCTAAATTATAAGGATGTATGCCTTCAGCGTCTTTTCTCGGCGTGATATGTGAGGTAACCCTGTAATGGTCGATGCCTTCAGGAAGCGGCTGCTGGACGATAACGGCGGTAGCCGTTTTATCTTTATTCAGCTCTTCTATTTTTGCTATCAGCTCATTTTGGGATATGTTCTTATTAAGCTTTAGCCTTTCGAACTCAATACCGATCTCATCCGCCGCTTTCTGCTGCATATTTATGTATATTTCAGCATCATGATGTTTTCCTACAGATATGGAAACAAGCTTGGGGATATGCCCCAAAGAAGCTTTAAGTTCTCCCAGCTCACTTGCCACAGAAAGCATTATCCTCTTGGCTATATCTTTACCGTTAATAAGTTCAGGCACTTTTTTTACCTTCCTGTATTACATTCTCCACGTTTATCTCGATCTCCTGCTCGGCGCTTTTAAAACCTTCAACTAGATCCGCAAGATCCGCCTGCATCTGGTCAACGAACGATCTGTCCTCGATCCGCGCAAGATTTATCTCTACGTTGAGCCTTGCCGAATCAAAAGCCGCTCTCAGGGTATGTCCGGCGCACCCCACATCGGAAATAAGATTTCTATTGCCCGATTTGGAAATAAAAGCCGCGATGCCCATGGAAGCATGACATTCGTGGCAGATCTTCATGGGAATTTTGCTGGCGGCAATGTATTTTTTCTGGGCGTCCTCTTTTTTCTGTATCGCCTCCATGAGTTCGCTAAAGACCCTGCAGTCCTCATCTATGAGCTTTGATAACCTTTCAAGGGTCTCCTCCTGCTGGGCTTTGGCGACGATCATCATGTCGCTGTCAGCAAGGCTTTCTCCTTCCTTGAAAGTATAGTTTATGACCATGAGATTCAATGCGGTACCGATAGCGGCGCAGACAGCCGAAGCGCTTCCGCCCCCCGGAACTATGGTCCGGGCCGAAAGGTCTTTTAAATATCTATTGATAGGTTCTTTGAGATAAAAATCCTTTTTATCCGTCATATCAGCCCCTTTATCTCTCCTGTTTTAACTTCAACGTTAATATTCATGCCGCGCGGGTTCTTGGGAAGCCCCGGCATTGTGTTAACACCCTCGCATTTAACCGTAACGTATCCCGCTCCGGCCTCAAGCTCCACCTCTTCCACGCCGAGCTTAAAGCCTCTCGGGCGGCCTTTCTTGTTGGGATTATTCGAAAGCGAAAGATGCGTTTTTGCCATGCATATCGACAGGTCATCGCCATATCCCGCTTTTTCTATTCTTTCTACCTGCCCTTCCGCTGTTTCCGAATATTTTACTTCACTTGCGCCGTACATGGACTTGGCTATCCGCTCTATTTTATTTTTGATGCTCATATCCAACGGATAAAGATAACGGAACTTTGATTTTTCTTTAGACGCTTCCATTACTGCCTTGGCAAGTTCGACCCCTCCCTTGCTTCCGTTCTTATATACTTCACTGATCGCTATGCCGTTTACCCCCAACGCCTTGGCGCGATTTATGACTATATCCAGCTCCTTCTTTGTATCCTGATCGAACCTGTTTATGCATACCACGATGGGAACTCCGAACATCTTCAGGTTTTCAACCTGTTTTTCCAGATTCGAACAGCCTCTGTCAACAGCGGAAAGATCTTCTTTCTTCAGGCTGGCCGGGACCAATGACCCTTTAAAATCATAATCGCCGCTGTGTACTTTTAACGCCCTTACGGAACAGTTGATAACCGCTACATCGGGTTTCACCCCGGATTGACGGCACTTGATATCGAAAAATTTTTCAGCGCCCAGATCCGCGCCGAAACCTGTCTCAGTTATCGCATAATCGGCGAGTTTCAGCGCCATGAGATCGGCGACTACCGAACTTGAGCCGTGCGAAACATTGGCAAATGTGCCTGTATGCACAAAGCATGGCGTATGTTCAATCGTCTGAAGAAGATTAGGATTGAGTGCGTCTTTCAAGAGTACCGTCATGGCACCGGCAACACCGATATCCTCTGTAGTGACCGGCTTGCCGCTTTTGTCAAAACCTACGACAATCTTGCCGATGCGTGCGCGAAGTTTTTTAAGGTCCTCAGCAAGCGAAAGAACCGCCATACATTCACCGGCGGGAGTTATATCAAAACTCGTCCTGCGGCTTATACCGTGAAGTTTGCCCCCTCCGCCTATGGTAACGTTCCTTAGAGAACGATCATTTATATCCAGGACCCTTTTCCACGTAACATTTTCTTTATCCATTCCGTGCTTGCTTCCCCAGAAAAGGCCGTTGTCAAGAAAGGCCGCGCAAAGGTTCTGGGCGGCAGTGACCGCGTAGGAATCCCCCGTAAGATGAAGATTGATGTTCTCAGCCGGTAAAATCTGGGAATAACCTCCTCCGGCAGCTCCTCCTTTAAGCCCGAAAACCGGTCCGATGGAAGGCTGCCTTACACACGCGATCGCCTTTTTATTCAGTTTGTTCAAGGCCATGGAGAGTCCGATAGTATTGACAGTCTTACCTTCGCCAAGATGCGTCGGAGTTATCGATGTCACCATGATAAGTTTTCCGTTTTTGCGGCTTTTTAGTTTGCTTTTCAGAAGATCAGCGGAAACTTTAGCAATGTGATTCCCGTACTTTGTTATTTCTTTTGCCGGAATGCCGATCTTTCTGGCGATATCGGCGATATCTTTCAGCTTGACCTCGGATGCCGCTTTTACATCGTAACTATAACTCATAAGAATTGCTCCTTTTTTATTATTTTGAAGATTTACTTCCGAAAGGGCCGAATGTCTGGCGGTGCACGGAAGAAAGGCCGTGCCTTCTTATAGCTTCCATATGTTCGGCCGTACCGTATCCTTTATGTTTTTTAAAACCGTACTGCGGATATTTTTTATCCATCTCTGTCATAAGCTTGTCACGAAAAACTTTGGCTATGATCGATGCACAGGCTATTGATGCGCTTTTTGCTTCTCCCCCCACCAGGTAAGTTCTGTCATGTGAAGTATGAATATCCATTTTACCGTCAATTAACAGGTAATCCGGCCTTTTATCAAGCTCGTTTATGGCGCGTTTCATCGCCAAAAGCGTCGCATTTAAAATATTAAGTCTGTCTATTTCCTCAATGCTTGCTATTCCGATCCCGACATGACACCTTTTAAGGATATCTATATATGCCTTTTCCCTCATCCTGGAGGTGAGCTTTTTGGAATCGTCTATCCGTTCTTCAAAACCCGCATCAAGGACGATCACCGCCGCTGCCGCGACCGGACCGGCAAGACAGCCTCTGCCGGCTTCATCAATGCCGGCCACGAGTTTATACCCGTCGTCCGCCGCTTTTCTTTCGTAATGCAAATTGATCTTGCGGTTATTCGGCGTTGTTTTTCTGGCCAATCTTCTCCCTGACCCCTTTTAAAAGCCAATACGGGGAAAAGTCTTCGCAGTCTCTCAGACTTTTTCCCTGACCTTGGTGGCTCTTTTACCTTTTCTCCCTCTGAGATAATAAAGCTTGGCGCGTCTGACCTTACCCTTTTTCTTAAGTTCTACCTTATCGATAAGCGGCGAATTGAACGGAAAAGTCCTTTCCACGCCTTCCCCGTAAGATATTCTTCTTACCGTGAAAGACCTGTTCACTCCTCTTCCGCCTTGGCCGATAACTATGCCGCTGAATACCTGAACACGCACCTTGTTCTCTTCTTTGATACGAAAATGAACATCGATATTATCCCCTATATTAAACTTCGGGATATCGCTTCTGGTATATCTTTTCTCAAGGTCCTTAACTTTTTGGTTCATTTTTCTCTCCTTTTAAATACGAGGCCTGTCCCCTGGGGGACTGTCCCCCAATTGATAATAGGTCCGGTCTTCTTTCTTTAGTTCTTTTGAGGGCCTCTTCTTTCCTCCAGGCCTCTATTTTGTCATGATCACCGCTTAAAAGGATCTCCGGGACTTTCATCTGTTTGTATACCGCGGGCCTTGTATATTGCGGATACTCCAAAATTCCGTTCTCAAAAGATTCGTCCAAAAGCGACTCTTCGTCTCCGAGTACTCCGGGGATAAGACGGATCACCGCATCGCATAAGACCATGGCCGGTATCTCTCCGCAAGTTAAAATGTAATCTCCTATCGATAATTCCATATCGACCAATTCACGCACTCTCTCGTCCACTCCCTCATAATGTCCGCAGATCAGTATAATGTGTTCGAGCGCGGAAAGATCTCTTGCGGCGGACTGGTCGAATTTCCTGCCCTGCGGGGTAAGAAGTATGACCCTCGTCTTTTTACCTCCGGCTTTGCCTCTTATCTGGCCAAGAGCAAGATCGACCGGCTCTACTTTCATGACCATGCCCGGACCTCCTCCAAACGGCTTATCATCAGCCGTTCTGTGGTTATCAAAAGTCCACTTTCGGAGATCATGGATCTCGATATCAGCAAGACCTTTTTTGCGGGCGATCTTTATCATCGACTCGCTGAAAACGCCTTTGAACATCTCCGGGAACAATGTCAAAATGTCTATCTTCATCTTGAGATTCTTACTTGTTATATTTCAAGTTTTTTAAGGATACTTTTTACCGTCTCAGACGGTTTAGCTCCATTTTTCAGCCAATATTCAACACGTTCTCTATCAAGAGCGATATTGTCCTGGCCCTTTTTCGGATCATAGTGGCCCAGCTCTTCAAGGAACCTTCCGTCCCTTTTCGCTGATTTATCCGCCGCCACTATGCGGTAAAAAGGTTTTTTTATGGAACCAAATCTTTTCAGCCTTATAACAACTGACATTCGCTTTCCTCCTTTTACTCTTTTATTCTTTCTATCTTTGCTCCTACAGCCGATAGTTTGTCTTCTATATGCTCGTAACCTCTGTCTAAGTGATATATCCTGGAGATCTCGGTAGCGCCTTCGGCAACAAGGCCGGCAAGTATAAGCGCCGCGGAGGCCCTTAGGTCCGATGCCATTACCGGCGCGCCGCTTAATCTCTTGACGCCCTTGATAATAGCGGTTGAACCTTCAAGGATGATGTTCGCTCCCATCCTGTTGAGCTCGCTTATATGTATAAATCTTTCAGGATATACTTTTTCCGTAATTACGCTGATGCCGTCACTTAATGTCAATAGACTCATTATCTGCGCCTGCAGATCGGTCGGGAACCCCGGATATGTAAGAGTCGTTATATCCGTAGGCCGGACGGTTCTGGTGTTCCTGTAGACATCCAGCCCGTTCTCCTTCTCTTCAACCGCCGCGCCGCATTCCTGAAGTTTGTCCACCAAAGCAAGGTTATGCTCCAATCTTGCATTTTCAAGAAAGAGCCTTCCGTCAGTCAAAACACCGGCTATCATATAAGTTCCGGCTTCAATCCTGTCCGGAACGATGGAATAATCAACACCTCTTAATTTATCCACTCCTTTAACCCTGATCGTCGGCGTTCCGGTGCCTTTTATGTACGCTCCCATTGCGATCAGAAAATTCGCCAGGTCCACTACCTCGGGTTCGCATGCGGCATTTTCTATGACAGTCTCTTCTTCTGCCAGAACCGCCCCCATGAGCGTGTTTGCTGTCGCAAGAACGCTTGATCCGAAATGCCCGCCCAGATAAATTCTGGTCCCCTTGAGCTTCTTCGCGCCGGCAACAATGTATCCTTCATCGATCCGGATATCGGCACCGAGCGCTCTCAATCCCTTTAAATGCAGATCGATCGGCCTTGGGCCGATCACGCATCCGCCCGGGAAAGAAACCCTTGCTTTTCCGTACCTCGAAAGGAGCGGCCCCAAAACAACGATGGAAGCGCGCATTGTGCTTACCAGTTCATAAGGAGCTGTCTGGCTGGTTGCCTCGCCTTCTTCAATGCGAAGCACGTCACCTTCACGTTTGACCTTGCGCCCTAAAGCCGCCAATATCTCTATCATTGTAGAGACATCTTTAAGGTCCGGGATGTTCCTTATCGTGCAGGATTCGCCGGTCAAAAGTGACGCCGCCATTATCGGAAGACAAGCGTTCTTAGCGCCGCTCACCTTTATGCTTCCCTTTAATCTCCTGCCGCCCTCTACTAATAATTTATCCATAAATTCGCATCTCTCAATTTGCTTGTTATATTTCTACCAGGGCCCCTCCGCCCGGTGTGGATCCTCCCTGTACGAAACATAACAAGCAAATCCACAAATCCTAATTTAATATATCTCTTTCCGCTGAGGCTTTTCTCCGGTTATAACACGTTCGTAACCGTTGAAATCCTTGTGCGGGCTTATATTTTCATAGCCCGCGGATAAAAAAGCTCTTTTGACCTTTTCTGACTGGTCGTACCCGATCTCGACCGCCAGAAATCCTCCCGCTTTAAGAAAGTCTCCGCTTTCCTCAGCCAAAATATTCAAGTGATCCATGCCCTCATCGCCTGCCAATAGAGCTATTTCGGGTTCCGCCTTGACCCAGGCATCCGCTTTTTGATAATCACCGGCTGATACATAAGGCGGATTTGAAACCACTGCATCAAACATCCCTTTATAATCCGGACATAAAGCGCCGAACATATCGGAACGGAAAAAAGTTATGCTTTTCTCAACTCCCGCTCTGACTGCATTTGCCCGGGCAACTTGCAGGGCATCTTCCGAGATATCCACGGCTATCACCCGGGATGAGGGAACATGCTTAGCCAGCGCTATCGATATCGCCCCGCTTCCCGTACACACATCAAGTATGAACGGATCCTTTAAACTTTTTTTCTGACAAAGATCGATAACTGTTGATACCACCAGTTCCGTTTCCGGCCGCGGGATAAATACCCTTTCATCGACCAGGATATCCATTCCGCAAAAGTGAGTTCTGCCTTCTTCGTACTGCACCGGAACTGTTTCGGAATAAATTCTCATTACACGCTCTTAAGCTTTAAGTTTCTGTCTTCTTCTTCAAGCGAATCTATCAATTCGTCAAGATCGCCTTCAATAATATTCGCGAGATTGTACAGGGAAAGGTTTATTCTGTGATCAGTAACCCTGTTCTCGGGGAAATTATACGTGCGTATCTTTTCTGACCTGTCGCCCGATCCTACCTGTTTTTTTCTTTTTTCAGAGATCTCCTGCTGCTGTCTCCTGGTCATCTCTTCTAAAATGCGCGCTTTTAGAACGCGCATGGCTTTCGCTTTATTTTTATGCTGGCTGCGTTCATCCTGGCAGCTCACCACGATCCCTGTGGGTTCGTGAGTTATCCTCACCGCCGAATCGGTCACATTTACATGCTGACCGCCGGCTCCCGAAGCTCTATAAACATCAATTCTCAGATCCTGTGGATTGATCTCCACATCAACATCTTCCGCCTCCGGCAGAACAGCTACCGTCGCCGCGGAAGTATGTATGCGTCCGCTTGCTTCTGTTTCCGGAACACGCTGTACCCTGTGAGTTCCCATTTCAAATCTAAGGTGCTTAAATACGCTATGTCCTTCAACAGAAAATATGATCTCTTTTATGCCGCCTAATTCCGATCCGCTGGAACTGATGACGGATGTTTTCCAGCCCTTGTTAGCGGCATATTTCGTGTACATCTTATAAAGATCCGCGGCAAATAGACTCGCTTCCGTGCCGCCGGTACCGGCCCTTATTTCCATGATGGCATTTCGTTTGTATTCCGGCGTGTCCTCTTGAAGCAAAAGATCTTCAAGCTGCTTGGTCTTCTTTTCTATTGCCTGGAGCACGCCTTCCAGCTCTTTTTGCGCCAGCTGGGCGTATTCGCTGTTCTCGGCTTCATCTTCAAGCATCTTCGCCAGAGACTCTTTTTCTCTCTCGAGCATGAGATACCTGTCGTATTCAGCAATAAGCTCTTTTAGGTCAGCATACTCCTTAGACTTCTTCTTGTACTGCTCACGATCGGAAAGACATTCGGGAGAAGACAGATCTTTCTCGAGCTTATGGTAAAGCTCTTTTTTTCTCTTAAGTTCTTCAAACATCAGATGTTTTCGTTGAATTTAAGTTAACTTTTGTCTTCTGTCTTCTGGTCAGTATCTTCTATCTTGAGCGAGCCGAGATCTTTCTTAACTTCTTTGTTTGCATTACCTTGAGACTCTTTTTTCTCAGGTTTTGGCTTGGCGGCTTTCTTGCCTTCGTAACGTTTTTTGAACTTTTCCACCATCCCGGCTGAATCAATAAGTTTTTGCTTTCCCGTAAAGAAAGGATGACAATTTGAGCATATTTCTACGTGAATGTTTTCTTTTGTTGAACGTGTGTGCAATACATTACCGCAGGCACATACAATTGTCGTTTCCTTGTATTCAGGATGTATACCTTTTTTCACTTTTAACCCTCCTTAATTATTAAAAATACAAAAGAGTAATTATTTTACTATATATTATAGAAATATCAAGCATTATTCCTTGTTCATGTTCTCGAGGAACTCCTTGTTCGTTTTTGTCTTCCTAAGGCGGTCTATCAACAGCTGCATGGCTTCAACCGAATCAAGATCGCTCAATGCCTTACGCATAAGCCATATTCTCTGGAGCTCATCCTGGTCGACAAGAAGCTCTTCCTTGCGGGTATTAGACCTCTTTATGTCTATTGCCGGATATATCCTCCTCTGGAAGAGAGACCTGTCAAGCTGCATTTCCATGTTACCCGTGCCTTTGAACTCTTCGAATATAACTTCATCCATGCGGCTGCCGGTGTCAACCAAAGCCGTAGCGACTATTGTGAGACTGCCTCCTTCTTCGACATTCCTGGCAGCTCCGAAGAACCTCTTAGGCTTATGAAGCGCATTTGAATCAACGCCGCCTGTAAGTATCTTGCCGGAATGGGGCTGAACAGTGTTGTATGCGCGGGCAAGACGTGTAATGGAATCCAGAAGGATAACAACATCGTACTGATGCTCTACAAGCCTTTTCGCTTTTTCAAGGACCATTTCCGCTACCTGCGTATGGCGCTGTGCCGGTTCATCAAATGTTGAGCTGATAACCTCCGCATTAACAGACCTTTGCATGTCAGTGACCTCTTCCGGACGCTCATCTATAAGGAGGATAAAAAGTTTTACATCCGGACAATTCGTCGTGATGCTGTTGGCGAATTTCTGGAGAAAAACGGTCTTCCCGCTGTAAGGAGGCGCAACGATCAGCCCCCTCTGCCCTCTCCCCACGGGAGTGAGAAGATCCATGACCCTCATCGATATTTCATCCGGCGCGGTTTCGAGCACAAACCGGTCCTCCGGATAAAGCGGTGTCAGGTTCTCGAAAAAGATCTTATTCTTGGCCACTTCCGGATTTTCAAAGTTTACGGCCTCTACCTTAAGAAGAGCGAAATATCTTTCCCCTTCTTTCGGAGGCCTGATCTGGCCGCTCACTGTATCGCCTGTCTTCAGATTGAACCTGCGTATCTGCGAAGGCGATACGTAAATATCGTCAGGGCACGGAAGGTAATTATAATCCGGACTTCTCAAGAAACCGAATCCGTCTTCAAGGACCTCAAGCACTCCTTCCCCGTAAGCAAGGCCGTTCTTCTCGATCTTTGCCTGGAGTATCTTGAAAATAAGATCGTGTTTTTTCAGCGTGCTTATGCCGTTGATGTTAAGTTTTTTTGCCAGATCCGTCAGCTCGGATATATTCATGTTCTTCAGCTGAACGATATCCAGCTCTTGCTTGTCGCTTGTTTTTTTATTGTCTACACGTTTTGCCATATCCTTTCCACTCCTTCTTTTATTTTTTCTATTTTTTCTTCATTATCTATGACATAATCGGCTTTTTTTATCTTCTCCGAAAGAGGCATCTGATTTTTTATTATCGCTTCCGCCTCTTCTTCAGAAATACCGCGGTTTACAGCTCTTTTTATCTGTGTGTGGCGCTCTGCTTTTACAACAATAATTACGTCCATCATTTCCTCAAGACCCGCTTCCATAAGAAGCGGCGCGTCTATCACGATTATTTTATCCCCCTCCTTTTCTATCCTTTCTTTTATATTTTCAATGATCCTCGGATGAAGGATATTCGTAAGTTTCTTGAGCTTATCCTTATCCTTGAAAACTATATTTGCCAGTTTTTTTCTGTCGATCTTTCCTCCGGTCAATATTCCTTCTCCGAAGGCATCAATAACTTTATCCCTGATCTTTTGGTCTTCTTTCAGGAGACCGTGCGCAATACGATCCGCGTCAATTTTAACAGCGCCTTTTTGGACGAACATGTCCGCAACGGTAGTTTTGCCTGTTGCCAGCCCTCCTGTAATACCTATAATCTTCTTCATATATTTTTCATATCAAGCCAATTTTTACCGGCTTCGATGTCGACTTTAAGCGGGACTTCCAGCTTTATAACACTTTCCATTATTTCTTTTATCTTGCCGGATGTATTCTTCAGTTCTTTCTCGGGCACTTCAAAAACAAGTTCATCGTGCACCTGAATCACCATTTTCGTTTCACTCTCCAAAAGCTCGTCATGACAAGCTATCATTGCCAGCTTTATAAGATCCGCAGCAGACCCCTGAACGGGAGTGTTAACAGCCACTCTCTCGGCAAAGCTTTTCATGCGCTCATTGGAACTGGTGATCTCCGGTATGTAACGCCTTCTGTTTAAAAGCGTCGTTACGTATCCCCTCTTGCGCGCCTCCTTGATCGTCTTATCAATAAAAGCTTTAACGCCGGCATATTGTTTGAAGTATGAATCAATAAAAAGCTTAGCTTCCGAGAGTTCTATTTCGAGATCTTTTGCTAAGCGGAACGGGCCCATTCCATAAATTATTCCGAAATTTATTGTCTTTGCCGCGCGCCTCATCTCGCCGGTAACTTCATCCATTTTGCATCCATATATCTTGGAAGCTGTGAAACTGTGAACGTCCTCTTCTTTTTCGAACGCCTTTATAAGCTCCATATCGCCTGAGAGGTGCGCCAGTATCCTGAGTTCTATCTGTGAATAATCCGCTGCAAGGATAAGCATGTCTTTTTCCCCGGGAATAAAAGCGCGTCTTATTTCTTTACCCATATCGGTCTTTACCGGAATATTCTGCAGGTTCGGTTCACTGGACGATAACCGTCCCGTCGCGGTTACCGCCTGATTAAATTTAGCGTGTAACCTATGTGTTTTTTTATCGACCAGCTGAAGTATTGAATCATAATATCCCGTCTTAAGCTTGTTCATCACCCTGTATTCCAGAAGAACAGCCGGAAGTTCATGACTTTTTGCCAATTTACGTAATACGGATTCGTCGGTAGAGGCACCTGTTTTAGTTTTTTTGACCTTCGGAAGCCCAAGCTTGTCAAAAAGTATAACTTGAAGCTGCTTGGGAGAATTTATGTTAAACTCTTCCCCGGCAAGACTATATATCTTTTTAGTTGTCTTCGCGAGATTTTTCTCCATCTGCTGTGAAAGTTCCTTAAGGCAAGGTACATCTATGCCCACTCCTTCTTTTTCCATATCCGCGATAACTTTTACAAGAGGCATTTCAACATCCTGAAAAAGCTGAATAAGCTCTTTTTCTTCTAAAAGAGATCTTAATTTATTGTATAACTTTAAGATGGTGTCGTTTTCTTCTCCCGGTGAAATATTATATTCCGGTTTAAGAACAATCTCAGTAAGATCACGTCCCGGACGTGAGGGATCCAAAAGATAATCGGCTATCATAATGTCAAAAAAATCTTTTCCCGCTTTGCTTGAGCCATCCCCGGAGGAAGCCAAAAGAGACTTAACATCAAGCCCCACTTTGATAGTTCTTCCGCCTTCGTTCACTTCTACTATATTACTAACGCCTTTTTTGCTTTTCTCTGCAAAAAGTTCTGGCTGCTCTTCACCTCTAAACATGATTTCCTTAAGCAGCTTGTTAAATTCAAATTTTCTGCAAAGTTCGGCAAGTTTTTCCCAATCGGGCTCACCAACCTGCGCTTCCTTAATATCAAATTTTACGGGAACTTTTCTGTCAAGCTCAACAAGTTCTCTGCTCAATTCCGCCATTTTCCTGTTTTCTTTTAATTTCTTTCTTAGTGATTCCGGTTCTATTTTTTCTATATTTTTATATATATTTTCAACACTGCCGTACTTTGTTACGAGCTTTAGAGCGGTTACCTGACCGACACCCTTGACTCCGGGAATATTGTCGGTTGAATCGCCCATAAGCGCCATCAATTCCACCATCTGATCCGGGCCTATCCCGTATTTTTCATGAACCCCTTTTGGATCATAAAGTTTGTCGCTTGTTGTATGCGGACTAAGCACTTTGGTAAACTTATCCACTAATTGAAGAGCGTCCTTGTCCCCTGTCACTATTGTCACACTCAGCCCTTTATCTTTCGCCTTCTCGGCCAATGTAGCTATGATATCATCGGCCTCATAACCTTCCTTTTGGAAGATCGGTATATTGTAAGCAGAGATGAATTCTTTAATGCTGTCCATCTGATCAATAAGGTCATCCGGCATCGGTTGGCGGTGCACCTTGTATTCTTTGAATTTCTCATGTCGGGTTGTCGGGCCTTTCATGTCGAATACAAACGTCAACATCTTAGGGCTGTGTTCTTTGACAAGCTTACGAAGCATGTTTAAAACGCCGTATATGGCATTAGTCGGTATACCTTTAGATGTCGAGAGGCCCTTTATTGCATAAAAAGCCCTGTAGCATAAAGAATTGCCATCGATCAGGTAAATATCATTTTCCTTTTTTTTCATAAAATATTGAATCGATAAGGGTTGGACACTTTTTGGTTTTTAAGGTGTGAGTTTTTGTAAATTTGTTAAATTTTCAAGCTTAAACACTTATATTTTGGGTTAATTATACTTAAACTGTAAGGAAATTGTTTTTGGTGAGTAATTACAACCGTATTAGAATATATAATAATATTATATGGATGTCAAGAAAAAAGATAATATTTCCTATCCACTGCCAAGGGTCTCGAGGCGCTGCCTCATATCCCGGACTTTTATCAGTAGATCTTCCCTTTTGGAAGTTTTGCTGCTTATGTATTCCTCAAGCTCCATGGTCTCTTTCTTGAGTTCATCCAGTTTCCCCCTTAAAAGGGTCCTTTCATCCTTCAATTTATACACCAGAGAGTTTATTTCGTCCGCAAGGTCATGCAGCTCATCTTTCTCTCTCAGCTTTATCATGCTGTCATAATTACCGGCTTTTACTGATTTGACGGATTTTTTTATCCTGTAGATCGGGCCGGCTATCTTATTGGACAGAAAAAGACCTATTAACGCCACAAGGGGGGTCAGGAATAAAAGCCGCAGCAGCAAAACCGTGTTGACTTTCTTGACTATGTCCAATAGAAGCCCTTGAGGGTATACCGCGGCAAGTTTTTCGCCGAATATGATCCAGGTGGTAACATAAACGGTGTAACCGGAGATCAAGGCGATAACGAACGTAAAGATCAGTATCATGGTTATGTAGCGGACCTGAAACCGCTTTAGAACGAAAAGTTTGCTGCGGCTTTTAATCTTGTTCATATCCTGTCTTTCTCCTTCCAAAAAGCAATATTGCGCCGTATGACAATATCGATCGCTTTTCCCCGGTTATCCTTAATTGTATCAATGATCTCGTCCATCGGCATGTATTTTGTTTCCCTTCCGTTTATCATCCATAAAAGATCGCCCTCCCGGATGCCCGCCGAATCGAAAGCGCCTCCTTCTTCCGCATTATCAACCACAACGCCTTCCCGTGTAAGCTTAAGTTTTCCGTCAATAATGTCGGTATAACCGTTGAATAATTGGCCGTTTTTCAGTTCGGCTTCCGCGTCTCTTTCGATCACGAGTCTTATTTCTTTCGGTTCGACCAGCTTGCCCGCCACTTCATCAACATCCATATACGCCACATTTTCACGCCATATGGAAACTATTTTGTCCCCCGGTTTGATGCCCGCTTCTATTATCGTCCTCGTTCTCTTTTTTACGTCTTCCACAACTATATATTTATCTCCCCGGGAAAGCATAAGCCCCAATTCTTCGGACAATAATTCCGTTGAGTTCTTGATCTTAAAATCGTTATGCAGATTATTCTTCATCCCCAGCCGCGTTCTTAGGTCCTTCCTCAATTTTGTCTCAATAAAGCTTCTCAGGTAATCCAGCCGTTCGCGCGCCTGGTCAAGATCGGGGTTCAGCTCAAGGACCTCCTGATAAGCGTAATACGCCTGTATGGGTTTTCCTCTTCTTTGGAAATTCTGCGCTTTTTTAAGAAGTTCCTTCTCCTTTGTGTCGTATATGGTCGATCTGATATCGCTTTTCAGGATAGTGATCTCGCCGTTTACCGTGGAAAGTGTGACCCTGTCCTTATAATCATCCACTATGAGCCCTTTTATCTTCTCGCCGCTTTTAAGATTCACAGTATCCGCCGTAAGCAGTAACGAGAAAAATACGCTTAAAAGAAGCGAAAAAATAAGAATTAAATATGTCTTTTTGAAAATTTTCGTCATCTTTCCCTCACAAAAATAAGGGGCCTTTCCCCAAATTGACCCTGCTCGCCAAAAGGGAGAGACCCCCCAAAAATCAAACATTCCTGTAAAACCTTATAACGTCCGGAATATCGCTATAAGAAGAACGGCTATCAGCACTGTCGAAACAATATAAAAATCATTGAAGTAGAAAAAATCGTTCATGCGTTCCTTGAAGCTTGAGTTGCTTTCGCTTCTTAAGGCCTGAAGCCGCTCTTTAAAACTGGTGCGCATCTCGCTGGTGTCCACTCTATCCGTCTCCGTGACACGCGCATCTATTTCCGAACGAATAGCATCGATCTGATCTTTCCGAAATCTTAGAAGTTCACCGCCAAGTCTGTAAGCTGATATAACGCCAGCTCTTACCAGTTCATTTATTTTCTCTTCGGTTACACCCAAATATTCGGACAACTCTCTCAATGTAAGAAGTTTTTCCGGCATAACTTCACCTTATTTCATTAGGCTTTAACTTTTCCCTGTGCTACCCACTGATCAAGCTTGTTCTTTTCGAACACCCATGAACCGTTCTCTTTCGAACCCGGCAGCATCCCGCTGTTCGCCCATTCGTTGACTTTATTCGTGTCCACTTCCAGGTAATCCGCTACCTGGCTGACATTTAACATATCATTCCTGCCCGATCCTCCTGCGGAGGAACTTGCGCCCATGTTGACCTGTCCGTTCAATAGAGCTCCCTGCTGTATAGCTATCTGGGGCGTTTCAATGTCGCCTGTAAGTTTTGCTGTATTGTCTAGCCTAAGCGAAGAAGTGGCTTTTATATTGCCTGTTACGTTTCCCGCGATCGAAACGATTTCGCCATTAATATTAGCCCTTATGTTGGCCTTTTCTCCGATCATGAGCTTGCCTTTGGTATCAAGCGTACCTTCAAATTTACCGTTGATCCTAAGATTGACCGGATCATCAAAACGAAGCGTACCTTGCATCGTCGCGTTCACATCAAGGAATTTTTCCTCGACGGGCTGAACTTTCGGTTCCTCTTTTCTCTTTCTCATCCTATCCCTCCTTTTTCAATTCTTTAGGCAATCTAAAAGATCAATCACTCTAATTCAGCGCCGATAACACCGGGCAGCGCTGATATCTCGGAAATAAAATCTTCCGACTTTCTTCGGCTCAAGAGAAGATCTATATCGACTTTTACTTTATCATCTTCTTTGTCCGTGGTTATTCTTGATATTTTAACGCCGTAATCATCAATGATCCTTTTTGCTTCATCGATCGCGTCCCTGTTCGCTGAACTTATCTCAAGCTTGAGTTTGCGCTGGCATCCTTTCAGCTCCATTCTTTCTTCTATGCGTGAAAGAAAAAGAACAAGAATGACAAGACCTGTAGTGATCGCGGCCGCAAGAAAAAAACCGGCCCCTGCGGCCAGCCCGATCGCAGAAACAGCCCATATGCTTGCCGCTGTGGTCAGGCCTTTCACTGACGCGCCGAACCTGATAATGGCTCCCGCGCCCAAAAATCCTATCCCTGTAACAACCCCCGAAGCTATACGTGACGGGTCAACTCCCCCGATATGCCCGTAATGCTGCGCGATAAGTATTGAAGTTAACATGAAGAGTGTGGATCCCACGCAGACAAGAATGTGCGTTCTAAGACCGGCTGCCCTGCCGTGTATTTCCCTCTCAAATCCAACAAGTCCGCCGAATAAAGCTGAGATCAATATTCTTGCGGCTATAATGACAGGCGACATACTTACTCCTTCTACTTTATCCCCATTGTTTATTATATAACTTTTTGTTTAATTTATAAAGGATTTATTTATTAATATTATTACAAAAATACGGGTTCGGCGTTAAGAGAAAGATCTGACCTTTTACCGCTCTTAAACATTTTCTCGCCGATAGCCGCTATCATTGCCGCATTGTCAGTGCAGAATTCTTTTTCGGGGAGAAAAAGCTCGACCTCCAGGGTTTGAGCCTCTTCCATTATCCTCCGACGTAATGCTTCGTTATTTATTACGCCGCCCCCGACCGCAAGTCTCTTCGTATTTTTTATCTCGAGCGCTCTTTTTATCTTTTTTATCACGACATCGATCACGGCATCCTGAAAAGACCGGCAGACTTTTGTCTTTTCCGATTCGTCTTTAGCGGAATCCCGCCAGTGGTATAAAACAGCCGTTTTTATCCCGCTGAAACTGAAATCGATATCATTGGAGTCCTGGAGAAGCGCCCTCGGGAAATCTATTAGGTCTTCCCCCATATATTCTCCGGCTCTTTTCTCGATTATGGGGCCGCCGGGATAACCCAGGTCCATGATCTTGGCGACCTTGTCAAATGCTTCACCTACCGCGTCATCTTTAGTACGTCCTATAAGGTCAAAATTATCCATATCGCGGCAATAGAATATACTGGTATGCCCTCCTGATATGACCATTCCCAAAAACGGAAATTTGCCGTCTATTTCGCACTCGTGTTTGCCGTTTATAAAACATGAAAAAATATGCGCTTTCAGATGATCCGCCCCGATGATCGGTATATCCAAAGCATAGCTTAAAGCTTTTGCGAACGCTATGCCGACAAGCAAAGAACCAGGAAGCCCGGGACCTTTTGTCACGGATACAAGATCAATATCAGCCATCCCGACATTAGCGTCGCTAAGCGCTTTCTTTAATGCCGGGTAGATATACTCGACATGATACCTTGAGGCGATCTCAGGGATCACACCGCCGTATTGAGAATGCAAATGGATGCTCGAGGAGACCTCACTGGAAAGGATCTTCCCGTCTTTTACTACCGCTACAGCGGTTTCATCGCAAGATGTCTCGATCCCGAGCGTGATCATTTTTTTCATCGGCCGCGCCCCTTGACCAGTTCCGACAGTTTGACAAACTTTATTCCTTTTTCCTGCATCTCGGGTACGATCCTCTTTAAAACCTCAATGGTAAGGCTTCTGTCATGGCCTATTGCCACACAAAACCCTTTTGATACGGCTTCTTTCTCCAGGTCTTTTAATCTCTCAGCTATTTCTTTTTTATCCATTACGTTATCTATAAAAATATCCCTTTCGGCGATCTGCATGCCTTTTTTCTCAGCAATATATCCGCAAACAGATCCTTTAGAGGTGCGGCTGTCCAGAAAGAACATTCCCCTTCCGTAGATATCATCCAGAACGATCCCCATTATTTTTTTATCTTTTGTGGCCTTGGACCCCATATGATTTGAAACGCCTACAGCCCCAGGGACAGATCTAAGCGAATTATCGATAATATGTTTTACCTCCCTCTCGCTCATATCCGCTCTGATGGTATCCTCCTCAAGAGCTTCTCTTTGATCCATGGGTTCCATCGGAAGGTGAAGTATCACTTCCATGCCGTTATCCCCGGCAAAAGAGCTCACCTTTTCAGAGTAAGGAGTGTTGGGAAGGACCGCTATGGTCACAGGCGCGTTGATCCTCTTGAGGTCTTTCAGGTTTTTTTCGGTATATCCGAAATCATCCAGAACAATGGCTACGGCAGGTTTATACGCGATGTCCGGCTTGCCCTCGATGATCCCTTCCCGTTCTCTTCTTTCATAAAAGGGGCCGAACTTCAAAAGAAGCGCCGCGATAGCGGCGAGTATGACTATTGTTGTAAATACCGCTCTTTTGGTCATTCTGCAACTTTTTCTTCGACTTCTACCTCAACAACTTGCGTCTTGTACCCTTCGAATATATTTATGCCTTTAAGCACATTTACGGCTGTCCGGAGCTGGTTGTCATAGATCTCTTTTTTCTCTTCCGTCTTTTCCTTTTCTTCTTGCTCATCATCTTTCTTATCTTTTTTAACTTTCCGGAAAAGCTCTTTCTTCTTTTCTTCTATTTTTTCCTTCTCGCTATCTTCTTCTTTTTCTTCCGTCTTCTTTCTTTCCACCACGATATCGGGTTCAATACCTTTATCCGATATGTTCTTGCCGGACGGAGTGTAATAAGCCGCTGTAGTGAGACGTAGAGCCGACCTGTCCTTAAGCGGCATGACTGTCTGCACCGAGCCTTTCCCGAAAGTAGGCGTTCCTATTATTATGCCCCGTTTATTATCCTTTATCGCCCCGGCCAAGATCTCTGAAGCGCTCGCCGAACCCTTGTTGACCAGCACGGCCATATTCATGTCATGGAAATCTGTTTTACGTTTTGCCGTGTAATCAACACGTTTTTTTGGATCCCTTCCTTCAGTGTACACGATCAACGCGCCGGGCTCCAGAAATTGATCCGCAACATCGATCGAGGAATTGAGAAGCCCTCCCGGATTATTCCTAAGATCAATGATCAGGCTCTTTGCTCCTTCCGCCTTAAGGTTTTTTATCTCCTGCCTTAGATCGCGCGCGGTCCTTTCCTGGAACTCAACAAGCTTGATGTAAGCGATGTCCTCTTCTATGATCTTCGATTCCTTGATGCTTTCGAGTTTTATTATGGCCCGGGTGAGCGTGAAATCCAACAGCTTGTCTGCACCTTCACGTATAACGGTGATCTTAACGTCCGTTCCCGGTTCGCCGCGCAGTTTTTTCACGGCATCATCAAGCGTCATCTCACGCGTTATCTCATCATCGATCTTCACTATTTTATCATCCGCCTGAAGGCCCGCTTTAAACGCCGGGGTATCTTCTATGGGAGCTATTACCGTAAGCACGCCTTCTCTCATGCCGATCTCTATGCCGATACCGCCGAATTCCCCTTTTGTCTCCTCGGTTATATCCCGGAAACTGTCAGGGTCAAGGAACTGGCTGTATCCGTCAAGGGTCCCCATCATCCCTTTTATCGCGCCGTATATAAGGTCTTTTACCTCGATAGGCTTTACGTACTCCTTGCTTATAAGAGTAATGGCATCGGCAAACAGCTGTACCTGCTTGAACAATTCTTTGCTGTCATCGATGATGATTTTTTCTTCGGCATTCACAAAAAAAGTTATTCCACTAATGCCTAAAGATAATAGCATACAAACAATAAGGATCTTCTTGCGCATATTTATCCTCCCAGGATCTTTTTCTTAAGCATATCGCCGGCAAGTTTAGGATTGGCCTTTCCTCCCGAATGCTTCATGACCTGCCCTATAAGAAAGCTTAAAGCGTTTTCTTTCCCGCCCTTAAAATCGTTGGCCGACTTTTCATTTTCGGCGATCACCTTTACGACAATTTCATCCAGCTGGCCTTCGTCAGAAACCTGCTGGAGTCCTTTTTCCTTTACTATGGAAACGGGAGATTTGCCCGTGTCAATGCAACTGTTAAGGACATCCTTCGCCGCAAGTCCGCTGATAGTGCCGTCTTTGGCCATTTTTATGATTTCGGCAAGATGTCCGGGGTCAAGTTGCAAACCCTTTACATCGGTCCCTCTTTCATTGATGTGCTTCATCACTTCGCCTTTTATCCAATTACACGCAGACTGTGGATCTTTTAATTTTTCCGCCACATCTTCAAAAAGGATAGCGATGTCCTTTTCGGATATTAGCACCTCGATATCTTTTTCATCCAACTTATATTTTCTGATGAACCTTTGAGCTTTTTTATCGGGGAGTTCGGGCATCGTTTCGCGTACCCTATCGATCACTTCCGGTTTAACCTCAAAAGGGACAAGGTCGGGTTCCGGGAAATACCTATAGTCATGGGACTCTTCTTTTGTCCTCATGGATGAAGTGATGTTCTTTTTCTCATCCCATAAACGAGTCTCTTGTATTATTTTCTCCCCGTCTTCTATTGCCTCTATCTGCCTTTGGCGCTCGTACGCAAGCGCCTCCCTAACGGCCTTAAAAGAATTGAGGTTTTTTATTTCCACCTTACTCCCTAACTTCTTATCCCCCTCTTCCCGTATGGAGATATTGGCGTCGCATCTGAGGCTTCCTTCTTCCATGTTGCAATCGGACACTTCAAGGTACTTTATCGTCCTCTTTAAGGAAACAAGGTAATCGTACGCCTCCTGGGGAGTTCTTATGTCCGGTTCGGAAACTATCTCAAGAAGCGGTGTGCCGGTCCTGTTAAGATCGACATAACTGAAAGGTGCGTTCTCGTCATGAAGGAGTTTGCCGGCATCCTCCTCAAGATGGGCGCGTGTCACGCCGATCTCTTTCGGGTTATCGGTATCGGCGTATAACACTATCTTGCCGTTATAAGCGATCGGCATGTCGAACTGGCTGATCTGGTAATTTTTAGGAAGATCCGGGTAATAATAATTTTTCCGGTCAAACTTTACTGTTTTCTGTATATCGCAATCAAGCGCAAGAGCGACTTTTATGGCATATTCGAAAGCTTTCCTGTTAAGTACCGGAAGAACCCCGGGAAGCCCGAGGCAGACCGGACAGACCTGTGAATTGGGCCTGGCTCCAAAAGCCGTACTGCATCCACAGAAAGCTTTGGTCTTTGTTAAAAGCTGGACGTGAACTTCCAATCCTATGACAGTCTCGTAATTTTTAGCCATAACAATTTTATTATAAAAAGTAAAAATGCGAGTACCGGGTGCCTTTCGTGGGCCCCTCCGCCCAGTGTGGATCCTCCCACTAAAGACACCCGCTACTCACTATTCACTCTATTTTTTCAAAATTTTCTCCCCCACAAGCTTATGATGCTCAGTGCTGCGTTCGAATGCATGTGCTGCTTTTATTAAAGTCTCCTCATCGAAAGGCTGAGCCATGAGCTGAAGCCCGACCGGGAGATCTTTTTCGTCAACTCCGCAAGGCATAGAGACCGCAGGAAGACCCGCAAGGTTCGCCGGGATCGTAAATATGTCCGACAGATACATCTGGAGCGGATCCTCCACTTTTTCACCTATTTTGAACGCTGTTGTCGGTGATGTGGGAGTAAGAATGACTTTACATTGTTCAAATGCATCACTAAAATCATCGGCTATTTTCGTGCGCACCTTCAGCGCTTTCAGGTAATACGCTTCATAATATCCGCTACTGAGAGCGTACGTCCCAAGAAGTATCCTTCGTTTCGCTTCCGCCCCGAACCCGTCATTGCGCGAGGCGATATACATGTCGATAATATCATTGGCTTTTCTGTTCCTGTATCCGTAATGAACGCCGTCATACCTGGCCAGATTAGAGCTCGCTTCAGCCGGGCCGATTATGTAATAACAGCTTACCGCATACTTGGTATGCGGGAGCGAGATATCCACTATCTCGGCGCCGAGATCCCTGTAAACATTTATCGACTCTTCAACGCGGGCTTTCACGCCCGGCTCTATGCCTTCAATGAAATACTCTTTCGGGATACCTACCTTCATTCCTTTAATATCTTTTGAAAGGCTTTCTGTGTAACGGGGCACTTCCCTATTGACCGAAGTTGAATCTTTCTCATCATATCCCGATATAGCTTCAAGCATTACAGCGCAATCTTCGATATTGCGCGTAATGGGCCCTATCTGGTCAAGACTCGACGCAAAAGCTATAAGGCCATATCTTGATACCCGGCCGTATGTCGGTTTGAATCCGACGACCCCGCAAAGCGATGCAGGCTGACGTATGGAGCCGCCTGTATCCGAACCCAAAGCCGCAACAACCTCGCCGGCAGCTACCGCCGCGGCAGAACCGCCGCTTGAACCCCCGGGTATATGTTTGGTATCCCACGGGTTTTTTGTCGGCCCGTAATAAGAAGTTTCGCAGGAAGAACCGAAGGCGAATTCATCCATGTTAGCGCGGTTTATTAAAAGCGCGCCTACGAATCTAAGTTTATCTACTACTGTAGCGTTATAAGGAGGTCTGAAACCTTCAAGAATATGCGACCCGCACG
The DNA here is from genome assembly GCA_964572255.1 of uncultured Planctomycetia bacterium. Taxonomy (GTDB): domain Bacteria; phylum Omnitrophota; class Gorgyraeia; order Tantalellales; family Tantalellaceae; genus CAZNEE01. The sequence continues at coordinate 468,777 of CAZNEE010000001.1, read as the reverse complement.
TGGTAAGCCGGCCCTTTATGCAAATATTATCTTTTATCCCTACGGGTACGCCTCTTAAAACGCCTTCGGCTGATGCGGCATCGATTTCTTCGGCATTTTTGGTTATTCCTTCCTTGTCAATCTCAATAAAAGCGTTCACATCTTTATCAAGCTTGGATATTCTGCTGGTCAGGAAGAGAGCAGCATCCGCGAAGGATCCTGACTGCTCTTTAAGCCATTCCTTGTATGTGTTTATGCCGGATAAAATATCTTTCATTCTTGATCTCTCTTAAACCTTTATATCTAAATAACTTTCGGTACTTTGAAAAAATCGCCTTTTTTCTCGGGAGCGTTACTAAGCCCCTCTTCGACCGGCAAAGATTTTTGAAGCTCATCTTCTCTGAAAACATTTTTCATCGAAGTCAGAACATGAGATGTAGGGGGGGTATCTTTCGTATCGACCTCAGTGAGTTGTTCAATATAACCCAGTATATCCGCAAGCTGAGACTTGAACTTTTTAACTTCTTTATCATCAAAACTGAGTCTCGAAAGCTGAGCTACATACCGTACTACGTCTTCTGTGATAGTTTTTTTGCTGGATCCCTCGGACATGATGGTACTAAGTTATCATATTAGTATAGTAAAGTCAATAATAGTACAATAAGGGTGTCGGCGCTGTTTTGAGCAGGGACAATATCTTTAGCTTATTGTATTTGTGATCTTTGCGTAATCTTTTAGGGAAAGTTGTTCGGCGCGGCTCGAGGGATCGATGCCGCACGATGTGATTATTTCGTTCCACTTATCGCGGTCAAATCCTAAAAAATTCGTATGGCTCAGCGGATTAATTATCTTCTTGCGTCTCTGGGAAAAACATTTATGTATGACATCGAACATAAGCTTCTCATCTTTTACCGAAACCGACGGCTCTTCCAAAACCTCTATTGCCAGAAGACATGAATCAACCTTAGGGCGGGGATAAAATGAATTCTTTTTTATCTTGAATAATTTCTTCACATTCGCATGGAACTGGATAAAACAGGTTATAGAGCCGAACACCCTGGATCCGGGAGACGCTACTATACGGTCTGCAAGCTCATCCTGAACGACCACATACGCATTCCTGATCAATTTTTTGTTCTCTATGATCTTTTCGATAATGGGTGTGGTTATGTAATACGGAAGGTTCCCGAGGATCAATATCTTCCCCCCCTCTTTCGAAAATGAACTTATCTCCACATCTAATACATCTTTGCAAATGAGCTCAATGTTCGCGCTTTTTTCATAAAACGGTTTCATGATGCTGCATATCTTTTCGTCCTTCTCGACCGCGTAAAGTTTTCCGCAAAGTCTGGCCGCCTCAAAGGTCATAACGCCGAACCCCGGGCCTATCTCGATGAGGGTATCATTTTCCGTAACAGGAAGGGTTTTGAGGATATTATCCCTGACGTTGTTGTCGATAAGGAAATTCTGGCCGAGCTTCTTATTGGGCCGGAAATCATGCTCCCGCCAGAGAGTTTTTAATTGCGTTAGATTCATCGTTATTTAATATGAAAACATTCGATGTGTGAGCTATTTCTTCCAGGAACGTCAAATTTTCCCAGCGAGAAAATTTGACTCAAAAATTGCTTCGCTCGTCCGGCTCTTAAACGCAAGACACCATGCTCGCTCATCAATTTGATGTCCTGTCAGAAACAGCTCACACATCAAATCTATTTATACGACAACCGCTCGGATCGCCAATTTAACCGCCTCTTCCATCGAAGCATGGTTTGCGATGCCCTTGCCCGCTATATCAAAAGCTGTACCATGGTCTGGAGAAGTGCGGACACAGCCCAGCCCGAGCGTCATGTTTATCCCTTTATCGAACTCCACCATCTTGAACGGCGCAAGGCACTGATCATGATACATGCCCACTACTATGTCGGTTTTTCCGTGCATCGCCCGGTAAAAAACAACATCGGCTGAAACGGGGCCATCCATTTCCCCGTATAAAGATCTTGCTTTATCGACAGCCGGGCGTATGAGATCGATCTCTTCCCGTCCGATCCTGCCGCCTTCTCCGGAATGAGGGTTTAATGCCGTGACGCTGATATGGGGATCTTCTTTGCCTGATATGATATGACGCCCCTCCACGACCTGCTTTAAGGTTTCGTATATAAGATCCAGTGACAGTACTGAAGGAACTTCTTTAAGCGGTATATGTCTTGTTACGGGAACGACCGAGAACGTCTTCCCTACCATCACCATGGTCACAAGTTCCGATGAGAAAGCGTTCTGCAGATATTCCGTGTGCCCGATAAAACCGGGATGAATATTCGCTATTGCCTCTTTGCACACGGGAGCCGTTACTATTGCTTTTGGTGTATTATTCTCCGGATCGCCGGCAGCTCTAATGGCCAGATCGATGCAATCAAGAGCTTTTCGGGCGCCTTCATCGGTAGGTTGCCCCGGTGTGATCTCTCCAAGTTCCGGCCCGGGATCAAGAACATTGATGCGCTCCTCATCCAAAGTCACTTCTTGATCATTCGGATGAAAAAGCACCTCTTCCAAAGAAAGGCCGGCCGGATTTTTCTTTATCACGCCGCTATCGGCAATTATAACAAAAACGGCAAGCCGTCTTATCGCCGGACTTGCCATTGTTTTCATGATAACTTCCGGCCCTATACCGGCCGGATCGCCCATGGTTATGAAGATCTGCGGCTTATTTGTAGGAGATATACGCATTCTTTCTTTTTTCTTTAAGCCATTCGGATAATTCGTCCGTAAATCTTTTGTTAAACAGCTGCGCTCTAAGAAAGTCGTTCACTTCGGCCAGTTCAAGCTTTTTCGGTTCCTCTGTATCTTCAACTTTCAGGATATGGTATCCTATTTCCGTCTCTATCGGCTTTGATACCTCTCCTTTTTTCATTGAAAAAATAGTCTCATCGATTATCTCGATCGTCTGTCCGGGCGCAATATATCCCATTTCTCCGCCTTCGGAAGCATACGGCCCTTCCGAAAGTTCTTTAGCAAGTTCGGTAAAAACCCTGCCCTTCTTTAACTTATCCTGCACCACACTCAGCCTTTTCCTGTCATCCGCAGGATCCCCGGTCTTGCGTATCATGATAGTGCTTACTTTCGCCCTTGGAGGCGCAACTAATTTTTCCTTATTCTTCTCATACAGGTCCCTGACATCTCCCGGTGTAATGTTTATCTTTGAAGCGACCTCTTTCTCGATTATTTTTTGCGCGAGCATACGATCGCGTATTTCACGCTCGAATTCCGTAAGATTGGTACCCTGCGCGCTTAATGCCTTTAAGAACTCCTCCTCTGTCGCGTAATGGGCCCTGATCTTTTCGATCTTATCCTGCAATGCCGCTTCATCTATTTTTACGTTCTTTTTCTTCGCCTCGCTTATGGCTATCTTGGAATCGATGATCTGTTCCAGGAACATCTTTCTCGCCTCTTCGAGACGTTCGTCAAGCTCTTTCCCCTTCAAATTTTGTTCATACCTGTTCTTGATGACAGAGAATTGCCTGTCAAATTCCCTTTGCGTGACAACTTCATCATTCACGACAACAATAACCTTATCAAGAACTTCAGAGAATGCCGGAACGCATAAACTGAACGCGCTAAGCATCACAATAATAAAATTCGCTTTTTTTACCCATCTGTCTTTTTTCATTTATTTTCATCCTCCCCGCCGGCTTTTAAGACTTCTTCATTGACCTTTATCTTGGTCTTTTCATGCAGATTTTTCAGAAGATCATTAAACAGTTTCTGTCTTTCGATATTATGCAATCTGGATTTTATTTTTTCTTTTACCTCATTCAAAGGACGTTGTACCGGAGGCCTTCTATCGGTCAGTTTTATTATATGATAACCCAGTTTCGTCTCGACAACGCCGCTTACCTGATCTATCTGGAGTTGTGTGCATGCCGCTTCAAATTCCGGCATCAGCTGCCCTTTGGGAAAATAACCTATATCCCCTCCTCTTTGCGCGGTCGGGTCAACAGATTTTGCCTTCGCCATATCTTCGAAAGATTTACCTTTATCCAGCTGCTTTAAAACATTCTCGGCTTCTTCCCTTGTGGGCACAAGAATATGGGAAACGCGCATGATCTCCGGCGTCATGTACCTTTCCCTGTTCTGGCTGTAATCGGCTATTATCTCTTCGTCCGTGATCTCGATGGAATCGTCAAGCCTGTCTTTTAAAAGGCGCGCGATCAGGATCTTCTTCTTCGCTTCTTCTATCACCTTCTGGACATCCTTGTCCTTGTGCAGCCCTTCCCTCACCGCTTCCTGATAAAGCACGGTATCGTTTATGATCTTCTGAAGAAATTCATTTTTGCGTTTCTTTACTACGGCTTGATATCTCTCGGGCAAGTTCGATATCCTTTCATCGAAATCCGAAACCGTTATCTTGGTGTTGCCGATCAAAGCGAGAGTCTCCTTGCCTCTTGACCTCCCGCACCCGGATGTCAATAAAGCCAACAAAGATACCGAAACCGCCGTAAAAATACAAGAAATGATGATTTTATTTTTGTTGTGCATTATATTAAACCGCCTAAATAATTATAATATGGGGTATATGTTATCAGAACCCTTCCACGCCTGCAAGATTTATTTGGGGACGCCCCATTCGGGGACACCCTATAAGATTAAATAAATATAAAATTTTTGTAAAAGTTATGATGTTGTTAGCTATGTAGGGTGTCCCCGAATGGGGCGTCCCCCTTGAGCTTTGAGATTTCTTCCCGGAGCAGGCGGCAATACAGATCAAAACCGATCGAGTCAATGAAGCCGCTCTGTTCTATTCCCAGAATATTGCCGGCTCCTCTCATCTCAAGATCCCGCATGGCTATTTTAAACCCGGAACCCAGCTCATGGTATTTCTGTATAACCTCCAATCGTTTTCTTACTTCGCCCGTCAATGAACCAAAATCCCTGACAACGAGATACGCGAAAGCCTGCCTGTCAAATCTTCCTATCCTGCCTTTAAGCTGATAAAGATCCGCTAAACCGAACTTGTCCGCCTGATTCAGTATCATGGTATTCGCATTAGGGATATCTATCCCGAATTCTATGATAGTCGTGCATACCAGAATATCCACTTCTCCTTTAATGAATTTTACCATGGTTTCTTCAAGCATTTTTGAGCTCATCTGGCCGTGCCCCACCATAAGTCTGGCTTCCGGGACAAGAGCTTTTACTTCAGAGGCTATTCTGTCTATCGATTCGACCCTGTTGTGCACAAAATAAACCTGTCCCTTCCTCTCTAATTCCTTCCTGATGGCTTCTTTGATGACCTTCTTGTCAAATTCTATGACCTTGGCATGAACAGGTATCCTTTCCAAAGGCGGCGTCTCTATCATCGAAATGTCTTTGCCCCCCATGAGAGCAAGATAAAGGGTTCTGGGTATGGGCGTGGCAGTAAGCGTAAGGATATCAACATTAACACGCATCCTCTTTATTTTATCTTTTTGTTTAACGCCGAATCTCTGCTCTTCATCGATGATAAGAAGCCCCAGATCTTTGAATTTTATATCATCTGAAAGGAGCCGGTGCGTGCCTATAACGATATCGATCTTCCCCTCCCTGACCCCCGTGACTATTTTTTCCTGTTCCGAGGGGGTCTTAAAGCGGTTCAGCATCTGTATGTTAACGGGATAATCCTTCATCCTCTTCTGGAAAGTTTCCATGTGCTGTTCGGCCAAAATGGTTGTGGGAACAAGGAAAGCCACCTGTTTATTATCCATGACCGCTTTGAATGCCGCGCGCATGGCGACTTCCGTCTTTCCGTATCCCACATCACCGCACAGAAGCCTATCCATCGGACGCATCTTTTCCATGTCAAGCTTGGTTTCCCCGGTCGCTTTAATCTGATCCGGTGTTTCTTTATACGGGAAGGCATCTTCTACCTCTTTTTGCCAGTCGGTATCTTTGCTGAACGCATAGGCTTTTGTATTTTCCCTGATCGCCTGCAGGCGCAGAAAATCCCGGGCTATTTTTTCAGCGCCTTTCGTCGCCCTGTTCTTGGCGCTCTGCCACCTTTTACCCTTAAGACTGTTGAGCTTATGCGGTTTTCTGTGAAATGACACATACCTTTGAAGTTTATGCAGGTCAGCGTGCTCAACATACAGTTTATCCCCTCCGGCATATTCAATAACAAAATAATCCTGCACTTTCCCGTCACGCCGCATGCGCTGCATGCCCAGATATTTTCCTATACCGTAATCTATATGGACAACAAAATCGCCCGGCTCGATATCCACAAAAGAATCTATGGGGCTTTCCCCGAGCTCCATCTGCTGTTTTTTTACTTTTGTGCGGCGCAGGATATTCGCGGGAAGAACGATAACGCCTTTATGGTCCGTGATCGTGCGGAATGATACTATATCGACACTTTTTATGGAATTTACCTTGCCGTCCGAAAGATCTATCCTTACGGGGTATTCAAATGTGACGGGAAAAATTATGAGGGTCTCTCCGAGAAGGCTGTAATCCCCTTCGATCGAGACTTTCCGGCACCTGTTATAGTCGTACCGCTCAAGGTTCCGGATGATCTCATCCAGCTCAACTGTCTCGCCGGTGTATAACTTGATAGATTCGAACATTTATCACATCTTCTCCGGCAAAGTTATGTTCAAAAGTCCCAGACCGTTAGCAAGGACAATCCGCACACACTCAACCAGATAAAGCCTCGCCTTGGAAAGAGCGGCGTCATCTGACACGACGCGGCATTCCGTATAAAAAGAATGAAATGACCTGGCAAGTTCATTAAGGTACACGAAAAGGCGATTAGGCTCCAGAACTTCGGCGCTGGAGACAACCGCGAACGGAAATTCGCTTAATTTCCTCACAAGTTCTATTTCCGGCGTTGTGTTCAATAATCCCAAATTGTTTTTTTTAAATAAAAGCTGCAACCTTTTTTTGCGGCTGAATTTTTTTATGCTGCATATCCTGGCATGGGCGTACTGGATGTAATATACGGGATTGTCCTGTGATCCTTTCTTCGCAAGCTCAATATCAAAATCCAGATGGCTGTCCAGGCGCCTGGTCAAAAAGAAAAATCTAGTCACATCTTTCCCGATCTCATCGAGGACTTCACGAAGGCTGATAAATTCGCCTTTACGGGTGGACATGGAAAGCGTCTCCCCTCCCCGCATTAGCGTTACAAGCTGAACGATAAGAATATCAAGGGATTTAGCCTCGTGCCCTAACGCCTGAACCGCGGCTTTCATGCGTTTGATGTAGCCATGGTGATCAGGCCCCAAAAGATCTATCAGCCTGTCGTATCCCCTTGAATATTTATCGTTATGATACGCGATATCCGGCGCCAAATAAGTAAAAGAGCCGTCGCTTTTTACCACAACACGGTCTTTATCATCACCGAAACGGGTCGATGCGAACCATCTTGCGCTCTCATTTTCATAAATAAATTCTTTCTCCTGGAGTTTTTTGAGTATTTTCTCGACATCTTTTCTTTCTTCTATCTTCGCCTGGCTTGTTACCTCGTCAAAATTAACCCCGAACTTTTTAAGGTCATCGTTTATAAGCTGCATCATGTAATCCACGGCGTAAGAGGTAAAAAATCTTTCTGTTCCGGGTCTTTTCTCAAGGAGCGAATCGCTCTTTTTATCCTTTATTTCTTTGGCTATGTCTATAATGTAGTCCCCCATGTAACCGTCTTCAGGCATGGGTTCATCTTTGCCGAAAAGGGCCCGGTATCTGTTTTCCACGGACCTTCCGAGAAGATCGATCTGCCTGCCGTGATCATTAAGATAATATTCATTTGTCACGTGATAACCGCAAAACCTGAGGATGCGGGATAATGCATCGCCTATCGCCGCCTGCCTTCCGTGCGCTATCGTTAAGGGGCCTGTGGGATTAGCGCTGACAAACTCCAGATTCACCCGTTTTCCCTTACCTATGTCGGAGCTTCCGAACTTCCCGCCTAGTTCCTTTATATTAACAAGCAGGCGCCTGTATGATTCGTCAGAGAGCCAGAAATTGATGAACCCTCCCTTCACTTCGGTCCTTTTCACATAAAGCGCAAGGTTAGATCTTTCGATATTTTTTTTAAGGATCGCTGTGAGGTCCTTGGCGAGCGCTTGAGGCGAAACTTTTGCCAGTTTGGCAAGTCTCATGGCGACATTCGAATTAAGGTCACCGTGCTGTTTGTCTTTTGTGACGCTTAAGGGAAAATCCATCCCTGCGGGAAGGGATACTTCGGGACGATTTTCTTTAAAGTAAGATTTGACCGATTCTAAGAGAATTTTGGAGATTCTTTTTGAGACGTCTTTGGCAAGCATTTTTCGTCAAAATATTCTATTTTAGCTTCGGACCATAACCTTTCAAGTCCGTAAAATTCGCGCATTTCAGTGTGAAAAAGGTGCAATATCACATCACCGTAATCGAGCAGTATCCAGTAGGGATTATTCTTCCCTTCCAAATGAAGATAGGATATTTTCTTTTTGGATAACTCTTTGTCTACCGTTTTGGAGATCGTATTGAGCCTACGGGAAGAAGACGCACTTACAAGCACGAACCAGTCACAAAGGACCGAAACGTGCCTCATATCCATAAGGACAATATCTTGCCCTTTTTTCTCCGCCGAAATTTTCGCTATAAGTTCCGCTTTATCTCGCGATGTGAGCTTTTTCACCTAATATTGATATACTTTTAAAGGCTTTTACTTATTTGTTACCGAGTATCTTGTACATTCCTGTACCGCAATCGGGGCATTTGCCCTTCATGGCTTTTCTTCCGTTCTTCATTGTAACTTCTTGCGCGTCTTTCATTTCTTTCTTAGCTTTACATTTTACGCAATAACCTTCTGCCATCGGTATCCTCCTATTATTTATTATATTAATATTAAATACGTTAAACTAAGTGTATCATATAGCTTTTTAAAGTGCAAGTTATTCTCTGTACAAACCTTTATTTCTTATATAGCCGACGACTGAAGCCGGGACAAGAAAATCGATCGGCTCACGTTTCTTTATTCTTTCGCGTATCATGCTTGAGGAGATCTCAATGCTCGGCATGACAAGACGCGTCAGGCGGTCTTCATAAGAACTTTTCTCGCCCCACCCGGGCCGTGTCGCTATGACAAAATTCGTAAGGCTCAATATATCGTCAATATCCTTCCACATTGAAAGGCTCTCGGCCGAATCGGAACCTGTGAGGAAAAATATCTCAGCCTGACCTCCATGCTGTTCTTTAAAATACTTGATCGTGTCTATTGAATAAGACGTCCCCTTTTTATCCAGTTCATATGTCGATATCTCAAACCGATCGTCACCTTCGAGAGCCAGGCGTACCATGTTCAGTCTGTCCGCGGGACCAACTTCCGGCTTTGCGTCCTTTAAAGGAGGTATGAACGCCGGAATAAATATTACCTTATCTAGACCAAGCCTGTGCCAGCATTCCTGGGCCAGGATAAGGTGCCCTGTATGGATCGGATTAAATGTCCCTCCCAGAAGCCCTATTTTCATAGACTATCGTCCTTCCTTCTTCGCGATTTGATCTTCATTATTGCCTGACGTGTCCTTTACCATGCACTACATACTTATAGCTGGTAAGCTCTTCCAGCCCCATGGGACCGCGCGCATGCAGCTTATCGGTGGAAATACCGATCTCGGCGCCTTTACCGAACTCGCCGCCGTCAGTAAAGCGTGTCGAAGCATTGATGTAAACCGCAGACGAATCAACTCTTTTTGTAAATTCAAGGCCGTTTCCGCGATTCTGCGTCACGATCGCATCGGAATGGTTTGAGCCATATTTTGCGATGTGTTTAATGGCCTCATCCAGCGATCCCACTACACGAATATTAAGAATAAGGTCCAGATATTCCGTCATGTAGTCTTCATCTGTCGCTTCTTCCACGTCTGTACCCTCGAGTATCTCCCTCGTTCTCGAGCATCCCTTGAGCTTCACCCCGGCTTCCGTCATTTTCTTGGCGATCATCGGCAGGAACTGGCCGGCTACACCCTCGTGAACAAGCATGGTCTCCATCGCATTGCAGACCCCGGGCCTTTGGATCTTGGCATTCATGCAGATCCCCTCAGCCATTTTAAGGTCCGCATCTTTATCCACATAAACATGGCATATTCCCTTGTAATGTTTTATTACAGGCACTCTGCTTTTTTCGGCAACCTGCCTGATAAGCGATTCTCCGCCTCTGGGCATGATAAGATCTATATCGCCGGCAGCTTCAAGCATAGCGTCAACCATATCACGCGAAGTATCTTCAATCAAAATAAAGGCGTCTTCTTTAAGCCCTTCGCTTTCAGCGGCTTTTTTCAATGCCTTATATATGGCCGTATTTGACCGCACGGAATCGCTGCCGCCGCGCAGGATCACGGAATTGCCTGATTTAAAGCAAAGCGCCGCGCAATCCGCTGTCACATTCGGACGGGATTCATATATGATTCCTATCACGCCTATCGGCACGCGGATTTTCTCTATAACAAGACCGTTCGGCCTTTTGGTCTTTTCTATTGTTTTGCCTACCGGATCTTCTAATGACGCGACATCCCTGATCATCGAATACATTCCGTCGATACGTTTATCAGTTAAAGTCAGGCGATCGATAAACGCCTCGTTCTTTCCGTTCTTTCTTGCGGCTTCCGCGTCCTGAACGTTAGCTTGCTTTATGGCATCTTTTTCTTTTTTGATCGCTTCCGCCATGGCAAGCAATATCCTGTTCTTCTCATCCGCGGACATTATGCTCAAAACACGGGCCGCTTTTTTCGCCCTGTCCGTTATATCTTTCATTTTTCCCTTAGCATCCATTGTTCCTAATCTCCCTTTTCAATGACCGCCAGATTGTCCCTGTGTATCACTTCATCATAATCTTTATAACCCAGCACGCCCTCTATCCTGTCCGTCCTTAACCCCTTGATTCTATTCATCTCATCCGATGAATAGTTTATAAGACCTCTGGCTACTATTTTTTTCTCCTGCGACACGACATCAACAACGTCCCCTTCGTTAAATTCTCCGCTTACCTTCATTACGCCGCTCGGAAGAAGGCTTTTATTGCTCTCTGTGAGCGCTTTCTCGGCGCCTTCATCAATAATAAGCGCGCCTTTCGCTTTTTTGCTGAAAGCTATCCAGCGCTTTCTCGCTTTGATGGTTTTCTTCGAAGCGAGGAATCTGGTGCCGACCTTTTTACCTTCTGCTATATCAACCACCACATCCTTGCGTCTCCCCCGGGCGATAACGCTTTCAATTCCTGATCCCGCGGCGTTCTGCACCGCCTCGAGTTTCGTGATCATCCCTCCGGTGCTTTCATCGCAGCCTTTGCCTTTACAGAAAGCTTTTATGTCTTTGGTTATTTTTTCAACGCTTTCGATAAGATTGCCTTCGTTATCGTAAAGCCCGTCCACATCAGTAAGTATGATAAAAGTGTCCGAATTGGCCAGATCCGCCACCAAAGACGAAAGCCTGTCATTATCCCCGCATTTTATCTCCTCGGTGGACACTGAATCGTTCTCGTTGATAACAGGAATGGCTTTATATTTTAAAAGCGTGTTCAGGGTATAGCGTATATTAAGAAACCTCCTGCGATCGTTAAAATCCTCCTGCGTGAGCAATATCTGGCCGGCTTTATACCCTTTTTTATTGAAATACTCGTTATAGATATCCATCAGATGGTTCTGCCCCACGCTGGCTATCGCCTGAAGTTCGGAAAGACTCTTGTGTTTTTTGTCGACTTTAAGTATGCCGAGTCCCGCCCCTATCGCGCCGGATGAGACAACTATAACTTCTGTCCCTTTATCCATCAGGGACGATATCTGATCCGCCAGACTTTTTATTATTTTCCGGTCAAGCCTGTTCCTTTGATCCGTGAGGACTCGCGTCCCGATCTTAACCGTTATTCTCTTGCTTTTCTTTTTTGACATCTTTCACCTTCTTATATACAAAAGATACGAGATCCTTCAATCCTTCGCCTTTTATGGCTGAGATGGAAATAACCTCTTTATTTATTTTATCTTTGAACTCCTTGAGTTTCTCTTCCGAGCCCGGCATGTCCATTTTGTTAATTACAATTACCCGTTCCTTGCCGGAAACATTATGCCCGTATAATTCGAGCTCTTTTTCAAGCTTAAAATAGTTATCCGCCGGATCGGTCCCGTCAAGCGGGGCTATATCCACCACATGAACAAGTACGAGCGTTCTTTCTATATGACGCAAAAACCTGTCGCCAAGGCCCTTTCCTGCATGAGCGCCTTCGATCAGCCCGGGCATATCGGCCGCAACGAACGAATCGTCATCGAAGCTGACAACCCCAAGTTTAGGACTTTTTGTCGTAAAAGGATACGGGGCGATCTTTGTATGCACCTTTGATATGCGCGATACTATAGTCGATTTGCCCGCATTGGGAAAACCTATTATCCCCACATCCGCTACAAGTTTAAGCTCCAATAAAAGCGTGCGTTCTTCGCCCGGTTCGCCTTGAGTCGCTTCACGTTTTTTGGCGTTCCCTAACCCGCCGGAACCGCCTCTGGCAACAGTGACCGCCTCATCAATTGCCGCAAGGTCCTTAAGGACAAGATCCTCCTCAGCGTCCCTGATAATAGTACCCGCAGGCACCTTTACAAGCAGGTCCTCTCCTCTTTTACCGAATTTTTTGTTTGAACCGCCGTGCTTGCCGCTTCCGGCACGATAGTGCTGATTGTATTTAAAATCAAGAAGGGTTTGAAGATTAGGATCGCTTTTGATGATCACATCCCCACCATCGCCGCCGTCACCCCCATCAGGGATGCCCTTTCGGTGGAAGATATCTTTGTAAAGGCTGCTGCATCCGTTACCGCCGCGTCCGCCGCTTACATAGATTTTAGCCTGATCTATAAGCATCTCATTTTGGGATGACGTTTACCACGCGTTTCCCCGAAAAAGAAACTACGCCATCGCACTTGGCAAATAACGTATCGTCTTTTCCTTTTTTCACATTAACGCCCGGTCTATATTGTGTGCCTCTTTGCCTGACAAGAATGCATCCCGGGGTAACTGTTTCACCGCCGAACCTTTTTACGCCAAGCCTTTGACCCGCGGAATCTCGTCCGTTACGTGAAGCTCCTTGTCCTTTTTTATGCGCCATTAGTATCTCCTGATTTTTCTATTCAAAATGTATATCCGTCACTTTAAGTTCCGTCTGATCCTGCCTGTGCCCTCTTTTGGACTGGGAACTTTTTCTGTCCCTGTATTTAAAAGCGATAACTTTTTTTGCTCTCTTATCGCCGATCACTTCGCACTTTACATACGCGCCTTTAATATAAGGCTCGCCGATATGGATCGAGTTGCCTTTTTTCGCAAGAAGAACTTTATCTATTTTTATCTCTTTTGATTTTCTCTCTTCCGGCTTAAGACGGTTCACTACTATCTTATCGTTTTTCTCAACAAGTATCTGAGCACCTTTAACTTCTATTACAGCGTACATTTATCGTCTCCTGTTTGTCTAAGTTATTATTTTACAAGTGCTTATGCCCGCACTAGTAGTATATTATTAAAAATAAGTAGAATAATATTAACAGATAGAGGTTTTATTGTCAAGGATATTTGAATTTTGGAAATTAAGAGCCGATTATCTGTTCCAGCTGATTATACCGAAGGACTGGTCTTCTTCGCTGCCTATATCGGCGGGATAAGTCTCAACATAATCGTAATCTATAAGAGTAAGAAAATTCCACATATATATATCTCTTCTGGCAAGGATGATCCCGTTTATTTCTATATCAGCTAAAACCTGCAGAGACCTTATGTCCCTATCGGCATATACAAGTGCTTCTTCCGTGTAAAGTCTTCCGAGTATTCCTATATCGCCGTCTCTTGCAATAACAACGTTCCTGTTGCCTGACTTGTTCTGGCTCAAAGTTCCCCATATCGTTATGTCGTCGGCGATTATCCCGCCATTTATGGTATTATTTCCCTGAAAATCTACATCTCCGTCAACAAAAACTATTCCGTTAGCCGGGCTGAGTGTCGCGCCATTAAAGACTTGGTCCGTATCGTAATAGTCCCCCGAATCTATGGCCTCTTGCCTGTACTTGTCATAATTAAATGTCGGGAATACAATTCTTCTCTCTCCCTCAAAAACTGTCGCTGTGTCATCCGCATTACCGTTTATAACGACATGGTCGTCCCACCAATCCCAAGAGCCATCATTATGTACAGTGCCTTCAATGACAATACCCGTTGCGGAAACATCCCCCGTGATCCTCAGCCATGAAATAAGGAACCCCGATTTCAGGTAAACATCGTTATTGGCATGTATATCCCCGTTCATTTCAGCTCCGGCAATAAATGAGTTTGTCCTGAAATCATTCCCCGCCCCAGTCACATATTTAAGTGCCGTTGGGGTAAGGTCCTCTATCTCAAGTGAAGCCGTTCTTGAAACGCTTCCGGCCGTTCCTACGGAAGTTATAAGATATCTTCCTCCCGATTCAGAAAAAGTAACGCTGTATGAACCTGTATCCAACGCATTACTAAAATCGGTCCTGTTCCCAAAATTGGTATTCTTTATCCTTCCAAGGGCATGATTTATCCCGGCTTCCGCCATGTATTTAGCTTGCTCAACGGTCTTGACCCTGCCGATGAGTTCAGCGTCTCCCTTTATCATGTTGGCAAGGTATATTGCGCTAAGAAGCATAAGAGCCATAAATGTCATAACGATAACAAGTACAGCTCCCTCTTGATTTTTTATCAGCTTAAGGCTTGTTACTTTCATTTTTTTCTTCAGCATTTATCTTCCCGTATTCCTGGGTTCGACTTCCATATTATTTTCCTGCCGTATTGTCTTATCTTCATATTCCACTGTAACGCTCATATCAATATTTAAAACTTTTATGAGGTCTCTTCCGTCAACCGTAATTTTAGTCTGGCCGTAATCGTCTTTTCTTGCGATATATCCGCTTAAAACACACATACGGTCATCTCCGGGCCAGTCGATCTCCACATCATCTATCCATGTTGAATACAGTCCCGTAACATAATATTCTCCTCCGCTTGCCGGAAAAAGCCGGTCAGCGCCTAAACCTACCTGCGTGTCCACATAGTCCGCGTAACTCAAGTTTGATCCGGATGCTGTCCAAAACGGCTCGGTTGAAAGCTCTGCATAAAACTGTACGTACCGACCGCTCCCGATCGCAAGTCCGGCAGGATTGCCTGTAGAGCCTGCAATAGCGCTCCAATCAGTAGCTGTATCCATAAATTGGTCATCAGCTGAACGCGCCTTCATAAGAACTTCAGTCCCCGAAGGATTATCCTCGGACCACTTAACTTCGTTATACGATGGATCATCAATCCCTGTGTCCAATATATCCGACTCGACCGAACCTTGTTTCCTCCACGTATCTATTTCGGCAGTTACATATATATTGTTAGAAGCATTGACCGTGTATCCGCTCCAATCAGTTGTTCCAGCTGCAGGAAGAACAACTGTAGTATAATCTCCTGTTACATAATAAGAATGAGTTGACGCTCCTATCCAATATTTGCAATTAGTATCAAAAGGATCATAGCTGTCCCATGCCGAAGGAAAAACTGCTGTATCTAAATTTGGTATGCAAATTGTAATAAAATAATCGTAATCTGTTCCTCCAACATTTTTAACAAGGGGAAATGCTATCCATTCGCTCCAGAGTTCCGAATCTACCGGCACCCACCCTGCAGCTAATATCTCATCTGTATCGCTGTCATTATCACCATCATGTACATCCTGGAAGAAAAGCTGCTGGTGTCTGTGATATTCCTCTATATCAAGGCCTCCTGTTGACTGGTTTGCCAGGCCGTCTTCATCGGAATTCCTGCGGGTTATATAAGCAGCGGTTATTTTAAGGGGATTCTCTGAAGATGATTTAAACTTCACCCTAACAAGGTCCGCTTCAGAATCAATAAAACTATTCGTAACTATCGTGCGTATCGTTATGGGATATGTGGGAAGGTTGGCGTCGGTGCCTTCCTGCACAGTATACCCGGCTTCCGCATATGCATACCAGCTGATGTTTTCCTTGCCTGTCTCTCTGTCTTGGGGCAGTTCCAGTTTCACGCGCACTTCCTCGCCATACTCCATGGCATTATTCATGTTAACGTTATCGAACGCAGACTCGCGCCAAAGATCATAATAATCAGTGATCTCCAGGTAATCACCGACAGCTGATGCATCATATTCAAGAAAGTTTTCATTGCTCCAGGTATTATCATGGACCCTTGTTATAGTATCTCCGCTTGAGTCAAGAGCACCAGATGGGGCAAATGATGAATCGTAATACTCAACTTCCCTTCTGCTTCCGCAAGGTTCAAGACGTATATAATCTAAACCAAAGCCGTAGCCGGATGAAGAAGCATTCTGCCCTGAGACTTCAAAACGTATCGTATGATCCCCGCTATCCAGCCTTATCCAGCCAAACGTGACCTTGCCGACCCTTACCGGATCCGAGTCATTCTCGTAAAAATCCACTACTATAGGAAGAGGTGTGATATCGAATGTCTCAAGATCCTCAAGAAACTCCTTATCAGTAGTATAGCTTCCACTGCCTTCTCCGTTAGTAATAACATTAGACAATTGGGCAAAACGCTCGTCATGATCCAATGTATTATCTCTCGGATCAAAAACCGTCCTTCTTAAAGTTTTACTGCCATCTAATTCCGTAAAAATATGATATACGACTGTCTTATCCCACTGTATATCCCCGTTAGCATCAAGCGTAAGAAAACCGCTTGCATCGACTTCAGCCAAAGGCATGCTTACAGCAGTGTAGACACCTCCCGTTGCGGGATAAAATGACATATATGTCGCACTTGAGAGGCGTATATCACTTTGCACAGTCTCAAGTGCTTTCATGAGATCAATACGAAGATTCGTGCGCTTACCTTCAACAGACCAGCTTCTGTAAGTAAAAAGCCACGCCGAAAGGATCGTGCTTATTACAAAAAGGAATATCACAGCCACCACCATGACTTCAGTAAACGTAAATCCTTTTTGGTTCTTTAGCATTCTATTCATCAGTCTACATCCGCAAATAATGTCTCTATAATAACCGGATGGCCGGAAGCCTTCTCGTCTATTATCTTATCCACACTCACCTTCACCTTTGTAAGATAATCATTTCCGCCGTAGTCCTCTGTGATCGCTGTTGTTCTATAATAATTACCGCTGATGTCAGGTTGCCCCTCTTCATCAACACGTGTATTCACTTCAGCCGCTCTGTCGAGATCTCTAAAATTGTAACGCTTAAGATCATCTATCTGTTTTCTGGCAAGGTTAGCGCAATCATAAACCAAATCTATCCTAACGGAAAAAGTAGCGTTCTGGGCGACAACGACAAGGACAGAAACTATCACCACAGCTGCCAGAGCTATTGATACTACAACTTCAATAAGCGTTATACCTTTATTATTCTGCATATTATGCTTCTTCTATTATAACATCCTCGACATGCAATAATCTGTCTTCCCTAAGATCTATCTTGCAGCGGTATTTTCTCTGTATGTCACGCAATACCCTTGCCTGATCCGACACCAGTACCGCGTGAATATGCGGATGCATCGTAACAGTTATATGTTTATGTTTCTTGGCGCTTTTTGAAAGCACTTTATCGACCTCTCTCGCCGTTTCAATGGCTATTGTCTCTGAGCTCTTTACCGAACCCTTTCCCCCGCAATAAGGGCATTCGATGTGGGAAGTGCTTTCTATGCTTTTTCTCTGCCTCTGGCGCGTCATCTCGACTATGCCGAACTGGGATATGCCTCTTACATTTATCCTTGCTTTATCGCCGCGCAGGTTTTCCTGGAGTTTTTCGAAAACTTTATCACGGTGATGTTTCTCTTCCATATCAATGAAATCAATGATGATTATCCCGCCGACATCCCTTAAAAGCAATTGTCTCGGTATCTCTTCCGCCGCTTCAATGTTGGTCCTGAAAGCGGTGTATTCCAAGCCCTTTTTCCCGGTATAGCTTCCGGTGTTTACATCGATAGCAACAAGGCCTTCCGTTTGTTCAATAACGAGATACCCCCCGCTCTTAAGAGGGATCTTCCTCTCGAATATCATGTCCACTTCTTTTTCTATATCATATTTCTGAAAAAGGGGGACTTTACCGTTATATAACTTCACTTTCTGCCTGAGCGACGGCATGAAAGCTTTGAGAAATTTGATGATGCGGTTATACTCGTCTTTTGAATCAACTATGAACTGGCTTATGTCTTCGGTAAAACGGTCGCGTATCATCCTGAGTATAATACCGTATTCTTCATAGATCATGGCAGGCGCCGGCTGGCGTTTCTCTCTGTTCCTGACCCTTTCCCACAGATTCAGAAGATATCTGAACTCGTCTTTAAGCTCTTTTTCGGACCTGTTCTCCGCGACCGTCCTGACTATACATCCCACATCGGAGGGGGCTTTTATCTTGGTCAATATTTCCCTGATCCGTTTCCGTTCTTCTCTGTTTCCTATGCGCCGCGAGACTCCGAATCCTCCGTCAAAAGGCGTGAGGACCAGATACCTGCCCGGAATACTTATGTATGATGTCACCCTCGCCCCTTTTGTGCCGATGGATTCCTTTACGATCTGCACCATGATCTCCTGGCCGGTTTTCAGGATATCCTGTATCCTGGGCTGTTTCCCTTTTTTTTGTACCTGTATGACCGGCTCATCTTCATCCGGAAGTATCTCCTTAAGCACTGAACTTTTATCCACGACATCGCTTACATGAAGAAACGCGTTCTTCTTATGCCCTATATCGACAAAAGCGGCTTCGATGCCGGGTATGATCGAGCTCACTTTCCCCTTATAAATGCTTCCGGCGTGCTGCTCGATCCCTTCCCGTTCCATGAAAAAATCCGCCAATTTTCCGTCAGCTAAAAGCGCGATCCGTTTCTCAACGGGGCCTACATTTACAATGACTTCTTTGCCCGTCTTTTTATGTTCTTTTGCTCCTGATCTTCTCGTATGCATTTATGCCTTTCTAAAATATATAAAAACCCGCAAAATTATTCTTTTTCTGTGCTTAGGGGTGTCCCTGAATAGGACGTCCCCAGTATCAGTATTTTTATGCCGTTGGGCAGTTCGGCGTTTATGGTTTTTTGTACCCGCTCAGGTTCTATCTTTTCGGTCATCCACAAGGACATGTTCTCATTATCGCTTTCAGCGCCCAGCTTAAGCGCTTTAGGTATGCTGATCTTGACTCTCGGAGTGAACCCTTTCGTGAGGACAACGGGGAGATCCGTTCTTCTCATCGCCCTGCGAAAAAGTTTCATGAGATCCAGATGGGAGATATATTTCATATCTCCCTTCTTATGGAAGACTGCTTCATAGCGGATATTCATAGGAGGAGTTTGAATTTATTTTTTCCTGAAATCCAAAAACGGTTTATATTTTTTTTCTTCCGCCGCGGCTACTGCTATCTCTTCCTGATGCTCTACAGACTTTACTTGCCCCTGCAGTATAATGGGCTCTTTCTTCGGAAAATGCTTATTATACTCATCAACTGTATCTGATGCTTTTATTGAATGTACACCGTCTTTTAACAAATGGACAGTAACAAAGAAAACAACTTCAGTTTTATCTTTATTATCCTGTTCGTACTTGAAGGCACTGCCAATAACCGGTATCCCCCCGAAAAGATCGCCCAAAATAGGAAGCTTATGGTCCTCTTTTGTGATCGTCTCGCTTATAAGGCCACCAATAAAAATAGTCTCTCCGTCTTTAACCATTATCTGAGTATCTGCGGATCTGGTGTTATACCTTAAAGCTTGGGTTTGATTGCCGCCTTGCACTTCTAATGTCTGAAAGGTGATGTCACTGGAAACTTCCGGTTTAAGATTTACTGCTATCTCACCTCTATCATTAACGTGAGGGGTAACTTCAAGAATAACACCAATTTCTCTTGGATCTTTTTCGAATTCAACGGTAACCGTCGTTGCTGTATCTGTAGTTTTCTGCTGCTTCTGTAGGTATAAATTGGTTATGACTTTTATTACGGCAGTTTGGTTGTTCAATGTTGTAATTCTGGGGCTTGATATGATGTTCGTATTATCCCATTCATCAATGAGTCTGAGTGTTGCAGTAAAAGTGCTGAAATCAAGAGTGCCATATTGAAAATATTCTGCAACCGTAACTGCACTTATCGGGGTGGTATCCGTAAGAGGAAAAACGGCACTGTCGATACCCGTTGTATCAGTTGGAAAATATCTTCTTTGTTCTCCAGGTAAAAAATTTAAAATACCAGTATTCGTGAAAGGAAAAGTAGTTGGCCTTTGAGCGCCCGCAGCAGTAACAACGGCATTCCAATCCACGCCGAACTGATCGTTCCTGTCCAGTGTGATCTCTATGACCTTCGCTTCCAGCATGATCTGCGGCGTTTTCTTATCGACCTTATTCACCATCTCTTTTATAGCGGTCATTCTCGTGGGAATAGTTGTCACTACCATAGCGTTCGCACTCGGAAGAAAAGTCGCCTTTTCGCCTGCCCTCTCGTCAATGATATATGTAACCGCTTCCATTAGTTTCGTTATATTCTTTTCCTTGCCCTCGGTATCCTCAACAACATAGTTCAGAGGAATAACCTCCGTAATAGCTTCTTCCATCTGCAGTTTGCTTTTCGGAACAACGCGGATTATATTCCCCTCGCGAGAATAAACGTAACCATAATTCCTTGTCACGATATCCAGCGCGACTTCCCAGGGTTTATCCCTCAATTTCATCGTGACCACGGCATCGACGCCGGGTGACGGGACAATATCCACACCGCTTACTTCCGAAAGATAGTTGAGGACGGATAAAATATCGACGTCCTTGAAGTTCACGGTGACATTGCCCGGTTTCGGCATGTCCGGCTGCATCTGCCCCGCGGAACCCTCGCTCTGGGCAAACGCGCAGCTTTCGATATTGAAAGTCGCGAAAACGAAAACAAGAATAACGCTCAGGATCTTTATTGCCGCATTTGTTCTAGTGGTAACCATACCCTCCCCCTTTTGTGATCTATTTATACAGTTTTAGATCGTAATTTGTGTCATTAAGTTCTACTTTCACGGAATTTTCGCCTATCTGCACGACTTTCAGGCGTTCTATCTGATCTCCTTCTTTCATTATATCGCCGTTTATAACAACGCTTTTTGTCCCGTCAGGATTTGTCAGGATCCCTTGAAGCGAAATATCCTCCACCGTAAGGATGCTCGCGACCCCTCCTGTCCCTCTGCGCTCTTTTATGCCGACAAGAGGAACAAAGGGATCCCTCCGTCCGTACGAATTATACTTGAATTTCTCCGCGGGGACTTCTTTGCCGGCAAGAACAACCGCCGGGCATAAAAATAAAATGATCAATATTGTACTTGCTGCTTTCATATTATAGGCTCGCCGCAATATATGTTTTTAAAACGATTCTTACGTTATGCCGCCAGGCATTCTTCTTATCATCGGTTATCTCAAGATCCTCGACAGTTATGAGGCGGCTCCCGCTTTCAAGATCGTTCACGAAATGCGCGAGCTGGTGATACCCGCTTTTAGCCGTTATAAGAAGCGGCATCTCCTCAAAATATTGTTTTGTTTTATCCGCCTGTTGGGCCGGTTTCGCCGGTTCTAAAGGGGTGATGCTCACTATATCAACATCATATTTCCGCGCCATCTGGGCGAACTCTTCCAGGAGAACCGTTGTTTCTTTTTTATCGGAGAACTGCTTGGCATAGCTTTTGTCGCGCGTTTTGAGCGTTTCAAGCTGAGCCTGGAAATTATTCATTTGCGCGGCATGTTTTCTGACGATATTGATCTTTTTCTTTAGAACACCGGCTTTTCCGGAAGCTTCCGACAGCCTGCCTATGCCGGGGATAACGGCGAACATGGTGTAAAATACCGCTATGAGGACAGTTCCGCCGATAATCGTATAGGTCCTGTGTTTCTCATCGCTGAGAAACACCTGAATTTTTTCCGTAAGCTCATCCAGGCCCGGATTTATATTCGCCATTTTTACCTTTTCCCGGCCGCGGGGGCCGTTCCCCTTGGTTTAAATCTACACAAAATATCGAACTGCATGGCTTCCTTGCCGTCCATCACTTTGCTCCGTATATCCTGCATCTCGATATCATCAAAAAACGTGGAAAAATCTTCATTGCTCTTGAGGCTGTTTATGAATCTCGCGACGGTCGCGGTCGCCACCTCGCTCTCCCCTAAAGCATACCCGTTAAGTTTAAGCATTGTGGGGAATTTAGCGCTCTCCGCGCTGCCCTTCCTGCCTGCCGCGGGAAAAACCGGTTTGAAAGACTCTAGCCAAATTCCGGGGATCACCGACTGATTAAGCCCGCTGAGCAATCGCGTCCATTGGACATAAGGATTGCTGACCTTGTTGGCCAGCCCCAATTTTATTTCAAGCTCGCCTCTCTCTTTTTTCATTCTATCCATTATTTCTTTTTGAGGCTGGAGTTCGGTCCACGTGGACCCCATCCTCGCGGCCCTGAAATTGTTGACGCCGGTCAAGAACGACACGATGATATTGAGCGAGATAAAAAGGCCTATCACGCCCGCGCATATCGGCAGGATCTGCGCCTCAAAAACCGGCAGAGAAATAGAGGAAACCGAAACCTCTTTCGCTTTCTTCTTCTTTTTCCTGAGTTCTTTCGGCAGTAAATTTATCTCTATCATAATTCGTTATATGTTGTGAGTGGGCTACGCGAATAGTGGATACCTTTCGCGTAATCCGCTTACTACTATCAACCTCTTAATGCTAATCCGATACTTACCGCAAGCTGAGAGCCGATGGAACTGACCGCTTCTTTTGAAAGGTCTTCGGCCAAGACCATTCCGGCAGTCGGGTCCCATCTGTCCACTTTAGCACCGACCTTTTCCTGTATATATTCAATAACTCCCTGCTGGTATGTCTGCCCCCCGGAACAATAAAAGTTGCCGATGGGCTCATTGAACCTGTTCTCAAAATAGCCGAATGAAAGCTGCATCTCCTTGATAAGTTCATCGAGAACCGAAAAAGTTGACCGGGAGACTTTATTTTTCGTCTCTTCATCGCTTTTGGTCTTCAATTCTTCGGCTTCTTTAGCGGAGATCCCCAGGTCCTCCGCTATCGTATTTGTTATGTCCGCGCCGCCTATCTGTATCTGCCTCATGAAACACGGGGCTTCGCCTATGGATATCAGCATATTGGTATGCGTATGCCCGAAATCAAAAAAGGCGGTCCCTTTATCCTTGGGGAGATTGTTCTTCGCGGCTAAAAAAGCATTGAACTCGGCAAAAGGATCTATATCCACTACATTGACCCCGAAGCCGAGCTTATCCACCACTTTGATCCTTGATTCGAGATAATCTTTCTTCACCGCCGCAAGAAGGACCCTCATCTGCCCCGCTTCTGAAGCCCGTCCGAGTATCACCGAATCCATTACCACTTCATTCACGTTAAACGGTATATATTTTTCGGCCTCATAAGCCATTGAATTGTCCAGCTGTTCTTTGGTCATCTTGGGAAGATCGATGAATCTCACTATAACATCAGAGCCCGACACAGAGAAATTCACGTCTTCCGGGGCAACCCCCACTTCATCCAGCGTCTCTTTGATCAGCTGAGAAAGTTTCTCCGCCTTGTTTCCTTCCGGGGGGATCTTTTTTAAATTATATGAGGTAAGAATGTTCCTGTCGGCTTCTTTTTTGATGGAACTTACCTTGATAGAATAGTCCCCTATATCGAGCCCTACAGATTCCTGGGTTTTTTGGCCAAATTTAACGATCATATTCAATCAGGGTATATGTGTCTAATGCGAAAACTCATAAAATAATTAAAAATAATAGTATATATTTCAATTAAGAGTATCATATGGCTAATATAATGTCAAGAAAGAGTGCTAACTTGACATGCTCATTTTAGTTTGTTTAACAGCTCGATCGCCTGCCGGAAATTGGGGTCTATTTCCAAAGCCTTCCGAAGATATATCTCAGCTTCTTCTTTCTCCCCTCCCAGATAAAAAACATAGCCCAGGTTATAATATGGAACGGGCCTTTCCGGATAAAGATCAATAGCTTTTAAATAAAGTGTCGCCGCTTCCTGCAGGCCCCCCATGCGTGAATACGCGGTGCCCAAATTCACAATGGCGTTGTAATCATAAGGATTCATTTTTTTAGCTTTTTCAGCCGCCTCCAGGGCCTTTTCATTCTCGCCCGCCGAAGAGTATGCCGTGCTCAAGACCAAAAGCGCCTCTCTGTGCTTCGGGTTTATTTCAATTACGCGTTCCAGATAACTTATCCCCTTTTCATCATCGCCATAAATAAAAGACGCGTATGCCATGCCCAAATGCCCATTATCGTAAAGAGGATTTATCTCGATCGCTCTTTTAAAATCCTTAACCGCTTTTTCCGTGTTCCCCGCCGCCAAATTAAGCCTTCCTCTTATATAAAGCGTTCTGAGATCCGAGGGGCTTTGTCCGACATATTCATCCATCAACTCTATCGACCGCAAAGGCGATCTATTTCTCATAAAAGAAGCTGCCTTGTAGAACACGGCGGCCGAATCCTTTCCGGAAGAGGCGAGAATCAGGTCGCTCAAGGCGACATCATCCCTCCAGTGAGCAACCTGGCCGACCGTTCCGGAAGCGTGAAAAAATATTAAAAACAAAATTAAAGCGACCGCTAATACTTTTTGGAAAACATTTTTTTGCCGGAAAAGCCTTATCAAGACCGCGGAGATAAGAAGAAATACGCCGTAACTGGCAACATACATCCAGTGTTCCGCGAAAACGCCGAAATGATCCATGACAAATACAAGAGGAATAAGCGCCGCTGCGAAAAACATGATACCGAAAAAGGATATCCTCCTGATGTCTTTAAAACGGAACATGAGAAAAAAGATGATGCCTAAAAGGATCATCAGTCCTGCCAGCTCGAAAGAGGTCATGTGGATCTCCCGCCGCATGTAGAGATTTACGGGAGCAAAGC
Source organism: uncultured Planctomycetia bacterium (assembly GCA_964572255.1). Lineage (GTDB taxonomy): Bacteria > Omnitrophota > Gorgyraeia > Tantalellales > Tantalellaceae > CAZNEE01. The sequence goes on along the minus strand of CAZNEE010000001.1, from coordinate 443,885 downwards.
TAAGAAGAAAAAATTCTCCTGTCATGGTGAAGTAATCAAGGGCCTTTTTTAAAAAGCCGCCTTTTAACAGCGGTGAATATCTTCCGCTGAAAAGGGCGTGATGAAGGAAAATATAAGAAGCGGCTAAAATAAAATTCGGCACGTGATGGATGATCCTGAACCTGTACTTCCCCTTAAGCATGATATAATCCGCCAGAAGAAGCAGTACCGGAAATATAAGAGCTATTTCCTTGCTCAGAACGGCGGCCAAGAGAAAGATCACACTGCCCGCGAATAGACCGATCTTCCCCTTCTCTTTAAAAAGCAAAAAGAAAATAAAAAATAAAAACCCGAAAAAGAATGACACCAGGTCCGCTCTCCCCGAAACGTATGATACGGCTCCCGCGTGCAGCGGATACACCAGGAAAAAGATCGCCGTAAGGGCCGCTATGTCTTTTTTATCCGTGAGTTTAAAGGTGAGCGCAAAAACGAGCAGCCCGTTCAAAAAATGAAATAAAATATTCGAAAGATGAAACCCGAACGGCGATAGCCCCCAAATGCGGTAATCAACAGCGTAACTTAATATCTGGAGGGGCCGATAGTATATCGTGTAGACAAAATTCGAATTTATTATGTCCTGCTTGAACGGCTGGAACGACCATAAAGGAGCTCTGATAAGAGCGTTATTGACGACTAAATACTCGTCATCCCAGATAAACCCGAAATTGACCGATGCCAGATACGTTACAACGCAAGCGGTAAAAAGAATGAGAATGATTAATATATTTTCGCGACGTGTATGCATAAATATGACGGGACGCGGCTCATCTTGATCTATTCATTTTCCGGAAGAACATGGCCCGGAACATTGCAAGCGGGATCAACACCGACCATTCCTATGGTATAAGTACCTCCCGCGGGGCAGACAGGCGTTTCCTTGAAATACGCCGAAATAATGTCGGCAAGATCTATCGTATCCCCGCTCACCAGGCCCCCCTCAATAGCCCATAAGGTTTTTGCGCCCGCTATCTGTTTTAAATTCGTAATGCATGTATTCGTCTGTGATCTTTGCCTGGCGCGCATGGCATTCGGAACGACCAGAGCCACCAAAAAGGCAATAACAGTGGCGACAAGCACTATTTCGATGAGAGTGAAACCTTTTTTTTGATAGATCACTTTCATGTGATAAGACTTGTAAATCTAAGGCAATTCATGTCCGGAAACACTGCATGTCGGTTCGGTCCCTACCGCTCCCAGTGTGTATGTTCCCCCCGCGGGGCATTGAGGTGCGGTCTTAAAATATGCCGTGCACAGATCAGACATCATAACGGGATCTCCTGTAATAGCGCCGTAATCGATCGCCCATAATGTCTTCGCTCCCGCTATCTGCTTCAAGTTCGAAATGCAGGCATTGGTCTGCGCTCTTTCCCTCGAGCGCATAAAATTCGGTATAGCCACCGCTGCCAATAAGCCGATAATGGCAACAACTATCATTATTTCAACAAGCGTAAAACCCTGTTTTTTTCTGATCGTAAGCATAAATTTTTGCCTTAAGTATACCATCATATGCGCAAAAGGCAAATCCTACTAAAGTTTCATAAGTTATAAAATATAAAAGGAGGCGATAAGAATCGCCTCCTTTTATAAACATTTTGCGCCCGCTGAAACCGTTACCGTAATTACGGCAGCGCGTGGCCTGAAACAGTGCATGTAGGAGTAGTCCCTATTGCACCGATCGTGTAAGTACCGTTTGCGGGACAAGACGGTGTTGATTTTATGTACGCAGTAACAAGGTTTGCCATGGTCACTGCAGCACCGCTGGCAGCACCTGTATCCAGCGCCCACAATGTCTTCGCGCCGTCCATCTGTTTCAGATTCGCGATACAAGCGTTTGTCTGCGCTCTTTGTCTTGCACGCATGAAGTTCGGGATGGCCACTGCGGCTAATAAACCTATAATTGCGACAACAATCATAATTTCAACAAGCGTAAAACCACCCTTTCCTAGTAATTTGCGCATTCTGATCATTTTATCCTCACCTCCTTTCTATGACTCTTTTTAAAAGTTTTATTTGTTTCCAGATATACCTACCCTCGATTTTAGTTTACATTTTGAAACTGAGAAAAGCAAACCGATAGGAAGAAATTTTTACCGGTTAGCCGTACAAAAGTTAAGCCCTAAAAATTGATTATGGTCGATATCTTGAATATCGGGAGGAACATACAGATAACTATGCCTCCGATAACAATACCAAGAAACGCGATAACAAGAGGTTCTATCAAACTTGTCAGGCCTTCCACCGACGTGTCAACCTGTTCATCATAAAAATCCGATATTTTCGCGAGCATCTTCTCCAGTTCCCCTGTCTTTTCGCCGACTGATACCATTCTTGTTACCATGCGGGGAAAAATCCCGCTTCTTTCCATGGGGGTTGCCACGCTCTCTCCTTCTCTTACGCTTTCTTTGACATTGTCAACGGACCGTTCTACAATAACGTTGCCCGAAGTCTTGGCCACGATCTCAAGAGCCGTCAATATCGGCACACCGCTATTCAGTAAAGTGCTTAATGTGCGGGTGAATTTACTTATGGCGACTTTTGTCGCTAAGGAACCGACGATAGGAAGCCGCAGTTTGTACCTGTCGATCAATGCCCTTCCTTTTGGCGTATCTACATACTTTTTGACAGCTATGCCAAGAACGATAAAAAATATTATCAGCAGTACAAAATTGTTTATCAGAAAATCGCTGAGGTTGATCAAAAGCTGTGTAGGCGTGGGAAGTTTAGCGCCGAAACCTGAAAAAATATCCTTAAAAACAGGTATTACCTTCAAGAGCATAATGAGCGTGATCGCAACGGCCATGCCGGAAACAACCATAGGATAAATAAGAGCTGACTTGATCTTTTTCTGCAAAGCGCTCTTTTTTTCCTGATAAGTCGCGATCCTGTCAAGAACCACGTCCAGCGAACCGCTGGATTCGCCGGCCCTTACCATGTTCACGAACAGGGACGAAAAGAGAGCCGAATGTTTAAGCAGCGCATCCGAAAGGCTGGATCCCGTATTAACCGAATCTCTTACATCTATTAAAACGCTCTTCAAGGTCTCATTATCCGCCTGTTCGGAAAGTATATCCAGCGAACTTACAACAGGTATGCCTGATTCGATCAATGTCGCCAATTGCCTTGAAAAAACCACAAGATCATCAAGGGAGACTTTTTTGCCTTTTCTGAATTTAAAAGAGGAAAAAATATTGGAGAGTTCCCGCAGCTGCTCAAGTTTGAGGATCAAAAACCCTTTGCCCCGCAGAATATCAAGCGCCTGACCTTTCTCCGGCGCGTCAAGTTCGCCCTTTACCGTAGCGCCCTCTTTGTTCTTTGCGATATATGTGAATTTCGCCATTCCCCGACCCCCGTTATATATGTATGATTGGTTAAATCTAAAGAAAACGAATTAAGTTACCCTTAAAACCTCTTCGTAAGTCGTCCAGCCTTTACAGAATTTTATCAGCGCGTTTTCACGAAGCGTCCTGACACCTTTTGATCTGAGGTATTTTTTGATCTCTTCTTCAGACTTTTTCCGGTTGATCATTCCATTTATCTTCTCATCGACCAGCACTGTTTCTAAAGTCGCGAAACGCCCCAGATAACCGGTATCGTTGCATTTCTGGCACCCCTTGCCTTTGTAAAACGTATCTGTCTGTTCCATTATATCAGGATACTTCTCTCTCAGACCACTTAATACTTCTTTTGGAAGATCCGCTTTAACTTTGCAATGCGGACAGATCTTGCGGAGAAGCCTCTGGGCGCATGCCATAACAAGACTTGAAGCGATGAGAAAAGGCTCCACTCCCATGTTGACCAAACGCGTGATCGCTCCCACAGCGTCGTTGGTATGTAAAGTGCTGAGGACCATGTGACCCGTAAGCGAAGCTTTGATCGCTATATCCGCCGTCTCATAATCCCTGATCTCTCCGACCATTATGACATCGGGGCTCTGGCGCAAAACCGATCTTAAGCCGCTCGCGAAATTGAGCCCTATGTCCGGGCGAGCCGGTATCTGGGTTATGCCCTGCACCTGATACTCGACGGGATCTTCAATGGTAACAATATTTCTCTCCGGCACATTCATTTCGTTAAGGACAGAATAAAGAGTCGTTGATTTCCCGCTTCCGGTAGGCCCTGTCACAAGTATGATCCCGAACGGTTTGGAAAGAGCCTGCTTGAAATCATTCATTGTATCAGGAAGGAATCCCAAAGTTTCCAGCCCGAAAGAAAGGCCGCTCTTATCCAACGCTCTTAAAACGATCTTATTGCCGAACCTGCAGGGAAGGATCGATACACGAAAATCTATATCCCTTCCGTCCATGTTTATCCTGAACCTGCCGTCCTGAGGCACCCGGTTCTCCGTTATGTCAAGATTTGACATGATCTTAAGTCTCGCTATGACCGCGTTCTGGTTCTTCTTCGGAAGATCAAAAGCTTCCTGAAGCGCGCCGTCTATCCTGTTCCTTATCCTTACCGATTTTTCCTGAGGCTCGACGTGTATATCACTTGCCCTGTTCTTCAAGGCCTCGCTTATTATAAGGTTCACCATCTTGACTATCGGCGCCTGCTTGCTTTTCTTGGTAATATCCGCTACATCAAGATTTTCCGATCTTCCCAAAACCTCGATATCATCGCTTTCGGCTTCCTCGTCAATGATGTCGGTAATATCATCCTCTTCGCCTTCGTAATACGAAAGTAATTTTTTCTCCAGATCAGCCTGATCGGCAATAACTAAACTGATCTCGCACCCTGTTATGGTGCGCACATCGTCGATAGCCATGACATCGGTCGGATCTGACACGACAAGAGTGAGTGAATTTCCGATGCGTGAAAGGGGTATAATTTTGTATTTTCTCACGAGGCGTTCCGGTATCGTCCTCATCGCAGAATCATCAAGTTCTATCTTAGATACATCTATCGCGGGAAGGCCCAATTCTTCGCTCAATACCGTAAGCAGGTTCTGCGCGGAAATAACATCCTCCTCAACAAGGCTCCTAAGGATATCCTCTTCCTTCCCTCCCTTGCTCTTGTTCAGGAAATTCTGATAGCGATTCTTGTCTACAAATTCGCTCTTTTCGATCGCCTTCAATATCCTGCTTCTTATAGATGTACTCATCTTTTTTGCCTTTATTTTTTAAATTACCCTCTGTCTTCCATCGTGACCCTTAATACTTCTTCGAGCGATGTAATGCCTTTAAGTACTTTTGCGATGCCGTTCTGCCTTAACGTGGACATGCCCTCTTTTTTCGCGGTTCTTTCAATTTCGAGTTCCTCGGCTCTCCGGAAAATAAGTTCTTTGATAGTGGGCGTCAACTCCAAGCATTCAATTATGCCTTCGCGGCCCTGATATCCGGTATCACCGCAGTTCTTACAGCCTTTCGGCTTATAAATTTTCGCAATTCCCCCGCTCTCATCAAAAAGTTTATACCTGTCGGCGATCTCCTTTGCGGGCGTATATGCTTCCTTGCAATCCGGACATAATCTTCTTAAAAGCGCCTGTGCCGCGACAAGCTCGACCGATGAAGATATCAAAAACGGCTCCACTCCCATATTAACAAGCCTTACAATAGAACCGCTGGCGGTATTCGTGTGTAAAGTGCTGAGTACAAGGTGCCCCGTTAACGCGGATTTGATAGCTGTGTCAACGGTCTCCAGATCTCTTATCTCTCCTACCAAAATAATATCCGGGTCCTGCCTAAGAATAGAACGCAAACAGGCGGCGAAGGTCAGGCCCATATCCTCCTTTACGGAAACCTGGTTCACGCCTTTCAGTTCATATTCTACGGGATCTTCTACCGTAACCAGATTCAGCTCGGGAGAATCTATGTAATTCATTATCGAATAAAGTGTGGTCGTTTTACCGCAGCCTGTGGGACCGCACACCAAGATCATTCCGTGTGGCTTTGAGGAAGCTCTGATGAGCTTCTTTTTTCCGTCTTCGCTGAACCCAAGCTTGTCAACATCCAGCGTCGCCTGAGCTTTATCAAGAATACGTAAAGCGATCTTCTCCCCCATGCTGGACGGTATCACGGAAACCCTGAAATCCACGCGCCTGTTCTCTATCCGTATTTTAAAGCGTCCGTCCTGAGGCAGCCTTCTTTCCGCAATATTGAGATTCGACATGACCTTAAGGCGGGATACTATGGCTCTGTGAAGTTTTTTTGGGGGTTCCATATTTTCCCTGAGCACGCCGTCTATGCGATACCTTACTCTTGCGGTCTTATCCATCGGCTCAATAAGTATATCGCTGGCTCCGTCTTTTACCGCACGGCTTAATATGAGATTGGTAAGTTTTACGACCGGAGCTTCTTCAGCGCTGCGCAAAAGTTCGCTGGAGCTGACATCCTCATCCGATTCGGTAACCATCTCCATCTGCGAGGTCCTTATATCGCCCATGATCTCGCTTATCTCTTCATTCGCGGATCTTTCGAAATATTTGCTGATAGCTTCCCGCATGTTGTCCTGATCGACTACCACCTGCACCACTTCCATCTTGGTGATAGCTTTTATGTCATCAAGAGCCGATATATTCATCGGATCGACCATAGCGACAGTAAGGATATTCCCGATCCTGGAGACGGGAAGCACCTGATGGCGTTGACAGATCTTTTGCGGGATAAGTTTGATGACTCCCTCGTCAATATTGAAACGTGACAGATCAAGCGGGGCAAAACCCAGACCTTCGCTCATCGCGGTCAGAAGATCTTCCCTTGAAAGAGCGTTCATCTTCACCAGGACATCGCCCAGACTCCCGCCCTGCTCCTTGCATATCTCGCGGGACTTGTTAAGGTCCTCTTCCGTGACAAGGTTGTTCTTTATAAGAAAATCACATATTTTGCCCGGCAATGAGTCTGTCATTATTCTTCTTTCCTATAGAGTTCATTGATAGAATCATTTATCGATGAAGCAGTGGATATGAAGATCTGGATCTTTTTTCCCGTAAGCGACTCTGTCTCCTCGATCGACTTTTTGTTCAGCGGATTAGACATCGCGACCGTCAACAGGCCCCCGATCACATCAAGCGGAACAAGATTATGCTGCCTGGCAAGATCTTCGGAAACTATTTCCGCGCACTTTTTGTTCAATTCATAATTTTCCAGCGGAATGTACGGAAACCCGTATTGCGCGGTAAGCGCCTGAACGATCTCCAGTTCCTTTACATAACCAAGCTTCGAAAGGACTTCGCCCAGAAGCCCGCCTTCGCGTTTCTGGAGATCCAGCGCCTTGCCCAGCTGCTCATCAGAAATATTGCCGTTGCGGATAAGTATTTCCCCGAGCCTTTCATCCAATTGTCTTTTCAGTATCACGTTTATCTCCTTTTTATATTTTTTCTATCATTTTAAGCAATTCTTCCACATCTCCTGATTTCGATATCGCGCTATCGTAGGATATTTTGCCGGCTGAGTATAACTCAAAGAGAGCCTGGTTCATCGTTCTCATTCCGAGATTCTGAGAAGTCTGCATGATGGAATATATCTGGTGCACCTTATCTTCCCGGATCATGCTTCTTATCGCCGGTGTCGCGACAAGTATCTCTGTCGCAAGCTCCATGCCCGACCCGTCTTTATACTGTATGAGCTGCTGGGAAATCAGCCCCGTCAGAACGAAAGAAAGCTGGACCCTGATCTGCCTTTGCTGGTGTGACGGAAAAACGTCAATTATACGGTTTATGGTCTGCACGCTGTCTGATGTGTGTAATGTACCTAGAACGAGGTGTCCGGTATCGGCAATGATCATTGCCTGCTGGATCGTTTCCAGGTCGCGAAGTTCGCCTATCAGAATAACATCAGGGTCTTGTCTTAGAACATTCCTGAGAGCGTTGTTAAACGAAAACGTGTCGGAAAACACTTCTCTCTGGTCAACTACGGCCTGCTTGTTCTGGTGGACGAATTCTATCGGATCTTCCACCGTTACGATGTGACACTTGCGGGTCTTGTTTATCTCATCGACCATGGCCGCGAGAGTGGTCGATTTGCCGCTTCCTGTTGCGCCCGTTACGAGGACCAGACCTTTAGGGGTATGACAAAAACCTTTAACCACGTCGATCGGCAAACCACATTCCTCGATACTCATTATCTCAGGCGGTATTCTTCGTATAGCACAACCTACGCAAAATCTCTGCATAAAAATATTTACCCTGAAACGTCCCATATCTTCCAGTGAAAATGAAAAGTCCAGCTCCTTCTCTTCTTCAAATTTTTTCTTCTGGAAATCGCTCATAAGACTGTAAGCAATGGTCTTGGTTTCATCGGGTGTTAAGATATTGTCATTCACCTTTACAAGCTCTTCATCAATCCTGAAATGTATGGGTGAATTTGCGGTTATGTGGATATCTGAAGCGTTCTTATCCTTCATCTCCACGAAAAGTTTTTGGACATTGTCTGTCATGACCCCCTCCATTAAGTCAATAGGTGCTTATTATGGATAACTACCCTTATGGATATAATACACAATAACCGGCCTGAAGTCAACATAAAGTTTAAAGTAAAGTTAGATATGCTTAAGAAAATATCTTTTCTCCCCTATTGAAGTCCGCTTTTTTCAAACTCTTTTTCAAGATATCTTCCATTTGATCCGGTATCTATATGTCCCCAAGGCAATGGATCATTAGGAGAAAATGAGCGTGTGGAAATCTCGTCAATGTTAAGATCGTTCTCTTTGAAAGACTCTTCCCAAACAGAAAATTTAAAGAACTCATTCCAGCCTTCCAATCTTGCTCCCTTCTTCCACGCAGCGTATATCACTTTTGATAATCTCCTGTCACCCCGTGAAAGACAGCCTTCCAATATCGACCTGTCTATATCATGAAAAGCCATTTTTATCTTCTTTCCCGCGCCTTCCAGCAACATTCTTTTTTTTCTCTTGAGGACTTCTCTCGGCTGCATCCCCAGCCACTGGAAAGGCGTATGCGGCTTCGGGACAAAGGGGTTAACGCTTAAATTTATTTCGGCTGAACCTTTCGACACATCTCTCTTCATGTTCGAAAGTTTCTTGGCTAATATAAGTATTTTTTCGGCTTCATCTTTCTCATCAAGCGGAAAACCCACCATGAAATAAAGTTTAAGTTTCCTCCACCCATGCTCAAAAGCCAGCCTGGCAGACTTGCACAAGATCTCATTGTCGATATTTTTTCCTATTGAATTTCTGATCACCTCATCAGCGCTTTCCGGAGCAAAAGTAAGCCCGGCTTTACGGATCGTCGAGATCATCTCCGGCAGTCTGTAAAAAGACTCATCGACCCTGAGCGACGGGATGGAAAGCCCCACGCCTTTTTCCTTGAAGATCTCCGTAAGATCCCTTACAAGGCCTTCAAGATGAGGATAATTAACGCTGGAGAGGGACAGAAGCGATATCTGCTCATATCCTGTGTGACGGTAAGTATTCTCGCAAATATTTTTTATTGTTTCCCGGCTCCTCAGCCTTACAGGCCGGTTAACAGCGCTTGCCTGGCAGAAGCGGCAACTGTTGGGGCAGCCCCTCATTATCTCGACGGCGATCCTATCGTGGACAATATTGATGAACGGTACTATCTGCCTCTCGGGATAATATGTTTTATCAAGATCCTCCACATAAACTTTTTTTACTTTCAAAGGCGCATCTTCATCTTTCGGAGCAAGTCTGAGGAAATCATCATCAAGATATTCCGCCTCATACAGCGAAGGCACATATACTCCCGGAAGGCGCGAAAGAATTTTTAATTTCTTTTTTCTCGCCATTTTTTTCTTCTTCAGCACCTTGTACTCCCGGATAAATCGGGGCATGATCTCTTCCGCGTCACCGACGATAAAGAGATCGATAAATTCGGCCATCGGTTCGGGATTGTAACAGCACGCGCCTCCGGCAATAACAAACGGTTCGTCTTCCTTCCGGTCTTCCGCTCTTAAAGTTATCCCCGAAAGATGCAGCATGTTCAATGCCCCGGTAAAGGTAAGTTCGTAAGAAAGAGAAAAACCCAAAATATCGAATTTGTTTATTTCAGTCTTTGATCCAAGGGAAAAAAGTTTCATTCTTGATGAGAGGAGCTCATTTTCCATATCTTCCCATAGGGCAAAAACACGTTCACAAACGCAATCATCCATCTCATTAAGAAGATGATATATGATCTTCAGGCCCAGATAGCTCATGCCTATCTCATAGAGATCCGGATATGCCAGCGCAAACGTGACTTTCTCTTCAGAAAAAGTCTTGCCGGATGAGTTTATTTCTCCGCCGATATATCTCGCGGGCTTTTGGACCCTGCTCAGGATGTCATGCAATTTATTCATTATCTTTACGCTCTTCGCCCCACATTTAAAAGAAATCCCATGGCTATGAGAAATGTCACGGTATTTGAACCGCCGTAGCTTATCGCCGGTAAAGGCAGACCCACGACCGGCATGAGCCCTATGGTCATCGCTATATTAACAAGGACCTGAAAAGCCAATAAAGTGACTATGCCCGTTGCAATGGCCCTTCCGTAGATATCATCGGTGTTGTTTATGATCCTTATCCCGCGCATTATCACGAACGTATAAAGAAGGATCAGTATCACTCCGCCGACGAACCCCCATTCTTCCCCTATAACCGAAAAAATAAAATCTGTATGCCGTTCAGGCAAAAATTTAAGATGGCTCTGGGTTCCGGCAAGCCAGCCTTTTCCGAGAATGCCTCCCGACCCGATCGCTATTTTGGACTGTATGATGGTATACCCCGCTCCCAAAGGATCTATATTCGGGTTCAAAAATACCAAGAGACGGTTCTTCTGATAACTCTTAAGGAAACTCCAGAAGATCGGCATGCTTGCAAGCCCCGCTAAAACAGTAAAAGCCATATACTTCACTCTTTCGCCGCAAATAAAAAGAACAGCAAGAAGAATAGGGATAAGAACAAAGGCCGTCCCGAGATCCGGCTGGAGGAAGATCAGGATAAAAGCAGGCAAAACAATGCCGATGGAGTAAAAGTAATTTTTAACCGTCCCTATTTTTTCTCTCCTATCTCCCAAAAATATGGCGAGCGCGAATATAACGGTTATCTTTACGAATTCCGAAGGCTGGAGGGAGAAAGGACCTAAACTTATCCATCTCTTTGCGCCGAAACGCTCACCGCCGAAGATCAAAAGAAAAAGAAGCGCGGCCAGGTTTATCGCGTATGCAAGATACGCGAAATCCAGCATTTTCATGTAATCCGCGTTCATTATGATAAAAAGAAGAATGAACCCGATCACAACGAACAAACACTGCTTCATCACGAATTTATTAAGAGTTATACCGCTATTATCCCTGTCCCAGGTCGCGCTGTAAATGAACACAACTCCAAGGATCGTGATCAGAAAAACCACCAAAAGCATTAATTTGTCAACTCTTCCCATATTTATATCAACTCCAACGATTTGGCTTTCTTGAATACTTTTCCCGCAGTCTGCGCGGCGTAATATCCTCCCTTTCCTCCATACTCGTCAAAAATTACAACCGTTATTTTCGAATCCTCAAAAGGCGCGAAACCCGCAAACCACCCATGGCTTTTACCCCGTGATGTCTGCGCCGTACCGGTTTTGCCCGCGACTACAACATCTTCCAACTTTGCTTTCATCCCCGTGCCCCTGGGATCATTCACGACTTTCTTAAGGCCGTCCCTTACGATCTCGATAGTTTCCCGGGAGATCTCAATATTCGTCTCGCCGTCCGGCCTCACGTCAATATTCCCCACTTTTGATACCACATATGGTTTTAAAAGAATGCCTTCATTCGCAAAAACCGCCATCACTCTTGCTATCTGAAGCGGCGTGCAAAGAAGGTATCCCTGGCCTATGGCATAATTGACGGTCTCTCCCTTATACCATTTATCGTTAAGATTTTTTCTTTTCCACTTGCGCGAAGGCAGAACGCCTCCCTTTTCTCCGGGCAGATCGATCCCCGTGGGATCGCCCAAATTGAATTTTGATGAAAACCCCGCTATGTTATCAACCCCGAGAAGAAGCCCGAGCCGGTAAAAAAACACATTACAGGAATTTTTTAAGGCTTCTTTTATCGTCTGAACGCCGTGCCCTTTTTCATACCAGCACCTGAATACCTTTCTTCCCAGGACTAAAGTACCGTCACAATTGAACGAACTTTCGAGATCTATTTTTTTAAGCTCAAGACCGGCAGACGCAATAACAACCTTGAACACGGAACCGGGCGGATAAGCACCTGAAATGGCGCGGTTGATAAGCGGATAATCCTCATCCCCGAGTATATGTTTCAGTTCCTCGGAACGTTTTCTATCGATAAAAACCCCGGGATCATATACGGGAGCGCTCGCCAGCGCGAGTATCGCGCCCGTATTAGAGTCCATGACAATAATAGCGCCTTTTTTTCCTTCCAGTAATTGATCGCAATACTCCTGAAGTTCCGCATCCAAAGTCAGGTAAATATCCTTGCCGGGTATTGGTTCCTTGTATCCCAAAACCCTCAATTCCCGGCTGAGATGATCGACCTCTACCTGTTTACCTCCGTGTACGCCTCTTAAGTAATTATCATAATATTTTTCAACTCCGTCCCTTCCCACAAGATCATCTATCCTGTATCCGTAATGTTTCAGCCTTTCAAATTCAGGCTGGTTTATGAGCCCCAGATATCCTATGACGGCCGAAGCGCTCCCCCCATTTACATATTCCCGCTTAGCGGAAACGTCAACGAAAAGACCGGGATAGTCATTGCTTATCTCTTCCAGATAGATCGCTTTTTCAACCCCTATATCCGAAGCTATGCAAAAAGGAGTGTACGGATTCCTCTTTCCCCTGGTTATATTTTCTTTTATCTTATCCTGATCCGTATCAAGCACCAAAGACAGAACACCGGATAACGCATCTATGTCTTTTATCTGATTGTAAACCGCGCATAGATTAAAACTTAACTTGTTCTTTACCAGATACTTGCCGTTCCTGTCGTAGATGTTCCCCCTTGGAGCCATAAGAGGCGTGACTTTGAGCCTGTTCTCCTCGGACATAACACGGTAATTATCATGCCGTAACACTTGAAAAGAGAATAATCCCACCAGCAAAAATGCCAGGCAAAAAACCAATATAAGAGTGAATATCCTGATCCGCATACTACGATTCTACTTTTAATGATCTTTTCAGAAAGGCGAAAAGAAACGGCGAAAAAAAGACAGTTGCCGCAATGGGGCGCCAACTTTTAGCAAAAACCGACAAATAATTAAGATCATTTCCGTATATCAAATTCAGATAAACTGTATGGAACAGAACGGTCATGAAGACCGCAACGAAAGTTATTACCAGCTGCACAAAGGGATTGTGACGGTAGACCATGCGCGCAAGCAACGCTGAGATCATGCCCACCGCGGGAAGGATAAGTACATCTACTGATATTGTCTCTGCTGAAAAAATGCCTCTAAGAATGCCCGCTGCAAGCCCAAGCTCAAATCCCCTGCCCAAGCCGTAAAAGATACCCGTGAACACTACAGCGGCAATAATAAGATCCGGAAAGCAGGCGAAATATTTCGTCGCCGTTACTTGAATAAGAACGGAAGAGACCAATAGTGAATATAAATATTTTCGTGTGTCCATGTCCAGTGATTGCGAAGCAAATTATTTAACGCAAAGAACTTCTTCCAGGCCAACAGAACTCGCGGAGGGTTTTATAACGGCATGCTTATAAAGACCTGTCTTGCTTTTCTCGACAGAAGCTATCGTGCCGATCTTTATGCCTTTGGGAAATATACGGCTGTAACCTGAAGTTACAACGATCGAACCTTTATAAACATCCGCCTCAAGGGGTATGTACATCATCTCCAAGGCATCCTTGCCGCCGCCTACCACGATAGCATTCACCCTTGTATCTTTTATCATCCCCCCCGCTTTAAAACCGGGATGTGTCATGAGCATTACTGAACTCGTGTCCCTGTTAACATCAACGATCTTTCCTATAAGGCCGTTCGCGGAACATACCGCGGAATTTATCCTGACACCATCATTTGACCCTTTGTTGATAACTATCGATCCTAACCAATCGTTGGGATTTCTTGCTATTATTTCAGCTGAAACGGTCTCGAAATCGAATTTATTTTGAAAATTTAAAAGTCCCCTGAGCCGTTCATTCTCTCTTTTAAGATCCTGTGAACGAACTATTTCGATCGAAAGGTCCGCGACTCTCTTTCTGAGAGCCTGGTTCTCCTCCATCAGAAGATCTTTGCTGGAAAAATACTTTCCCACTTGAGACATTACCTTGACGGGAAACAAAAAAACTTTGAGAGAAAATCTTTTAAAATGGGAAAAAAGCGGTGTGGTCAGGAACAGCAATAGAACGATCGCTGCCGCGAAAACGATGAGTGCTTGTCTTTTATTTTTTCGGAATTTTCCTTTAGGCACATCGAATGTCTATAAACTATTTGTGAAGTTTAGGCCCGACCGTTATCCTCTTCAGGTACTTAAGCTCACTTAAAACCTTGCCTGTACCTAAAACAACCGCTGTTAAAGGGTCATCCGCAAGATGGACCGGAAGGCCTGTCTCTTCTGATATAAGTTTATCCAACCCTCTCAGGAGCGAACCGCCCCCCGCGAGGATCAAACCTTTTTCGATCAGATCAGCTGAAAGTTCCGGGGGAGTCCTCTCCAGAGTTATCCTTACAGCTTCTATTATCTGCGCAATAGGTTCCGCAAGAGCTTCACGGACCTCTTCGCTTGTTATCGTTATCATCTTCGGCAATCCGGCAACAAGATCCCGGCCTCTTACTTCCATGGTAAGCTCTTCTTCCATAGGATAACCGGAACCGATCCTGATCTTTATTTCCTCGGCCGTCCTCTCTCCCACCATGAGATTATAAGTTCTCTTCAAATAGTTCATGATAGCTTCATCCATTTCATCGCCGCCTATGCGGATAGATTTGGAGAATACCACGCCGGCAAGTGATATAACGGCCATTTCTGTCGTGCCGCCGCCTATATCTATTATCATGTTGCCTGAAGGTTCCTGTATCGGAAGGCCTACTCCGATGGAAGCTGCCACGGGTTCCTCGATCATGAAAACTTCTCTGGCGCCCGCATGAAGAGCTGAATCTTTCACGGCGCGTTTTTCAACTTCTGTGATGCCGGAAGGTATCGCAACCACGATCCGGGGGCGGACAAAACTGCGGGAGTGATGAACTTTCTTGATGAAATATCTGAGCATGCTTTCGGTGACTTCAAAATCCGTGATAACGCCGTCTCTCATCGGTCTTATCGCGACAATAGTTCCCGGGGTCCTGCCAAGCATGCGCTTAGCTTCCTCGCCCACCGCAAGCACTGTGGATGTCCCGGCTTCAACCGCTACAACGGAAGGTTCGCAGAGGACTATGCCTTCGTTCTTGATATAGACAAGTGTCGACGCGGTGCCGAGATCTATGCCCATATCCGAGGAAAAAACGCCTACAAGATTTTCAAGCCAATTTGAAACTTTTTTAAGAATCATAACGCCCCAATCCCTTACTATAATAACTTATCTTAAAAATTATTTTTATATAGACAGCCATTAAGCCGATAAAAATGGTAACAAATATTGTTTTTTTTGTCAATAACATTCGTTGAGGCATAATGTCAAAAAAAATTCTGACTTTATGTTTATTCAGAAGTGCAGTATATTTCCTACCAGGGCCCCTCCGCCCGGTGTGGATCCTCCCTGTACGGAAACATACTGCACTTTAAAAAGCAAAATCAGCGAGATATTTGACATTATCCATTATTACGGCCGTTTGAACTGTTTCTCGCTGGGAAATTTTGACGTCCCTGCGAGAAATAGTTTAAACGGCTGTTTATAATTAATAATTCTCAGGGGAAAAGAATCTTCTTTTTCTTTTGTGAACCAACTGAATAATAAAGCCCGCTATGCTTTTGCATAGCGGGCTTTTAGTGGTGATGAGAAAAATGATTATTTTCTCATTTTTCTAAATGCCAGACCAAGTCCGGCTAGGAAGAACGATAATATTGTAGCCGGTTCGGGATTGCCTTGTACGTCGCTTGCTTTAACAACAAGATCATTATAATCGCAGTCACCCAAACCATACAGGTCCTCACATGCAACAACAAAACTCTCAGAATCGCTGACATCAGAATAAGAGAACAGCAGCATGTGCTGCTCTCGATCGGGATTCAAAGACGTATGGCTATAATACGTATAGCCTTGCGGTGTTGTGAGATAAAACCCTATCTCAGAATTTATCCCGGGGTAGATGTTTTTCTCACTACCCGGGGCATCTGTCCCTTTGAATATTTGATGCATAACATCCACAGTTATCATCCCATCAATATCAGTAAAACTGTAAATACCAAAAATATTTTCGTCGCAATAGCCCGCGTCTTCCAACAGTATCTGAAAAACAGTTTCCGCTTTTGTAGTATTTAACTTTTCATAATCTGATGAAACGATCCCTTGCGTTCCTTCGTAACCGGTGATCTCGTACAGATCCGGTTTACTTTCGGACGCGAACGCAACACCCCCGAGCAGTATAGTCATCAGCAATATAATGATAAGATCGCATGTTTCTTTCATCTTCAGTCTCCTAATAAACAAAAACCCAACCTATCGTAAGGTTGGGACATAAATCCAAAAGAATGGGTTTTCCCAATCAACACTTTACGACAGTGTTAAAACGGTAGCCGGCCGGCCTTACGCCCCCTGGCTTTGTGCCCCACTCTTTCGAATGGTTTACGATTCGTAATAAAAACACATTTCTAATCTTACTTTGCTATCTCTTAAAGTATGCCATATAATTTTCCATTGTCAAATTTTTTCATGATCTTTTTCACCCGCCATCGAAGCGAGCAGTGGATCTTCTTAATTAAAGCGAGTGGTAGGTGCCTTGAGTGGGAGGATCCACACCGGGCGGAGGGGCCCACGAAAGGTACCTACCACTCACTTTAATATTGAGATTCTCATCAACTATTTGACTCGCATCGCCTTTTATGGTATACACAATGTATCAACAATTAAGGGGGGAGAAATGGGCAAACTTTTAAAAACTATCTTTATTATAATTCTGATCGTGGCGGTCATCTCTGCCGCCGTATTCCTCTACTCAAAGATACCTTCTAAAGTTAGAGTCTCATATGATAAACCGAACATCCTCCTGATAACCGCAGGCTCCTTACGACCGGACCACTTGAGCTCTTACGGTTATGAGCATGTAAAAACAGGATCCATAGACAAACTTGCAGAGAACGGTGTTTTATTTGAAAATGTATACTGCAACGCCCCCGTTCCTTTTTATAGTTATGCGACGATCTTTAGCGGGAAAAACGGCGGTTCGGTCATTTCCAAACGCGGAGATGCTTTTGATCTTGATGATTCTTATAACACTTTGGGAAAATATTTAAAAACAAAAGAATATACCAGAGCCGCGGTTATGCTTAACACTACTTTCATGAAAAGATTTGGATATGATAAGGAATTTGACCTATTTGAAGGTGTCATGGAAGATCTCCCCCAGGAAGAACTTCCCGAACGCTGGAATAAATTGACAGATGGCGTGCTGGAAATACTTAAGGAATCTAACGAAAAAGGAGATCCCGCATTTATATGGGTAAGCTACCCTATCCCCCAATTCCCCTACAAGGTGCCTGAAACTTTTGAAAAGGCGAAAGACGATTTTCCTTATGACAGGCAAATTTTGCTGTTAGATGACGAAGTTTCGAAACTTCTGGACGGAATAGAGAAATTAGGCCTGAGCGACAACACTATCATAATATTCACCGCGACAAGCGGTGAAAGTCTAAATGAACACGGGGAACCGACTCACGGTATATTTCTGTATGATGCGACTGTAAGAGTCCCTCTCATCATAAAGTTCCCGGAAGATCTTAAAGCCAAAAAGATCAAGACCCCTGCTTCAAATCCGGATATTGCCCCCACGATCCTGGATATTATCAATATCAGCTATGCGGATGAAGAATTCGACGGCGGAAGTCTTCTGGAACTCATGAAAGAAAAGGAAGAAAAAGTCCGGTCCAGATCTATTTACCTTGAATCTCTGGAAGGTTATTATAACTTCGGCTGGGCGCCTGTGGTGGGCTTGATTCTTGACGGTTTTAAATATATCGAACTCCCCGAAGCTGAACTATATGATCTTGAAAATGACCCTCACGAACTTAAAAATATCGCCGGCGAGAACCCGGAAAAAGCTTCGGAATTAAAAAGCGGATTGATGGAATATCTTGAGAAAAAAAGACCCGAACTTATAAAAATACTGGATAAAGGCGCGGATCCCAAAGAAAAAATACAGTATTTTAAGAATTTTCTTTTCGGGCCCGTCAGGTTTAAGGGCGGAGATATAAACTCGATGATAACTTTTTTTAAGGACCTCCTGGATAAAGATCCAAATAACAAGGTGGTAAAGCTCACCCTGGCGCAGCTCTACTTTCGCAATGCCCGGCTCGACCTGGCGAAAAAAGAGCTTGTGGAACTTACTGCAACATATCCCGATTTTAACAGGGCCTGGGAATCCCTGGGAATGGTTTACGGCAAGCAAGATGATCGGGATAATGCGATCGTCTGTTATGAAAAAGCTATCGCCATCAATCCGGATATGCCGGCTTCCCTGAACAACCTGGCCTGGGATTACGCGCAGAAAGGGACAAATTTAGATGCTGCTTTAAAATACGCCGAGCGGGCAGTTGAACTGTCAAACAACTTTCCTACTTTTATCGACACTCTTGCTGAAGTGCACTTAAAAATGGGAGATAAGGAAAAAGCGATCACCCTCTTGGAAAAGGCCATATCTCTCGATCCAAAATCGGGATATCTTCAAACCCGGCTTAATGAATTGGAAGGCAAACCCGTTGTCCCTGTAGGAGAAGTTCCCGTTATTCCTGCAGAAGAAATTTCTGTAGAGGAGCTCCCTGAAGAAGAACTCCCTTTAGAGGAACCTTCTTCTAGCGGACAATAAGCTTTTCCAGATCGCTTAAAAAGGCGGGATACGAAGTATCAACACAGGCAGTGTTCCTGATAACACATTCGCCATCTGAGGTAAGCGCCGCGATCGCCATGCTCATCGCGATACGATGATCCGCAAAACTATCAAGTTCGGAAGCCTCAAGCGCCTCCGCGCCTCCGTGTATAATAAGGGAATTTTCTTTTTCTTCCAGAGTGACGCCCATGCCTCTCAGGTTCTCTGTCATGGCCCTTATCCTGTCCGACTCTTTCACCTTCAGCTCTTTTATCCCTTTTATGACAGTTTGTCCCCCGGCAAAAGCTGCGGCAATAACAAGTATCGGTATCTCATCTATAAGAAGAGGGACCTCCGCCTCTTCCACCGTTGTGCCTTTTAACGCAGAACTTTTTACTTCCAGGTCCCCTGCCGGTTCAAGCCCGTCATGTACATCAAGGATCTCTATGCCGGCGCCCATGCGCTCCAGAACATCCAACAATCCTCTTCGCGTTGAATTTAATCCTACATTCCGTATTATGATACTTGATCCTCCCAAAATGAGAGACGCTACGATAAAGAACGCCGCGCCGGAAATGTCTCCCGGGATCTTCACGTCTTTAGGCGAAAGTTCTTTTAATCCTTTTATCTCTGTCTTAAGCCCTTCTCTTTTAATATCAGCTGAAAAATATTCAAGCATCCTTTCAGTATGGTCCCTGGACTGAAAAGGTTCTGTCACGGAAGTAACCCCATCAGCGTAAAGTCCCGCAGCGAGGATGCAGGATTTTACCTGCGCGCTGGCCACAGGAGTTTTATGATCGATCGGAGCAAGGGGCCTGCCGGTACCTTCTATTCTTAAAGGCGCATGATCCCCTCCTTCTAAAGCTTCTATTTTTCCCCCCATAAGAGTTAACGGTTCCATTATTCTCTTCATCGGACGCTTTGATAACGATTCATCTCCCGTAAGAGTTGTAGCGAAACCTTGTCCCGCAAGAATGCCGGAGATTATACGCATAGTCGTGCCGGAATTGCCCAAATAAAGATCTTTTTCCGGAGCTTTTAACCCTTTTAAACCATTACCCTTAACAATGACGGTATCCCCGTCTCTTTCGATATCAACCCCCATAGCACGAAAAGCATCGAATGTACGCATGCAGTCCTCTCCTGAAAGAAAATTATCAATGCGGCATTTCCCTTTTCCTATGGAGCCGAACATGACAGCGCGATGCGAGATACTTTTATCCGCAGGTACTGTCAGCTCTCCATTCAACCTCTTAGCTTTTTTTATTTTCCAGTCCATAATCAGCTACTATACCACTAAATTTCACCTTTCTCAATGATCTCTTTCATGTCTTTCGGGATCGGTGAATGGAATTCGATATATTCACCCGTATCAGGGTGAGTGAACCCCAGCATTTGGGCGTGAAGCGCCTGTCTTTTTACCCCGTCGGACCTTCCGTAAGTAATATCGCCGAGAACAGGATGACCTATATGTTTCATGTGGACCCTTATCTGATGGGTCCTGCCTGTATGAAGCTCGATATCCAGTAAAGTAAAATCCTTAAAACGTTTTCGGACATGATAAACTGTCTTAGCTTTTTTTCCTCTTGCATGCTCGACAGCCATTTTTTTTCTGTCGGTAGAATGCCTCGCAAGGGGAAGCTCTACAACGCCGTTATCCAGCTCAAGGCGCCCTTTTACAATCGCTGCATATCTTTTTTTTACCGCGCGTTTCTGGAACTGCTTTGAAAGAGATCTCAATGCGCGGTCATTTTTCGCGACAACTATAATGCCTGAAGTGTCCTTATCAAGCCTGTGGACAATGCCGGGCCTCGATTCATCCCCCGTATCCGCGAGCTTTTCCGAATAATGCAGAAGTGCGTTAACCAGCGTTCCCTTCCTGTTGCCCGCTCCGGGGTGAACGACCATTCCCGCGGGCTTATCAATAACAATGATCCACTCGTCTTCGTAAATTACATTCAGAGGAATATCTTCCGGCTCGAGATCGCTTTTTTCAGGGGGAGGTATGGCTGCCAGGATCCGATCGCCTTCATTTGCCTCATAGCTGGGCTTGATACTTTTGCCGTTAACTTTTACAAGCTTTTTATCGATCAGGTCCTTGACGAATGTACGGGAATATCCTTCGCCGAGCCTGAGCGCGATGCATTTATCGACGCGCATCCCGGCCTCTTCCTGTGTTACTTTAAATTTAAGTTCTTCCATGTTTTCTTATCGCGAATAAAAATAATCCGCATGCAAAGATGATAATGCTTATAACTTGCGCGAGGGTCAATCCGGAAAATACGAGCGGATTATCGCCTCTTAGAAAATCCACGAAAAACCTGAAAATGGAATAGAGGATCAGATACAAAGCAAAGATCCGGCCGTTATACTTTCCGCCTCTGCCGGCAACTCTCAGCATTATATAGATCGCAAGCAACCCTGCGCTTAGACAGATCTGTGTCGGCACTCTGGATACCGTATCCTGAGGAAATGTAACACTGAAAAGACCGTCGTATTCCCTGCCGTAACAACATCCGTTAAAAAAGCAGCCGATCCTCCCGATCGCCTGCCCCAATGCTATATACGGCGCTATGATATCAGCTGTCTTCCAGACAGGAAGTCCTTTTATTCTCGCTGTCACGACCCCGGCTATAAACCCCAGGACGATCGCTCCATGGATAGCCATGCCCCCTTCATTAAGCATGATCATCTTGATGGGATCAGATGAAAAATATCCCCAATTAATGACAACATATAACAGTCTTCCGCCTATCACGCCGCCCGCAAGAATCGCAATAAGCGAGTCCAATACGCTTTCCCTGGGAAGCCCCTCTTTCGCGGAATCTCTTAACATGAGAAAAGACGCGATCAAAAAGCCTGCGGCAACAAATAAACCATAAGAATATATTGAAACGGATCCTATCTTGAATAATACGGGGTACATTATTGTCTCTTTCTTCCTCTTAATATGATCGATAACGCCAGCATTATAGCGCCGACAGTGATAAAACTGTCCGCAATATTAAAGACCGGCCACACTCTGAGATCAATAAAGTCTGTAACATGACCCAATCTTAAACGATCGGTCAGATTTCCCAACGTACCGCCTAAAATGAAATATAATGCCGTTTTCTCAAAGGAATTAAACGCGTGCGCTTTTCTGGTTACAAGAAAAAGGATGAAAAATACCGAAAGCACGGCTACAACGATAAAAAGATGTGATTGGGACCTGAATATGCCGAAAGCCGCTCCGGTATTGTACACGAGGGTCAGGTGAAAGACGTTTTTTATGACCGGGATGCTTTCTGATGCGGAAAGCATCCTTACAGCGTATAATTTGGAAGCCTGATCAAGAATGAATATAGCGAGAATTATGATAAAAGCCAACTTTATCTACCCGCGGATTGTTCTTCCTCTTCCTGGCATTTTATACAGCATTTTGCCTCCGGCATAACTTTTAAGCGCTGCTTCTTAATATTGCATCCGCAGCTTTCACATACGCCGTAAATGCCCTCATCGATGCGTTTTATGGCATCATCTAAAGCGTAAAGCTGTTCTCTTTCGCCTTCGGCCAACTCCAGGGAAAATTCACGATCATAAAGATCGGTAGCCATATCCGCCATATGAAATGTATATCCGGAAAGGTCCCCTGAGGCATCTTTGAATGAAGTATTGAGCGACTGCCCTTTAAGTATCATCAGTTCCTCAAGGATCTTCGCTTTCTTCTTAAGAAGGTCCTGTCTGACCTTGGCAAGTTCGTTCTTTTTAAAAGGCCCTTTTATAACAACCTTCTTTTTTAAGACTGTTTTCTTTTTTGCGCCTTTACGGGTCGCTTTTTTAGAAGCAGTTTTTTTCTTGGCTGCCTTGGCTTTTGCTCTTTTTCTAACCATTATCACTCCTTTCTGACATTACGCTGCTGCATCTTTCACAAAGTTCGGGAAACTCCTTACTGCTTCCTACCTTTTCGCTAAAGTTCCAGCACCTCGGACATTTCTGACCGTCAGCTTTTTTGATCGAGACTTCAAGAGGAAGATCCTGCGACTTCTCCATCTCTTCACCGCGGGAATCTGCTACCTCTGCCTGTGATACTTTAAAAAGAGGCGGAAAAAGATCGATATTCTCGCGGATGAAACTCTCAAGCCCGTCATCCTCCGTGTATAAAATTATTTTCGCTTCCAGTGAACTACCTATGATATCCTTTTCACGTTTTATTTCAAGGAATTTCATCACATTGTCGCGTATATCAAGGATTTTGTCCCATTTTTCATCCAGTTCCCCGTTCCTCCATTTTTTCATATCTTCGACATCGGGCCAGTTTGCCATATGAACGCTTTTGCCCCTGCCGGCAAAATCCATGAAGCTCCAGACCTCCTCTGTTGTAAATGAAAGAACGGGCGCCATGATAACACTTAACGCGTTGAGCACATTGAAAATAACCGTTTGGCCGGAACGCCTCTCGCGCGAGCCCGGTGCCAATATATACAATATATCCTTAAGCACGTCAAGATAAAAAGCGCTTACTTCGTAAACGCAAAAATCATATACGGCTCTGTAAACCTTGTAGAATTCCCACTTGTCGTAATATTCAGTAGCGCTGATAACAAGTTTGCTGAGACGGGAAAGCATCCATTTATCAAGTTCGGAGAGATCCTTAAAATCTATACTGTCCTCTGAAGGATCGAAATCATAAAGATTGCTCAAAAGATACCTGAAAGTATTTCTTATCTTCCTGTACCCGTCAGCAAGCCTTGCAAGTATCTCCTCGGAAAGCTTGATATCCCCTTCATAATCGCTGGAAGCCACCCACAGCCTTAAAATGTCCGCCCCGTATTTTTTCATGACATCCTGAGGGCTGATAACATTGCCTATGGATTTCGACATTTTCTTTCCTTCACCGTCCACGACAAAACCGTGAGTAAGCACCTTTTTGTACGGCGCCTCACCTTTAGCGGCCATGGAAGTTATTAAAGCCGCCTGGAACCATCCCCTATGCTGGTCGGAACCTTCAAGATAAAGATCCGCAGGAAAGGCAAGATCGCTCCTTGCGTCAAGAACCGCTTTATGGCTTACGCCCGAATCAAACCAGACATCAAGGATATTGTCTTCTTTGGACAGTTTGTTGCTCCCGCAGCTCTCGCATTTAAGGCCTTGAGGAAATAATTCTTCCGTTTTCTTCTCGAACCAGACATCCGCGCCATGCTTCCTGGTAAGTTCCGCCACCCTCTTTACGATATCAGCGTTCGTAAACGCTTCCCCGCAGGATTCGCACTTAAAGGCGGGTATAGGCACGCCCCAGTAACGCTGCCTGGAAAGACACCAGTCCGGCCTTCCCTCCACCATTGAACTTATGCGTTCCATCCCTGCTTGAGGTATCCATTCAACTTCTTTATTGATCGTATCTATCATCTTCGTCCTGAGATCATC
The DNA here is from genome assembly GCA_964572255.1 of uncultured Planctomycetia bacterium. Taxonomy (GTDB): domain Bacteria; phylum Omnitrophota; class Gorgyraeia; order Tantalellales; family Tantalellaceae; genus CAZNEE01. Next base: position 419,564 of record CAZNEE010000001.1, on the reverse strand, counting down.
ATGATCAACGCTCATGAACCACTGTTCCGTAGCCCTGAATATTATCGGCAATTTACAACGCCAGCAATGCGGGTATGAATGCACTACATCTTCCGATAAAATGAGCGTGCCGTTCGAGCGCATTTTTTCCATGATTTTTGGATTTGCCTCCAGGACATCCTGCCCGCTGAACTGGCCCGCTTCTTTTGTGAACTTGCCTTCGCTATCGACCGGCATGATCATCGGGAGCTTGTATTTCATGCCTGTAATATAATCTTCCTGCCCGTGTCCCGGAGCAGTGTGGACACAACCCGTGCCTTCCATTTTTGTGACATAATCGGCAGTGACTACAAACGAATCCCGTTCGATGAAAGGATGTTCGGCTTTTTTTATTTCTTTAGCGACCTCGTCTCCGGTCAGCGTTTTTGCAACGCTGTAATCCTTGATGGCGAATTTCTCCATGATAGGACCCACCAGGTCCGAAGCCATGATCCACTCTTCATCCCCGACAGCCACAAAGGAATATACAAACTCCGGATGAAGTGCTATGGCGACGTTAGCGATAAGCGTCCATGGCGTGGTGGTCCAGATCAAAAAAGAAGTTTTTTTGTCTTTGCCGTCACCTGCGGGGAATTTCACGTATATCGAAGGCGATGTTTTATCCTCATATTCCACTTCAGCTTCCGCCAGCGCGGTACCGCATGACTTGCACCAGTTGACAGGTTTTTTCCCTTTATATATATATCCTTTTTCGCAAAGTTCAGCAAGCGCCAGAAGGATATCCGCTTCATACTCTTTCGTCAGGGTAAGATAAGGTTTCTCCCAGTCGCCGAACACTCCCAGCCTTTTGAATTCTTCCGACTGGATCTTTACGAATTTCATGGCATAATCATACGCTTTTTTGCGGAATTCGATCTTGCCGATATCTTTTTTATCTATATTCAATTCCTTCAGCAGCTGGTGCTCGACCGGAAGGCCGTGACAATCCCATCCCGGCACGAACGGAGAAAGGTTCCCCTTCATGGAAAAGTACTTCACGCACATATCCTTGAGGATCTTATTAAGCACATGCCCCATATGAATATGGCCGTTAGCATAAGGCGGGCCGTCATGCAGGATGAAAGTCCTTCCCGAATCTTTGCGTTCATCGATTATCGATCTGTAAATATCGCCCTCTTCCCATTTTTTAAGTATTTCCGGCTCCCTTTTTGGAAGATCGGCTTTCATGGGGAATGAAGTTTTCGGAAGGTTCAGCGTTTCTTTGTATCCTGTCTTTTGAGTTTCTTTTTTCATTCTTCTGATCTTAAGCTATTTGATAAACCCTTCAATTATCGGTCTCAATTTTTCGACTGTCTCTTTCGGCATGGCATCCTTTGGAGTCACTATAGCATTACGGAGTGTATCTTTGCATCCGCAAGCGGGTCCATCCGGCATGTTTTCGAGAACATTTTTAAGCATTGTTTTGGCAGTTTCTACGCTTTTTTTAAGGTTCTCAAGGATCATTTCCACCGAAACAGCTTCGATCTCCGTGCCGAGATGCCAGCAGTCATAATCGGTTATCATGGCTATCAACGCGTAACAGATCCCCGCCTCGCGCGCCAGACGCGCTTCAGGCATATTCGTCATGCCGATCACATCCGCGCCCCAGCTTTTATATAAGAAAGATTCCGCTTTTGTGGAGAACGCGGGGCCTTCCATGTTAACATATGTCCCGCCGTTATGTATTGTCGCATCAAGATGTTTATTGCTCTTGTATATCAGCTGCTGCAATTCGCTGCACACGGGTTCGGCAAATTGTATGTGGACAACTATGCCGTCACTGAAAAAAGTGGCGGGTCTTGCCTGGTTCGTCCTGTCGATAAACTGGTCAACAAGGACCATGTCCAAAGGATGTATATCTTCTTTAAGACTGCCTACCGCGGCTACGGATATGATCCTATCAACACCGAGGACTTTCAAAGCATATATATTCGCCCTGTTATTTATTTCCGTCGGGGATATTTCGTGGTTGCGGCCATGACGCGGCAGGAATACTATTTCTTTTCCGTTAAATTTTCCTATTGCAAACTCATCAGAAGGTTTTCCGAAAGGCGTATCAACAGTTTTTCTCTCGGTTATATCAAGCCCCTCCATTTGGTAAAGTCCGCTTCCGCCTATTATTCCTATTTTGCTCACGTTTTATTTACCTCCACTACCTTGTTCCTGCCGGTTTGCCCTTTAATTATCTTTATACTGCTCTTTGAAACCTTATATTCCCTGGCCAAGAGTTCTATCAGCGCCTTATTTGCCTTGCCTTTGTCCGGAGGAGCTTTTACGTATGCTTTGATCAGGTCTCCGTCTGTCACAAGCTTCTCCTGCGACGACTTGGGGAACACTTTAAGTTCTATCCTCATCACTTCTACCCTAAGCGATATGCTATCTGGTAAAGTATGTTGACAATAAAATTTCTCAATACACTCAAAACTATAAAAGCCAATATAGGTGAAAAGTCTATCCCTCCCACCTGAAGAGGCAATCTTCTGAAAGGAGCAAGTATGGGTTCGGTTATGGTGTAGATGATCCTTACGATCTCGTTATACGGATCTGCCCCGACCCATGAGATGATTATCCTGATCACCAGCAAAAAATAGAGTATATTGAAAACAAGTGAGACCAAGAGCGCTAAAGACCTGAATAATTCGCTTAGAATAAACATAAATTTATCTCCCGGATAATTCTTCGGACCTTTTCTTTGCTTTTATGACAGCCTCTATTATCGCACCTTTCACGTCTCTGTCCTTAAGAACCGACAGCGCCGCTTCTGTAGTACCGCCTTTAGAAGCAACCTTACCAATAAGCTCTGAAGGCAGATCCTTCGAATCCTTTAAAAGAACGGACGAACCGTATAAGGTTTGTTTTACAAGCTCTTCCGCCTTTTCCCTGCTTAGCCCTGACTTTTCGCCGGCAGATATCATGGCATCCGCGAGAAAGAACAGATACGCAGGCCCCGAACCGGAAATAGCGGTGACGGCATCCAGATCATCCTCTTCAACTTCCATCACCTCGCCTACGGCCCTGAAAATATCTTTCACATCCTGAAGATCGTCAACCAGCTTATTGCAGGAGATGCAAGTAACCCCGGAAGAAGCAAATGCCGCCATGTTAGGCATTGCCCTTATTACAGGTGTTTCCTTCCCAATTTTTTCGGTAATGGCTTCGATAGTAACGCCCGCCATAATGGATACTATAGTCTGGCCGGAGATTTGATCCTTTATCCGGTCAGCCAGAGCATCAAAATCCTGGGGTTTGACAGCAAAAAGTAAATAGTCGGCCTTGCCTGCCAGATCCGGAAGCTCTGCCGAACGGCAGCCTGTTTCGCTTGCGAGAGAAGCGGCTTTATCTGTATCCTCATCATTTATAAGGATGTTCTCGCTTTCGATAATGCCCTTTTTGGTCACGCCCCTCACTATTGCGCTTCCCATGTTACCGCAGCCTATAACGCCCAACTTAAGATTCTTCATGGCATATTTTCCCTATAATATTAATAATTTTAATGGTTAAAAGTAGCATAATTTTATATACATGTCAATAGCAAAGGGAATCTAGCGCCAAGTACTTTTCTGCTTTACTTTTATTCAAAAGTACAGTGTATTTCCGTACAGGGAGGATCCACACCGGGCGGAGGGGCCCTGGTAGGAAATGCACTGTACTTCTAAAACAAAGTCAATATTAAAAGTACTTATCGATAAATCCCGTTACTCTGTAAAATGCCCCGTTGATGAGATTGTTGGCGAGCCGGTTTTGCTGTTTTTCCCGATAAAGATGGTCTAAAATGCCGAGGCTTACGATATAACCCATTCTGTCTTCAGGCAGGTTTTCGAACGGCCTTGCAAGGCAATTCCCGATTTTCACCGGCGAGTTCAATGAACTTTCCCATGACTCTAACATGCCTTCATACATGGATCCTTCCCCTGTCAAAACTATTCTTTTGGTCTGTTTCCACTCAGGATATTGCCTGATCCTTGATGTAAGTTCACCCAGCACATCTTCATTGATCGTATTGTCGCTTGCCATGATGTTATCCGCGCCTTTAGCAAGGACCTTGCAGTTCGTCATGACCCCTTTATTGAAAAAGAGGATCTCCGTGATCTCTTTAGAAATGCGTATGAGCGCCGCCCCTTCATTTTTGTCTTCCTGAGTAAGCGTCCTGTACGAAGAAGCAAGCCCGGAAAGAACAAATCCTGAAGAAAGATATCCTGCCATATTTATGCATTTTATAAGATTATTCAGAATATTGGATCTTATCGTTATAATATTGATCTTCACTCCGAGCTTTACCGCTTCAAGATTTACGGGATTTTTAATGCCTTTTTCTCCGTCTACATAAAATTCGCTGACCAGCTTATGCAAAGATTCCCTCTCTAAAGGAAGTTTGATCACCGACCCCATTTCCACGCATTTTTTCATATCGCCGGGATTTATCTCCCTTCCGTACTTTGACAGCAGAACATCTCCCATGGCAGGCATCATATCCACTGACGGGGATGTTATCCCGGTATAGACCTCCCTGAACTTGATGCCGGTTCTCCCCCTTATTCCATTTAATGACCTGGCAATGGAATCTATGGCCTCGTTCGTATCGGTAACAACTCCTTCCCGCAAGCCTTTTGCGCCGGTCCTGTAAAAACCGTCCAATACATACTCGCCGCCCCTTGCCCAATGAGCGGAAACTACCGTTATCTCTCCCGAGCCAATATGCATCGATACGATCTGTTTATCCATATAAATTCATCCTATTTTGGCGAGATCACAGCATCATCAAATCTGAGATCAATATAGTTTATATCCTTTAGATCAATATCCGGGTCGCTTAATATCTGCCTGAGTTTTCTTACTTTTCCCGTAAAATCGCTGCTTCCCATCTTAACAGTCATTCCGTCTATCCCGAGTATGAGGTTTCTTTTGTCTGAAATATCAATAAATTCAAAATTCCTGTAAACCCTCGATAAATTCTTATTCAATCCGTCCAAAAGGTCAAGAGCTGACGCCACACGTTTATCTTTTATCTTCTCCCCCCTTTTCGGGGTAAAAAAGAAATTTATCCCTTTTATTTCCACAAGGTTTTTTACGTCATCGCTCTTTCCCAATATTATTCCTTCCTTATCGATCACCACATTGTATCCCGCGCTTATGTACGCCACCGATTGCCTCGGGACAATATCCACCTCGATCTGGTCAGGGAACATCCTCCGTACCTCAACTTTTTTAAGATGGGGATATCTGTCTTTCACGAAACGCTCTACCTGTTTAAGGTCAACCCTGAAAATATTATGTCCGAGGTAAAGATCATTCAGCTTTGCCTTGCCCTCAGTAAAAGAATATCCGCGTTCTTTATTCACGGATATCTCTTTAATATTAAAAAAAGAACTGTTAAGGAAAAAATATCCCAGTCCGTAAATAATACCGGCAAGCAGTACCGCACATACTGCGAAAATGAGAACTCCTTTATTCGCAAACACGTTTTTGAACGGCATGCTTATTCTTTTCTTTTTCTTTCTTGATGAAGATCTTTTCTTCCTTGCCACGTCATTCCCCCTTTATCCTATTTCTGTTCACTGCTTCATACAATACTTTAACACACAGATCAAAAAAATCTATACCGGCTGCCCGGGCTGCCATGGGCAGAAGGCTTCTTTCGGTAAGGCCGGGTATGGTATTGACCTCAAGAACATATATATCGCCCGAATCAGCCAGCCGCATATCAACACGCGAAAATCCTTCGCATCCAAGAGCGTTATGCGCTCTAAGGGCGATCTCCTGAGCTTTTTCGGCGATACCGTTGTCTAATTCCGCCGGCACGATATATTTTGTATCTTTCGCGAGATATTTGGCATTGTAGTCATAACAATTATTCGCCGCTATGATCTCTATTACCGGAAGCGCTTCTCCTTCTATCAATCCGACCGTTATCTCACGCCCCGGGATAAATCTCTCGACAATAACATCTCCTCTATATGCCGAAGCGTTCTTTATTGCTTCGGCAAGCTGATCTTTTGAATCCACGATAGAAAGGCCTATACTTGAACCTTCATGCTGGGGCTTTACAACACACGGGATCCAAATGTCCTCAATAGACCCGGGGCCGCTCGCTTCCGGTATAACTTTATATTCCGGTATGCGGAGGCCTTCTTTTAAAAAGATCTTTTTTGAGGCTATCTTGTCCAAAGCAAGATATGACGCTTCCGGATCCGACCCTGTATAAATAATATTTTTTTCATCAAGCATCCTCTGCACAGTGCCATCTTCTCCGAACCGCCCATGCAGGGCGATAAAAGCGGTGTCTATATCTGTTCTATCCAGCCACTCGGGATTATCTTCTTTGATATCGATAAAATCGACATTAAGGCCGTTTTCTTTCAGGGATTCAAATACGGCCCTGCCGCTTTTAATGCTTATCTCCCGCTCGCTGGAAGTTCCGCCGGCCAAAACGCCTATTCTGTGTTTTCCTAATATTTCCAATTCTTTTGACATCTACAGTATCTCCACTTCGGGTGTGAGCTCTATCGAAAACTTTTCCTTCACCGCCGAGCTGACCTCATCAAGTAAAGTCTTAAAATCCTGAGAGGTCGCGCCTCCGGTATTAACTATGAAATTCGCATGCTTCTGGGATACTTTTGCGCCCCCGCGCAAGCGCCCTCTTAACCCGCACTTATCAATGAGTTCCCAGCTTTTACGATCGTCTTCGCCGGGGTTTTTAAAAACAGACCCCAGGGTCCTGGCCCCTAACGGCTGACTTTCCAGCTTTTCCTTAAAATACTCCTTCATCCTTTGATCGATGGAATCTCTCGGCTGGCTGTCAAGACAAAATATCGCCTCAAGGATTATCTCGGCCTTGCCGAACGAGGATGCCCTGTACGTGAAAGAGATCTCTTCCTTATCGATCCATCTTAATTCAGAATCCCGGTCAATAACGAGAACTTTAACTAATGGATCACTGATAGATGACTTGTATGAAGCGTTCCTGAAAAGAGCGCCTCCGACCGTTCCGGGTATCCCGATCAAGCCCTCTAAACCGGAAAGTCCGCGCTTCCGGCATTCTTTGATCAGACTGCTTAATTTTGTCCCCGCCCCGGCTGTAACGTAATTATCAGTAAAAACTTTCTTCTCAAAATACGTACCCTGCAATTTGATCACTACTTTATCTAACCCATCATCGGGAACAAGAACATTGCTTCCGTTGCCAAGAACAAAAAAATCAATACTTTCGCGTCTTAAAAATTCCAAAAGCTCCGAAAGCTCTTCCGGATCAGAAGGCATATATAAGGCTTCCGCAGGACCTCCTATAGATATTGTCGTATGCTTAGCCAACGGTTCATCAAACAGAACACAGCTGCTACTACGTTTAGAAATGCTCCTCAAGTTTTCCATTGTGTTTTCACTCAACATCGGGCTGTCTTTTTCTTATTTCATCAAGCAATAAATGCGCTATATCTCTTATGTCCCCGGCACCGAGAACAAGAACAAGATCATTTTCCTTAACTAAACCCGAAACAAGTCCGGGCACCTCATCCTTTTTCACAAAATCTATTTCCTGGAAACGATCTTTATCAACCAATTCGAAAATATCCCTGACATCACCACCTGCCGACGGGTCTTCATCCGCCGAATAGATCTCGGTTAAAACAAGCACATCCGCATCATAAAAACAGTTCGCGAATTCTTCCGCCAGATCCTTTGTCCTGCTGTAACGATGCGGCTGAAAAACAGCGACCACCCTTCCGGCGTTATAATCCCTGGCCGCTTTTATAACGGCTTTGAGTTCTGTCGGATGATGCGCGTAATCCTCTATAACTCGGATCGATCCCACTTTGCCCACAGCGTCGAATCTTCGTTTAACCCCGCGGAAATCGTTCACGGCTTTTACGCATCTTTCAAAATCAAGACCCATTTCAAGGCATACCGTTATCGCTGCAAGTATATTCATCAGATTATGTCTGCCTACAAGCGGACTCTTTACCCTGCCGTATTTTTTTCCGGAAACGATAAAATCAAACTCGATGGATCTCGCGCATTTATGGTCCCGGCATGTTGCGGTAAAATCGCCGTCTATCCCGAAATCTATTTTCCCCGCATTGACCGATCCGGCAATTTTACATAAAACAGGATCTTCGCCATTGTAAACAAGTAACCCTTCCGGAGATACGCGGCCGATAAACTCCTCATAAGCTCCGACCAGGTTCTCTAACGTACCGAAGTGTTCCATGTGTTCCCGCTCAATGTTGGTAACTACCGCATAAGTCGTGGAAATGTTGCGGAAATAACCGTCGCTCTCATCCACTTCAGCGATCAGGATCCCGCCTTTTCCTTCCCTTGCATTGCCTTTGAACCGGTCTATTTCACCGCCTACAACAACTGTGGGATTCTTCCCGCAATAATCCATGATGAATGATATGAGGGCACTTGTAGTTGTTTTTCCATGCGTTCCCGTAACCCCTATCGATACCGGGGACGATTCCACCATCATCTTCAATAAAGCGCTTCTTGAGATAATCTCCTTGCCCAGGTCTTTGCTCCTCAATATTTCCGGATTATCGTCTTTTATGCAGGTGGTCTCGACAATGACATCCACATCACTGTCTATATTCGCGGCATCATGCCCTTCATAGATCTTTGCGCCCCTCCTTGCAAGATCATCTGTCAGGTTATTCGGTCTCAGATCGGAACCGGAAACAGTAACGCCTCTTTCAAGAAGTATCGAGGCAAGACCGCTCATGCCGATCCCGCCTATTCCTATGAAATGCACTTTTTTCATTTTTTTCCGCTTAATTTGATAACCTCGTCGGCAAGTTTTTCACCCGCCTGCGGGTTGCTTAAAAGTCCGGAGCGTTTACACATCTTGTCTAAACTTGCCGGATCATCCAGGATATCAAGAACTTCTTCCGCAATACTCCCCGAGGCCAGGTCGCCTTCTTCTTTATATACAGCAGCGCCCTTCCGGGAAAAATAAATAGCATTATATCTCTGGTTATTTTTCTTGCCGGGATACGGCACTAAGAACATCGGTTTAGCGTAATACGCCAACTCAAATATAGCTGCCGCTCCGGACCTGCTTATCGCAATATCGCATACCGAATAAGCTTTATCAATTCTGTCTAAAAATGAGTAAACTTTTGCCGGGATCTTTTTTTCTTCGTAATATTGCTTTATCTTTTCAAAATCTTTTTTCCCGGTAAGATGCACAAACTGTACTTTATCACCTTTTTTTTCTTTTATCAACCCCGCTGCCTGCGAAACAGTCGTATTTAAGAAAGTTGACCCCTGGCTTCCTCCCATTACAAGAACTGTTTTCCTCTCAGGCGATAGATCCAAATATTTAAGCGCCTCTATTTTATCTTTAGCCAATAGTTCTACTCTTATGGGATTTCCGGTATGAACGATCCTTTCCGGACTGATCGGAAAATGATCAGAAGATTCCGGAAAGCTCACCGCTATTTTATCGACAACTTTTGAAAGCAGCTTGTTGGCCCGGCCGGGAACAAGATTTTGCTCATGTATAATAACGGGGAGGTTAAAAATCTTAGCGCATCTTACAACAGCACCGGACGAATAACCGCCGAACCCCACAACAACATCGGGACGGATCGCCGCAATTATGAAAAAAGAGACCACCGCATCGGCAAAGAGCTTAAACGCGAACACTGCCGCATTGAAAAGATTCAATTCATAAGGCATGGGGTTTTCCGAGAGAAAAAAACATTTATTTCCCGCGTCTCGCAGGATGCTTTTATCCAATCTTCTTTTACTCGCGACAAAATATATATCTTTCACGCCTCTTCCGGTCAATTCTCGGGCAAGCGCAACCGACGGGAATATATGTCCCCCGCTCCCTCCGGCCGCCAGGATAACTTTCATTATTCCTCCTCCCTTGCCATGTTAAGAACAATGCCTATCGCGGCAAGATGGCATACTAAAGAACTTCCGCCGTAACTGATAAAAGGAAGCGGCAGCCCCTTAGTGGGAAGCGTTCCGGTAGAAACGCCGATGTTCACTATTACCTCAAACGCTATCATGAGCGTGACGCCCAAAACCACACGTGACGCGAAAACTCTTCTGATCCTGAAAGCTATCCTCAACAAAAACCATATAAGGGATGAAAATATCATCAGAACAAATGCCGTGCCGAAAAAACCGAGTTCTTCCCCGATAATAGAAAATATAAAATCCGTATGAGATTCCGGGAGATAGAACAGCTTCTGTTTCGACGCTCCGAGCCCTACACCGAAAAATCCGCCCGAACCTAAGGCGATGAAAGACTGAATAAGCTGGAACCCTGCCCCCCTGGCATCAGCCCACGGGTTAAAAAACGTCATTACACGCTTTAAACGGTACGGCGCGCTTACAACGACAAAAATCATGAAAGGAAGTACCGCAGCTGTAATCGAAGCAAGATGCTTTATCCTGACACCCGAGGCAAATAACATAACAAGGCCGACAAATAAAACAGAAACCGATGTTCCCAGGTCCGGCTCCAATAAAATGAGCCCGCCGGTAAGGCCTATGATAAACAGAGAAGGCACCAGTCCGTACCTGAAATTCTGCATGAGAAATCTTTTCCGGGAAGTCAGGTCCGCGAGATAGATGATAAGCACTAATTTTGTCAATTCCGAAGGCTGAAATCCCAACCCGGCAAACCGTATCCATCTTCTGGCTCCGCCCGCCTGGCTTCCTATCCCCGGAACAAGCACGATCAAAAGAAGCATCACTGATGCCAGCATCACTATTCTTGCATTTTCTTCCAATGCTTTTGCGGAAACGCTCATACAGAAAATACCGGCAATAAGGCCTATCATTAAATAAACGAGATGTTTTTTAACAAAATATAAACTATCACCGTAATTGCCATAAGCATAAACGGAACTGGATGAATATATCATCACGATCCCGATCATGACCAGAAGTGATGTCATTAATAGAACTATTTTAGCGTCACTTTTCATCTTAAGGAATATCCTTAACGCGGTATTTAAGGCAGCTCAATCTCTTTTTAAAGATAAAACAGAACTTTTGAATATTTCGCCCCGTTGTTTGTAGCTTGAAAACATGTCAAAACTCGAACACATGGGCGAAAGCATGACTATTTCGCCTTTTTTTGCGATCGAGGAAGCCTTTCGAACCGCATCCTGCATGGTATGAGCGACAACAATGTTCACATCATCCGAAAAAGCGTTCTTTATCCTTCCCGCGGCTTCGCCGATAAGCACCATAGCCGAAACTTTTTCCTTAATAACAGAGGAGACCGAACGATAATCTCCCCCTTTATCTCTGCCGCCGGCTATAAGAACAACTTTCTTATCAACCGATTCCAAAGCCCTCTTGGTCGCATCAATATTGGTCGCTTTCGAATCGTCAATAAATTCAATGCCGCCAAAAGTACCTATGATCTCAAATCTGTGCCCGAGCCCCTTAAACGCAGCGATAGTCCGGTAAGCATCGGCTTTACTGATACCCATTATTCCAGCTACCGCTACCGCGCATGCTATATTTTCCAGATTATGGTCACCTTTCAACGGAACGCTCTCTAGGTCAGCGCAATCCTCTTTTTTAAAAAAACTCTTACGGCTTCTTATATTCCTTAACGCCTGATCATTGCGGAACGAACTATTTAAAACCGCCCAATCGTTTTCGTCCTGATTAAGAAATATCCTGAACTTTGAATTCTTGTAATTTTCGTAATTTTCGTGCCTTTCGTAATGATCATCGGTCACATTCAGAAGGACTGCTATGTACGGTTTGAACTTCTTTATCGTATCAAGCTGAAAGGAACTCACTTCAACTACCGCGATCTTATCCCGCGCAAGATCTTCTATTTCCCCGGTCAGGGGATTTCCGATATTACCGCAAACGACCGCTCCTTTTCCGGAATTTAACAGGATCTTTCCTATAAGCTCTGTTGTCGTGGTTTTACCGTTCGTACCGGTTACCGCAATGATCGGAGAGGCGCAAAACATCCAGCCCAGTTCAAGTTCCCCTATCACCGGGATATCATTCTTCCGGGCGAATGCAAGAGGTAAAGCGCCGTTATCCACCCCGGGGCTTGTAACGACCATATCCGGAAATTTAAAAAAATCTTCGGTGTGTCCGCCGATCTCAATTTCAACAGCAAACTCAGATAACTTTTCAGCATAATCCCTTATTGTGTCGTTATCATCGTTTTCCGTGACTTTTACCAGGGCGCCTTTGCCCGAAAGAAGTCTGGCGGCGGAAAACCCGCTTATGCCGAGTCCTACTACCAGTATTTTTTTGCCTTTAAGATCCAACATATGAAAAATTATCTAACCTTTAACGTAGCCATGCTCAAGAGAGCCAGTATGGCAGCGATTATCCAGAAACGAATGGTGATCTTGGATTCATGCCATCCTTTTAACTGAAAATGGTGATGAATGGGAGACATCAGAAAAATTCTTTTTTTTCTGGTCTTAACTGACAATATCTGTAAAATCACCGATAAAGCTTCGATAACAAATATTCCGCCCGCGAAAAAAAGCAGTATCTCTTTTTTTATCAATATGCTCACTATGCCTATTGCCCCGCCGAGAGAAAGCGCCCCTGTATCCCCCATAAAAACAGTTGCCGGGTGGCTGTTGAACCACAAAAAACCCAATCCCGCGCCTATCAGGGCGGCACAAAAAACGGAAAGTTCGCCGGAACCCGGAAGGTAAAAAACATTCAAATAGCCGCTTATAACAGAGTTGCCCGTGACATAACTCATCACGCCATAAGTGCAGGCCACGAAGATCACGCAACCTATGGCAAGACCATCGAGGCCATCCGTAAGGTTCACGGCATTGGAAGAACCGACTATTACAACAAGCACTAAAAGCATGTAAAACAGACCTAAGTTCATTACCGCATTTTTAACGAACGGCAAATACAGCCCGGTACCTATCAGGTTCCCTTTGACAACAAAAATGCCCACGATAAGCGCCAGGGTTATTTGGCCGAAAAGTTTAGTGGCCGCCGCTATGCCTTTAGCGCTTTTATTGTTAAGCTTTATTATGTCATCCGCAAAACCTACAAGCCCGAGCCAGATCATCCCTCCCACAGTAAGAAGCACCAGATCATTATCCAGGCGGCACCATAATAATGACGAAGCAACGACGGAAAGAATAATGATTATGCCCCCCATCGTCGGGGTTCCCTCTTTATGCTTGTGCAGATCATACAGCGAATGAACGTGTTCACGGCGGACATACTGCCATACCTGCAAAGCCTTAAGCCATTTTATTACCAAAGGGCCGAATATCACGCAAATGGCGAAAGATGTGAAAACGGCCATGCTCGCCCGAAAAGTTATGTATCTGAAAATATTGAACCCGAACCAGAATTCTTTTAACGGGTACAGCAAGTGGTAAAACATGTAAGCACTTCCTCCAATTTCGCTTTTCTGGAACCTTTTAAAAGAACCACATCGCCCGTTTTAGTGATGTTTTTCATATGATCGGCCGCTGTCCTATTGCTGTCAGCTTCAAAGATATTGGAAGGATCCATCCCTTTATGCTTTGCCCCTTCCGCAATATGCCTTGCGTTGCCGCCTACAGTTATCAGGAAATCAAAACCTTTCAACGCGATATCTTCTCCCAGATCTCTATGCATCCGGTCGCTTTCGCCGCCCAATTCCATCATGCATCCCGCAATGATCCCTTTTCTGCCGCCTGAAGATACCGCGGAAAGAACATCGAGCGCACTTTTAAAAGAATCCGGATTGGCATTATAAGAATCGTTGATAAAAAATACATCGCCAAGTTTCATTTTTTGAAGCCGCATCTCAGGCGGGGAAATACCTGCCAGCTTTTCTTTTATTTTGCTATTCTCTATCCCGAACTCTTTCGCCACCGCAATAGCCGCTGCGGCATTATAAACATTATGTTCTCCTTCAAGAGGAATATTGAATTTCTCTCCGTTCACAAGAAAGCTGTACCCTTCTTCTTGCCTTTGAATATCGGAGATCAATAGATCGCTTCCGGACGATCTTCCAAAAAATTTTTTCCCGCACGCACACTTCTTTACGGAACTAAGCATCGCATCGTCCTTGTTCAAGAAAACCGTTCCTTTTTCAGGCAATACATCCAGTAAACTCGTCTTTTCTTTGAATACTCCTTCAATGTCCCCGAAAAATTCGATGTGGCCTCTTCCTATATTATTAATAACGGCAATATCAGGCAATGCTATCTCCGCAAGCTTCCTTATCTCGCCAAAATGATTTGTCCCCAATTCAAGAACGGCGATCTGGTGTGAAGCATCCAATCCAAACAATGTAAGGCAAACCCCGATGGTATTATTGTAAGACTTTTCGCTTTTAAGAACTTTGTATTTCGTCGATAATATGTGAGATAGAATATCTTTAACAGTTGTTTTCCCGTTAGTTCCGGTTATGCATATTACCGGGATATCCGATAATCCTCTTAAGTAACGGGCGATCCTCACCATTGCTTCTATCGTATTCTCAACTTTGATCATGTTCGAGGAAATTAAACCGGAAGGCGGTCTTTCTGCGATTATTCCTGAAGCGCCCCTGCTTATTGCCTGGTCCATGAAATCATGTCCGTCAAAATGCTCACCTTTTACGGCAATGAATATATCCCCGGGCTTGATGGTCCTTGAATCGATCGAGAACCCTTTGACGGGAGTCTCTTCGGCTCCGGCAAACAATTCCCCGCCGGTGATCTTGAGTATGTCGGTAATAGTGAAATTAAACATAATATTTATTGCAAGTGTTTGGACTGTTCCGAGCAGGGCATAAGTGACCGAGCGAGCACGGTGTCCTGCGTTAAATTGGCTCGACGAGCGAGGGAACTTTTGAGTCAAAATTCCTCGCTGGGGAATTTTGACGTCCCTGCGAGGAATAGTCCGAACACTTGCTATATATACTTTAATTCTTTTAGTATTTCAAGGGCGACTTTTTTATCGTCGAACTCTAACACCTTATCGCCTATGATCTGATAGTCCTCGTGCCCCTTGCCCGCGATAACGATAATATCCTTTTCTTTTGCCTTATCAATTGCCTCAAAGATAGCTTTTTTTCTATCTAATATTATACTATAGTCCGCACCCTTGAGCACGCCTTTTTCGATCTGGTTTATGATCTGGCGCGGATCCTCTGTTCTCGGATTATCACTTGTTATTATAACCTTGTCGCATATCCTGCTGGCTATTTCCCCCATAACAGGCCTTTTGGTCTTATCCCGGTCTCCGCCGCAACCAAAAACACACATAAGCCGGTTTTCACTCAGATCTTTAAGACACTTTAAAACATTCTCCAAAGCGTCAGGTGTATGCGCATAATCCACGAAAATCCGAAAAGGGGTTTTATCCGTAACCAGTTCCAGCCTGCCGGGGACCGATACAGCTTCATTCAGCGCCTTTTCGAAAACACTTAGATCGATACCGCTATCAACGAGCGCTGCTACAGACGCCAGAATATTATAAACATTATGCTCGCCGATCAGTTTTGTCTCAACATGTAATGAACCTGCATTATCAATAATAAGATCAAAAGAAGTACCGTCGGATGATAATTTTATGTTCCTGGCGATTATATCGGCTCTTTCCTTTATGCCGAAAGTGACTACCCTGCCGGTTATCGCACTTTTGATGCTCCTGACGGACTGGTCATCCTGATTAAGCACCGCTATGCTGTTTGCCTTCAAGTTTTCAAATATCCTGGACTTATCCTTAAGATATTTCTCCATACTGCCGTGATAATCCAGGTGCTCCGGGGTAATGTTCGTAAATACCGCGCTCGCAAATTCGATCCCGCATACCCTCTCCTGATCAAGCGCATGGCTTGAAACTTCCATCACAGCGGCTTTCTTGCCGTTTGCGGCCATATCTCTTAACAAACTGTTGAGCGTCACGGAATCAGGCGTTGTCATCGATGAACGCGTCACTTCCTCACCCGCTGTCTTGGTGAAAACTGTTGTTATGAACCCGGAGTCCGTGCCCGCTGTATTAAGGATCTTATCTATCAGAAACGCTGTCGTGGTTTTACCGTTAGTTCCTGTTATCCCATATACCTTGAGTGAATTGGACGGGTCGTTAAAAACATGTTTGGCAATAAGCGCCAGAGTTTTTTTAGTGTCTTCGACTCTGATGACTTTTTTTCTGTCATCGTCTGACAGGCCGGCAATTTCTTCCTCGCACAATACAAGTTTTGCGCCTTTTTTCAACGCTCCAAGAATATAATCATGGCCATCATATCTCGTGCCTTTTATCGCAACAAAAATATCGCCGGGGGCAACTTTCCTTGAGTCAGTCTTTACGTTATCCTTATTGAACGGGGTTTGTTTTAATATTTTTTCGATCGTGTTATACATTTTTTTATTAATTATCAGCATGTTCCGCTATAGGAACATTTGTTTTTAAATACTGCAGCGTGCGCTCCGCTATTCTCTTGAAAGCCGGCCCCGCCACACTCCCGCCGAAATGAACAGGATGGGGATCATAGGCCGTGACAACTATACTGACCAAAGGTCTTTCTTTGGGAGCAAATCCTATAAAGGTAGCGTTGTATTTATTCGGATAATATCCGCCATTTGGATCAACTGCCTGCGCTGTCCCGGTTTTTCCGCAAAACTCGTAGATCTTTGAAGCGGCCCTTCTTCCTGTCCCGTTTAACACCACCTCATGCATTATATTTTTCATCCTGTTACAAGTGACTTCGTCTAAAACACGGCGTTTAAGTTCGGAACCGTTCTTTCTGAATGTCTCGTTCTCCCATGTAGTTATCTTATCGATAATATACGGCTTCATGAGAAGCCCGCCATTAGCTATTGTACTTGCCGTACAGGCCAGCTGGATGGTAGTAACGGCTATACCCTGACCGATAGGTATCGTTGTCATGTCGCTTCTTGACCATGTTGACGGGGGCCTCACAATGCCCTCTACTTCTCCCGGCAGATCGATCCCGGTCTTTTCGCCAAAACCGAATTTTCTTATATATTCATATAATTTCTTATCGCCGAGTTTGTACGCGGCTTTTACCGTGCCTATATTACTTGATTTTGAAATAACCTCTTTAAAGGATAATATCCCATACGGGTGGTAATCATGCAATATCCTTCCGCCGACGTTGTAGGTACCGTTCTCACAATCAAATTCCTCTTCAGGGTCAACCGCGATCTCGTTTAATGACGCGCCGGCAGTAACGACCTTGAAAACGCTTCCCGGTTCAAAAACGCTGGATACGGGATCATTTTTGACCCCTTCTTTAGGCACCTGTCCGAATGAGTTAAGATCAAAACCCGGATAGTTGCACAATGCAAGTATCCTGCCGGTTGAAGGTTCCATCACAACACACGAAGCAGAGGAAGCATTATACTTTTCGGCCATGGCCTTTATTTCTTCCTCTACAATGTATTGTATCACACTATCTATTGTAAGGATCACATTATAACCGTCTTGCGGCGGCACAGATTCCCTTTCATTAAAAAGAACTGTTCTTCGTTTCGCGTCCCTGACAAGTGACCTCCAGCCATGCTGCCCCTTAAGCTCATCATTCAATGATAACTCCAGCCCCTCAAGCCCCTCGTTGTCGATGCCGGCAAATCCTATAACATGGCAGGCCATGGAATCATTCGGATAGTGCCGTTTACTCTCCGTTACAAAATTCACGCCTTCAAGTTTGAGCACCCTCACCTTCTCCGCCTCTTGGGCGCTGACTTTGCGTTTTACCCAGACAAAAGCCTTATCCTTCTGTAATCTTTCGAGTAAAACGGAGCTGTTCATGTTCAATATACCGGAAAGCTTATCTGAGACATACTTCTTGTCATGGATGCTGCGGGGATCAGCATAAATACTCGGGACATCAAGATTGATCGCCAAGGGTTCCATGAACCTGTCATATATCGTCCCCCTTCTCGGCTCGACTTTTATTATACTGTTGTGCTGGTCGGAGGCTAACTCTGAGAATTTCTTGCGATTTATAACCTGCAGATAGGCCAATCTTGCAAATAAGAAGAATAAAATTAATATTAAGATGAAAAATATAAAATATTGGCGTGTCTTGAACATTCCGCTCCGCAAATAAGTATTTAGGAATAGAGCTTTTTACCTCTTGTGAAAGAATTACTTGCGAGGTCTCGCTTCAGCATTTAAAGTAAAGAGGTCCAAAAAACGTCCAAAGATAGCCTCTGTCGAACTTATTTTCTGGGCCTCTGAGCCGGTAAGCTGGTAACTTTCCTCTTGCCGCTGCCGGTGATTTGCAAATTTTATCTGCTCACAATCTAATGAAGCGAGTAAAGTCCTTGGAGATTCCAGTTTGGAAAGATTATACATTAATTTGGAATTCTGGTCAACGAGAGTGGCCAGCTTGATCCTGTTGTCCTGGAGGGCATATCCCAATTTTATCATTTCTGTTCTTTGGTGAACATATCCGATAGATATTATTGTAATTATGGTCCCTATAGTAATAAATTTTGATATTTTCATTATAATTTTTCCGCTACTCTTAACTTAGCGCTTCTTGACCGGGGATTTTCATCAATTTCCCCCTCGCTCGGCCTTACAGGCTTTTTTACCACGAGCTCCAGATCGCCCACTCTCGCCATCGTCCTGAAGATGTTTTTGACTATTCTATCTTCAAGAGAATGAAACGAGATAACGCAAATCCTTGCTGTGGGGCTCAAAAAGGATAAAGCTTTCTTTACCCCCTCTTCCAGAGCGCCGAGTTCATCATTCACGTATATCCGTAAAGCCTGAAACGTTCTTGCCGCCGGATGCAGCTTAAGCCTTGAATATTTCCGGCCTATTGCTTTATTTATGATCTCAGCCAATTCACCTGTCGTCTGAATCCGCCCGGATCTCCTGTATTCAACGATCGCTTTCGCGACTAACTTTGAATGCCGTTCTTCCCCGTATTTTTTTATGATCTGGGCCAGATCCGCCATGCTGAATTTATTCACGACATCGCAGGCCGTCATGCCTTCCGAGGTATTGAACCTCATATCAAGAGAACCGTCTTTGGAAAAACTGAACCCTCTTTCGGGCTCATCAAGCTGAAATGAAGACATGCCAAGATCAAAAAGCGCTCCGTCAATGCGGTCTATATTACAAGAATCAAGAACTTTGTCTACATTCTTAAAATTTTCGTTTAAAGCTACAAGGTTCTCCTGGAAATCTTTTAGTTCCTCTCGGACCCTCCGGACGGCTTCTTGATCCCTATCAAGGGTGATAAGTTTCCCTCCCGGCGCTATTTTCTCGAGTATCGCTCTGGCGTGGCCCCCGCCGCCCGCTGTAGCATCCAGGATAATATCTCCGACTTCCGGTTTAAGATTAAAGATAACTTCTTCTAAAAGTACCGGAAAATGCATTTAATGTTTATTTGCTGTTGTGGATCGCTTTATATAAAGCGGCAACCTGATCCTTGTAAAACTTGTTATAGACAGTCATGACATCCTGTTTTAAGACTTTGTTCTTGCCCTGGTCAGTATGCATTTTTGTCTGCCGCTTCTTCCCGTAAATCGATCCTCCGACCTCGCATGCTTGAAGATACTTTTTCATGCTTGCCCCTTTTTATATATTTATTTACAATCTTTGATCCTGATAAACCCTTTTTTCCCGATACCGCTTGAGGAAAGGACGTATCTTCTAACGCCAAGATGTGACATTCCCGAATGGAGCGCTCTTGCCTTTTTTTCTCTTTCGACCATATTCACGCAATTGATGAATTCAGCTTTCTTGTTGTGAAATTTGACCGCGTATCTTCTGTACATGCCCTTCCCCCTTGGCAACTCATCTTTTATTCGGGCTCAATTATCCCCTCAGCTATATCTTCGTAATTTTCTTTGGTGGTGGTATAGAAATCTTTCCATTTCTTTTTGTCCCATACTTCGATACGGTTTGACACGCCGATAATAACAATACTCCTGGAAAGATGTGCATACTCTTTAAGATAATCAGGGATCAATATCCGCCATTGTTTATCCGGAGCCGTTTCGATCGCGCCTGAAAAGAAAAGCCTTCTGAACTTTCTTACTTCTCTTTTTGTGAAAGACATCGACTTGAATTTATTTTCCTGAACTCTCCACTCATCTTCTGAAAATATGAAAAGACACTCGTCCAACCCGCGCGTCACATACAATTTTTCTATGCCGCTGTCCTTGATAACATCGCGGAATCTGGACGGAATTATCAAACGTCCTTTCTTATCAAGCGTATGTGAATACTCTCCGTAGAACACTCTACTCTCCTCCACTTTACTCCACTATCTACTAAAAAGTATACATATACAAGTATATTTTGTCAAATATTATCTCAAGGCTGATTTTTTTCTGAAAAAATATTATTGGCGGGATAATAAAAAAGCCGGTTCCACTATAAATAATGAAACCGGCTTTTTAAAACTTAACAAACCTTAATTAATTACCAGTACAGCTTTTCGAACCGTTTGGAGTATCTCTTGATCCATTCTTTTGACGCTTCCTGTAAACTGAGCTCTTTGCCAAGCTGAAGCGACCTGAGTATCCTGTATTCTTCGATCAAGTATATCTGCTCGATAAGTTTAACCTTGAACGCGTCAGCGAAACTTTCGAACTTAACTCCTATCTTGTACAGCCCGGCAGTTTCGTCCTTGGTGCTGTGCACAACGATTGCCTTTATTTGAAAAACTTTATCGTAAAGAGGCATCTGTATCTTGATCGGGGTTTCCGCGGGAACATCCTTTTTCGACATGAACATAAGCCCGCCTTCGGAAACATTGACCGTCTCTGTTCTTTCCGGCTCTTCTTCGGCAACTTGGAACTCGAGAGGATTGACCAAAAGATGTCTGATAAAACGTCTTTTTTCTTTACCTTCTACCATACATTTTCCTTTTCATTCTGTTTTAAATCATGCTACTGTCTTTAAGCTCTTTCTCCAGCTTTTCGATAGCCTCTTTAAGCTTAGGAAAAAGCTTTACATTGATATTGATCCCCTTACCTGTCGGCACTTTCTCCTCGCCCTGCGGAGGTTGTGTCCAGATGCGGATGTCAATAACATCATTGCCCTGGAATTCAGATATGCGGACTTTGATATCCTGGTACTTGTTTTTTTCAAAAGAAGCGACATCTTTTTCCATTTATGCCCCCTTTTTTCTAGAGTATTATTTTAATGCGTAATATTTATATGTTTATATATTATAACAATTCTCTCCAAAATGCAAAAATATTTTTAATCCAGCTTCTTTTTCCTGAAAATCTTTGAAAAACAGAAAAAAGAAAGGATCAATATCGCCGTCCATGACATAAAAATGAAAATCCAGCCAAAAACCGTCATTTTTTCCCCCTCTTCACTTCCCTTTTCTTCCAGGCGACCTTCACGAGAACGGCAAGTACAAGGAAAAGCAAAATTAAACCTATTCGGGTCGCCATGATGTAAGGCCTGTTCGCATCGGAAACATTGCTCATTCCTATTATCGGCAGCCATTCCTGCAGAAACCATGCGGCTAAAATTACCAGGAGGAAAACAGGGGTAATATATTTAATAATGTACTTATAAACACGCGGTATGCGCATATCAGCTCCGTGATGCACTTCTTCCCAGGCTTTTTCAATGCCGAATATCCAGCCGAAAAGTATGACTTCTATTGTGGCGAAAAGGACCAGACAAAATGTCCCTCCCCAGAAATCAAGTTCATCCACAACGCCTTTTCCAAGAAAAAATATCGCTCCGTTACAAAGTAAAAATGTTACAGCGCCAAAAAGCGCGACCGCTTTTTTGCGCGTGAGGTTAAATTCATCCTCAATAAAAGCTATGGCCGGCTGGGCTAAAGATACGGATGAAGTGACGCCCGCGAGAAATAACAGCCCGAACCATAAAAAGCCGAACACTTCCGAAAACGGCATATGTCCGAAAATAAGCGGCATGGTCACAAAGCCCAGGTTAAACGCCCCGGAATTTGCGATATTACCTATCATCATGGGACCGAAAAACACGAAAGCCGCCGGAATGATTATACTGCCCCCGAGTATTACTTCCGCCATTTCATTTGTACTTACCGCGGTGAGCCCTGAAAGCGCAACATCGTCCCCTTTTTTTAAATAACTCGCATAAGTCAGGATCACGCCTATTCCAACACTCAGCGTGAAGAAGATCTGGCCTGTCGCTGCCAGCCATATCTTAGCGCTTTTTAGCTGGGAAAAATCGGGATTCCACAAATACCCCAATCCGTTGAAAATATTCCATCCGGGTTTAGAAGGATCCGGAGTCCCTAAAGTTAAAACCCTTATTGCCAATATGATCCCGAAGATAAAAAGTGTCGGCATGGCAAATTTGCAAAAACGTTCTATCCCTCCCCGTATGCCGTAATTCAGGACCACCATGTTTATGATGAAAGTTATGACAAAAAAGATATACGCGGGGGCGATACTGGTGAAATATTGATTTTTCTCAAGCCCCTGAAACCCCATTAAAAAGGACTGCATAGACGATTGGCTGGTTATGCCCGAATATTTCTGAACAAGGGCGAAAAAACTGTAAGCAAGCGTCCACGATTCGATGTAAGTATAGTAAATAAGGATGACCATCGGACCGAAGATGCCGATGATGCCGAAATATTTTATGAACCTGTTCTTCTCCCAAAGACTGTGAAAAACTCCCGGCGCGGTCGAATGTTCAAAACCGCCGCCGTATCTGCCTATAGCCCACTCAACCCACATGATCGGGATACCGACAAGAAGAAGCGCAACAAAATACGGTATCATGAAAGCGCCTCCTCCGTTTTTCGCAGCTTGAACGGGAAACCTTAAGAAATTACCGAGACCGACAGCAGAACCGGCAACAGCCATTATAACGCCGAGACGCGAACCCCATGAGTCTCTTATTTTCCTCGCCATTATCCCTCCCGTGTCACTCTTCCAATTTCACTTTTCTCCGCAATGTCTTCTTCTCGGACCGCTTTTTTTTCTCTTCAAGCATCTTTTCTTTAGCCCGTTTGGACCGTTTGCGTTTTTGCCTGCGTATTTTCTCTATCCTCTTCCTTTCTTCGGAAAGCTTGCCGAGCAACGTATTCTCTATCTTTTGGACAAGTATCCTGCGGGCAAGAAAACGATTTAAGGATTGTGAACGTTCTCTGGAACACTTTACTTCTATCCCTGTAGGCTTATGTTTCAGATATACACAGGTAGCAACTTTATTGACATTTTGCCCGCCGCGCCCCGATGACCTTACAAATCTCTCAATAAGATCGCTTTCTTTAACGTCGAAACGCCGCATCTTTTCGCGAAGGGTTTTTTCTTTCCTGGGGGTCACATTAAACGCTGTCATAACTAAAGGGCGTTTCCTTTTTTAAGAAACGCCCCCTTATTTCTATCCGCACATACCGGTTCTCTTATATCTTAAGAACAGAATCCACCGTGCCGAAATTGTTCTTCTCGGTATCTGGATTGCCCGGATCGTGTATCCACTTGTCATCCACTAAAAACTTATATTTATATGTCCCTCTTTTGATGTTGAAATGAGCCGACCATTTTCCGTCTTCGACCTTAGCAAGACGGTTTGCTTCCGCTTTTTTCCAGCCGTTGAAATCGCCAAGAACATATACGGATCCCGCTTTTGGAGCGTTCAGCGCGAATTCCCTCACGATAGTCTCAGAGATTTTTTCTTCCACTGTAAGGATCTCGCTGATAAGATTGTAAAAATCAAGCGCTGCCGAACATTTCGAATCATGTTCAAAAATCGTTTTACCGGTCTTGGCCGCTTCCCTTACCCTTACGCTTGAACGTATTTTTGTAGAGAAAAGCGATGACCCAAGTTTGCGTTTTGCATCCTGTTCGAAGCTCTTTGCAAAGTTGGAACGTTGATCATATACATTCAGAACGAAATGCACCGAAGGTTTTCTGCCGGTTTCTGTCTCTAAAAGATTGGCCACCCTGTAAACGCTGTCAACTCCGTTAAAGGAAAAATAGCTCAGGTCCACCGGGACAATTATCATATTGGCGGCGTACATGGAATTCAGCGTCAAGAACCCGAAACTGGGAGGTGAATCTATAACAACATATTCGTATCCCGCGAAATATGAATTGGCCAGTGTCCTGGAAATGATCGTAGCGGCGCCATTTACGCTCCCAAGATTTATCTCCGCCGTTGAAAGCATCATATTCGCAGGGATAAAAGAAAGATTCTTTCTCTGCTTGACCACGATCTCATCAAAAGGAACGCTCACTTTATCAAAATGTGCCCTGAAAACATCATAAGAAGTTTTTGCTTCCTGGGATTTCTTGCTGTAACCCAAAGCATACGTGGCATGTGCCTGGGGGTCAAGGTCGATCAGAAGCGTGTTGTGCCCTAAACGTGAAAGCCCTGCCGCTATATTCACAGCAAGCGTCGTCTTTCCGCACCCGCCCTTTTGATTCGCAACAGATATGATTCTCATCTTACCTCCTGTATTAGTTTAGCTATGGTAGTTATTAATAATATTAAACTCGGTTAGAGTATATCATACTATTTATAAACGTCAAATATAATATATAGTATTTTCCGTGAAAAACTTACCTGCTAATTCCGAAATTTCTTGATAGAACCAGCTTTCTTTAATATAATGAGCAGCAGAAGGAGCTCAAAGATCATGAACAAAAATAAAAAGGACGATAAAATAAACGCGGAACTGTCAAAAACTTTTTTCCAGAAGAGTCCGGATACCAAACCCGCAAAAAAAAGTAAAAATAAACCGAAAGACGCCGATAAGAACAACCGCATACTCCTGAAAGCCGCGGTTATTATCATGCTCGGCCTGACGGTCGCTTTCGCGTTCCTGATCTTGCCGAAAACACAGGCTCCCGCTCCGGACGCCACTTATAAAACAAGGCACGCCTCAAAGCGGCCCCCTATTCCTAAAGTGATAAGCGTGATACCGGACAAACCTCCTCTTCCGGTTTCTGACGAAAAAGAAACAAAGACATTCTATGATTTCGAAACAAGCGACCAGGGTTGGGAAATACCCCTATGGGCGCAGGAAAAACCCGACCATGTCGCGGAAGCCATGGTCCTGGCAAAGGGTTTCGGCAGCAGAGGAAAAGGCTGCCTGCAGATCAATGCCAATTTCCCCGGTGAAAGATGGACGGCAGCGCTGATCGAGATCTCGCAATATCTTGATCTTACGAATTTCGATGATATCTATGTGGATATTTACGTTCCTGAAGCCTGTCCGAGAGGCTTAAGAGCGAAGATCATTTTCACCGTGGGCGAGGATTGGAAATGGATAGAAATGAGCCGCAATATACCGCTCGTGCCGGGAGAATGGACCACGGTTAAGGCAAGCCTGGCCGAGGGAAGTTTTGATTGGCGAAGGATAACGGTCGATAAAGCGTTTAAAGAAGACGTACGTAAAATCGCGATACGCATAGAATCAAACAACAGGCCCGTTTACCAAGGCCCGATCTATATCGATAACATCCGCTTAACCCCGCACCAAGACTAACCAGGGACGTCCCATTTGGGGACACCCTACATACTCAGAAGTGTCCAAGTTCGAGCTAGTAAATCCCCTCTTCTCTAAGCCGTTCATCAGATATCCCGAAATGGTGGGCAAGTTCGTGTTGGACTGTGTGGGTAACAAGACGGATTATTTCTTCATCTGTTCTGCATACTCTTTCGATATTTTTCTTGAAAATAGATATTTTATCCGGCATGACCATGCCGTAGTAGTGACTTCTTCTAAAAAGAGGAACACCTTGATAAAGACCCAAAACCATACGCCTGTGAGCGGTATCCACACTTCTCGCCTCTTCAGACGTCGGTTCATCTTCTATCACAACATCAACGTTCTCAAGACTGTCCTTGAACCCTTGAGGCAGATCCTCAAGCGCCTTCTCTACAAGTTTTTCAAAATCCCTTAGATTCATTTCCATATACAATGCGAGTAGTAGGTACCTTTTGTGGGCCCCTCCGCCCGGTGTGGATCCTCCCACTCAAGGCACCTACTACTCGCCTTGTCTGTGGAGATTTTCAAATTTTTTTGTATAAACTTTTTACTTCCCTCTCCAATCCTCACTGCCAGCATCTTTTATGAAATATTTTCTTCCTTTTATGATGATAAAATTGCTCCAATCCTTTCCCTCTTCCGCCTGCTGAAGCTGTATCTCTTTAACAGCGTTCGCCTGGGAGACCAGTTCATCCGTCTGATAGATTATCGTCGCCTCGAGCGTCTTCGGAAGCACCGGTGATTGCTGTTCATATTCGCCGTGATGGCTGAGGATAATGTGTTCCAGCCTGAGAGAAAGATCATGCGGAAAATCCGGAATGCTTGCTATTTTCTGCATCAGGAGTTTATGTCCGATCGCAATGTGCCCCACCAAACCGCCTTCTATTGTATATTCCATCTTCTTGACATCAAGTTCATAAACTTTGCCGATATCATGAACGAACGCACCGAATATAACTATATCTTTATCGGCTTCAGGATAAAGGCCACACATCTGGTGCACAATATACATTACTTCATACGTATGTTCCAAAAGACCGCCGACATAAGCGTTATGCCAGCTTTTGCCGCCGGGGGCGTCCTTGAACATGGACATGAGCTCATCATCCGATGTGATCTTTCCGGCCAGCGTTTTTATCCAGCTGTTCTTTATTTCTTTTAAATATCCCGTAACTTTACCGTAGATCTGGTCCCTATTTTCAACTACACGCACCATATCCTCAAAGCGGAAAGACCGTTCATCCGCTTTTTCCAAAAGATCCAGTTTAAGCTGTTTTTCATCGCGGAATTTTTCGACCGTCCCTTTAACATGCACAGAATCCCCCGTCTCGGCCGATTCATTGAACTTCTCGGCGTTATCCCAGACCCGGGCTTCGATCCTGCCTGTTTTATCTGAAAGAGTTATTTGCAGGTAAGGCTTGTCATATTTTGTCAGTTTAAGATCTTTCTTGTTCAGAACGAAAACCGAATCGACCTGCTCATTTACTTTAAGTTCATTTATGAATTTCTTTTTCATATTCTACCCCCAACATATGGAATCATATTCGCATCTGGCGCATCTTTCTTTCCCATCCCTCTCCGGCAGTTTATCAAATTTAAGCTGTTGTATATCACGCCAACACTTCATTATGACCTTTTCCAATTCCGCGATCTGCCCATCCGTCAGCTCAATTGCCTCGCTTCTATAGGAACCTTTTTCAAGGTCGTATTTCTTTACTGTGGTGGATACCGGCTCAAGAAATTGGAGCACACCTTTTGTTACTATACCTCTTTTTTTGTCAGAAAGGGCCCTCTCATAGAGAAGTTTATAAGAAACAAGCTGCCTGTAATAATCATCACACTCATATTTTGAAAGATCTCTGCAATTCGTTATGGCTTTAACATGGTCATCGGGTTTGCCTGTCTTATAGTCAATAACCCTTATAACGCCTTCGCCATCAGGCTCTATTTTATCGAAGGTCCCTCTGAACACGAGGCCTTCGGGTAATCTTATCTCTAGTTTATTTTCTAACTCAAGCGGCATAACAGGCGACTTTGCTTCCTTCTCATACCAGCCCTTAAGCCCGTCCAGCTTGCTCACGCACCAACTCTTTATGGCGTCATTGACCCCCTGATATTCAAGTTCTCTAATAAAACTTTTCTTAAAAACACTAAAGGCTGGAAATTTTTTACTCTCCATATACTCTGTATAAATATCTTCCAGAGCCTTATGTGCGCAGTTACCGAAGGTCAGCTGCTGATTCTTTCTGCCGGGAAGCATGAGAACATTATCGTATAAGAATTTTCTTTTGCACTTGATATAGTTATTGAGGCTTGTCGGGTTAAGAGAGATATGACTGACAATATCTTTCAGTATCTCTCGGCTATTATCAAAGGCTTCATCCTCCGCGTTTCTTGAAAGATATCCGACAAGAAACTTTTCTTCATCCTGCGGTGACCCTGCTTCAGGTTCTACCGACATGTGCCCAAGGAAAGGACTTACTATAACCTTCTCTGCCGGAGTTGCCGTATACACTAGATGCGACTTTGCTCGCGTTGAAGCCACATAAAAAAGACGCAGTTCATCATACTTATCTAATAGTTTGATTTTCTCTTTTTCCTCAACGCGTTCTTTGCTTTTATATATATCAGGTGGCAGCGGCACAGCATCCGGTTTTCTCCTGAGAGGCCAGCTTTTTTGATGAAGACAGAAAGGTATAAAAACTGTGTAAAATTCAAGCCCCTTAGCCTTGTGGGAGGTGTATATACGCACACCGTCTTGACTCAAGGTCGCTAGGCGGCCCTTGATAGGCATGCCGTGTACTTCCCTGAGTTCTAATTCCTCCATGAAGTCATCAAGCCCCAACGCTGGATTCGAAAGGTCTGACTGCTTAACCATATTAATAAAAGAAACTAGTGACCGCAGGTCTCTGATGCAAAGCACTTTGTCATTTTCGTATCTGGCCAGGATAAATCTGTAAAGACGTGTGTCATCGATATACCTCATGAGCATGTCATGAACGGGCCTATTTCTTGCGTCTCTTAGGAGTCTATTCACGGCCCAGGCTATCTTATGTAAAACATGGGGTTTTTCAAGATCAAGCTCTTTTGTAACCTCTAGTTTTTTTGACTCTTCTGCAGATGGTAAAACAGGCTGACCGTTCTCATCTTTCGTAAAATAGGCAAAGCTTTCCTGGAACTCTTGGAAAAAGTTTATAGACCTATATTCCTCTAAGCTGCTTTTCTTGGCAAGAAGTTTTTTCTTGTTTACATGTGCTATTAGTTTTAAGACATCTGAATGCGAGGCATTTATGTAATCGGAAGTGAGAATCTTGTAAAGCGCAAGAGACTTCCTCTCATTATTTTCAGTGCTTATATTTGCCAGCTCAAGCACATCAAGCATCTGCCTTACGCGTTTTTCCCCGCGTATATCTTCCTCTCCGTCCGTAGCATACGGTATGCCGGCTTTCAGAAAGGCATCTATCACTTTCAATATCTGGTCTCGCTTCCGTACCAGAACGGCAATATTATTGTAGGGTTTTTCTCTCTCTTCGGCTGTAAGGGTCTTGTCTTTTCCTATTTTTTTAGCATGTTTTTTTACCTCATCTACAATAAAAGCAAGTTCTTCTTCTTCCGTCAAAAAGTCCAAAAAACGTATGTCCTTGTCTCCATAGCCCCTGCAGGAAGTAAGTTTTTTAACAGCAATGCGTTCATTTTCTGGAAGCTGTGTGATTATTTCATCCGAAAGGTTTATTATCTCATCCGTTGAACGGTAATTATTCTTAAGGGCTATCGTCTCAAGGGAAGGTAATCTTTTTTTCAGAACACGAAAATTAGAAAGCGTAGCCCCCTGGAACCTGTATATGGCCTGATCATCGTCGCCTACACAACACACGTTACATCTATCTTTATCAAGTATAGCGAACATAAGTTCAAGTTGTGCGCCATTAGTATCCTGATATTCATCCACCATTATATACTTGTACTGCTCGCTGAGACTATTTCTTAATTCTTTATCCTTCTTTAGTGCATCCAGGGCTATAAGTATCATGTCATCATAATCTATGCGCCCTCTTTCATCAAAAAGAACCTTGCAATTTTCATCTTTTAATTTTTCATAACTCTCATATATAAGACTGAGCGCTTTCAGGCGCGATATGTGCTTCTCCTCGACATTTATCCCGTCTGGTTTAAGCCCCTTTAAGCTGTTTTTAAAATCTTCCGGCAAAATGCCCTCGTTTTTGAGCTCGCTTATTCTTTTTTCTATTTCTCTTCTGTGAATATATGGCGACCCAAAAGGCCTTAAAGGCTCTACTCCCTTTACATTGTCAAGGATATGTTCCAACGCCTTGACCTTCTCGACTTCGCTTATCTCTACTTTGTCTTTCACGAACTTGGTAGCCCCTTCTGATTCAAGAACGATCGAGTTGGCAAAGCTGTGGAAAGTCTCTACTTCTACATTGTAACCATCGTGTCCTATTATCCGTGTGAGGCGCTCCCGCATTTCTCGGGCAGCGGCATTGGTGAAAGTGAGTATCAGGATATTTTCAGCTTCGGCTTTTTTCTTTTGGATAATATTCGCCGCGCGTACCGACAATAACTGCGTTTTCCCCGTTCCGGGTCCGGCAAGGATAAGCACAGGCCCGTCGATTCTATCAACAGCCTGTTTTTGTTCTTTGTTCAGCCTGTCGTAATGCTCTTGGAAGGATTGCATCTCTTGCTATTTTGAAATTTGATATATCGCGTTCAAAGCGAAAATGTTAGGGAAGAACCTTACGATCCTTTCTTCAGACAGAAAAACTTTCTTTTCGATATTTATCGCCTGTTCCGCGCAGAATTCCTTAAAATCCTTTATGCTTAAAAAATGAAGGTTTGGAGTATCATACCACGTGTAAGGCAAAGACGGCGTTATGGGAACATGCCCCGTGAAGAATATCTGCAGCCTTGCCTTTATATGGCAAAAATTAGGAAAACCTATTATCACTTTTCTGCCGACACGCAGAGCTTCAGCTATCGCCTCTTTAGGCTTATACACCTGCTGCATGGTCTGGTTGAAAATAACATAGTCAAACAACTTATCAGGATATTCTTTAAGCCCGGAATCGATATCGCCGTGCGATACGCTTAAGCCCTTCTCAACGCACATGTAGATGGCTTCCTCGTTTATTTCTACGCCGCTGCCTCTTACCTCTTTGTTCTCAACGAGGTACTGCAATAGATCCCCGTCACCGCAGCCCAGATCAAGGACCATGGAGCCGGCCTCTACAAGATCGCCGATCACTTTGTGATCAAGTCTTAATTCCTCTTTTTTCTTGCCTGTCATGTTTTTTTATCCGCCTTCTTGAAAGTCTTATCCAGAAAGTGCCTTATCAGTTTTGATTCCTCAGCAAATTCCAGAAGGAATGCATCATGCCCGTAATCTGAACTTACCTCGCAATATGTTACATCGATACCGTTCATCTTAAGGGCCTTGACTATTTCCTTGGACTGCGCCGAAGGATAAAGCCAGTCTGAACTGAAAGCAATAACAAGAAAGCGCGTGCTCTTTATCCCTTTGAACGCATTATACAATTTTTTATCCTGCTGCAGATCGAAATAATCCATCGCTTTTGTTATGTAAAGATATGAATTGGCATCGAATCTTTTTACAAAGCTATCCCCGCGATAACGGAGATATCCTTCAACTTCAAATTCAGAAGTAAACTCGTACCCCAGTTCTTTTTTCTTAAGGATCCTGCCGAATTTATGTTCCATGGACTTATCGCTCATGTATGTGATATGCCCTATCATCCTCGCTACAGCAAGCCCTGCCGAGGGATGATCCTTATCATAATAATCCCCCCCGTTCCACGCAGGATCAGCCATGATCGCCTGGCGCCCGACTTCATCGAAAGCGATCTGCTGAGCGGAATGCTTGTACGAAGAAGCGATCGGTATACAGGAGACAACATTATCAGGATAAGATATCGCCCATTGAAGAGCCTGCATGCCCCCCATCGACCCTCCGCAAACCGAGAGAAGATTGTCTATCTTTAAATGATCGATCAGCTTTTTCTGGGCATCGACCATGTCCTTGATCGATACGATCGGAAAACTCAGGCCGTAATGTTTTCCCGTAGCCGGATTAATGGAATTCGGGCCGCTTGTTCCCTTACATCCGCCGAGAATGTTCGAACATATGACAAAATACTTATCGGTATCAAAGGCTTTACCCGGTCCGATCATATCGTCCCACCAGCCCGGTTTTTTATCCCCGGAATGATAGCCGGCCGCATGGGCATCCCCGGAAAGCGCATGGCATATAAGAACGGCATTGGTCTTATCGCGATTCAACTTTCCGTAAGTCTCGTAAGCGATCTTAAGTTCGGAAAGCTTAGCCCCGCTTTCAAGGATAAACTTCTCCCCTTTTGGCATGATATAGTATTTTGTCTCTACAAATTCTTTTTTTTCTGACATTTTTAAACCCTTTTTAAGAAAGATATTCGCTGAACAGCCATGTGCTCAGATATCTTTCGCCTGTGTCACATATCACGGTAACAATATTCTTGCCTTTATTTTCTTCTCTTGAAGCCGCCTTAACGCTCGCGGCAACATTTGCCCCGGCAGATATGCCCGCAAGAACACCTTCTTCTCTGGCAAGCCGACGCGAATATTCTCCTGCTTCATCATCGGAAACGGTTATTATCTCATCGATCAATTCTTTTTTCAAGACTTTAGGAACAAACCCTGCGCCTATGCCCTGTATCTTATGAGGTCCCGGTTCTCCTCCTGAGAGAACAGCTGATGCTTCCGGTTCAACCCCGATAAGTTTTACGCCGGATTTCCTTTGTTTAAGCACCTCACCCGTTCCCGTGATAGTCCCGCCTGTGCCTATGCCGGCAACGAATATGTCAACATTACCGTCAATATCATTCCATATTTCTTCAGCTGTAGTTTTTCTGTGCACCTCAGGGTTAGCCGGGTTTTCAAATTGTTGAGGCATGAACGCATCAGGTGTTTCCCTCGCAAGCTCCTCAGCCTTTTCAACCGCGCCTTTCATCCCTTTTTCCCCGGGCGTTAAAACAACTTCGGCTCCAAAGATCTTTAAGAGAGCTCTTCTTTCCACGCTCATTGTGTCAGGCATTGTAAGTATCAGCCTGTATCCTTTTGCCGCGCATATAAAAGCAAGAGCCACTCCGGTATTTCCGCTGGTAGGCTCTATGACAACCGAGTCCTTATTAAGCTTGCCTTCTCTCTCAGCAGCTTCGATCATAGCCATGCCTATACGGTCCTTAACGCTGGAAAGAGGGTTAAATGATTCCATCTTTCCGAAAATATTTCCCGGCAGATCCTTATCTATTTTATTCAATCTGACAAGAGGCGTATTCCCGATAGTCTGTGTTATATTGTCGTATATTTTCATGTCTATTCCGCTCCCGCGCCAAGTCTTAAGCTTTTTTAAGGGCTTGGTCGAGATCACTGATCAAGTCATCCGCTTCCTCTATGCCGATGGAAAGACGTATAAAATCTTCCGTAACACCCGCGGCCTCCTGTTCTTGGCGGCTAAGCTGCTGATGAGTGGTAGAAGCAGGATGTATGGCAAGACTTTTAGCATCGCCTATATTGGCAAGATGGCTGAATAGTTCCAGAGATTCGATGAATTTCCTGCCGGCTTTAATGCCGCCTTTGATGCCGAAGCCTAAAAGCCCCGAATACCATCCGGCCTTAAAATACTTGCGCGCTATATCATGCTGGGGATGTTCCGGAAGCCCGGGATAATTCACCCATTCGACCTTATCGTGTGTTTTTAAGAACCTTGCCACCTCGAGGGCATTTTCACTGTGTCTGGGCATTCTCAAGTGCAGCGTTTCAAGCCCGACTAAAAATAGAAATGCATTGAACGGGCTTACGCATGGCCCGATATCCCTTAAAAGGCTCACTCGCACCTTTACGGCAAAAGCGATATTGCCTAATCCGGGAACATTCCCGAAACTTTCGAAAAACTTTAAACCATGGTAACTGGGATCCGCTTCCGTAAACTGGGGAAATTTTCCGTTCGCCCAATTGAATTTGCCCGAATCAACTATTACACCGCCTATAGAGGTCCCATGTCCTCCTATATATTTTGTAGCGGAATATACGACAATATCCGCCCCATACTTTATGGGATTTACGAGATACGGAGTGCCCACTGTATTATCAATGATAAGCGGTATATTATTTTCGTGAGCGATCTTGGCAACTTTCTCTATATCGAGCGCATCAAGCTTCGGATTGCCTATTGTTTCGGCATATAAAGCTTTTGTTTTGCCGGTAATAGCTTTGCGAAAATTTTCAGGATCGGTCGAGTCAATAAAGACGGTGTTTATCCCGAGTTTCTTAAGCGTATAGTTAAACAATGTATAAGTACCGCCGTACAGACTGCTTGAAGAAACAATTTCATCCCCGCTTGATGCCAGATTCAAAATTGCAAGCGTTATTGCCGCTTGCCCCGAAGAGGTGGCAACCGCTGCTGTCCCGCCATCAAGAGCCGCGACGCGTTTTTCAAGAGCATCTGTTGTGGGGTTCATTAGACGCGTATAAATATTGCCGAATTTTTTAAGCGCAAAAAGATCCGCCGCATCTTTGGTGTCTTTGAACACATAAGACGTGGTCTGATATATCGGAACTGCCCTTGAACCTGTTGTGGGGTCCGGTGTGTACCCAGCGTGTATCCCCAATGTTTCCGGTGCCCATTTTTGTTCCTTCATTTTTTCCTCCTGTATATTTTTTAACCTTTATTAAACTCTAGGGTGTCCCCGAATGGGGCGTCCCCTTTTCGAGCAGGCCCTTGAACCAATATTCCTCGTCATTCAGGCCCGATACCTTCAAAGGCTCTATCTTTGTGTTTCTGGTAAAGATATAACCCGAGCCATACCAATTTCTTACCCAATACATCAATTCTTTCCAGAAGTAATACGTGACATATTCCCATAAAGGAGGCGATACTTTCCTCACCTCATATGTCACATAATCATGATTCACCATGACCCTGACATAGTGAAGATATCCTCCGTCAGCTTCAGGGATCTCTATAAGCATACCCCCGCCGCCCGTAACTATATAATCCACATCGTCAAAAACCTCATGTTTGAACATATGTTTGTGTCCCGAAAAGACCATATCCACATTATATTTCGCGCAAAGTTTACGGAATCTGTATGCCCAGGGGCTGTTATCCATGTTATACCATTCCTGCTGATACGGATCGAAAGGAGGTTTATGCATGAACACGAAGATATGATCGTACTCCTGTCCTCTCGTAAGCTGATCCTCAAACCATGTAAACTGAACTTCGGTAAGTTCACCGCCTTCATTATCAAGAACGATAAAATATGAGTTGCGGTTACTGAACCCGAATTCCTTCATCCCGCAATACTTTTCAAAGAGTTCCCGGTCATCGTGATTGCCTATAGCGGTTATAACAGGCCATTTTATGAGTTTTTGCATCTTTTTAAAAGCGCGAAAATGAGATTCTTTAAAATGCAAAGCTACATCCCCCACGCCGATCACGAAATCTATAGGGACCTTTCGGAACCTGTCTTCCCTGTTTATGTGCCATATCTCTTTTAGCGTAGCAGCATCATTAAAGATAAGTCCATTGTGGCTGTCTCCCATGACAATAAAAGAAAAATAACTTCCCTTATTGCCCGAAAGCTTACTCACATTCGCCTCATTGTTGTCATTCGGGTCCGCTCCTTCCATGAACCAAAACGGCAA
This sequence comes from uncultured Planctomycetia bacterium, assembly GCA_964572255.1. Lineage (GTDB taxonomy): Bacteria > Omnitrophota > Gorgyraeia > Tantalellales > Tantalellaceae > CAZNEE01. The sequence goes on along the minus strand of CAZNEE010000001.1, from coordinate 384,436 downwards.
GAGAGGTAAAAATGAATATACTACCGCCAAAATGATCGCTAAAAGAACTATTTTCCTAAATCTTCTGCCTTTAAAACCCATAAATTTAACTCCCCTGCCTTAAGTCTATAACCTTATTTTCGGGAACACAAAAAGTTTTATCGCCGAGATGATGGATCGTCTTAACAGTATCACTGAACAGCCAGTGTTCATCAAATGAACCTTCCTCAGCTTCGGCGTGTTTTACTTCCCCCACTACCATATTATACTCTTCAAGCAAATATTTATCCTCCAATAAAGTGCATTCCAAAACCGCTATCGCATCTTTAATGGAAGGCGATTTTATCTCTTTGGATTCTTCTACAGCAATATCATACAGATCCAGTTTATTCACGTCTCTTCCGGATACAGATCCGCACTTTACTATTCTTTCGGCCATTGACGCCGGCGGAATATTTACCACGAAATCCTTGGTTTTTAATATGCACTCATAAATAAAATGCTTCCGGCCTATCTCAAGTACGATCATCGGCGGCTTTTTAGATACAGGCATATTCCAGGCAACCGGCGTAACATCTATTCGTTCATCATACAAAGAACTCACAAGAACAACAGGTCCATGATTAACAATTCTTGTCGCCAGAGCCAAATCAACTTTTTTACGCATATTTTTTACTCCGCTTGGTCTTATTCCCGCGTTATCTCTATTACCCGATATTTAAGCACGCCTGCGGGAACATTTATCTCGATCTGGTCCCCGACCTTATGCCCAAGAATGGCTTTGCCCACAAGAGATGAAATCGATATCTTATTGGAATCAAAATCCGATTCCTCTTCAGAAACAAGTATATAGGTCAGCGCCTCGCCGGTTGATTGATCTTCAAGCTTGACCGTTGCCCCTATCAAAGCCTCATCCGATGAGATCATATTCTCGTCTATGATCTGCGCGCGGCTTAAAATGTCCTCCAATTCCGCTATCCGTTTTTCATTAAATGCCTGAGCTTCCCTCGCAGCGGCATATTCGGCATTTTCGCTAAGGTCGCCATGCGCCCGAGCTTCGGCAATATCTTTAGATATCTCTCTCCGTTTTTTCCCTTTAAGCTCCTCGAGCTCTTTGTGAAGCTTATTATAACCATCTCTTGTTAATTGCACTTTTTGGCTCATATCATCTCCTAATATATTTTGATGATTATATAAAATTTTAGCCCACAAAACAATACTATTATTTGATATTTTACTATATCCCTATTAATAGGAAGGATCCCATAAAAGTTTTGTTCTATTGAAAACAGAGCAATATGTTCCCGTACAGGGAGGATCCACACCGGGCGGAGGGGCCCTGGTAGGGAACATATTGCTCTGTTTATATCGGACAAAACCTTTCATGTGAAGCTCTGTAGAATGTGAAAATATGGAAAAATTGGATAAATAATTTCCTAACGGATTGACTTTTTTCCGCAGCACCCCAAAAAATGAGCTGACTATTTCGGAAATTTATCTTGTCCACAATAAATCAAAATACTCTAAAATGCTCATAAATTGCTTGAAAGCTTACTTTTTATATATCTTACAGCATGTTAGAAAATAGTTCTTAACTACTTTATGTAAAACATCAAAAAAGGTAGTTCTGAAATCTTGCTTTTTAGTTTTTTATCATTATCCTTTAAAGTAGAACAGCAAAAGACGGGCAACATTGAAAACCGAAGTTCTCTGATAGATACCAGAAGTGATCATCGATAAGGGCAAACTATCTGAAAGGATAGGGCTGCAAAGTCTCGAGCCTAACTCCCCTAGCGGGATATGGCTGCCGGGCTGCCGAAGTGATTAAAGACGGTCTGACATTTCCAACTTTTTATTTTTTAACCCTATTCGTCAGAAGTTTCCCTTTCGCGAATAGGGTTTTTTATTTTTCAAAGGAGGTTGGGGATGAAAAGCCGTCAATTAAAACACTGGTTCAAAATATTATCTTTGACATTAATTATCGTAAGCCTGACATCAAACGCAGTCCTTTATGCGGATGTAACCGCTCCCCTTTTCCAAAAGGGGATGAGTTATGTCGGCTGGGACAGGGACTGTTTTGCCTCGAAATATTCTGATCTTTCCCTTAAGAAACTGTCCGAGATCGGTGTGGAATATGTGGCGATATGCGTAACTCAATATCAGGAAAAGCATAATTCTACAAAAATAAAGAGAACGGATCAAACGCCAGCCGATTTCAGCATAAGACATGCCATTAAAACCGCCCATAAGCTCGGCATGAAAGTCATGTTAAAACCTCATATTGATCTTATTGATAAACATGACGGCACTTACTGGCGCGCGGATATAGGATTTACAAATGAAGAGGATTGGCAAAAATGGGCCGTGGAATACTGCAAATTCATAAGGCATTACGCGAAAATAGCCGAAAAGCTTGATGTGGAACTCTTCTGCATCGGCACAGAACTCGCGTTCGCCGCTCAAAAGAACGGCATTTGGGAGGATATGATCATCCCCGAGGTTAAAAAGGTATATAGCGGAAAACTTATTTACGCCGCCAACTGGGATAATTATAAGAACATAAAATTCTGGAAAGATCTTGATTATGTCGGTATTGACGCGTATTTTCCTCTTACCTATAAATCGAACCCGACCGTGGAAGACATAAAAACCGGCTGGGAAAAATGGAAATATGACCTTGAGGCGTGGCAAAAACAAATAAATAAGCCGATCATTTTCACCGAGATCGGTTATGCATCTACTTCTCACGCCGCAAGCAATCCGTGGCAAGGCGGTACTTTCGGTAATGCCGATATAGAAACTCAGGCAAAATGCTATAAGGCCTTTTTTGAAAGCTTCGAGGGATCAAGCTGGCTGGCAGGTGTTTACTGGTGGAGATGGAACACAAATATTTATGCCGGAGGAAAGCACAACAGGCAATTCACTCCCCAGAACAAACCGGCTGAAAAGATCATCGAGGCAAGATATAAGAACATGCAAGATCTAAATAGAAGTAAATAGTAAAAAGGGGTGACTATTGGCATAAACGGCAGCCGTCTTACTTGCCGGGGGATTCTCCCCTGATGAGCTTATTGTTCTCGTCAAAAAACAGATATATCTTTTCATCCGAGAAATAACTGGCGCTGTGAGGCTTAAAGACCCACCTCGTCGTCTTCCCGTCATTTTCTTTCAGGACTATAACAGGATCGCCTATCTTTCTTTTCACATCTTTAGCACTATCTCCCGGTTTAAGCGATCCCGCCCCGATAGCCTTTTTCAATCTGTTATAGCTATGAGTTTCCTTTTGATATTCGCGCATCATTTCACTGCGGTCTCTGCTTAGCTTGAGAAGCGCGCTTGTTCCATGTTTTGACTTTACCCACTTCTTTTTCTCCTTTTTGCTTGCGGCCTGCATATCGCCTGCAAAGAGAGCAAGAAGAATAAAACAAAAAATTAAAATGGAGGATATTTTTACTGTTTTTTTATGCGTCATGTCCATACTCTCTTTACTTGCCCTGCGATCGGTTTTTCTTGCTCTCAAGAAGAGCCCTTTCAAGCAGGGTCCTGAGATCATTCAGTTCGGCCCGCGCCATAATGAAATGCGACCTTAACTTTTTCTCAACAAGCTGGAACTCAAAAATGTCTTTTTCCTTAATATAGCGGATATTGATCTTCATTTACAACAGCTCCGCGGCAAGAGAGGCAAGAGAACTTCTCTCGTTTTTTGTAAGCGTCATGTGCCCGAACATCTTCTGCCCCTTCATCTTCTCAACGCAATAGGTAAGGCCGTTACTTGAAGAATCAAGATAAGGGTTATCGATCTGGTACGGGTCACCCGTAAGGACCATCTTGGTATTGTTGCCTGCCCGGCTTATTACAGTTTTGATCTCATGGGGCGTCAGATTCTGGGCTTCATCAATAACTATGAACGTATTGGGGATACTCCTCCCCCTCATAAAGGTCATCGCTTCAAGTTCGATGATGTCCTCCCGCATGTATTTATCGATAAGGGTCTTTGCTTTGCCCTTGAGCTCCTTATCCTTTTTATCCGCAAGCAGGATATATTCAAGGTTATCGAATATAGGGCCCATCCAGCTTTCCAGCTTCTCCTCTTTTGTGCCCGGCAAGTAACCTATGTCCTTGCCAAGAGGCATGACGGGCCGCGATACTAAAAGACGGGTATACGAATGGTCGTTTATGACTTTATGAAGCCCCGCGGCTATGGCAAAAAGGGTCTTTCCCGTGCCCGCGCAACCCACAAGCGTCACGAGATCTATATCATCATTCAAGAGAAGTTCCATCCCCATGGCCTGTTCCTTATTTCTGGGGCGTATGGACATGACTTGTCTGGCTTTGCTGTGAATAAGCGGCATGAGTATCCCGAACTCTTCTTTATATCTTGCAATGGCCGTATGCTTCGGTTCTTCTCTATCCACCATGAGAGCGAATTCATTGGGGAAAAATTGCTCTTTTTTGACCTTATGTTCTTTTTTCTTGTAAAACGAATCCAGCTCTTTCTTTGACAGCTCCAAAGTCCGCCAACCGCTGTACAGATGTTCAAAATCAACCTTCTGTTTCTCATAGTCCCTGCAGGTTATCCCCAACGCATCCGCTTTGACTCTCGCGTTTATGTCCTTGGATACAAATATTACCTCTTCCCCCTGCTCCTTTAACAAATATGCCCTTATAAGTATCTTGTTATCCATCACACTTTCTGAAAGTCCGAGCTTTGAAAGTTCTCCGGGACTGATGCCCGTAACTATTTTAAGGATGCCGCCGTTTTCCAGAGGGAATCCTTCTCCCGGCTGACCTTTCTGGCGCAAGTCATCAAGCATGCGAATGGCAATTCTCGCGTTCCTGCCTCTCTCATCATGGCTCCTCTTGAAAGTATCCAGCTCCTCAAGCACTTCTATCGGAAGAAGGACCGTATTGTCGGCAAAAGAAACAAGCGACTCCGGATTATGCAAAATCACATTTGTATCAAGAACGAATATTTTCTTGCTGTCCAAGATCTGCTCCTTCTATTTTAATTATGTTACCTTTTTGACCAGCGCGGCAACTCTTCTGCCGAGCTCGTTACACTGCCCTTTCACACGTGAATCGGGCTTATCAATGGAAACCGGCCCGTAATGATCGCCATTCGGGTTGCCCTGTATGACCATGCCGTGTATAAGCAAGGCATTTAATATATCCGTAATAGTCGTCTCATTTCCTCCGCCTATATTATGAGCGGAAGTAAAAGCCGCGCCGACCTTTCCGTCAAGCTGTCCGTGAAATTTAACGGTCTGGTCAAGAAATTTTTTGATCTCTCCGGCCATGGAACCGTAATAAGTAGGTGATCCTATGATCAGGCCGTCATAATCCGGGACCTTATCCACGGGAAAGTCCTCCACATTCCGTACATCGACCTCTATGTCTTTTCCGGACTTAACGCCCTCTTGTATAAGACGTGCCATCTCTTCCGTATTGCCTGACCTTGTATAATATATTATAGCGATCTTTTTCATCACACATCCCCTTTCAACTTTCAAAAAGACATGATGTATTATAATGAAAGTGTGCCAATATGGCAAGAGATCGTATTCTTTTAAAACCCATCTTTATCAGAAGTGATATTTATATATGAATCAAAATCGACTTGCCCGTTAATGACCTTCTTTAAGTTAGCCATGCGCTCGGATACATAAGGATGACTTCTGTAAACAACATACCGCATCCGCGGGCCCTTTTTCCTGAGTTTCTTCAGGGTCTCGAGGGCTTGCAACGCTCCATTTGTATCATACCCCGCTCTTTCCATGTATCTTATGGATAATTCATCAGCCTGGAATTCATCATGACGCGAATAAGCCGACATTAAATGCCCTATGGCGCTGTTCGCGGTATTGAGAGTCTTTCTGTCGGTCCGCATTTGCGCTCCGAGCAGCATGAGAGCAGTTACCCCGAGCGACCCCTGCAGACGCTTAACAGAATGCTTTGCCTCGATGTGTCCCATCTCATGCGCCAGGACGGCAGCTACTTTATCGTCTGTTCCCAGCATTTCCACCATGTCATCAAAAATATAGATATATCCCCCGGGTACCGCGAAAGCATTGTAGAATTCGTCCTTCTCGTGATTCAATACCGTGAAACGGTAAACCAGATCCCTCCTGTCCGTACCCTTAGCCAGTTTTTTCCCTATTTTTTCGATCCTCTCCTGCATGAGAGGATCCACGGGAAGATCGAACTTCTCAAGAACTTGTTTATGGATATTCCTGCCCATGTTCTTTTCCTTCACGGCCGGGATAAGTATAAGCTCTTCCTCTTCGGTAGCAGGATTATAACTCATCACACCGCATGCAACCGGCGGGAAAATCAATATAAATAAAATTATCAGCAGCTTCTTATATGTACGCACTTTCTTCCTCTGTTATTTCGGATATATACTCTTCCTTTATCTTATTGGGCGCTTTAATGATATTGGTCTTAATATCGGGGTTATCTTTCGAAAGACGCAAGATCACATCTTTTACAGCAGCTCGTTTTGAATCTTTATCTCTGGGGCATCTGGCCTTTATCGTCGGAATGCCTGCTGATCCGGCATATCCCAAGATCTCCTTTTCCTCCAAAAAAATAAGCGGCCTTACAATAATGATCTTGCCGTTAAAGAGCCTCTGCACGGGATTTATACCTGAGATCTCGCCGTTATATATAAGGTTCATCATTATTGTCTCGGCCACGTCATCTTTATGATGTCCCAACGCTATTTTTTTAAATCCTAATTCATCCGCCGTCTGGAAGATCGCCTTGCGCCTGTTCCATGAACACCAGAAACAGTCTTCGCGTTTACGTTTGTTTTTTTCGGCTATTTCAATATCTTTGAATACATATCCGCACCCTATGGATTCAAAATATTCTTTGAGGACCTTCTTTTTGACCTTCGGCTTTTCGTCATAATCAGTAGTAACATGTATGGCTTTAACCTCATAGTCTATCGGAAGCCATCTTTTCCTCTCCACGAGAACCCGTAAAAGCGTCAAACTATCCTTGCCGCCCGAAACGCCTACCAGAACTTTGTCGCCTTCAGAGATCATATCATAACGGTTAATGGCCATGCCGACCTTTTTAGACACAAAATATTCTTTTTTGCTCATATTTTTCATGCGCGCACTCTGCTTTTAATACTTATTGCTTGATGAGACCTCATCTTTTTCCTTAAGCCGTCTTTCCCTGAATTCGGTTTCAGCCGGATATCCCATGGATATAACAAGTTCGATCTTTTTCCTTCTCGGGATCGAAAGTATCTCTTTGATCTTTTTTTCGTCAAACCATCCTAAAATGCACGTGCCTATACCCAGTTCAGCCGCCCGCAGCACAACATGGGCGCAGGCAATACCGACATCGATCCTCCTGAAATCGGTATTTTTTATCTTCCCTCCCAGCCAGGCCGGAAGATTTTGTTTCTCAGAAATGATCACGATAAAAGCGGCCGCTTCGGACGCAAAAGAATTCATCTGATACATTTTGGACCTAAAGATCCCGGCCATTTCCCCTCTTTTTTCGGGGTCATCAACTATGATGAATTTCCAGGGCTGGGTGTTGCATGCCGAAGGCGCATAACGCGCGGCATCGACGCAGGATAGGAGATCCTCATGCCTTATGTTCTTATCTTGATAAGAACGTACGCTTCTGCGCATCTTTGCCAATTCTATGAATTCCATCTTAAACCAAATAGCACAGTATGTTCCCTACCAGGGCCCCTCCGCCCGGTGTGGATCCTCCCTGTACGGGAACATACTGCGCTATTATATTTAACATATCTCAATAGAGTATATTTGGACAATGCTGCCCATATTTGATAAAATAATCCCGTCAAAAAACTTATCCGCACAATACAATTATATATAATATCATGAGAAAAATACAGGTTATATTAGCGTTCCTTCTGGCGATAGGTTTATGCCAGGGGTGCGCGAATACCGGTTCAGTGAAAAGATTAAAAAAGACAGGCGAGTTTTCCGAGGAAAACGTCAGCGTTTCAATGAAGACCCCTCCGGAATTCCATTCAAATAAAAGGTTCATCTATCTCATCGCATGGAACGGTATCCCTGTCGGGAGAATAGTTACCGAAGTTAAGGGGATAATCCGATATAAGGAGCGTGATGTATATGAGGTTGTGCTTGTCACTGAATCCAATAAATTCTTATCAAAGATCTACAGAGTAGAGGACACCTATACGTCGTATGTGGATGTTATGAATATGACAAGCCGCCGGTATGAAGCTGACAGAAAAGAAGGCAATTACCGTAAACACCTTGTAGTGGAATATGATTTTGATGAAAGAGAAGCAATTTATACGAATCTTACCGACGGTTCCGTTAATAGATACCCCATAAAAGATAATGTCCAGGACCCCCTGAGCGCCATGTGTTATTTTATGACGCTTCCGGTAAGCCTGGGCGATAAGATAGAGATCATAGTCAATTTGAACGGAAAGAACTATGACCTTTACGGGCAGGTTGAAAGCATCGACATGATCAAACTGCCGGAAATCGGTTCATTTCCCGCATTCAAGATCAGGCCTTATGCGTTGCTCAAGGGCAAAGAAGTCAAAAAAGGCAAAGGCTGGATGTACTTCTCTGCCGATAAAGACCGGCTTCCCCTATATGGAGTCGTTCGGATACCCTTCGGCAAGGTAACGGCAACGTTGAGAACGGTTGAGGATATATCTTAATAATAGCTTACAAATAAAAAAGGCGGCTCTTTAAAGCCGCCTTTTTTATTGTGAAAAAATAAAGAATTAACTGCCTTCTTCTGGATACCAGAAAGTCGCTATCCGCCAAAGACCGCCAACCACCTTGGCTATGCCTCTTCCAACACCATCCTTTGTCTTATCCGTACATTCCGGATAAGCCGGAGTCCCCTTTGTGCCGGTCTCATTCATGTTGTCGGGCACTTCGACATCACCGTAAAACATATCGTCGAGCCCCTTACCGATGTTTTTCAAAGGTTCGTTCGTGGAAGCAAAAGAACTTCTGCATATACCCAGAGTGAACGCTAATGCAACTATAATTAATATTGCGACCAACTTTTTCATCTTCACCCTCCTTTTCGATTTACAGCTTGGAGTATAGCCCATAACCTGTTAAAAGTCAAGTATGCCGGCAAAAGACAATGCCGATATGGTCTTGGAGTCAACTATTCGCCCTTTTTTGAACATATCGATGATCTGCCGTTTGCTGAGGACACTTACCCTGATCAATTCATCTTCGTCCCTGTTTATTTCAGTTTTCTCCGAACAATCTGCCTTATAAACATGGATCTTTTCATCGCAAAAACCGGGCGAAGTATAAATGTACCCCAACTTTTTAATATTCTTTACCTTATAGCCTGTTTCTTCCGTTATTTCCCTCTTTATGCAGGAATACGGAGTTTCACCATGATCCAGCTTGCCTGCAGGAAGCTCCCATAAATATTTATCGATCACGCCCCTGTATTGCCTTAAAAGAACTATTTTTTTGCCCAAAAAAGGAACCATTATGGCAGCGCCGGGATGTTTCACTTCCTCAAGATAGGCATATTTACCGTTCGGTAATTTTTTAAGCCTCTTAGAGACATCCAGGATCTTACCTTTAAAGATATGTTCGTACTTTTCTTTCATGCATCATCTCCCTCAATTGATTATACACAAAAAATAAAAATTTAATACAAAAAAAAACGGGACCGCCCTTATAAAATAAGAGCCGTCCCGCCATGATTTGCCAAGCGCAAAGTCTTGATTATTTTTTCAGATATTCCAATACAGCCGCGTCTTTTTTCTTTTCCCAATCCGCCTTGAAATCCTCATCATTTCCGGTCTTCAATTCAGGCACAACAGTGTATGTGGAGCCCAGGCCAACACTTCTTTGGCTGCAGAACTCCGCACCTTTTTCCTGCGAAATGAAACGGCAAATGAGAACTGAGAAAAATAGTAATGCAACAAGACTTGTAGCAGTATATCTTATTACACGCTGGGTTCTTAGCGAAATAGTCGTGCATCGCATGGATCTGACGCCAAAATCCTCTTCCCCTCGTAAATAATCACCTGCGATGTTCATCGCATCGTCTTTATCAGCCGCATCGCATATTAGCTCTATGATTGTCTTGAATTTCACGACAACCTCCTCATAATTTTAACTTTTTATACTGCTTACATTCTACATCTTGTCACATTTTTTGTCAATACGTAGAAATCCAACTATTTTAAACCTTAACATTTTGGGAAAATTGCCTCTTTTTTGCGTAAATATTTATTGGTTAGAAGTATGAAATGTGGAAGTAGGTAAAATATTTAAATTGTAAGTTTTTTAATTTTAACAGGTTAGCTTGTTTATAAACTCTTCATGAATTATCCCATTTGTCGCAACGATCTCTTCGGTAAATATATCAAAAGGCGTGTTGTCTAATAACGTGACTTTGCCTCCCGCCTCCTTTACGATCAGTTGTGCGGCCGCCGTATCCCATGGCTTCAGCTTGAATTCCCAAAATCCATCAAACCGGCCGCACGCAACATAGCAAAGATCTATCGCGGCGGATCCGGCTCTTCTGACAGCTTGTGAAAATTGCAGCACTTTTGTCAAGTAAGGCAAATTCGCGACTTTTCCTTCAACATTATACGCAAACCCGGTCGCGACCAAAGAACTTTGTACGTCTTTGGTTTTCGAAACGCGTATCTCTCTGTTGTTGAGGAACGCGCCCTTGCCTTTTTCCGCCGTAAAAAACTCGTCGCGATTCGGATCATATACCACACCGAATTTTTCCTCCCCTTCAAACATGAAAGCTATTGAAATACAGAATACCGGAAAACCATGCGCGTAATTTGTCGTACCGTCCAGGGGGTCTATGACCCAGAAGCATTCCTTGTCCTTGTCATGCTCACCGCTTTCCTCGGCAAGTATCGAGTGTGACGGAAAATTATTTTTTATCCGTTCAATGATAATGCTTTCGCATTTTTTATCAACATCCGTGACAAGATCATTTGCGCCGCTTTTATATGATATCTCCCTGGGCTCGTTCATGCGTCCGATCGCATATAGGCCCGCTTCTATGGCTGCTTCTGTTGCTACTCTTTTGATCTTTTCTATATCTATACCTTTCATCCTTCTATATTGCCCTTCCTATTTATTTAACCCCATTCATAGCACAGCCTTTAATGGGCATCCATCACATATTGCTTCTTTTTTCCTGCAGAACTTTTTAGCGGTTTCTACCAATAGCGCATGGAACTGGTTCAGTTTTTCATGTTCGCGGGGAAAATTCTTTTCGACAAGGGTTTTAACATCCTCATACCTGGCTTCCCCGTTTATGAGGCCGTGCCGTAAAAAAATACGTTTTGTATATGCATCGACAACAAATACCGGCATCTCTAAAGCATAAAGAAGTATCGAATCCGCCGTCTCCGGTCCTACTCCCCTGACTTCGAGAAGCTTATCTCTTAGAACCGATGTCTTCCTTCTTTTGAGCCTTCCCAGTTTCCCGCCGCATTCATCCAGGACAAACCGGCTTATCGCCTTTAATCTGTCCGCTTTTACGCGATGGTATCCCGCCGATCTGATATATTTCGATAAATTCGAGACGCTTTTTCTTTCGATGCTTGCCGGGTCCACCAGGTCGTTTTTCTTTAATTTCTCTATGGCTTTTTCCACGTTTTTCCATGAAGTGTTCTGCGTAAGGATCGCCCCTATGACCACTTCAAACTCCGATTCGGCCGGCCACCATCCCAGGTCCCCGAAATACCCCTCGAGAAGATCATATATCCTGTTTATCTTCCGCCTTATTGCTGACATTCTTGCTTCAAAAATATTTAATCATGCAAAACGATTGAATGTTTCTCGCAGGGACGTCAAAATTCCCCCGCGAGGAATTTTGACTCAGAAGTTCCCTCGCTCGTGGAAACTGTTTAACGCAGCACACCGTGCTCACTCGGTCACTTATGCCCTGCTCAAATCATTCAACCATTTCGCTTATTTATTATCTTTTCCGCCATTTTTATCCTCTCGCCGACAGGCGGGTGATCGTACATGAATATCTTCTTGAGCAGCGAGGGCTCCATTTCCGCGAGATTCATCTCGGCAAGCTTGCGCATTACAGATATAAATACATCGGGCCTCTTGGTAACATCGATGGCGTACCTGTCAGCCTGCCTTTCCAGGCAACGCGAAAAAAAGTTCTGCACGGGCAGTATGGCCAGGCTGAATACCGCAAGAAGGAGCATGAGAAGCGGAAAGATGTACAGGTCCCAGATGCCCGATGCGCCGGTCGATATAACGACCTTATTCGCGAAGATGAACAGAAGAAAAAAACCGCACATGGTCACAACCGTTGAAAACGCCAGAAGCTGCCATATGTGCTTGTAGACATTGTGCGCAAATTCATGGGCGACAACACTTTCAGCTTCTTCAGGAGCGAACTCATTAACAAGAGTATCGGCAAGTATGACCTTTCGGGTCTTGCCCAGCCCGACCAAAGCGGCATTCGCTTTTTTTGTTTTACGGCTGAAATCTATCTGACACACATCCAGAAGTTTTATGCCGCATTTTGCGGCCAGATCCAATATCCTTCTCTTAAGATCCTCATTTTTAATGGGAGAATATTTATAGAATATGGGTATTAATAAGACCGGGAGCATACGCGCGATTATTACCGATAAAGCCAGCCAAAGCACCGCCGCGATTATCCACCAGGATGACGGAAAATTGCGGAGAACAAAATAAAAAATTATCACACATAATTCCCAAAGGCCTAACGATAACGCCAAGGACTTCGCTTCGTCCGCGAGCCAAGCAAATATGCTCTGGTTGGATAATCCGAAGCGGTGTTCCACGAGGAAAGAGCTAACTAAGTGAAGAGGAAATCCCACCAGGTACATCAGGAAGTAAAAACCCGCCATGTAAATAAAACAGGCGGCGTAGAAATTCGGCATAGCCGTCTGCGCCGCCTGTTGAAGTGATCTTGATACAAAGATCTGGAATGCTATGAGAAAGACAAATGTGATAACAAGATCTGCGATATAAAAATAAGTTTTTATAGCAGAATATCTTTTTGATCTGGACAGCTCTCTCTCTGCTGTCATTTGCTTCCTTCAACCCCCTGCAAAGCTTTCTGGGCGCTCCTTCTTACCTTTGAAGATTCCGCATCAAGCATGTTCTTAAGAGGGTCTTTATCGCCGCTTCCGCCCATCTTGCCCACTACCTCGATGGACGCGAGCTTTACGGATAAATGCTCGTCATCCAGATGCGCCCTTGCGACTTCGAGAGCCTTTGAGCTTTTCCTGTCGCCAAGCGACAGTATAGCGATACTGGCAACTCTGGGGTCACTGGAATCCGCTGCCTGGGCCAAAGCCTCATCCGCCGCGGAAGTCTTGAGTTTGCCGAGGCTTTCCACGGCAAGTATACGGACCTGAAGATCAGGATCGCCAAGAAGCCATGTAAGAGCTTGAAGGCTGTCATCTGATCCGATATCACCCAGAGCTTTAGCAAGCTCTATCCTTACCGCCGGATCCGGATCGCCCGTCATCCGGGATAAATAAGGCACCGCGCTTTTAACCTTTAAATTCCCCAAAGCTCTAACGGCAAACATGCGTATGCGCGGATCATAATCGTTCAATACGTTCGTAAAAAGATCGGTTTCATCTTTAGGCGCGATATTGGACAAAGCCCTTATGGCGTTAAATCTTACATCCGGAAAAGAATCATTTAAAAGCCTTTTAAGCGGCTCTACCGCTTTTTGTGAGCCGATGACGCTTAATGTTCTTGCGGCTTCCTGCCTTACCCTGTGATCTCTGTCTTTCAGGCTCGCGATAACTTCGTCCTCTGCCGAAGTATCCCCCACTTTACCGATTATATAAAGAGCAGCCACCCTGACCCTTTCATTGTTTTTATCCTTAAGAAGCGGCAGAACGAACGGCGTTACATCTTTACCGTAATTGGAAAGATACCTCTTGGCCTTCATATGCGTCTTTCTGTCATAAAGATCCGAAGTCATACGTTTTAATTTGTAAGACGTATCCGCATAAGACAGAACAGAACCGAAAACAAACACAGCTGCGATAACTAGAATCAAAATTTTTTTGTTCATTATTTTTTCTCCTTGCAAGTTGATAAATACTGATTATTTTTTAGCCGCTTTTTTCTTGCCCGCGCTTTTTTTGACTTTTGAAATAGTCTTTTTTGCTTTTTCTCCCTGGGACATGATCTTATCGAGGCGTTTCCTGTATTTTTCCAGACCCGCTATATCGGTCTGGCCTTTCATGAGTTTTTCCGCCACTTCTTTGCCCAATTCATGATAAAGTTTCTCTTTCTGGACCGTAAGGCCCATGACATCGATCTGGAGTTTAAGAAGCTTGGACATCTTGACTACGCCTTCTTCACCCTTTTTGGCGGCTTCACCGACCTCATCTCCGAATTTTTTCAGCATCGGTCTGTACTTTTCAAATATTTTGTTGATATCCGTTTTTTTCGCCATTACTTCCTCCTTTTCTGATTATTGAATCCTTTTTATTAAAAATATTCTTCTTTACTATAACGTACTTTACAAATACCTCTTTTAGATTCATTTATAAAATTAATTAAATGTTTTACTTCATCAGACCTATATTCTTTTTTTATCCTGCCGGCCGCTTCTTTCTGGGTCAGATCGGAAAGAAACAAAAGTTTATAAGCTTCTTTTATCTCCCTTATAACATCCGTGCTGAATTTCGCGCGCCTGAGGCCGACAAGATTGATGCCTCTCACCGCGGAAGGCCCTCTTACGATCATGTACGGCGGAACATCTTTATTCACGCCCGTGAACCCGCCTATCATTGCATACCGCCCGATACGGCAAAACTGATGAAAAACCACGTTGCCGGAAATGAACGCGCTTTCCCCGACTTCTACGTGTCCTGCGAGAAGAGCGCCGTTCGCGATAATAACATTATCCTCCGTTCTGCAATTATGCCCCAGATGCGCCTGGACCATGATAAAGTTGTTATCGCCTATTACGGTTGATGATCCCTCTTCCGTGCCGCGGTGTATTGTCACGTATTCCCGGATAATATTGTTTTTTCCGATCTTAGTAAACGTCTTTTTGCCTTTAAAAGAATGATCCTGAGGCGCATTCCCGATAACCGCCCCCATGTGGATGATCGTATTTTCACCTATTTCAGTGCCTGCGCATATATATGCGTTCGCCATTATTTTGACGCCGGGGGCGATAATCACATCGTCTTCAATAATAACATTGGGGCCGATCTCGACACTTTCGGCGATCTCGGCTTTTTTTGCCACAATGGCTGTTTTATGGATTTTCATTTACTTTTTTAGCCTTTATGTTTTTCAAGCTGGTCAACAAGATCATTGATCACGTTCGCGATCGGACTGAGCTCATGATCCTGGCTGACTTCGAGTCTTACCGAATAATCCCCTTCATCGATCTTTTCAAGGTCTTCTTCCAGGCGTTCAAGGGGCGCAACAAACTTGTATGAAAGAACTATCGCCCATGTAAGCATGACCGCGAACACGATCGGCAGACCGACGATCAATACAAGGTTAATTCTTTCGATGACAGGCAGCAAATTCCGGGCGATGACATCCGGAAGAGCAAGCTGTTCGGCCATCACGGTAAGAATAAAATAATAAAGGCAACCTCCGACGAACAAAGTCGGTATCAGCATGGCAAAAACAATTATCACCAGATAATGTTTCCTTAAAGAGGTATTGAGATATTTAATGGCTGCTCCTTTCGTTATATGTTGAAAAAGGCAAAAAATAATCCTTCACTTTCTCCCACGGAGATTTTATTTTCTCATCCATGCACTCTTCCCCGTTCTTTGTTATGTAACCGAGAGTGACATTCGCAAAGCACGCTTCAGCTTCCGAACCGGTGCTGTCCGCATCCGTCATGAAAGCTATGGCCCTTACATCCTTGCTCAGGTCTTCTCCGAAAAGCAGCCTGAAATCTTCCGTTATGTCCCGCTCTTCACTTTTCCACGTTTCTGAAGGGCCTGTCTCGAGCACCATGAGCTTCACGTTTTTCGTGTAAGGATTATTCGCCACCACGCCGACGGGTATGGTCTCGGTCCATACATACTGAATAGCTTTCGTATTGAGAAAAAAACGCGAGTAAAATATAACGTAAACCTGCGCCGCGAAATCAAATTCTTTTTTCTTGTTTAAAGTTTCCTTGCCTTTTCTCTCGGGGAACTTCTTCACGATCCATTCCCAGCTTATATAGGGATTCTTATCGTGTGAAAGCTCCTGCTTGTAATACAGTGAAGACGCGGAATCCTTGCTCGTGGCCGTAACGCAGCTTTTTCCGTCTTCCTTGCCGAGCCGGTATTCTGTCTTCCTGCTTGTAAGGACTTTTTCCTCCCAATCGACAAGACTTCTGGAATCCGCAAAAGAAAACTTCTTTACTATCTTCACGATCTTCCGCGTACCTTCCTGGAACTTCTCCGCTTTTTCCATGAAGAAGGTACTGCTCAAGAAGATCACAAATAAGCAAATGATCAATGCGGTAATCAGGAACAGTAAAATGCTCTTTTTCCGCTTATTCACAGAAGATCCCTCTGGTTATACGGTTATCTTTTCAGCCCAATCGCCTATGACCGGCATCTTCCACATATTGCCCATGAGAACCTGGATGATACCCATTATAGAAAGGATACCGCATGCTAATGTCCCAAGCATTACGATAAGCCATCCAAGAAAAGGTATGATACCGATTATCCCTATCGCGACTTCCACTATAAAAAGCATGAGCCCCTGTTTTGCATGAAACAAAACAAACTCATCGTCTTTTTTCATGAGAAGCGGAATAAGACACAGTATCCAAAGATACGAAAGAATGGCATATGCATTGCCGCTTGATTGGTTCGGTTGAGATGACTCTTCTTGAGGTTTCTTTTCTTCTTCCATTTTCTCCCCTTTCCCCGTTTTTAAACTCAAGGTATTAATTATATTATTATATATTGTAATGTATGGGAAGTAAAAGTCAACATATTCCGAAATAAAAAAAACCCCGGTTCGAGCGAACCCGAACCGGGGTTTTAGTTAGCTTTTCTAGAACGAACTTAGAAGCTGAGTTTTACAGAAGCGACCATATCTGTAGCTATGTCGTCCTCGCCGCCTGCAAAGTGACCGCCCGGGAAGAACCATGCAGTTAAAAGACCGAACTGCACATCTTCTGTGTAATCCCAGGTAAGCTCAAGGTCAACTTCTGAGCCTACATCTTTATCTGTGTTCTGAGGAACAGTGTTAGTTACAGTGGCCCATGACTCCGCGAGCCAGAAATGAGCGTACTGCGCGCTAACTGTCAAGCTGTCAGTCGGTTCAACTGAACCTCTCACCAACACCTGGTGCTGGTTAGTGAAGGACGGGCAGCTTGCCATGGCTGTTCTGTAGAACCAGTTCTGGTACTCTCTGATCTTTGTGTCAAATTTCCCTCTGAACATCGGATCCCAGCCATTGTAGTCGCCGGAAGAAGTAGCTGCTACGTTACCCATGTTGTCCTGGCCGGAATAGAAGATATATTCAGCGGCAAGAACGGGTTTCCAGGCATAGTCATCCTGGAAGTAACGGCATTCGACCATTGCATCGATCGCCCAGGCGCTTCTGTCTCTGTCTTCTATCTGGCTGTTAGCGCCGAGATAGTTGCCGAACTGGTAAGCACCTTCAAGAGCCATTGTCCAGTCTTCGATCGGGTCCATGCTGCCTCTTAAGCCAATTACATGAACGTCATTGTCATCATGGCTGTTTATAACATCGATCAAACCAGGAGTAAGTGCACCAGTATTTCCGGAACCGGTAAACCTATCCTGCTTGTACCACCAGTAAGCTTCTGCTTCTGCGTTGTACTCATCAAATACGTAGCCTACGTTTACGCCCCAAAGATTTGTGTCATCGTCTGATCTTCTCAAGTTTTCAGTAATCTTTGCGAATACAGCGTCGATCGTCCAAGGATCATAGTCAAGAGTCGCTCTTATGGCATCAAATGACTGGATAGCTGTGTATTCCGGAGCATACAGTTTGTTTTCAGGATCCTGAAGGTTTGCGCCAATGATGAAACCTTTACCGAACCAAAGGTCCTGACGACCGATCCTGAGCGTGAGCGGGCTGTAGAGGAACTCTTTCAGCTCAATGTAAGCCAGGTCAACATCGATCTGGAACTCATCTTCGCGATCGTTTGTCATAACTCTGGCTGTAACTTGATCCTGAAAAGGAGCGCCTACTTCACCAAGTTCACCGTTAGCTTCAGCCGCTTTGTCTCCGCTGCCCCATACTCTCTGGTTGATAAGTCTGATAACACCAGATACGTTGTCAGTGAGGTCGGCATCGATCTGAACTTCGGCTGTGCTTGTCAGGTATGTTGCCCAGTCTGATGATGTTGTACCGTTAGCACCTTCAGCATCATCTCTGTTCAGATCAAAATTGTTTCTTGCGAAAGCGCGCATTGCGAGGTCGCCGCTGACTTTCACACTCTGTGTTTCGGCGTATACGATCG
The DNA here is from genome assembly GCA_964572255.1 of uncultured Planctomycetia bacterium. Lineage (GTDB taxonomy): Bacteria > Omnitrophota > Gorgyraeia > Tantalellales > Tantalellaceae > CAZNEE01. Next base: position 365,983 of record CAZNEE010000001.1, on the reverse strand, counting down.
CAGACATTGCGAATACAAGCGCCAAAACCAATAAAGCTTTTACAAATCTCATTTTACCTCCTTAAAAGGTAGTTTTTTCTGTTGCTTTAGAAATATCTCAAATGAACGGGTTATTCACCCGTTCTTGCATTACTTTTTCTATGTTAGTATCGCCTTGGAAAATTTACAGTTTCCGGCATTTAAGTCCAATTGGTTTATTTCCTCCCCCCTTTCTTTGCCTGATTTGAAACTGCATCGGCGGTACATACGTTAGGTATACAGGTATATAGAGAACAAGACACACTTTAAGAATTAACTTAAAGTTAACCTCGTGTTCATATTTGTTGAAGTATACCACAAAGCTTAGTGGTGTCAAGGGTGGAAAACAAAAAAAATTTTCTGTTAAGAGAATAAAGTGTTATGGATTATCCGCGGATCCTCTTCACTATCTCTTCAGAGTTAGCCAGAATGCCGGCAATGATATCGAAAGACTCCGTTAAGGATCCCAGGACATCTTCCCGTTTCTCTTGCGTGAGAAGATCTGCGGGTGCATGCGCGTCAGTCGAGAGCACCATTTTTGCCCCCGCCTTGGAAGCTGCATCGAACACGTGTTTGTTGGTTTCAGAATGGCCATCTCTACAGGTGATCTCAAGATAAACCCCTTTTTCGCGGGCTAAAGAAGCGTCCTGTTCACTGATATAACCGGGGTGCGCGAGTATATCGACCCCTGCGTTTATAGCTGCCGCATTGGTGCCCGGGATGACGGGCTCGACCGGAGATTCGCCGTGCCCGATAATTACTTTCGCTCCTTTTTTACGGGCATGTTCTACCAGAGCTTTGAAAGACTCAAGCGGGGCGTGCGTGATCTCGACTCCCGGTATCACCGTTATGTCCCAGTATTTATTGATCTGGCTTGAAACCCTCACCAGACTTTCCACGACATTATCAATATTTGAGTGGTCCACGTGATCTGTTACGGCAATAGCCGTGCAGCCGTTGACCTGAGCCCGCCTTGCAAGCTCGCTGGGCAGAAGTTCCCCGTCGCTTAACAGTGAATGAGTATGAAGATCTATCATTTTCCCTCCGATATTAGCAATAAAATTTATTTTGGCGTCTATATGATCTTTAAAACTATATACCACGAAACTAGCTAATTAACAAGTATTTATAGCTTTAAAAAATTTGTAATTATAGAATTATTTGGTAAACTATTATAGTTAAGATCACAAATAAAGGAGATAAATAAATGGCAAAGAAAAAAGCCTCATCAAGAACTTGGCCGCAAAAAGCTTACAAGAACCTGGACTTTTTGAATTCGCCCGGCGCCAGGCATTTACGAATCTTGAGCGAATTCATCGAACCCCGCCAGCGCTTCCGAAAATATAACATAAAAGACACTATAGTCTTCTTCGGCTCGGCAAGAACAAACCCCAAAAATAGATATTACAAAGATGCGATGAAGCTCGCAGAAAAACTCACAAAATGGTCTTTAGGCCTGACAGGCTCCCAAAGACGTTTTGTCATAGCTTCCGGCGGCGGCGGCGGTATCATGGAAGCTGCGAATCGCGGCGCAAAAAAAGCGGGCGGAAAATCCGTGGGACTTAATATCAGTATCCCTGAAGAACAGGAACCGAACTTATATCAATCCAAAGAACTGTCTTTTATATTCCATTATTTCTTTGTCCGCAAATTCTGGTTCGTGTACCTCGCGAAAGCCCTGGTACTTTTTCCCGGAGGCTTCGGAACGCTTGATGAGATGTTCGAGATCCTCACTCTCGTTCAAACGAAGACGTTAAGAAAAAACGTGCCGATAGTCATCTACGGTTCGGATTATTGGAAAAAACTGATCGATTTTGATCTGTTCATCAAGGAGAATATGATCGATAAAAAGGATATGAAGCTATTTTCCTTTTTTGATGATGTTGATTCGGCTTTTAATTTCCTGAAGGCTGAATTAACAAAGCATTATTTGAAGTAAAAGGCCTTCTCTAATGCACGACTAAGTTGACTTCATATTTCTTGACCGGCGCTTTGTCCCCTTCCCACGGCCTGCGATATTCAAACACAAGTTCTGCCTGCCCTCTTTTTGCGCCCTCAAAGGTAAAGACTTGCGTGCCTCCCGCTCCTATACGCCGGGTTGCGTCAGGTACATATTTATAATTGCCGAGTCTGGTAAGCGCATTATAGCCCTCTTTTTCCGCAAGCATCCATATGTATCCGGTAGTGGGATTGGATCCCAGTTTGACGTTTACAGTTTGTCCCACCCTTAAATGTATTGTCTTATTCCCCGCCACGTTGACATCAACAACTTTTTCTGCGGTGCAGCCAAAGACGAGCAATGTTAATCCGAACAATATAACAAGTGTTTTATTTTTTATCATGTTAACTCCTGTTCTGCCTCAAGATGCTCAATTTGTGATCCTCTTCGATTAAACCCTTATTATGCTGGATGCCATGATATAGAACATCAGTAATGCTATCAGCACTTTAGCTATTATCGCTCCGAACCTTCCCAGTATCCCTCCCGTACCTGCCTTTAGCGATTTAACAAGATCTTTCTGGATGATAAGTTCAACAAGAAAAGCCCCGAGAAAGATCCCCAGGAAAGTGCCCAGTATAAGACCTACCCCGAAAACTCCCGCGCCTACGATCGCTCCCAGTATGCCGCCGATTATGGCGCCCGCAACAGCTACATTGGAAGCGCCGAACTTTTTGGCGCCGATAATAACAAATACATATTCAAGCACTTCTCCGATAAGATACAATATCAGGATAAGTATGAACGCTTCGATATTTATCAGAGAAAATTGCGTCAAGAGCGCATATAAGAACGATCCGATAAGTATGATCAAAGTCCCGAAGGTGGTAAAAAATATCGCTGCGAATCCGATCAAGCTGAATATTATTAAGATCGAGAGCCCCAATATCTCCATCAGTCCTCCTGCCATGTACCTACATGAAAAATACTACAGCTATGCCTATTCCCAGGATAACCAATGCCATTATCCTGAAGTATATTATTGACCTCGTCGCCAGCCAGTCAAAGAACTTTTCGGAAGTCTTTGACGTGATGAGCATGAACCCTTTTATAGCCAGTACCAGGCCTATGATACCTATTATCTTTGGAAGGATACCCTGAACTTTGAGGACACTTCCCGCTAAAACAAGGCCGAAGACTATTAAAAAAGCGAATACGACCCTTCTTATTTTCCGGCTTAATTTTTTCTTCAGGCGATTTTTCAGCATATTGGGAAAAATGAGCCACAAAAGGCCGAAAAGTATCCATAAAGCCCCTAATATTTTTAAAAGCATTTATCCCTCCCGGAAATTATCAATAGCTACTTTTCCGTCTTCTTGAACGGAAGTTTAATGGCCTCTTTCAGAACTTTAGTTGTATCTTTTAATGTATCCTCCGCGGCAACGGCCACGGTTTTTATCGTCTTTTTGCCCGCACTGACAGCAACAGAAAGGGAATCCTGCAGACTCTGCAGATCGAACCCGGTAAGCTGCGCTATGGTAGTTTTTCTGATAGCTTTTACAATTATCAGATTTACAAGTTCATAGGGATCATCGACCCCGGTGTAGCTTTCATCAAGGCCTATATTAAATTCTTTTACTGCCGGCGCGCCGCCTTTGGAATAATCCTTGTATATAACCTTTCCTATTTTTAAATGCAGATAATCGATGTCCAGCTTGAGGGGCTTCCTCTCTTGCTTTTCTGCAGCGCCGCTTCTCTGGTCTTTCAAGGATTTTAACGCGTTAAGATTGAGTTCGCTGTTTTCATTTCTCACGACCAATAATTCCTGTAATTCCAGGCGCATCTCGTAAAAATGATGCCTGCCTTTGAACATGTACGGCAGATCGTAATAAATATAGATCTCCGGCACATCGGCCATGACCCTGTCCTTGAACCCTTTGGGATTATAAAGCACGAGATCTTTTATGTCCACATAAGGCTTGAAAACGCCTGTTCTAAACCTTTGGATCCTCATGCTCAAGCCCGTAAGGCGCTTGACGCCTTTTTTAAGGGTACTTTCGATCATCGTGTCCCTTGCCATGATCAAAATCAAGATCACGGCAATAACGGCTGCAATTACATATAACCTTTTATTCATACGGGCCCCTTTTTTAAGAAGAAACTGACATTTATAATAGCGTCGATCACGCAGGATTTCAAGAAAATTAAATTAGAGGATGAAAAATAAGCAAGTGTAAGGAAAATTATAGAAATGGAATTCCGTTTTTAATTAAAGATACAGATCGCCTTCATTTTCAAATTCGGCCTTGTCCATCGCAAGAGGCGTGAGAGTTTCTCCTTTCGCCTTTTCGAACACGATCTCCGCCAGGTTGTAAAGTTCGTCATCGACCTCATTCCGGGAGGCTTCCTCCATTTCGGCTTTGACGTTTTCTTTAGAAAAACAAAGCTTATTACCAGTTATACATGAGGGATGGTCACTCTTTGTAAAATCGGAAATTAATCCGGCATTGGGGATCATATCATCCGCTTTCAAGTGCGGGATGAGCATTAATAGAAATAAAAACACTATGGTGACTATCGTGATCTTTCTCATTTTGCCCTAACCTAGATTTTTATTATTTTAACATTTTTGCCCTGTTTTGTCAAGTAAATAACAGCTGAAAATAACATATTTTTTGTATATACGCGGGCGTATGCTATACTTTTTAAGAGGAAAAATGGAAGAAAATAATAAGAAAAAAGGATCCTTCTTCAGAGAATTGACGATGATAGAATTCTCAATACTTTTGATAGCCGTAGTAATTATTATTTTGGGAATTATCTATTTTGTATTTTTCACCGAAATGGATAAGACCCTCAAGACCATAGAAGTGCAAAAATACGGGATAGTACCCTGAAAAGTTTTTAACCCATATCTTCCAGGAAATACTCTATTGCTTCCTTGAACGTAGACCATTCCGTGTAACTTTTGAAAGCGAGTTTTTTGTCTCTTTTCCACTCTTTGGCTTTTTTCCGCCAGCGATAGAAACAGATCTGCTTATCTCCGTGGTCCTCGACCAGGGCTACAACAGACCACCATCCAAACCCTGTACTCTTTTTTATGGTCCTGTAGCGAAGCACTTTTAAAGGCGGTTGTATCGGCAGCCTTTCGCCGTCCCTTATCTCGGGATTTTCGTCAAAAGCAAGATTTACATTTTCAGGATCTAACGGTTGGCTTCTTTCATCCGGCATATGCTCCCCCCTTAGGCTCTCGCACTGGCATTCTTTTGATTTGTCCGGGATTTTGCATCCAATATCTCCTTCTTTATGTCATCATTTACCGAAGAAGCTTTATGAGCTGAGAACTGTAATGTATGCTCGCTATTTTCATGGCGGAGTTTAATGCATAGAAGTTGATCTTCCGAAAGAATATTAAAGAACTTATTAAAAATACTTTCCTGATAGCCGGAGTTTTCACTGCCCGCAGATACGTCTTTTATCCGATCAATGGGGATCGAAAAATAGATCTTACTTCCCTCTGGTTCCTTAAAATCTACTCTTTCGTCCCTTACCTCAATGATCCCTTCCAATAATTCTATATCTTTGTATTCAGGATGACCTGCCAGATATCTCAGGACCTTGCTGTTGCCGAAGATGTTCTTTATATTAAAAAGGAAGGAGATCAAAAAAACAAGTACACCTCCATAGATCGCACACAATATAAATGCGCCCAGATCGAATGTTCTCATCTCTAGAATTTCCCTCTTTACACGCTGAAACTGCCGGAGGTCTTTTATCTTTCTTTCGGTAATGTAAAAATGAACCGGGAAAATTTTCCCTCTTCCGATTCCGCCCAGATATTGCCTTTATGAAAATCTATTATGTTCTTGGTGATCGTAAGCCCTAAGCCTATTCCTCCCGACTTGAATCCTATACTGCCCGATGAATGCGCCTCAGCTGTATCCTGAACCTCATAAAAACTTTCGAATATATGCGTTAATTTATCTTTCGGTATGCCTATACCGTTATCTTCAACTTCAACACGTACATTACTTTTATTATCTTTTGCCCTTATTATGATATTGCCGTTATCCGGGGTGAACCTTATGGAATTCAATAATAAGTTCACCATGACCTGCCTGATGCCGTTCGGGTCCATTACAACTTCCGGGATCTTATGATCTATCTCAACCGAAAGATTCTGGTTCCTTCTTTTGATGAACGGCATGATATCGTCCGCTGTGGTCTTTATGAGTTTTTCAGCGGAATACGGCTTGAGGTTCTCTTCGAAAGAAGGCGGATTGCCCGAATATAATTTTGTAAGGTTATCATGTATCATCTCCAGCCTTGCAAAATATTTATTCATTACATCCAAAGCTTCCTGCTGTTTTTCGGTCAGATCCCCCAATAACTTATTTGTCATCATGCCTATATACGTCTTGATCACGGTTATAGGCGTCATGAGCTCGTGAGAAGTCATGATCGTGAACTTATTCTTCATCTCGTCCAGCGTTTCTTTCTTCTTCTGCAGCCAAAGGATGCGGTTCTTTTCGTTTACGGAATCATACCAGAAACCGAAAAGCTGAAGTATCGCCACGACGAATATTATATCAGTGGGTATGATCTCGGCATCCGGATATAAAACAATATCAAGTATCCTCAAGATTATGACCAGGATCACAAGGAACAGCAGCACCAGCCTGAACTTGCTGTGCTTGAACTCCAGGTCCTCGATCCTTTCATTCTCCTTCATGCTTTTCCTCATGTTAGTGACGCGCGCCTATGAGCAAGAAACTGTTACATCCCCCATAATTTGACCGCAATACCGATAAGTATGATAGTATTGGCGGAAACCAGAACCGACAAAGTTTGTATCTTCACTATGCTCAAGTCAACGATCCTTCCGATCGTCAGCCTCGCTATAACTGAATAGATAGAGATCAAAATGCCTATAAGGATCAATAAATTGCCCATCTTCCTACCTCCTTTAATCTTGAAAAAGTATACCAATATAACAATAAAAATGCAACTTGCATATCAAAGGTGGTGCGCCTGGCGCGATTCGAACGCACGACCTACTGCTTAGGAGGCAGTCGCTCTATCCTGCTGAGCTACAGGCGCTTGGGTTTTGAAAGTTTCGCGGTGACTTGTACTGTGTGACTTGTGCTTTTTTTCAGCGTTTCTTCGCTTGTTTTTTCTTTTTCTTTTTCTTGGTGAAAGCCGCCTCGGCTTCTTTTTCCTGCTCTTCCATCATTTTGCGCAGTTTCTGCATGCATGCCGCTTCGATCTGCCTCACGCGTTCGCGCGTGATCCCGAAATGCGTCGCTGTTTCCCGCAACGTATGCGTCATTCCGTCCTCCCCCAGACCGAACCTGAGTTCCAGTATCCTTTTTTCGCGATCTGTCATCTTGGAAAGAAGTTTCTGGATCCTTTCCTGCAGGAGGAAACTGCTGAGTTCATCCACGGCATTGACAATGCTCTCATCCTCGATAAGGTCCATAAACTCGGATTCGCCGGATTCGCCTATAGGCGCATTGAGGCTGGTTATGCTTGATTCCATCCTGTCGAGCTGTTTCACGCGCGCAATAGGCAGTTTCATTTTCTTGGCGATCTCAGCGACCTGCGGATTTTTCTTTTTTTTCTGCATCAAGGCTTTCTTGATCTTCTGGAAGCGCATCAGCATCTCCATGACATAAACAGGGATCCTGACGGTTTTGCTCTGGTTAGCCACAGCCCGTGTGATGTACTGTTTGATCCACCACGCGGCGTAAGTGCTGAAACGGTATCCTTTTTCCGGATCGTATTTGCTGACAGCCTTCATGAGCCCCAGATTCCCTTCCTCTATAAGATCAAGCATGGGCACGCCCAGATAACTGTACTTTTTAGCGATATTAATGACAAGACGAAGATTGCCCTTGATCATCTGCTGACGCGCTTTCTTGTTGCCTTTTTTTATCTTGCGCGCAAGATCGCGTTCGGACTCAGGGGTAAGAAGAGGAAGGTTCCGTATGTCTTTCAAGTATAATCTTATCGCATCCATAATTTATTTTACCTTTTTTAGTCTCTGTTCCGGACCGTCCTTGTCCGGCCCGGAACAGCCCTTTAGTTTAAACGGGTCAACAATTTGTAATAGCCGCCTGTGCTGACGCGAGTCTCGCTATCGGCACGCGGAACGGTGAACAGCTCACGTAATCCATGCCGGCCTTGTAGCAGAATTCTATGGATTTAGGATCGCCGCCATGCTCGCCGCAAATACCCACTTTAAGTTTAGGCCTGGTCTTTCTTCCCCTTTCAATGCCGATCTTGATAAGCTGTCCTATGCCGCCCTGATCGATCGTCTGGAAAGGATCGCTGGGCAGGATGTGTTTATCGAGATACGGGACAAGGAACGCGCCCATGTCATCACGCGAAAAACCAAAACCCATCTGGGTAAGATCGTTAGTCCCGAACGAGAAGAATTCCGCTTCTTCGGCTATCTCATTCGCAGTAAGCGCCGCGCGCGGTATTTCGATCATCGTGCCGACCATGAGAGGCAGTTTCTTAAGCTTATACTTATCTTTGACCTCTTTATAAACACGATCAATGATGGCCTTCTGATCGGTTATTTCAGTCTCAGCCCCGACAACCGGTATCATGATCTCCGGAGACACTTCCTTCTTCTCTTTAATAAGTTCGGCGGCTGATTCGAGGATCGCCCTTGCCTGCGTTTCGGTGATCTCAGGATATGTAACCCCAAGCCTTACGCCCCGATGTCCCATCATGGGGTTAGATTCCCTTAATACCGATATCCGTTTTTCTATACTCTCCATATCTTTTCCGAGGCTTTTTGCCAGTTGTTTCAGCTGCTCTTTCTGGTGAGGAACGAATTCATGTAACGGCGGGTCCATAAGCCGTATCGTAACCGGATACGGGGACATGGCTTTAAGCGTTCCTTTTATATCCTTCTTCATATAAGGATACAATTCCTTGAGAGCTTTTTTTCTTCCCTCTTGAGTATCCGAAAGGATCATCTTGCGAAGCTTGAAAAGCGGCTCTTCGGAACCTTCACCGTAAAACATGTGTTCGATACGGAACAGTCCTATACCTTCAGCTCCAAAATCGCGCGCCCTCCTGGCGTCTTCCGGCGTATCGGCATTGGTGCGTATTCCGAGCTTTCTTACGCTATCACATATCTTCAGGTAACTGTTCAGGATAGCGTTCTCCTTGGAAGCATCCATCATGGGCAATACACCTTTGTAAACCAATCCCTTGGTACCGTTAAGGGTGATATGGTCCCCCTCTTTCAGCAAAGCATCCCCGGCTTTCACCGTTCTCTTCCCGTAATTGATATCGAGGTCGCCTGCTCCTACTATACAGCACTTGCCCCACCCGCGCGCGACAAGCGCAGCGTGTGAAGTCATGCCGCCGCGCGCGGTAAGAATAGCCTGTGCGGCTCTCATTCCCTCAACATCTTCCGGATTGGTCTCTTCGCGGACAAGTATGACCCTCTTGCCTTTTTTGGTCCATTCAACAGCAGTGTCAGCATCGAGTACGATCATGCCGTTCGCTCCGCCCGGACCCGCGGGTAATCCTTTGGTCAAGGGTTTAGTGGTTTTTTCCGAGGCAGGGTCAATAATGGGGTGCAGAAGTTCATCAAGCTGCTGGGGTTTCACTCTCATTACGGCTTCTTTTTTCGTGATGAGCCCTTCTTTCACCATATCCACTGCCATTTTTACCGCGGCCGGACCGTTGCGTTTACCCACGCGTGTCTGAAGGATAAAGAATCTGCCGTTCTCAATGGTAAACTCAAGGTCCTGCATGTCACGATAATGTTTCTCCAATTTTTTCTGAATGGTATCAAGCTGTTTATATGCCTTCGGCATATAATCGCTAAGCATAATAAGGTCTTTATTGTGATCACTCTGCGAATTCTTATTTATAGGGGCAGGTGTCCTGATGCCCGCAACAACGTCTTCCCCCTGAGCGTTGACAAGATATTCGCCGTAGAACTTGTTATCGCCGTTACCCGGGTTACGCGTAAAAGCAACTCCGGTAGAAGAACTTTCGCCCATATTTCCAAATACCATTGTCTGCACATTTACAGCGGTTCCCCATTCCCCGGGGATATTTTCAATGCGTCGATATGAAACAGCCCTTTTGCCGTTCCATGACTGGAATACCGCGCCTATACCGCCCCACAATTGTTCCATGGCATTGTCAGGAAAATTTTTACCGAGCACTTCTTTGACTTTCTTCTTGTACTGTTCGCACAGATCCTTAAGGTCCTTCGCATTAAGATCGGTATCCTGCTTAGCTCCTCTTTCTTTCTTTTTCTTATGGAGAAGTTTCTCGAGCTGAACACGTATGCCTTTTCCTTCTTTAGGCTCTATACCGGCGGCTTTTTCCATAACAACATCGGAATACATGGTTACCAGGCGCCTGTAAGCATCGTAAGCGAACCTTTCATTACCGGATTGTTTTATAAGCCCGTCTATTGTTTTTGTCGTAAGTCCGACGTTAAGCACTGTTTCCATCATGCCGGGCATGGATTGTCTTGCACCCGAACGGACTGAGACAAGAAGCGGATCCCTGGGATCGCCGAATTTTTTGCCCATTATGTTCTCGACTTTCTTTAAAGCCTTTTCAACCTCTTCCTTCAACCCTTGAGGATACTTCCTTCCATGGTCGTAATAATATGTACATATTTCAGTTGTAAGTGTGAACCCCGGCGGAACGGGTAACTTTAACTTCGGATGACCCGCCATTTCAGCAAGGTTCGCACCTTTGCCCCCGAGCAGATTCTTCATGCTGCCGTTGCCGTCGGCTTTTCCACCGCCGAAGGAATATACGTATTTTTTCTTAAGCTTTTTCCCTTTAGTTGACTTTTTCGCTTTTACCTTTGCCATTTCTTTTCCTTCCTCCTTTTATGTTTCATTTTCATAATGCTAGTCTTTCTCTTAATATTTCTTTAACTTTGGATACATCCACTCTATCCTGATCCATGCTGTCGCGTTCGCGTATAGTGACCTTGCCATCGGACAGAGAATCTACATCCACTGTCAGACAATACGGCGTACCTATCTCATCCTGCCGGCGGTATAAACGGCCGATCGCGGCTGTATCATCATAAACTACGCGGTAATTTCCCTTAAGATCATCTCTTATCTTATGAGCCATTTCGACTATCTCAGGCCGGTTCTTAAGAAGCGGAAGCACCGCGACCTTTATCGGCGCAAGGCGATTATCTATGGACAAATAAATTCTCTTGCGGTCCCTGACAGTTTCGGATCTGTACGCATCTACTAAAAATGCAAGTACCGCTCTGTCAACGCCTCCTGAAGGTTCGATAACATATGGCATGTAACTTTTCTCCTGCGCGTCATCAAAATATACAAGGTCCCTGCCGCTCAGCGATGAATGCTGTTTGAGATCGAAATCGCCCCTGTTGGCTATACCTTCAAGCTCAGACCATCCCATCGGAAAGGAGAACTCCACATCGTGGCATCTTTTGGCATAATGAGCAAGTTCATCCTTTTCGTGTTCACGTAACCTCAAGTTTTCTTTTCTTATGCCGAGCGATGTGTACCAGTTCAATCTTTCGTTCACCCAGAACTCGTACCACTTGTCAGCTTCATCGGGTTTTACGAAAAACTCAAGTTCCATCTGTTCGAACTCACGGCTACGGAAAGTAAAATTGCCTGTCGTGATCTCGTTGCGGAAAGCTTTACCTATCTGCGCTATACCAAAGGGAAGTTTACGTCTCGATGAGTTAAGCACGTTCTCAAAATTGACGAAAATGCCTTGCGCGGTCTCGGGCCTCATGTACACATCTATGGCGCTTCCTTCAACAGAACCTACCTGCGTTTTGAACATAAGGTTAAAACTTTTCGGTTCGGTAAGCTCCCCTCCGCATTCAGGACATGATCTGCCTTTTATCTTATCCACACGAAAGCGTTTTTTACACTCCTTGCAATCCACCAAGAGATCCGCAAAAGACGTTACATGGCCGGATGCTTTCCAGACCTCGGGGTTCATGAGTATCGCGGCATCCAATCCTTCGATATCATTGCGGTCATAGACCATGCTTTTCCACCACTGTCCCTTTACATTGTTCTTCAGTTCGACGCCCAGCGGCCCGTAATCCCAAACACTGCCTATACCGCCGTAGATCTCACTGCTTTGGAATATGAACCCTCGCCTTTTGCAAAGGTTCGCGATATCTTTCAGCTCTACGTTATTTGTTTTCCTGTCTTCAGCCATGCATCCTTACCTTTTTCTTCCCTATGCTTTTTGCCTTTATGCTCTCTATCTCCTTGAGGAACTTAAGCGACTTGATGGTCCTCGTAATATGGAACCGTATGAATCCCTCAAGCACTTCTTCTATTTCGCCGCCTACTTCTTTTGATACTTTAATTTGAGCTAATTTTTCAAAAGGGCTTTGAAGTATCTTGCTCATAAAATTGATCGCGCCTCTGGATATGGAAATTGCCCCCACTTGCCCTTCGAGACAATCGGCACATAAGATCCCTCCCGAAGAAATGCCGAATTTATACTGCTTCTGGCGGTCTCCGGAAACCGGCGATGAACATTTCACACATTCATTGAGCTGGGGGACAAGCCCTATGGCTTCAAGGGTCTTAAGCTCGAATATCCTGGTCGCGCGTTTCGCGCTGCAGTCCGTATCCAAAAGTCTAAGGCTTTCATAGAGCACGTTGTAAAGAGCTTCGTTCACATCATAATCGCTCGTTACATTATCTATTAATTCTATAAAATAACTGGCGCATGTCAACCTTTCGATATCCTTCCTTATATTAGGAAAAGAACCGATAGCTTCACATTGCGTAATAAGATCTAATGTACTTTTTCTTTTTTTGTAAAAAGAGATCCGCGAAAGCGTGAAGATCTCCATATCTCCGGCAAATTGGAGGTAAGGATTCCTTACTCCTTTTATGACCCCTCGTACCTTGCCGTATTCCTTCGTAAAAAGAACAAGTATGAAACTGGTTTCCCTTAATTCCTGCTTCCGTAATATTATTCCTTCCGCATTAAGCGCAGCCATATTCCCTTACTTTATGCCGTCCATCAGGTTGCCGTGTTCTCTTCCGTGCTTTCTTCTATGAACGGCGGTGTTACCGACCCGCCGGAGACAACCATTTTCATGCCTTCTTCAACGCTCATCTTCAGAAAATGTATATCTTCCCTGGGAACGATCAAAAATATCCCGCTTGTCGGGTTGGGCGTAGTCGGAACAAATACGTTTATACCATATTTATCCATAGCCGATTTTATCTCGCCCTTGGTTACCCCCGTTGTGAAACCTATCGAATAAACGCCCCGGCGCGGATACTCGATCAGAACAACCTGTTTGAATATGGTTTTTCCCTGTCCGATAAACGCATGCGAGATCTGCTTGATGGCGTTATATATTCTTCCCATTATCGGCACCCTGATAAGTATTTGTTCGCCGAACGAGAATGTCCGATTGACCACGATTATCTTTGCCCCCCAACCTATACAGGCAACGATAAGTATAACTCCTATAAAAATTATACTTTTAGCGAGAAAAACGTGTATTCCGATATTCGCCATCGGTGCGAATAACTTTAAAAGCGGTTCAAGTACCGCGTTGTTCACTTTTATAACAAGATATCTGACGATAGCTATCGTTATAATGATCGGCAAGAGTATAACTATGCCGTTAGCAAAACCCACGAGTAAATTTTTTCGGATCCTTCCTATCATAACCGGCCCCTATCTTGTCAATAACTGGAATATTAAAAGTGTCGTCAATGCGCCGAGCAAGCTTCCGCTGATTACCTCCCAGACCGTATGTATGTTCTCGGCAACCCTGCTTCTCGCGATCAAAAGCGCAAGGCAAAACACAAGAATACTTACAAGCGCGTTGTTCGTAATAAGCGATACCATCACCCACACGGCAAAGGCAACCGCTGAATGCCCGCTGGGCATACCGCCCCGCAGAAGTTGTTTCTCCCTCCTTACGGCTTTTATGGCAATCACCAAAGTAACTACCGCCAAAAGAGCTATAGCCGTTACGTGATAAGGAGACTGCCTTATAGCATCGAACCCTCCCCTATACCACGGCCCTATCCGCTGCACCAATAGAACATATCCGGTAATTATGGCATTAACCGACGCGACAAATACCGCTCCGGCCGCTATATCCTTTATGATCTTGGCTAACGGATGAAATTCATCATTAATGAGGTCGACCGTATGTTCAACAGCCGTGTTGAACATCTCACAAATAAGGACAAAAAATACCGCGATACACAAAAGCATGAATTCCACATTGGTAAGCTTAAGATAGACCCCCGCAAGAAGCACTATAAACCCTATAAGGAAATGTATCCTCATATTGCGTTCAACTTTAAGGGTATGGATGATCCCCTCAAGCGCGGAATTCAAACTGTGGGTCAGTTTTCGGCTATAAGTCTTTTCGGATCTTTTTAAGAAATCCATTTTCCTTCCTCCGCATCGCTTCTTTTTCTTTTTTTGTCCTGTCTTCGTATCCCATGATATGGAGTATGCCGTGGATCAGGTAAAGCGCGGTCTCTTCGGCAAATGCCGTCCCATAATTTTCCGCATTCCAAGCCGCTTTATCCGTTGAAATAAATATATCCCCCAGGACCAAACGTTTGCCTTTTAAAATAATCTTTTGGTCAAACGATATAACATCGGTCGAACGATCCCTTTTTAAATACCTGCGATTGATCGCCCGTATCTTCTGGTTGCTGAGAAAAATCACATTTAATTCAATGGACGGTCCGCCTGATAGTCTCAATATCTTTACGGCAATTTTCTTGAACTTTAAAAGATCGATTTTCCTTTTTTGATTCAAATTTTCACAATTTACCCGCACACTCATGTTTTTTCTAGCCGTTCTTTTTTGTCTCTTCGGGATAATTCAAGCGCGTATGAAAGACCCCCATGAGAACTCTCACAAAACAATCCGCGATATTATGCATGTCCCTTAAGGTCAGATCGCACTCATCCAGCTGCCCGTCGATGAACTTATTGTTGATGATCTTCCTTACAAGGTTGCGGATACTTGACGGTGTGGGTTCTTCCAAAGAACGGCTTGAAGCCTCGACCGCATCCGCCAAAAGAACAATAGCTGTCTCCTTTGTCTGGGGTTTAGGCCCGGGGTAACGGAAATTCTCCTCTTTCAGGACCTCACCCTCCCCTTTTTCACTCTTTTCTATGGCCTTCTGATAAAAGAAGGAGATCAGGCTGTCGCCGTGATGCTGGGCGATAAAATCTACCAAGGTATTGTTCAATTTATATTTTTTCGCTACTTCAGCGCCTTCTTTCACATGCTTCGCGATGATCAATGCGCTCATTGAAGGCGTCAGCTTGGAATGCTTTGAAGGAGCCCCCATTTCATTTTCACTGAAATAGGACGCCTTGGCTATTTTTCCTATATCATGATAATAGGCACCCACCCTGGCAAGTAAACTGTTCGCGCCGATACAATCGCATGCGGCTTCGGCAAGGTTGCCCACCATCACGCTGTGATGATATGTTCCGGGGGCTTCCATCGCGAGCTTCTTCAGGAGCGGATGATTCATGTCCGAAAGTTCAAGAAGGCTGATATTGGTCGGCACTTTAAAAAGATGTTCGAAAACAGGCAAAAGCCCCATCACTATGAACCCCGAAAATACTCCGCTTGCCACGCCCCACAGACCGTCACTCGCAAAAACTTCCGGTTCTATCCCGCTGATAAGCCCCACGCATACTATGGAGATAAACTTCGCGATTCCCGCTAAAAGACCGGCCCATAAAATATCCGACCGTTTTCTCGCGTTTCTAACCGCATACATGCCCACTACGCTGCTTATCAGGAGCACCATTCCCACTTCGATCTTACCTCCGGTAAGTATCGCTATGAGCGAACTCATCAATAAAACGCTCAAGAAAGCGCCATTGAATCCTGAAAGAAGCATGGTCATCATGCCCATGCCGGCAAGCGGAATGAAATAACTCGGCTGAGGCGCTCTTATAATGAACTGGGCAATAACCAGCATCAAATACATGTTCAATAAAACTATTCCGATATCTTTGGGGCTGGAAAGAAAGGTCTTTTTTCTCGTGAAATGCATGTAAACCGCAGCTACCAGTCCCATCAAAAGAAAAAGAAGAGTCATCCCCAGAAAAAATCCGGGCTGTTTGCTTTTAGTGCGGAACTGCCTCAGCTGGGATACCTGAGCAATATGCCGGGCATTGACCCTTGTGCCCTTTTCAACAATGAGCTCGTTCTTGCTTACGTCAAACGTATTATATACAGGCAGGAAATTTTTAGAGGTCTCTTCCTTTTTAAGGGCGGTTCTTTTTTCATCGGGCTCTAAGTTAGGTTTTACATATTCCTTAACAAGCGCGGAAACAGCGGGTCTTAATTTTCGGTCCGGAATATATGTTACCGCGTAACTTTCTATTATCCCTTGAACCTTTTCTTTGTCCAGAAGATCCCCGATAGATCTTTCCATTTCCAATCCGGTCTTTTCATCGAACACTATTACCCTATTAAAACCTTCGCTCTTCAAACGATCAGCGTTCTCATCCGTAATGTATCCTATAAGAAAAACATTTTCCTGTACCTGCTGTGCGCTTTTAGATATTTTTTTTATGTTTCGGTATTCAAGAAGCGTTTTTATGTTCTTATCGGAAAGATCTGTGCCCGTCTGGCCCCTGATCGATAAGAGCTTATCGGCGAATTGCGCATCACTTTTTTTCTGCTCGTCCAAAACATCAAAGAACTTTGCCATCTCCTCCGACATCTTCTTCTCAACGGCAGGATCTCTTCGGACCGAGAAAGGAACCGCTGAAACGGCGGCCTCTTTCGCCTTTTGCGTAAGGTCTTCATTGATGCCCCAATTATAGGTAAAATCATACGGAGCATATATGTCTTTAAGAGCGATGTCCCCTTCATGCATGCTTCTTAAATAAAGCTGGGGACTTATAAAAAGCGTTGAAAGCGCCGCTGCGAAAAAGACCAGAATAATGATCGCCGAATGGACTTCCTTGTGCATGAAGAACTTCTTGATCTGGTCCAGAACAGGCCATCCTTCCGAAGGAAGATTGCCTGTTTTTGCGCCAGTCTTTTGAGCGAAACTCTGGCGCGCTTTTTTGTTCCCCGAAACAAGCTCGCTTGCCCTGGTGGAATTATCGTTCTTATTGATTCTGTCTTTTTTATTCATATTTTATGTTCGTTAGGTTTTTTATTTATCTGTTTCTTTACTGTATGCTTCGATGATCATCTGCACAAGTTCGTGCCTGACCACATCTTCTCTTTCAAGCATCACAAATTTAATGCCGTCAATGTCCCGGAGGAATGAACTTACATGCACGAGTCCTGATCTTGTCCCTTTAGGCAGATCGCTTTGCGTGATATCCCCGGTTATAACGGTTTTTGAATCGAACCCCAGCCTGGTCAGGAACATCTTCATCTGATCCTGGGTGCAGTTCTGGGCCTCATCTAAAATTATGAAAGAATCGTTAAGCGTGCGGCCCCTCATGAAAGCCAGAGGCGCCACTTCTATTATCCCGCGGTCAAGATAGTCCCTTATTATGTTAGGTTCGACCATATCATAAAGAGCGTCATACAGCGGCCGCAAATACGGGTTCACCTTCTCATACATGTCTCCCGGCAAATAGCCCAGACTTTCTCCCGCTTCGATCGCGGGGCGCGTAAGTATGATCCTTGAGATAATATTCTTCTTCAAAGCGTTAACGGCCATCGCCATGGCAAGATACGTCTTCCCTGTTCCTGCCGGACCTATGCCGAAAACTATATCGTTCCTGCGAATGGCATCGATATAATTTTTCTGCCCCTCGCTTCTGGGCGTGATGTAAGCCCTTTTTGAATATACCTCGATCTTATCAAGATAAATGTCATGTATATCGACAGCAAAATTGGTTTTTTTAATAGCGTAATCGATGTCGCGAAAAGAAAGGTGTCCCCCTCTTCTCACAACAAAAAGAAATTCCTTCAATATCTTTTCCGCGTTATTGAGGGCGTTCTCGTCTTCGCCGGAAACTTTAAGGTCCCCTCCCGAAAAAGAGGTGCTTACATTAAAAGCTTTTTCGACCCTCTTCAGGTTCTCATCATGTTTTCCGAAAAGTGTACGCGCTTCTGAATCGTTGTTTATTTTTATGATGGTCTCGCTCATTTTATCCAGACTTCACCCTCTTCTGTATATTCAACATTTTCTTCGGCCTTCTGGACAGGAGCCGTTTGCGGCCCTTCGGCAGCGCTCTCTTTCGCGGATGAAGATCCCGCAAATGTACCCGGAAGTTCAATATCAACGCCTATCAATGTTCTTTTCGAACTTCTCTGGGTTTGCTCGCCTGCAGGAGGTTGCCCCATCAGATACCCTTCGTTACCCTTGATGGATTGGTCGACACGCGCTTTTTGGAATGTGTAAACACTCACCTTTTCACTTGCGCATCCCGCTGCAATAAAAGAACTCACCAACAACAATATTGCCAATAGCCTCATGATATCCTCCTGCTTTTCCATTACTATCAAATATCTGTTTTTTATTTGTCTTCCTGTTTTTTTCTCAGTTTCAGGCCCAGTTCCCTTAATTGTGTTTCACCGACCGCGGAAGGCGCGCCCGAAAGAGGACACACGCCTTTCTGCGTCTTGGGGAACGGTATGACCTCTCTTATAGAGGAATCCCCCGAAATGATCGCGGTTATCCTGTCCATTCCAAAAGCTATTCCCCCGTGCGGAGGAACTCCGTAGCGGAACGCTTCAAGCAAAAACCCGAACTTCATCCGGGCTTCCTCTTTACCGATACCAAGCGCATCGAAGACCTTCTCCTGCAGGTCTCTTCTGTGTATCCTGATGCTTCCCGATCCTATTTCATTGCCGTTCAGCACCAGATCATATGATCTTGATCTTATATTCGCCAGCTCTTTTTTATCTATCGACTCCGATCCTTCTTCGCAAAAACCCGTGAAAGGATGATGTTCGGATACCCATCTTTTCTCGTCTTTATTGAACTTGAAAAGCGGAAAATTCACCACCCACAAAAGGTCAAACCTGTCGGGATCGATCAGCCTTCTTTCCCTGCCTATTTTCAATCTAAGCGCTCCCAACGCCTCCCTTGCTACATCCTTAGAATCCGCTACCATGAATATCATGTCGCCGGGTTTGGCCCCGGTTTTTTCCCTGAAAAGTTCTAAGACCTCTTTGGTGAAAAATTTTGCTATCGGGGATGCGATCTCGTTCCCTTCAAGTTTAAAATACGCCAATCCCTTCGCTCCGTATTCGCCGACAAAAGCCGTTAAGTCATCTATTTCCTTGCGGCTTAAGCCGCTGTATCCCGGGGCGGCTAATCCCATTACTCTGCCGCCGGATGAGACCGTATCCTTGAATATTTTGAAGTCACTCCCGGCCGCTTCCTGCGTAAGATCATGCAAAAATACTTCAAATCTTGTGTCGGGCTTATCGCTGCCGTACTTATCCATGGCCTCTTCATAGTCTAATCTGGGTAAAGGCACCTCTATTTTTTTGCCGGTCACCTTTTCAAAGAGATCCTTGAACATGCGTTCCGATACATCGAGAACATCCTCCTGCTCGACAAACGACATTTCCATGTCAAGCTGAGTGAACTCAGGCTGCCTGTCGGCCCTGAGATCCTCATCCCTAAAGCATCGTACGATCTGGAAATATCTTTCCACGCCCGCTACCATCAAAAGCTGTTTGAATATCTGGGGCGACTGCGGCAGCGCGTAGAAATTGCCCTGCTGGATCCTGCTGGGAACAAGATAATCGCGGGCCCCTTCGGGAGTTGACTTTGTAAGTATCGGTGTCTCTACCGAAATGAACCCTTCGCTGTCCAAAAAATCCGAAACGCATTTGTATATTTTATGTTTGAGGTGAAGTTTTTTCTGCATCACATCCCGTCTTAGATCAAGATAACGGTATTTAAGCCTTATCTCTTCCGAAATAGTTATTTTATCCTTGATCTCAAAAGGAGGGGTCTCTGATTCGGAAAGCACTTCTATTTTATTTACCTCTACCTCCACTTCGCCCGTGGGTATCTTGGGGTTAATTGTGCCTTCTGGGCGTTTTGACACTTTACCAACGATTTTTACGCAATATTCATTCTTGAGTTCATGCGCCTTCTCATGAGCTTCTTTATTCTTCTCGGGATCGAAAACTATCTGTGTTATCCCCTGCTTGTCCCTGAGGTCCATAAAAATGATCTCACCATGGTCCCTTCTTGCGGTGATCCATCCTGCAAGAAGAGTTTCCTTGCCGATATTTTTTGAATTGAGTTCCCCGCAATTGTGCGTACGTATCATTTTCTCCCTTATCTTTTAGCCTTTAGCTCATCGATGATCTTCTCAACCGTCAATTTCTGCTGTTCGCCGCTTTCCATGTTCTTCAACAGGAGTTCTCCGCTTTTGATCTCATCTCCCCCGATGATAATAACGTATTCTCTCGCTTCCTTATGGGCCCTGCGCATCTGACCCTTCAATGATTTTCCCGGAGGAGCCATCTCTGAAGGTATCCCGGACGCACGCAACGCGTCAGCCACCTCAAAGGTTTTTGCCCGGGAATTATCATCTATAGGAATAACAAGAACGCCTGACTCTTGAGAAGGAATATTCTTTTTGTCCACTATAAGAAGCAATCTTTCCACGCCGACAGCATACCCTGTCGCTCCGACATCGGGCCCGCCCATCTGTTTTGTCAGGTTGTCATACCTCCCGCCGGCGGCAATAGCATCCTGAGCCCCAAGTGAGGGATGTATAACTTCAAATATCGTGTTCGTGTAATAATCGAGCCCCCTGACAAGATCCGTTTTTTCTCTGAAATTGATGCCTGTCTCGGAAAGAATGTTCTTTAATTTTTCATAATCATTCATGCATGATCCGCAAAGACTCTCCAGTATCGAAGGAGCGCCTTTAAGAACATCCTTGCACGATTTTTGTTTACAATCCAGAACACGAAGAACATTGGTCCTGCTGCGTCTTTTACAATCCTCGCACAGCGTTCCGCTATTCTTATCAAGAAAAGTCTTAAGGGCTTTTTTGTAGCCGGAGCGGTCCTTGGCGCATCCTATGGAATTGATAAGGACAGTAAAACCCGAAACCCCTATTCTTTTTAAAAACGCATCCAGGTTCAGTATGAGTTCCGCATCAAGAAAAGGATCAACAGTACCTATAACTTCGGCTCCGATCTGATGGAATTGCCTGAGCCGGCCTTTTTGAGGCCTCTCTCCCCTGAACATCGGCCCTGAGTAGAATAACTTTACCAGATCAGAATCGTTGTATAAAGAATGTTCGATATACGCGCGTATGATCGGGGCTGTTCCTTCCGGGCGAAGGGAAATATTCTTACCCCCTCTATCGGTGAATGAATACATCTCTTTCTCGACTATGTCGGTATCCTCACCGATACTTCGGGTAAAAACGCCTGTCTCTTCGAGTATGGGAGTTTCGATCTCCTTGAACCCGAACAGCTGAAAGACCTCCCGTGCTTTTTCCTCTATCCACCTCAGACTCGCAGCGTCTTCGGAAACGAGATCCGGCATTCCTCTTAAAGATTTATATTTAGGTGAGCTCGCCACTTGTGACCTTATGTTTTCGCGATCTTAGTTACGATTTAACGTCGGTTTTCATTCTCATGCCGGCTTTAAAATTGACGACTTTTTTATCCGGGATGTTAACGCTCGCGCCTGTTCTTGGATTGCGCCCAACTCTTCCTTTACGGACCTTTGTTTTAAAAATACCGAAATTCCGTAATTCGACCTTATCTCCTGAAGCAAGGCTTTCGGTGATAATATCGAACGTGCGCTGTACCACTTCTTTGACATCAACCTGTTTAAACCCAGTCTCTTCTGAGATCTTCATGATGATATCTTTCTTCGTCATAACTCCTCCTTATTATTTTAATATTTATTTGATTTAATAACTGCTTATATTAACATTACTTACGGCCAAAGTCAATCTCCCGCGTCTACTTTGTTACAAATTTAACGTTACCCCTTCCTACAACCCCCTCCAAATCCTCTATCATGTTATCCGAGGGATACACCGTCAGCTCTTTGTTGGTTGAAACCCTTACCTTCCTGCCTTGGGGCGAAATAAGATCGATAAAGACCGGCACTTTCCCCTTATGTTTCATGATAACCCTTCTTACCTTCTCCATTATATTTTCTTCAAGCCCCAGGGTATTCATCTTGATCAGGACCGACTTAGTGAACATCTCTTTCACTTGCTCAAGAGGTATCATGTTCTCAGCGACTATCTTCGGCTCCTCTTCCCTAAGGTTCAATCGCCCCTCGACATAGACAGTGTTATCCTCTTTTACCAGAGAAGCGACTTTACTGTAAGTTTTAGGGAACACTAAGATCTCGACAAAATTATTCAGATCCTCCAGTGTAATTATGGCCATTTTCTCGGCAGTCTTACGCGTAACGGTTGAACGTACCTTGCTTATGATGCCTCCTATAAGCACTACCTGCCCGTCCGCAAGAGCGCTGAGCTCAGATACGGCGCATGTGGAATAAGCGTTCAGGAGCCTTTCAAACCTGGCGAGGGGATGTTGGGTGATATAAAACCCCAGCATCTCTTTTTCGCTTGCCAAAAGCTCATGCTCCGGCCACTCCTGTATGTCAGGTAAATCCCGGAAACTATCCCTGAAACTTTCTTCGGAATGTTCTTCATCAAAGAATGATAACTGGCCGTTCCGCCTGTCTTTCTGGACCTTGCTTGCCATCTCGAGCACTTTGTCGAGTACCGCCATTGCCTGCGACCGATGTATCCCTGTAGAATCAAAAGCCCCGCATTTTATAAGGCTTTCCACGACTTTTTTATTCACGTTCCTCGAATCCGCTTTCTGCGCAAAATCATACAATGATTCGAATTTGCCGTTTTCCATCCTTATCGTGATTATGGACTCCGCCGCAACAGACCCTACGTTCTTTACCGCGGAAAGCCCGAAGCGGATATCCCCTCCGACAACCGTAAAATCCTTAAAACTTTCGTTTATATCCGGCGGCAGTATTTCGATGTCCATTCTGATCGATTCACTGATATAATCGGAAATTTTGTCGGTATTATTTTTCTCACTTGTAAGAAGCGCCGTCATGAACTCAACAGGATAGTTCGCCTTAAGATGCGCCGTCCGGTAACTTATCATGGCATACGCAGTGGAATGGGATTTATTAAAACCGTATCCCGCAAAGTATGCGATGAGATCAAATATTTTTTCCGCTGTTTCATTGTCGATCTTATTTTTAGCTGTTCCTTCAAGGAACTTTATTTTCAGCTTCGCCATCTCCTGCGGTTTTTTCTTGGACATGACTTTGCGGACATTATCCGCTTCAGCCATGCTGAAGCCGGCAAGAGCGGAAACTATCTGCATGACCTGCTCCTGATAAACGATTATCCCGTAAGTCTCCCTTAATATCGGTTTAAGCGCCGGATGATCATACTCGACTTCAATATGCCCCTGTTTTCTTTTTATGAATTCCTCGAGCATCCCGCTTCCCATGGGCCCGGGACGATACAAAGCCAATATGGCTATCAGGTCCTCGAATTTTTCCGGCTTGAGTTTTCTGAGAAGATCTCTCATGCCTGAAGATTCAAGCTGGAACACGCCGGCTGTCTCGGCTCTGGCAAGAAGTTCAAAAGTCTTTTGATCATCCAGCGGGATAACTTCAATATCGACATCGATATCCCTGGTGCGTTTGACTATCTTTACAGTCTGATCGATCACCGTAAGCGTCTTAAGCCCGAGAAAATCCATCTTGAGCATGCCGATTCTCTCAAGAGACTGCATGGTGTAGCCCGTGGTGATCTGGTCATCAGCGGTCTTAAAAAGCGGTATACGTTTTACGAGGGGCTTATCCGAAATAACAACTCCGGCGGCATGTGTTGACGCGTGCCTGTTAAGGCCTTCAAGACGTCTCGAAATATCTATAAGCTGACGGATTATCGGATCATCCTCGTATCTCATCCTCAGCTCGGGCTCGATCTCTATCGCTTGTTTTAAAGTGATCCCCGGATCATTCGGCACCAGTTTGGCTATCTTATCGACATCGGCATAAGGAAGCCCCATGACCCTTCCCACATCCCTTATCACGCCTTTTGCCAGCATCGTCCCGAAAGTTATTATCTGCGCCACATTGTCCTTGGAGTATTTGTTCACGACATAATCTATCACTTCGCCTCTTCTTTCAAAACAAAAATCTATATCTATATCCGGCATTGACACTCTTTCGGGATTAAGGAACCTCTCAAAGATAAGACCGTACTTTAACGGATCGATGTCGGTTATCCCCAAGGCATAACTTATTATACTCCCCGCCGCGGAACCTCTGCCCGGCCCTACGGGTATTTTGTTCTCTTTGGCATGATTGATAAAATCCCATACTATCAGGAAATAACTTATGTATCCGCTTTGTTCGATGATATCGAACTCGTGTTTTACCCTCTGGTTTATCTCATCCGTGATGACCGGATATCTTTTCTTTAAACCCTCCCTTATGAGCCGTTTTAAGAACTCACTGTTATCTCCCCCGTTCGGCGCTTCAAATTTCGGAAGATGCAGTTCGCTGAAATCCAGTTCAAGATTGCATTTTTCCGCTATCTTGACGGAATTCGCGACAGCATCCGGCACATCCCGGAAAGCGGCTTTCATCTCATCGGGAGATTTGAAATACATCTGATCCGACTGGAACTTCATCCGGTCTTCATCATCGAGAAAGCTTTGGGTCTGTATGCAGAGGAGCGCGTCATGGGCTTTGGCGTCGGTCCTATCCAAATAATGCACATCGTTCGTCGCGACGATCGCCAGGTCCATATCACGCGCAAGTTTTATCATTTCCTTGTTGAGTTTTTCCTGCTCTTCCAGCTGGTTATCCTGGATCTCCAGGTAAAAATTCTCCCTGCCGAAGATATCAGCGTATTCTCCCGCCGCTTTTTTTGCCTGGTCATACTGATCCGAGAGAAGAAAATGCGCGATCTCGCCTTTTAAGCAGGCTGACATCGCGATAAGACCTTCTGAACAGCGGGCCAGTACTTCTTTATCGACCCGGGGTTTGTAATAAAAGCCTTCCAAATAACCTATCGAAACGATCTCTATAAGGTTCTGATATCCCTTGGCATTTTTCGCAAGAAGCACGAGGTGGTATGACGCTCCCTTTATCCCGTGGCTGGTCTTATCAAACCTGCTTTCAGGAGCCACATAGATCTCGGCGCCTATGATGGGTTTAATGCCTCTTTCGGTCGCCTTTTCGTAGAACTCTATCGCGCCGAACATGCTGCCGTGATCGGTTATGGCGCATGCGGGCATATTGCAGGATTTAGCAAGGTCGAGAAGTTCATCCAAACGGCAGGCGCCGTCAAGAAGACTGTATTGGGTATGTACATGAAGATGTACAAAATCTGACCGTGGTTCCGTCATAACTTAGTGTAGTTTTATGAAGTCAATTACTTGAAAGAAAGTAACGCGCCCTTTTATCTTTTACGCATGCCTACGCGTTGCGCGGACTGATAAACTTTGCCTTCAGTTTGTATCGAAGGAGCGATGATCATATCCACAAGCTGCATCTCTCTGATATCGTGCGCTCCGAGATTTCCCATACTTGTCGCCAATGCTCCCATCAGGTTCTGCGTGCCGTCATCTTGTGTCGCGGGTCCGTACAGGATCTGCTCGAGCGTCCCTGTAGTTCCGACTTTTATTCTTGTTCCTCTCGGAAGTAAAGGATGAGGCATAGCCATTCCCCAGTGATACCCTTTACCGGGCGCTTCCTCCGAACGGGCGAAAGCATTTCCAAGCATGACCGCATCCGCTCCGGCAGCAAAGGCTTTACATATATCACCGCCGGTCGCCATGCCGCCGTCGGTAAAAATAGGCACATATCTGCCCGTCTTTTTATAATAAGAATCTCTTGCCGCTGCGCAATCGCATGTAGCGGTGATCTGCGGTACGCCTATTCCGAGAACACCCCGGGAAGTGCATGCGGTACCGGGGCCTATCCCCACAAATACGCCCTGACATCCTGTTTCCATGAGAGCTATCGCAACTTTATAATTCACGCAATTCCCGTAAAGAACGGGTATTTTCATCTCCTTACAGAACTTGTAGAGGTCAAGCGGTTTGTATCTGCTTGATTGGTGTTCAACGCTGATGACCGTGGACTGGACAATGAAGATATCGCATCCCGCATCACGGGCGATAGGACCGAACTTATCCGCAACCTGCGGGTTGCAGCTTACGATCGCCGGCACTTTCGCTTTCTTTATTTCTTTGACCCTTTTCTCTATGAGTTCTTTTTTGATCGGTCTGGAATATACATCCTGGATGACTTTTGTTGATTCGTTTATATCGCAATTTATGATCCTCTCCACCGCTTCTTCAGGATTCTCATAACGGGTGGAAACTCCTTCAAGGTGAAGAACGGCGATACCTCCGAGTTTGCCCATCGCGATAGCAAAATTTACATCGACCACGCCGTCCATGGATGAAGCCATTATGGGCACCTGGAATTTAATGCCACCGATCTCGCAAGCGGTATCCACATCATTAGGATTTACCGTAAGGTTCCCAGGGACCAAAGAAACTTCGTCAAAACCGTAACTGCGTCTTGCCTTGCGGCCTATTCCTACCCACATTCCCATTTTTTCCTCCTACTATTATTTAATATAGGCCAGTTCCCAAGAAATTCTTAAGAACTGGCCTATATATATTAATTTAGTGTATTTATAATACTAAAGGGGGTATGATTTGTCAAGGAGTTTGCAGGTGCTTTATGCGACTTTTTCTTCCTCCAGATCAAGATGTGCTTTGTTTATCCACCGCATGCCGCCTATTATACCTTGAGCGATATTGGTGAGATGGTCGCCTATTTTTTCAATGTTATCCACGAAATCTATAAAGACAACGCCTGACTTAAGATCGCACGCTCCTTTATACAACCTGTCCACATGATTGCCTTTCAGGTTCTCCTGAAATGTATTGATCTTCTCTTCTCTTTCAAGTACTTTTCTGGCAGAATTGGAATCATTGTTTTTTAAGGCCGCTTCTGTCTCTACCAGCATGCTCTTGAGCTCGTTCCACATCAGCGTCAGATCGTGTAAGGCTTCATCGGAAAATGTGAGTTTCTGTTCTGTTTTACGCTCACCGAGTTCAAGTATGTTTTCGGCATGGTCGCCTATTCTTTCGATATCGTTCACGTTATGTATAAGTACCGGAAGTTCTTCAGACTCTTCTTCGGAAAGAGTTCTTTGAGATAATTCTATGAGGTATTGAGTTATCGCGGATTGAAGGTTGTCGATCGCGTTTTCGTATTTCGGTATCTTCTTCACATTGCTCAGGTCTCCTTCAAGAAAACTCCTGACAGAAGCAGTAACGGACTTATTGGCAAGGCTCATCATGTAAACTGCTTCATTTCTGGCTTGTTCCATGGCGATCGGAGGCGTATTTAAAAGATGTTTTTCAAGATACTGCGGCCCCGGTTCTATGGCGTCTTTCTTCTTCGGCACGAGCGTGATGCTCATTTTCTCAAGCAGCCCCACTAAAGGAAGAAAAACAAGGGTATTAAATACGTTGAAAGAACTGTGAGCAACAGCTATATAGAACATTATATTTTTTGTAGTTATCCCGCCGGGAATGACGAACTCGATGGCCCTTTCAAACCAGCCCGTGTAGACAAAAAAGAGCATATAAGCCACGCCCAGGACGTTAAATAATGTATGAGACATGGCCGCCCTTCTGGCATTGAGATTCGCTCCCATAGATGCCAGCTGAGCAGTAATAGTCGTTCCTATATTGTCGCCGAGTATAAGAGGTATCGCCGCGGGAAAACTTATAACGCCATTGAACGCTAGAACCTGTACGATCGCAATAGTCGCTGAAGAGCTCTGAAGAAGTATCGTAAAAAGGGTTCCGACCAAAACGCCAAGAAGAGGATTGTAGCTGAATGTGGCAAAAATATCCTTTACATACTGGCTTTTCTTTAATGGGTCGAAGGCATCTTTCATGAAACCTAAACCGATAAAAAGAATACCGAACCCCATAAGGACCTGTCCCCAAAACCTGGTATTTTTGCTTTTGCCGAACGTCTTGACGGCAAATCCTATTCCAACTGCAGGAAGAGCGTAGTGAGTGATCTTAAAAACGGCCATCGATGAAACCAGCCATGCCGTAAAAGTCGTCCCGATATTGGCTCCCATCACAACGCCTATAGCCTGTTTAAGGGCCAATAAGCCCGCGTTCACGAACCCGACCACCATTACAGTAGTAGCGCTGGAAGACTGGATAAGACAAGTGATCGCGGCCCCGATCAACACGCCTAAAATGGGAAGTTTAGTGACAACGTGAAGGATATTTTTAAGTCTTTCACCGGCTATTTTTTTCAGCCCGTCGGACATGATCTGCATGCCGAAGAAGAAAAACCCGAGTCCTCCTAAAAGCATGAACACTAACTCTTTTGCCATATATTAATTGTCTTTCCTTGTCAAGTTTATGGTGGGATCTTGTTAAGTCAGTGATAAAGTAACACGCGGGGAAGGTTATGTCAAGAGGTAATGCTCGGGGACGTCCCACTTAATAACACCCTTCAAATAAAAAACTAGTAAAAATTAAAAAATAATTTCCTGAAAGTGAAAGAAAATTCCCTTTTTTACTGTCTATATATGTATCGAGTATCAGGGAAAATCACAAAGGAGGGATCAAGATGAGTCGTTCATCAAGAAAAATTTATAATGGAGCAGTCTGCCATATTCTACAAAGGGGAAATAACAAAAATATTATTTTTAAAGATGATGATGATTACGCCAACTTCTTAAAACTGATCAAAAGATATAAAAAGAGATATTTCTTCAATATTTACAATTATTGCCTGATGCCAAATCATGTACATTTGCTTATACAAATTATAAGCAAAACTGATATGCCTAAGATCTTTCAAGGAATCTTTCAATCATTTCAATTCCATCATAGAAAAAAATATGATTATTGTGGAAGTCTATACCAAAACAGATATAAAAGCATATTAGTGGAAAATAATTCATATTTATTGGAATGTGCAAGATATATTGAAAGAAATCCAGTACGTGCTGAAATAGTGAAACAATTTAGCGAATACCAATGGTCAAGTTATAATTTTTACGCGTACGGAAAGAAAAATTCCATAATTACACCCAACCCATTATTTTTTGATCTAGCACGAACAACTAATAAAAGAAGAAAAATGTATATGGAATACGTGACCCAACCTAGACCATATGAAGAACTTTTGGATAAAAATATGGGAAAATTAGTTTAATTTAGCTATGTGGGGTGTCGCCGAATGGGGCGTCCCCCATTATGTGCCGATGCGGATGGTGTTGAAATATTCTTTTAATGTAGCGATCGCGGAGAGCGCGGCAAGATAACTTGTCTTCGGATTATTGGGTGAAGGAACGTTTTCAACTTTCACATTTATCGTACCCGCGTTGCCTACAACTTCAATTTCGTGGATGTTCTTCGTATATTCAGGTGAAACCACAATTTTTACGGTCGTCTTCTCGGCCCCTACCCCTGCCAGAGAAAGAATGGCCGAAACATTCACATTCTTCGGAAAGGCTTTAACGGCTTCGCGTGCAGGGCCTTCGAACACTACAGTTTTTCCGCTTATTTTATCAACATCAATGCTCTTCTCTTCCAAATACGGCGCACCTTTAATGGAACGCGGCGCCTTGCGCGTGGTAAGCGTTACGCTTTTTATCCCAGCTGTTTTGGCCGCCTTGATCCCGTCAATACCGCAGATCGCGCCGGAAGGCAGCATTACTCTTATTCCTTTTTCGCGCGCCTCATTAAGAAGCGCCTCTTGTCCCAACACGCCGCCGATACTCATTATCATCATATCTTTGCCCGCATTTACAGCCTCTTTCATGAGTTCCCCCACAACTTTCGGCGTCGCGGCCTCGATGACAAGATCAGCTGAATCTACTGCTTCTTCCAGATTTTTAACGATCCGGGCAGTGGACAACTCTCCCGAAAGAACTTTGGCTTTATCGGCATCTATATCCCAAAGGAAGATCTTACCTATAAAATCCTTAAAGTTTTTATCCGCTTCTCTGGCAAGGGTCGAACCGATAACCCCGCATCCTATTATCGCGATTTTCTTCTTATCCATTATTTCTTCGCCTTTTGAGTGACTTCCAGCATTCTCTCCAGCGCTTTCCGGGCCTTAACGGCAATATCTTCCGGGACTTCGATCTTATACACCATTTTCTCGAGCGACCGCGCGACCCATCCGAGAGTCGTGAGTTTCATGTTCGCGCAGATAAACTGATCTGTAGGTACATAGAATTTCTTATCAGGATTATCCCTCTGCAGTTTGTAGATTATCCCCAATTCGGTGCCTATAATAAACTCTTTGCTCGGGCATTCCTTGACATATTTGATCATGCCGGCGGTGCTGCCTATATAATCGGCCAGTTCCAGGACTTCCTTTCTGCATTCCGGATGCACGATAAACTCCGCCTTCGGGTACAACTCTTTGGTCTTAACGACTTCTTCTCTTGTAAGGCGCATGTGCACGACACAATATCCGTCCCAGAGGATCATTTCTTTATCGGGAACATGTTCCCTGACATAACGACCGAGGTTTTTATCGGGGACAAAAATTATTCTTTCTTCCTTGAGCGACTTCACGATATCGATCGCGTTCGAAGACGTGCAGCATATGTCGCTTTCGGCCTTAACGGCAGCCGTTGAATTCACATAACAGACAACCGCCGCTTCCGGATATTCCTCCTTTTTCTTTTTAAGTTTTTCAACAGTTATCATATCCGCAAGCGGGCAACCCGCTTCTTCAACAGGAAGTAATACTGTCTTATCCGGACTTAACATGGCGGCGCTTTCCGCCATGAATTTCACGCCGCAGAAGACTATGACCTTTTCTTTCGCTTCGGTCACTTTGCGGGCAAGCGCGTAAGAGTCTCCCGTTATGTCCGCTATCTCCTGCACTTCGTCCCGCTGATAATTATGCGCAACTATCAGCGCGTTTTTTTCTTTTTTAAGATTAGCGATCTTCCTCTGCAGGTGCTCTTTATATTTTGAATCAAATTCAGCCCTTATCATTAATATCTCCTATTATTATATTATCGATAAGCCGCGTTTTTCCGATAAAAACCGCTACGGCTATGAGGGTGTTCTCTTTTACTGTTTCAACCGGCTCTAAAGAATCCGCATCAACTGTTTCGATATAATCAATCTTTAAGTCTTTTCCTTCCTCTATGATCCTCTTCATTTCGCTTTTTATCGCAGTGGATGAAGCCTCTCCCCCGCAAACCATCTCCTTCGCCTTTTCCAAAGACCTGTAAAGGTTAAGCGCCTGGCGTCTTTCATCTTCAGAAAGATATACATTTCGTGAACTCATGGCAAGTCCGTCATCCTCGCGGACAATAGGCATGATACGAATATCGGTATCCATGTTAAGATCTTTTATCATTTTCTTGATAACGGCTGCCTGCTGCGCATCTTTCTGTCCGAAATAACTCACGTCCGGTGAGACTATATTTAAAAGTTTCAAAACTACGGTAGCAACTCCTTTGAAATGTCCGGGCCTTGAAAACGCGCACAAAGTTTCGGTATAGCGCCCCTCAACATTTACGAAAGTAGAGAAACCTTCACTGTACATCTCTTCACTTGAAGGGTAAAAAACAATGTCAGCTCCCGCTTCCCCCGCAAGACCTTTATCCCTTTCGAGGTCTCTCGGGTACTCTTTAAAATCCTCTTTTGGACCGAACTGCATGGGATTGACAAAAATACTTACAACTACCGCATCGCATTCCTTCCGTGCGGCCCTGATCAAACTTAAATGGCCTTCATGTAAATACCCCATGGTAGGCACAAAGCCTATGGTCTTCCCCTCTTTCCGCACCTTGAGGGAATATTCTTTCATATCACTGATCTTTTCTATCAGCTGCATCTTCTCGCAAAGTTTCATACAATTCTTTCATTGTCTTCTTTAAAACCGGATGCATAACTTCCGGAGCTATCTCTGCAAGCCCCCTTAAAACAAAATATCTCTCATGCATTCTGGGGTGAGGGATTGAAAGCGTTTCTGTATCCGTTACAGTATCTTCATAAAGCAATATATCAAGGTCAATGATCCGGGGATGGTTCTTCCCCGCTGGTTTTCTCCCCATATCTTTCTCCACTTGTTTTAAAGCACTTAAGCATTCATCCGGAGAGAGATCCGTTTCCACCTTTATAACCCCGTTTAAATAATCTTCTTGAGGCGGGCCGCCCACCGGGAGTGTCTTGTAGTAAGAAGATCTTTGGATCACGCTTATCCTGTCCGCAGCATTTACCCGCAAAACAGCTTCCGTAAGATTCTCTTCCCTTTTACCTATATTAGATCCTATCCCGAGATATGCTATTGACTTCAATTTAACTAAAAAACGCTTTTTTGATCCTGCCCGCGGCTTCCTGCAGTTTTTCTGCACTAACAGTTAGTGTCATCCGGACGTATCCTTCGCCGTATTTTCCGAATCCGATACCCGGAGTCGCGACAATGTCTGCTTTATCCAGAAGAGCCTTAGCTAAAGATGTGGAATCGTAATTGCCGAATACGGGCGCCCATACATAAAATGTAGCTTTGGGAGATGCAATATCCCATCCTGCTTTTTTGAGCCCTTCAATAAGCGTATTTCGTCTTTCCGTATAAAGACGATTGAGGTCCCTTCTGACCTTTTCCGCATTTTTTAAAGCTTCTACGGCGGCATATTGTACCGCCGTAAAAATGCCCGAATCGATATTCGCTTTTACTTTTGCCAGTCCCGCTATAACTTTAGCATTACCGACAGCCATGCCTACCCGCCAACCGGTCATATTAAAGGTTTTTGAAAGAGAATGGAACTCTATCCCGACATCTTTTGCGCCCTTTACCTGAAGAAAACTTGGCGGATCATATCCATCATAACTGATCTCAGTATAAGCGGCGTCGGAACACACGATGATATTATGTTTTTTCGCGAACTTGACCACATCCTCGTAAAAAGCAATATCACACGTAGCTCCCGTAGGATTATTGGGATAGTTGATATGCATGAGTTTTGATCTACTAGCCGCGCCTCTATCGATAGCCCCCAAATCAGGCAGGAAATCTTTCTCTTTTAAAAGCGGCATCAGGTTGACCTTGCTGCTCGCGAAGATAGAACCGGAATTATACGGCGGATAGCCCGGATCTGGTATAAGGACTTCCTCTTCCGGATTAACAAACGCAAGCGGAATATGCGCTATTCCTTCTTTGGACCCTAAAAGCGGCAGTATTTCAGTATCGGGATCAAGATCGACGCCGAACCTGGTCTTATACCATGCGGCCATCTCGTCCCTTAGTGGTTTTATGCCACTGTTAAAAGGATAATTATGCGTGGACGGATCCTTACTGGCTTCATTAAGCTTCTTTATAATAAAATCCGGAGTGGGAGTATCCGGATCACCAACGCCCAGATTAATTATTGGCCTGCCTTCTTCAATAGCTTTATTTTTCGCTTTGTCTATCTCTTCAAATAAATACGGCGGTAACTTTTTTAAACGATCTGCAAAATCAATATCCATTTAGTTTCTCCCTTTCTATCTTAGCCCCAATACATCAGCCATATTATAAAGACCGTTTTTCTTGTCTCTAATGAACTTAGCGGCTTCAAGGGCCCCGGCAGCAAACACATCACGGCTCTTTGCGTCATGTCTTATCTCCAATGTTTCATATTCGCTTTCAAAGATTATCCCGTGATTGCCGATAACTTCCCCTTCTCTGAACGCTTCAATGGGCGCATCCACTCCCGACGCATCCTTAATAACTTTCCCTATCATCTTAGCGGTACCGCTCGGCGAATCTTTTTTATGCACATGGTGCGTTTCGTCAACTTTGATGTTAAATTTTCCGCCTAAAGCGCGCGCAGCATCGCTCACAATATTGAAAAGCACGTTAACGCCTATCGCCATGTTCGGTGAAAACACTATCGGTATCGTTTTGGAGGCTTCTTCTATTTTCTTCTCGCCTTCCGGACTGAGCCCGGTAGTGCCTATGACCATAGGTGTTTTGTTCCTAAGACACGCTTCAATATGTTCCAATGTAGCCTCGGGCAGAGTGAAATCTATTAAACATTCTATGCCTTTTGAAGCTTCAACCGGATCAGAAACGATCTTCACACCATAAACTTCTTCACCAAGAGAAGCATGTCCCTCTCTTTCCAAGGCGGATGCGATCTCTATATTTTTATCCTTTGACGCAAGATCGGCAATGCGCTTTCCCATTTTCCCGCCGATCCCGCTAATTCCTATTTTTACCATATTATCTTACCTTTCCGGGCCACCAGACCCGACAACTATATCAGTTTATATTTTGATAGAACATCCTTAAGCTTCGCCTTGTTATCATCCTGCATCTCGCAAAGCGGAAGGCGCCATTCTGCTTCTATTTTACCCATCATGTTCATGGCGGTTTTAACCGGTATCGGATTGGTCTCGATGAACATCGCATGGCAAAGCTCGAGTATCTCAAAATGGATATTACGGCTTTCGTCGATCTTTCCGTCCGAGAACGTCTGCACCAAATCATGCACTTTGCCGGGAATAATATTCGCTACAACACTTACAACTCCCGTTGCCCCGACTGACATGAACGGTAAAGTCATCGAATCATCGCCGCTCATAACGGTAATATCGCAGCGCGCTAAAATTTCGGTTACCTGCTGCACGCTCCCCGCGGCCTCCTTTATGGCGACAATGTTATCGACCTTTGACAGGCGGGCAACCGTTGCGGGCAAAAGCGATATGCCTGTCCTCGACGGTACGTTATACAACATAATGGGTATATCGGCGGCCTTGGCGATCTGGGAATAATGCCTGTACTGGCCTTCGGGAGTCGGCTTGTTGTAGTACGGTGTGATTATGAGAGCTCCGTCACAACCCGCTTTTTTCGCGGAAATTGTAAGCTCTATCGCTTCCTCAGTTGAATTGGAACCTGTTCCCGCAACAACCGGTATGCGTTTATCACAGGTTTCAACAGCTATCTTTATTAAACGCTTCTGCTCTTCCATATTAAGCGTAGCCGCTTCACCGGTGCATCCGCATGGCACAAGACCATCCGTCCCGTTATCAATATGATACTCGATCAATTTACGGTATGTCTTTTCATCCGGCTTACCGTTCTTAAATGGTGTCACTAAAGCAACAAATGAACCTTTAAACATGGTACTACTCCTTCCTGTTCACAACTTGCTCAATGCGCGCGAGTTGCGGGATCAATTATATTTTACCTTCATAAATAAGCGAAGCCGCGCCTTCAAGATAAACGTCCGTGACTTTCCTTCCGGATCTGGTGAAATATACTGTCAGTTCTTCTCCGCCCCGGGTCTTAATTTTCACGGGTGAAGTAACGAAATCCAAAAGCCCTAAGATTATGGCCGAAGCCGTTGTTCCTGTCCCGCAAGCCAATGTCTCATCTTCAACCCCGCGTTCATACGTACGTAAAGACGCTTTATTTCCTTCCACATCCGCTACAAAGTTCGCGTTTGTGCCTTCCGGCTCAAATAAGGGATGCTCCCTGATCTGGCGTCCGATATCAGTAACCGGATAATTATCAAGATCTTCAACTATATGCACTACATGCGGCACACCGGTATTAATATAATGTACTTTCATCAGATTAGACCCGATACCCAGGTTAATATCAAGTTTAAGATCCGTCGGGTCGCTCATCTTTATTTTTACGTTATTCTCTTTAACTTCGGTGTTTAATATCCCCGCGCCCGTCTCTACGCTAAGAGTATCTCCCCAGCCGCTCTCGGAGGCATAAAGAGAACTGCATCTTATGCCGTTACCGCACATGGTAACTTCCGATCCGTCGGGATTTATTATCCTCATGCGGTAATTAGCTTTTTCCGTTGCCTCCAGGACAAGAAGCCCGTCGGCTCCTATGGAATGCCGTCTTGAGCAGATATCACGCGCGATCTCGGAATAATCCAGCTGCCTTGAATCAAGCTCTCCCGCCTTGTTATCTATAATGATAAAATCGTTGCCGCTCGCCACGGCTTTTGTAAAACAAAGATTATATTTTCTTTTCATCATTTCAGCTCTCTTATTATTTTTTCACCGCTTACCAGGTCGCGGTAGGTCTCCGCCGGGCGGATCACCTTAGTTGAACCGTTCATGACCAATAATTCAGCCGGCCTGGGCCTGGAGTTATAATTCGAGGCCATGACGTATCCATAAGCACCCGCGCTCATGACCGCAAGATGATCTTCAGCCACAAGTTCGGGGAGTTCTCTGCCTAATGCCAGGTAATCGCCGCTCTCGCATATTGGACCGACTACATCATATTTTTCTTTTTTAGCTTTTCTTTCAACAACCGGCAAAACTTCATGATAGGCATTATATAAACTGGGCCTGATGAGATCATTCATGCCGGCATCCACTATGGCGAACTTTTTACCGGTAGCGCCTGTTTTTACATAGATCACCTTTGTCACCAGTATCCCGCTGTTCCCGGCTATGAAACGCCCCGGCTCAAGGATAAGTTTATAAGATCTCTTTTTGATGAGCGGCACGATCTTGTCAGCAAATTGCTGCGCGGTCTTTGCTTTCTCATCTTTATAGTTGATACCGAATCCCCCTCCGATATTAAAATATTCTATTTTAATGCGGCTTTTCTCGATAAATTCCAAAGCCTTTTTTATCGTTGTGACGAAAGGTTTAATGTCGGTTATCTGTGAACCTATGTGCAGGTGGATACCTTTCAGACTTACGTTCGAATACTTGTTAGCGTTGTCAAAAACATCCTCCGCGGTCTTGAAATCTATGCCGAACTTTTTCTCCTTTGTGCCGGTTGTAATATAATCGTGCGTATCGGCCTTGACGTCCGGATTAAGACGCAGTGCTATCTTCGGCTTCTTCTTAAGCCGTTTCGCTACACTGTCGATCATTATAAGCTCCGGTACGGATTCAACATTGAAAAAGAGTATCCCTTCCTTGATCGCGGATCCTATCTCCTCTTCTGTCTTGCCGACGCTTGCATAAACTATCTTCTTCGGGGGGCAGCCTACTTTCATGGCCTTGAAAAGTTCTCCGCCTGATACGATATCAAGCCCCGCTCCTTCATTAACAAGCGCTTTGCATAAATTAAGGTTCGAATTTGATTTCATGGAAAAGCAAATAAGCGGAGATACTTCCCTGAAAGCCTCTTTTATCTTCCTGTAATGGTCTATCAGCGTATTGTAGCTGTAAAGGTAAAAAGGCGTTTGATATTCTTTTATAATATCACTGATGGGAACGTCTTCGCAGTGAAGCGCCCCGTTTATATATCCAAATTCATGCATGCTATCTCCCTACTTTCTTTTTCCAATTTGCTACTTCTTTTTTTACGAACTTGGGATTAGTGCTTCCTATAGTTTTTTTCATGTTCACGGAATGTTCCGGATCCAGAAATGCGTAAACATCTTTCCCCAATTCTTTTGAAAAATGCTCAAGCTCGCTGAGAGAAAGATCGGATATATTTACACCCTTTTCCGTGCAATGTTTTACTATCTTGCCGATCGTATCATGCGCATCCTTAAAGGCAACGCCTTTCGAGACAAGATACTCGGCCAGGTCAGTCGCGTAAATAAACTCATTTTCAAGCGCCTTCCTGCCCCCGTCCTTCTTAACCTTGATCTTTTTAATAAGATCCGTCATTATCTTAAGTTCCGCACTTATAAGTTCGACCGATTCGAACAAAGGCTTTTTATCTTCCTGGAGATCCCTGTTATATGAATGAGGGAGGCCTTTTAAAAGCACAAGCAGTGAATTCAAGCTGCTGATCACCTGGGCAGACTTCCCCCTTACCAGTTCCAGCACATCTGGATTTTTCTTCTGCGGCATAAGCGAACTTCCCGTGCAGTATTCTTCAGATATTTCCACAAACCCGAACTCGGGTATACTGTAAAGGATAAGGTCCTCGCTTATGCGTGAGAGATGCACCGCAACCATGCTGAGCGAAAATAACAGTTCCGCCATAAAATCCCTGTCACTGACCGCATCAATACTGTTTGCGGAGACTTTTTTGAATCCCAGTTTGTTCGCGATAAACTTGCGGTTTATCTTTAGAGACGATCCGGCGATAGCTCCCGAACCCATAACGGATACATCGCACCTTTTGAGGGCATCTTCAATACGCTCTTTATCCCTCTGGAGCATCTCAACATAAGCCAGAACAAGATGAGCAAAAACAACCGGCTGAGCATGATTAAGATGTGTATAACCGGGAACTATAACCGATGTTGTCTTGGCGGCTAAATTCACAAGAGCCCGCTGCATATCTTGCGCAAGTCCAACGAGTTCACTCGCCTTATCCTTGCAATACATCCTTACATCATTTACTACCTGCTCGTTCCGGGACCTTGCAGTGTGCATCTTTTTTGCGGCTTTCGGCGCTTCTTTTTCCACATGATTCTGGACATAAGAATGTATATCCTCGGCCTTGCCCGGCTTCCATGAAGGTTTCTCTATCTCAGCGAGCAGTCCTTTTAAAGCTTTCATAAGCTCCTTTTTATCGCCTGATTGAATAAATCCGCATTTGTGGAGCATCTCCACATGAGCCATGGTTCCCTTACAGTCATATTCTGCAAGCACCTTGTCAACTCCAAGACTTGAGGTGAACTCCAAAACAAAAGGAACCATTTCCTTCCCGGAAAACCTTCCGCCCCATAGTTTTGTCATGATCTCTCCTCGCTATTTTTTGTACGGCATCGCCCAAAGATCTATAAAACCTTTGGCCAATGACTGGTCAAATACATCGCCTTTCCCATAGGTAGCCAATTCCACCTTGTATCGGGAATGCGGACTCTTCCTGCTTGTCGCAGTAACGCTTCCCTTGAAAAGCTTAAGTTTTACCTCGCCCGTCACCCTCTCCTGCGTTTTGTCTATGAACGCATCAAGAGCTTCCTTGAGAGGCGTGAACCACAAGCCATAATAGATCATTTCGGAATACCTTTCGGATATCCCTTTCAAATAACGCCTTGTTTCCCTATCCAATACAAGTTCTTCAAGAGAAGTATGCGCCGCGTAAAGCATCGTTGAAGCGGGAGCTTCGTACACTTCGCGTGACTTTATGCCTACGAGACGATCTTCTATCATGTCCACCCTGCCGACACCATGCAGACCGCCTATCTGGTTCAGTTTGGCGATGAGCTTTACAGGGTCATACTTCTTCTTATTCAACGAAACAGGTACGCCCTTCGCGAATTCAACGGTTACGTAACCGGCTTTTGAAGGCGCTTTCTCAGGCCTCTTAGTCGTAATATAAGTATCCGCCGGAGGCTCTTTCCACGGGTTTTCCAGCACTCCACTTTCTATGCTGACACCCCACAGATTCTTATCAATACTGTATATCTTTTTCTTACTTTGCTCTATGGGCAGTTTGTGTTTCTTCGCGTATTTTATTTCTTCTTCACGCGTCTTTAACTCCCATTCCCGTACGGGCGCAAAGACCTTCAACTTAGGCGCTTTCAAGTGGAACGTTACTTCGAACCTTACCTGATCATTACCTTTGCCCGTACAGCCATGCGCGACCGCGGTAGCCTTTTCTTTTTTCGCGACATCTATCATCGCTTCCGCGATCAAGGGACGCGACAACGCCGTAGCCAGATTATATTTCCCCTGGTAAAGCGCGCCGGCCTTCAGTGCCTTAAAAGCATAGTCGGCTGCGAACTTCTTTTTCAGGTCCGCAACGATACATTTTTTCGCACCGATCTTAATGGCGCGTTCCCGGGCGGTTTTGGTCTCTTCGCCCTGTCCTACATCCGCCATAAAACACACGACTTCATACCCGCGGTCCATGAACCACTTTATCGCAACGGAAGTATCAAGCCCTCCTGAATATGCCAGTACCACTTTTTTCTTCTTCGCCATTTTAAATCTCCTCTTTCAAGCTTTGTTTTATTTCAGCGTCTTTAAAAGGATCGCTTTCTGCACATGCATCCTGTTCTCCGCCTGATCATAAACAATGGAATTCTTGCTGTCTATGACATCTGTGATCTCTTCGCCCCTGTGAGCGGGCAGACAGTGCATGATAAGCGCATTTTTCTTCGCGGCTTTCATGAGCTGCTCGTTAATCTGAAAAGGCTGAAAATCTTTCAGCCGTTTTTCTTTTTCATCCTCCTGCCCCATGCTTACCCAGACATCCGTATAAACAACATCCGCATCCTTCACGGCTTTATACGGGTCGGAAAAAAGCTCTATGCTCGCATTCGAAGAACCCGCTAGATCCATAGCCTCATCCAGTATCTCCTGATCCGGTTTATACCCTTCAGGGGTCGCTACTTTGATGTTGATACCCGTCTTAGCCGAAGCAAAAAGCAGTGAATTAAGAACATTGTTGCCGTCACCGACATAAGCAAGCGTGACTTTCTTCAGATTCCTGAACTTCTCTTTTATCGTAAAAATATCGCTGAGCGCCTGACACGGATGCAACAGGTCCGAAAGGCCGTTTATAACGGAGACATCCGAGTACCTGGCAAGCTCCACCACATCTTTATGCGAAAAGACCCGCGCCACAATACCGTCGACATACCTTGAAACAACACAGGCAACATCCTTAACCGATTCCCTTGCCCCCATGCTTATCTCCCTCGGGCTAAGGTACAAAACATACCCTCCGAGATGGACCATGGCTACCTCAAAGGATATGCGGGTCCTGTTGGATGGTTTCTGAAAAAGAAGCGCCAGTGTTTTGTCTTTGAACACGCCTTTTTTCGCCAAAGGCGCTTTTTTCAGTTTCCACGCAAGTTTCAATATATCAAAAATTTCTTTAGTGCTAAGATCCCGCACGCTTAATAGGTCTTTCTTCATATCTTCTCCAATGCGCTCGCTAATTTTTTGATCGCTTCATCAATATCGCCTTTAGTGACGTTTACCGGCGGCATGATCCGCAAAATATTCTTCTGCGTACAATTTATCAAAAGGCCTTCTTTTATGCATTCATCAATAACCGCTGTCGCGTCTTTGGTGCCAAGTTTCACTCCGATCATGAGGCCCCTCCCCTTTACGGATTTAATAACGGGGTACTTGTCTTTCAAGATCAATATCTTGGAAACAAGATATTCGCCCATCCTCGAGACATTCTCCAAGAGATTCTCCTTCTCGATCGCTTCAAAAACGCCGAGAGCTGCAGCGCACACTATAGGGCTTCCGCCAAAAGTGGACGCATGTGACCCCGCGGGCAGAACATCCTTATGCTTATTGTTCACGACAAGAGCGCCGATGGGCATACCTCCTCCAAGAGATTTGGCAAGCGTTATCGCATCGGGCTCTATATCATAATGCTGATAAGCGAACATCTTGCCGGTCCGGCCCATGCAGGTCTGTACTTCATCAAATATCAGTAAAATATCTTTTTTCTTGCACATACTGCTTAGTTCTTTTATGTATTTTTCGCTTGCTACATTGATACCGCCTTCACCCTGGATCGGTTCAATGATAACCGCTACTGTTTTGCCGGTTACCGCTTTTTTTAACGCTTTAATGTCATTGAACGGAACATGTTTAAACCCTTTCGGCAGCGGATCGAACCCTTTTTTGACCTTCTCCTGGCCTGTTGCCGTCAACGTGGCAAGCGTCCTGCCGTGAAAAGATTTCTCCATGGTTATTATCTCGTACCTTTTTGGATAACCGTACCTGCGCGCGAGCTTGATAGCGCCTTCATTCGCTTCCGCCCCGCTGTTGGCGAAAAATACCTTTCCCGGAAAAGAACTTTCGATTATCTTCTTGGCAAGCAAAGGCTGAAGCTCATTATAAAAATTGTTGGAAACATGCAGGATCTTATCCAGCTGCTGGTGCATCCTGCGAATAACGTCCGGATGCCTGTGCCCTATACCGCTTACCGCCCAGCCCGGGAAAAAATCCAGGTACTTTTTGCCTTCAATATCCTCCACCCATATACCGTCACCCTGGACTATACAAAGATTCTGCCTGGTGTATGTTGAGAGAACATATTCATCATAAAGCTTTTTGATCTCGCCTATATTCACTTTTTTCCGCTCCTTGTTTTATCCTTTTATAATTTCAGTACCGATACCTTTATCGGTGAATATTTCCAGAAGAAGCGCGTGAGGAAGATCCGCTTCGACAATGTGAGCTTTACGTACGCCCCCTTTAAGAGACCTTAGACAAGCCTTTGTCTTGGGAAGCATCCCCCCGGCAATAATTTCCGTATCGATCAGGTGCTGAGCTGTTTCAAAAGTCAAAGAATGGAACAAGCTTTGCGGATCATCCTTTTTCTCCAAAACACCCCTCACGTTAGTCAGGATGACGAATTTTTCTGCATCCAGCGCTACCGCGATATTGCTTGCCGCTTCATCGGCGTTAATGTTATACAGCTTATTATCCTTGCCTTTCCCGACCGGACAAATAACGGGAATGATATTCGTATCCAAAAGACGGTGTAATATCGTCGTGTCGATCGCCGAAACCGTCCCGACATATCCCAAGTCATCCGAAGATGGAACTTTCTCAGCCTGGATCATGTTGTTCTCTTTGCCGCTCAAGCCGAACGCTTCGCCTCCGAGATGATTGATCTCATCGACAAGTTCTTTGTTCACTTCCATAAGGACCGAATCCACGACCTGCATGGACTTCTCGCATGTCACCCTGAGCCCGTTAATAAATTTTGTCTCTATATCGGCTTCTTTAAGCTTCTCGGAAATATTGGGGCCGCCGCCGTGAACGATCACGGGCTTCATGCCCGCATAGCGCATGAACACGATATCCTGAAGAACGCTTTTGCGGACCTCAAGGTTATGGAGAGAACTGCCGCCGTACTTTATTACAATAACCTTGCCGAAAAATTTCTTTATATACGGCAGCGCCTCTATAAGAACTTTACTTTTCT
Organism: uncultured Planctomycetia bacterium; assembly: GCA_964572255.1. Lineage (GTDB taxonomy): Bacteria > Omnitrophota > Gorgyraeia > Tantalellales > Tantalellaceae > CAZNEE01. The sequence goes on along the minus strand of CAZNEE010000001.1, from coordinate 323,164 downwards.
TGATCGCCTCTTCCATTCAATCTCCCTTTGCTACGTTGTATAATGCGCGTTCAACGTAATATATTTCTTCGAAATATCACATGTATAAACTGTCGCTTCAGCCCTGCCGAGATGCAGGTTAACTTCTATTCCCACGTTCTTACTTTTAAACACTGTTTCTTTCCCGGAAGGCATCTTTGCCGTACCGTTCGCAAAGAATACTAAACCATCAAGTTTTATCTCTATCTTATCCGGATCAACCGCCGCCCCGCTGGAACCGACCGAAGAAGCCACTCTTCCCCAATTGGGATCCCCTCCATGCACCGCGCATTTTGTAAGAAGAGAATTCGCTATAGCTTCAGCTGCAAGCTTAGCATCCTTTTTCGTCTTTGCGCCTTTTACCTTGATCTGGACAAACTTGGTCGCGCCTTCACCATCATGAACGATCATCCCGGCGAGTTTATTCATGACCTCGTTAAGATTCTCCAGGAAAACCTCATAATCCTTGCCGCGGCCTTTAACCATTTTGTTGCCGGACTCGCCGTTAGACATTATCATGACAGTATCATTCGTGCTCATATCACCGTCTACGGTTATCGCGTTAAACGAAATTTCGTTGCCTGCCTTCAATGCTTTTTTAAGCGCTCCGGGGGAGATATTCACATCCGTAAGTATATAGCAAAGCATTGTAGCCATGTTAGGATCGATCATACCCGCGCCTTTGGCCACGCCGGTCAATGTTATGTCTTTTCCTCCAAGAGTAAAAGTCTTGCACGCTATTTTATGGAACTTGTCAGTCGTTAAAATGCCGTCCGCCGCGTCTATAAGCCCGTGTTCCGAAAGATGCGAAACCAGCCTTGGAATACCTTTAAGGATAGGATTCATCGGCATGAACTGCCCTATAACGCCGGTCGACGAAACAAGGACTTCCTTCTCCGACACCTTTAGCTTCCGCGCCGCCGCCTGAACCATTCTTTTGGCATCTTGCATGCCGCGCCTGCCGGTCATGCAATTAGCGTTACCGCTATTAACTAAAACCGCATGTACGGTCTTTGTTTTCGCAAGCTGCTCCTGCGCCAACAAAACCGGTGCGGCTTTCACTTTATTCTTAGTGAAAAGCGCGGCGATCCTGCACGGCTTTTTCGAAAAGAAAAGAGAAAGATCCTTTCTTTTCTTTTTCGCGCCGCAATGTATGCCGCTTGTTAAAAAACCTTTTGGGAGTTTATGCTTTGTCATACCAGCCCCGTTTTTTCATCAAAACCGCACATGATGTTCATGTTCTGCACGGCCTGGCCGCTTGCTCCTTTAAGAAGATTATCTATGACCGTAACAATAACGAGTAATCCCCGCGACGAAGTAATTCCTATATCGCAAAAGGAAGTATTAACAACGTCCTGTATCTGCGGGAATTCCCCGAGTTTGCGTACCCTTACAAAAGGTTCATCCTTGTAATGCTCAACGAACATGTCCTGGACCTCTTCAACGCCCGGCAGATCTTTAGCTGACATATAAATTGTCGAAAGAATGCCCCTCCTGATCGGAAGAAGGTGCGGCGTAAAATTTATCTTAACCTGCTCATCCGCCGCCTGGGTCAATACATGCTCCATCTCAGGTATATGCTGATGGGCATTCGCCTTGTAACATTTAAGGTTCTCATCCACTTCCCCGAAAGATAAAGGAATGGATGCTTTCCTGCCGGCTCCTGTCGCTCCGCTTTTTGAATCAACAATTACATCAAGTTCCGCGCCCGCTACCTGTTTTATTATCGGCAAAAGGCCCAATATCACGCTTGTCGGATAACATCCCGGATTCGCAATAAAATCAGCTTTCTTTATTTTGCCCCTATTAAGTTCCGGAAGGCCATATACAGCCCTGGCTATATTTTCCATATCCGTATGAGCTGTCCCGTACCACTGCTCGTACTCATCGGCCGGCAAGCGATAATCCGCGCTCAGATCGATAACTTTTTTCCCCGCTTTAAGGAACTCGGGCGCTATCTTCATCGATACAGTATGAGGAAGCGCAAGAAACACCAGGTCACTTTTTGAATTTACCTCTTTTATGTCCAGATTCTTGCACACAAGAGATACCTTATTCTTAAAACGCGGATAAAGTTCCGAAAAATCCGCTTCCTTTTCCACAAGCGCGGATAAAGAAGTAAGTTCCACCTCCGGATGTGAAGCTACGACATCCACAAGTTCTTCGCCCGTATATCCGGTAGCTCCTACAACACTCACCTTCATCATGATTTCACCTCTTGTTTTGAATTATATAAATAATATACCGCATATTATATTATTAATATATTAAATTTCAAAGCATAAAATGCGCTCGATCCAATATTTGCTTAAATAAAAAAAGCCCTGAATCGCGCGATTCAGGGCTTCTAATTTCAATATGTAAAATTTTAGTTTAACGTTTAGAGAACTGGAAGCTCCTCCTTGCGCGTTTTCTGCCGTACTTTTTTCTTTCCTTTCCTCTGGGATCACGTGTAAGAAAGCCGGCTTTCTTTAATGCAGGTCTTAAAGTCTCATTCTCTTTAACAAGCGCCCTGGCTATACCATGCCTGAAAGCGCCTGCCTGGCCGCTCAAACCCCCGCCGGTAATATTGCCGAAAATATTATATTTTCCCACAGTGCCTGTAACTTCAAAAGGCTGCATGATCACGAGCCTGTGGGTTTCCCTCGGAAAATACTCTTCAAAATTCTGATTATTAATACGTATCCTGCCCTCTCCGGAGCTGATACGAACCCTGGCGGTCGACTCTTTGCGCCTTCCTGTAGCCTGTATATATTTTTTCTCTGCCATTATATTTTTCCTCTTATACTTCTATTTGTTTCGGTATCTGAGCTGTATGCGGATGTTCCGCGCCCTTGTACACTTTTAACCTTTTAAGCATCTTCGCGCCAAGCTTGCTCTTTGGAAGCATGCCCTTAACAGCGTGCCTTAAAACATATATCGGATTTTTAGCGGCCATTTCTTTATAAACGACCTCTTTCTGCCCGCTTGGATATCCGGAATAACTTTTATAAACCTTCTGCTGGGCCTTATTGCCTGTAACCCTTATCCTGCCGCAGTTTAGAACGATAACACCCGAACCGTTATCCACATTAGGCGTAAAATCCGCTTTATGCTTGCCTTTTAAAAGCGTAGCTATTTTAGTCGCCGCCCTTCCGAGCACTTTACCGTCAACATCCACTACATACCACTCGTGGACAGTTTCATTCTGTTTTTTCATCTGTGTCTTGAACATAAGATCTGACTCCTATAGACTAAAATAAACCACTCCAAACCATCTGATCTGGAGTGATTCATAGAGTGTAGAAAATAACACATTTGGCAGGGTTTGTCAAGAATATTTGAAAAACTTATTTATCTTATAAGTTCAATATGCTCAAGAGCTTCTTTTTGCACAATCCAAATCCCACAAATATCATGGTAAGCACCGCTGCCGGTTCGGGGATTACATCGCCTCCCAAAGACCCATATCTACCTTGCGCATAGGTGCCGACGTCGCCTAAAAGACCTACGTAGAAATACGATTCAGGGCTCCCATATGGATCTACCCAGTCCAGCGGAACTTGCATCTTTTGTCCGGTAATGATATGTTCACCCGGCCCTAAAAAGTTATAATCTGCCGGGTACGTAGCGACAACTCCGCCAGTGTATGGTTCAACTAATGCAAAAGCCAGACCTGCATTCTCGTTATTGACATACCCGTTAAACAGAACTTCATCCCCTGGGCCCAGGTACCCTCCGCCATCGTGATAAACAACTATGCCTGAGTTGTAAAATCTCATTATAGGCATGCCTTCAAGATCAACAACACCGGCGACTGGAGTACCTCCTACCGTTTCAATATACCAGCCTTCTTCAGGATCTGTCAGATTTCCAAAAAACAGGTTTCCGCCGGCATTAAAAGCGTCAATGCCTACTACAGCAGCTTCCGCGCAAAGATGGGAAACTGCAGCTAAAATAAAAATAACTATAAGTCCCAAAATTAAATTCTTCATACCGGACCTCCTTCCCGAATCGCCTCCTATATATTTAAAACCATTTCCTTTTTATTGCCAACCCAAGACCCGCAAAAAGCAGAGAAATTATCGTTGCCGGTTCGGGTACCGGTTCACCTCCGTTCAACCAAGCAGGTTCATCGCCGAATACGCCGTATACCGTAGCTCCATAAGGTGCGCCTATTCCTCCTATCTGCGCTATCTGCAGCCAACACTCATATCCGGCCAGATTGTATGGTATATCCATATGCACTTGATACCAATACCATACCCATTCGCCCTCAGCTTCTATTGGATAATGATGGGCGTATGGTTCGCCCATAAGCTCTTCCGGTATAGCCCCAAACCATTCGAACGCTACCATCTCAGGCTCTGTCCAGGGCTCCATCAAATTATAAGCCCACAGCTGGACTTCAAGTAATCCGCCGTAATATCCATCATCCATGAATACAACGAAATCGAAGATCAGATCTCCATCAACACCGTTGTAGAGTGAATTATCCGGAGTGTAATCCGGATACATGTGATTATAATTATTTACATACTCTTCCCAAGGAGGATAATCCATATGTTGATCAAAAGCCCACATCCATCCGCTGAAATACTGTTCATACTCGTACGGTTCATCGGTGATCACATATTGATACTCATCCACCCATACAGGTACCGGCGGAGTGCCGTCGGGAATAAATCCAGAAGTATACCAATCGTCCACATCCTCTTCTGTTACCGGGGCATCCACATCTTCCAGGTAATAGTTTGCGCCGCCGTATTTTGGGTAATTTGCATCCAAAATAATCCTGGCGTCTGAAGATAAAGAAATCATAAAACCAAAAATAAGAAATAACACAAAAATAATAGCAATCTTCCTCATCACACACCTCCTTTTAAAACAAAAAACCCGACCATCGAAAGGTCGGGTCTCTAACAGAGGTTAAGTTCTTCCGCACTTTTACGATAGTGCTTTTAAACGATAACCGGCTGGCCTCCACTCAAACTGTTTCGGCCCCTCTGGCTTTGTGTCCCATCCTTTCGAATGGTTTACTATTTTAATAAATAGATTGTCAAAAAACTTCTCACTTTACTTTCACTTAAAGTATACCATATAATTATAATAATCGCAAATTTTCTATTAATAATAACTTAACAAAATTTGTTAAGTTTTGAAGTATTCGATGTGTTTTCTTAGAAGTGTTCTATGTGGTTTTTTTGAAATGACTTAGACAAAAAACCCATTAAAGAATTTTAAGTTCTTTTTTATGAACTTTTTCATCTAAAATGACCTTTTATGTTATCTTATCCCCAAAACTTAAATCTTTTTCTTACCGCCAAACCTAATCCGCCTAATAGGAGCGATATGATTGTTGTTGGTTCAGGTATAAATGTTCCTTTTACAGTAGCATAATATTCATTATCAGCTGGAAAAGTATGATCGTTAATCTGAAATTCAATTTCTACTATCCATGTCCCCGTCCCATCATAATGTGTGGTGGTATATGTACCTTTGTAAATATCGCTGCCAGGGGGTGTTTCAACGAACACAACTCCAGCAATAGGAACTTCGGCTACTTCAGGATAACCAACCATGGCCATTCTGACAACACCTACTGTGGTCGGGGGCGGGTTACCATCGGGCCACGAAAAAAAAGCGTCATATTCTATTACGAAACCTTCAGGCGATGATCTGGTAACACTTTCTGGGTCGTAATTCCCGGACGCGTCAGACCCTTCAACCTCAAGTTGTGCAGACCTTTCATCTATCCCTGTTATCGAAACAGAATCCCATTCGTCTGCTTTAGAAGATTCTGCTGCTAAAAATATCATTATCAAAATACCAGCTACAATTAATAATTTCTTCATTTAAATCACCTCACTTTCTTTTTAGATTTTCAGGACAAAAAACCCAACCATTGAAAAGGTTGGGTCTGCACAATAAACCTGTTTTTTCACACTTTTTACGGTAGTGCTCCAAACGGCAGCCGGCTGGGCCTTTCCCCTCTTTAGCCCCCTCTGGCTTTGTGCCCCATCCTTCCGAATGGTTTACTATTTTTTATCAAATTTTTTTAGAAAAATTATAAGACAGAATTTGTTAACTTTTTAATATTTCGCTTCTACGAGAAACAGTCCCTTGGCGGGAGCTGTGGGGCCGGCTTTTGTGCGGTCTTTTGCCTTTAAGATCTTTTTCATGCTTCCTTCAGGAAGATATCCCCTTCCTATATCTACAAGAGTACCGACGATGTTCCTTACCATGTTGTACAGAAAACCGTCAGCTTCAATATCAACGATTAACTGGTTCTTCTCTTTTTTTATGCTAAGGCGGGATATTTTTCTCACCGAAGACCTTTCTATCTTATCGGTCGCCTGGAATGACTTGAAATCGTGCTTGCCTATCAAAACTTTTGCTTCTTTTCGCACAAGAGGCACGTTTAACTTGTAAGGAACTCTCCATGAATATTTTTCATTAAAAGGGTCTCTATTGCGACTGTTCAAGATAAAGTACCTGTAATGTTTTATTTTAGCGTCAAAACGGGAATGAAAATCCGCCCCGGCTTCCTCCGCTTTTATTATGGCTATGTCTTCGGAAAGACAGGCATTTAAAGCTGTAGGGATCTTACTTGTAGGGATGGAAGAATTTATTTTAAAATTCGCGGCTTGAGCTTTGGCATGGACACCGGAATCGGTACGGCTTGCGCCATAAAGAACATGATGCTTGCCAAAGACTTTTTCTATAGCTTTTTCGATCTCTCCCTGGATAGTCTTACCGTTGGCCTGTCTCTGCCAGCCTTTAAAGTGAGTGCCGTCGTAAGCAATGGTGAGTTTGATGTTAAGGGATCTGGTGACTTGTGATCTTGCCATGTCTATTGATTGGCGATAAGGTGTTCCGCGATCTGGATAGCGTTCAGCGCGGCACCCTTGCGGAGATTATCGGCGACGATCCACATGTTTATACCGTTTTCGGCTGATTCGTCTTCCCTTACTCGGCCTACATATACATCGTCCTTGCCCTCTACATCTATAGGCATGGGGTACTTGTTCTCGGAAGGCTCATCAATAACGGTAATTCCGGGAAAATCTTTTAGGATATCTATTGCTTCCTCTCGGGTGAGTTTCTTCTCGGTTTCTATGTTCACACTTTCGGAATGCGCGTAATAAACAGGTACTCTCACGCAGGTTGCGGTAACCGCCAGACGCGGCATCTCCAGTATCTTGCGGCTTTCATTGACCATCTTCATCTCTTCCTTGGTGTACTGATTCTCCAGGAAAACATCTATATGAGGTATAAGGTTATATGCTATCTGATGAGAAAAATTTTCTACCATACCCTCAGGCACGTTATGCTCGCCTATCCCGTAATGCGATTCTTTCCTGCTAAGCTCCATGACCTGTTTTTCCATCTCGAGTATATTCCCCTGGCCCGCGCCTGACACGGACTGAAAGGTGCTTGCAACTATGCGCTTAAGCCCGGCCGCTTTTTTTATCGCGCATAGGGGGAGCATCATCTGGATGGTCGAGCAATTCGGATTGGCGATTATGCCTTTATGCTTCTTAATCGCATGCGGGTTGACTTCAGGAACTACCAAAGGAACATCTTTATCCATACGAAAAGCGCTGGAGTTATCCACGCATACAGCCCCGGCTTTAACCGCTGAAGGCAGAAACTCCTTACTGCGTGATGCGCCCGCTGAAGCAAGCACGATGTCTATGCCCCCAAAAGAATCTTTGGTAAGAACTTGCACCGGAAGTTCTTCTCCTTTATAGGTAAGCTTCCTGCCTTTAGACCTTTCGCTTGCGAGAAGCCTTAGCTCATCGATCGGAAAATCCCTTTCAGCAAGTATGGACATAAACTGAGCGCCTACAGCGCCGGTCGCGCCCATCACCGCTACATTATACTTATCTTTTTTCTTCAGCATATAAATTTCCTCTTACTTTAGTGCTTTTACTACCAAGTCTCCGACTTCAGTCGTAGAATAACCCATCTTGCCCGCTGAAAGACTTTTTAACTTTGTACCCGTAACTTCCATTACGGCTTTCTCGACCATGTTCGCCGCTTCGGTCTCGCCAAGCTCGTCCAGCATCATGCCCCCGGCGCATATCGCAGCCAACGGGTTGATAACGTTCTTTCCGGTATATTTCGGAGCTGATCCGCCGATAGGCTCGAACATCGAGACGCCTTCAGGGTTGATGTTGCCGCCCGCGGCTACACCCATACCGCCCTGGATCATGGCGCCAAGATCAGTGATGATATCGCCGAACATGTTATCCGTTACGATCACGTCAAACCATTCGGGATTTTTTACCATCCACATGCATGTAGCGTCAACATGAGCATAATCCGTTTTAATGCCCGGATAATCTTTGGACATCTTGTTAAAGGTTCTTTCCCAAAGATCGAACGCATAAGTGAGAACATTGGTCTTGCCGACCAAAGTCAAAGTATTGTTCTTGTTGCGTCTTTTTGTGTATTCATAAGCGTAACGAAGACATCTTTCCACTCCTTTATAAGTATTCACGGAAGTCTGAAGAGCGACCTCATCTGTTGTGTCATATTTCAGGAAGCCCCCGGTGCCTGTATACAAGCCTTCCGTATTCTCACGCACAACAACAAAATCAATATCTTCCGGCCCTTTATCTTTTAGCGGAGTATCGACTCCCGGATAAAGCTTAACGGGACGAAGGTTGATATACTGATCCAAAGCAAACCTTAATGCCAACAAAAGGCCTTTTTCAAGTATGCCGGGCTTAACGTCCGGATGTCCTATAGCCCCGAGATATATGGCATCGACCGTGCGAAGCTCATCAAGAACGCTGTCAGGAAGGATCTCGCCTGTTTTCTTGTAGCGTTCTCCTCCGAGATCATACATGATCTTTTCATATTTGAAATTCGCCTTCTTGGCTACCGCGTCCAGTACCTTTAACCCCTCGTTCACAACCTCCGGGCCTGTGCCATCTCCGGGTAAAACTGCTATTTTGTACATCTCGCCTCCTACTTCTTCCTTTTACCTTTAGCGTAGGCCATAAGGCCGCCGCTGGTTATTATCTCCTTGATAAAACCGGGAAACACTTCAACTTCGAATTCGTGTTTTCTGCCGCTTTTGGTTATCTTTCCCTTATTAAGATCCACTTCCACGCTATCCCCCGATTTAAGGGTTTTTGCCGCGTCGCTGCTTGTAAATATCGGGAGGCCTATATTTATGGCGTTCCTGTAAAAAATCCTGGCAAAACTTTTTGCTACCACGCAGGATACACCGGCCGCTTTTATGGCGATCGGCGCGTGTTCCCTGCTGGAACCGCATCCGAAATTTTCACCGGCTACGATCAAATCACCTTTTTTCACCTTTTTTGCGAATTTAGGATCCGCGTCTTCCATGCAATGTTTTGCAAGCTCTTCGGGGATCGAGGTACTCAGATACCGCGCCGGTATTATCTCATCCGTATTGATATTATTACCGAATTTATGGACTTTTCCTTTTAATTTCATATATACCTCTTTTTATAACATGTGCGGACAGGTTATCTTGCCCTTTATCGCGGACGCAGCCGCAACCGCCGGGTTTGCCAGATAAACAAAACTTTTCGGATGTCCCATTCGCCCTACAAAATTCCTGTTTGTCGTAGAGACCGCCACTTCGCCTTCGGATAATATTCCCATGTGGCCGCCAAGACACGGCCCGCAATTAGGCGTACACATGACTCCTCCGGCTTTTACGATGATCTCAGTGTATCCTTCTTTTATAGCCTGCTTATATATTTCCTGTGTAGCGGGAATAACCACCAGCCGCACATCAGGATTGACTTTCCTGTTCCTGAGGACCGCCGCGGCCTGCTTTAGATCGGATATCCTCCCGTTCGTACATGAACCGATAAACACCTGATCGACCTTGATGTCCTTGAACTCGCTTACCGGCTTACCGTTGGACGGCAGGTGCGGCGCCGCGACTACGGGTTCAAGTTTTGATACGTTATATTCTCTGACTTCGGTATAAACCGCGTCTTTATCGCTTTTAACTTTTTTTATAGCTTTACGCTGAGGCTTGTATTTTCTTATGGCAGCTTTAACATATTGCTCGGTTATCTTATCCGGCGCGATTATCCCGTTTTTTGCCCCGGCTTCTATGGCCATGTTGCATATGGTGAACCTGTCATCCATAGAAAGAGTATCGATAGTATCTCCGGTAAATTCCAATGTTTTATATAGAGCGCCTGATACCCCCAGATCACTGATGGCATGCAGTATAAGATCCTTGCCTCCCACCCATTTTTTGGTCTTGCCGGTGAAAACGATCTTTATCGTCTCGGGGACCTTGAACCAGCACTCGCCGAAAGCCATGGCGTAAGCGAGATCAGTGCTTCCCACGCCCGTTGTAAAAGCTCCGAGCGCGCCGTGTGTGCAGGTATGGGAATCTGCGCCTATCATAAGGTCTCCCGGAAGGACCAATCCTCTTTCGGGAACCAGGGCATGCTCAACGCCCATCTCACCCAATTCAAAATAATTGGTTATACCGAAATCTTCGGCAAACTCTTTCAGAATAGCCGCCTGGTTGGCGCTTTTCATGTCCTTTGCCGGGATGAAATGATCCGGGACTAAAATGACCCTTTTCTGGTTAAAGACCTTCTTCTTTCCCAGTTCACGGAACTCCTTTATCGCTATCGGAGAAGTTATGTCATTACCCATGCAAAGATCTATCTTTGCCCGTATGAAATCTCCCGGAGCTATATTCTTTTTGCCTATCGCGTGAGAAAGAAGTATCTTTTCTGAAACTGTATATCCCATTTATCACCTCTAGTTTAATGGGTCATAAATAACTAATTATATATAATCTAGAAAAGCCAGTTTACCAAATTTTTATATTAAAATCAATGGCTAACTTCGGCTATATTTTCGGGATCGCCTCAAGTAAACGGCGGGTATATTCGTTCTGAGGATCGGAATAGATCTTCTCGCGGTCAGCTACTTCGACAAATCTGCCTTCGGTCATCACCCCCACGGTGTCTGACATGAACTCGACTATCCTGAGATCATGTGAAATAAATATATATGTCATGCCAAGTTCCTGCTGTAAGTCTTTTAAGAGATTAAGGATGCTTGCCTGAATAGAAACATCAAGACTTGATACCGGCTCATCAAGGACAAGTACTTTGGGCCTGCGTATAATGGCCCTTGCGATAGCGATCCTTTGCCTTTCTCCGCCTGAGAACTGATGCGGATATTTATCGGAAGTGCCGGGTTCATTGAGCCTCACCAGGCTCAGCGTCTGGTCAAGACGCCGATCCATCTCTTCTTTACTCGCGCCGCGGATACGTAACGCTTCGGTGACTATGCTTCTTACCGTCATGCGGGGATTCAGCGAACTGAAAGGATCCTGGAATACTATGTCCTTATCCCCGTCTATAACTATACTGCCTGAATCCGGTTCGAGTATGCCGACCAAGAGTTTAGCGACCGTGGATTTTCCGCAGCCTGATTCGCCGACCAGACCGAACGTTTTGCCTTTTTCAACAGAAAAACTAACGCCATCCACCGCTTTTACGGGTTCCGCTTTGGTCCCAAAGAAAGCTTTTCTTTTTATGAAATATTTTCTGAGATCTTTGACTTCTACCATTTTTACGCCGGGAGCCTCTCTCTTTTATCTCCGAGTCTGGGTATGCACCCTATTAATTTTTTCGTATATTCATGCTGCGGGGTCTTGAGTACCATATCTTTGGGTCCGCTTTCCACAAGAATCCCCTCTTTCATCACGCTTACTTCATCCGCTATCATGTTCACAACAGAAAAATCATGCGTAATGAAGAAAACAGCTAAATGTCTTTCGCCCTGGATCCTTTTTATCAGGTCAAGAATATGTTTCTGCACGGAAACATCCAAAGCTGTCGTGGGTTCATCAAGGATCAAGAGATCCGGATCACATGAAAGCGCTATGGCAAGCATTACCCTTTGACGCATTCCTCCCGAAAGCTCGTGAGGATACTGCAGTACAACATCCTGCGTAAGTTTTACCGTATGTAAAAGCTCGTTTATGCGGCCGGAGATCTCATTATCAGGATATCTTTCATGGGCTTCTATTGTCTCCCGGATCTGTTCCCCTATACGAATGACGGGATTCAGCGCGGTAAAAGGTTCCTGAAAAACAATGCCGATATCTTTACCTCTTGTACTTCTTAATTCTTCAGATCTTAGATCAAAAATGTTTTTCCCCTTGAACAATATTTCGCCTTTGGTGCGCTCTGCCGCAGCCGGCAATAGATCCAATATCGATAGTGCCGTTATTGTCTTGCCGCTTCCGGATTCGCCTACAAGCGCCGTGATCTTGCCATTACCCAAAGATAGATTGACTCCATCAACGACGCGTCTTTTGCCGAAAGCTATTGTCAGGTCTTTTATCTCGAGAATTTTATCTGATTCCATTTTATTTTCTTTCCTTCAGTCTGGGATCCAATCTTTCCCTTAAACTCTCGCCTATAAGATTAAAACCCAATACCGTAAGTAAAATAGAAAAACCCGGGAAAAAGGTCAGCCACCAGGCATAATCAATATAATTCTTCCCGGCTGTTAATATGTTTCCCCAGCTTGGTGTCGGTATCTGGACGCCTAATCCCAAAAAGCTGAGAGCGCTTTCGATCAAAATGGCCGCACCGACACTGAGCGTAGCGCTTACATACACGGGCGCCATGGCATTAGGAAGTATGTGCCGGAAAATTAATCTAAGATCCGAAACCCCCTGGACCTTGGCCGCGTACACGAAATCTCTTTCCCTTAAAGTCAGAAATTCCGCACGTACAAGTCGGCATAGCCCGGGCCAGCTTGTAAGGCCTATAACTATCATGACATTGATAATACTCGGGCCCAGGAATGTTATCACCATCATTATGAGAAATATCGTCGGGAAGCAGTACATCACTTCAACCAGCCTCATTATGACGGCATCCACTTTCCCTCCGTAATATCCGCTAAGCCCTCCCAGAAAGATACCGATCGAAAGCGATATAAAAACCGCTATAAATCCTACACTCAAGGATACGCGGGCCCCGTAAACCATGCGGCTGAAAACATCCCGGCCAAGATTATCCGTCCCGAAAATATGCTCGCGTGAAGGCGCCTGCAATCGTGCCTCAGGTGAAAGATCCATGCCAAGCGGATCATACCTTGCCACAAGAGGCGCAAAAACAGCGCCAAGCATCATTATTGTTATGATCGTTATACCGAATATTAACCGCATTCAGGGACGCTCCATTTGGTGACACGCCATATACTTAAAACTGATCAAAATTTTGCACTTTTATCTATGTTTTTCGAACCTTATGCGCGGATCCACGACCGCATACAATACATCAGAAATAAAAATACCCAATAACGTCAAAAATGTTGCTATCGCTCCCACTCCCATAACTACCGGATAATCATAACTCATTATCGCTTCATAACCTAAACGCCCCATCCCCGGCCAGGCGAATATCGTCTCGAAAATAAAACTTCCCGAGATCAGCCCCGGCAGTGTAAGCCCGAGTATCGTTATTATAGGAAGAAGCGCATTTTTCAAAGCATGCACCATGATAACGCGTCTTTCGGGAAGCCCTTTAGCCCTTGCGGTCAGGATATACTGCTCCTGTAGGGTTTCTATCATGCTTGAGCGTGAATATCTTGAAAGCGCCGCAAGCCCGCCGAAAGCGGTAGTCGCGACGGGAAGCACAAGATGCCAGATGAGATCCTTGAACTTACCGAATCCGTCGAGGTATGCCGTGTACCACGGGCTCATGCCTGATATCGGGAACCATTCAAGTTTAAAACCGAGCAGGAATATCAAAAGAAGCGCCAGCCAGAAAGTCGGCATCGCGTAACCTATAAATACCACCACTGTCATGATGCGGTCAAAAACAGAATTTCTTTTAACCGCGCTTATTATCCCTATCGGCAGCGCAATAATAAATATCACGATAAGGGAACTTATCTGAAGAAGCAATGTCGCCGGAAGGCGTGACGCTATCTTTCCGATAACCGGTTTATCATCGATGAAAGACCTTCCGAAATCAAGCAATACAAAACGTTTCATCCAAAGCGCATATTGCATGAAGAGAGGTTTGTCCAGGCCATACATCTTGTCAAAATTCTGCCTGGCGCTTTGAGAAACCTCGGGGTTTAATCCGTACCTTAAACTTGTCGGATCTCCTGGAGCAAAATGCATGATCACAAAAAGGATCAGGGATATCCCTATGAGCATCGGGATAATAAAGAGTAAACGTTTTATGACATATCTTTTCATCTTTTTTGATCCATTTTATATCGGCGGGGTGTCCCCGAATGGGACGTCCCCTCAAAACCTGTATTTTACTTCGTCTTCCGGCACGTACCAGTCAATAAAATTATATCCTATCCCCGCGGGAGCGGGTTCAATGCCTTTGAACCTTTTGTTTATAGCCGGCGTAGCATACGGAAAAAATAAAAACGCGTAAGGCGCGTCTTCCGAAATTATCGCATGGATCTGGCGATATATTCTCTTTCGTTTATCTATATCAAACTCCCTCCGGCCAAGTTCTATCAATTCATCAACCCTCGCGTCCGAATATGAGATAAAATTAAGCCCGCCCTCTCTGGTGGAATCCGAATGCCATACCGTATAAGAATCCGGATCTATCGGCAAAGTCCAACCCAGGATAACCGCCTGAAAGTTCTTTTTATTCACAAATTGGTCCAGAAAAGCGGCCCAGGCGACCACCTGAATATCCACCTTTATGCCGAGTTTTGCCCACTGCCTTTGAACTATCGTAGCAACATCTTCTCTTACTTGATTCCCCTGGTTTGTTACGAGTTTGATGATAAATTTCTCGCCGCCTTTTTCCAATATACCGTCTCCGTCGGAATCTTTCCATCCCGCATTGCGTAAAAAGAGCGCCGCTTTCTGTGGATCGTATTCATATCCGGCGATCTCATCATCATAATAAGGTGAGCCTTTAAGGAACGGACCCGTGCAGACTTCTCCCAACCCCAAAAGCACTGCATCAATGATCTCTTTCCTGTCTATAGCGTAGTTCAATGCCTGCCTGACCTTCTTATCTTTGAAGAGCGGATCTTTCATGTTAAATCCGATATAAGTGTACGCATGCGCAAGGTAGCTGTATTTTTCTATTCTTTCGGCGAACTCTTTAGTATTACTTCTTATGCGGAACTGATAAGGGTTGAGATCCATCGCATCAATACCTTCGGATACAAGCTCAAGGAATTGTACCGCCTGATCAGGGATTATCCTGAACACGTAACGTTCTACCCCGGGAGCATGTTCAAAATAATCAGGGTTTGCCTCAAGGATAATATACTGACCGCTTTTCCAAATCGAAAATGTATATGGGCCTGTCCCTATCGGCGACCTGGCATAAACGGATTTTCGAATATCTTTTATGTCTTTAAATAAATGTTTGGGGATTATCCCCATGCCGAACTTGAGTAGTGCCGGAGCGTATGGACGCTTGTACTTGAATTGGATCGTATAAGGGTCGACCACAACGATATCCTTTATATCAATGAAATTTGATATATAAGGACATCCCACTTTAGGATCAAGCATTGCCCTGTAAGTAAAAAGGACATCGTCTGCCGTAAAAGGCTCGCCATCATGCCATTTCACCCCTTCATGCAGGTAAAAGGTTATTGTAAGACCTTCATCGGTTATATCCCATTTTTTAGCGAGACTGCCGACAATATTAAGATCTTTATCGACCTTTGTAAGGCCGTTGTAAACAAGTGAACATATGGAACTTGAAGAAGTATCGTCAGCAAGAAAAGGCACCAGGACCCTCGGCTCGCCTATACTTGCGCTTACATAAGCATCCCGCGGGACCCATTCTTCCTGAGAGTACCCTGCCGGTAAAAATAAACATAAAAAAAAGATCACCGCTACTAATTTTAACGGTGATCTTTTAAATACGTTTTTAATATATTTCACGATAACGACGAGACCGTCGGATTTTATGAAAATATTATTCAGCTTCCGGCGCCTTGGTTTCCGCCTCGCCGGAAGGAGCATCTGCCGGTACCTGCGGTGCTGCTTCACCTGCTTGAGGAACTGCCGCCGGCATAGCAGGCATTTTCATTCGCTGAAAAAGTGATTTTCCCTGACGTGCGGTGATCATACCCAAAAGAAGCGATGTCATAAGAAACGCTATAGCGCTTATTGTGGTGGCTTTTTTAAGCAATGCCGGAGCCTGGGTACCTAAAAGCGACTGGGCGGTTTCTGTTCCGAAAACAGCACCGAATCCGCCGCCTCTTCCCGCCTGAAGCAAAATAACGGAAATAAGCACCAGACAAGCAATTACGTGTAAAATTATCAGCAAGATATATATCATTTTTTTCCTTTTTTGAGATTTTCCTTATTTGATCGCAGCGCCCTTCTCTGCGTAAAGCTGCGAAGTTTTCTTGATTATATCAACAAAGCTATCGGTTTTCAAGCTCGCGCCGCCTATAAGGCCTCCGTCTATATCTTCTTCCCTCATGAGGTCCTCGATATTATCCGGCTTGACGCTTCCACCGTAAAGTATTCTCATTGAATTAGAAAGAGATTCCGAATACATGTCTTTCAAGAGCTCCCTTATCATTGCATGGACTTCCTGAGCCTGATCGGGAGTTGCGGTTTTGCCGGTCCCTATAGCCCAAACAGGTTCGTACGCAATAACCAGAGACGAAATATAAGCTTCATCAAAACCTTTCAGCCCCCCGGTCACTTGAGTTTTTACTACATCCAAGGTTTTTCCCGCTTCTCTTTCTTCCAGCGTTTCACCGACACAGAATATCGGGATGAGCCCGCCGTCAATGGCCGCTTTTATTCTCTTGTTCACTGTTTCATCCGTTTCACCGAAATATTTTCTGCGTTCCGAATGCCCTATGATCACGTACTTACATCCCACGCTCTTCAGCATGCCGACCGAGATTTCGCCCGTGAAAGCGCCTTCCGCTTCCCAGTAACAATTCTGCGCCCCGAAATCAATATTACTCTCTATCAGCATTTCACCAACATCGCTTAAATTTGTGAACGGAGGGCAAACAACAATTTCGATATTTTCCACGTCATAAACGGAACGTTTGACCTCGTTCACGAATTCAATAGCCTCGTTCACGTTCTTGTACATCTTCCAGTTTCCCGCAATGATCGGTTTTCTCATTATAAACTCCTATTTGTCCTGTAAAACAGCAATACCGGGCAGAACTTTTCCTTCAAGATATTCAAGTGAAGCCCCGCCGCCCGTAGAAATATGAGACATCCTGTTAGACAGTTTCAGCTGATTCACGGCCGCGGCGGTATCTCCCCCGCCTATAACTGTCGTAGCGTTAAGATTGGCCATGAATTTTGCCAGCTCGACCGTACCTTTTGCGAACGGCTTCATCTCAAAGAGGCCCATTGGCCCGTTCCAGACGATCGTCTTTGATTCCTTTAAAACAGCCTTATAGCTCTTTATCGTTTCCGGCCCTATATCCAGGCCGATCCAGCCGTCAGGGATATTTTCTTTAACCACTTTTCTTCTTGCGTTCTCTTTCATTTCTTTCGCGACAACATGGTCTTTGGGAAGGAATATGCTTACATTTTTCTGGCCTGCTTTCACGAAAATATCATTCACGGTATCCATCATCTCTTCTTCAAGCCTTGAAGCTCCTATACCTTTAAGCCTGGATTTTAAGAACGTGTATGCCATGGCCCCGCCGATCAAGATATAATCCACTTTATCCAGCATATTCTCGATGACCGGGATCTTGTCAGCTACTTTTGCGCCGCCCAGAACGAGACAAAACGGTTTTTCTGGCTGTTTGGTCACCTTTTCAAAATATTCGACCTCTTTCTGCACAAGAAACCCGGCTACGCCGGGCAGGTTCTCCGGAACCCCGACAGTCGAAGCATGCGCCCTGTGGCATGTTCCGAAGGCATCTTCGACAAATACTTCTCCAAGGGATGCGAGCTTTTTCGCGAAGTCAGGATCATTTTTTGTTTCTTCCTTATGGAATCTGAGGTTCTCAAGAAGTATGACATCGCCGCCCTTCATCTGCGAAACTGCATCCTCAACGTCTTCCCCTATGCAGTCATCCGTTTTGCTTACATTTTTCTTGAGTAAAGCGGAAAGTCTGTCAGCAACAGGCGTAAGAGAAAACTCATTTTTAACTTCACCTTTTGGACGGCCGAGATGGCTCATGAGCACAAGTTTGCCGCCGTTATCCAACACATATTTTATTGTCGGCATGGCCGCCACGATTCTGTTATCATCCGTGATATTGCGGTTTCCGTCAAGAGGCACATTGAAATCCGCGCGCATTAAAACCCTTTTACCTTTTAGGTCAACATCAGCGACAGTCTTCTTCATATCTCCAACCTCACTTCGCAAGATTACCGATAAGGTCAACAACGCGGTTGGAATAACCCCATTCGTTGTCGTACCAGCCTATAACTTTCACCATTTTTCCCATAACCATTGTTGAAGGCGCATCGAAAATGCAGGAATAAGGATTGCCTATAACATCCACCGAAACTATCGGATCCTCTGTGTATTCCATTATACCTTTGAGATATCCCCCCGCGGCTTTCTTCATGGCGGCGTTCACTTCTTCAGCTGTGGTTTCTTTTTCGACTTCCGCGACAAAGTCCACTACGGAACCGTCCTTTACGGGAACTCTCATGGCCATACCGTTAAGTTTGCCGTTGAGCTCTGGAATTACCTTGCCCACAGCTTTTGCGGCGCCTGTTGTGGTCGGTATGATATTTTCTGCGGCGGCCCTTGCTCTTCTGAGGTCCTTATGAGGAAGATCCAGAACATGCTGATCATTCGTGTAAGCATGAACTGTTGTCATAAGGCCTTTTACGACCTTAAAATTGTCATTAAGGACTTTTACCATCGGGGCGAGACAGTTTGTCGTGCATGAAGCATTCGACACTATCTGGTCTGTATCTTTTAAAGCTTCATCGTTTACGCCTAATACTATGGTGTTATCTATCTCATCTTTTGAAGGAACCGTGAGAATAACTTTCTTGGCTCCCGCTTCAATATGTTTAGCGACCTGTTCCTTTTTTCTGAAAACACCCGTAGATTCTATAACAACCTGCGTACCTTCTTTTCCCCATGGCAATTCTGCGGGATCCTTTATGCTTAAGATATCTATCTCTTTACCGTTAACAACGATAGATTTTTCCTTAGCCTCTACTGTGCCATTGAACTTGCCGTGAACTGAATCATATTTAAGAAGATGAGCCAATGTTTTTGCATCTGTAAGGTCATTAATTGCAACAACTTCAAACCCTCCCCGCTGTTCCATTATTCTAAAAACCATTCTACCTATTCTTCCAAAACCATTGATGCCTACTTTTATCGCCATTTTTAGTTCCTCCTTCTAGTTTTTAAACTTTTTATATAACTCTTAAAAATATACCGAATTATTAAGGGGACATTATACAATTAAGGGGTGTATGATTCAAGAGTTTTTTAAGAAAGACTGGCGCCTCTTTTGATAGAATGTCCCCGCAGGAATTCATGTACTTGCATTGTTTTCTTGCCTTCAAGCTGAAGTTCCTGCACCTGGATCGCGCCTTCACCGGCAGTAATTATGAATTTTTTCTCATCGCAGATCGTACCGGGAGGATAACCCTTATCCTCCGGCTCTGCAATGCTTGCTTTCTTGATCTTTAATGTTTTACCTTCAAGGACCGTAAACGCTCCCGGCCAGGGCTGCATACCCCGCACTTTTCTTGTTACCTCAAGCGCCGATTTTGTCCAATCTATTTTTCCCTGTTCCTTATTAAGCTTAGGCGCATATGAAACTTCTTTTTCATCCTGTTCGATGAAACTCTCTTCGTCCTCTTCGATCAATTTCAGAGCTTTCAATACAAGATCAGCCCCAAGCTGAGAAAGTTTGATGGAAAGATCCTCCGCGGTATCATTTCCCCCTATATCTAGTTTTTCCTGTGTTATCATATTTCCCGCATCCATCCTCTCGTTCATTTTTATTACCGTCGCGCCTGTTTCCTGCTCCCCGTTAAGTATCGCCCAATTTATAGGGGCTGCTCCTCTATATTTAGGTAAAAGTGAAGGATGAAGATTTATGCAATATTTTCGAGGGATATCAAGAAGTTCCTTCTTCAAGAACTTCCCATAATCAATAACTACGAACAGGTCAGGATCCTTGCCTTTCAGATATTTCATAAAATCGTTGTCGGACGTATTTTCGGGCTGGAGTATATCTAATCCCGGAGAAAGTTTTTCCGTAACGGCTTTTATCGCTGTCGGCTGGACATTCCACCCCCTGCCTTTCGGCTTGTCAGGCTGGGAAACAACCGCCGCTATTTCATGTCCGCTTGAAAACAGCTTCTTTAAAGTCGGTACGCCGAATTTGCCTGTCCCGAAAAAAATAAGTCTCATCTATCTCCTATCCAGTATTTTTTGTTGTGTTTTACCTTGCGGGGTGTCGCCAAATGGGGCGTCCCCGCTACATGGTCATCGGGTCGACATCCACAGCCATGAATACGCCTGATCCCTTGCGAAACCCTTTCAAAGCTTTCCTTAAACTCCTTAAAGTACCGTCTCTATCTTTTGTCCTTATTATGATATTCCACCTGTAAAAACCTCTGACCTTCGCCATAGGCGCCGGCGCGGGGCCTATATACTCCAGCCCGCTGATATTTCTCTTTAAGTGTTTCGCAAGTTTTTCTATCGACTTGACGACATTTTCCTCTTTTTTCGATCTTACGACTATCTTTACAAAATGAACGAACGGAGGAAAAAATAACTGGCGCCTTGCTTCGATCTCTTTAGCATAAAACCCGTTGTAGTCATGTTTTGCCGCCAGTTTAATGGCATAATGATCCGGCGTATATGTCTGAACGATAACTTCGCCGCCCAGATCACCTCTTCCTGCCCTTCCGGCAACCTGTGTTATCAGGTTAAAAGTCCTTTCCCCGGACCTAAAATCCGGAAGGTTCAGATTGGCATCGGCAGAGACAACCCCCACTAACGTCACTTTAGGAAAATCAAACCCTTTGGCTATCATCTGCGTACCGACTATAACATCTATTTCATGCTTTTTGAACTTTTCCAACAGTTTATCATGAGCGCCCCTTTTTGTCATCGTATCCGAATCCATGCGCGTGATATTTGTCTCAGGAAACAGTTTCTTTAATTCCGATTCAACTTTTTGAGTGCCCGTTCCCCTGTACATCAGATAATCGCTGTTGCAGTCAGGGCATATTTCAGGCGGATACATCCTCATACTGCAGTAATGGCATATAAGTTCATTCTTCTCCTGATGAAAAACCATGGGGGAATCACATTTCGGGCATTTTATCACATAGCCGCATTTACGGCACATCACAAAAGTCGAAAAACCCCTTCTATTAAGAAATATAAGCGCCTGCTGTTTCTTGGAGAGATCCTTCCGCAAGCTTTCGACCATTACGCTTGATATAACTTCCCTCCCGGATCTCGTTTCAAGTTCCATCCTCATATCAACAAGCTTGACTCGAGGAAGCTCTTTTTCTTTTATTCTCTGCGTGAGCTCTACGAGTTTATATTCGCCGTTTATCGCTTTATGGTAAGATTCAAGAGCGGGCGTCGCGCTGCCCAATATAACCGGTACACTTGCCATCTCCGCTCTTTTTATGGCCACTTCTCTGGCATGATACCTTGGCACATCCTCCTGTTTATATGTGGGTTCGTGCTCTTCATCAACAATGAATAGGCCCGGATCCTTAAAAGGACTGAAAACCGCCGAACGAGGGCCCACAACAACACGGGCCTCCCCCCTCCTTATTCTTTGCCATTCCACAAACTTCTGTCCCTGGGTCATCTTCGAATGAAAAACCGCCACTTTGTCCCCGAACCTGGACATGAACCTTTCAACGGTCTGCGGTGTAAGGGATATCTCGGGAACAAGCATTACGCCTGACTTGCCTTTACCCAGGACTCTCTCCATCGCCTGAAGATATATTTCGGTCTTGCCGCTTCCGGTGATACCGTGAAGGAGGAATACCTCATGTCTCCCCTCATCGAGGCACTTCGCTATATCGTCCAGCACTATTTGCTGTTCGGGGTTCGGGACATGCGGCGAGGTCGGTTCCACAGTATTTTTGCTCTCTTTTATTCTGGGCACCATGGAAACTTTACCGTGTTTAAGCGCGCCGGGTATCATCGCTTCAAGCGCTTCCCCCCATGAGCAAAAATAATAATCTTTTATCCATCTGGCCAGATCGATCATCTCTTTCGTGAAGATCGGTTCCTCATCGATGATATCAATAAGCGACCTGGGGCTTGAAACTATCGCCTCCTCTTCCATCTTCACGATATAGCCCACACGTTTCACGCTGCGGAACGGAATGAATACCCGTTTACCGACCTCCGGAGAAAAACTCTCCCCTCCCGCAACCCTGTACTGGAACGTACGGTCGATCGGTAAGCTGGTTATGACTTCAACAAATTGTGCCATAGTTTTAAAATATTTAAGGTTTTTTCAAAAAGAGAGCTCCGAGAAAATTCTTTTCCGAAGATATATCCTTTAGATCCTCATTCCCGAAAATATCGAGTCCCGAAGGAGCTATTACATCTTCTTCAAGCTTCCTTTTATAAGCAAATCTAAGTCCTTTATCGCTTATAAGCATTTGCCGGTCATGACAATAATCTATCGTAAGCGCGGCTATGCCGTCCGGTTTTAACACCCTGCCGACCTCTCTCATCAGTGACCTGCGGGCCTCTGAAGTAAGATGTTCAAGAGTGCAGATCGAGAAAACACGGCCAAAATGGCCGTCCGGAAAAGGTAAAGTTTGCGCGGCATCCCGGTCATAAGCCTTTAAATCCCAGTCCATTTGTTTCGCGACATAATTGGCGTTATATATCGTTCCGCAATTGCCCCAATCATTATCAACAACACTTACGGAACAGCCGATACTCGCAAGATAAAAAGAAAATATGGTGGAAGCGCCGCCTATATCCAGCACACGGTGCTCCGGTTTTACCCCGGAATGATAGATCGTCCAGACATTTTCCCAAACTTTTCTCCGTTCGGTATCAATGTCCGCTATGCCTTGAAGAAAAGTGCCCGCGGTATTGGCAAAATACAGTTTTCTTGCCTTGAGCTTTTCCTTCAGCTCCTCGATTTGCTTAGCTAAAGCCTGCAATTGTTTTTTTTCTAGATCCTGTTCGAACCAGAACCCGGCTTTATTAATAGCGTTTTCCGGATTGAACAATAAGTTCTCTTTTCCTGAAGGCCAGAAAGCCTCACCATCAGGGACTATCCCTGCGGGGCCGTTTCTTCTGGCGCTTCTTTCCATCAAACGAACCGTTGTCTGACGATAAGCCTTCCGCAGCTTCAGAAATAACCGGTAATGGAAAGGTATGTAATACGGAAATTTATTGTTCATTTTTGAATTTTATTTTTTTGTCTTTTTTCTTCTTGAGGTGATCTCAAGCCCGAGTTCTTTAGCGATTTTTTTCATGTCCAGCCAGACTTCTCTTTTTCCCGCGGGGTTCCTTAAAAGGTATGCCGGATGATACGTGGGCATTAACTTAATGCCCCTGTAATCATGAAAACTGCCGCGTAATTTGCTGATAGGCGTTTCCGTGTTCAGAAGCGTCTGTGCCGCGAACTTTCCCAGCGCGCAAATGACTTTAGGCTTTATAAGCTCTATCTGCTTTAATAAGTATGGCGAGCATTTAGCTATTTCCGAAGGGAGAGGATTCCTGTTGCCCGGAGGACGGCATTTTAATATATTGGCAATATACACATTTTCTCTCTTGAACCCTATGGATTCTATTATCTTTGTAAGAAGCTGACCGGCACGGCCTACAAAGGGCCTGCCCTTCTGATCTTCATCATACCCCGGAGCTTCACCGATAAACATGAGATCAGCTTTAGGATCGCCTTCGCCGAAAACAACTGTTGTCCTTGTTTTTGAAAGCGGGCAAAGCCGGCAAACCGAAACTTTTTCCCTGAAATTATTCAAGGTTATATCACTCTTTTCCTTTGATCTCTCTTCCCCCTTCGCCCTCTTTCTAAGATCTTTATCGGTCAAATAGATCTCACTCACTCCAGCAAGTTTTTCGGATTCTATAACATTTTTAATGAAATTCTTAAGCTCTTCTTTTTTCATCATTTTCCCGCTTCTTTTATCTCTTCCAGAACAATATCAACTATCCTCCCGGCCGCATCGGGCTTACGCACCTTTTCTATCCCTTCTTTCAAAGCTTCATAAACATCTTCCGACAAAAGTATCCGGTTGGCAATAACCGGTATCTCCTTGACGGAATGCGCCTTCTCCGCCGCCCCCGCATCCAAAAGAAGGTTCTCATTCCACGTTTCCTGTCCGGGTATGGACGCGAAAAGTATCATGGGAAGACTTGAATCCAAAGCTTCCGTCACGCTTATCCCTCCGGCTTTTGTTATTATGAGATCAGAAACCGACATGAGCTGAGCGACCTCATCAGTAAACCCAAAAAGGATCACGGGATAATTTAATTTATCTCTAATAGCGTTTATATCATTATATGCGGCCTTGTTATGCCCGCATACAGTAATTACCTGAATGTCAGCAGTGCACGCATTGAGCGAAAAAAGTATCTTCTCTAAAGGCCCCACTCCGAATCCCCCGCTTAGAACGAGGACCGTTTTCCTCTTTTTATCGAGTCCATATTCTTTTTGCAGCCTGCTTACACTGAATTTCTTACTGAATTCTTTCATCGCGGGAATACCAGTTGCCGAGATCTTGCTCTCGGGGATCTTTCTTTTTTTCATCTCGCGTATAACTGACTCCGTGCCTACAAAAAACTTATCCATGTATTTTGTGAGCCAGAAAGCATGGGGCCCGTAATCAGTTATAACGGTATATAACCTGGCATGGAACGTTTTGTCTTTTTTCAGGACGCCGGCTATGCTCGGCAGAAGGAAATGCGTGGTAACGATCGCATCGGGGGCCTTTTGAACCAGCATGTCTTTCAGCCCGCCGAGACTTCTCAGGTCTATGATCTGGCGTATTTTGCGGGTGAGCGCATCCATGAAGGCCAAATTGGAAAAATAATATAAGAACCCCCAGAACAATTTCCCTTTCGACATGAGAAATACATAAAAATCCTTATATATGAATTTGTAGAACCGGTTGGCGTATTCAATGACATCGATCATCTCGACCGCGGCGTCTTTTTTTCTCTTACCGAACGCATCGAAGATAGCATCAGCCGCTTTCTTGTGCCCCAAGCCGCCGGTCGAATAAAGAATAATGATCTTTTTTTTCTTCTTTGTTGCCATGTACTTTACGCTCCCTTTAAAACGAGATCCACCACATCCCGGAAAGTTTCGCATATGTGATCCGGCTTGTACTGCCAGGCTTCGGCATCTTTCCTTGAAGATTTTCCGGACAAGACAAGCACGGTCTTAAGGCCTACTCTTTGTCCGGCCTGCATGTCGCGCTGGCTGTCACCAATAAAAAATTTATTCTCAAAAGTATCTATATTAAATTCCTCCTGTGCCTTATGGAACAAACCCGCTTCGGGTTTACGGCAGTCGCATTTATCTTCGTCCACATGAAGGCAATAATAGACCTTCTCTATCTTCCCGCCGCTCTTTTCAACAGCTTTAGAAAACTCTTCCGTTAAACTTTTCAGCTCTTCCTCGGACATGATGCCTTTTCCGACACATTTCTGATTTGATATGACTATGACCTTATATCCTTCTTCTGTAAGTCTCTTTATGCCTTCCAAAACCCCGGGAAGGAACTGAAAATCCTCCCAGCGTGTTATGTACCCGTGTTCGGTTATGAACTCACCGTCTTTATTTATCACTCCGTCACGATCAAGAAATATATATTTCTGCTTCATACCAGCCCTTTACCTCGCTTCTGATTTTTAATAATCAATAAATTGCTAATAATTATTTTTTTCTACAAACAACAATCAGGGATAAGCCAAGAGGGACTTTTATCCTTCTCTCTATTGCTGCAATAATTGGGATGAATAAATCCAATATTTTTACTTGAACACTTGAAATGATCTTTTTCTTTAAAATTCTACCGTTAACAAACCATCCAATAGCGGATAGAAAATTATGATAAAACATTTCTTCTACAATAAATCCCTTGGATTCCAACTTATCCTTCAAGTCTGTTCTGCTATACCTTCTAAAATGATCCAACCCTTTATCAATTGAGCCATAGAGAGGTTTAAGCGCAGGAACAACTAATATAAGTTTTCCATCTAATTCTATTGTGTGATATATATTTTCTAATGCTTTGTTATCGTCCTTGATATGCTCTAATACGTTTATGCATACCGCGGTATCAGTGTTAAAATTTCTTAGATCGAGAAAATCATTCGATGTTACATCCTTTCGGAAAACTTCTATAGAAGGATTTCCAATAAATCTCTGCCTTAAATAATCCACGTAATGTTCATTTATCTCTGTTAAGATTAATTTCTTTTTAAGGCTGGAAAGTAAAGCTGAAATATTGCCGATACCGGAACCTATCTCCAGAACGCGGTCGCCTATGTACGGTTTTATCTGGTTAAAAAGCCATCTATTGTTATTCTTCATAACCCGCATCCTGGACAAAGTATCCTTGCCAATGTCATAACTGGCAAATCTGCATCTAAACAGCCAGTATAACGAACGGAAGAAATCCTTCCACGTTATTTTCTTCCCCTCATCATAATTTCTTCCATTGTAAGAAATCGGCACCTCATAAACCCTTAGATTATGTTTAAAAACTTGAGCGGTTATCTCCGCTTCTACGCCAAATCCGTTTGCATGCAAATTAAGTTTATCGATTGCGTCCCTTGTAAATACCTTATAGCCAGTCATGAGATCGGTCAAATTAGTATTGTAAAGAATGTTTGCGATATTATTTAATATAAAATTTCCCAAAAAATGAGAGAAAAAGAACACTCTATGTTCCCCTAAAAATCTCGTTCCATATACCACATCGGCTTTACCTTCTAATATTCTTTTTATTAAGATCGAATACTCGGAGGGATAATATTCAAGGTCTGTATCCTGGATAATAACAATATCGCCTTTTGCCAGATCAAAACCTCTTCGGACACAAAATCCCTTTCCATAATTTTTTTCATTAAACAATATCTGCACATTATCGTCATTAACCTTTTCCAAGATCTCCCTTGTTCCGTCAGTGGAGAAATCGTCAACAATAATTATTTCTTTCTCCATAGGGTATTCTTTTACCTGCCTGAAGATCTCAAGAAAAGTATTAACCTCATTATATACCGGCATTACCACTGAGAGCTTCACTCTGCCTCTCCTTTCCTTTTATTTTGGCAAACATAACTTCCGCATTTTCGCCAAAAAAACATCAATTTAATCATTTGAAACTTTCAAGTTCGCGAATGTCCTTGGCTGATAAAAAAGCTAAAAGCAGCAAAGTTATCCCTGAAAAATGTATCATAAACCGCGATAGAGTCGTGTTTATGTAAAAATATAAATTATGAACTTTAACAACCATATATCCCGCGACATACCCAGCCATCAGAATAACTAAATATAATGTTATGTAGAAAATTTCGTCCTTCCACAGCATTCTCCTCTTCCATATCCCCCCTGCTATTACAAGTATCCAGAAGATATTCCACTTTTTGGGACCAAAAACTTCTTGTTGAAACGAATTCAAGAGAACCGGAATGTGTCTTACGTTCTCAAAAAATTTATCTGCGGTTAATCCCGTAAGCCCTATATATTGATTGCTGATGCCATGCACTATTTTTATGATAAGCCACGGAACATTTATAGCCAATATTACAGCAATTGCGCTAATTAAATTTCTGAAAATCAGCTTTCTCTTCAACCCGTTATTTTTTATGGCATAAATAAAAAACAGAAATAAATACCCGCCGACAAAAATCAGCGCCTCGTTCTTTATCAGCAATGAAAACCCAAACAGTATAGATGAAATTAACATTTGCGTCTCGTTCTCATTCTTAATATAAAGTATGAAATACACGAAAGCGCATGTTGTAAATGCGGTTAACGGCAAGTCTGCATAAATTATCCCCGAATAATTTGAAATTTGATGAATTGTAATAAATGCAAACAATAGAAGCAGCGAATAAGCGCGGTTAAAAATTTTCCTAAATAAAGAATATAGAAGAATTCCGAACATAATATATATGGTTGGCATTATCATGTTAGCAAGAAATTCATCCCCTCCTGTAAAAGTATTTACCCAGCTGACAATCACAGATAGCCATAGCGGATGAACAAAGTGTCCCGCAGCATCTTCGCTTAGACTAAACATCTCGGTAAAGTTTCCTTTTAAAGTGAAAAGAATCTTAGCCTTAAGAGCGTAATTAGCAACAGCATCGTGTGCCTGCACAGGCACTGGAAAAGCCAGAAAAATGACCCATAAAAACTGAAAGATTATTCCAGTCAACAGCAATTTCTCTGTTAAATTCCAGGGCTCACTATGAACACCTCTTGTGCCGGGCTCACTGATTCTTCCCGTCTTAAATAGGTACCTTGACAAAATTAATACAGATAGTGCTGCCGGGATGATGGAAAGATTTTTTATGCAATAACTAACCCCTAAAAGACCGAAAATGAACATATAATATACCGTTATGCCTGTTCCCAGAAAAAATGATAATGACAAAAATTCTGACATTGAGCAGCAGTAGCGTTGGCGTTTTACGAAAAAAAGTACAAGAAAAGCGCCGGTTATCCACAATAAAAACAATGAAAGAATAAAGCTCATCTACCTGTCTCCTCTTTAATCAACAATAAACCGGGCAGAGCAGATTTTGGTTTAACAACCCTGTATCCTGGAATATCAACATTCTTTTTGTCCAACACAATCTTGTAGTCAGAATTTCCCTTAAGGTTCTTCAGCGGCCATAAAAAATATCTTGCTCTTACATGTGTTATCGAAGAATTCTCAAAATCAATTAACTCATATTCATCTCCATGAGAAATATTTGCTTTACAAAAAACAAGAAAATCATGTAAATCATCCCCCAATAAATACTGTATCCTTTCTTGAGGATCATGCGTATAAAAATATTTAAGCATCCTGTATTGACCGTCCTTATCTTCCCGTGCAAGGAAAAATATCCAAAGAACGATCCATACAGAAAGTATTATTTTAAATATAAGCTGCTTTTTCATTTTTTCTTTATTTTTCTCAAGTGACCGGCCAATGCCAGGGGATCTTTAAGGTCGAACCTTTCCCCTTTCTGATCATGGAGACGTGTCCCTTCATCAAAGGTAAAAAGTTGCGCTCTGTGTATCGGTCTCAAGAATCTTAAAAAAGCGGCAAGTCTGCCCTCTTTAAGAATAACCGCATCGTACTTTTTCTTTTTTGTGAGAACGCGCCATAATACGGATAAAAACATCCATTTGTTTACGAATAAATATACCCCTATATCGGCATGGCTGACTTCAGGTTTGAAATCTTTCTCCAAGAACAGGTTCCTGTCAGTTTCATCCTTTTCTATCCATAGATCGATAAAGACCCTTTGGCGGGCCAGGTCTTTTAAATTCTCATAATATTCGAGGATGCCCCCATTGGTCATGCTTACAGAGCTATCGGCAAAGAAGAAAACCCTTAACAGCTTCCCCCATCTTTTTTCAAATAGTTCTCTGTTTTTCTTATAGATCATTTCTTTGCCCTTAAGGCCTTTTCTGGAAGATTGTTCATGATGAAAAACATACGACCCTTCGGCCGCGACTGCAATATACCCGACCTTTTGGGCCCGGACAGAAAAATCGGTATCCTCATAACACACGCCTTCGTATGCTTCGTCTAAATACCCGATCTTGTCTATTACCTCTCTTTTTACAAGACACGCAAAGCCGATCGCATGACCGAGCTCAACGAACTTTCCTTTTCTTCCCGAAAGCGTCTCAGCATGCTTTTCTAAAGAAACGCCCTCTCTGGGTTTTGAACCAAAAGTATTGCTCTGGGGGTTAACCAATCCTATGTCCTTCCTCGACTTAGCGATATTTATCATCTCCCTGAGCCATCCGTTCGTAACGACACAATCATTGTTCAATAGACACACATAAGGCGCATCGGAAAGCCTGATGCCCTTGTTCATGCCTCCCGCAAAACCCGCATTTCTTTCGCTGAAGACTTTTTCGATCTGAACAGTATCATTCCCGTGAACCTCGCGAAGATACCTGGCGACTTCAGGATCACGGCTTGCGTTGTCCACGATTATAAGCCGCGAATTAACGTTGGTCTTTTCAAGAACGCTCTTAACGCATTCTTTAAGAAGCTCCGGGCTTTCATAACTAAGCAATATTATGTCGCATTTAGCTTTCATTCTTCCCCTGCAAAAGTTCCCAATATTTCGCCCATTTCAGAAAATGCACCCAAGCAAAAAATATTGAAAAGATGATTCCATGCGTACCTTCTGTAAAGCCCTTCTTTTTGACATAGAATTTCCAAAAAAGTTTAAGAGGCTTCACTTTTATGTTATACAGTACTTCTTTTTCACTGATCCTGCCTCTCAGATCAAAGATCTCCTTGGCTTCAAGGGTTGTATAACGGTTATGTCTTGAGATGAGCTGACTGAAAGTCTGAAAAGGATAATGTTCCACATCAGCTTTCAATAACCCTGTTTTACCGTTTACTATAAGCTGGTGGTGTACCTTCCCGTCATAATGAGCAAAACCCTTTTTGAAAAGATGATGTGAATAATGGTACCATCCTCCCCGCATCATAAAATGCCCGAAAAAAGAGTTTTTGCGAAGGAATTTATATGATGCAAACTCATCCCCATCCTTAAGGATCTCTGCCATTTTATCCTTAAAACCTTGCGTAACTACTTCGTCAGCGTCAAGCTGCAAGATCCAGTCACCTGATGAGTTTTCGTTTCCTATATTACGCTCTAAGCCGAAATCCCCCTCAAATCTATGCTGAATGACCTTGGCACCATACTCTTCGCATATCTCTACCGTCTTATCAGTGCTGAAGCCATCGACGATCACCACCTCATCCACCCACTTGATACTTTCGAGGCAATTCCGTATTTTATCTTCCTCGTTCTTAGCGATGATAACTACGGATAATTTCTTGCGGCCTTCAGGCGGCAGTTTATCTTCCCTTGCGGGATGTCCTTTCTCGTTCAACCCTTCCAGATTATTTTTCTTAGCCCAGTACTTAGCGTAGCTCAATATCTGATACATACCACTAAACACCGCAACTACTATGCCATACACCCCGTCTTTATACGCTTTTTTCCGCAAAAGACGCCTGTAAAAACACCTATCAAAAGCACGCCAGACCGCACGCCCTAAACTCATTTCTCGCCCGCTTGAATGCCATTTTTTAGCTTCAAGTGTCGTATGTCCTTCAAGGCTCCGGACATAGTCCTCAATATCCCGATGGGAATAGTGAATAAGGTCCCCTTTAAGATATCCCGTATCCCCTTCCATGAGTGCCCGGGGGTGCACCTCCGCCTCCTCGTACCTGAATTCATCTTTTAAGAATAATCTTGTCTGGGGCGCGGGATATTCACCTCCATATTTCAGCCAATGATCGCCAATACAATTCCTTCTCGGGATAGCATACGCCTTATATTCCGGTCTTCCTTTCAATAGCTCCGTTATTTCCTGCGCAAGTTCCGGCGTCACCCTTTCATCCGCGTCTACGCTTAAGATCCAATCATTGGAAGCCTGTGCATATGCCCGGTTCCTGTGTCTGCCTTCATTCTCCATCTTCCGGATAAAGATCTTATCGGTATACTTCTTCGCGATCTCTCTTGTCTTGTCAGTACTGTTATCATCGACAAGAATGATCTCTCCGGCCCAGGAGACACTTTCAAGACAATCGGCTATATTTTCTTCCTCATTTTTTGTTATTATGACAGCGCTAACCAGAGGCTTTGCCATTTATTTTTCCTTTTTGCTTAATAATCCCAAACAGGCATCCGCGACTCTTCCGGGATCAATATCGGTAAGGCACCTGTTTTCATTCTCACATTCCGGGAGTTTAAACCGGTCGTAACAAGGCCTGCAAGGGGTCTCCTCCGCAGTTATCACTTTATGCTTCCATGATAACGGATAAGGGCCGTAAACCCTGTCATCAACAGGACCGAAAATAGACACTGTTTTCCGGCCCAAGGCAACCGCGATATGTAAGGGGCCCCCATCATTGCACAATACAAGATCACATCTAGCTAATAACGCGATATATTTATCGAGTTCCAGGCCGTTTTCCACAACCTTAGATCCCTCATTCATTTTTCCGGCAACTTCCGCGCAAAGTTCTTTCTCCGAACTATCGCCGAGTATCAAAACATCAAAACCTTCAATAGCAAGAAGATCCGCGCATCCGGCAAAACCCGAGGCATCCCATCTTTTGCGGGCTGCTTGTTCCCCCCAGCTTGCCCCTCCTCCCGGAATAACGGCTATTCTGGGCCTCTCATTCATGCCCTTATCCCTCAAATAATCGGCTGCCCATAATAAAGCATCCCCGCTCGGATCCAGCCGCATCTCTCTTACCAATGAATTTACGCCCGCAAATTTTAACAGATCCAGATAATGTTCAATAACATGCCGGTTCGCAAAACCGGTAAGAGGCAATTTACGGGTGAGAAAAAAGCCTCTGTTTTTGTAATTCAGTCCTATTCTTTTAGGTATTCCCGCAAGCAGGAAAGCTAAACCGAATTCTCTTGATAATGTAAAATCAAAAACTGTATCATATTTCATCTTCCTTATCGCGGAAAACAAATTATTCAGCGCTTTCAAACACTTGATCTTTGATTCTTTCCATAACTTCACGAACTCGTCTTTTTCGTAAACAAAGATCTCATCTATATCGGGATTGTTCTCTAAAACCGCCTTAGCTCTGGCATTGCATAGAAAACCGACCTCCGCTCCCTCATCTGCCCTTTTGAGGTTTGCGATCAAAGGCGTGGTAAAAAGCACGTCCCCTATACCGAATATGTTCGCGATCAGGATTCTTTTCATTTTTCAGACATTATTTTTTGCACAGCTTCAAATACGGCATCAACCGTAACGGCCCTTATACATTTATATTCATAAGGGCACTCCGCATCATAGCATGGGAAACAGCCGGAATCTTCATGGAATACAATGTGTTTCGTCCCCCATGGGCGCCATCTTGTCGGACTCACACCCGGGATATTTCTTCCGAAAATAGCGATAACGGGCACATCCAAAGCTGCCGCCATGTGCATGGGGCCGGAGTCGTTGCCGATAAACAGGCTTGCCCTTTTTAAAAGCGCCGCTAATTGCTTAAGATCCAAAGCCCCTGTAAGATTGATGACCTTCACCCCGGATTCAAACGCCATTCTCGCCGAAAGATCTTTCTCCTCCCTGCTCCCGATCAGGACAATATAACAAGTCGTTTTTTGTTTTATCCTCCGGATAAGTTCCACGTAACGCTCTATAGGCCATATTTTTACCGCATTACTGCTTCCGGGATGAATAATGATCAAAGGTTTATTGAATTCCATCCCTATTTTTTCCGTAATATTCTCTAATTCCTTTTCGGAAACTTCACTTACAGGCAAACTCGGCGAGGCGGAAGTCTCTTCAATGCCTAAAAGCCGCAAGAGATCCATCGTGTACTCGATCTCATGCTTCTCTCCCTTATCCCGCTCATCTTCTATTTTTCTGTTAAGGAAAACCCCCCATTTTCTGTCATACCCCACGCGTATCGGGATGCCCGCCAGAAAACATGCCATGTGAAGCGCTTTATGCGGATTGAACACAACAGCGATATCAAAATGTCTTTTGCGGAGCATTGAGGTAAGCTGAAAGGCCTTGAAAACCGGATTTGCCTTTTTCATTGTTTCAAAGGTCAAAACTTCGGCAATGTCTTTCCTGTCTTCAAGAAGAGGCCTTGAATAGCCGGAAGTAATAAAAGTGAACTTTGCGTTAGGGAATCTCTTCTTTATTACATCCACTGCAACGGTAGAAAGAAGCACCTCGCCGATACGGTCAGTTCTTATTAAAACAATGTTTTGGGGTTTATTATTTCTGGGCATGATAACTTATGGCAAAACAAAATCCTAACAGCAGGTGAAATAATACTGCAAGGTTCACTGAATAGAGATGAGTATCAACCACACAATTAAACGTAAAACCTACAAGGCCCGCGAAAAGTCCGATCGCAAGAACTTTTCTGTCATCATCAGCCATGCGGTATATTCCCACGAGGGAAAACATCAGTACGGAAACTAAAAAAATAAGATAAAGAAGAATTCCCGGGATACCGATCTCCGCCGCCATGTGAAGATATGAATTATGAGTATATCTGACATCCGGATACTCGGGCGGTTTGAATTTCGGGAAATTCCTGCTATACGTATTGACTCCGAACCCCAGGAGAGGATGTTCCCTTATCATATTGATGGTCCCCTTCCATAACATCAATCGCTCCCACGTGGTTCCGCTTTTCGCGTCCGCTAAACTAAATATGTGTTCCTGCACGCTGTAAGGAAGCATTATAAAGACCACAAGAAGTATCGCAAGAAAAGCGGCAATGGTCTTTTTATTTATCAATGCGCCTAAGGTAAGCACTGCCGCAATAAACGCCATCCACGCGCCCCGTGATTTAGTGAGATATAAAGCCGCCATTGAAATAACAAAAGGGATCAGTAAAAGAAGTCTTTTCTTTAGATGGACTCTCCAGAGCAATATAAAAGCGATCAAAATAACACTTGCGATCAGAATATATGATCCCAGATCATTCGGATGAACAAAAGAGGAAGATATTCTGCGCAGGTAGTCGTGCGGAGTAAGGGTTCTATGCCTGAGAAGATCGACTCCCGCAAAATACTGATAAATACCGTTCAAACAAGTGATGGTAACGGCAACTATCACGGTATAAAAAGATCTTCTCGCGATAGGCTTCCTGTCCAAACTTGTCGCGGCAATGACAAACAAAAGAGAATATTCCAGCCACTTAAAAATGCCCCTGAAGCTTTCCTTGAAATATCCGCTATTAATGCAGGAAAGTATATTCCAAAAGAGAAATAGAGCCAAGAGTTTAACGGGAACCGAGTTTAACTGACTGAAATCTCTATCAGAATTTTTCTTGATGAGCCATGCCAGGATCATCAAGCTTGAGAGCACTTCGACAAGAGAAGTCGAAAATGTCACAGCTATGATCAAAGCATAAAAGCACCACTCTATTATTTTATCGCAAGTACTTATTATTTTTTCTTTTGCCATGATTTTGCCAAACTAATACGCGTTCTTCATCGCGAATACCGACATTAAAAGTATTTTCAGATCGAACGCAAGCGACCAATTCTCGATATAGTAAAGATCATACTTGGTGCGCTCTTCTATCGATGTATTCCCCCTGAGTCCGTTAACCTGCGCCCACCCGGTCATGCCGGACTTTATTTTGTGACGAGCCATGTACCTCGGGATATCTTCCTTGAATTTCCCGACAAAATGCGGCCTCTCCGGCCTGGGGCCGACAAGGCTCATCTCTCCTTTTAAAACATTTATGAGCTGAGGCAGTTCATCGAGATTACATCTTCTTAAAAATGTTCCTAATTTTGTCCTTCTGGGGTCATTTTCCTGAGCCCATACACGCCCCACGCCTTTTTCCGCATTTTCGATCATCGTACGGAACTTTATCATAGCGAAACGCCGGCCGTCTTCGCCTATTCTTTTCTGGAAATAAAACACGGGGCCCGGAGAACCCAATTTAACCAATGCCGCAATAACGAGAAAAACCGGCGAAAGTATTATTAACCCGCTTGCTGATACGATAATATCCATGAACCTCTTCAAAAACACATTATACCCTTCTGCCAGGGGCGATTCTTTCAGGCTCAGAAGCGGCACGCCGTCAATCGTTCTCATGTCCACCTGGGATGTAACTAAACCCAAGAGGTCCGCCACCAACCGGAATTCAACCATGCGCTTTTCGCATTCAAAAATGATATCCATTATTTTTGATCGGGGCATTTCGGTTTCAGTAAGAATGATCTCATTTATATTATTTTTATCGATAACGCTTGAAAGTTCATTCAGGCTTCCTAGGATCGGAGCACTGGCTATATTCCCGGAAGTACTATTTTCTGTCCGCACAATACCCTTGATGTTATAGTCCCAATGGGGATCATTCGATATGTGCTGCACTAAACGTTCCGCCATTGATCCGTCACCTATTATAAGAAGATTCCGGCTTTTCCCATTACGCTCTCTTAAAACAAACCTCATCCTGTTTACCAGGAATCTCCACCCGCTTAAAAAAAGGATCAAAACAGCCCATGATACTAACAGCATCCCCCGTGAAAAATTGAATTCACGGTATATAAAAGTAGCTGCCATGAAGATCAATATGCCTATTGTCACGGTTTTAACGATAGTAAAGAACTCATCAACGATCGAAAGGCGTGACCTGACAGAATAAAGCCTTTCAGAACGCATAAGGAATATGAAAATAACGGTCAGGATGGGAAGAACTTTATAGTAACTGCTCACGTGAGGTACCCCGTAAAAAACCTTAAAAAGGCCTGAGTTGAACCTGAGCCAATATGAAAAGAGAAAACCCAGATTAATGGCAAGAATATCTCCCGCCATTAAAACAGCGGCTATTCGTACATCATTGCGTATCTTCATTTTAAGTAAAAGGTAAGTAAACTATACTTTACCAAGTTGTTTTTTAACGTGAAACTCCCATTTTGAATCAATGTATTCGCGTATTTCGCGTTTAAAACGTCCGCGATTAAACTTTAAAGCATTGTCTCTTATGATATCCGGATCAAAAACACTTCGGTTTTTCTCAAAAGTCTCGATCGCCTCTTTCAGGGAAGCCGCGGTCTGTTCTTTAAAAAATACCCCGGTGGCACTGGCACCGCTGGCCATCCCCAGTTCTTCACTAAAGGGAATTATGGTCTCAAGAGCTCCCCCCTTGGCATACGCGATCACCGGTTTACCGTGAGATTGCGCCTCGACCGGAACTATACCAAAATCCTCTTCCCCGGGAAATATGAGCGCACTGCAATCAGCATAATAGTCATTCAGCTCACTGTCTGAAGCCCACCCCCGAAAAGAAATGTTACTCTTTGACTCTTTTTGGAGTCTGGAGAATTCCGGACCGCTCCCTATTACAATAAGAGGCTTCCCATTCTCGTTAAAGACCTTAACGGCAAGGTCGACCTTTTTATAAGGAACCAGGGCCGAAACAATCAAATAAAATCCCTCATCCTTGCCCAATTTGGCATGAGCATCTATATCTGCGGGAGGATATATGACATCCGCCTCCCGCTTGTAAAATTCACCGATTCGATTCTTAACATTATCCGATATGGCTATAAAATAATCAACTTTTTTGTTGGATCGTAAATCCCATCTTTTCAAATACTTAACAGCAGCCGAGATCGCCCATCTTTTCAACTTATTTTCACCGGCAAAATACTCGTCAAAAAACTTCCAGGCATACCTCATGGGGGTATAACAATAACATATATGCAAAGCATTGGAAGGAGCATTGACGCCTTTAGCCACGCAATGGCTTGAGCTCAATACAAGATCATATCCGCCCAAGTTGAAATTTTCTACCGCGGCAGGATAAAAAGGCAAAAAATTCCTATAATTTTTAAAAATGCCGGGAATATTCTGCAGAAAAGACGTTTGGATCTTCATCTTTTCGATCGTGGGAGAAACACTTCCTTTTTTATGTATCAGGGTAAAAACCGTCGCTTCAGGAAAAAGTTCGCAAAACACCTCAAGGCATTTTTCCCCGCCCCTCATGCCGGTAAGCCAATCGTGCACTAAAGCTACTTTAATATTATTCATAGTATTACATTATACAAACTTAAGGCCGCCACGTAAACTAGTTAATGTTTTAGACGCATATAAAAATATTTTGTTCTGCGTATAAGAATACAGTATGTTCCCGTACAGGGAGGATCCACACCGGGCGGAGGGGCCCTGGTAGGAAATATACTGTATTCTTACCCCTGGTAAGATATTTTTAGATACTTCGATATAATTCGAGTGTTTCGCGGGCGGCCCTCTCCCATGAGAATTGCTTTGCGCGCTCAAGACCGGCACCTATCATTCCGGCTCTTAGTTCGCTATTAACAAGCACATTAAACACAGAATCGGCTATCTGTTCAACGTTAAGCGGCGGAACAGTAAGAGCGGCTTCACCCGCTACTTCAGGAAGAGAAGTTTTCTCGGATACAACGACCGGAGTACCGCATTGCATGGCCTCAAGTACCGTGAGCCCGAAACCTTCATATAGTGAAAGGTGAACAAGAACATCGGAAAGACAATATAAAGCTTCCAAGTCTTCAAAGGGGACCTCACCCAAATATCTGATATTTTCATCAGCCATCATGGGTTTAAGATAGTTCTCTTTTTTATCCCACTTCCCTACTATGACCAACTGATGCGGAGCGCCCCATTTCTTCAAAAGTTTATACACTTTAAGCAGGGTCGCGACATTTTTGTGAGGTTTCACACTGCCTGCGTACAAAATGACCTTGTCTGACAGGTGATATTTCCGGCGAACAAGGTCCGTAATGGCTATATCCTCCTGATGAAAGGCTTTGTCGGCTGCTTCATAGATGACCTTTATTTTATCAGAATAAGCACTCCCGAAAACCTTTGTAAGATCATCCCTAGTATGTTTTGAAACAGCAATAACGCCTTTTGCTTTCTTTAGGGCAGTCCCTATCATAAATCGTGCGTAATATTTTGCTAAAGCTGAAGGAGCCGACCCGGCAAAAAGAAGATAAATAAGGTCATGGGTAGTGACAACCATCTTCCCTCGATAGAAAACCGGTATATTAAAATGCGGCACGTGAAGTAAGTCTATTTTTTCCGCATTATATGGTAAAGTTATCTGTTCTTTGATCGAATAAACAGGCGCTTTCCAGGATATAAGTTTCACGTTTTCATTATCCCTGAACTCTTGTAAATGTTCCGGATCCCCAAAAAGCAGGAATTCATCCTTGCCCGCCTGCTTTATCATCTCTCTAAGAAGACATCCAATATATCGGCCTATGCCCGGATGCGTCATCATTCTTGCATCAAATCCGATCCTCATCTATTCATCCTTTCAAAACTTTTCATATAATTTTATCCACCACACTAAAAATATCTTCCGGCTTGATCAAGGAAAGATCTTTGCCTTTTCCGGGATAAATTATTTTTACATTCTCGCCCTTAGGCGCCCATTGCGAGGGATCATTAGCGCCGCTAAAAAGTATGATAGTAGGAGCGCCCATTGCCGCCGCAATATGCGCGGGACCTGAATCTACCCCAATAAATAAAGAAGCGCCTTTCAAAAGCTTCCCCAACTCAACAAGTCTTGTCTTCCCGGAAAGATCCACTAAATCAATATTCACAGCTTCTTTTATCTTGCTAATTCTTCCGCTGTCTTGTGAACTTCCAACAAACACCGGCAGAAACCCCTTTTCCCTATACAAGTATTCTGCCAAACGGGCAAAATGAGAATCATCCCACTCTTTTGCAGAATGTCCGGGAACAGGATGCAATATTACATAAGGGCCTTCGACCCCAAACTCTTTCTTTAAAAAAGATATATTTTCTTCATCCGCTGATAAATGCAGCTTCACATCATGGGTAAACGCTTTTATCCCGAGAGATTCTAAAAGCGCTATATTCCGCTCGGCCTCATGCATTTTTCCCTTGTACCGCACTTGATCAGTAAGGAGAAACCCTCCCCCTGTGATCCCATACCCTATTCTGTTTTTAACGCCCGCTAAAAACATCGCGGCTATATGTCTTGCATCCCCTCTTAGATCGATCGCGATATCGTAATTTCCTCTGCGTATAATTTTTACCATATCGCAGAAACCTTTAATAGTATCCAAAATACCGCGCTTTTTCCTGTCAAACCAAGGTGCGTCAAAATCCATAACATTATCAATAGAAGGATCACCCTTCACCAGATCAACCGCCCATGAAGGGACAAGAAGATCAAGTCGTGAGTTGGGGAATTTATCCTTCAAGGGCCTTAATGCTACTGTTGCATTAATAACATCCCCTATATGATCTGCCCTTATAAGAAGTATTCTTTTGGGGTCAATATCCTTTTTTGAACTAAAAAGCCTGATGGGAAAGAAAATGATGCTGCCAACAGTATCGAGAATAGAAAAAAGGACTATATAGATCTTTTTCTTAAAAACATATCTCATAGTGTTTTTGATAGCTTATATATTAAAAATCACTTAGAAAATTTTAAACGAAATATCGTCATTACCGCTTCCACCCCATCGCGCCAGCCGATCTTTTTGCCCTCATCGTATCCGCGCCCGCGGTAAGACACGGGTATCTCTTTGATTTTTACGCCTTTTTTGAGAAGTTTTGCGCTTACTTCCGGTTCAAATTCGAACCTTTCCGCCTTTATGTTAAGGCTGCGTATCACATCGGTCTTTACCATCTTGTAGCATGTCTCCATATCGGTCAAGGAACCGCCGAATAAAATATTGGTCAACACGGTAAGTGTTTTATTCACCAAAAAATGAGGGAAAGATGTCGTTCTCCACGTCTTGAGGAAGCGCGACCCGTAAACCGCTTCCGCCCCTGTTTCTTCGGCAAATTTCGTCATGGTGATCATATCATTCGGTGAATATTCCATATCGGCATCCTGCACGATAACGTATTCTCCCTTAGCGTTCTCCAAAGCCGTTCTTATGGCGGCTCCTTTGCCTTTATTTTTTTTATGATAAAAAACCCTTACCTCGCCGAAACCGTCACCGTATTCCTTTTTCAAAAGCTCCCTCGTCCCGTCAGTCGAATAGTCATCGACCAGTATTATCTCCTTATCGAGCTCTATCGCCTTCACCAGCTGCAGGACATCCTTGATCGTTTTTATCTCATTATAAACA
This sequence comes from uncultured Planctomycetia bacterium, assembly GCA_964572255.1. Lineage (GTDB taxonomy): Bacteria > Omnitrophota > Gorgyraeia > Tantalellales > Tantalellaceae > CAZNEE01. The sequence goes on along the minus strand of CAZNEE010000001.1, from coordinate 282,368 downwards.
GGCATCAGGATCGAGATTTTCATTTTTTATCCTTTCAAAAAAGCTTTTACTTTCTTGGCTATTATCTTTGAAGCGATACCTTTGCCGAAAATATCTCTCGGAACTGACATCTTTTTATATAAATTTTCATCAAAAAGCAGCTTTTCCAGATTATCAATAATAACATCTCCGTCAGTGCCGACGATCTTGGCACAGCCGGCCCTTACGACTTCGGGTCTTTCGGTTTTATCCCTTAAGATCAAAACCGGCTTTCCCAGAGAAGGGGCCTCTTCCTGTATGCCCCCGGAATCTGTAAGTATTACATGGCTCACCTTCATCAGTTTTACCAGATCTCTATAATGCAAATTGTTAAGCAAAAGCACATTTTTAGCTCCGGAGAGTAATCGATTCGCGGGCTTTTGTACATTTGGATTAGGGTGAACGGGATAGATCACCAAAATATCTTCATATTTTGATGCTATTTTTTTGGCCGCTTTAAAAACATCGGCAAGCCCCTTACCGAAATTCTCCCTTCTATGCGCAGTGAGAAGAATTATTTTCCTGTCCCATTGCATTTTTTGGAGATGCTTATCAATGAAATCATATTCCTTATCGATAATATACTTTAAAGAATCTATGCCTGTATTGCCTGTTACAAAAATACTTCTCCTGCTTACCCCTTCCCTTACAAGATTTGATCTTGCCGCACGTGTAGGGGCAAAATGAAGATCTGTAAGCCTGGTTATCAGGATGCGGTTCATCTCCTCCGGAAACGGGAAATTCCTGTCAAACGTCCTAAGCCCTGCTTCTATATGCGCCACCTTTATCTTTTTGTAAAAGGCAACAAGCGCGGCAATGAGGGCTGTGGTGGTATCACCCTGGACAAAAACCAGGTCAGGCTTAAAATTATCATAAACTTCATCTAACACGGGTATAAGATTTTTCTTTATAGTAATGAGGGATTGAGCGTCCTTCATGATCTTAAGATCATGATCTGGCTTTATATTGAAATCCTCAAGCATCTGGGTGACCATTGAAATATGCTGTCCGCTTAAACATACCCCCACCCGAAAAGACTTATCCTTCTTGAGTTCCTGCACAACGGAAGCTGTCTTTATTATCTCCGGTCTTGTCCCTACTACGAAAAGGATTCTTTTTTTCATTTGTTCGCCTTTAGAATGGATTCGTACCCGCTGAGCGTTTCCCTTGCTACATTTTCCCACAAGTAATTATTTCTTATGCGCTCTTTTAGGAGTTTTTTCTTTTCTTCGCTTACATCTGACGCTTCTTTCACCGCTTCCCGTATTTGCTTTATGTTTGAAGGGTCAAAATAAGACGCTTCATCCCCGAAATACTCCTCCGTGCATCCATACTTTGTGATAGCAATACTTGCACCTGCGGCCGCCGCTTCAAGAGCTGCTAATCCCGGAGTCTCAAACCAGCCGGGTGCAGCAAAAACCTTGCACGCAGCATAACCGGAAGCTAAAAGTTCATCTTCGTGAGGTATCCCCCCAAGAAAAACAATATTTTGTTTTGCAATGCTGCGGCATTTTTTATAGTAATCCATGTAATCCGAAACAGGATCGCCTACTATTACCAATTTAAAACCTGAATCATTAAGGGCTTTTATTAGATTGAGCTGATTTTTCCTGGGTTCGATCCTGCCGACAGCTAAAACAAAATCCTTCATCCCGAATTTTTCAATAAAAGGATCCGGCTTTGCAAACATGAATCTTTCATCAATTCCGTTGGGAACAACTTTGATTTTTTCGCGTGATATGCCGAATAAACGCACAAGCTGTTCTCCCTCCGCCTCAGCGTTGGGAAAAATAATATCTGAAAGCGCCATGGTCTTCCTTCTTCCCGTAGGAAGATATGGAAATATCAGTTTTGTCAGATGTCTTGCAAAAAGCTCGAGTTTTTTCCCGCTCGTTCCCCCCTCATGCAAAGCTCTTTTAAAACTGGACCAGAATATAGAACTTATAGCGACTTTCACCCCCTTATTCCTCGCAGTTCGCATCAGCCCCACGCAATCCTTAACAGAACCAAATACATGAAGCACGTCGAAATCATCGAACTTGTCATGCCACTGATCGAAGAACTTAACATCCACCCCGGCCTTTTCCAGGTGTTCTTTTGTCTTGAGAAGCTGGATCTCCCCACCCCCTGGGTTCTGAAAAGCTGAAGGATATGAATAAAACGCTACTTTCATCTGTTCTTATGTTTGTGTAGATTTAACATTTCTATGTTTATAAAGATATCCAAACGATACTGTTCCTACAGCCAGTAAAACTATTACAGACACTATCCTGTCTATAAATGCGGCGTATACTCCTATATTCGCCCCTGAATCCATCATATTTGAAATGCCGCCTGCAAATAGCTCTGCTATCCCCAAGCCTGAAGGTATGATGCTTAGAGCCATAGCCAATATTTTCACTCCCCCGGCAAGAAGCGATAGTAAAAGCGGGGCGCTGAATGAAACCATTCTGAAACAAACAGAAAAACGCATTCCGATGATCACTACAGAAATAAAATTTAAAAGAACCAGCTGAAATAAAAGTACCTTATCAGCAAAAATTATGTTTAACCCGGCTATCGCCTCTTTTACCTTATCCCATTTTGTAATGACCGATGCAGGTTTGTCGCGAAATCTCTTTAAGAAAAATATTGCCGCAACCGTTATGATAAACAGAAAGCTGAATATGGAGAAAAATTTATCAAGAAAAATCCCAGTAAAAAAATAATGGGATACAATAAAAACAGATGAAAATAACGCGGCGGTTGATATCATTATCAGATGGCTGGCAACTATTATATTAATGAAATTCATATATGAAAGTTTGTGTTTATCTTTGAAATAAAAAGCAAGAGCAAACGCCCCGCCCTTAAACGGCAGATAGTTTATCACGCTGTTCACCGAAGCCAGGCTGAAACATTCTTTTATCCCTAACCTTAATCCGGTTTTCCTTATAATAAACATTATTTTCAAGGCATTTATGAACTGTGTTATTATGTTCAAAACAGCAAGCAAGGCAATATCGTATAGGGAAAGCCTTAAAAGCCTTTTTATGTCTTCAGCGTGCGACACGAGGTAAAAAATGAGAGCCGCAACTACTATAACCCATACTAAAATAATTATAACTCTCTTCATGCTAAGTGTATTTTTTAATACCGATAATATTTCCATCCCTAAAGGGCATGGGTTCTGAAAATCTATACCCCGGAAATTTATTCTTTATATCTTGCAAAGAATGCGAACTCAGATAGAAAAGATGCTTTTTATCTTCATCCATCACCGGAGCCACAACAAAAATACCGTCATCCGATAAAGAATTCCTGACGTTTTCCATGGCAGACGCAAACTTCTTTTCATTCACTATGTGCTCTATAACATCTATCATGACAATCAGGTCATATTTGCCTTCCAATTTATCCACAGTAATATCCTTCTTAACAAATTTAAATTGGGGGAAATTGTTTTTATGCTTACTGAAAAAGACATCCGTTATATCAACGCCTGTATACTTTCTCACTCCCAAGTCATGAAGAAGCCGGGTATAGAATCCTGTCCCGACTCCTATCTCCAAAACATCCGAATTTTTAAAGTCTATTCCTTCCTTCATGCAAAAAGATGTAAATACTTTCGCTGCTTTTTCATAATGCTCTTTATTCTCTTCTTCAGAAAGACCTTCATCACCTGCTCCCTTGAGCGTTTGGCCGTGCTTTTCGAACCTATCCCTCCAATAGTTAGCTGCGTCATAATCATTGCCCTTGTTGTATTTCAACGGACCTATGACGATCTTATATAATGCCCTTTTAATGAAGCCCAACGGGTCTTTTTTAAACTTTGATAACAAATCTTTCAATATCCGCTCCTCTTAAGATATCAAGCTCTGCCACTTCTCTTCTTTTCCGTAGTTAAATTCCTGCATTAACGAACCGCACATTTCATGCAGGAACTTAGCGCGTCCTTTGGGCCATTTATCCCATTTCGGAAAATTTTGGATCTTTGATTTATTGATTTTTCTGTCCAGAAATTCAGCGACATCCTCTTTGCCCGGTCTTTGTATCCTTAATCCATCGAAATCTAGAATAATTTCTATCAATTCAATCAATTTTGCTGCTCTATCATCAGATAAGAAAATTTCTTCAAACTTGTATATGCTCGCATAAGGGTTATTTTTTACACTTTTCACGGCATAATTATTTATATAATTCCAAGCCCAGCAAAGTTTTTCAAACCTATCCATCTTTCGCCACTTATCAGTATATTCCTCATCTTTTATAAGAGCCGGCGTTATCCTGTCGCCGATCAAAGTATGAAAATCGGTAGGATGATAAAACAGTCTTGAATTAATGCATGATGCCACCCAATCCCGGGGATCCCTGATTATGTACACTAACTTATATCTCTCAAAAACAGAAGGCAATACATCTATCAGCCCGTAATACTGGTAATTAGATTCTACATATAGATCCTCTTTGGCCTTCTCTATAAATGATTTTCTATTAGCTATAATCCCTTCTGCCGCCTGTTGAGTTGATATCTCTGATCTCATTCTTTTATGAGAAAGACTCATAAGCCCGCTTTCTCTTGAGAGCTTATTGAATACTGACTTTTTTAACCCAAAATTCTTTATAGAACCTACGATCTCGGACATCTTTATCTCACGTAATGTGATCCTCCCCGCTTCATGGAAAGCTGCAACATTACTGAATCTATCTTTAAAAAACCTGGCAAAAAACAGTGTCCCAGTTCTTCCTAAAGAAGTAATTATAACTGTGGGTTTTTTGATCATACAGCCTTCCCCTTGCGCAATAGCCAAATATATGTCGGGCAAAGCCAGTAAGCGTTTCGGGAAACCTGAACAGCCAGTTTATGCTTAAATGAACCGGGTTTAAGCATCTCTGTTGCGTTATATTTTTCCGGATCCTTAATGACCTCTCGCGTATAATCTATAATTTCAAATTTCCTGCTTAAATTCTTCAGTTGCCATAGGGTCAAAAGATTTTCGTAATACGAATCTCCCTTTTTAAGGGCTTTTAAATAAAATCCTGCTGCCGGCTTGGGAATAAGCGACAAAAAGGGCAATCTATAATGCGGTTCCATTACCCTCAGGCGGTTCAAGGCGGCAAAATAGCATATGCCTCCGGGCTTAAGCACTCTGTATATTTCCGAAAACAGTTTCTCCGGATCAGGCACATGTTCATATACCTGCGCGCAAACAGCAACATCCATTGATGAGTCCGGAAAATCAAGATCTGTCCCGCTTGCTATCTTAAAGCGCAGTTTATCAGACTGGAAATTCTTTACAGCATAATCAACGGCTTCTTTGTCTATGTCTACACCCGTCACATTTGCAAATCTGCCACTTAATATGTTCGACATGATGCCTGAAGCGCATCCTATATCGATCAAGTTCAAGTTATCCAGATTGCCAGAATAATAATCGTCCAGAACAGACAGTATTTTTTGTGCTTTTTGTTTACGCATGCCGGTATCATAGACTGAATCAGAATGCATACTGGAAAACCCATATTGGTAATTACGGTCAGACATTATAAGTCCTGCTCCAAACTGCATTTTTTAAGCCATAAATTGATCCTGAATAACAAAAATGCTATTAAGCTGAGTATAAGCAATACCGATGCTATGACAAATATTCTGAGATCCTGATGCAGATTTATAACATGCGCCCACCAGACATCTAAAATATCATATCCGGATAAACTTGCTTCAATACTTTGCACGTGAGCATAATCCGGGTTATATACATAAGTCAGACTTTCTCCTAAAAAGATCCTGTGCAGCATGGATATAAATAACGCCCAGCACCCTTTTATAGGGCTTAGGTCTGGAACAAAGTTTATGAGGAATTCCTGCTGGGCGAGCTTTTCTTTAACAAAAAGAAGCCACCTGGAACTATTTACAAACAGGCACGGAAGCTGCACGATAAAACCTAAAAATGCAATAACAATAATTGAGGCTCGCCTGAATTTGTCTTTTGCCTGGTGTAAAAATTCTGCCAAAAATATGCCCATAAAAGGAGTTGTGATAAGAATATATCTGGTCCCCCAGGAAAATAATGAACCTCTGCTGAATTTAAAGACCCAAAAAGAAAGAGTTACTAAAACTACGGATAAAATGAACGTTCCGAACAGCTTGTTTTTCTTCATGAAGTCTTTTATTGTGAAAAGCGCCAACAAAAGCGAAGCATTAAAGAATAAATAACCCTTGCCGCTGCTGAACAAGTAATAATATACACCTTTTATATATCTCTTACCGGTGCTTGCTCTATGTAAAACTTCGGAAATCGTGCCGTATTCCGTTTTTAAAAGTCCTCCGAATCTGATATAATTAAAAAATAAAATAGCGGCTATAAATAAAATAACGGGAATAGCAAATGCAACTACGGTGGCCAAAAGATCTGTTTTTCTTTTGCCTCTGCAATATATGAAGCTATATATGAGATAGCACACAACATAGATAAAATAATATTTTTTAATAAAAAAGGCATAAGAAAAACACATGCTGGATAAGAACATATATATCCATGAGCTGTTCCTTATATGAAGTAACAAAAAATAAGCAGACAAGACCAGACAAAGCATAAGTGCGGGTTCCGTAAAGCCGGTTCTTGAATATATAACGTTGATGGTGCAAAATATCGTTATAATTGAAATTAAAAAACTGATAATATCGTTATACCCCAGCCTTTTGACTATTATAAATAACAGCAGCGCAATAAACGAATACGCAATCGGGTTGGCAAAAGATGCGAAAAATTGCATGATATATTCGCTATCCATTCCGCTAATAAATGATGATACAATTTTTCCCATAAAAACAAACGGTATTAATAATATGGGCATACCCATGCCATAGCTTGAATAATATTTACCTTCCCTGCCTTGGGTCCCCCTGTTGGTTTCATAAGGAGTATGGTATCTCATTTGAGTCACACCAAACGGTTTATCAAATATAACTAGATCATGATCCTCGATCATGCTTTTTGCGGTCAAATAGTTGGCTAAGCCATCGCCGCCGAAATGTCCTGTAGAAAAAAGGCTCAAGATAGCCGCAAAAAACACAAAAACTAATATATACTTATTGGATCTTTCAGACATTTTTGCTCCTATTCAATATGAAATTATATTCATCAATATACATATCCGCGACTTTATTCCAATTAAAATGAGAAAAAACATAATCTCGAGCCGCTTTGCCAAAATCCTGACTCCGTGGAGTATCTTTCAGGAAGGATATCAGCGTGCTGGCAAACAGGCCGTGATCCCCCTCATCTATTAAAATGCCATTTTTCCCTGTATAAATGGCTTCGCTTATGCCATCAACCTTATATGCTATAACAGGTAAAACGGCTGAGGCGGCTTCTAATGCTGTCAATCCAAATCCTTCGGCATCTCCCTTCACTCTTATATTCGGCATAATAAAAACGTCAGCTGCCTTAAATAGAGCTTTATATGCATAGGAGTTATGTTCAATATATCCGGTCAAAAAAACCTTCTCCTGTAGATTCAGATCATTAACAGCTTTCATTACACTTGTCTTTTCGGGACCATCACCTGCTACTAAATACAAAACGTTCTCTTCTTCCTTGATGATATTTATAAACACTTGTCTAATGAACTGTTCTATGCCCTTTTTGGCTACCAGCCTGGAAATGGAAAGTATTATCTTTTTATTCTCAAGAGAAATTCCATACCTGGACTCAAGTTCTGCTATTGCGCCTTGCTTGCTTATGTCTATACTATCCTTCTTCCCTTGAGATATCCCGTTCGGTATAACAGTTAGCTTTTCTTCCGGAAAGTTTCTTGTGCATAGCCTTGATTTTAAATAACCGCTTACACATATCACTCTATCTAATTTTCTTGCAGGTTTTAAAACAAAAAGTTCATAAAGAAACCCCTTATACGCTGAATCTTTTCCATGAGACACAGTAAGCACAGGCTTTTTAAACAATGTTTTCAGGATAAGCCCTGCAGGCGAAAGCACTAAATCGCCTAACTGAATAACATCTATTCTTTTCCCGCTTAATATTACAGCAGCTTTTATCATGCAATATAACATGAAAAACGGCAGAAAAAGCTGTGAATGCCCCCACGATATAATATAAGCGTTTGACTTTTTGGAAATAGCCTCAAAAAAATCATAACTCTGAGTCTGCATCCCCCCTATTGAAGGAGGATGTTTCCTGGTAATGTATAAAATATTCAATTTTAGCCCTTTATCTATGAAATAATATCTCTATCTTTCACTGAAAACACTTTCTGTGCTGCTTTGCGCCTTTTTATTATTTGAGGGATCTTAAATAAAGCCTTAAAAAATCCTACAAGTAAATGTGACCTTCCGCAAATGGCCGCAGCAAACACATGAGGTATAACCAATATAATATGTTTTGCCCACAATGCAGTATCGCTGATATTTTTCCACATAAATATGAACATGTTCCTGTCTACTATCGACATCTTTTTATACCATGAGAAGCTTTTTGAAAAACTCGAATGTTCCTTGTGGTAGATCATACTTTTTGGCTCATATATCCCCTTTAACCCCTCTTTTAATCCCCTGTAACAAATATCAGTATCTTCCCAGTATCCCGGCAGATATATAGGATCGTATCCGCCTAATTTTAGAAAATTATCTTTCCTGAACGCACCGCATCCTATTGTGTGAGTGATCCCCTGTTCATCATAAGTCTCTTTATCGATATTAACTTTCATAATACCATATTTCATGCTTAAGTATGACTTTCCCCCATTAAACGTACCGTCAAAATTAAGCACCTTAGGCGCTGCATAAAAAACTTTTGAATCTGTAAAATGCTCAACAAGCGGATCGATGAAGTTCTTATCCACCTTGATATCGTTATTCATCAAGATCAATATGTCAGCTTTTGAATTCTCCACCATTTCGTTGAATGAACATAGTACCCTATTCTCATCCGTAACATATACATTAAATTCTGGGAACTTCTCTTTTAAGAACTCGACACTTCCATCCTCACTTTTATTGTCAACTATGGATAAAGTGCATTCGTTTTTGCTGTTTTTTACCGCTTCAGCAAAACTCGGCAAACATTCAGCTAAAAGCTCCTTGCCGTTATAATTGAGCACCATTATTTCTATTCTCATTTTTCACCAACTAATATCACAAATTTCATATCAATGAAACAATCCCCGTTCTCAATGATCATGTTATAATCGCGCTTACCCTTTTCTTCAAGCTCAAGATGCATATTGAAAATGTTTTCCTGCGTGTCTTCGGATAATCCGGAATTGATCAGCCAATTTCTTATGCTTGACTTTCTGGACCAATACACGATTTCTTGTATGTTCTTAAAACCGGCATTTCTCATGATCGCGATCAGATCGCTGTCCATGAACGTAAGTCTCTCTTCCTTCAATTTGAACATATCAGTATAAAACTGTTTAACATTTTCAGACGGCGGCACTCCTTCTGAAAAGATCATTTGACCGCCGGGTTTAAGAACCCTGTAACATTCATCCATGGCTTTTTGCGTATTATCGAGAATATGATGAAAAACCATACGTGCTGTTACTTTGGAAAAAATCCCATCTTGAAATTCTAAATTAGTAGCATCCATCTTTAAGAACTCTTCATTGTCAGTCCTGTGATCGAAAGCGTGAGATAACATATCCTCTGAAATATCTATTCCTATAACCTTTTCCACGAAAGGTGAAATTGTATGGCTGATTATACCCGTACCTGTCCCTATATCCAGGACATGATCCCCTGGATGGAAACTCCCGGCATCCAGAAAAGCGTGAAGATATCCGCCCTTTATTGCCCATTCCAGGTTTTCATAATTTTTTGACCGCGTTTTCCAGAATTCTTCCCTCTTGCTGCGCATGATCATTTTAATAATCCTCCCAATTCCGCATCTATCCTTTTTGTGCGTACGAACTGCATCAATCTGGTAGTCCACACCAATGTCATGAGTATCGCATAAACAAACAAAACCCATAAAATAATTTTTTTGAAACCTAATATATTAAGTATAACCGCTAAAGAAATTATGTTCATCGCTTGCGGGAAAATACATATCTTATGAATACTTGAAAATAATATTTTGATAATACTTTTTTCTTCGCCAGGCTTCTTCCCTTCTTCCTTACCAAAATTCACAGTATTTCCATCTCTAATAAGCTTGGATAAAATCGTCGATTCCTTTAGATCCTCAGTGGCAGATATTAAAATATTCGAGATCCCGGATATATACCCAACTATAACAGCATATTGAATGCCCATACTTTTATATGCGCCCCACCCCAGACAGAAGAAAACAGACGGATGTACAAGGTAATGAGCAAATTTATCAAAATATACACCGGTAATAGACGAAGATTTTCTGTACCTGGCAACCTCTCCATCAACGTGATCCAACACGTACCATAGCTGTAAAACGATTATCCCAATTAAAAAAGACAACTTCGTTCCTATTGCAAAGAAAAAACAAGCTAAAACACCTACTGCCAAGAAAATTAAAGTAACAAAATCAGCTGAAACCCCAAAAGGAAGTATAACCCTTGTTATGTATATGGAAATTTTCCTGCACACATTTAAACCATACCATGTATCGTACGCCTTCCTCGGCAGTTGGCAGATCTTTCTTAATTCTTTTATATCTTCCACCTATCCTCCATGCTTCATTTTATTTCCAAAAACTCAGGTCTCTATCAATAAGTTCTGAAAGTTTTTTTATCTCATCGCTGAAAACTTCCCGCAGTTCAATCCTTGTCTGGGGATCCATTTCCATTTTTTTTGCATCTTTTTGATCCTTGTTATCGATTCTCTCACCATGAGAAGATCTGATCATTATGCGATCTAAAAGAACTTGGACCTTTGATCTTTTAACAGCTTCCACTAGGGAGCCCATACCCCATTTCCGGATAATAGATGTTAATTTCTTTGCAAATTTATAAAATGATCCGTATTCCAGGCTTTCGGGAGGAATAATTTTATCCGCACTTTTCGGCTTAAAGTTTTCATCAACGCCTATAAATCTATATATTCTTTGGATAAAGCTAATCGGATCATTTTGTATATCTTCATATATTAAAACTAATATATTTTCTTTGGGGAAAAACTCTAAATATTGTTCTAAATGTGTATAGTAACGACCAAATTGCACATATTCACTTTTCTCATCCCTTCTCCATAATTCTTCAAAAGGCTTATCAGCTGTTTTTTTTCGCAAATGCATCTTATATTGGGAAAAAGCCCTATCAATCGGATTTCTTAAACACACGATCAGTTTTATATCTCCCAAAGCATTCTTTATTCTTTCAGGCGCAATACCACTACTAAGATATGACGGGCTTACATCACATATAGCTTTTTCACTTCCATATCCTTTAAAATACCTTTCATACCACTCCAATCCTTCATGATAATTCTGGTCAAAAAAATGTTGTTCTTTGACAAAAGGAACAAATACATCCGGATGTTCCTTTAAACACTGATAGATCCAGGATGTTGCCGCCTTTTGAGCTCCTATAACTAAAACATTGGGAAGCATTTCAGCTCCTACTAAATTTTTCCTTAAGTAAACCTATTAATATCCTGACTAGCCCTGTTTCCTTCTCCAGCAATAACACAACAACAATACTCGCGATCAAGAAAAGGCCTGATTTTATAAAAGAATTTAACCAAATACCCGGATAAGTTATGAAATTTTCTAGCAATAGAACAACTATTAATAGATATATTAATGGAAGAAAAATTTTAAAAATATACTGTAATATACCCTTTACATTTGCAAAATATCTCATGCCGTAGCTAAATATGGATAACAAATAAAAACCGGAAGATATGGCTGTCGCAGTAGCTGCCCCGTTTATTCCAAAGCCTGATTTAATGAAATAATAATTTAAGGCAACATTGATCGCTAACGCTATAAACATAAAAGGTAACAATATTATCTGCTTATCTCTGGTTACAATATAATCTTGAGGAAATGACGCCAGGCTCATAAAAAAACTTGTCAGTAAAAAGATCCTTAAAGCCGTTAACCCCGGTTCAAAGGCTGGTAGTACCAATCTAATTATAGGTAATGAAAATATAAATATAACCCCTAAGATAATAGCCATAAAACAAGAAACTGAAAATGAACCATCAACAACATATAACGGTAATCTTTTCTTGTCACCCTTCCCAAAATCTTCAATAAAATGAGGACTTGTCACATGACTGAAATTTGTTGACAATTGTGCGCTATAACTTTTTGCCATTACCGCAATAGAATAAAATCCCAACTGCTGAAATCCCAGCATACTTACCACCATTATTCTGTCTACACTATTTAACAACATAGATAAGATCGAGGATAAGTACATAGGCAGGCCGAACTTAACATAGGTAAAAGCTTTTCTCCAATTAAATACCCACCGAATATTGTATTTAACATAATGTCTGATAAATAATACATTCAAAATCGGAAGAATGATCACAACTACGAACAGCCCGTATAGTTTAAATCTACTAACAACGAATAATACTAGTAAAAGATTGATAATTGCATCAAAGCAAAGCGATTTACTAAGTATGTTATAATCTTTATTTGTCCTGAGAAGCAAAATATAAAAATTATAAACCCTCTCGCATATTAAAATAACTGAAACTGCAAGCAATCCCCAGAACATCTCATGCGACAGGTGTTTTGAAAAACATAATGCATAAGACGCGACTCCCAAGCTTGCTATGAAAGTAACGACCATGAGAAAACTGAAAACAACATTCTTCACTTCATCTGCTTCCTCTTTTTTGCCCTGCCCAATAAAAAAGGGAAGTTTGTAAAAAACTGAAACAGGAGTCCCTAATTCCAGATAGCGAATATACCTCTCAATGACACGCAATAGGGCCCAAACCCCAGCGTAAAACGGCCCCAAAAATCTCTTCATGAACAACGCAATAAAAAATCCTACAAACTGAGAGAAATATCTACCCGGCATATAAGTAAGCAAGTGTTTTAAAATAGTCTTCTTTTTTTCGATCATACTTTATTCTTTGTTGCTATATTTTTTTAACCAAATCTTTTTCGAAAAGTTTTTTCGTAAAACCATAAACAAAATCATATTCCACATCAAGCTTATCCGCTATTTCCAAACATGAATGTCTGCCATCCATTAATATCTGTATCTTATCCAAAGCTATAGCTTGAGATACATTAGCTTTAGTATTCTTAGAGATACCATAACGACTAAGATATAGAGGTCCTTTATATTGTCTAACCGGCACAAAGTCAGTCTCAAGAACTCTGATCACGTCTTTTAAAAAGTTAAAATGTCTTTCAAGTCCTACAAAATCACAATTTTCAATATTGTCTGAATCTAAATGATACTCTGAATAATCATATCTACCTAAACAAACCATAGGTATATAAAAATCTGGGCCATCGTAAAAAAACTCATCATTTCCGCTAAGCCCTCTATAAGAAGCACTAACAAAACCTTTATCATGAACACTAATTGTCTTATTCATTACTTTATCTATATAAGTATCCTGTTTAAATGAGTGAGAAAGCCCCATATGTTCATTGTTGCCAAGCATATCAAGGTAAATGCCATATTTGATTTTATCTACATCCTGTGCCCTAGCCAAAAACCCTGCTGCCGCATAAAATTCCGGTCCGATAACCAAACGATAGGAATATCTGTTCTTTTTTGTTTTTAAATACTTAAATAGCTCCAAAGCAATTGCCACAGAAGATAAGCCATCATTAACTAATCCAGGATGGCAATTATGTGCCGCTATTAATATCGTTTCTTCGCTCTCACCTTTTATATAATAATCAGTTATCTTCATAACGCCGTCATCAATGTCACTGTCAATAAAAACTCTATACTTTTCATCATTCATTTGTTTGTATTCGTCATAAGAAAGACAAAATCCCCAACCCTCCTGTCCAAAAGCATATTGATAAGAATAATGATAAGGAATGTTTTTTGGATTTTCTTTGTCATAAAATAAATGGTTTTCGAGCTCTTCTTTTGTCAAGATCCCATCGAATGGAATTGAATAAGAAAAAAGATGTAGGGGGTTATCTTTAAATTCTACGATTTTCTTACCATCCATAGTTTCAATATACGCCTCTTTAACTTGCCAGCGTTTTGGGATAATCCATGTAAGACATTCTGTGCCTGACGGAATTGATATTATTTCTCCCCCAAGTTTTTGGGCGACCTCCTCGGCTACCTCATTGGTTTCGTCACAAACAGCAACTCGGTTAAGCATCGCATATTTCTCGATAAACTCTTTGATCCCATCTACATCAAAGGTGGTATTCTTTTCCTTTATTATCTTCATACTATATCTTCTCCTCTTGAAACACAGATTTCCTAGCATAATTAAAATATTGTCTATCAATGAACAATGATTCAATAATTTCATTAGAGGCTTTTAGTTGGACTATCTCATTATCATCCATATGCATAAGTCGATTTCTCACTAATTCTTTAGACATTTCTATTAAATTAAAAATAGGTCGTGTGTCCGAATATTGTTTGATCCATTCCGCTAGTTCTTCCTGCTTAACGATAAGAGGATCGTAGACATATTTCTCTGACAATATGTCCACACCTTCATTAATAGGATCATATCCAAATAATTTCATTTCATGGCAACACAACATCTCTATAAGTTTTATTTGGTCTTCATTCAGAACTTCTCTCCATTTTTCGCTATATTTGGCAGAAATCTCTTTACTTGTGCCATAAGAAGAGTTCTGAGACCAAGAACTCCCATCTCCTTCGCGAAACTTATTTCCATCGATCATATCATAAGAAAAATCTACTCCAATAAATGAACATATTTTCTTTGATACTTCTTCTGGATTTTGAATAAGGTCTTCATATCTAATCACCAGAAGGGATTTGGAAAATTCTCTATAATTTGTAAAAAGCCAACTAAATATTGAAAGTTTTCTCCATTGCCTTGCAAGAAATAACCACGGATATTTTTCTCCGATTATATTCCTTGATGCGCAAACAGCTCTTGGATCTCTGATGATATTGATAACTTTAAGTTCATTGAAACTTCTCAGTAAAACACTCGTAAATTCATTACACCATACTTCCTTACTGCCTACTATTTCCTCATCTCCCTTTCCATAATATTTTGCTACTAATTTCATCATTGAATGAAAAAGTTCACAATAATTCCTTCCTTTTAATTCATCAACATGTTGAGCAACAAATGGTGAGAATTCCATACCTCTTTTTGCTATTAAATTCTTCAATTCCTCAAGATGTCCTTTTGGAATTTCCATATCCAAATTCGCAGACTGAACAAACTTCATTACCTTAAGCTGTTCATCGTCACAGAAATAATCTGATAAAGGCATGTGTGGCAGGTTATTTTTCAATAATCCATTTTTTCTAGCCACCATATCTCTTAAATCATTAAAATACGGTCTATATGGATCGGAGGTAAACGCTATTTTAGGATGCGCATCTAGCATCTTAGCTAATAAAGTTGTCCCTGAACGAAACATTCCAGTTACCCATAGATAATTCATTTTGTTAACTCCATATCTTTAAGTTTTTTGATTTCAAATAACTGTTTCATCATATCACCATCGGAATACGGAAGAGCTTTAATGTAATTTTCTGGTGAATCGTCAAGAAAAGTATTTATCTTATCGATGGCTTCCTCTGCTGTCCTGAATCTGTTTAAGCTTTTATCGAAATATTCCACAGATGGGCCCCACTCTTTAAAGACATCCCAATAAAAAGCCATTACTGGCAAACTTGCCGCTGAAGCCTCAAAAAAAGCTGTTGATGGATAATCCATTATAACTCTATCAGCCACGTTGATATATTCCACAAAAGGTTTTTTCGCTACAAATACATTGTTAAGGTTTTTCTCTTTAATAAAAAGATGTATGGATTTTTCAGCCCAATCCTGGCCAACAGAATCTTTATAAATAAAATTAAAATCTTGTCTCTGTTCAAAAAATTCAACTATCTTCTTTTGGAATTCAAAATACCATGTAATAGGATATACGAAAGTATTGAAACGTAACATGCCATCTGTAAATTTCTTGGTCAAATAAATAACCGTCTCTTTATTTTTAGTATTCTTCTTTACCCCTCTTTTAACTCCAACTATATCTTTCAAGTAATGCGGAGCTTGTAAAACTTCACATTTTTTAATATAGGGGTAGTTAACATGGTGTCTGAAATAAGATTCCGAAAGGCTGTCATTAGTAAAATAATAATCAAATGGATGTAAATCTTCGAGAAACCAATTCGGTAAATCTAAAATTGTACAACTATGCTGAAAACATACTGTTCTAACGGATTGCATATTATTTGCTACTGAAAGTACGCTGGGGTAATTCTTGCCACCTGTACTTGCCCTGGCAATGACTATATCTATCTTTTCTTTTTCAAAAAAACTTCTCATATTTTTTGCTTCGATAAAAAATTCCGGACAGGTGTTTTTGAAAAAATCTTCGAAGTAAGAACGAAAGATATCTAAAGTTTTAAGATTTGCTTTTTTATCTATCCACTCTACCAATGAAGTGTTATTAAAAAACTTATCTAATGCTTCCAAACAAGAATTTTTTATTTCAGAAACAATCTTTTCATCTATTGAAATTTCATAATCACATACTTTTTTTTCATAGAAATTACTTATTAGAAATATACCATGCTGGTTTTTTACGAAAACTTTTGCGCCTTTATTTATGAAATTTTTAATGACCAAGTCTATGGATTTGGTTCCTGCATCTAAAAACAGTATACTTACATCTTGGAATGCTTTTTCAGAACAAACAACTTTTTTATACTTTTCATAATATATTAAATTCTTAGCAGATTTTATCTTTTCAACAAAAGCTCTCTTATCTAAAACTCTTTTAAGAACAGATCGTGACACTTTTCTCTTAACTTCTTTGGACGGAGACTTTTGATGGACCTCTATGTCAACGCCATTTTCATTGCAAGCTTGAACAACGATATCCTTTATTATGCTCATGGCCCTATTATTAAAAGAATAAATGGAATTATCTTGGAGCAGTCCTTCTTCTTCGACTATATAACAAATTTTTTTTGGTTTTGTTTTTTTGAAAAATCTACGTATCATAAAAGACCGTATTATAATCGTATCAATTAACCATTTGAAATTAGAAAAATGCGGTACTATAAGAGGTAAATTTTCTTGTTTAAAGAATGGTATTTCTTGTTTAAGAAATGCATCAAACCTATGGAACCAATTAAGTTGCTCTATAAAATACTCATCCTGATTCGAAACACAATCCTTCACGTCGCTATAGTCATACATGAGGTCATATTCTAACCCAGCTTTATCGAGGTCATATGCAGCCCAAGGCGTTACAGCGATAATTCCCCCATTGCTTAAATCAAATGTTGGATCAAAGTCTGCAACAAAAAAATAATTATCCCTTTTAAAATATTGCATTTTTAGCCTTATTTAATTATGCAACAAAATCTAACTTGAACGGTGTTCCCCTTCTTATGCCTTTTTTAGCTTTTTTCCCTATAATCCTTTTAAAATATTTTGGATCAAGCCCATAAGCCGGCCTGATAGATTTCACATTTTCTTCAGTAAATAAGTCGCCTTTTTTGATGTCTTTGGTTACAAATAATGAACGTCTAAATACTCGAGATCTTTTTTGTTCTTGAGTTAATCCATAGAATTCCCGACCTAATGAACTTTCCACAATACGAACATCATTTACAAGCTGTTTGAGCTCTTGAGGTTCAAGCGAAAAGAAATTATCTGGAGTATCGATTTTTCTGGATAGAGTATAATGTTTTTCTATAAACTGAGCGCCTAACGATACTGCAGCAATCGATACTCCTGTGCCCATGGTGTGATCAGACAAGCCAACAGGGACTTTAAATTTTCTTTGCAAATCGGGTATTGTTTTCAAATTCATCTCTTCCGGATTTGCAGGATAACTGCTTACACATCTGAGCAATATAATATCTTTTGCTCCAGCTTTCTTGGCCGTCTCTACCGCCTCTTTTATTTCAGGTAAAGTCGCCATCCCGGTTGATAAGATGAGTGGTTTTTTCGTTTTGGCAACATACTCTATTAAGGGTAAATCTACTAACTCAAAGGAGGCTATCTTATGCATGGGAACATTCAAATCTTCTAAAAAATCCACAGCAGTTTTATCAAAGGCAGTTGAGAAGAAAACAAGGCCTAAATCATCTGAAACTTTTTTTAATTCCTTAAACCATTCCCAGGGTGCATATGCTTTTTCATAAAGTTGATATAGACTCTGTCCTCCCCATTTCGAATGGTTTATTTGAAAAATCTTTCTATCCGAATTTATAGTTATAGTATCAGGGGTATAAGTCTGAAATTTTACCGCATCAACACCGCATTCTTTTGCTATTTTTATCATTTCTATAGCACGTGAAAAATCTTGACCATGATTTGCTGAGATTTCTGCCGCAATAAATACTCGGCTATTCTTTCCTATTATTCTATCCATTAAATTTTTAACCATTTTTAGCTCCCATTTTTATTTAATAATCCCAGAACAATTACATTTAACCAACTTCCATCTCTAAAAACATGTTTTTTTAATCTGTCTTCTTCAATAAAACCATTCCTCTCATACAAAGATAAAGCTCTACCGTTATCCTCAAAAACTTCAAGTTTTACCTTGTATAAATTGGCTTTCTCAAAGGCAACTTTGAGCAAATGGTTAAGAAGAACCTGCCCTTTTCCTTTTATCACACTTTCTGGATTAGAATAAACGCCTAAATAAGCACTTTTATTTTTAAAATCAACCTTATTTAAATAAACAACACCTAAACATATCCCCTCATTATTCTCAACTAACCAATAAAAATTCTTATCGTCTTCATTAAGTTTTTTTAAAAAACTCCGATGTTCTTCCGGGGTTATAATATGATCCGAGAACATCCATCTCCTGATTTTCGGATTATTGCGCCACTTTCTGATAATTTCCGCTTCATCAGTTAAATGAACAAAGTTCTTCAGCCTTACATCTTCAAAATTAAAAGTTTCTCTCAGACAAACGTTTTTCAAAACATTCTCCTCTAAAAATCTATTATCTTATACATCTGATGCATTCAAACGCCTCAGCATGTTTTACGCCCATTTTCACACCCCAATTTGAAGCATTAGATTTTATACCTTTAAGTGATCTAGGATGTGGGAAAGGCCTCTTTTCAGATTTATATTCTTCGACAGCTTCTAACTTTTTATCTATTGTGCTTGATATATCAAAGAACACATTTGGTGAAAAAGTTAAAGGATAATTCCACTCCGTAGATGACATTACTTCAAAAGAGTAAATTGTTTTGACCGATTCACCCTTGAGAGGCCTAGCAGCGGTAATGACAGCTTCGAATGTAATTTGGTGATCTATATTTAAATCATTGGAATGATGTGTGAAAATGATTTCCGGTTTTATTTCTTTTTTCTTTTTTTCTATAACTTTTACTATATCAAGTAAAGGGGTGTCGTCAAATCTATTGTCTGGAAAATTATTAATAAAAACATCTTTTACGCCCATGATTTTATTGGCTTTATAAACTTGGTCTTTCAAGTTATCTATCTCCTTTTTTCGTCTCTTGACATCTCTCTTTTCATCCCTCGAGGTTATTCCTTCCCCTAAAATTAACGTATAAGCTTCGTGTCCTTCTTTAATCAATCTTGCAATTGTTCCTCCACACCCTAAAACCTCATCATCAGGATGCGCAGCTACTATAAGAATTTTACTCATTTTCTCACCTCTTTATTCTTCTGTTAATCGCGGTTGTTTATAAATCCACTTTTTTACCGTTTCCAACCCTACATTAAATATTGGATCAAAAAAAGATAGCCATGGAACATAATTTTTACCCCCAAATTGATCGTATAAGGGATACTCATAATCATGAAACTTAACCTCAATCTCTCCGCCCTTAAAAGCATCAACTATCCCGTATTTTCTACCATTAGCACCAGAAATATAAGTAGTGGCTCCTGTTGCACGGCAAATTTCCAGTAGTTTTTTTGGACCTTTAATTTCATCTGTCCGATCGTAAAAACTTGACCATGCAAGATTTGGCTGAAAATCAAATATCTTACATGCATTTATTGTCAACTTTACAAGGCAATCGGTAAAACTATAATCATTCTTTTCCAGCGCTTCCTTCACATCAGCGTAATACAGATCAACGATTTTTTTATCATAATAAGGATGCTTTCGATATGCATTATTGATTATATTCTTATGTACATCTATCCAATCTTTTCCGGAAATTTTCGTGTCCTTAATAAGCACCCTAGAAGATGAAGATACAGGTATGGTTATCCATTTTTCATTGCCATCAATTAAAATCTTATTTCTATTTTCCCATCCACGTGCTTGTCTTTGGACATTGTTTAAAAAAACAAATAGATCCGCAAAATATAATCTTTGCAGATAATTAATGGCTGGTAAATATCTTGGCTGACTTATTAATACCTTCATTTTTTAACAACAAAATCTAACATATGGGTTGATTGCCAAAGTTTGGGATTAATAGGAACTTCGTAAAACTCAGAAAATCCTATTTTAGAGCAAGTTTTTCTTAGCTCATCTATTTCAAGCCACAATCTCTCCTCTTCCTTCGCAAGTGCTGCATTAATTTTTTCCTTAGGCCAATCGAGTCGAGAGTACGAATCAATGTGGGCTTGTCTTTTTCGCATATCTGGATTATGGGTAAATACAGCTTTCCCTCCCTCTGTTAAAACGTTATAAATATTAGTGAGTGCTGTTTCTATTTGGGCGTAATCTTCCAAATATTGTATAACTGAACTTATTATGACTTTCGCATATTTCTTATCTTTTACATTATTCATAACTAATAAATCATCGTGGTAAAGTTCTACATTTTCATAGAACTTTGTATTTTCCTTTGCCGCATCAATCATTTTTTCGGAAAAATCAAATAAGACAACTTTATTAACAAAAGGAGCTACGCTTATAGATACCCACCCTGCGCCTCCACCTGCATCCAACACTATATCTTCCTTATTAAAATCCAATGATTTACATATATCTTTTACCATTAATAAAAAATCTAGCGGAGAATAAGAGCTCCTTCCGATTTGGACAAACATGTTTTCCGATTGGGCTTTTCCATTCCAAATATCTTTCCATGCTTCTCTTAAATTTTCCATTTTAATCCTCCCTCATCATAATAAATTCAACTATAGCTCTAGCGCCTTTTCCGTTAACCAAATCTCTGCCAGTTTTCATGCTATTTATTCTTTTGCAAACATCATTAAATTCATTAATTTGGATGCCTATATTCTTATATAATAAGTTATCTTCCCACCAACCAGCGTAAGAAATAAATCCTGTTTTTCCCCATCCATTCACATTATTTAACTGATTGTCAGCAACTGCTACTGCTATGGTGGGAACCCCAATCCTCGCCAATTCATACAATGTTTGTCCAGCTGCAGACAAAGCTAAATCTGATTCAAACATTGTCTTTTTAATATCTTCAGCATCAGGGAAATATATTAATACCGTATTTTCTGTCTTTGCTCTTTCTATTTGATCAATATTTTTGAATCCTTTTCCAATAACAACATTTTTTATTAACTCTGGATAGTTTTCATTTAAAACATGCAAAATGCCTGGCGTTAGATTTGCCGAATCGTCCCCTCCAAAAGTTATCATTACGTTCTTAATCTCTGTTTTAATCGCTTTATCCTGAACCTGCCAAAAGGTTCTTCTTATAGGTATATATTTTGGACCTAATAAATAAGCAATCCCTTCTTTTTGTGGATAATCAATTTCTTCAGCACAAATCCCTCCATTTACAACCAAGCCTCTCGGATAATTAATTCTTTTATTATCATCTAGATAAACAGGGGTTCTTGTTAACTTTGAAATTTTTTCATAAAAATCTTCATCAGCCGTATATGAGTCTATAATCACTATATCTTTATTGCTTGCAATATTAAGAACTTCCGTATCATCAGCTAGCCAATTCACGTTTTTATATTTTGTACCTCTTAGTAGATCATTGGCAGTTTCATCACAATTAATAAACATCTCAGGACTAATGCCCTTTTCTTCAAAAGCCTGGTACAAGGCTATACATCTTGCGATATGCCCAAACCCTTTGGTCTTGCCTCCCTCTGTCATAATTAAAACATTCATAATTTCTTTCTTCCTCCAAATCAAGAATTAACTGTATTTATTCTTATTTTCTAGCCACTACAAGCATGTGAGAAGATAGTTTTGATTCTTGAAGAAATTTCTGGAAACGTTCAAGATGTTTATCGGCATTTTCAATAAGAATATGATTCAAAAATGGCTGATTTGAAATATCTAGCCCGCCTTCTAAATGTTTATTTATAACTATATCTGCATCAAGTTCACCAGGGGTGTCTACTAAAACAGGTTTAAATCCCACTTTTTGAAGCAATATATTAATTGAAGTAGTGTTAAAATAATTTAAATGGCTTGGGCCACCGATGTTTGAAGATTTCTCTCCTATAGTCAATAACTCAAAACCCTCTATGTTAGGAGTAGTCAATATTATAAAAGAATTTTCAGGCATTAACTCATATACACTTTTCAGGAATTCATAAGGAGAAAATATATGTTCTATCAATTCAAAACTTACGACTACATTGGGTTTTTCTTTTAATTTAACATTTTCTACAACATCATTTATGAGGACAATTGATTCATTTTGTTCGAATTCGATAGGAGCTGGCTCAACTAAAACTATTTTCTTAAATATTTTTCTCTTATTTAACTCTAAGCCAAAAAAACCTGAACCTGCACCTACCTCTAATAATAGATCTGTATCAATGTTGTATTTTTTTACATATTCTAGAACCATATCAACCCTAGGTTTATGTATTTTTTCGATTCTTGCCTCTTTTGATACTTTAAAAACTTTTTCCTGCCAGAATTTTGAAGCCCTAGAATTGGTATAATAGTTCTCAAGTAGTTCTACTGTTGGTCTAGGAGATATATAAAGGGATCTGCATGTTTGGCACTTTTTAAATTTATAACCATTTTTTACAAAATAAACTGAATTATTATCGGTCCCACAAGCAGGACAGTTAATCTCAACAAATTTATCTCCAAAGGCGAGTAATTCTCTCGCATCTTGTTCGAAAAGTTCGCAAGATTTTTTTCTTAATTCCGCAGGTCTTATTTCGTTTTCTTTTAACATTTTTTCTCCTTTTAAATACTAAAACTGATCTCTATACTATTTTCTTGAATTCAATTATTAATTATCTTTTGTCTTACATCCTTGTTTATCTCTCTTAGGTTAGGTTCGATTTCCAGCAGTTTCAAAATATCATCTAATAAAAATATATCCTTCTGCTTATACAGCCTCTTATAAATTTCTCTTATAAATGCTAGGTCTCTTTCTTCGTCTACAGTCCAACGCAAATTTGATAAATTTCTGTCATCTTTTACACTTAATACTTCAAATTTCTCAGGATGTTCATATAAATAAGGAGTGACATGTTCTCTTTGATAGTCCTCCTGAGCTCTCTCCCACATCTGTTCTAAAACAGACATCTTCATCACTTCTGTATCAAGTCCTCTTGGAAATGTACGATCTATTGCATTGCTTGAGCCATCAGAATTACTCATGTTATCTAAATGCTTGCAAATTATTTTGTCTACAACATTCGGATCGATTAAAGGGCAATCCGCTGTAATTCGTACCACAACATCTGCCTTATAGGTCTTAGCAGCCTGATAGTACCTATCAAGAACATCTTCCTCGCTGCCTCTGTAAAAATCAATGCCATGTTGCCTGCAATGATTTTCAATAACGTCATCTTCCTTTTTAACACTTGTAGCAACAACAATGTTATTAATTATTTCACTTCTCTTGAGGCGGTTCACTACATGCCATAACATGGATTTGCCGCTTATATCCATTAACACTTTTCCCGGCAGGCGTGTAGAACCCATACGTGCCTGAATAATTGCAACAATATTTTTTGACCCTTCTGCTTTAATTTCCATTCAATAGTTCCTTTATGTTTGATACAACCCTCTTAACTTCAGAATCAGTCATTTTTGAATAAATCGGGATAGATAACGCTTTTTTGTAATATTTCTCGCTATTTTTAAAATTCTTAGAATTAACCTTGTACCTCTTCTTATAATAAGGCTGTTTGTATATCGGAATATAATGTACTTGAGTAAAAATTCCTTTCTTCTTCAAAAGAGATACAAACTTCTTTCTGCTTGTTTTCAATTTATCGAAATCTATCTTAAGTAAATAGAGGTGGTAAGTATGCTTTTTATCTTTATTTACTCTAGGAATCTCAACGCCATCTATAGACCCAAATTCTTTATCATAAATTTCTGCAATCCTCAGTCTTTTCTGGATAAGATCATCTATTTTTCTAATTTGTGATAATCCTATAGCACACTGAATATCTGTTATTCTGTAATTAAATCCTAGATCCCTCATCTCGTAATACCATAGTCCCTTGCCCTCTATCATCTCCTGAGTTTTATAAGTACCGTGTGAACGCAAAGCTAACAGTTTTTCGTATATTTTCCTGTTATTTGTAGTTATCGCTCCGCCTTCACCTGTTGTAATATGTTTAACAGGATGAAAACTGAAAACAGTCATATCAGAATACCTACAGCTTCCGATTTTAACCCACTTGCCCTTACTCCTATACTCTGCTCCAAAGGCATGACAACCATCTTCAATAATAGTTAGATTATTGTCCTTAGCAATTTTATGGATTTCTGACATATCGCATGGCAAACCAGCAAAATGCACAGGCAAAATCGCTTTGGTTTTTTTGGTTATCTTTTTCTTAATCTCTTTTGGATCGATATTAACTGTTGCATAATTTATATCAGCAAAGACAGGTTTTGCTCCTGAATATATAATAGAATTGGCAGTTGCAAGAAATGTTATGGGTGTGGTAATAGCTTCTCCCTGTTCTTTCAATCCCGCAGCTAAACAAGCAATGTGAAGAGCTGCGGTGCCACTCGAAACAGCTACAGCATATTTCGCTCCACAGTACCTGGTAAGAGCATCTTCGAATTCTTTTATTTTTGGCCCCTGTGTAATCCAGTCTGACTTCAGAACCTCTACTGCAGCTCTTATATCATCCTTATCTATTAGTTGCCGACCGTAAGGTATATTCTTCATGGGCCTTATCCTTCGTTTTATTTTCTTCTTCTGTCCCTGCCATCTCTTGCAAATTTTTCACTGAAAGCCAATCAGTGTTGTTGTCACTCCTATATCCTTCAAAGTCTGAAGATAATGGAGATCCTCCATCCTTTGCTCCCAGATGTTCTACAACATAAGGATATGTAACAAATTTATCTTCATACTCATATGTATGAATACCATCATCTTCCGGAACCAAAGTTTCATGTAATTTTTCACCAGCCCTGATACCTATTGTCTTCTGTTTACAGTTTGGGCATATGGCTTGAGCTAAATCTGTTACTCTCATGCTTGGTATTTTAGGAATAAAAATTTCTCCTCCCTTCATCTCTTCCAAACATTGAAGTACGAAATTAACTCCTTGTTCGAGTGTTATCCAAAATCTTGTCATCCTCTCATCAGTTATAGGAACCTCTCCCTTTTTTCTGCATTCTTTAAAGAAAGGAACTACACTGCCACGAGATCCAAAAACATTTCCATATCGAACAACACTAAAGTGAGTCCCGCGGGGAGAATAGTTATTGGCAGCTATAAACATCTTTTCAGCACAAAGTTTCGTAGCTCCATAAAGATTAATCGGATTGGCTGCCTTGTCCGTACTCAAAGCTATTACTTTTTTTACACCATTATCTATGGCCAAATTGATAACGTTTTCACCTCCAATAACATTGGTTTTTACAGCTTCAAACGGATTATATTCAGCAGCAGGTACAATCTTAAGCGCAGCAGCGTGAATGACATAATCAACGCCGCTAAAGGCTCTATGTAACCTATCGGCATCCCTTACATCACCAATAAAAAACCTTATATTTTTTTCTTTAAACTTTTGCCGCATCTCATATTGTTTCATTTCGTCTCTGCTGAATATGATAAGCTTTTTGGGTTTGAATTTTGAAAGGATTATTTCTGTGAATTTTTTCCCGAAAGATCCTGTTCCTCCGGTAATGAGAATAACTTTGTCTTTGAATATATCCTGCATATCAGTCTCCTTGTTTAAATTTTTTATTCGTCTATGCCTTCATGAAGCCAATGTCGGCCCTTGTTATACACTTTGCCGACCTTGTCCTCTAATTCAGGCGAAACTACCCTCAAGAGCTCTTTGCCCATTATTCTATACTGCTTCCCTACCTTGGCAGCCTGGATAATGCCTTTTTTAATAAGGCGCATCATCGTGCTTTGGCTCACCTTTAGAAGCTCCTGGGATTCCTCTCTTGTGTAGACAGCATTTTCTTTAATTTCCACGATAAATCCTCCTAATTTAAGGAAAATGTTAAGCTTGCTGTTATATATTATAGTTATATGTTGCTATATTTAGAGGAGATATTAACACACGGGTAGGATTATGTCAAGAATATTAGATAGTTGTCAATAGTTGTCAATAGATGTCATCTGAGCTTGTATATGGAATAGGTACTTTTTATGCCATCTTCTGTAAATGATGAGGTAAAAAGGGGTTTTTTAGCATATATAAGCTTTTTAACAGATTCATCCATGGTGTCATCTTTGCATAAAATATAAACGCTTTTATAGGGGGCAGTTATCTCCTGGAAGGTTTTTTTGGTATTTGTCATGCGCTTATATTTGATTACATGTGGGTCAAAATAGTATTCCCGGGTTTCGCCTGCCAATATTAATAAGGAATCTTTACTGACATTAGAGTTAACCCACTTAGAAACAGCATAAGTCCTTTCTTTTTTGAGCAGGTATTCATCTTCACTTATGCGTCCGGTAAGAATTTTGATCGGACCTACATTGTAGTAAAAAGCTAAGCTTAGATTGAATACCAGCCCTATTGAAATGAAAGTCTTTAAAAGTTTAAAGTTCCTTTTTATGAATATTTGATCCAATCCGTCAGAGATAAGCACAAAAGCTACCGGAAACACAGGAAAAAGAAACCGGATGTTCTGATCTATCTTGAACCACAGTGCCATATAAATTATCATGAAAAATGCCATAAAACGCCTTGATCTGTTCCCCCACCTTGTAAATATCAATGCCGGAAGAAGAGCAAGGAATAAAAACCCTATTTGTTCCCCGCCGAAACTCTCCATATGCATAACAAGATCCCAAGGAAGCCTTAATAAGCCTATAGGCCCTTTCATATAGCCGTAACTTTCAGCTATGTGCGCTGCGGACCATCCACTGCCGAAAACTTCATGCATGAACGGATATACCGGGTTCCCTGTTATTAAATAGCTCCTCAAATACCATATAAAGCTGAATAAAAACAAAGGGATCAGGAAAGCCGAAAGGTGTGAAATATAAGTTTTTATAAGGTTTTTCTCTTTTACTAAAACATAAAGCAGAAGCACCAGTACGGGAATAAGCCCAATAGCTGCCAGAATCTTCACTGACAGTGCCAGTCCAAATAGAATGCCTGAAAATACCAAATATTGGATCTCTCTATCGGTTATCCATGAAAGAAAAAGATAGAACGCACAAAAAACATAAAAGCATAAAGATAGATCAACGTAAGCATAACTTGCCTGCATGAATATACCCGGGGATAAATAAAACAAGGCGGCTGAAAGTAGTCCGGCTTTTCTATTAACAAATCTCCTGGCGAAACAATAAACAGCTATTGCAGCAAGCACCCCGAACAAATAATGGAACAACTTGGCCAAAATGGAATTTTCCAGAAGCATCCCTAAAGTAAAAAGCATCTCGGTCAGATAAGGCCATAAGGACTCTCGTGTGTACGGAATAAAACTTACAGAATGCGTTTTTATAAAGATCTTTGGATGGATTAAATGATATGCCAGGGCATCGTTGCCGATGGGCGGAGCTAGAGCGCCTGCTAAGCTGAAAACAAACGCCAGAGTTAACACCGCTAGTAGTATTTTATCAAAAAGTGACCAGTCCCCTATTTTGATGTTCTTTACGTAAGAATATAGATCCTTTATAAGTAAAAGAATGTTTTTAAAGAACAAAGCGAAAAGCACACACAAAGTGATTATTAGGATTTTGAAATATACAAGCCCGGCTTGCCCTAAAATAAATACGATATAAGCTATGATCCCCAGGCCTAAACCTGTTGAAAATACGAAATTTTCAAGCCTGGAGGATCTTATCTTCATTGATCTGGCAATGAAGTCTCCGACACCATAAGCAATGAAGGATATCAGTATGAGAAGGACAAAATCAGACATTTTATTTCAATATATTTTGGATCTTTGGTAAGTTCTCAGAAATTTTAGGAGCAATAAAAGATCCGGCATACGTCAAAAAGATGAAAACAAACCAGATCAAGAATAAAATCTCTATAAAACGGTATTTATTTTTCATAGATCCCTTTAATATCATTCCACTTGATCTTAATAAGGCTTAGAAAAGATTCTACTCCGGCTTTAAAAGGCTTTACCTTCGAAGTGTTTTTGT
This sequence comes from uncultured Planctomycetia bacterium, assembly GCA_964572255.1. GTDB lineage: Bacteria > Omnitrophota > Gorgyraeia > Tantalellales > Tantalellaceae > CAZNEE01. Next base: position 253,802 of record CAZNEE010000001.1, on the reverse strand, counting down.
GAGCCCACTTTACGGGCACCTCTTTCAGCTTCATTCCAAGCTTATTGATCAAGAATATAAGCTCCGTATCAAAGCTCCAATCATCCATCTTTTGCAGGGAAAAGATCCTCTTCGCCGACTCCCCCTTATAGGCCTTAAACCCGCAGTTAAAATCATTTACCTTTGAGCCAAGAATGATCTTTGATAATAATATATAAACATTTCCCAATAGGATCCTCATGAATGATTCGGGAACGGTCACTTGTGAATCTTTTAATCTTCTTGAACCTATTACCGCGTCATATCCTTCTTCAAGGTATGGGAAAAATTTATCAATCTCATCTATGGAAGTCGAATTATCGGCATCCATGAACATCGCATATTTTCCCCGTGCCTGGAGCATGGCCTTTTTAACTACATAACCTTTGCCTTTATTGGGCTTACTTTCAATAATGCGAAAATTGGGTATTTTTTCCTCGAAAATAAGTGCCTCTTCCAAGGTCCTGTCTTTTGAACCGTCATCTATTAAAATTACCTCACTTGAAAAAGCTTTGCCATCCAAAAAATCCGCTATCTCCGTAAGCGTATTTACTATATTCGCTTCTTCGTTATAAGCCGGTATGATTATCGATAGAAAAATATCTTCAGCCATAGTTTTATTATTTTATTCTTTTTCCCTCAAATCGTAAATAAATATCGAATAACCCGCTTTTGAATCAGGTTTTTTATCTTTAGTCCATCTGCAACTGTCTATATGCCGGATACTTATCGCATAAACTTCTTTTTCAGGTTCTATCAGCTCGATTTCAGTGATATCCTCTGATCTTATACCATAATACGTGGGGTCGCCTTCCCCAAAATAAGCTAATTTTACGGATTCAATATTATTCTCAAGCATGTATTGTTTTAAAGCAGGCAGATCCTGCCCCCAGTCAATATTTGAATCCCTGAGATATTTATGCCCGTTATCAGGGCCTCCTATTGATTCATTGAAATAGCTAAGATAATCCGGCCATATGAAAAACGGAACTGTCAAAAACCACAAGATAAGAACTATCCCGAATGTTTTATACACAGTTCCTTTATTAAAAACATACTTAGCCCCCAAAGCTGAAATGATAAAAATAAACGGGTAAACCGGCAATACATACCTTAATCCCAGTTGCAGGTTCGACCTGGACGCAAATACAAAAAAGCTGAAGATCATCAGCAGTAAGTACAAATTTAGAGATTTATTCCTCGCGGCAAAAATCAGCCCGATAAAGAAGAAGATTATAACCGGAATCGGCGTCTTCAATAGAAATGCTGCCACGTAATACAACGGATGCCCTTGATGTCTCCACGCGCCCATGAAAAAGATACCAACCCCTTCAGCGGCATGTTTGAGGACACCTATAACACCCAAGACAAAAGAACCAAGTGGAACGGAAGCTGTATAAAGAAATTCAACAGCTTTAGCCTTGAATCCTTCACCAGCAAAAGGGATCGAGTTTAACATATCAGTGAAAACAACGATCTTACTTTCCGGTCTCAATACATCTTTAAGGAACGGTTTAAATTCAAAGGCATATCCGGACCACAAAACTAAAGCAGAGATAAATAAGCAAAAAAGGAGTTTGAAGAAAAAATCTAAGGAAACTCTCTTCCCCTTAAAGAATCTCTCATTTAAGATTGTACCCAGCACCAAAATAATATAAATCGGCAAAAGTAATAACGCTGAGTACTTTGCCATCATCGCCAGGGCCAGAAATATTCCCGATATTAAAGCTTCTATATTCCTTCTCGATATCAAGAAATCCCAGAAAGAAAGAACCGAACACATAATAAAAACAGAGGCCGCTATATCCGTCGTTGCAAACCTTGAATGCGCCAGTATGTTCGGTGAAAGAAAATAAAAAATAGCCGTTAAGACCGCGACCTGGGAATCATAATGCTTCCTGACCCAGAAAAAGAGGAAAACCCCTCCAAACACACCTAAAATCATCATCGGTATGCGGGCAAATAAAAGGATCTTATCGAAAATACTCCTGTTCAGTTTATATAAAAAATCTCGGGAAAATTCCGCCCTGTCTTCCCTCGCCCAAAAAGACCTCTCATCCGGAAGTTTTACATCCAATGAAAGAAGCGGCAAAGCCGCGAGGATCCTTGCCAGGGGCGGAGAATCTGTCGCGAAGGCGAAATCTCCTTTAGTCAGAAAAACGTAACCCACAGGAATATGATGGGCAGCTTCATCTGAAACCGGGGATTTTCTGACGGCACTTGTCAGCGCGAGAGAAATAAATATAACTACGAGAAGAAAAAGAACTGTATAATTTTTAACGGGTGTATTTAAATTCAACTTCGTGTTCGCCTTTCGGAACATGCACTGCCATTAAAATGTCTTGAAAGCTCTCGATCTTCGCCTTTTTTCCGTCAATTGCCGCTTTCCAACCCGGATAATTGAATTCCGAGAACACTAAATAAGCGTTTTCTCTTATGTCGAGTGAGAACTTTGCATAACCTGATCTATATTCCGTGATCTTTGGATCTTTGTCGATGAATCTTAAGGGCTCCTGTAAGTGCGCTATTACGTATCCCCTCGGCAGGGCATTTTTCAGTGAATACATATATATATCTTTTTCTTTCCAGTTCCGTTCAAAAAAATGTTCTTTAATTTCTTCCGAAGAAACCACATATTTCACGTTCAAAAGGCGTAAAATTTCCCACTTATCCCTAAAAGCTCCTTCAGAAGGCGTCAATAAGCCAAGGGAATTATCGACGGCTTCCAATCCGTTTAACTTTTTATAGTATTTCTCGGAGACCAGCGGCGAATAAGCCGCGACACTGTCAATATTCCATATAGCATTTGAATTAGGCATCGCCCAGTTAGGCAGTTTACCCGAAGCTACATCATAAGGCAGGATCCTGAAAATCTCCTTATCATTAGCGACAATTTTATATAAAAGAGGATATGCCGGTCCTAACTCATTAAAATTCCGGATATTACCCCTAAATCCCGTCCCGTAAAAACTGTAAACAAAAAGATCCAAAAATATTATTAGAACAAGTATGCCCTTGAAGATCGGAGCGGGTTTTTTCTTCCGTAAAATATATCCGCAAAAAATTAACGCTATAATACACAGGCCGATCGAAGTCAAAATGAAGGGATTCAGGATCGAGGATTTCTGGACCAGGCCCGCATAAAAACTCTCGACCTTTTCCATGTATGTTTGGAGGCTGTGCCTGTGAAAATCCTTCCCGTAAATATAATTAATCGCGTACCACTTCCCGAATTTTATAAGCTTCCCGCCAAATATTAATATTATTGCCTTGAAAGCGAAAAATATGCCCGCCATTGCGATAAGGAATGCTTTGAAGATCCGGATCGGTCTTTTGTTTTGAAAATCACTGCGAAAAAACCGTGTAAGCCCTGTCCCCGCCAATACTGATGCCGCAAACATGCCGAAGAACAGGAACTTTGACGGATTACGGAAACTGTAAAAGCGGGTTATTTTCAATGCTAAGAAATATAATGGATTATACTTCCCTAAGGCGAGAAAAAATGAAAGTAAAAATACCATTAATAAAGGCCGCATCTTGAGATCGGATCTCATGCTGTAAAACGATGTTATCAGAAGAAGGAGACTGAATATCCCTATATAAAAAGTCGTCCCTTTTAAAACAAAATACGGAAATACCGTACCCAAAAGTTTGATCGGAGAAAGAGACCCCCATAAAGCGAAACCCAAAGTCGCCCCTTCCCTGCTCGATAGGTTAGCCAGCTGAAAGGTGAGCATAAGCTGCGGCAGGGAAACAATAAAAGCCGTTAAAAGAAAGGTGCCGGTTGAAAATAGTGTTTTTGCGGCATCTATTTTTCTCAAGCTTGACGTATAAATAAAATACGCTAAATAAAACAATACGCTGTATGCCGCAACCTGGATGAATCCCGCCAATAGCTGGAACCCCGCTACTAATCCCGCTAAAAACATGTAGGATATTTTGCGTTTATCCAAATATATTTCAAACAGCAAAAGAACAAGCGGAAACCACGCAAGGGTTCTTAAGGTTATGATATTGTAAAAACACCCGGCGTAAGCACTTCCAAAGCAAAAAAGAAGCGCCGCAAGATATCCGCCTGCCTCATCTGCCCCTACCCTGCGTGAATAAAAGTATGTAAAAACCCCTCCCAAGATAAAATGCAGGATGATTGAATAATTGTAAGCTATTCTAAAGGGAAGCAGGAAGAACATCAGCATATTTAACGGATACCATCCGCCTACCTGCCCTTCGGCCATTAAGGGAAATCCGCTCTGCATAAAGGTTGTCCAGAAAGGAAGCTGCAGGTGCTTTATTGAATCAGCGTAGATCTTGAACCAGGGGTAAAATTGAACGAGATTATCGCCATAGATAAAAGACGCGCGCATAGATATAAGGGGGAATAGAAAAATACCTATGGTGAATAAAAACGCTAATGTAAATCCAGAATGCTTAAAAGGCTTCATTATTCTACCTTGTAAATAATAATAGCTGGGCCTGTTCTTGTTCTTGAAAACAGCTCCTTGTCTTTGGCGGGAATACATGTCATGGCTGTCTCATCGTAAGATCGCCTGAAATTCCCATCCTTGTATGGGCTGAACACCTTTTCCGGTTTGATTTTTTCGGCTATTTCCTTATGCAGATCTTTTATTCTTTCTGACATGGTCATATTATTAAAAACCACGTATTCTATCTCATATTTTTTCAAGTCAGCTGAGGAACTTTCAATCGCGGGCCAATAGCTTAAAAACTGTCCGGTCACTTCGGTATCTTCCCCGAGATAATAGATCCGGTACGTTTTATCTTCCTTGAAAGCTTTGATCTGGAGATCCAGTTTTCTTCCCTTCAGGCCCTTTAGCTCAGGCTGTCTCGTTAAGATCTCTCTTTTACTTTCCAGCTGCTCTAGCGTTTGGCTAACCGCAGGCGCAAAGAAAACCGAATCAAAAGCGATCTTAGTGCCGGGGGGAACATTTGCCTTGATCCAGTCAGCCGCTATCACGCGCGTATCTTCCCCTGAAAAAAGCATGTCCGCCTTAATGGATTTAACCGTTGTCGGTAAAATCGTTAAAACCGCAATTGCTACAACTGATAATTTTAAGATTTTGCGCTCAGATCTCGGATAAATGTAGTCGAACAGCAAAAATCCCGAATACATGGCCGTAAAAGGAATCAAAACAAGAACGTATCTTGAAAACGGCTGGCTGGCAAAGATCAGATGAATATAAAAAACAGCCGGAAACGATATTAAAAATAAGGTTTCTTTGAACTTTTTCCCCAAAACAGCTCCAAGTCCTATTATTCCTAAAAGTGTCGGCATAATGCCTACCCCTTCGAACATCGAATATGTGATATGATGGCTCCAGCCAAGATATCCATGCCTTATTTTACCGGTAACGGAACCTAAGAAAAACTTCCAGTCCAAAACAGAATAAGGATTACAAATGATAAATGTTAACGCCACGACTCCGGCAAAAACAAAAAGTTTTGAGTCGAAAAGTTTATTTCTATTATCTCCTTTATTTACCAATAGATGCGAAATGAAAAAAGGCGCGACGAGTAATGCTGCGTTATACTTAACAGCTGTAGCGATCCCTATCAAAATGCCTGACAAGATATAATCTTTTAGCCTTCCCCTTTCGATCAGATTTGCCATAGCGATATACGAAAGTAATATAAATAATACCAAAAGGTTGTCTGTATAAATATAATGCGCATTAACAACATTTAAGAACGCAATCGCCGCCACAAAAGCCGAATAAACCGCTGCTTCTCTAGAGAAAAACTTACAAGCTAAACGATATACGAGATAAACACTTAATATGCTCGGAATGACCCCGATAAGAAATCTGCCCATTAAGTAAAAAGATGTGGGGTCGCTGAAAAAACTTAAAGCGAAAGACTCAGCTCCCGTGAACTTGCCGATAAGAGATCCCATTAGAAAGTAAATAGCGTAGAAAAAAAACAAAATATAAGAAGTAAGCGGCGGAATGATAAAAAAATGCGGGTTTAGGTCGCCTGTCCCGTAAGCAAGCGCATGATTGACGACTATCGGCTCATCCTGATGAAATTGATTTGGAAGGCCAAACCCGAGCCCCCAGATCCTCAGGACTATCCCGAGTAAAATAATGATAACTAGTAAAAAATTACCTTTTAAGATCGATCTCATATGCTTATTCTACCTATGAATGAACCTTACCCTGATAACATCACGCAGCATCTGCAAAGAAGAAAAAACGGGATGCACCTTACTCTCGGCAGAATTTAACCACTTCACGCCCACTTCGTCTACTTTAAAGCCGTTCCTAAGTGCAAGGTAGATGATCTCCGCGTCAAAAGCAAAGCCCGGTATTTTTATTTGCTTGAAAAGCACCTTAGCTGTATCCTTTTTGAATAATTTAAAACCGCATTGGGTGTCTTTAAATTTCTGACCAAGTATTAAACGAATAAGCAGATTAAACGCCTTCCCCATGGTCTGACGATAAAAGGGCTGTCTGGTCAAGACTTCCGATGTATTTATTGATCTGGACCCGATAGCGATATCCGCTCCATTTTTGATACTTCTTATCAATTTATCAATTTCTTCTATCGGAGTTGAAAGGTCAGCGTCCGTAAATAGAATTAGATCGCCGTCAGCTACCCTCACACCTCTTTCAATAGCATACCCCTTCCCTCTTGTTTTTCTGTTCTTTAAAGTGGTAATATGTCCTTCTTTCGCCAAAAGGCTTTCTTCCGCCACTTCTCTTGTACGGTCTTCACTTCCGTCGGCAACAACAATTACCTCATAAGAGGTGTCCTTGCCCTCCATGAAGGCCCGGATCTTCTCCAAAGTCGGGCCTAAACGCTTCTCTTCGTTATATGCGGGGATTATGATAGAAAGATCCATGCGAATGATGAGTTTACTTTAAGAAATCTTTAACCGTATCGATTATATAAGCAACCTTTTCGTCGGTCAGTTCGGAATAAGCAGGCAGGGAAAGGATCTTTTCCGACCTTTCTTCCGCAATGGGTATACTTCCCTTGGAATAACCCAGGTCCTTATAACACGGCTGCATATGCAAAGGTACCGGGTAATAAACACGTACCGCAATGCCGTTATCATTAAGATGCTTCAGGAGACCGTCTCTTTTCTCTAAAGCGATCGTGTATTGATGATAGGTGTGAACATTGCCTTCAGCTACTTTTGGCACTATAATCCCTAACGGCGCAAGCGCTTCATCATATTTCTTAGCGATATTTCTTCGGTCTTGGAGCCACTCATCCAATTTTTTCAATTTGACCCTAAGAACAGCCGCCTGCAGGCTATCAAGCCTGGAATTATACCCTATTTCCTCATGTATGTATTGTTTTGTGCTTCCATGTACCCGCAGCTTTTTGATGCGGTCAGTCAAACCCTGGTCGCCGGAAACCACCATTCCCCCGTCCCCGAATCCTCCAAGGTTTTTGCTCGGGAAAAAGCTTAAGCATCCGGCATCTCCGAAACTTCCGGCTTTTTTGCCGTTGTGTAATGCGCCTATGGCCTGAGCACAGTCTTCAATTACTTTAAGGTCATATTTTTTAGCTATCTCCATTATGCGGGTCATATCCGCACACTGACCGTAAATATGTACCGGGATTATCGCCTTTATTGCCTTGCGCTCCTTTTCGTTCATGCCCTTTAATAATTCCTCTATCTTATCAGGATCGATATTATAAGTTCCCGGGTCTATGTCAACAAAAGTTGGGATGGCGCCTAAAACAGAAATGGCTTCCCCTGTCGCAAAAAAAGTAAAGGGTGTAGTTATGACCCTGTCGCCTTTTCTAATGCCTACAGCATGGAGAGCAAGTATAAGCGCATCCGTTCCCGAAGCGACACCTGCTCCGGATCTTGCCCCCGTATATGCAGCAACCTCATTTTCTAACCTCTCAACTTCTTCAGACAGAATAAAATACTGGCTTTCAACTACACGTTTAATAGCTTCATCGACTTCATTCTTTATGGTCTGATATTGAGCTTTAAGATCCAATAATGGTATCTGCATTTTAGTCCCCTTCACCATTTAAACCTCGTCATTTAACATTTTTATATTTTTTCCTTATAGTATTCATAGTCAGCCTTGACCATTTCCTCAACTAATTGTTCAAATTTTATCTTATAATTCCATCCAAGTTCTTTTTTAGCCTTAGAAGTGTCTGCTATTAACAACTCTACTTCAGCCGGTCTATAAAATGTTTTATCAACCTCAACATACTTACGGTAATCTAAATCAAGTGTTTTAAAAGCCACTTCGGCAAATTCTTTTACAGAATGCGTCTCTTCTGTCCCAATTACAAAATCATCTGCTTTGTCTTGTTGAAGCATCGCATGCATCGCCTTTACATATTCTTTTGCATGGCCCCAATCCCTTTTAGCTTCTAAATTGCCCAGGTAAAGTTTATCGGCCATACCCAGCTTTATCTGAGCCGCCGTAGAAGTGATCTTCCTTGTTACGAACTCAAACCCTCTCCTCGGGGACTCATGATTAAACAGAATCCCACTACATGCATACACATTATATGCTTCACGATAATTGCGTGTTAGTTCGAATCCGGCTTCTTTTGAAATCCCGTATATGCTCCTGGGATGAAATCTTGTAGTTTCTTTTTGTGGCACTTCTTCAACCTTGCCAAACATTTCACTTGAAGCAGCAAAGTACACTTTACACTCCGGCGCAGCATTATTAACAGAAGACAAGACAAAATGTGTCCCATTTATATTATTATTCAAGGTCGAAAATTCATCCTCAAATGAATAAGTCACAAAACTTTGAGCTGCCAAATGATAGCATTCATCGGGTTTAATTTTGCTAACTATTTTAAAAATGCTTGGATAACTTTCCAATGACCCGCAATGCAGTTTAATACGATCTAAAATATGTTGTATTCTGGATAATCTATGAGCCTGATCCTCTAAAGCAACTCTCCTAACCATACCGTGCACTTCATACCCGAGTTCAAGCAGGTATTCCGCAAGATAGCTTCCGTCCTGCCCCGTTATACCCGTTATTAACGCTTTTTTCTTTGCCATGAGTTATTTTCCTTCTTTTACTGTTTCTCTTTCTTTTCTGAACCATTCTACCGTCTTCTTTAAGCCCTCTTCAAGAGTCACTTTAGGTTCCCAGTTAAGTTCTTTTTTTGCTTTCGTGATATCCGGCCTTCTGATCTTGGGGTCGTTTACAGGCAGATCTTTAAATATGATCTCACTCGTGCTTCCGGTAAGTTTCTTCACTTTTTCAGCAAAATTCATAACGGTCATTTCATCGGGATTGCCTATATTTACAGGCTCATTGAGATCGGAATCCATGAGTCTCACTATACCTTCAACAAGATCGGATACGTAGCAAAAGCTTCTTGTCTGGGAGCCATCGCCGAAGACCGTGATTGGCTCATTATCCAAGCATTCATCAATGAAAGCAGGTACTACCCTTCCGTCATGATGACGCATGCGGCTGCCGTATGTATTGAAAATGCGGACTATCTTCGCATCTACTCCATGTGTTCTGTGATAAGCGAGTGTGATAGCTTCCGCGAAACGTTTTGCTTCATCATAAACCCCTCTTGGCCCTACCGGATTGACATTGCCCCAGTATGTCTCGGGCTGGGGGTTAACTAACGGGTCTCCGTATACTTCAGATGTGGAAGCCAGAAGAAATTTCGCGTTCTTTTCCTTGGCCAGGCCCAAAGCGTTATGCGTGCCTAAAGAACCGACTTTAAGAGTTTTAATGGGATGATCAAGATAATCTATAGGGCTTGCGGGAGATGCGAAATGAAGAACATAATCCACCTCTCCTTTTATGAATATGTACTTACAGACATCCTGCTTGATAAACTCAAACTGCGGATGTCCCGCCAGATGCGATACGTTCCTGATGGTCCCCGTCAGAAGGTTATCCATACAAATTACCTGATGCCCGTCCTCAATGAGCCTGTCGGCCAGATGTGACCCTAAAAATCCTGCTCCACCTGTAAGTAGTATACGCATCTTTTCTCCTTCTTTCGCTCTTTTACGCGCTGTTTATCCTTCTCTACGATGAATGAACCCATAACAAGACAATCGATGTCCGTTTCCATGAAACATTTATAAGCATCATCCGGGGTGCATACTATAGGTTCCCCCCTGGTATTGAACGAAGTGTTTATTACGACCGGGCAACCATGTACTTCGTGGAACTTTTTTATTAGATCATAATAAAGAGGATTGTCTTCCCTTTTTACCGTTTGTACTCTTGATGAATTATCCACATGTGTTACTGACGGGATCTTTGCATCCTTTCTCACGGAAGATGTTAAAAGCATGTATGGGTCTTCCTGATCCAGTTCAAAATATTCTTCCGCGCTTTCTAAAAGCACACTTGGGGCAAAGGGTCTGAATGATTCCCTGAATTTTATCCTGTCATTGATGATAGATTTCATTTCCTTAGACCTTGGGTCAGCTATAATGCTTCTTGACCCGAGCGCTCTTGGCCCGAATTCCATCCTTCCCTGAAACCAGCCCACCACTTTTTTGTCCGCAAGTAAATTTGAAACAATTTCCAAAAGTTTATTACGCTCAAATCTTTTAAAAGTTATTCCTTTCGCGATCAAGAATTTCTCGACTTCCTCATCGGAAAACTCCGGCCCCAGGAAACTGCCCTTTTGTCCATCCTTGTTATTTTTAACTTCTCTCTTTTTTTCTAAACACTCATGCCAAGCGATAAAAGCCGCGCCAACCGCGCCTCCGGCATCCGACGAAGCCGGTTGTATCCATGTATTCCTGAAGGGGCCATCTTTTAACACTTTACTGTTTGAAACACAATTAAGAGCTAACGCACCGGATAAACAAAGGTTTTCCAGGCCGGTCTTTCTATGAAGGCTTTTTACCATATTCATGATCGCCATTTCAGTAACAACCTGGACCGAACGGGCCAGATCCATGTATTTTTGTTCTAGCTTGCCCTCAGGCCTTCTGGGAACGCCTCCAAACAGTTCCTCAAACCTTTCATTAAGCAAAGTTTGTTCGTTTCTGTGATCGAAATATTTTAAGTTAAGCTTGAAAGATCCGTCTTCTTTAAGATCTATCAGATTTTTAAGGATAACATCCGCATATCTGGGTTTGCCGTACGCGGCAAGGCCCATGAGCTTATATTCACCTGACTTTATCTTAAAACCGCAGTAGCGCGTAAACGCGGAATACAGAAGCCCCAATGAATGGGGGAATTTCATATTGCGGTAGATCTTTATCCTGTTTCCTCTGCCAAAGCCAAAACTTGAAGAGGTGTCTTTTTCCATTCCTTCGATCGTAAGAACAGCCGCGTTATTATAAGGTGACGGGTAAAACGCACTTGCGGCATGCGAGTGATGCTTTTTAGAAAATGTTACCAAACCGCCGTATCCTAATTCGGTACGTATATACCTCTCCAAAAGAATCTTTTTTAAAATACTGTCAGGCTTATTGTAAAACGCCGCAATATAAACATCATTAACGCTTATCCCTGCCTCTTTCAGGCAGTATTCAATAGCCTTTGAGGGGAAGGATGGATCATGTTTCTTTCGGGTGAACCTCTCCTCCTGCGCTGCCGCTATGATCTCGCCGTTTTTTAGAAGCGCCGCGGCAGAATCATGATAAAAAGCTGAGATCCCAAGTATATACGTATCTTTCATAGTTGTTAGGGCTTGTAGCTATTAACAAACCAATCTACGGTTTTTTCTAATCCTTCATAAAAACCAACCTTTGGTTCTACATGAAGAACATCTCTTAGTCCGCTTATATCAGCGTATGTTTTAAAAACATCTCCCGGCCTTTTGGGGCCATGTATAGATTCTATGTCCTTGCCGAGTATTTTCTTGATGCCTTCGGCAGTGTCCGTGACTGAATAACTCTCCCCGCACGCAACATTGAAGACCTTGCCTGAAATCCCGTGAACTTCACATGCGGCAAGGTTGGCATCCACAACATTTTTAACATATGTAAAGTCCCTTGATTGCTCTCCGTCTCCATCTATCATGCAAGGTTTATCCTGCACAAGCTGTGAGATAAAAGCAGGGATAACGGCAGAATATTTAGATTCCGGATTCTGCCTCGGCCCAAATACGTTAAAATACCTTAAACTTACCGTTTCCAGGCCGTAAGTAGCGCTGAACATCCGGCAGTAATATTCTCCCGCGAGTTTGCTTACCGCGTACGGAGATATAGGGTTTGGCGTCATTGTTTCCTTTTCAGGGAACTCATCAACATCTCCGTAAGCGGAACTTGAAGATGCGTAAACAACCCTTTTAATGCCCATCTCCTTTGAAAGCATTAATACATTAAGTGTACCGTTGACATTTACATCATTATTGGGAATAGGCTGTTCGACGCTTTTTGCGACACTGCGAAGGGCTGCCTGATGGATGACATAGTCTATTCCTTCAAGCGCTTTTCTTGTATCTTCCTCATTGCGTATGTCACCTTTTTGGAAGTCTATTTTTCCCATGAAAGGCGTAAGGTGCTCTTCCTTCCCCGTAGACAGGTTATCAAGTACGCGCACATTTTCCCCGCGGTTTACAAGCTCTTCCACGATATTAGAGCCTATGAACCCCGCGCCGCCTGTTACTAAGTACTTTTTCATTCTTTTCCCCTCTTCTTTTTATTTTATAACTTTACGATATTTTCTCCGGAGATACCGTTCGCTTCAAAAATATTTCTTGTATCAAAAATAATTTTAGAACTTTTAGCTATCATCTTATAATCCAGATCGCTGTGATCGGTAATTAGAAGGACTATATCCTGTTTCTTTAACGCTGCCGGGGTTAATTTGGATGACCTCATCTTTATGCCCGGTACATTAAGATAAGGGATCAGCGGGTCGTGATAACTGACATTACACTTTTTCTTCTGAAGAATTTTTATTATTTCGATGGAAGGTGATTCCCTCAGATCGTTCACGTCCTTTTTATATGTCACGCCCACAACAAAAACTTTCGCCCCTTTAAGTTTTTTCTTCCGGTCCTTAAGCAGCTCCTCTGCTCTCTTCACTATATGATGCGGGACATTGCGATTGACCCAAGCCGCAAGATCTATCATCTTCGTATCAAACCCTATAGTATGCGCCTTCCAGGAAAGATACATGGGGTCTGCCGGAATACAGTGCCCGCCTACCCCCGGTCCCGGATAAAACGGCATAAAACCGAAAGGTTTGGTATTGGCCGCTTTGATGACCTCCCACACATCAATATTAAGTTTATGGCAGAGTGAAGCAAATTCATTGATGAGGCCTAAATTTACAATTCTGAAAGTATTTTCAAGTAATTTCGTAACTTCCGCCGCTTCCGTTGTGGAAACCCCTACCACCCTTTTGATGGCCTTCGAATATAACGCTTTTCCGAGTTCAGTTGATTTTTTTGTCATCCCCCCGAGAACTTTAGGGATATTTGTGAAATCATATTTCGGATTGCCCGGATCGATCCTCTCGGGTGAAAAAGCCAGGAAGAAATCCTCATCAAGTTTCAGCCCGCTTTTTTCAAGTCTCGGAAGAATGACTTCACGTGTCGTGCCCGGATATGTCGTGCTTTCCAGAATAATAACCTGGCCGGAACGTATCTGCTCCTTGAGAGTCTTTGAAGCGCTTATAATGTAGGACATGTCCGGATCTTTAACTTTTCTTAATGGTGTCGGGACGCAAATGATGATCGCATCCGCCTGATTGAGAGCTTTCGCGTCTGTTGTGGGGTGAAAATTTCTTCTTTTGAGAGCTTTCTTGATCCTGTCAGGTGTTACATCGTTGATATAAGCTACTCCTTTCTTTAATCGGTCAATGCGGTGTTTGCTTGTATCATAAGCATTGACCTCATAGCCTTTTTCCGAAAAACGCAAAGCCATGGGCAAACCGACATATCCCAACCCCATAACCGTAATGATCGCATCCTTCTTGTTAATTTTCTTTTTTAAATTCGTGTACGTCTTCACTCCCTTAATCCTCTCTCCTTAAAATAAACTTTTAATGCATCCTCCCACGGCTGCATTTGGTGTTTTGTTTTCTCCTTAAACTTAGAACAATCTAAAACTGAAAATTTCGGCCTCTTCGCCGGCCTGTCCAATTCACCGGATGTAATAGATTCGACTGTTGTGCCTTTTATTTCGGGAACATTTTCCAATATTTTAAGCGCGAAATCATACCAGGAACACCAGCCCGTATTTGCAATATGATAAATTTCTTTGCCGAAATCGTTCGAAAACAATAATAATTCTTTAAGCGCATTTGCCAGGTCTATTGTATGGGTCGGACTTCCTATTTGGTCGCTTACAACTCTTAAGCGTTTCTCTTCTCTGCTCTTTCCAATGATCGTATCGACAAAATTTCTGCCGTTCTTCCCGAAAAGCCAGCTTGTCCTTACGATCGCATATCGCGTGAGACCCCGCTGTACAACCTCTTCCGCCTCCAGTTTAGTCCTGCCGTACACGCTGATGGGGTCCGGACGATCGCTTTCCGAATAAGGTTCCCCTTTTTCGCCGTTAAAAACAAAATCCGTGCTTATGAGAATAACGGGGATATCTTTCCCTGATAAAGCATTTACAATATTTTGTGTCCCGGTTACATTCACCATGTATGCTTTCTCGGGATCCTTTTCACATCCGTCAACATCCGTCCATGCGGCTGTATGTATAATAAGATCGGGGTTTTCTTTATCAAAGACCTCTTTGATCCTGCCGGGATCATTTATACTCGCTTTGTAAAAAACTTGCGGCTCGCAGCTTGTCTCTTTTGGCTCTGCAAGATCCACTCCCGCTATTTCATGTTCATCTTTCAGAACTCGGCAAAGATCAGTTCCAAGCATCCCGCTTGAGCCGGTAATCAATATCTTCATTTTACCACTTTATAATTTCCGCTTTTTCCTTAAGAGAAGTCCACCAGGTTTCGTTATCTTTGTACCACTCTATTGTCTTTTTAAGATTATCTTTAAAGCTGGTTCCTGTCTTCCAGCCAAGTTTTTGCATTTTCCCCGAATCTAATGCATACCTTCTATCGTGTCCCGGCCTGTCTTTAACATTCTCGACTGAACCCATATCTTTTTCCATTATGGACAATATATCTTTCACGAGATCCATATTGCTAAGATGAGTTCCTCCTCCCGCATTGTATATTTCACCCGGTTCGCCTTTCTGGAGCACAAGATCCACTGCCTCGCAATTATCTTCAACAAAAAGCCAGTCCCTGACATTTGACCCATCACCATAAAGAGGTATTTTTTCTCCTTTTAAGAGATTTGTTATGAAAAGCGGGATCGCTTTTTCAGGATATTGGTAAGGTCCGAAATTATTCGAACTTCTTACAATAACTACCGGAAGACCATACGTTATGTAAAAAGACCTCGCCAAAAGGTCGCCTGCTGCTTTACTCGCCGAATATGGGCTGTTCGGCCGAAGGGAGTCATCTTCTTTGGAAAACCCTTCCGGGACGCTTCCATAAACCTCATCAGTCCCTATTTGAACGAACTTTTTTACCTTCGCTTTCCTTGAAGCCTCCAGAAGTGCTTCGACTCCTAAAACGTTAGTTCTTAAAAATTCATCCGGATATTTTATTGACCTATCAACATGAGATTCTGCGGCGAAATTCACCACCGCATCAATATCCTTTACAGCTTCTCCGGCCGAACTTCTGTCACAAATATCCCCTTTTATAAATGAATACCTCGAATCATCCTCGATATCCTTTAAATTATCGGGATTCCCGCAATATGTGAGCTTGTCCAGATTCCGGATGCTTATATCTTTGTATTTCTTGAGCATAAGGCGGATAAAATTCGAACCTATAAATCCGCATCCGCCTGTTACTAATAGTCTCATATTGCGCCCTGCTCTCTTTTAGCCACCAGCTGATTTGCTTTAAGAAGCGTATCAAACGTTCCGGCATCCGTCCACCAGCCTTCAAGTTTAGAATAGGTAAGTTCTCCTTTTGCAAGATACGCGTTATTTACATCCGTTATCTCGAGCTCTCCGCGGCCTGACGGCTTGAGATCTTTAATTATGTTAAACACATTGCTGTCATACATGTAGATGCCTGTTACAATAAGATTTGTCTTTGGTTTTTCGGGCTTTTCAACGATTTTCGAGACCTTATCTCCTTCGAACTCAACAACGCCGAACCTCTCGGGACGTTCCGATTCTTTTATAAGGATCTTTGCCCCGGAAGTTTGGGAGGCAAATTCTTCGATCTGCTCTTTAATGCTTTTTTCGAATATGTTGTCTCCGAGTATGACAACGACCTTGTCATCATCCGCAAAATACTCCGCCAAACTAAGAGCTTCCGCTATACCCCCTTCTTTCTCCTGATAAGCATAATTTATCCCTTTTAAGCCGAATTCATGGCCATTCCCAAGAAGGCGAAGGAAATTGCCGGCATGATCCCCGCCTGTCACGACCATGATATCCGTTATCCCGGCTTCAACAAGCGTCATGATGGGATAATATACCATCGGTTTATTGTAAACCGGAAGAAGGTGTTTATTGGTGATCTTTGTAAGGGGGTATAATCTCGTTCCAAGGCCCCCGGCAAGTACTATACCTTTCATGATCTCTCCTATTCCCTGGCTCCTGGTTTATGTTTGACGTAAGACCGGCTCAATCCTATCGGAAGGTCCGGGAACGCCTTTATCTTGAAAGCGAACCAAATGGTAAAATCGTCCTTAAAAAAGTTGGGGCCGTCTACGTCATACACAAATTCAACTTCCCAGCAATGAAGGTCTCTTACTATGCTGATCTGCTGCTCTTCTATGACCCCGTCCTGAAGATCAAATCTCTCATAAAGACCCACAGCCCATTTCGGGTTTAACCTGTAGAACAGATCAAATGTGAGTTGATTACGCGGATCAGGCGCTTTTTTCTCGTAACGATAACCAAAATCGAAACTGAAACCGTCCCACGGCCTTATTGACGCCTCGACACTTCCGGCCTTTACCGCTTGATTCTCAGGACGCACCTCGAGCTCACTATCGATATAAAACCACTTGTAAGGGTTAAGCTCAAGATCGAACTTTACCTTATCAAATTTGCCTTCCTTTTCAAATTTAAACCTGTCTTTTTCCATGCGGAACAGAAAATCGGTGCTCATTATAAGCCGCACAAGATCAACCGATCTTAACTCTCCCCCCTCATGCCTTTTGGTTTGAAGTTTGTTCTCCAAAGAAAATGTTATTCCGTTTTCTTTCTCGAGCTTGTCAATATCATCCATCTGATACAGGTTATCCTTATCCACGGTAGGCTGATGTGTGTGAAAATACGTGGCGCTCGGGACTATAATGTGCCTTAACCCGTTTATATCCATATTCATCATGTTCGTGGTAACATCGTATATCCTATGAAACCGTGAAAAAACATTCACTCCGCCGCCGAACGCTGTACGGCCGACAGCTTTACCTTCCCATTTTGTGCGCGTATATAATGTCTCGCGTAAAGTGCCAAAGGGTGTTATGTTCAGGAAGAAGATCTTGGTAACATATGACAGTTTATGAAAAGTATCCAGCCTGTCGACTTTTTCAGGCGGATGCTGCTCACCCTTATATTGTTTACTAAACACCGTAGCCGAGGATTCCTGGCTGTAGTAAAGAGGCGTCTCCCACAGTCTTTGATCGGGCACATCAAGTTTTAATTCGGGAAGTTTTTCCGTAACTGTATAAAAATCGTTAAAACGTTTTTCCACATTGAGCAGAAAAGAATAATTGCGTTTTGACGATATGATAGTCGCGTAATTCTGCGCTTTATCCGGGTTCTCCTCGTACTCGTCATAAAAATAGTCTTTTAAAACAAATTCGTCGCTGTATTTATTGAACTCCAAAATACCGACTGTTTCGGGATCGAAATCTATCCTGTGCTTCCATTGGACCACTTGCCTCTTCTGGACGTCATCGTTCCCGTCCCTGAACGACGTAGGATCATAAGTGCCTATATCGTTCTGCTGTATGAAATATGTCCGCAAAAAACCCTGGCCTAACCCTTTAAGCCCGACATCATCCATGTAATAGTAAAGATTCGCTCCTTCGGCAAAGCCCTTTTTCGTCCGGTAATCCCCTATTACGTCGACTCTCGTGTTCCCTTTTATATAAAACCTCCATGCCGAAAGAAGGAAATACCCCCAATCAGTGTTCCAACCGGGTATGAATTGCACTTTTGCGCGGCTCTGAATAATGGGATGATAATAATACGGGAACCAGAGAACCGGGACCTTCCCGATATAGACGGTCACATTTTTCGCTATCACTTTCTCGTCAGGAAAAACCCTTATCTCCCCCGCCTTGATGCGGTAATGAGGTTCGTCAAGATCACAAGTGGTCACAAAGCCATCTCTCAACAAATACTCATTTTCGCCGACTTTAGCGGTCTCTTTTGCCTGGCCGAACCATGGGAACGCGTCAACCTCGCCGCCCAGAACCTTTCCTTCCTGCTTGTTAAAATCATACTGGATAAGATCGCCGGTCAGCACTCCCTCTTCGTGTTCGATACGGACATTTCCGCGGCAAAGCGCCGTACGCGTTTTTGTATTAACTTCGATCTCGTCGCATGAAAGCTTGACATCGCCGTAAGTTATGGACACGTTGCCTTCGGCAACGATCTTGCCTTGAGTTTCAAAATATTCAACCTTATCACCGTCTACGATTATAGGCTGTCCGGGTTTAAGCTTAAGCATATCGTCATCCTGCGCGAGAAGATGACCTTGCATTAATGCCGTGAACAAAACAAGTAAAATCGTTAAAACGCTTATTTTTTTCATTATTTCCTTCTTTCTTCGTTCTTAAGGCGTTCAAGCCGTGCAGACTAAATTTCTGCCTTTTCTCTTCGCCTTGTAAAGCGCAGTATCTGCTTTATCTATTAACGTTTCAATAGTGTCTCCGTCTTCGGGAAACGTAGCCACGCCCAAACTTATAGTTATCTTTAAATTTTCATCAAAAACCTTTACATTTTTTGATTCCACAGAGCTGCGTAAACGTTCTGCTACGGTTACCGCCAGTTTTTTCTCTGTTTCGGGAAGAATAACACAGAACTCTTCTCCGCCGTACCGTGAGATCATGTCCACTTCCCGCACGGAATCCTTTAATCTCTCCGCTATAATTCTAAGCACGGCATCGCCCACCATGTGTCCGTATGTGTCATTGCATTGCTTGAAGTGATCTATATCGATCATGGCGATCGAAAATGTCAGATCCAAACGCTGCGCGCGGTCGACTTCTTCTTCCAAGCGCAGCATCAAATAACGTCTCAGGTATACTTCCGTAAGGCCATCAAGGATCGATAGCTCCTGCACCTGTTCGTACAAACCGACTTTTCGAAGTTCCAGCACAACCTGCGGTATAAGGATCCGAAGCCTTTCATAGCTCGATTCGGAAGCGCCCTCTATCGCAAGAATGGCTGTTATTGTATCTCCCAGAAAAAGAGGATACGCAAGAAAAGTCCCGGAACGTATGTTCAGCCCCTCGAACAGTCTCTTTTCATTTTGCCGTTCCACAAAGACAGGTCTCAAGCTGTGTTTTTTGATATAATCCACAACCCCGGAATAATCTAATGTAGTTTCCCTCTCTTTATAATAATCCTCCGCGCCGATGCTTTTTGATATGCCCCTGGAAAACTCGCCCTTGTTGAAAGTAAGCAGGTGCGCGACATCAAAACGGAAGTTTTCCTCCAGAAGATCGAATAGTGCGTCCAAAAGTTCATCAAATTTTAATGTAGGCGCAAGCTGTTTTGTAACTTCATAAAGACGGGTTATACGGTTCAATTCTCGTTCGATACCTCTGCCGTTCCTGTCAACTTCTTCAAGCTGATCAACTATTCTGTTGTATTCTTTTTTCTTCTCGGAAACATTCGCCTCCTGGTATGAATTGAAATACCCAAGAAGGACCTTCGCAAAAAAACTGCCTCCCGTAATGATCGCCAAAAGCGAAAACAGGACAACTATGTCTATTACGTTCAAAGCGCCCAAGGCGAGATAAAATATAAAGAAAGCAAGGTTTGCGGCAAGCATGACAAAAATAAGGCGCACGCTCAATATATGAGGCGCCATCATGCAAAGCAGCGGTATGGAAAAAATGACCAGATACTCATCCCCTTGCGGGAATTTATAGAATATCCAGCTAAGCAGCATTAAAAATATGTTTATCGTAAACAGAATAAAAGGTCTTACTTTGAGCATACCGTATTTTTCCCTTTTGCCTTGGCTTGGTAAAGAAACTTATCCGCTTCCATTATGACGTCATCTTTCAGTTTTGCGTCAGCAGGAAACATCGCGACCCCGATAGATATAGTCACAAATTTTTTCTGGCGGCGGAGCAGTACGGAACTTTCCTGGATCTCTTTTCTTATCTGGTGAGCCAATTCCAAGGCCTTCTTCTTGGTGCAGTTGAGGATAATAAACGCAAACTCTTCCCCGCCGTACCTGCACACTATATCCCCGGCTGAAGCTTTTGACATGAGTATCTTCCCGATATTTTTAAGAGCCAGATCGCCGGCTATATGGCCGTGTTTATCGTTGAATTCCTTGAAATTATCTATATCCAGCATGAGTAAAGCAAATGTGCTGCTGCTTCTAAGAGCCCTTTTGACCTCCTCTTCCAAACGTTCCATGAAATATCTATGCACGTAAAGACCGGTTAAACTGTCCCTTATGGCAAGTTCCTCGGTCTGGCGGTACAATTTCGCGTTTTCCAGCGCAACCGCCGCAAGTTCCCCAATAATATCAAGTATCCTGAGCTCGTGCTGGTCGAATACCGACTCTTCCGAATTGTCCACGCGTAATATTCCCGTGAGATTGCTTTCACTTACCAGCGGCTTACTTATCAGCGAAACAAAGTCTTCTTCTCTCTCTTCTTCATCGACAGAAAACCTGAAATCTTTCCTGATGTCCCTTACAAGCAGATTCTTCATGTTTTTAACTACCCACCTATCAAGTATGCCGCCTTTTTTCATCGCGATCGTCTGGCGATTATCATCTTTTATCGTATATGAAAGATTAAGCTCGTTATTCTTGTTATCAATAAGATACAGCACCACCCTGGCATTCCCCTTGAAGATCTCAAAAGTCTTCTCAGCAACATTCTTAACAACTTCATCAACAGATAAAAGAGAGCTTAATTTATCCGCAAGGTCTTTTATTTCCATGAGACTGTCTATCTTCATCTCCATCGCCGATATTTCGGCTTTTCTGTTCTTCAGGTGATTCTTTATAAGGTTCGTATCCTCGTAGATCTTTTCCGAAGTAACGGTATATTTCTGATTAAGCCTGTTAATACTTCTGTGTATATGATTCCCGATAAAACTTGAGATGAAAAACGCCAGGATGAGAACACTGTAATAATACGGGTTCAGATCCATTATGTGCCTGTAAATGAATATCATGGTTATCAAAAAAGACAGAAGTCCGATAAATGTCCCTAAAGTGATCCAGAAGAACATCACTACCAGGCTTAAGAGTATCATGAAGCTGATAGCTATGAACTCAAGATGCTGCACGCTCTTCTGCAGCGTGGGAACAAAATGTATAAGGCCGTATAAGAGGCAGATGAACGATACGGCCGTAATGGGTATAAGGAAGTTCCTTTTAGTAAAAGGAGTCATAGGAAAATTTAGATAATAGTTTCTTCGGTGGTCTTGTCGAAAAAGTGTATTTTACTCATGTCAAAAACAAGATCCATATCCTGATTTATCTGAGGATTCGCATCACCCGAAACCCTGCCGATAAGAATATGTTTTCCCGTATTAAGATGTATGTAAACCTCGGAACCCAAATGTTCTACAACTTCACAGGTCATAGTCACTATGTTTTCCGGGGGTGCTTCGGAGACAAACAGCTTATCATAGATATCTTCGCTTCTTGCCCCCATTATAACTCTTTTCCCGATATAATCTTCAAGGGCATCATACATGCTTTCCACGACTCTCACCTTGAAATTGCCTTCATCAAAATATATTCTTCTTTCTTTCTGGATTATCCGCCCTTCCATGAAATTCATCGGAGGCGCGCCTATAAAACTGGCGACAAACTTGTTGAGGGGAAAATTATATACCTTTGTCGGAGTATCTACCTGCTGCACGATCCCGTCTTTCATGACAACGATCCTGTCGCCAAGCGTCATAGCTTCCGTCTGATCATGAGTAACATAGATCATCGTGGATTGCAGTCTTATGTGAAGGCGATGAAGCTCGGTGCGCATCTGCACCCTTAATTTGGCATCGAGGTTGCTCAAAGGTTCATCAAAAAGGAACACCATGGGTTTTCGAACGATCGACCTGCCGACAGCAACACGCTGGCGCTGGCCTCCGGAAAGTTCCCTTGGTCTTCTGTTAAGCAGTTTTTCCAATCCGAGTATATTGGCCGCCTCTTTAACCCTGGCATTTATCTCTTCTTTGGGATACTTTTTGAGTTTAAGACCGAATGCCATGTTCTCATAAACGGTCATATGCGGATAAAGAGCGTAATTCTGGAAAACCATCGCGATATCCCTATCTTTGGGAGGGATATTATTGACTTTACGGTCACCGATGAAAATTTCGCCTTCGGAGGCGGTTTCAAGCCCGGCAATAAGCCTTAACGTGGTCGATTTACCGCATCCGGAAGGTCCTACAAGGACAACAAATTCCTTGTTTTCAACCCCGAAATCCACGTTATTTACCGCTATTACTCCCCCGGGAAAAACCTTGGAAACATTCTTTAAGCTTACCTGAGCCACACGACCGCCTTGTTATTAATATAATAGTAAAATATCACTTTTATATACTATATATCAGGGGAAAAGTCAATAAGATTTAGCTTAGATAGCCCATAAGCATGGATAGCTTGTCCCGCATATCCTTCCTATGGACGATCATGTCTATTAGACCGTGTTCCAATAAAAATTCAGAGCTTTGGAACCCTTCCGGAAGTTCTTTATTTATGGTCTGTTGGATAACTCTCGGGCCTGTGAAGCCTATAAGCGCCTTCGGCTCGGCGATGATTATATCCCCAAGCGAAGCAAAACTCGCCATAACACCGGCCATGGTAGGGTTTGTTAAAACTGAAATGAAAAGTCCGCCGTTCTTATTGAACCTGTCAAGAGCGGCACTGGTCTTAGCCATCTGCATGAGGGAAAGCATCCCTTCATACATTCTGGCTCCGCCGCCGGAACCTGAAACAATGATAAGCGGAAATTTGTTACTGTCGGCATGTTCGATAAGCCTGGTGATCTTCTCCCCGACAACCGAACCCATGGATCCCATGATAAATCTTGAATCCGTAACAGTCAAAGCCACTCTTTTTCCGTTAATGCTGGCTTCGCCCGTAATAGCCGCTTCCTTGAGCCCCGTGGCTTTTTGATCTTTTTTTATTTTTGTCGGGTAGTCAGACGGACCTTTGAACCTGAGGGGATCCTTGCTTACCATGTCCTTGTACATCTCGCTGAACGTTCCTTTATCGACCAACATATCTATCCTGTCATACGCGCCGAGGCGAAAGTGATAATCACATTTAGAACAAACTTGCAGATTCTCTTTGAGCTTCTTATTATAAAGGACCTCACCGCATTCGGGACACTTCGTCCATAGACCGCCGGGGATCTCTTTCTTTTTCGCCCCCTCAAATATCTTGGGTTTTTTCTTAAAAAAAGCCATGATCCTTTCCTAATCGAACTTATTGATAACCAGACCCGTTAAAAGTTTGGGATAAAAATAAGTGGATTTTTGCGGCATCATCTCACCGTGCTCGGTCACTGCCCTGAGCTGGCTTACCTTTGTAGGGTTAAGGAAAAAAGCCGCTTTGTGGCTTTTATCCCTGACTAACTCTTCCGCCTCTTCGGCTTTTTTAACGTATGTAAGATTCCCCTCGCCGTCTTTGACGGAAAGGAGTTTCCTGAAAATGCCGGAATGAAGTATGCTTACATCAAGCTGCTTCCAGCTTAACGATCTGTCGTCATTTATCAGATCCTGAAGCGCATTCTCGTCTTTTAATTTAAAAGAAATAAATTTTTCTCCGCCATAATACCCGAAAATGTGGCTGTCCTCCCTGCTTTCGTAAAGACGCTGTGTAAGCTCGGATAAAGTATCAAACTCATCAGTAGCAAAATAATCCGCAAGCTTACTTATCACTTCTTTATCACCGGAGAGGGGCATTTCCTTAACCGCCCTATGTGTCGCCATGACCGCAAGATTATCGCCTGATTCCATGTCGGTAAAATAAACCATAACATAATCGGCGCTGCCGTCATAATTCGGCTCACTCCGGCGCATATCCCGGTAAGTCTTGGAAACCGCGTATCTATGATGGCCGTCTGCTATATAAACACTCTTATTTTCCATGCTTTTGCTGATTTTCTCGATCGACTCTTTGTCGGCAACACGCCACAATTTATGTTTTCCGTCTTCCCTTTCAATATCGATTATGGGAGGCTCCGCCTTCGCCTTATTTTTCAGGACTTCCGTAACTGACCCATCGGTATCCGGAAAAATAGTAAATATCGGGCTTAGGTTGCTTTTTACCTGTTTTATAAGATTTAAGCGGTCCTCTTTAGGTTTGGCAAGCGTATGTTCATGGGGAATTACCTTTTCATCTTCTGAATCTTCTATTTTTAAAAGACCAAAAAAACCTATGCGGCTAAAACTTTTGCCTTCAAAATCATACTCCTGAAGATATACATAGAAAGCCTCATTTCCGTTTCTGCTAAGCACGCCTTCTTCCTGCCATTCTTTGAAGAACTTGGCAGCACGCGTATATCGGTTGTCTTCATCATTATCACTATCAGAAGTCTTGCCCAGTATGAGCCTTATAACATTGTAAGGGCTTTTTTCATACAGTTCATCACGCATGCGGTCCGGTATAACATCGTAAGGAGGCGCCACCACGCCCGAGAAATCTCCCCCTATCTTCTCAGCATTGTACAAAAGTCCTTTAAAAGGTCTCATCTTGCCCATTTTGTCCCTTTCAATATTAAAACGCCAAAAACAGCACCCGCGGCGTTAAATGCCATATCGATCAAGCTGAAATTCCTGCCCGGGATCACCAACTGTACCAGTTCCAATAAAATACCATATCCTATACACAATATCAACGTAAATAAAACATCCTCCCGGGGAAAAGTCATCTCAAAATTGAGCTGAAAGCTCTTTAATACAAGAAAAGAAAGAACAGCATATACAAGGAAATGGATAATTTTGTCTATATTTATTATGTCGATCTGCGGGTATTTTTCGCTGGGCAAAACGGAAACTATAAGTATAATAAGCGCCCACATTATTGTGAGCATCAAGACGGGAATGCGTTTTTTCATTTGATAAGGTTTATTTGTTTTTCTGGCAACCTTCGCAAGATGGTGATTTATCTGCGTTTCCGATCTTTTTCGAACCTGCCTGGCATGAATTTTTATAATCTGTCTGATAAAAACCGCTGCCCTTAAAAATTATTCCGGCACCCGTACCTATAATGCGACGAACCTTCCCTTTGCATTCAGGGCAACTATCTATGGGTTCATCGGTAATATTCTGAAAGAGTTCAAAAACATGTCCGCATTTTTTGCATTCATAATCATAGGTAGGCATCGCTTTGTCTCCTATTTAAACATTTTCTTGAATTTATCAACCAGTTTTTCGGTCCCTGAACCGGACTTCCCTCCCAAGCTGGCTTCAAATTCCTTTAAGATCTTTTTTTGTTCATCGGTCAGTTTTTTCGGCACTTCAGCCTGTACTTTTACAAGCTGATCTCCTCTGCCTCTACCGTCAAGTCTCTTTATGCCTTTGCCTCTTAAGCGAAACACTTCACCCGAAGGCGTCCCTGCCGGAATAGAAACGGTCTCTTTGCCGTCCAGGCCATCAACCTTTATGTCGGCTCCAAAAACAAGTTGCGTGAAAGGTATCCGAACAAGGCAATAAACATCATTATCCCGTCTGGTGAAAAAAGAATGCTCTTTCACTTCAATAAAAACATAAAGATCTCCTCTTGGGCCGCCCTTAGTCCCGGCTTCACCTTCCCCTGAAAGACGCAGGCGATTGCCCGTATCAACACCTGCCGGCACGTCTACGGTTATTTTTCTTGAGACCTCTATCCTGCCTTTACCGCCGCATTCATCGCAAGGTTCTTTTATTACCTGCCCGGCTCCGCCGCAATCAGGACAGGTCGTGCTATAGATCATACCCAGCATTGACCGGCCGATCTGTCCCTTCCCCTTACAGGTCGGACAAGCGGCTAAACCGGTCCCAGCTTTTGCTCCGGTCCCGTCGCAAGCGTTGCACTTCTCATATCTTCTGACCTTTATCTCTTTCTTGACGCCTTTAGCGGCCTCCATGAAATCTATCGTCAAGTTGTACTCAAGGTCACGTCCTCTCCGCGCTCCGCCGCGCCTGGAAGAACCAAAACCAAAAATGTCGCCGAACCCGCCGCCGCCCATTGCTTCAAATACACTTTCAAAGATGTCAAAAGGATTGTGGAAATCAAACCCTCCGAAACCCCTTCCTCCTTCAAAAACCGAAGGACCGAACTGATCGTATTGGGTCCTTTTCTGGGGGTCGCTGAGAACCTCATACGCATGTGAGATCTCTTTGAACTTTTCCTCAGCTTCCTTGTTCCCGGGGTTCTTATCCGGGTGATATTTTACGGCAAGCTTCCTGTATGCTTTTTTTATCTCATCGGCCGAGGCATTTCTTCCCACACCGAGCGTTTCGTAATAGTCTTTCGCCATTTATTCCTTTTTGTCTTTATCCTCGTCTACCTTGTAATCCGCGTCAACAACGTCCTCATCTTTTTTCTTTTCTCCGCCCGGCTGTTGTCCGGCCTGCTGCTGGGGTCCGCCTTGCTGCTGTTGCTGGGCTTGAGCGCTCTTGTACATCTCTTCCGAAAGCTTATAACTTGCCTTTTGAAGTTCTTCCTGAGCCTTTTTTATTTCATCAGCTTTTTCGGAATTAAGCTTTTTCTTGGCTTCTTCCACGGCTTCGTTGATCTTTTTCTTTTCATCGTCTGAAACCTTATCGCCAAAATCCTTCAAGGCTTTCTCGGTAGAATATATAAGAGTATCCAGCTGGTTCCTCGCCTCTATAAGCTCTTTCTTCTTTTTATCTTCCTCTTCATGCGCTTTGGCATCCTGTCTCATCTTTTCTATTTCTTCCTTTGAAAGACCGCTTGAAGATTCTATGCGGATGGATTGTTCTTTACCTGTCGCTTTATCCTTAGCGTGAACATGGACTATACCGTTCGCATCAATATCAAAAGTAACCTCGATCTGCGGTATGCCCCGTGGTGCGGGCGGTATACCTATTAGATCAAATTTCCCGAGGGTTCTGTTATCAGATGCCATCTCCCTTTCGCCTTGAAGAACATGAATAGAAACGGCTGTCTGGTTATCCGCGGCTGTTGAAAATATCTGGCTTTTCTTGGTAGGTATTGTGGTATTTTTCTCGATAAGGCGAGTCATCACTCCCCCCAACGTTTCTATGCCGAGTGAAAGCGGAGTAACATCCAAGAGAACCACATCCGAAAGCCCTTCTTCGCCGCTCAAGACACCGCCTTGTATGGCAGCGCCCACAGCTACAACCTCGTCAGGATTAACGCCTTTGTGCGGCTCTTTGCCGAATATTTCTTTAACGACTTCCTGCACTTTAGGCATACGTGTTTGACCGCCTACGAGAATAACTTCATCTATATCACTCGCGGAATAACCGGAGTCTTTCAGCGCTTTGTAGCATGGGTTTTTCGTTCTTTCAACGAGATCGTCCACAAGCTGTTCCAGCTTGGACCTTGTAAGCTTCATGGTTAGATGTTTGGGGCCCGATGCGTCTGCCGTAATAAAGGGGAGGTTTATCTCGGTTTCCATATTTGACGACAGTTCGCATTTCGCTTTTTCCGCCCCCTCTTTCAACCTTTGAAGAGCCATCTTATCTTTACGGAGATCAATACCTTGTTCTTTCTTGAACTCTTCAGCGATCCAATCGATTATTTTCTGGTCAAAATTATCTCCTCCAAGATGTGTATCACCATTAGTAGATTTAACTTCAAAAACTCCTTCACCGACGTCAAGGATCGAAATATCAAATGTCCCCCCGCCAAGATCAAACACGGCTATCTTTTCATTTTTCTTTCTCTCTAAACCGTAAGCCAAACTTGCAGCGGTCGGCTCGTTTATGATCCTCAAGACTTTAAGTCCGGCGATCTCACCTGCGTCTTTCGTAGCCTGCCTTTGCGAATCGTTAAAGTATGCCGGAACTGTAATAACAGCTTCTGTGACTTTTTCGCCAAGATAATCCTCCGCAGTCTGCTTCATCTTCTGAAGCACCATCGCTGATATCTGAGGCGGCGTATATTTTTTATCATGAGCAACGGCAACAACGTTACCATTAGAATCTTCATCCACCTTAAAAGGAACAAGTTTTTCCTCTACGGCAACTTCAGAATGTTTTCTACCCATGAAACGTTTTATGCTGAATATCGTATTTTCCGAATTTGTCACCGCCTGCCGTTTTGCCGGCTGGCCTACAAGTTTTTCCCCGGTCTTTGTAAAAGCGACAACGCTAGGCGTAGTTCTCGTCCCCTCGGCATTCTGGATAACCTTGGGTTCTTTACCTTCCATAACAGCAACACAAGAATTTGTTGTACCTAGATCAATGCCTATGACTTTACCCATTGTTTACCTCCTCCTCTTTCTCTTCTTTTGGTTTTGCAACTCTGACTTGAGCGGGCCTTAAAAGCCTGCCGTTCAGGAGATATCCGCTGCGAATTTCCTCAACGATCACACCATCCGGATGTTCATCTGTTTCGACCACGGAAACTGCCTCATGAACATTCGGATCAAATGTTTTCCCTACAGTCTTTATTTTTTCAACACCATTCTCATCGAGTATCCTGTGAAACTCTTTCTGCACAAGCTTTATGCCGTCCATGACAGCCGCTTTATCTTTTGCTTTCTCCATGGCGGCAAGCGCCATGTCAAAATTATCCACTATAGGAAAAAGCCTGGAAACCAGGCCTTCATTGGCAAATTTCAAATGATCTATTTTTTCTTTTTCCATGCGTTTGCGGGTATTATCGTATTCCGCATGCACCTTCAGCCACTTGTTATAATATTCGTCTCTTTCGGCGGCTTTATTTTTCAGCTCTTCATATTCCTTTTCGGGAATACTGACGTCCTTTTTTTCTTCCTTATTCTTTTTTTCTTTCATTTGAATTGCCTTTACGCGTTCATCTCTTCCAATTTCCCGCTTATTATGTCCGAAAGGGACCTCACCGTCCTTATGGCATTACAATAATCCATGCGGGTAGGCCCCATAACGCCAAACCTGCCTATTGTTCTTCCATGCATACTGTACCCGGAAGTGATAATGCTGCACCCTCTTAACATATCGGAAGGATTTTCTCTGCCTATATATATCTTTATCCCCTGAAAAGGGAGTTCTTTCTGTAAAAGATGCAACAAGTGGCTTCTGTCGGAAAATATACTTAATATGTGCCTTGTAATGCTGATATCCTGGAATTCCGGCTCCTGCATGAATTGATCCAATCCTTCAAGGTATATTTCATTTTCAAGAGTGCTGCCGGCAATGCCTTTTATAATATCAAGCGCATATTCCGCTAAATGCATAACATCCTTATCTTCTTCTTTTTTCTCTTTCACTATACGCTTGAGGTCAACCGCAATATCCGAGATCATGGAATCTTCGTAATTTGTATTAAGAAAATTTACTATCCTTTCAAGTTCATACTGTTTGAGGTCTTTTTCAAGCCTGGTAATATAATTCCTTACGGCATTCGTCATCGTTATGAGTACCGCCAGAACGGTTTTAGCCCGTATCCTGACAAGTTCGAGACGTTTCAGATAAAGATTTTCAACGTTCGGAAGCATAACAAAACCGGCATTATGAAGTTCCCGGCTGATAAGACATGAAGTTTTCTCCAGAAGCTCTTCAATGCTTCTTATTTTTTGCGCATATTCGCCGGCAAGCCTCTTCGCTCTCTGCCGTTCGGCCTGTATCTTTTGGTTCACCATATCAACATAATAGCGATATCCCGTATCTGTCGGCACACGACCGGCTGAAGTATGGGGCTGTTCTATAAAACCTTTGTCTTCCAATTCGGCCATGATATTTCTTACGGTCGCCGAGGAGACACGGTTTGCCATGTTTCTGGCTACAAGTTTTGAGCTCACAGGTATAGCCGAGGAAATATACAAACTCACTATATTGGATAAAACTTCGAGGTTCCGTTCTTCTTTCTTATTAGTGTTTACCCTGTTCATTGTTATCTCTTGAAAATTATACTTGAAATTTTTTAGCCGTGAAATTTAGCACTCTTTATTCCTGAGTGCTAAATTATAGCATGAATGATAGGAATGTCAAGAGGATTTTTTCAGCTTTTTGAATATGGAATATTTTATTTTTCTGGGGATGCGTGCCGATATAAATACGCCCTTGTCGGTATAGTCTTCTTTCTTAACGTTGCCCTTTTCCCTGATAAGTTTTACAAGTGAATAATGTTTATGAGGCAGGGTTATTTCAATATCTTCCATGTCCCGCTGAATATAATTAACAATTCGATCGGTAAGCTCAGTTAATCCTTCCATCTTTAGCGCGGAGATCACTACAGGATTCTGGAACTCTCCCGCAATGCGTTTTATTTCCCTTTCATCGCCTATTTTATCAGCCTTATTCAATACATTGATCACGGGCTTATCGGAAACTCCCAATTCCTCAAGCACTTCCTTGACGGCAATACTCTGATCTATCATCTTATAATCACTGATATCGATAACATTGAACAATATATCCGCCCCAACGACCTCCTCCAGGGTAGCCTTAAAACTCTCGACCAGGTGATGAGGAAGATCGTGGATGAAGCCCACCGTATCTGAGATAAGAACAGATTGATTATTCGGTAAAGTTATTTTTCGCACTGTCGGGTCGAGCGTGCTGAAAAGCTGGTCCTTGACCCTGGCATGAGATGAGCTTAACGCGTTGAAAAGCGTTGATTTTCCCGAATTGGTATATCCCACGAGCGCGACATTGAGCATTGAAAACTTATCACGTTGAGAACGTCTGAGTTTACGCTGATCGGTTATGTCCTTTAAGGATCTCTTAAGCCGCGAAATACGTTCTCTTACGCGTCTTCTGTCCACTTCCAGCTGCTGTTCACCGGGGCCTCTGGTGCCTACCCCGCCGTATTGCCTTGAAAGGTGCAGCCACATGCGGCTTAAACGCGGAAGTAAATAAACCAACTGGGCAAGCTCAACCTGGACTTTTCCTTCATTTGACGTCGCTCTTCGCGCGAAAATATCCAGAATGAGCTGAGTGCGGTCTATGGTCTTAGCTTTAAAGATCTCTTCCAGGTTCTTCTGCTGGGACGGAGAAAGATCGTCGCTGAAGATCACTGCACCGGCCCCTATCTCAGAGACCAGATCGGCGATCTCCTGCGCTTTGCCTTTACCTATATACAGATTCGAAGTTATGGTCTTCCTCTTGCATGCAACCTCCCCTACTATCTCCACATCACATGCTTCGGCAAGCCCTATTAATTCTTCCATCCTATCTTCGAGTTTCCAGGAAGTCTTGCCTATCTCCTCGACCGTAACAAGAACGGCTTTTTCTCTTTCCTCTTTTGTCGACCTTGGTTTTACTGTCATGTTCTTATCTTAAAAATACTGTGAATTATTTTATCGCAGGGACGGTCAATTTCCCCAGCGTGAAAATTGACCTCAGAAATCTCCTCGCTCTCGCTGCAATTAAACGATGGCGAACCATGCCCGCTCGTAGATTTGATG
Organism: uncultured Planctomycetia bacterium; assembly: GCA_964572255.1. Lineage (GTDB taxonomy): Bacteria > Omnitrophota > Gorgyraeia > Tantalellales > Tantalellaceae > CAZNEE01. The sequence goes on along the minus strand of CAZNEE010000001.1, from coordinate 222,092 downwards.
CCCCGCTCAAAACAATTCACACTATTTTCGTCACAATATCATCAACTATTTTAGTAATATCACGGTCCGCGTTCACCCACACGATCCTTTTGTCGGCATTGAACCAGGTCAGCTGTCTTTTAGCATATCTGCGCGTATTCTTTTTGAGCTCCTCCAATGCCTTATCGATCGTTATCTTCCCGTCCAAATAATCCGATATTTCCCTGATCCCTATTGCCTTGCCGGCCGTCATGCTTAAATTGAGATCCCTCAGCTTTTTCACTTCATTAATGAGCCCGTCATCCATCATTCTCTCTACTCTGTGATCAATGCGTTCATACAAGACTTCTCTATCAAGTTTTAACCCGAACAGTTTACAGTCGTATTTTGCGTGAATGCCTTCGCTTTCCTGTTTTTTTTCATCTATTGTCTTTCCGGCAAGTTCATAAACTTCCAATGCGCGTATGATTCTGCGCAGATCATTTACGTGAAGTTTCTCGGCTGTTTTCGGATCCACTTCCTTTAATTTATTATACAAATATTCATTCCCGTTCTTTTCAGCCGCCAGAGTCAGTTCTTTTCTCAAGTCTTCGTCCTTAGGCGGTGACGGGAAAAGCCCGTCCAGAAAGGATTTCATGTAAAGACCGGTCCCTCCGGAGATAATAACCTCTTTATTGTTTGAAAGGATCGATTCAATGAGGCCTGAAGCCTCGTTAACAAATTGCGCGGCATTAAACTCTTCTTCAGGGGAAAGTTTTTTGACAAGATGATACGTGACCTGCAAAAGATCGCTGCTAAGGGGGGCCTGCGTCAGGGTATCCATTTGGCGGTAGATCTGCATCGAATCGCACGATATGATCTCGCCGCCGATCCTCTTGGCAAGTTCTATCGAAACCGCGGTCTTTCCTGATGCCGTAGGCCCTAAAATAAATATGATTTTGTTTTTATCCATGCTCGCTGGGGAATTTTGACGTCCCTGAGAGAACAATTCAAGTGTTCTTTTAAGTTGTAATACCTGATACACAATCGATTACTTTATCTTTAATAGACGGCGTACATACAAGAAAACCGTCGTGTTTGAATATTTCCTTGTTATACTCAAGCGGTTTGCCGTCAAGACCGCATACAACAGCGCCTGCGGCTTCGGCGATCGCATGCCCAGCCGCGGTATCCCATTCATGCGTCGGCCCAAAACGCGGATAAAAGTCCGCTTCCCCTTTTGCTACCAGGATAAACTTTAGCGAACTGCCCGCATTGACCATATCAGCCCCCAATGCTTCCACTAATAAGTTTGCTTTCTCCGATAAGTGTGATCTTGAAGCAACGGCTTTCAGCTTCCCAGCCCGTACCGCGTCTTTATTGGATATTTTTTCAGTTTTTTCACTAGTTAAAGACAAACTAAAAGCTCCCTCCCCCTTAGAACCATAGTAAATCATGCCTTTAGCGGGAATGCTGACCATGCCGAAGACCGGCTCCCCTTCTTCTATGAGAGCGATATTCAGCGTAAATTCGCCATTGCGTTTAATAAATTCTTTCGTTCCGTCCAAAGGATCCACCAGCCAGAATTTTCCCCAATTTTTCCGCTCTTCATAAGGAATGCTTCTATTTTCTTCAGAGATCACCGGAATATCCGGTGTAAGATTTTTAAGACCTTCCGTTATTGTATTATTAGATCTTCTATCCGCCTCGGTAAGAGGGCTATTATCATCTTTATATTCAAGCCCAATATTTTTCCCGGCGTCATAAACTTCCAAGACCTCTTCACCGGCTTTGCGGATCAATCCGATCAGTTCTTCAATCATTTTCTTTTCCACTTATTAATACTCCTTTTAACGTGGTTTGACTTGTTCCTTTTATGTCCACTTTAACAAGCTGGCCAATAAGGTTATCGCCACCGGGAAAAACGCAAGGCGTAAAATTACGGGTCCTGCCGATAAGTTCCTTTTTTGACATGCGGCTCCTTCCCTCGACCAAAATTTCCTGCTGTGTACCGACCATCCCTTTGTTCTTTTGGTGTGATATCTTTTTTTGAAGTTCGAGCAGTTCGTTATTTCGGCTTCTTTTATCTTTTTCACTCACATCATCCACTAAACATGAAGAGAGCGCGGGAGGACGAGGCGAATATTTAAAGATAAAAGCGGAATTAAAACCGATCTGGTCCATCGCTTTAAATGTAGCTTTATAATCATTTTCTTTCTCGGAAGGAAACCCGACTATAATATCAGTACTCAGTCCTACATCGGAATTCATGCTTCTCAAGAGTTCTATCTTTTTTCTATAGTCCTCATATGTATATTTTCTGTTCATGAGATCCAGTATCTTGTCGGACCCTGATTGAAGCGGAAGATGGATGTGTTCGCATACCTTGTCCAGGTCAGATACCGCCCGAAAAAGGCTTTTTCCGGCATCTTTGGGATGGCTTGTTGTAAAACGAATGCGTTCTATGCCTTTCACACGATTAACGGCTTCCAGAAGTTCCGGAAAAGATATTTTGCTCGAAAGGCCTTTGCCATAAGAATTCACATTCTGCCCGAGAAGCGTTACTTCTTTAAAACCATTATCGGCCAAAGCTTTGACTTCATCGATGATGTCTTTTTTAGGACGTGATGTTTCGCGCCCTCTCACGTAAGGCACGATACAATATGAACAAAAATTATCACACCCGTACATGATGTTAACATATGCCGAAAATATTCCCGAACGATATCCGGCTAATGCTTTCTTTTTAGGGCGCTTTTCCCTGTCTACAGCTAGAATCTCTTCAGAATCATACACCCTGTCCAAGAGATCCGGAATGTCATAAATATTGCTTGGCCCCACGACAATATCAACCTGCGGATATTCCTTGAAAAGCATTTCCCCATGACGCTTAGCCATGCAGCCTAAGACGCCTATCCTTAAATTCGGGTCTTTTTTCTTCCGGGAAGAGAGTTTTTGGATATTACCGATCACCCTGTCTTCGGCATGTTGGCGGACGCTGCATGTATTAAAAAGGATGATATCCGCTTCTTCCGCGTTATCGGATATTTTGTACCCCTTTTCTTTCAGCATGCCTGAAATAAGCTCAGAATCACGTTCGTTCATCTGACACCCAAAAGTTCTGAGATAAACTTTCTTACTCATACAATCTCTTTCATTTAACCATTTTTATTATCCAAACCGCCAGGCCCAGATCTTTTGTCTCTTTATTTTGAATATCATCCATTGACGCAATATATTTTTTGACGATTTTTCGATCCTTTTCGGTTTTTGCTCTTTTTATCCCTTTAACGATTTCTCTTCTGGTTCTTGAATAATCAAAATCCCACAAAGAACTTTTATAATCATACACTTTTACAATTTTATCGCCGAATGAGGAATATCCTTGAGTGGTATTTTTAAGATTCTCGTAGTTCTTATACATTCCTTTTCGTCTGACACCGGGATATAGATATGCGTCGGCAATAACTATTATGCCTCCATCTTTAACCGCATTTCTCAACTTACCTATGGTGGGCTTTGCCCCGCCCCATACGTGAGGAGGCGCCACCCACAAAAGAACATCGCATATATCTTTCCTTTTAACCGCGTCTCTGATATCCCCAACCTCGAATCTGCACAAATCGGAAACTCTTTTTTCCTCTGCATATCCCCGCGCGTAACGGACATACGCCGGTAAAATATCATATCCTGTTACGTTCACTTTGTACTTTTTTGCCAGAGGCACCGAAACTCCTCCCTGGCCGCAGGGGATATCTATCACCCTCATTCCTTTTTTAAGCCCCAGCTTCTTAAAAATACCGGGAAACTTTTTTACCCACGGATTGAGTATTCTGTTTTTCGGCTTAAAAAGAGAAAGCAGCGGAATCATCTCTTTTTCAACACCCATTACCTTTTTCAGATCATTAATCTGTCGTTTTGTGTATTTCATAACAATACTTACGTACGGTTCCCTGTCTCAGGTTAACTTAACTCTTTAAGCCAAAAGCAATTAGCTGCTACTATAAACTTCCTCCAAGAAATGTAAAACTGACATGTAATAACGCTTCCATCTGACAACCAAAAGTTTTTATGTATATTCTCTTTGTCATGACTTTACTTATCCATTATAGCTTTTTTAATATCATCCACCGAAAGAATCCTTCCTTCACTTACTATCTCATCATCGATAACAAGCGCCGGCGTAAGCATAATTCCTTTTTCGGTTATCTTGTTAATATCAGCCACATGCTCAACTTTATCTTCTTTACCGATCTCTTTAAGTGCTTCTTGGACATTGTGAGTTAAATCGTGGCATTTCGGGCAACCTTTTCCATAAACTTGTATTTTCATAACCTTCCCCTTATTTTACTAAAATGCCGAATATGATCCCGCTTATAGCGGCCATTATAACTACAAGCGCTACGTAAACAACTGTCTTTTTTATGCCTATTACGCTTCGTATAACAAGCATATTAGGCAAACTCAACGCCGGGCCTGCTAAAAGAAGCGCTAAAGCAGGGCCTTTTCCCATTCCAGCGCCTATCAATCCTTTCAAGATCGGTACTTCTGTAAGCGTGGCAAAATACATAAATGCTCCAAATATTGAAGCAAAGAAATTAGCGAATAATGAATTACCGCCTACTAATTTTTCAACAAATCTTGAAGGAATTATCCCCTCATGACCTACTCTGCCAAGAAGCAATCCAGCTACCAATACACCTAAAAGCAATAAGGGCAATATTTGAAGCGCAAACTCCCAGCTTGATGTTATCCATTTCTTTAGTTCATCTTTTTTAAACCAGCTTATCAATACCAATGCTAATACTATTCCAAAAATAGCTGTAATAAACCATTTGAATTGATATATTTTTACCCATAATCCTGAATCTGATGCGCCAGGTTTTGCCCAATTGGCAAAAATAAGAATACCTATCGTAGAAGAAAAATATATAGCATTCTTCCATAAAGGTCTGCTTGGCTCTTCCTCTGGCACTGCGAAATTTCCTTGAGCATGCCTTTCCCGTTCTTCTTTCAAGAATATCAGATGCATCAAAAATCCTATAACAATACTAAAAATAACAGCCCCTGCCGCTCTTGCAAAACCAAGCTGCCATCCTAAAACTCTAGCAGTAAAAATAATAGCCAATACGTTAATAGCCGGTCCTGAATAAAGGAATGCTATAGCAGGCCCTAAACCAGCCCCTCTTTTGTAAATTCCAGAAAATAGTGGCAATACTGTGCAGGAACAAACAGCCAAAATACTACCTGATACAGAAGCTACGGTATAAGCTAATATTTTCTTGGCTTTTGCGCCAAAATACTTAATAATAGCTGCTTGACTTATAAAAACTGATATCGCCCCTGCTATAAAGAAAGCCGGCACTAAACATAATAGCACATGCTCTCTCGCATACCATTTCGCTAATGCTAATGCTTCAAATATAGGATTTCGAAATGGCAATAATTCTATTGGCAGATAATAAAATCCTAAAAACACGGCGATGCTGATTAAAAATTTGCTAGAATTTTTCATTTTCTATTTTTTACTACGTACGGCATTAAGTTAATTAACTTATTATGTCTATATTTCACAAACACTTAAGTGCAAGAATATATGTCCCTTAAAGTCTGCAAAATCAGTCTGCATACCTTACACCAGCGGTCAGCCAAAAGTCCTGATGAAAACTTTCTTTAACATAAAATATTACCTCTTATATAGTTGTATGAATTTTTGCGTCACTACATTTTAAATCTTTTACGTTCGCTTAATAAAATAATATCCTTTATTTGATTTTCATCCTTGGCATTAATCCATGTCTTTTCAAATTTTGGGTTTTGCACAATATGCGCTATGGAAGATAAAACTTTCAGATGGAATGCCCTTTCGTCCTTAGTGCCAAATAAAACAAAAACAGCTTTTACACTATTATTTTCACTGGTAAATTCTACCCCTTCGATACATCTTACTACAACCAACTTGAATCTATTTTTGCCGGGGATTATTATGTGTGGTATAGCTACGAATGGTGTAATAGCAGTAGATCCCTCCTCTTCTCTTTGTTTGAAAAGCTCAATAACTTCTTTATCCGCAAGACCAATTTCATTTGAAACCTTTTCCGCCAACATATTAAGAAATATGTCAATTTTTGTTTTTTTCTTAATATCTAAAACAGTAGCACTTTCAACAAGCTCATGAAATCTATCTATTATCATTTCATCTCTATGAATAATAACGCTTTTTAATTCTTCCTCAAGGGTGTTATCTGTTATTTTTTTACTGATAACTCTTTCTATTAAATGAAGCAAAGCATATTCTATATTGTGCCTTTTCCTCCCATACAGAAAATACGTCAAGACTGCCGTTATCAAGAGCGCAATACTCATCTCAACAGCTACAAAACCCATATCCATGATAAGAAAAACAAAAAGAAGTATTCCGGCAATATTGATCCAGGGGTAAAAAGGCATTTTGAAAGACGGCCTGTAATTCTGAACCCTTCCTTCCCTGAGTATTATAACGGCTGCATTGGTCAATATATACAGGGTCAGGATAACTACTGATCCGAGCTTGACAAGCGTAGCGAGGTCAAGAGTCAAACATATAAAGATGAAAAGCCCGGTTAGTGATATAGCTACAACGGGAGATCTTTTCTTTTTTGTAAGGATGCTTATAGCCGGCGGCAAAAGCCGGTCGTCACTAAGAGCAAGAGGATACCTGGATGCAGACATTATCCCGGCATTAGCCGTGGTAACAAACGCCAGGAGCGCTCCTATTGAGACTACGGCATAACCTGCTTTTCCAAAAAGTATTCTTCCCGCGTCCGCCACCGGAGTAAGAGACCCTACTAGTTTATCCCCGGGCAAAAGACCTACCACCACTATAAGTACGGCTGAATACATGGCTGTAACCGCAAGAACCGAAAATATCATACCTTTGGGAATATTTTTGGAAGGATCTTTGACCTCTCCTGATATACTGGCAATGTTAAGAAGCCCTCCAAAGGATATAAAAACAAATCCCGCGGTAACAAGCACCTTGTTTATACCATTCGGGAGCAAAGGCGTGAAATTGGATTCGGAAAGACTTCCCAATCCGCCCACTACCAGAAAAAGCATTATGGCAAACAATCCGGCAACAAGTATAATTTCTAACTTTGCCGCCTCTTTTACCCCCAGAATATTAAGTGCCATAAAAAAACAACAGATAAAAAATGATGATACGAGTACCGGAAAACCGAAAGTGATATACAAAATCTCGGCTATACCGAACACAGCAAACGCTGATTTCAGGCAAAGAGCGGTCCAGCTGAGAAAAGAGGATACGGTTCCTACAAGCGGCCCCAGGCTCCTGGTAATAAAGAAATAATCGCCTCCAGCCTTGGGCATGGCTGTAGAAAGTTCGATAATGCTCAATGTTCCCATTAAAGCCAGTACCCCGGCAAGAAAATATGATATGAACACCAGCGGCCCTGCCTGACCATATGCCAGTCCCGGCAGTATAAATATACCCGAACTGATCATCGCCCCGGAGGCCAGACAAAATATATCCCAAAACCCCAGTTCTCTTTTAAGTTCTTTTTCCGACATATCTTACACTCATCTTATAGTTTTAACCGATTCTATAATCATCTCGCGCCACTGTAACCAACGGTCAGCCGAACGTGCGTATGTAAACTTTTTTATGCAACTTATTTCCTTTCTAAGAAATTTTTATAGTAAAACAACTTTCCAGTTCTCATCAACCCATATGCCGTAAATATCAGCTCCTAAATTCCATTCTTTTACATTTTTTACGGCTTCCTTGATTTGTCTATAATGCTCGTTTTCTTCAACCGGATTTGCGGCGCAATCATGATGCCCCGCAATAATAACGACCTTTGATTTATGTTTTTCAACAGAAATTAACGTGCGTCTTTTTACTGATTCAATAATATTCAGGTCTTTTTTCTCACTCAAGATCTTATCCGGACCGGGCTCGGTTATCATATCGACATAATCAACCCCGAATTTGCTTATTGCAAATTCCGTTAAAGGCTTCTGAACCCGCCCATCAATGCAATTTATCGCAGTTACGAAAACTCTTTTCATATCTTTTCCCAAAATAGTACGTGCAGTTAAAGGCTCGAATGAAATCTGATAAATTCCACTTACGTACGGATCCCAATTATTATTTTATATAACTCTTTATCCCTTAAACATTTAACTATCACTGTACATTCCCTCCAAGAAATGTAAAACCGACATGCAATAACGCTTCCATCTGACATCCGAAAGTCCTGATGAAGACTTTTCTCTGCAAGTTATTACCTCCTAGTTACATCTTTCCGGACGCGTCCTGCGCCGCCAAGACTATCGGATACATGGTGGGCGCGCTTGTTAAATAAGGATGCGTGGCCATCTGCAGCGTCTCAAGTTCGGTAACTGATATCCTCTGCTGGATAGCAAGACCTATAACGTTTATGGTCTCTCCGGCCGAAATACCGCCGGCCGCCTGGCCGCCCATAAGTATCCCCGACTGCTTGGAAAAGATCAATTTAACCTTTACCTTATTTACACCGGGCAGATTTTTGGGATGCTTGTCGACGCCCTCGGTGCTTCCCGTTATTATCTCAAAACCTTCTCTTTTCGCGCTGTTTTCGGTAAGACCGGCCGACCCCAGGGCCAGACCGTCTACATAAGTTGAATATATGGCAATCGTGCCTTTATTCTCCCTTATCACCTTAAGCTGATAGAGATTCGCCCCCGCTATTCTGGCCTCGGCGGTCGCGGTTGAGGCAAGCATGACAGGCGCGTCCTTACGGGTATAAAAATCCCTTTTACCGGCGCAGTCGCCCACCGCGAAAATGTCGGAATCGACCGTCCGCATGTACTCATCCACCCATATGCCTTTCCCCTTACCGAGATCCAATCCAGCATCCCTGGCTAGGTCCGTGCTCGGCACAGTGCCTATCCCCAAGACAACGCTGTCAGCCTTAAGCTTGTCACCGTTTTCAAAACGGACCGCCTCAACTCTTTCTTTTCCCAGAAATTCCATAACGCGCTTATTCAGCAGAATATCAACGCCTTTTGATCTTAATCTTTCTTCAACTAAATCGGAAAATTCCTTGTCAAAAGAATGCGCTAAAAGATGCGGTAGCAATTCAACCAAGTGGACTTTAATCCCCGGGATTTTAGAGATTTCATCGGCGAACTCCACGCCTATAAAACCGCCGCCGAGTATTAGAATATCTTTCCCATTCTTTATTTCCTCTATAGAGGGCTTAAGGTATTCCATATCCTTATAAGCGGAGAAAATCCCTTTCTTCTCTATACCCGGTATCCCGGGCACAATCGGATTAGACCCCAGCGCCAGAACTATCTTTTCGTAAGAATATTTATCCCCTGACCGCCCTTCGACCATCTTAAGGGTCCTGTCTATTGCGACCGCTTCGTCAAATATGATCTCAATGCCGAGCTTTTCCAAAGGCGCCGTGCCCAATTTATTGTCATCGGGGTCCTGTAAACTTGAAAACATATAGGGTATGCCACACGGTATCACACCGTTCTCTATGCTTTTCAAGACTGTAATCTTTTTATCAGGATAATATTTCCGTGCTGTCACGGCGCTAACCATGCCTGCTGGCCCTGCCCCAATTATCAAAATATCTGTTCTATTTTCCACAATACTCCTCCTTAAACAAAATATCTGTTTCCGCCATATATATTAAAATTCGATCTTACATCTGCTGTTCCTTTACTCGATTTCCCCTGATAATTAATATATTTCCTATTGTTTTCCATTAAGCAACAATTAAAGTCTCCTGCTCCAAAATAGAGCGATGTTTATGATATCTTTTCTGCCAATACCCCTGTCTGAAATACCATAACATCGCTAACCCTTGACAAACATCCGAGGCATTGATCCCGAGCCATATGCCATTAGTACCTAGACTAAAAACAAGGGCCAACAGATAAGCAACCGGAATACGTAACCCCAACTGCACAATACCTGTCATCGCTGCCGGAGCGATCGTATCACCCGCCCCGGATATACCTCTGCCCAGGATAAGAGCTAAAGCTAAAAACGGAAGCGTAACAGCAATAAACCTCAGGAAACTGCTTCCTATCCTGACAACATCGGGATAACTGCTGAAAACCTTTATCAAATTTGGTGAAAAAATAAAAAATGCCACCGCTATCGGTATAACGATCAACTCATAATATTTTAACGCCTCTTTCCCGGATTGCATAGCCCTATCGGGGTGACTTGCGCCCATATTCTGTCCGATTAACACCGATGAGGCAGATCCCATCCCAAATCCGAGCATCATAACAGCCATTCTGAGCCGGATAGCTATACCAAAGGCAGCCAAACATGCCGCTCCGAAAGATGTAACAAGACGAAGAAGCATAAGAAGTGACAATTGGCGTAACAGTACTTCCAAAGAAGCAAAAAACCCGATCTTAACCATTCTGCCTATAATCGGAAAATTGACCCTTAAAATACGTTTATGAAAATGCAAGCTTGAATGTCCATAGAAAAAATGTCTGAAAAGAACAATTACTCCGATCAGTCGGCTAATAACAGTGGCTGCTGCAGATCCGGCAACTCCCATTCTCGGGAAAAATCCTAAGCCGAAAATAAGCAATGGATCGAGAGCAATATTAAGCACATTGGCCAGAATAAGAACTTTCAGGGGGACAATGGCGTCTCCGGAACCTCTCAAGGCCTGGTCAAAACCGATAAAAAGAAATATAAAAATAGACCAGATAAAACTTATTTTCAAATATTCAGATGCGGCAGGGATGATCTCAGGGCTGGCGCCGAACATGCGAAGCAGCCCGGTTGTACCAAAGAGACCTATAAGGACCATCCCCAAAGAGCAAATAACGCTAACGATAACAGTCTGAAAAAGAACATTATCCGCCGATTCATAATCTTTCTTTCCCATAAAATGAGCTATTAAAGCTGTTGTTCCCACGGATATACCTATCGCCACCATTATTATCATTGCGATAATAACACCGGAAATAGATAAAGCCGCCACCGCTAAGTACCCTAAACGGCCCACAAAAAAGAGATCCGCTAATGTGAATAAATCGTGCAGGATGGCTCCCACGATCATAGGCATAGCCAATCTCCAAAGTGAAGACTTCAACCCACCTTCAGTTATACCGCTATTGATCTTACGGAACCTTTTCATGTCTTTATCTTAAAAAATAGAGATAATTGTTGTCCCCATTTTTATCTTTTAGATTATTTTGATTTTCTTGCCTATTTTCTTTTTAGCAGCTGTCCTGTAAATAAGATCGGCCACAGCCACATCCTGTATGGCCAGGCCGGTCGAATCAAAAACCGTTATCTCGTCCTCGCCTGTCCTCCCTTTTTTCTTTCCCGCAATGATCTGGCCGATATCAGCATGAATATCTTTCCTTGTTATGAGTTTTTTTCTCACCGGTACGTTTATCTCCCCGCTATGAGAGGCTTGTTCCCATGCATCCACAACGACTTTAGCCTTCTTTAAAACAGCGGGTTCAAGCTCCTGTTTGCCTTTAGCATCGGCTCCGATCGCATTTATATGAACGCCCTTTTTAAGCCATTTTGCTTTCACGATCGGTTTTCTGGAAGGTGTTGTAGTAACGATTATATCGCAATTCTTAACACATTCTTTTACATCCCTGGCGACAGTCAGTTTCAGATTTGTCTTTTTCATGTCTTTTAAGAACTCTTCAACATAAGACGCCTTATGGCCCCATACTTTTACTTCTTTTATTTTGAAGAGTCCTCTTAAGGCCTGGAGCTGGGTCTTCGCCTGGGCTCCGCATCCCACTAATCCGACTATTTTTGAATTTTTCCTTGCCAGATATTTAGCGGCCACGCCCCCAGCCGCCCCGGTGCGCAGATTTGTCGCGTAAGTCCCGTCCATGATGCATAAAGGCAGTGCGGTCTTTGGATCGCTTAAAATAATAACAGCCATTACTGCGGGCAATCCGAATTTCTTATTCTTTGGATGGACATTTACCCATTTAAGGACACACTTGTCCAATTTTTCTATATATGCCGGCATCGCCCTGAAATCGCCCTCATATTTATCAAGGTGGAGATATATCTTTGCCGGCATCTGCACCCTGCCCAGTCCATATTCCCTGAAAGCGCTCTCCACGGCCTTGACCGCTTCACTTATATCAATTATATGTTCTATTGTTTTTCTGGACAGTATTAATGTCCCGGCGTACATCATCATGACCTCGACTTTTTGTGTATTCTAACATAAGAGGATTATAGATACAATTAAAGTTATGGATCAATAACTAAGAGTGCAGTATGGTTCCGTACAGGGAGGATCCACACCGGGCGGAGGGGCCCTGGTAGGAAGCATACTGTACTCTTAATTTCAAATTCGAACGGAATTTATAATATTTGCAGAATGATATGTGTGAAAAGACAATATTGGGCAGGATTATTTATTCTCTTTATCCTTATACATGTTGGCATCGGCTTCGTCGAAAAGCTGTGTTTCGTTCTCGAATTTTTCATTAAAGGAGGCCGTGCCTGCGCTTATTGAAAAGGATATTCTTTTTTCGGTGTCTTCCATCAGGAACTCTTTGCCGTTCACCTTATCCTTTACCCTTTTCAGCGCTCTTTCTGCTTGATTTTGATCTACCTCAGGAAGGATCACAATAAATTCATCGCCGCCGTATCTGGTAATGATATCAGATTTTCTGAACGTCTCTTTCATGACTTCCGATAATTTCCTTAAAGCGAAGTCTCCCCCTGAATGCCCGTGCGTATCGTTGATCTTCTTGAAATCATTTACATCGATCACGGCAAGCGAGAACAGGCGGTTATATCTTTTGGCTAAACTGAAAAATATGCCGATCTGTTCATTGAAAAAATTCACGTTGCGTAATCCGGTAAGCCCGTCGGTCATGGATATCTCTTCATAAAACTTCCTGCGCTTCAGAACAGAAAGAACTCTTGCGCGCAGTTCTTCCAATTGGAAAGGTTTAGTTATATAATCATCAACCCCTAAATTAAGGCCTTCCACTCTATCGGACAGATCGCCCCTGCCGGTGAGGAATATTACCGGGATGCTTGCTGTGGATGTTTTTTCATTAAGTTTTGTTTTTACCTCGAAACCGTTCTTGACAGGCATGTTAATATCCAGAAGGATAAGATCCGGCATGAGATCATCTACTATTTCAAGCACTTCCTCGCCGTTCGAAGATTTAAAGACTTCATAACCTTCTCTCATTAACATCTTTTCCAAGATATCAACAAGATTTAACTCATCGTCCGCTATAAGGATTTTTCCTTTATTCATCGAAAACTACCTCTTTATTATTATAACAGATTTTACTTAAATTTCCACAATAAAATGAATCATTAAGATCAGATAAAAATGTTTTTGAAGGCAGTATGCGAATTATGTTTATCATTCACTTTCTGAAGCTTCTCTGGGGAGCTTTGGAGTCTCTATCGGCTGTTCGACAAACGTCAAACGTTCGATATTAGTAGTATTCCATAATGATAAAATAAACGCCAATAGGAAGGAAAAAAATGCTGCCGAAGCATAACCCCACCCCATGTATTCCGGAGCATATTTTATAATCCCCAAAGTGAATAAAGCATTTGTTACCAAAAACGAAAGCCCGACAAAGACAGCCGCGCGTTTACGGTCAAAATAGAGAATAATGATCAGTGTTACGAGCAAGAACACATGAAAAAATGCTCCTATGCCTGCCGCTCTAAGCACCGGTATATGTTCTTCCCTTAAACCGATCGCTTCTATAAATGACGGAGCAAAAAATACAAATACTCCCGTAATAAGGGTCTGCAGAACTAACAGCCGTGCCGCGGATTCACGGATAACTTTGGTTATTTCGGCTTTCTTTTTCCTTATTTCCAATAAGGATCCCTTGTTGACTATCGCGCCGTAAAACCCCTTGTATTTGTCATAAAAGGATGTTTCCATATCTATCATGAAATGCGCAAGAGCGGGAATTATGGTAAGAAAGGCCAGAAACATGCAGCTGTCATAAGGATAATGTGAGTAAAAAAGCGGCCCGATATGTTCTCCGGAGGCGGAATACCAGTAAATTATCTTGTCGATCCAGATCGCAAGGTAATAAAATATGCCCAGGAGTAAAAGTGAAAAATATCTGGGGACCTCTCTTAAAAATTGAAAATTACATATCAAGGGAGAATCAAATTCGCAAAATATCCTGTACATCAAAAGTATGACGATAAGCGATTGTCCTATTGTAAAACCCAGAAGATGGCCGTTAAAACCGAAATGCTTGCCTAAAAATATGGCCATGACAAAACTCGTAAAAGACCCCCAGAAAAACGCGCTTACTATGCCCCAAAAATCCCTGGCCGCGCTAAGGAAGATCATCGTCTGCCATATACAGCTTACCGCAATATACAGGATCACCCCTATGATCTTATAGTTAACATCTATATCGGAAAACGAGTAAAATATTAACGCGGTTGCCCCTTGAAAAACTATCGTGAATAGCATCAGTCCGGCATAAGTGGGAAGAAAGATATTCTTCTGCCTCAAGAACAGCCTGTCAGCAAGAAAACGCGTTACAACAAGCTGGATAGCGCCTGTTGTGATCAAAGAATACGCATAGGTATAGATCACCGTTGTACGGAAAAGTTTCTGTGATGCTAGACCTAAATGCGGAATGGAAAACATCCATAAGAGTCCCAGGCAAAAAATAGAGATCGCCCAGGGTCCCGCGGAAATTATTCCGGCAACCAGATACGCCTTGAAGTTACTGGAGAACGTATCTTCATCCATCATTTTTTTTAGTTCAAAACCTATTCCTGCCATTACCTCTCCGTACTTTTTCTGGATTTTATACCGTGATGCATCACCTTGCTATCGTAACAATGATTCATAGAGCTCTCTGTACGAATTTATCGTGTTTTCTTTTCTGTAATATTTTTTTATTCTCGTAACACCAGTCTCTGACATTTTTTGATATAAGTCCTTGTTCTGCAAAATAGACATTATAGCGCCGGCCGTTTCATGGGGGCTGCCTATATTCGTCAAGATGCCGGCCTCCCCAAGATTTCTATCATCTTCATCTTTCCCGTAAATAAGTTCCCTGCATGCACCGACATCGGAAGCTACTATCGGTATACCGTAACTCATGGCTTCCAGAATAGTAAGAGGCTGCCCTTCACTTATACTCGTAAGAACAACAGCATCCAGCATGGGATAATAATCCTCAACATTAACATTTCCTGTAAAAGTGATATTATCCTCAAGTTGAAGCATCTGGGTAAGAGTTTTACATTCGTTAAAATATTCCGGTTCTTCGTCTCCTGAACCAAGTATAAAGACCTTTATATCTTTCATCCTCTCTTTGAGTATTTTCATTGCCCTTATAAATATTTTTACGTCCTTGATCGAGACAACACGGCCGATAAATCCTATATTCTTTGTTGTTTCCTTTTCCCTATGTAAGGTCAGCTGCTCTTCCAAGACATCAACGCCGTTCGGTATAATAGATATCTTCGACGGATCAGCTCCCCCCTCTATCTGCATTTTTCTATTGCCTTCAAATAAGGTAACGATTTTATCAGCATAATCATATGTAAGTTTGCTTAAAGTTTCGAACTTCTTGATCCAGGCTTCCTTGAAAAACCCCAGTGTTCTCGTGGCTCTCATTATCTTGTCTTCCTCCGAATGGATCCACTTGGCCTTTGAGATCTCTATCTTCCTTTCATGGGTATATATACCGTGCTCTGTCAATAAAAGCGGCTTCTGCCTCTTCATTTTCGCGATAACAGACAACAATCCCGCATAGCCGGTACAAACCGTGTGAAATACATTTGCCTCTGGGATCTCAACATCGACCAAGTTCAGAAGAGGGCTATGTATAAATTTAATTGTCCAATAAAAATCCACAAACGACACATCCGGCGCATAATCCTGGTAAAGCCTGGTCATCATTTTCCATGCCTGATCAGAATTCATCAGGTCATACGCATTCAGTGAGCGCGTATTTTTATCAATAACCTGCTTATAGACATCTGTGAATTTTGATAGATCGTTACTTCCCAAAGCGTCATAAAACTCACGTATAGCTCTCCAGCCTTCTCTCTTGCTGCCCCTGGTCCTACCCTTTTCGATCTTATAATCATGTACAAAGATCTCCTTGAATTCCACTATATTATCCGGGATCTCATACTTGGGCGTTCTTATGGTATCACCGGTTGCAGAAACATGTATTATGGAGAACTTAAGATCGCCCAGTGAAGTCACAAGGTTGTGGATCCAATTTGACACACCTCCATATACATATGGATATGTTCCTTCTAGAATAAAACAGACATCTGTTTTCATGATCTGATTATAAACCTCTGCCTATTTAACATTAAGCTTGCTGATAGCTTCTTCAGCCGCTTTTTTTATTGCCTCGTCCTGTCCCGCGACTAAACCTTTTAAAAGCTCCATTATGTCTTCCGGGACAAAAGAATCCCTGTAGATCTTTTCTATTATTTTTATGCCTATTTCTCTTATATACGAGTCATCACAAAGTGCTCCCTGAACCATATTTGCAGCCAATTCGCTATCTTCAGATGTGGCAACACGCAAAAGCGAATCAGCCGCTTTTCTTCGAACAGGCGTTGTATCTTTTAGTAAATTTTTAAGAATATTTTTAACTTCAGGGATATTCATGAATCCCAGGCCTTCCGCTATACAAGTCCTCGTATATTCACTTTTATCCTCGCTCAAAGCTATCCTTAAGAATTTAAGGAACTTAATATTGCTTATTTTGGCTATCTCTAAAAACGCTTGTCCCCTCAATGTCTCATCTTTTTCATCGGTCAGTTTAAGCAATGTCCCCACTTTATTTTCAGCGGACATATCAGATAGCGCCCAATCGGAGTAAACCATAACGTTATGAGCCTTATCAAAAACTTTGGAATACAGTAAAGGTTTTACAACTTCCGCACGTCCGATCTGTCCGAGCCTTTTGGCGGCCTCTTCTCTTACTATCTCGCTCTCGTCATACCTAAGTATTTGTATTAATTTGGGGATAGCTTTTCGATATCCAAGCTTACCGAGCGCCCATACTGCGGCTTTTCTTATATATTGGTCGTGGTGTGAGAGAAATTTCATTATATCGGGAGCTGCCTTTTGCTCTCCCATTTCTCCCAGGGCAAAAAGCAGATTATAAATCACGCGTTCGTTCTTCTCATCCAATAGCTTGAGAAGCGGACCGATAGCTGAAGGATCGCCTATCAATCTCAAAGCTTCTACCGCAGCTTCTTTGATATCCGGCCCTCCGCTTGGAAGTAATTTTATCAAGACGGGTACAGCTTTAATTTTTCGCCCTTGCCCCAGTGCTTTTATTGCATAAATTTTAGAAAAATGGTTGCCTCTCTTCAAAATAAGCATCATGGCTTCCGTTTTTCTGTCGTTATCTATTCTGTCAAGAGCATTTGCCGCTTCCTGTGCGATCTTTTCGCTCTTATCCAAGAGAAGTATCACTAAAGGAGGAACGGCAAGCTCGCCTCTGATCCTGCCTAAAAACCTGCAGAATTGTATCTTAACAAAGTCAGGCTCTTTAGAAAAAAGTCTTGACATCTCAGGAATGAGCGAAGCATCGGTTATGGCCATCAAGTTCTCTATAGCCTTGCTTCGGAAATACGCTCTTGGATTTTTGAGATCTTCTATTATCCTTTTTACTTGCTGTACATTTGCCATCTCTTTTTCCTTCTTATTCCCTTTTCCCGCCTAATATTTACGATGCCCAGTAAGCTATTATCTCTCTAATCGGCCCTTTTGTCTCAGGCATCTTGCTTATGATGCTTCTGGAATATTCTATCGCTTTTTCGATATCTCCGGTTTCGTAAAAGATCTGTATAATCCCGACATTCGCATAAACATTGTCAGGATCCATCTCGCATACCCTTTTGAATTTGGCCAGCGCTTTGTCGTACTCTTTTTTATGGATCTCAAGATTGGCCAGATAATTAAGAACTTTTATGTCTTCACCGTCCATGGCCAGCACTTTATAGTATTCTTCGAGAGCCAGATCAAGATAATACCCAGCAGTAATTTCATCAAGTATGCCGCACTCATAATATTCGGAATAACTGTTCGCAAGTGATAAGTGGGCAGCGGATGATTCAGGAGTTCTCTCTACATCTTTTTTAGCAAGCACGATATTGTCATTGAGCTCGGTCTCGATCCTTGATAATTCAGAAGCGGCATAAAAACGGTTCTCAACACTCCTGTCCTTAAGAGAGGTCATCAAGAGCTTAACGGCGTCTTTTCTGGGAAGTCTGTTCATGATATTGATAGCGCCGCGCCTTAGCCTTACATCTTCTTCCGCCAATACATCGACAAGCGGACTTATTTCAAGCTCTGATTCAACAATTTCGGCCAGGTTTTCGGTTTTAAGAGGCCTGTCTCCGGGTTTAAAATCATAAAAAATGTACTTCTCATAATCATCGTATATATCGCTTTTTTGCCACATCTTTTTCCTTGAAATAAAAACAAGTAATGCGCTAAGCGTGATAAACGCGACTATTGAAAAGATGAAACACATCGCAAAATTTACGATAACCCAATTTATGGGACTTGTCAGACGATACCGTATGGCACTTTTATACATGCCGAAAGAAAACACCGAAACCGCGACGAGATGTATTAAAAGAAAAAGATAAAAAAGGGATGAAAAATCCGCTATCTCGCTGTTTTTGAAAAAAACCAGCGCCGCGACTTCGATCGCAAAACCGATCAATAAAAGGATTACATTCATATTACTTTAATGTCTTTCAGTCAGCACTAAGTATTTCTGTTTCACTTGCGTATTTTGGGTCCAGTAAGCGTATTGACAAGTCAACTTTAAGTTTTCTTTCGTCCCCGAACGGTTTAATGTCCAGCTTATCGATCTGGCTCTGAATGCGATCTGCCGCTATTTTTGCGCCTCCGGTGTCACTTCCCGGAAGAATGCTTATAAAAGTATCATCTTTCATATGCTTTGCAACAGTATCGCCCCCTCTTAAAGTATTGTTCAATATACTCCCTACCGATCTAAATATGTCTTTTTTCTTATCGTCCTGTATTTTGTCGAAATCCTGTAATTTAACTAAAATAAACGAAGACAGATTTCCTGTAAGTTTTACATTAAGGAACTCTTCGTTTAAGCGCCTTAAAGCATAGTTGTAATTAAATACCTTGAGATCCTCATCATAAACATCTTTCCTGCGGATCGTTGTTGAAGCTAAAGCGTTATCTAAAGATTTGGATACCCAGTCAGCTATGATCGATAAAAATCTGACAGAATTGGGATTAAGCTTGGTGAATGCTATCTCATCCACAAGAATGAGGCCGGTCGCTGTCTCTTTCTCGCCTCCTACAAAAATAGGCGCCGCCATTACGGGATCGGTTTCCGCTTTCCACCTCAAGCCTTTTGATTTAAAAACATCCGAAACAGTCACTGTTTTCTTTTCGTTCAATGCCTTTCTTAATATATCGGAATCGATCCTTAGAACCTTACGATCGCCAATATCATCTCCCCACCCTTTTTGCCCTTTAAGTATATATTCCTTATCTTCCCATACATAAAAAGAACATTTTTCCGGATGAATGAATTTCTCCACTATACCGACTACGGCAGGATATAAATAATCAAGCTTGGTCGAAGTAAGATCTCTTGCTATCTCATAAACGGTATTGACGGTCTCTGTTTGGCCCAGGACCCTGCTTTCAAGCTCAGCATTAACGCTCTTAAGGGCTGAATGTTCCATTGCCAGATCCGAAAGCTGGCCGCGCAGGTCGTTGTATTTTTCTTTCCCGGCCGAAAACAGGCGATTTACCCTGCTTCTTTCCTCTCCGACAAGAAATCCGATCAGGATGAAAAGGACCGAAAGCTGCACTTGCTTGTACGGGATTATCGAAAATTCGAACTTTTTCCCGGGTTCAAGAAATTGGAATAAGTCGTAACCGATGGACCCTAAAAGCGCAAGCGAGCATAAAATGCCGGCCGCGAGCCCCGGAAAGCTTCCGTAGCGCACGGCAATAAAAATAACTATGATCCAATACGGGTTGGGAGAAACTCCTTCGAATCCTATGTTGTTGTTGAAAAACATGAAATTAATGAAGAGTATGATAGAAGCGCCTATTAATATCTCTAAAAGAAATGTATACTTGTTCTTCATCTTTATGATCTCCTTTTAAACATCTTCGGCACCGGAATACTTAAAAATACTGAGAGTATTTTACTGTAAATTGCTGATCATCCAGCCTGTCATCTTCCGGACTTTGCAATGCTCTCGTCCATAAATACGCAAAGCCGACAGCATGGTTCTCGGTAACTTTATATCTGGCTTCCGCCGTAACAGTATTGTATGTTATCTTGTCACTGTCCTCATCAACATCAAAAGACATCGTATCACTGCCTTCAAGCCAAAGTCTATCCGTTACATCATAATGGCCGAAAGCAGTTACACTGTGCGATTCATACCTATGGGGGTTGTAATATTCGTATTCCTTCTCGGGCAAGTTGTCTTTTCTGTGATAATACGCCCTGAAATACGTATAGGAAAGGTCCAAATAGATCTTCTCTTCGCGTACAACGTGAAAAATAGGAGAAATTGAGAACTCTATACCGGCATTATCATCGGGCGCGTTTCCTTTTGTGATATAAAAAGGCGTGGCCGTTGAGGATAAGCTCATATATTCGGAAAAATCATAATAAACCGTATTTTCAAAACTATACTTGTCGACATCCTGGTCATCCCATAATGTCTCTTTTATAAAAGCAAAACCATATGTTAATTTCGGGGCAAAGAATTTTATGAACCTGACAAAATAATTCCATTGATTTTTCGTCCCCCTGTAAAACCTGTACTGAAAACCGGCAAAGGCGGTGAGCCCCTGGCCCAGATTCTTGCTGATCTCAAAATTACCTTCATGCGTGCTCTTGTAATGATCCGCATCGGCCTCATCAATATCATCATACATGCTCTCATTTTCCATCGCGTAGCTGCCTTTTAGCCTGATCCCATTCTCAAGAAAATGTACTAACCCGACCTCTTCTCTGGTGGAATAATTATCCCCTTTTTCCTTTAATAGGTCAAACTGGGCGAACAGCTGCGGCCTTAAAAACCTTTCTATCTCATCCAGGTTCTTGCGCGCTTGTTGATTAGCAGGATCTATCTCAAGCACACGTTTATAATACTTTCTGGCTTGATCATACGAGCCCGCATAATAATAGTTCTCGCCTAACATGTTATATACGCCGGTCTTTTCTTCTCTGGTCTTCATCGTATCCAAGACCTGATTATATTCTTTTATTGCCCGGTCATGCCTTGAGCTCCATGTGTAAAGATCTGCCAGATTTTTCCGCGCATTCATATTGTTGGGGTCTTTTTTTAGGAGTTTCTCGTACATGTCTATGGCTTTTTCCGACTGATCGCTCCACATATAATTGTTTGCCAGATCTTCCATTAGCTGGACATTATCGGGGTCGAGTTTTTGCATCTGTTCCATCTCGGCCACGGCCTTATCCGGCCTTCCGCCCCAATTATAAAAATCGATCATCTTTTTTCTTAATTCCATATTATCAGGATCGGATTTGAGGATCTCTTTTATCTGATCGGCGGCGTCAGCATAACGATCGGTCCACTCGTAAAGTTCGGCAAGCCTTTTTCTTGACTTGATATCGCCCGGATCAGCCTCGATCTTTTTCTCCAAAGTACTTATCTCCTGTTCAAAACCTGTGCCGCCTTGAGAGAAACTGTCGGGAAAGTAAGAAAAAGAAAGCAATATGGCAAGTAAAGACAATAATGTTAATGATAATAAGTAGCTTTTTCTGCAGATATTCATATTAAGAATATACCCCCTTGACAATTATTTTTCCAGCTTTATTTTCACTTTGTTGGACCGTGTTCTAAAAACATAAATATCCATATCGTCGTATAAATGAGCCAGTTCTGCATTCCTTACCTCGGATATTCTTCTGTCGTTATTTATCGATAAACAAAAATATTTATCATCCTCATCCCCGCTGGTAAAATCAACATATACAGATTCATCATCAAACTCAACCCTGACCCTGGTATTAAAATATTTTACTAATTCATAATAAGCTTCTTTAGTGGTCATGTTCCTGAGCCAGGGATATTTTTTTCTGACGAAATCGAACATCTCATGCGTTGAAACCATCATATCTTCCCAGCTCTTTACCCCGTGTTCATCTTTTTCATACGCGTTATCCTTGCCTTGAGCGTATCTTCCGAATATATCATCAGGGTGAAGGAAATGCGTCCAGACACCGAAAGTATTTATCAAGTTTATCATCGCTATCTTGTTATCAAGCGTGAATATATACCCGGAGGTAGCTCTGGGAATATTGTAAAACTCTTCCACGTCGGGGTCCGGCCCGAATTCCTGCTCCCGGATCAAAAGATCGGGCTCGGTATATATCTTTGATATCACCTTTATTTCCGGGAATACCTTATGCAGCAGCCTTTTCCCTTCGGGCCCTACAACATTCATCGGGGCCACATAAGAAAAAGGCGCCTCCACTTCCGGCATTTCTTCCCCCCAGAGCTTCCTGCCCTGCAGCAGGGCTTCCTCCATGAACTTTTCATTACCCCAGCCGGTATGATCCTTACCGGATAACATTAATGATTGGTGATTGAAACCGTGAAAGCCCAATTCAAAATTGTTTTCGATCACTCTCTTTGTAAGTTCCTTAAACGCGTTATCCTGCCCGAATTCAAACTCACGGTTATTAAAAGGCGGCTCCATGCTTGCTCCATAATTAAAAATGGCATAAAAAGTGAAATGTATGCCGTATTTCCTGGACAGCTCAAGTATGTCCTTCCACCAGACATCCATGTAAAAACGGGTATCGGTCATGTTA
Organism: uncultured Planctomycetia bacterium; assembly: GCA_964572255.1. GTDB lineage: Bacteria > Omnitrophota > Gorgyraeia > Tantalellales > Tantalellaceae > CAZNEE01. Next base: position 199,268 of record CAZNEE010000001.1, on the reverse strand, counting down.
TACAGGCTTTTAAGCGGTTCTTTCATCATGTTGTACATGGGCTGGGGGCTGTCATCCATGTGTATGCTTTCGATATTAGCCAAAAAAGAGACGCTTGTATTCTGGGAAAACATAATAGACCTCAAGAAAAGCCCTCTTAAGGTTTTACGTACAAACAGATCCGAATTCCAGTAAACTACGCGTCCTTTCCCGTATTTCTTAAGCCAGGATAACGGGATACCTTCGGGATATTCATCGGTCGTATCCAAAGCTCTTGCAAGAACAAGGACATCTTTCTGCAGGATTATATTTATCGAACTGCTCCACAATTCCTCTTTCGGATAAAAAATCTCTTTTGAGCCCGGGAAAAAATCCTCTTCAAACTTCATCCCTTTTATCGGATCTTTATAAAAATCATGCTGTCTCTCTATGCCGAAGAGATCATTTAAATTTATATTTTCACACCTGTATGAGGCAACAAGGCCTCCTCCCTCCCTGACATATGTTTTTAAGAACTCTATAGTCCTTCTATTCTCAACTTTCCATAGATTTTCCGTAATAAGGACCACGGAGCTGAATTTCTGGAGATCATCAAGCATGAGTCTTTCTATATCTCTAAAACGCAATATTTCAAATTCGATCTTCGCATACTCCAGGGCTTTGGCCAGGTTCTTGAGGTATTCCATATACTCCGGTTCTGTTCCATCCCAGACAGCTAAGATCTTCTGCTTTACATAAGAAGGTTTATAGCTAAAGCATTCATTCAAAAAAGCAAAAAAGTCTATATTGGGCTTTTCGAGACCCGCTGTCATAATATACCGTGAAAGTATCATGCCGCCATTGGGGTGAGAAAAAACCACACAGCTATCGCTGGAATCAAGGTCTTTTCTGCGTATAACAAGAGAGGGCTTCACTCTATCGTCGATCTTACTGAAAAGATAATAATGACTCGCACGTGACAAGTCCAGCGGGGACAGTTTCTCAACTATATCCGGATTTTTATAAACAACTTCAAGCAGATCCGCGTCCTGGGTCCAGTTCGCCTTGTAAACAACACCTAACCGCTTGAAGACCTTGTTTATAAGATTCATATCGGTCCATTCATTGTTCTTCGAATCCTGATATGCTCCGAAGTTATCGATTATTACGGCTTTTTTGCCTTCACTTATTTGGCCCGCCAGCCAGTCGCAATAAATGGCCGGGTTCTTCATCTTTGAATCGGTAAACCAAGATATTATGCTCCTTGTCTTTGAAGTGACTCTTCTGGAAGGAAGGCCTTTATTGATGTTATGATAAATCACCTTATACCCCAGATCTTCAAGATCTTTTTCAATATATTTTTTGATTTCGATAATACCTGCTCTTCTGCCTTCAGAACTGTCAAAAAGAGCCAAAACAATGTTTCCTTTAGGATCAAGAAGCTTATGTCCTAATATTGTATCTTGGGATTTGATCCTGGTGAACTTTCCGCAGCCGGAAAGAAAAAGAACGGAACAAAAAAGTAAAATAAGTAAACTTCCTGGAATGGATCTTTTATAGAAAGTCATCAGAAACTTTTCTCCGCTTCTTCGATTCTTTCATATACATCGAATACTTTAGAAAGATGTGAAAGTTCAAAAATAGTCTTAATATCGTCACTTATGCGTACGATCTTAAGGTCTCCGCCGTTTTCCCTTGCTTCTTTCGCAAGTGAAGTCAGCGCGCCTATGGCAAAGGCGTCTATATAGCTGACATCCCTCATATCAACGATCACGTTCTTATTCCCTTTTTTATCTCTCAGCCTTTGTATGGTATCCTGAAGATCCTGGAGCTGGTAAACCGTTATATCCTTCCGCAATTGTATAATATAGGTATTGTTCCTTGTCCTGATGATCGGAAAACTCATAACCCTCACCTTCCTGTTTTTCTTTTATATGTAAATATTATGCGCTGTAAAGCGGCTTGTCAAGATACGTGCTAATACTCATGGATGATAACATCTTCATGTTTGTCCTCATCTATTTCGACGAGTTGAAAATGCCGTTCAATTGACTTCATGTCTTCTTTTTCTTTGCGGACTAATAAGATCAGATAATACCCCTCATACTTTTTAACATTATCTTCCGCAAGAAAATACTTCAAAGAATCCGCCTCAGGAATTATTCTTTCATAAAAAAAGAACTTATTTCCGTTCTTTAATTCTATCACGTGGGAAAACAGGTCTATATCAGGTCCCTTGAAATTATATTCCTTTTTGACCTGATCATTGCGGAAAAAATGGTAACAAATAGCGCCGATATCATTCCAGTTAGCCAATACAATAACGGGTTTATCAAATGGCAAAAGAAGTTCCTCTGAAAACTCGCGCAATTCCTCCTGTCTTGTCCTTTCTCTCCGCTGTTTTTTAACTATATCATATGACAGGAACCTTAATCGATAATCATCATAATAGATCCCCCTGGCCCTAAAATTTTCCTCTATCTTTCCGATAAGTACGGGAACGAGAAAATTAAAAAAGACGAGTATCGACAGAAAAAGGGCGATCAGTTTACGCCTGCTTTTTTCCTGTTCTATCGACAGAAAAGCAAAATACGCAAGCATAATGATCAATGGCACTACGTAGTAAAACCTTCTTATGGCGATTGCGCTGGGGAACAGTGCCGCCAATACTAAAGCGATCCCGCTTACCGGAAGTATTATCCGCCGCCAGTCTTTTTTTACGGCAAGTATGATCAGTGAGATCAAAAATACGAGCATGCCCCCTATGCCGATAGCATAGGTAAGTATCTCAAGGCCGTAGCTCCATACAGAATACCCTCCTTGGCGTATTAATAGCGTTATATCTTCGCCATACCCGGTCTCGCCGAGAATAAGAAATCTGATGATCGTATATCCGAGAATACCTAAAAGCAAAAAAACACCGGTCTTGAAGAAATTTTTAAAACTTTCCTTTCTGAGAGTGAAAAGTGAGGCGGGAAACAATAGAATCATGAACACCGAATCGGAGCGGAACAATAAAGCGCTGATAAAACAAATCAAAGAAACAATAAAAAGCATTTTTTTTGTCCTTGGGCGTTCAGCATGGAAATATTGCATAAAGACATAGAAGGACGTAAAAAAGAAGAGAAAAGAAATCGTTATCGGGTGCGAGAATAAACTTACATACCAAAATACCGGCAAAAGAAAAAGCATGAATATGAAAACCGGTATCTCCCACCTTTTTTGCATTCTCCATAGTATGAGCTCGAATATTACAACGAGCAGAAGGCCGAAAAAATAATCGGAATAATTCGCAACTAACACTCCAAACTGCGGATTGATCTTAAAGAGCTTCAATATAGTTATATAAAACCCATAATAAAGGGGGGTAAACTCAAAGCTGTAGCTCAAACCGCTGGACCAGACGCTGTCTTTGACAAACCGGCCTATTGTATACATTATATAGTACGGATCATAACCCGGGCTGACGTTCTTGAAGACCAAAGGCAAGGTACCGGCAACGATCAAACCATATGCCAGCATATGTAAAATGATGCTTTTTCGCGCCGAAATGGCTGCCAATAACTGCAGCTTGTACTTTTCTAAACGAAAATTATCCATTTTATCCTACCTCACAAGTTTTAATTTCGGATTCGGGTTGTATTTTCTCCCTATTTTAGAAAGAGCCTTGCCGTTGATCTTAACTACATCTGCGGTAAAATCTATTTTTTCTCTAAAGAGCGCCGAACCCACCCCTACAGCGTCAAACGGCACTTTCATCTTTATGAACTTCTTTATTTTTTCTTCGTTAAAACCGCTTGATATTATGACCTTTACATAATCAAAACCTTCTCTATCAAAAGTTTTCCGCGCTTTAAAAATAAGTTCAGGGCATACTCCATATGAAGCCTTCGAATTTCCTTTAACAGACTTGTCTTTCACGTCTTCCGCCGTATCAAAACGTACCCCCCAAAGTCTCCTGCCGAGAGCCTTCGCAACTTTCAAGGAAGTACCGATACAGTCATTTTCAAAATCAACAAGTACTATGCGCTGGATATTTTTAGGCATGTATTTATCAAATGCTACTGCCGCTTTAACTGTGTCTCCCCCAAAAGCGGCTATGAGACCGTGCGGAACCGTTCCTAAACCCTTCTCGCCCCACCACAAACCTTGAGCATCGGTTGATACGCCCAAAGCCCCTGAAATGAACGCCGCGTATCCATCAGTTGTCTGTACTCTGTAATGATCGAACCTGGCGGGAAAAAAGAGGACCTTTTTATCTTTAGCGGCTTTCACGACTTTCTTAACAGCTGTTGCTACCGCCGTTGGTCTTGCTATAACCCCCAGATAAACTGTCTCAAGATGGGCGAACGTGCTGTAATCCCCCTCTATCGTCATGACAGTCTCTCCGGCCCTTACTTCATCCCCGTCATACAAAGCCCTGACCTTAAGTTCCTTCGGCCTGTCAGCACATAGCTTCAATATAGCGATCGCCTCGTCAATACCGCATACAGTGGCATCTTTTCTACAAAAGACCTGCATCAGCGCTCTTGTATGTACATTATCTTTTTCGAGTATTTTTTTCGTGCGGACAAAATACTTATCGCTATACCAGCCGCTCTTTATCTTTTCCACCGGTATATCAAAAACCGAAGGTTTAAGCCTTTTTCCGTACTGCCATTTAACCACATCAACCCCTCAACTATATTATAAGGAATTATACATAATAGTTCACTTAAAAACAACGCCGGTCTCAGATGCCCAGAAAAGCAGGTCCAGTTCATCCATGGGAATATTAATCTTGCCTGAGAACTTTTCTATCTTTTCCTCTAAAATTAAATACTTCTTCTCTGAAATGTTTTTCGGGACCTCTTTTATGATACCGTACTTTTTCATGTTCTTCAGGATATGGACATCCAGGATCGCTAGCTTCCTGCCAAACCCGATGTTCCTCAAGAAATGGCTTGCCTCCTTAAGCCCAAGCCCTTTTACGTTTCGTACAAGCCAATGGCGGGTATTTTTGATCTTACCGGTATCAAGCTTATCTTTGATCCTTATTCCGCCCTTTTGCGAGAAAAACTTTCTTGCTTCTACTATATATTTTGATTTATTATTCGGGAATCTCACCTTGTGAAGATGTGATCTTACCTGGCGAAGGCTGCCTTTATATAAAATGTTGTTTTTCTCTAAATTTTTTATGGCCTGATCACAATAGATAGCTTTTGATTGAGGAGTGCATATGCAGAAACAAAGTTCACTAAAGATTCTCTCATCAGGCATGGACCAGGTAGCCTTGAAATCTTTAAGCCTCTTCCTGATCTGGGATCTTCTTTCTTTATACTCTTTGAGAAGTTTTTTCACCAATTTACGGATTCCATACTAGTCCTGGAAATATACCTGAACGCACTCAATGCAGCTTTTGCGCCGTCCCCGGCAGCTACGATTATCTGTTTTTCGGGAACATCCGTAACATCACCTGCGGCGAAAATACCGGCCACATTGGTCTCGTTTGAACAACTAACCTTTATTTCATTATTATCATTTTTTTTAAGATTTTTGACAAAATCCGAATTGGGTATCAGGCCTATTTCAACAAAAACTCCCTGAACAGATATGGTCTCTTCTTTCCCGTCCTTTTTGATCTTGATGGCACTGACAAATTTTTCTCCGAGAACGGCAGTTACCTCGGAATTATTATGCACGATCACTTTATCGCTTTCTTCCGCCTTTTTCCTCACTATCTGATCGCCTCCAAGTTCAGGTATATTGTTTATAATGTGGATCTTCTTGGCTATTTTGGTAAGCTGCAGTACGGCATCAAGAGCGGAATTACCGCCGCCTATAACGGCCACTTCCTTGTCTGAAAACAACGGCCCATCGCACGTTGCGCAATATGTAAGGCCTTTATTCTTGAATTCCTTCTCCCCGGCCACTTCAAGTTCTTTTGACTTTTTTCCTGAAGCTATTATCGCTGTCCGGGAAAGATATTCGTCTTGCCCTGTCTTGACATGAACAATATCATCCTCTTTCCAAAGTTCCTTGACTTCTTCGCCTTCCTTGACCTCGACGCCGTATTCTTTCATATGTTCTTCAAATTTCGCTGCGAGTTCGGGGCCGGTAATGAACTGGTAACCCGTGTAATTCTCTATATCACCGCTCCAGGCCGCCTGTCCCCCGATGTCTCCCGTAAGCACGATAAAATCCATTCTTTTGCGAGCGGCATAAACGCTTGCGGTTATTCCTGCCGGCCCTGCGCCGACTATGATCAGATCGTAAATCTTAGCCATATTAAACTTGCTCAATCGGGGACGTGCCATGGGGGCACACCCCTCAACACAAAACTAACCAAATTTTTAAAAATCCCTTAAAATGCCAAAAAAACGAATTAATTTAACCTTGCGGGGTGTCCCCCCCATGGCACGTCCCCTAAGCGTAAAGATCTAACAATTTTTCTATTTTTTCCTTATCAAAACCAACTACGATCTCGCCTTCTATATCGAGAACGGGCACTCCCATCTGCCCAGACTTCTGCACCATTTCTTCAGCTTTTGCATGGTCACTGGATACATCATAATCAGTAAATTCAATATTATTGTCCTGTAGGAATTGTTTTGTCTTCCTGCAGAACGGACATGTCGGAGTACTGTATATAAAAACTTTTTTGCTCATTATACCTTCCCACCCCTCTCAATTTCAGATAAAAATTATATTTTTAAATCTATTTCAAGCACATGGGGTGTCCCCGACTGGCACGTCCCCTTTTAGTTCGCATAGTTTTTTAAGATGTTCCTTTTCCTCATTGATAACTCTCTCAAGCAGCTGCTGATCCTTATCAGGAACGATCTTTCTCATCCCTTCATAAAAAAGTATAGACTCTTTTTCAAACTTGATCCCAAGATCGATCGCTTCTTTATCGTTTTTTACTCCGGAGGCGATCTCTTTACCTTTATTCTCTTTAGTGAAGATATAGCCGCTGGCAAGAGCGTTCATGTACGCGAAATATTCGTCCGGATAAGCGCCTTGAGGCTCATATGAGCATTTTGGGTCAAAAATTCCCTTAAAGATCCTTATATGCTCTTCTTCCTGCTGGGCCAAATACTTAAAGACTTCCTTGGCTTTATCATGCTTGGACATTTCGATCAACCCGTTGTAAAAATCTATCCCGTTCTTCTCTATCTGGATCGCGATCTCGATGATCTCACAACCCGAAAAACTTTTCCCCATGTTCCCTCCATTTCATCAGCCCTCAAACTCTTATGAAACTATATTCCTGCCCAGTTCAAACGCTTTTTCTAAATATTCAGGATGCTCTGCCGCACCGGTTTTTTTATCTATCCCCGGGCAGAACAGTTCATCTTCGTAATGCATGTTTATTGTCGCGAAGAAATGCCTTACAATAGACTTGGCGCTTTGGAAAAAATCATCTCTTGTCGTTGCTTCAACAGAGATAAATGCCCCCTTCTTTGTTTCAGTAAAGATCTCTTTATGGAAAATATTTTTGGCCAGCCATACGCATTGAAAACGGTCTATCATCATTTTGGCCTGCGAACTAAGACTGCCGAAAAAGATAGGCGAGGCCAGGATAAGAACGCCAGCTTCATCTATCTTTTTAAAGACCAGCTGCATATCATCATCAATGACAGAAAGGCCATCATCATTGACTTTTTCATATTCTTCTTCTTGGATCGGTGAAAAATTCAGATCCCGTAAATAGATGATCTCTGTCTCTGCCCCGCTTGACCTGGCGCCTTCCAGCGCCTTTTCAAGCAAAACATCCGAATTGCCGCCTTTTCGGGGACTTCCGCTTATGCCAAGAACCTTCATGATCAATAATTCTCAACTAGGAGTTCATAATATGACTGCGGATGTAAACATGCCGGGCAAGTTTTGGGGGCTTCTTGAGCTTCATGCACGTATCCGCAATTGCGGCATCTCCACTTGACAGGCTGATCTTTTTTGAATATGCTGCCTCCCTCGAGATTTGCCAATAGTTTACGGTATCTCGCTTCGTGTTCTTTTTCAACCGCGGCTATATTTTTGAAAAGTTCCGTGATCTCTTCAAAACCTTCATCAAGCGCGGTTTTCGCGGCATCCTTGTAAAGAGTTCCCCATTCAAGCCGTTCGCCGTCAGCGGCTTCTTTAAGGTTTTCGGCGGTTTTGCCTATAACGCCCGCCGGGTAAGTGGCTGTTATTTCAGCATCTCCGCCTTTTAAAAACTTAAAAAATCTCTTACCATGCTCCTTTTCATTCTCCGCGGTCTCAAGAAAAATCGCAGCTATCTGTTCGTACCCTTCCTTTTTAGCTGCGGAAGCGAAATAAGTGTAGCGGTTCCTTGCTTGAGATTCTCCCGCAAAAGATGCAAGAAGATTTTTTTCAGTTTGCGTTCCTTTTAGTTCCGGCATAAAATTTCCTTTCTGGTTATTTCTTCCAAAGCATATGAATATTGCAAAACTCTCTTACTCCAACTATATCCTCTTCCTTCACGCAAAAAGCGGCTTCAGGTTTCATCCCCGGTTTAAGTTCCGCTCTTAGCACCTGGTCCTTTGTCAGAACCTCTATAAATTTAATGAAATGTTTTTCTTCCATCGGATGTTCTACGCTTCCGACCTTTACTTTCACGCCGCATTCCTTACAGTCGCATCCTGTGGGAGAGGTATCCATTCTTTCGATAACCGGAACATGTTTCTCAAGGCCTTCATCCTGCGTTTTTGCTTCCAGCTTTTGCATTGGCTCATTACAGCAGACTAGAGACGGTGCCCCTTCATGTGTTATCTCAACAACATTTCCGCATACGTTACACCGATATAGTTCTCTTAATTTAGTCATTATGATCCTCCTTCAGTTTCTCGCTTATTCTACAGGTACAAACTGATCTTTTCCCGCACCGCATTCCGGACAAACCCAGTCTTCCGGAAGATCGTTAAAATCAACATTATTATTCTCGGCAGGATCGTAAACCCATTCGCAAACAAGACATCTGTACTTCTTCATATTATGCCCCTTTCCAGTTCTTTTCTTCCCTTCTCTTTTTCAATAATTCCCCCAGATCATAATGGTCAAAATAAGTTTCCATGTCATCCTTTAGCCCCAACCAGAAAAACCTTATCTTGCAATCATCGTAATGAATGCACTTGCCTCTTCTTCCTTTCGGCCTGTAACATACCAAAGTAAGTATATCCTTATCAAATGTCCTTACTACATCCGTTGTTTTTATCCTGCTTGGGGAATCGGATAGGATATACCCGCCTTTGACGCCTCTTACACTCCTGACCACTCCGGACCTTTTCAGCTTTGTTAAAAGCTGTTCAGCATACTCAGCCGCTATTTTCTCTTTTTTAGAGATCTCTCTCGCAGTTACGGGTCTTTTGCTGTCATATTGATCCGCAACCCTCAACACACAGGACATCGCATAATCTAGTCTTGAACTTACCTTCATTTTATCCTCCCAGACTAAGAAGTCGATAGATAACCCGCTAATTTCAGTTTGGTTTATCCGGTTTTTTTTAGTTCAAAGACTTTTCAAAGACCTATATATTATCATCCGGAATGCCTGACTATTCCAATATTGCGCGGAACGACCAGGTCAGCTTTCCGAGATAGTTGCCCTTCTTCACAAGCAAAATCCGTATCTAAAATTTCGATGAATTCGATCGTGTAATCCTTAAGGATCCCGGTACATTCTTTCCTCTGATCCCCTTCTTTAACATCCAAAACCATCTTTTTACCTATATATCTTTCCAATATCGGCTCATATGAAGTCCCGACTGCAGAGATGCTCTGCTGCTGGATCTGAGATATATATTTGTCCTGCCCTTGAAGAATTTTGGCTCCGGGATGAGCTGTTTTCATGCGTCCGAGCAAAAGACTTGCCACTTCCATTATTGAATCCCTTATAGTCCCGAAAATATTGCGTATTTTTCTTAAGAAAACAGAATAAAGAGAAGGTTCTATTGTTCTCGTCAGGACCTTATCGCGGATCTTCAGCTCTTCGGATGAAAGTGCATCAACATATCTGGCGATAGCTCTTATAGCACCGAATTCCGCCTTATATAAGATATAGCTTTTTTCAATGTGGCCGTCATCCGCATCGAGGTGCGGCTTGTCATAAACAAGTTCCAGGCCGGAGTTTTCGATCCTGCACCTTCCCCAAACGATCTTTCCGTCTTCTCTTTTTAACGTGACCGGAAAATCGGAAAAATCATTTAAACACCTGTCCTTCGACCTGCCTTTTATAAACGCCCCGAAAAGCGTGCAAATAAATATGAAAAGAATTGTTATCGCAAATGTGTCCTGCATATTAAATCACCGTACCGGACGGTACAACGGCATTTTTAGGTATAACAACTATACCGTCCCTTATGTAATAACACGAACCGTCCTCATTCTCTATCCCTTTTTTGTTAAGGATCCTTACATCATCGCCTATACGGACATTTTTGTCTAAAATAGCTTTATGTATAACGCATTTTTTCCCTATACCCAAATGAGGAACTCCGTTTTTTATGTCTTCTTCGATCTCACCCATGGTTTGGTAGTAATCGCAGCCCATGGCGACCGTGTCTTTCACCTCGGCATCATTATCCACCCTTAAACGAAGGCCTATTATGGAGTGCTCTATTTTGGACGACTGGATAATGGCACCTTCTGCAATAATACTTTTTTCTATACAGCTGTTTTCAACTTTTGCGGGTGACAAGTAACGTGGCCTGGTGAATATCTGCCACTCCTCATCGAACATGTCAAGAGGAGGTACGGGCTCTGTCAGGGAAAGATTCTCTTCATAAAAAGTTTTGATAGTTCCGATGTCCCGCCAATAGCCGTCAAAGATATACGCATGAGTTGATCTTGATTTAATTGCGTCCGGTATGATCTCCTTCCCGAAATCCACTTTTTTCTCTTCCTTGAGAAGATCGATGAGAACATCTTTGTTGAAAAGATAAATACCCATTGAACCTAAAAAATAAGATTCCTTCCCCTGTTTGATCTTAATATCTTCTATTTCTTTTAAGTTATCCGGTTTTTCCACAAATTTTGTGATCCTGGTATTCTTGTCTATCCCCATTATGCCGAAATGAGAGGTCTCTTTCTCTTTTACAAGATTACATGCCACGGTCACTTCAGCTTTCCTGTCTTGGTGATACCTGAAAAGTTCAATAAAATTCATCTTGTAGAGCTGATCCCCGGAAAGGACCATTATATACTTGATAGCGGGATCATTAAAATGCTTAAGGCCCCTTCTCACGGCATCAGCCGTTCCCTGGAACCAATCGGTAATACCTTCAGGACTTTCCCATGACTGTTCTGCCGCCATGATCTCGATAAAACCTTTAGAAAAAGGCTCCATCTTGTATGTCCTGGAAATATGTTTATTCAGTGATTCGGATCGGAACTGGGTGAGAATATATATTTTTTTAAAATCAGAATTAAGGCAATTACTTACAGGGATATCTATAAGCCTGTATTTCCCGAATAAAGGCACTGCCGGCTTGGCTCTTTCTTTGGTAAGAGGATAGAGCCTGGTCCCTCTTCCCCCGCCTAAAACTACACAAAGTACATCTTTCATTTCTTCTTTACCGTTCTTTTTTTATCTATCCAAAAAGAAAAGAGCCCGGCCTTAAAACAATCCGAGCTCTTTACAAGCTGCAACTGTAACATACAGTCTGCAATAAAACCCTCTAACGAAGGCTTTTTTTGACAAGTTTTTCTGCTTCAAACCAGTCTGAAAAATCATCACCATGCGAATATCCGCGTTTCTCGAAAAGCTCGTAAGCTTTTTTTTCTATTAAAGAATGTAATTCTTCCTGAGATAGATCTTTCCAAGACGCTTTCTTTGACTTTGTCTGAGTAGTTTTCTTTGTTGTTTGAGAAGCTTTAGCTGAAGCCCTCTTCATCATCTTCTTGATCATTCCTTTTCCCCCCCTTCTTTATTTATCTGTTTTCCCGCAACATTCAACCTGTTAATTTCCTACACAGCATATACGCTGTGATCAACATTGCTGAATACGTTATTCTTCCTCTCTGCTTCCTCCAGCATTTCCATATCCACGCTGCCGTTTCTCAGCTGGTCATGGAGAGCGAGAAATCTGCCGACGTGCTCTTTCGTCCTGTTGATCGCATAACTGACAAATGTATCCGTCTTCATGATAAAGGCCCAATCGCTTGACTGCGCAAGCAAAAGTTCTCTTGCCATTTGATCGAGTATCCTTTTTTGCAGACCTTCCGCGTTCCTGTAATCGCGGACAGCATTGATCATCAGTTCCGATAACTTGTGAAGATGTTTGTATATCCAGTCATTCGAACCATCGAGCCATACCTCGCTGTAGCCTTTCCATCCCCAGCTGGACATCGAAGGATTAAGAACAGGATATTTCTCATACAGGTCAAGATATTCACCCGGTGTTATGGTCTTCACGGTATTTTGATCATAATGCATTTTTCTCAATAAAAATTCCAGCCATTCCGGGCCTTCAAACCACCAATGACCGAACAGCTCCGCATCGTATGGTGAAACAATGATGGGCGCGCGGTCCATCATGCCCGCTAAATGCTCGACCTGTTTTTCCCTGTTGAACATAAAGTTGCCGGCATGGGATGCCGCAGTATCAAGCGCGGCCTGCCTGTTGTATATGTCTTTATAATTCGAGTTTCCCGTTATCTTATGGTATTTGATGCCGGTATTGATGCGCGTACCACAGCCGTTTATATACGGCTTTACATAATCAAAATCAAGATCAAAACCTATGTCCCTGAAATATTCCCGGTAATTATAATCGCCGGGATATCCTTCTTTTGCGCTCCATACAGCCTTGGAACTTTCCATATCTCTTCCGTAAACAGCGGTTCCTGAAGGGCAAAGATACGGGCTGTAAACGCCGTACTTCGGACGTGGAGAACCGAACATAACGCCATGTGTCTCAACGAAGAAATATCTTATGCCGAACTCTTTAAGGATCTCGTCATGTCCGGGATGATAACCGCATTCAGGAAGCCATATACCTTTTGGAATAGTGCCGAAAGCCTCCTTGTAAGTGTCAACAGCTACCTTAACTTGCGCCTTTATCGCCCCTTTGTACAGGTCCATTAAAGGCAGGTAACCGTGAGTTGCGCAGCATGTAATAACTTCCACTTTCCCGAGATCCTGGAATTTCCTGAACGCCCCGACGATATCTTTATTATATTTATCGCAAAATATACCTTTTGCGTTATTGAACCTTTCGTTATACATCCGGGCCAGGCGATGGGTCCTTTCATCGCCTTTTGTTCTTTCGATCTCCTGTTCCGAAAGGGTTATCAGCTTATCAATATGACGTATGTACCTTGAGGTCAAAAGATCGTCCCTAAGCATACTGATAAGCGTAGGGCTTAACGAAATGGTAATATGAAAATCAACATTATCATTAACAAGATTGTCGAAAACGTTTATCAGCGGAATGTAGGTATCTGTTATGGCTTCGAACAACCAGTTCTCTTCAAGAAAACTATCATGTTCGGGATGCCTTATAAAAGGCAGGTGCGCATGTAATACTAAAGATAAATATCCTTTAGCCATTATTCCTCTTTTTTCCTTCAAGTAAATGGAAGCTTGCACTTCCGAAAGCGCCCGACGAAATGCCTCCGGAGGAGATCCACTCTTTGAGATGCCGTTCTATCATCTCTTTCATCTCCATGGAACTGGTGCCCAAGCCGCTGCAGGCAGCGAACATCTTATAATAAATATCTTCCGGACACATCCATTCTTCATCATATATATCGCTCATACCGTAATTCGGCGCCTCAACCACATTTGATCTTGCAAGACAGAAAAACTCCCCCGTTGTACATACTATACCTATTTCAACCATCCATTTCCGTCCGGGATCGCCTGTATGTACATACCAATTCGCGGCCCAGTTTTTTAATTCGAAATCAAACACTATTTTTTCGGATAAATTATCTTCGCCTTGTGAAACATCGTATACTCTGAGAATACTTTTGGATGGAGTGAGGTTTTGCTGATAGATCTTTTCTCTTGCATTATCTTCGACATCTTTTCTTATTTCCCAGTATGAAAAAAGCGTCCAAGGATCTCTGACCATAAGGACGATCTTATTATCATCATAACCTAAAGGAACACAAAAACTTGTGCAGGAATCGGGATTCCCCATTTAGCCTCTTATATTATCAGTTAAGGTTTAAGTAAAGTATACTACCCGGTGAAATTATACCTCTACGATATAATACATGTCAATAAAAATAGTATAGTTTTACCCCAGTCTAACATTTATATTTATATCTTTCTTCTCGTTCGGCTGCAGGTGTAACTCGAAACTTGGGAGTAATGAAGAACCCTGATAATTGAGCTCATATGCCTTCTCCGATTGTGAAACTGTCCTGACCGGAAAGTACCAAAGTCTGCACCCTTCGGAAAAAGTTATAGTAAGTGTCTCCTCCTCATTGTCGGATATGGATACTTCTTGTGTTTCCTCATCCTCTGCGGCCGCTGAAAGCGGACTTCTGTTATTGTCAGAAGTGCGGAGTGAATACTTCTCCGCGTCTGCATCCGGCATCGTAAAATTGAATTCAGGAGCGAACACGCAATCAAGAAATCTGTCACCCATGTTTTTGATAGTATAATTTACGCTGAAATGTGAGCCCTCTAAAGGAAAACCTATCCTTTTCACGACACTTACCGGCAAGCCTTCGACATTGCCTTTTCTCCCCATAGAAAGCACGATATCGTCTCTTCCCTTTTTAACATCCATCTTGTAATGACCACTGACAAAATCTCCTAATTCGTTATATTTACATGAGAAAAAACTTTCGATATTCACATCTTTACCGATAAAGTGATCGATAAGGCCGTATCTATTATACCGGTCATAGATGAGATTTTCTCCTATACCGGGATCGACCTTCTGTATGCCGTCGTGTATGGTCTGACAGTCGCTTTCCTGCTCATTCTGCGCGTTCTCGAGTTTTTCAATGATCTTTCTGTGATAAGCCTCTTTCCTGCGGCTCAATGTATTAAGAAAATTCTGACACATACCCTTAGAATCAAACTCTTTTAAAACACCGCCTTCAGCGGGATCAAAATACAGGGAGATATCCCTGTTCTCCAAGAGAACCTCATCCTGCCCGTCAGCATCAATATCCAATTCTCTGGACTTAAAGTAAGGCTTCACGCCATAAGCCGCTTTATCCATCAGCGTCTCGCTTTTGATCAAGTGGTTGAAAATGGCCCTCCTGAGATGGAATAAATAAAGCCCGCCGAAGACTCCGTGCCAATAGGCACAGTTACACTGTCCCCGGAACAGTTCCCTCTCTGCTTCTTTAAGGAGATCCTGGTTAACGCCCCTCTTATCTTTTAACTCGTTAAGTTTATTGCTTACATACAGCATTTTCTTGTTCATGTGGTTGGATTCTGGATACTTCGCGAAAAAATTTCTCCAGAAACCACCGCGAATAAAGGGCTTATAATAATCTTCCTTGCCTGAATTCTTGATGTCTTCAAGAACGTCCTCAAACCATTCCTGACTTCCCGGAGGAAGAGACCATTCGAGCATCTCTTCATACGACGTGGTCGGAAAGTACACTCTTCCGAGCGAACTTTTTTTGTCAAGACACTCAGAAAATGTAATGGTATTCAGCCAATCTTTGTTCTTAATGATCTCATCGAAGAAATTTTTAAGCCATTTTTCCTCATATACCCATTTGTGCGTTCCGGGCCATTCTCCGAATTTTTCACCGTCATCGCCATAAATGAAAGTGGGGTTTTCATGCTTTGAAGCGACCTCCTTCATGTAATTAATACTTTCCTCGGGCATCTTAAAAGGAATATGATACCTGAGAACTTTATCGGAAGGAAAAGCTGCAACGGTCTTTCCGTTATCTTCAGTAATGTAATATCCGTAAGTCCTGTCTTTTGTTATCCCGGAATAAAGAAAATGCGTGTCATCCAGTATTACATATTTTATGCCCGAATCATGAAAAACCGCCGGTAAAGTAGGTTCCCACACTCTCTCAGCGACCCATGCGCCCTTAGGCTCATATTTAAACTTTGATCTTACATAGTCATTGAGCATGGCGATCTGTGATAACCTGTCTCTCTCGGGAATGGAAGTAAGTATCGGTTCGTAAAAACCTCCGCTTAACATTTCGATCTGGCCCTTTCGGGTCATATCGCGGACAATGTCTATGATCTCGGGCCTGTTCGCCTCGATCCATTCCAATAGGCACCCGGTAAAATGAAAGCTCATCTTTATATCGGGATATTTTTTAAGAGTCTCCAAAAAAGGCATATAACACTTATCGCACGCGTGTTCTATGACATAATCGAAATTGCCTACAGGCTGATGAAAATGTATGCCCATTACAAAATCAGCTTTCATATTATTCTCCCTTTAGGCTCAAGATATGCCTGTACAGTTTAAGATATTCTTTTGCCGAATGTTCCCAGGAAAGATCATAACTCATAGCCTGAAGCATGAGTTTTCTCCAGGAATCTTTATCATTATTATACAGATCAACCGCTCTTTTTATCGCCGAGAAAAGAGCATCCCCCTTAGCGGGACCGAACTTAAACCCGTTGCCCTTTTCCCCGTTTTCATCAAAATCTATTATCACATCATCCAAACCCCCTGTTGCCCTTACAACCGGAGGTGTACCGTATTTTATGCTGTACATCTGGTTCAAACCGCAAGGTTCATATCTTGAAGGCATGATGAACATGTCACACCCAGCTTCGATCTTATGCGCCAAGGGATCGTTAAAATCATTGCAAACGTAAATGTTCCTTGGATACTGCCTGACCAGGTCTTTGAAGAGATTGTTATAATAATTACTGCCCTTCCCGAGTATTATAACACCCGCTCCCAGTTTTATGACTTTATTCATAATGTTCGCGAACAGGTCCATGCCTTTTTGTTCCGCCAGTCTCGTAACACATCCAAGTAACGGCGTATCCTCGGAAAGCGGAAGTTTTGTATATTCCAGAAGATCTTTCTTGCATTCCTTCTTCTTGTCGATCGTCGCCCGGTCATAATTCGCTTTTATGTATTTATCATTCTTCGGGCTCCATATCGAATAATCCACGCCGTTTGGTATGCCGTAAAGGCTGTCCTTTTTTGACCGTAAAAGCCCGTCAAGATTATAGCCATATTCTTCCGTCATTATCTCTTCGGCATAACGGTGACTTACGGTGCTTATAGCATCCGAGTATAATACTCCCGATTTCATGAAATTTATCTTGCCGTAAAATTCAAGATCATTCATGTTGAAAAAAGCCTCGGGGATGCCCGCTTTTTTCATGATCCTTTTATTAAAAACGCCCTGATAGGCTATATTGTGTATTGTGAACAGGGTCTTTATCCCCCGGTAAAAATCATCTTCACCCAACCTGAACTTCAGATAGAAAGGAATAAGCGCGCTTTGCCAATCGTTGCAATGTATGATATCCGGTTTAAAGTCTATAGCTTTGATCGCGGCAAGAGAAGCCTTTGAGAAAAAACTGAACCTTATGCCGTTATCGGGATAATCGCCTCTCTCGGTGCCGTATAATCCTTCTCTTGAAAAATATTTTCTTCTTCTTACAAAATAAGTAGTGACGCCTCCTGAGCGATTTGAATATAGTCTGAACGCTCTCACTCCGCCCAAAAGAGGGTGCCTAATATTGCGCGCTTCTCTGGTTAACGGAAAGTTCCCGCTCGTTACACTTCTATAAAGCGGCATGATCACTCTTACATCACAGCCAAGCGAAACCAGGGATTTGGGCAGACTGCCGGCGACATCAGCAAGGCCGCCTGTTTTCGCAAAAGGTATAGCTTCCGATGAAACGATCAAAACTTTGGGATAACTGGCCATTTCTCCGGGAGTTATCACCTCGGGGACTTTCTGAGCGGACGGACCCGCCGGTATGGGCTCGGTCAGGTAATAGGGAACTTTTCTTCCCATGATCCTGTAGATATTGGACAGATGTAACCTGTACAATTCTTCGAACACAAAATTTATTTCGCTTCCAAAATCATCATACCACCAGAACCAATCGCTTCCCTCCGCTATATAAAGTTCCTCCAGAGCTTTTTCGCTCGGGTGTTCGAAATTAAAAAGATCTTCTCTTACTCTCTCTAAATATTCCCACGCCTTGTTCTTCTGCGGGGACCCGATCCATTTATTGAAATTCCTGTCTATCCAGGAACCGCTGTGGAGTTTTTTTATTTTTTTTCTCTCGCCGGTAGAGCTTAAATAATCGCCGATGGTCACGGTCTCAATATCTTTCATGGAAGAAAGATGCCTGTAAGTTTCCGAAAGGAAAGTTTTTCCTCCGTCTTCAAAATACGGCCAAGGGTTCTCGCCATCCAATATGATAGAGACTAAATGATCCCCGTCATGAAACTCCCTTCCCCTTTTAATAGCTTTAATATCCTCGATGATGTCCTCACAGGCTTTTTTTGCCGGCATATTCGCATATCTAAAACTTATCGCGTTGGATATATTAATGTCCCTGAAGACCATGCTTATCTCTCTGCCGTCTTCTTCAGCGGTAAAAGCCTTATATATAAGCTCTTCTCTGAGAATATCTTCGCCTTTAAATGATTCAAGCACGATCCCTTCGTCAGTAGCGATCCACTCGATGCCTTCATCCGCCAGAAGGGGTATTATTCTCTGGCTTACGCTCCCTTCCGGGGGCCAGAAACCTTTTGGTTTCCTCCCGAAAACCTTTTCATAAAGTTCGATCGCTCTGGTTACCTGGATCTTGGCGTCCTCGCGAAAATCATATCCTTTTCCTGACTTGTCTTTACATAGAAGCGGAAGGATGGGATGGTAAAAGGGTGAAGTGGATATTTCTATTTGCCCCTTATCCTGGAGTTTTTTGTAAGAAGGAATGATCGAGCTTACGGCTTCCTGCTGTTTCTTGATGAGAGAGCGTTTTTCATCTTCAGTGAAATTTTTCCCCTTGTGGAACAATCCTTTAACCAAATGATCCTTTTCCCTCAAAGTGAACCCGCACCAAACAAGATTAAAAAGAACCTGCAAATCCCTGAAATCTTCTGTCTTAAAATCCCTTATCTTGCTTTTTAAGGCTGCTTCGCTAAGATCGTCGCCTCTTTTAAGAAAAAGCTCTTTATATTTCGGAATTGGGAATATCGCCTTCTTAAGATCGCAGGAGAAGAAGTTTTTCAGAATAAAGCATTTGTCTTCAACGGTCAGATCATCCGCGTCTTTTTCCGTAAGCTTAAGAAAAATATCATCAACATCTTTATTTTCAGAGATATCCAATAACTGCCAGATCAGGGATGGGGTTAAGTTGAAAGTGGCTTTGATATCCGGGAACCTGTCGAGTATGGAGATCATATCCAGGTATGAATACGTGGCATGGAGTCTTACCCAGGGGAGATGATACTTCCCTGTAAGATAATCCTTATACAAGGGTTGGTGCATGTGCCATAAGAATGCTACGTGCAGTTTATCCTTCATAGCTTCCATATCATACTTATATATAATATGCCGTCAAGAAATATCTTAACCCTATTTCCTTGCTTCGGCTATTTGCACTCCTCTGATGCCTTGCGATCTTTGTTCTTCCAGCCATCGGAAAAGATCTGATAAAAAAGTGCGATTGTTCTCCTTGTAAAGCTGGAGCCCTTCTCTTTTTAATATCATTATATCAGCCCAAAGCTCGTCGGATTTAAGAAGCGCGAAAACGATCCTTGGCCTAAGCGCAGGATCTGTTCCGACAAAAGTTCTCCTGGCTTCAATGGTGTAACCCGTCTTTCCCCACGGCGCGTCATCGTACCTCAAAAGCGACTTATTATGTGTTCTTAAATAAATCTCTTTTTTGTCGCTTCCGTATATGCTTTTTTCGCTTTTTGACATTAATTCCAAGATTATCTTATACCTGGAAGCATATTTCATCATTTTCGCGAGATCACGGGCAGTTGTATGCTGGCTATCCTTCCTCGCGGTCGGAAGCCCTGAAGGATTGGCAAAATAAGTATTTTCCATGCCGATCCGGCCGGCTTTTTCGTTCATGAGAACAACAAAATCCTGCTGACTGCCTGCCACCCCCTCCGCTATCGCCTGCGCCGCGTCATTAGCGGATTTTATAAGTATGGCCGCGAGCAAGTCTTTTAATTTGTAACTTATCCCCGGTTTTAGCCCTGCTACCGTAGGCTCAACCCTTAACGCTTCTTTGGACGGTACGATCCTTTTATCCAGATGCGCGTTCTCAATAGCCACTATAGCCGTCATTACTTTAGCCGTTGAGGCCGGAGGGTATCTTTTATCGGGATCCTTATCAAAAAACACCTCGCCATCTTTGGCTTCAATAATTATTGCCGCTTTTGCATTGAGAGTTATGGGCTGGAAAACATTTTTTTCACTGATCTCGCCGATAAGGAACGTCCAAGCCGCGATCCCAACCAAGAAAAGTACAGATAGAAAAACAATGCGGTTTTTAAACAATGTTATAAATTTTCTTTTTAAATGTTTTTTTCGTCTCATGATCTCTCTCTTCTTCTCATGCGCCCCAATGATGGGTTGAAATACCCCTTCATCAGACGCGGAAACCCCTCGTGCACCCCTTTAATTACATTTTCAACGCCGATCACCCCCTCCGGTTTTATATCGATCTTAAGATCTTTAAAATAGGCGATCGGATCGTAATTTAGATTGCGCCACTGGATCATATCAACATTTGTTCTCGACAGAAATCTTTTAAGGGCATTGAACTCGCCCTTTGAATCAGTAAATCCCGGCATGATAAGATAATTTATCGATACAAATCCGCCTGCTTTTTTTGCTTCTTTTATCGACCGCATGACGTCGCGGAAAGAATACCCGCAAGGTTTGTAATAGGCGTTATAATGATCTTCCTGTACGCTGTTCAAGCTGACCCTTATCGAATCAAGCCCGGCATCAAAAAGTTTCTTTATGATATCAGGCCTGCTTGCGTTGGTATTCAGATTGATAATGCCTTTTTTCGTTTTGCGCCTTATAAGATCTACCGCTTTTACCAGGGTCTCCCCCGCCATCAACGGTTCTCCTTCACATCCTTGCCCGAAACTCACGACCGGATCCCTAACCGCATTTAAATGGACAAGGGCCGTCTGGGATATTTCTTCGGGTGTAGGGATGAATCTTATCCTTGGCTGTGTTACGGGGCATCTGCCGCCCGGCTGATGTGATATGCATCCTATACAGCGTGCGTTACATTTTGGCGATGTCGGAAGCGGCCCTTCATATCTTTGCAGGAAGAAATTTTTCGCCGCGGGACAACAATAGGTGAGCGCGCATCTTTCGAGATGTCTTATAAGCCTGTTTTTCGGGAAACTCCTGCGGAATTTACCGATATTTTCATTGATCAGCCTTTGGTCCATGCCGGCAAGTTCCTGGCGCTTTTCTCTATCCACACGTATGCCTGTCGCGTAAAATTCGCCCTTATAGAATGTTACCGCGGCATAACTAAAAAGCGGAAGAATGGAAGGTTCTCCCTTCTCTCTATACGAAGCGCTGTATGTTGCCGTATAACCCGGAGACAGAAAAGCCGCTACGGCATAACAGGGCTGAGTGGATTTTTTGAACGGACTTTTTTCAACTTTTATATATTCTCCCGTTTCGGGATCAAACCCCACGGGGATCCTTGAAGGTAAAAAGAAAAGTTCGCTGTCCGGGTGAAGTTTGATGAGCTTCCCCGGATCAAGACGGAAAAATCTTCCGCCTTTCATCCCTGTTGCTTCTAAAAAAGGAACCTCGTAGATCTTTTTATTTTTATCGGCAATAATGAGCGCCGGTATATCTTTAGCCATTCTGTTCTTTCTATTCTCCAATATTTACGCAGCGATCTCAATGCCGATCGGGCAATGGTCCGCACCGGTAACTTCCGGCATAATAAAAGCCTTCTTAAGATTTTTTATAAATTCTCTTGTCACGAAAAAATAATCTATTCTCCAGCCGACATTTCTTTCTCTGGCCCTGGTCTTATAATCCCAGTATGTATAATTCCCACCGTCCTTCGCGAAATGCCTGAAACTGTCGATATATCCGTGTGAAGTGAATTTATCCATCCATTTCCTTTCGACCGGCAGAAACCCTGAAAACATCTCGTTTTCTTTGGGCCGGGCAAGATCTATCTCCTTATGCGCGGTGTTAAAATCCCCGCAAATAATTATGTTCCTGTTCTTTAAGTTATCGGTAAACTTTAAAAACTCATCATAAAACTTCAATTTATATTTAAGGCGCTGCCGGCTCATTCTGCCATTCGGAAAATAGCAGTTTATAAGAATGAATTTCTTATAATCCAAAATAAGGGCTCTCCCCTCCGTATTAAAAGATCCATACCCGAACTTTTTTTCTACAGAACGGGGTTCAGTCCTGGAATAAACAGCAACACCGGCATACCCCTTGCGCTGGGGATTATTCCAGTAAACGTGATATCCTTTGGGAGAGCTTAATGATTTATTCAATTGATCAGGAGCAGCTTTTGTTTCCTGAAGGCAAAGAATGTCGGGAGATTCTTTCTTGAACCATTCGAGAAAACCCTTATCAGCGATCGATCTGATCCCGTTAACGTTCCAGGACAATATTCTCATAAACTAAAAACATTAGCTTTAAAGATTAAAACAGTATTCTTTTCCCCGAAAGTTTCTTAACGTCTTTTTTTTAACATTTTGAAAGGGCGTAAAATAAACTCGCCCAAACGTTAAAAGCAAGGCTCAAACATATTTTACGCCTGTTTCTTCCAAAAGTTATAAAAAAGACTAAAACTTTTAAGGGGACCCCTTTAGAATACTGTTTGAATTTTTAACATATATGCTTTTCAACTTCTTCAACATATTTCTTTACAAGTGAGCCGATAGACTTGAAATCTCTTTTATCGAACCATTCTTTCCTGAATACGCTCGAACCGAAAGCCACGGCACTCGCCCCGTTCGAGAAATATTCACCGATATTCTCTAACTTTACCCCGCCGACAGCCATGAGTTTTACATCATTAAAAGGCCCTTTAAGTTCTTTAATGTATTTCGGGCCGAACACGCTTGAGGGAAAAACTTTTACCATTGCCGCCCCGGCTTTATGAGCATTCCAAACTTCTGTAGGGGTAAAAGCGCCGGGAAAAACAGGGATGTTTCTCTTCATGCAAGTTTCGATCACTTCTTTTATATTGCAGGGCATGACTATAAAACTCGCACCGGCATCAAGCGCCTTTTCAAGGTCTTCTTCAGACAGAACTGTTCCAGCGCCTATGGTTAATTTTCCTCCGGATGCCTTTCTCGCTTCCCTGATAAGGTCAGGTGCGCCTTGAGTGTTCATTGTCACTTCAAGCGTCTCGAGCCCCGCTCCTATAACAGTTTCAACAAGCGGCTCGATGTCCGCTTTCTCTATACCCCTCATTATTCCCATGAGAGGCAGTTTTTCGAAGTTTGTTAGATTCATCATTCAAGATCAGCAGGCATTAAGCTCTCGAAAAATTCCCTGTAATTATCCTTCTTATCGGACTTTCTCAGCGCCATGGCGGAACGGGGATGCTCGTTGAACATGCCCGTGATCGCGTAAGGGATAACATACCCCCACTCCATCTTTTTCCTCAGAGGAATGAATTCTTTCGCGATAACATCCAGGATAGGCCTTATATCAAATTTAGGATTTTTGAGAAATCCCAAAAGAAGCTCCAAAGGACAGTTCCCCGCGGCTCTTCCGATCCCGTATATTGTCCCGTCCAGATAATTAGCGCCTTCAATGATCCCCTGAATCGTATTTGCATAACCAAGCTGCTGATTATTATGCATGTGCACGCCGACTTCTTTTGTTTTAAGGAATTTTTTATACTTAGCTACAAGATATTGGACACTTTCAGAGTAAAGAGCGCCGAAACTATCTACAATATAAACCACGGAAGCCTTGCTTTCTCTCTCAAGCTGGTCTAATGCCTCGTCAAGTTCGTTATCAAGGGCCCTCGATATGGCCATGATGTTTACCGTGCCTTCATAGCCCTTATCCACCGCATCATTAACAAGATCTATCGCTTTATCAATATCCTTAACATATGTCGCTACGCGGATCATATCGACAACACTGTCTTTGCAGGGAAGGATCTCTTCTTTTTCAACACGGCCTACGTCCACCATAACCGAAAGTTTCGTGTTTGACTCGATGCCTTTTATCGCCTTTTTTATCTCATCTTCTTCGCAAAACTTCCATTTCCCGAATTTATCCGGAGACATGATCTTTTTCGAGCATTTATATCCTATCTCCATGTAATCAACGCCTGAAGCGGAAACAGCTTCGTAAACCGCTCTTACAAAATGATCGTCAAAATAATGGTCATTGATAAGACCTCCGTCGCGGACCGTGCAATCGAGCACTTTTATAGCTTCTCTGTACATTCTTCCTCCTCAAAAATTTGAACCGGCGCGTTTTCTGGCTCTTCTCGCCTTGCTCACCTTTACATGAGCTTTGCGCTGCATATTATTACATAAAGATACCTCTGCGCTTGTATCTATACCGTGTTTTTGTCCCAGTTCTCCGTACATAAAAGCGGCTTTTAGGAAATAATCCTCTGCATGCTCGTAATACTTCTGCGCCTGGCCTGGTCTTCTTCTTAATTCTTTTCCGCCGCGATCCATGAACTCAAGGCCCTTCCGGAAGCTTTCCTTAGGCTCGCTGAGCCGGGCATCCGTTGACAGTGTATAATCCGTAACTTCTTCGGAAAAACACGCTACAAGGCCGGCTGATGAAAATGTTAATAACAAAACAAAAGTAAAACCAATGATCCTTTTAAAATTTACCATATTCCCCCCTTTCAAAACATCTACCTTTGAGCGCTTTAATTCTTGAAAATTCAATCCGCAAAAGGCAGTAAAATGGTCGCTGTTGTACCCTTGCCTATTTCACTGTCATATTTCAATTCTCCGCCATGCTCCTGGATGATCGAATATGTGATCGCCAGGCCTAAACCGGTCCCTTTTTGTTTTGTAGTAAAAAACGGCTCAAATATCCTGGATAGAACATCTTTTTCAATGCCGACCCCATTATCTTTTATCTGCACTTTGATAAAACCCTTATTTTTTGAGGCAGCTACATCAATAACCCCTCCGTCAGGCATTGCATCGGCGGAGTTGCGTATGATATTCATGAAAACTTCCTGAAACTGCTTCTCATTGCCGTATATCTTGGGAAGATCGGCATCAATTTCTCTTTTCAATTCTATATTTGACATACGGAACTGATGGTCAAGAATATTCAAGATAAGGTCCAATGTTTGAGCTATATCTAAAGGATGTTTTTCGACTTTCCCCAACCTTGCATATTTGAGGACTCGCTGAATGATATCTTTTGCAAGAAAACACTGATCCAATATTACCTCAAGTGTTTTCTTGAGCTCAGGGTCTTTTACCTCATCCATCAATGCAAGTTCTGCTCTTCCTGAAATTATCATGAGGGGATTGTTCACTTCATGCGCTATATCCGAGAGCAGCCTTCCAAGCTGGGCAAGTCTTTGCGACTCCGCTATCTTTTTGCGTTCCGTAATATCCTGAACCTGTTCCATGTAAGCGATCACTTTATTTTCCCTAAGAAGAGGCGATACTATAAAAAGGATATGTCCGGAACCTTCTCTGCTTGTTTCGTATCCCAAAGATTCAAAATCACACTCCTGCTCATACTGCACGAACTTTCCTGAGCGCAGTTCTGCCCCTTCATCCAAAGGCAATAAACTCTTAAAAAGATTCTTTTTCTGTATCACACCAAATGAGCTGATCCCAAAAACTTCCAGGTAAGCCTTATTTGTCAGCAGGATCTCGCCTTTCGAATCATATAGAGCAACACCTATAGGAGATTGCTCGAAAAGATCCTGAAAACGCCTTATACTTTCGACCAATGCTTCTTCATGAAGAATTATCTCTTCCTTATCGCTGAGAAATTCCGAGAGCGGATTTGATTTTGATTCATTATCTTTTTTCATTTAAACTATCCTTCAATAGAAAAAGGGAGTAAAGTACTTTTTTCGGTATTCTTTACTCCCTTATAAATTTATACAAAATTAACGGGATTGATATGACTCTTTAAGGCCTTCTTGGTAACCTTCTGTATAGCCTTTTTTATAACCGTTCCTGTACCCGTCTTCATAACCATCCGAATAAGCTGTTCTCGGGCTCACGGAATCGACCTGCTGGACGTCCTTTACCTTCTCGCCGCTCATTGAATCAAGAAGTGCGCCGCCTATAATATTGACACCGGCACCAGCAAGGGCGCCTTTCCAGACGTCTCTCCCTTTAGCTCCTGAAGCCGCGCCTCCCACAGCACCTGCTCCTGCTCCAAGAAGACCCTGTTTAAGCAGATCTGAAGAACTTCTTTGAGCAAAACAATCAGTAACGGGAACAGCCAATAAAAGTGTAATGATTATCATTCCTGCTACAAATCTGAACATTTTCCCTCCTTGTTGTATTCAAAAGATAGAAACGAACGCGTATTATATTAGCACATTAATATAAATAATGGCAACGAAAAATTGCAAGGTAGATTTTTGATGGCCGGCATCCTGGCATTTATACCGAATGATTACGCGGCGCTTTCGAGAGCCATGACCTGATGGATATATTTATTATATTCTTCCTGTAAGGTTTCAGACATTTTTACTATCGGTTTGAGCGCAAGTATAACTAAAGAGCTGACATCTTGTCTCTTTTCCGGATCAAGCTGGTTAATAAGTATATTTACAGCTTCCATAATCGAATAAACGTTTCCCTTTTTTATCTCTACAAATTCAACTATGGGCGGTATCTTATGAGCAGTGCTTCTGTATTCTATTTCCAATTTTTGTTTTTCTTTCTCCGAAAGACGCCCGCGTATTATGCCGAGCACATCTTTATGACTTTTGAACCCAATGCCGTTCTTCGGATGTCTGCAATACTCTAATAAGTCTTTAATTGTCGATTCTCGGCAATCTCCATTATTGCTCGCCACAAGCTTATCGCTTGTTACTATTTCCACGACAGCATTTTTATTGGCTGTTTTTATAATTGTCTCCAGTATTTTTGCCTTATTGATATTTTCCGCATAAATTACTATCTTACCGATCAAAGAAGAACCTTCTTCCCCTATAGTTTTTGCAAGTTTATCCAGATCAAATACAGCAGAATAATCCACTTCTTTATCAGCATATATCATATCATCGGCAAATAATATCAACCCTTTACCCTTATCTTCTTCGCTATATCCAGAAAGTTTTGGAAATTTACTAGATAAGCTTTTCGCAAGACTTGTCACAACTCCTAACAAAATGTTTAAACTGAAAACTACTGCCATCGGTCCGCCCGTTGATGCTTTGAGTGGTTCTTGCGTTAAATATTTAGCTTTTTTCGCTTCCAGTTTTTCTTTTTCTTCCATAAGCTTGGCAAGCTGTTTTTCAGCATCATTCCTCTGCTGCTTATCTCCGAACCCTTTATTGCGAGTAAGAGTCTGTATCCCCTTATTTATCTGAATGAGTTTGATATCGATCTCTTTCGGCCATTTTATATCCTCAAGAAGTTTGCCCTGGATCTTTTCCTCTGCTTCTTTTTTTCTCCGCTCCTCTTCCTCTTTCTTCCTTTTTTCTTCCTCGGCTTCACGTTTGGCTTTTTGAAGTTCGGACCGGTATTTTGTTGTCGCGCTTCTCAAGATACTTCTTATTTCCGCCCTAAAAGGCAGGGGCACTTCGCTTGAAATAAAAGTCGTCCACGTATTTAACAGATCGCTGAACTTGACCTCTTGCCCCAATCTCGCTTCACATAAAGCGATAATAACTTTCAGGCCATTTTCATTCGCAAGTTTAAGGGACCCATTATAGGCTTCCTCGGCCTTGTCCCGTTCTTTCATCAGTACGTACAATTCGCCTTTTACGAAATTGGCCCATGCCAAGTGCTCTTTTTGTTCGGTATAGGATTTCTCCCACTCCTGGAGTATTTTCATCGCATATTCAGCTACTTCCTTTTTATCTTTGCTCTTTGCGGCCTCCGCTCTTTTTAGATGGGCCACGGCACTCGAGATCAAGCCATATGAAGCTTTTTCGAGCCTGTTTTTCTTAACGTCTTCGGCTATGTCTTTTTCTTTAGCCTGTTCCGCCCAGTGGTCACAATACCTTTTATAGTATTTGGCCGCTGCTGCGTAATCCCCTGAGACCATATAAAAGCCGGCAAAACGGAAATATCTTTCATCCTCGCTGCCGGTCTCATCTATCAGGGCCTTCGCGCTGTTTATCCTGTCGGTTCTTTTCTGGGCATCCTTTTCATAATATGCATGCTCGATCACTATTCCCGCGAACAGACCCTTTAATATCTCCATCCATTCTTTGGAATTTTTATATATTGTTTTTTCCATCAGGTTGACGGTCTGGCTCATGGCTTTATCATGATACCCCGCCGCCAACATGGCTTTTACCGCATTGATCTCGCTTTCAAAGGTCTTCTTTGATGCTTCCGTCTCCAGTTTACTGAAGCCGAATCTGAAAAGATCCCTTCTGACTTCTTCCAACTTTACAGCCTCATTGAATTGTCCGTTGTCCACGAATATCTTGAACACTTCGTCAAAACCGAGGGTTAATTTCGCGAGGCTCTCTTCGTTGTCAATGCCCCAATGCGGCAGATTAGCTAAAGCTTCGAAAGCTTCTTCGTCTTCATAATTTCTTGCCAGCTTTTTAGCCTCCTCAAAAATGCCCGGGACGCTTTCGCTGAGCTCTTTGAACTTCCTTGCGAGAACTTCTTTTTCCTCTTCGAGTTTTTTCTTCTCTTCCTCAAGGTTCTTTTTATCGATAAGAAGCCGCTTCTTATCCTCTTCAAGTTTCTTCATCGCCAGGGTCATCTCTTTCATGGATTCCTGAAGGCTTCCTTTTTTTTCCGTCAGATTATCGATGTCCTTGGCGTAAATACCTTTTTTCTTTTCAAACTCCGCCAGCTGCTTCGCTACCTCTTCCACCTGTTTGGTCTTTGCGTCCAGCTCTTTCTGCATTTTTAACAATTCTTCCCTCTTTTTCCTGATCTCAATATCCTTCGCGGCTAACAGTTTTTCTTTATCGGCCAATTCCTCGTTCTTCCTTTCAACTTCTTTTTCGAATTTTTCCTTCTCCTGAGTAAGCTTGTCCTTTTCCTCTGCAAGTGTTTTTTGCGCCGTCTCGGCTTCTCTCGTTTGTCTTTCGGCTCTTGTTCTCGCGGCTTCCGCTTTTTCGGCAGCTTCGTTCAACGTGGTGGTTTTTTGATCAAAATAAACCACTAAACCCACCACTGCAGTAACCAGAGTAAGTATGATCACACCGGCTAACGTTAAAGCTAATTTTGCATTACGTTCGACCCACTTACCAAAACGGGTGCCCCAGCTTGCTTCGCCTGCCGGCTGATAGATCATGGCCTCTTGCCTGTTATGAAGCAACTTATCTATCTCGTCATCCAAGACTTTTACTGAAGGGCGATTTTCAGGATCTTTCTCAAGACATTTAAGAAGCAATAATTCCATGTGTTCGTCCATTTGCGGTATTCTCGGGAAAACAAGATATGTAATATTATTGCAAAGCCTGTTTATTATGGATTCGACTGCGGTTTCATCTGAACTCATTAAACCCAAATCAAAAAGAGAATCATCTTGCCATAATATATCCTCCAGGCGATCTCTTAAATTTTCCTCGTTCCCCCGCACAATAACCTCGTCCCACACAACATCCTTCGGGTCATTGCTTTTAATGACAACCCTCTTGGCAGGATCCTTTTCGCTTGATAAGATCTTATATAAATTGGCATGAATCTTATCTAAGACCTCTCTTGGTGTCTTTGCATTAGGTTCCATCGCCCTGTTCAATCTTGCAATAACCCTTCGCGGAGACTCCACCTCATTGTTCAAAACCTCGCCCATTATGGCGACCGGGTTCTTCGCGCCGCTTGTTGTGAGTTCTGTTGTAAAAAGTTCATAACCTGAAACCCCCCAGGAATATATATCAGTTGGTGTACCAAGGGTGACTTTTGGCTTTTGATGGGATTGCTCTTCCTCGACGACCTCGGCAACCTCGACGCTTTCACCATCTGGCGCAGCGGACTCTTTCCCATCCGAGAATGTTATTATGGTTTTTTCGCCCTTTGATTTTGAACTATCGTCAAAGCTATAAAGAAGTTCGACTGTCTCAGGTGACATATACGAAGGAGAGAACGGAAGTGATTTTGCCTGCTGGGTTAACTGCTGAGAAACATCTAAAAGATCCCCCATAACAAAAGCATCCCCATCGTCTGTTTGTTTCCCCTTTTTGACCGTTCCCATATCAAGAAGATAAATTTCATCAACAAAATCGTCGAATGCCGGTGTGTCAATACTCGGGATAACAAGCGATCCATCCTCAGCCATAGGTATCATAAACTGTGCCGGCTTAATATCTCTATGGATCCCCCCTTTACCATGAAATTTTCTGAGCCTTTTAGTTATTGCCCAATATAAAATAACTTTCTGGCGATAATCTAACTTAATATGTCCGGCCTCTATTTCCGCGATGATCTTATCAAGGGTCATTCCTTTTCCTTTTAAAGGCACTCTATCCATCACCAGATAATGTAAATCAGCATACTCTCCTTCGTCTCTAAACATAGGAATAGGCGCGCTGTCCTCCGACAATTCTTTGTGAGTCTTCCTTTCATTTAAAAACCTTTTTTCCGCGACTTCACGCTGTCTTTCAGAAAGAGCGATCGCCGGGACAAAGAATTTTATAGCTAATTCCGCATTCCTCATCCTCTCACGCTCGCGGTCATCAATGCTTTGTTCCACATATGAAGGTATATATTTTGCGTTATAAACTATCCCGAAACCGCCTTTTTCAAGTTCACTGACTATCTGATATTTACCGCCTATAACAGTTCCCGGCGTTATATACGTTTGGCCGTACATCGCGTCTTCTATGCGTTTACACAAAAGTTCATAATTCCTTTCTGTTTCTTCTATTTCCAATCTTATTTGCTTTAACTGGTCATTAATCTCTTCGACTTTTCCGCTTGTACTGCCCCTGACTTCTTTTATTTTTTCTTCGATCGCTATTTTTTCCTTATGCAGATTTTTTAGAGCGTTAAGTAATCCCTGTTTTTCCTGATATTGCTCATAAATCTGTTGATACTCCACATGTTTCTGCGGATTTTTAATGCTTGCCTTGCCCCCCTCGCCTCCTTCTCTTATATAGGCCTCATTCCATTTAGCTGACAACATAGGCAACTCTTCCGCAACTTTCTGATCGATGGCCGTTAGATCAGTTGTCCCGAACAATGAAGATGCTTGCACCTCAAGCTCTTCGATCCGCATTTCAATGCTCCCCAGTTCTTCATTTGCTTTCTTTAAATTCTCTCTGCGCTTAATCGGCAATTGAACTCTCTCGTCTTCTTTTTTTTCATGCGCTTCTCTCAGCTTCTCTTTTTTGCCTGCAAATTCATTAAGCTCCCGGACAAGTCTGTTTACATAAGCTATCTCGAGCAATTTAAGCCTTTCACTGAAAATTTCCTCGTTATTTTCCTTCACAAGGCTTGAACCTGCGATCTGCACATATTCTCTGTAAATTTTTATAAGCAGCGTGCGCAAATGCTCGATCCTTTCTATAGGCAAGCTTGGGTCCCCTTGTACAGCAGCCTCAAGTTCATCGAATCCTACAACCTCGACATTTATTTTCCGGACATTCCTGAATTCATGAAAAGCCTCTTCGATCTCTTCTCGGGTCTTGGGAATATCAGCAACAGGCTTGATATGCGACTTTCCGTCAACTAAAACAACAATATCGACAACATGAGCATACTGCAGGTTATCCCTCACATCAAAATATCCGGTACTTGATCCGAAATATACCCTGGACAATCTTCTGGGCTGGCCGAAAATTGTGGGATTATTCCCCATGTAAAATCTCACTGTACTGAGTGTTCTTTTTATCCTGTCCTGAAAAACGCGGTTATCGACCAAACGGTCAAAATATTTATATCCGGTACGGCTGCTGGAAGAAGATCTTCCCTTATGGCCGGCTGTGGATCTATGCTTGACATCGCGGAAAAATACATTACCTTGGCCGTTGAGATCCCTTAATACATCTCCTATATCTTTTACACTGGTAGAAACTCCTCCCTGCGGTTTCATCGTCATTGAAAGGCTGCTTAAAATCTCTTCAAGTTTTTGTTCGGCTTGTTCTCTATTTTTTACGTTAAAAATCCTCGCATGCCTTAAAAGAGTGTTTAAAAGAGATCGATTGTCTAAAAACACTTTTTTCTTTGCCGGTCTTGCTACCACTTTGCCCTTTTTCTTTCCGACAGGAACTGGCTTTTTGCCCTGCGGCTTTTGCTCCCCTTTTCCGCCTTTACCCTTATTGTCATCAGGCGCGGCAAAAAGTACCGGCAACTGCAGTCCTGAAGGAACTTTTATACCCGTACCGGCAAGCTCGGTGAAAATAAAAGGATTTCTCAAGGAGATTTTTCCGATAAGGTCCTTAAATAAAGGAAATGAATAATAATATGCCAAAGTGAGAATCAACGAACTAATAGAAGCTATTAATATCGGTAATAGCAGTGTCGGGTAACTGACTACAATAGGAAGAATTAAGCCCGCAGCGGCAACCGCACTGAGAAGTTCGATCCTTGTAAAACCATCGCGTAGATCTGTTTTTCCTTCAATATCATTTTTTTGGTCCTGTTCGTTATCGGCTTTTGTCTCATCAGAAACATCTGAAGGTTTGACCGCATCCCCGTCTTTTTTGATCACTTTGTCTTGCCTTGTATCCTGAGCTTTATCCAATGGATCCCGGAACTCCACCAAAATACCGTCGATCTGCGGGATACCGTTAATTATCTCATACTGCCCCGGCTTATCGTTTACGCCCCTTGCCAGGCAAACAATAAATTCCTTACCCTCAACGTTCTTATACTTGATCTTTAATGTTTCCCCGTCAAAAGAAATATCGCGCCTGGTAACATCCCTTTTTATTTGGCTTAATATGTGCGGTGAAGTATTGATATATTCATTGACCTCTTTGACCAGATATTGATGATGTTCATCCCATCTTTCATGATCCGGAGGTAATTCGTTTTTGAGGATATTCGCAAAAAATTCATTTCCGATCTTTGCAAAACACATCATAGCGGCCAGATTAAAGCCATACTGGCGCCCATAGCCCATTACGGCCATGTGCTGCCCGGCAACAATACTGCGAGATTGGAAAATATCAGGATTTGCCCATGTAATATTCTGAAAAGAAAATGTGATGAGCACAATGATAGATATGACTTTTATTATTTTTAACTTTCCCACGTTTTTCATGATGTAGTTAATATAACAAAAAGGTATGAATAAGTCAACTAACTTTTTTAAGTTTTAACGAAAGTTTTCTAACGGGCTTTTGCGCAGGCAGGAGAGGTAAAAAATAAGGGACGAATTCTGCTTATTTTTGCCTCCTTTTTGCTTAAATCTTTACCTTGTACAGAACCGTCCCTTATTTTTTAATTTCGGAAATTTTTATGAGTGCATCACCCCTTTCGATTGGTAAGAAATAACTGACTTTACTAACATTTAAAGTATACCATATAGACTATTATTTGTCAAGTATTCCAGGGGTGTTTTTGCGAACTTTTTAGGGGTGAATTTTGCCTTGGCGGCTGCCGCGCGCGTGTAATTCTTCCTTAATACCCTTTATTACTGCGGCTTTGCTATTTATCCAGGTTGGCACAATGAGGTAATCCGGATCGGCGTCTGAAAGAAGCCTGAAGATCACACAATCCGGCCTTAGATTTTCCAAAAAACCGCTTACTTCCTTTATATATTGTTTCTCGGTTAAAAGACCTATCTTCTCTTCTTTGTACAATTCTTCCAATTTTGTATCTTTAAGGACATGTAGAACATGTATTTTTACTCCCGATACGGGTAATTTTGATATTTCGCGTGCTGTCGCTATCATGTCGCCGGCAGACTCTCCCGGGAGCCCGAGTATGACATGAACAGCAACTTTTATTCCCTTTTCGGCGGTTTTTTCTATTGCTTCCCTGGATTGCTCAAATGAATGTTTTCGGTTTATGACTTTTAGCGTCTTGTCATGGATAGTCTGCAGTCCATATTCAACCCATACTTCATAATCGTCTTTATAGCTTTTGATAAGTTCGAGCTTTTCATCATCAATACAATCCGGGCGGGTTGAGATGAAAAGTCCCACAATATCAGTGTAATCCTTAATTACATCATAAGTTTCTTTAAGCTTTTTAACAGGCGCATAAGTTCCGCTGGCATTCTGAAAATACGCGATGAATTTCTCTGCTTTAAATCTCTCTCTTGCGAAAGCCATCGACCTTTCTATCTGCTCATATAAGGAAAGGTTTTTTCCTGCAAAGCGAGAAAAACCTTTTTCATTGCAATAGATGCATCCCTCAGCATCCAGAGTCCCGTCCCGATTGGGGCAAGTAAACCCCGCATCCAGGCTTAGACGATGAACACGAGTCCCGTATCTCCCTTTAAGATATTTGCTGAAAGAATAGTAGCACATGTTGTATTTTTGTAAACTTGAGAACGTTTGAGCTGTTCGAGCAGGGCATCAAATCTACGAGCGGGCATGGTTCGCCGGCGTTTAATTGTAACGAGAGCGAGTAGATTTCTGAGGTCAATTTCCACGCTGGGGAAATTGACCGTCCCTGCGAGAATAGCTCAAATGTTCTTTAATTTTACCATAAGTATCGATATTGCTGGCGGCGTTACGCCTGAGATCCTTGATGCCTGACCAAGCGATGCCGGTTTAAAATGCATGAGCTTCTCTTTTATCTCATTTGAAATGCTGTTTAGCCCGGAGTAATCAAAATTACCGGGTATGCGTATTTTTTCAAGATCTTTAAACTTTTTTATTCTTGAAGATTCCCTTTCAATATATCCGGAATATTTAATATCGACTTCAAGCTGCACTTTTTCATAATATGATAGCTTCCGGTCTTCCTTCTCCAAGCGCACAATATCGTCATAAGAAATGCCGGACCTTCTTAAGAGCTGAGCCAAACTTATTTTGCCGCTTAACGGAGATTCTCCTCTTTCTTCAAGAAACGAGTTTATTCTCTTTTCAGGATACAAATACTCTTTCTCCAGCCGCTGCCTTTCTTTTTGAACTCTTTGGATCCCCTCCCGCACACGTTCAACTTGCTCTTCAGGTACTAGGCCTACTTTCCGGCCTATCTTTGAAAGTCTCGTATCAGCATTGTCTTCTCGAATGATAAGTCTATATTCAACGCGTGAGGTGAACATCCTGTAAGGCTCTTTTGTGCCCTTTGTGACAAGATCATCTATCAAAACGCCTATGTACCCTTGCGATCTATCCAAAATAACGGAAGACTCTTTCTTTACTTTTCTGGCGGCATTTATCCCCGCCATTAGCCCTAAAGCAGCGGCTTCTTCATATCCGGTCGTCCCGTTTATCTGTCCGGCCAGAAAAAGCCCGCTTATCTTTTTAGCTTCAAGCGTGGAAAAAAGCTCTGTCGGATCGACATAATCATATTCTATGCCATATGCGGGCGTGTTAATTTTTACGTTCTCTAGCCCCTTGATGCTGCGTAACATACGTTCCTGCACGTCTTTTGGCAAACTTGTAGATACACCATTGGGGTAATATTCATCCGTATCCAATCCTTCAGGCTCGATAAATACAATATGGGAATCTCTTTGAGGGAATCTTATTATTTTATCCTCAATTGACGGACAATAACGCACCCCCGTGGATTTTATCTTACCTGTATAGAGCGGCGAATGGTCTAATCCTTCACGAATGATCCGATGTGTATTTTCATTAGTCCTGGTTATGTAGCAACTTTTTTGAGGTAATGTTATTTCTTTTGTTGAGAAAGAGAAAGGTATTATCCTAGTGTCTCCATCCTGCTTGGTGCAAACCGAAAAATCTATTGTGCTGCCGTCAATTCTTGCTGGAGTACCTGTTTTTAAACTGCTTACATTGAATCCGAGTCTTCTTAGATCATCTGATAATCCCCTTGAAGCTTCCTCGCCTATACGCCCTCCTGAGAAATGTTCAAGACCTATATGAATGATGCCGTTCATGTAAGTGCCTGTAGTAAGTATCACGCAGGAGGCATTATAAATCTCTCCCTTGGCGGTTTTAACTCCTTGGCAAGAATTGTTCTTAATGACCAGCTCTTTGACTTCATCTTCAACAATATCTAATCCGGGCTGTTTACCCAGACAAGCTTTCATGTAATTGTTGTATAGTTTACGGTCTATCTGCATCCTGCTTGAACGCGCAGCGTACCCTTTGGAAGAATTGAGCATGCGGTACTGGATACAGCTGGCATCTGCCGCTTTTGCCATCTCGCCGCCCAGCGCATCTATTTCTTTAACAAGCTGCCCCTTGCCGATACCGCCGATCGCGGGATTACAGGAAGTATAACCGATCGCGTCCTTCTTCATGGTGATGAGAAGTGCGCGCACACCTATCCTGCTTGATGCAAGCGATGCTTCGCATCCGGCATGCCCCCCACCAACCACTATAACATCATAATAATTCTTCATACCACCTTTGGGGACGCCCCACTCGGGGACACCCCACACCTTTGGAAACGCCCCATTCGGGGCCCTTTTCAGTTAGAACCAGGAACCTCTTTCCTGATAAGTCTTTATAAATCGTTCAATACTGCGGTCATATGTTTTTTCAACATCATCCGGGAATAAACATGCGGGAAACTGCCCCATTTTTAAATGATATTGTAGGCAGTCACAGCATACACCTTTTTTCGAACAAGGTTCATACGAACAATTGCAGTTTTTTTTATTGGCATTGATTTTACATTCAGCCATTAATAACCTCCTTTTTCTGCGGCTATTTTTGGCGCTTTATTAGATGAAACAGGAAGCAAGACTTTTGTATAAATTTTATGTTTTTTGTGCTGCGGGGTGTCCCCGAGTGGGGCGTCCCCGATCAGTAGCTTGCAGCTTTGTCATAAACGATCATGGCAGTCGTGGACTGCTCGGGAACCATTTGATGCTCTTGTGTAAGAGTAACTTTGAGCCTGCTTTCGATCTCTAACAGCTTAAAAATCTTTGACTGGTCCCTGAGATCCTTCCAGAGGGGATATCCGGGGCTGTACCTCTTGCCCTGATTCTTGCTTAGATTAAGTTCTTTGCGGATCCTGTCATGTATATATGCCGCCAAAGCTTCTGCAAGATACACGCTTAATCCATGAAGGAAAAAAGCTTTCGTCTCCTGCTTATCTCCGGATAGTTTCTCTATCGCATCGTTTATGCGTGAACCTACAGTTACTGCCTGGAAAACCGCTATATCTTCGCCCTTTTCTCTCGGCAGAAAATAATCTACTAAACATCCTCCCGGAGCGTCCTTCACTCTCTCAAAATGAAAAACTTCGATCCTCTTACTCTTTTTATCAAGGATCTCCATGTCGTTCCCGTCTATGCGGCATTTAAAATACCCGTATGCCGCCTTGAGATCCAGCCAGGCTTTATGCAGGCATTCTTCTTTTAGTCCCTTTAAAAGAGGCTGAAGCTCTTCCCTTGTAATTCTTTCCTTCTCTTCCGGATCTTTTAGTTTAGCTTTCCATCCAACTTCAAAGAGAAGTCTTTCGTCCAGATAACCGAATACCTCATCAGCCGGAATATTCGTTAATGATCTTATCCCGTAAAAAGGAGGCGTAGGGACTTCCCGCGTCCCTTTTTTTGTGTAATCTTCCTTAACAACTTTTCTCTTTTCTTCCGGAGCAATGATCTTTTCCTTATCCTTAAACTGCCTGTAATATTCCTCCTGAACTTTCTGCTTCTCATCGGTATCCATAAGAGCCTGCATGATCTTCAGGCCCGTAAACGCGTCCCTGGCATAGAAAACGCCGCCTTTATATATAGTGTTATCTTCAAGGGCGGATATCTCCTTCGCAAATCTCTCATTTATCGGAGCGCCGCCTATAAGGATCGGGTAGTGAAGCCCCGCATCGTGCATGGATTGCACGCATGTCTTCATGTGCCGGGCGGTCGAGACAAGCAAAGCGCTGAGGCCTACGGCATCAACTTTCTGCTTCTTTGCTTCTTTTACTATTTTCTCAATAGGCACCTGCTTGCCGAGATCTATAACCGAAAAACCGTTATTTTTCAGTATCATCTTAACAAGATTTTTACCGATATCGTGCACATCGCCAAAAACTGTCGCAAGAAGAACCTTGCCTTTTTTATGTTCCCTGTCTTTCGGAAGAAATTTCTCAAGATGTTCTATAGCTTTTCTCATCACTTCAGCCGACTGGAGAACATAAGGAAGGACCATCTCGCCCGTATCGAGCTTATCCCCCACTTCTCTCATTACATCCATTAAAATTTCATTAATGATCCTTTCCGGCTTATATTTCTTTAAAGCTTCATCGACCAGGGGAAGTATGCCCGCTTTATTTCTTTCGATTACGCATCTTTTAATGCTTTCCTCAATAGAAAGTTCAGCCGCTTTTTCGGTTCTTTCTTCTTTCTCAGGTGTTTTCTTTGCGAAATACTCAATAAACCGTTCGAGTGCGTCGCTCCTTTTATTCAAAACGAGTTCTTCGGCCAGTTTTTTCTCTTCAGAAGGAAAATTTTCAAAGTTTAAGTCACTGGAAGGATCAACAATAGCAAGGTCCAGTCCGCTCCGGACGGCATGATAAAGAAATGCCGCGTTCAGTACTTTCCGCGCGGGTTTTGATAAACCGAATGAAACATTACTCACGCCCAGTGCTGTCAATGCCTCCGGATGATGTTTTTTAAAATCCTTTATGGCATTGCAAGTTTCCAAGGCAGCATTTGCGTATTCTTTCTCCCCTGTTCCGAGAGCAAATGTGAGCATGTCATAGATCAGGCGATGTGCCTCTATCCCATATTCCTTAGTCGCTAGATTGTACAATCTCTTTGCAATATCCAGTTTATGCCTGGACGTTTTCGCCATTCCTTTTTCATCTATCATAAGGTTGATAACAAAACTTCCGTGCTCTTTCGCAAGTTCAAAGACGCGGCGCGCCCTGTCTCCGCCGTCTTCAAGATTAACGGAATTGATGAACGCGGTGCCGGAATAATTCGAAAGGGCAGCCTCTATAACTTCTATATCCGTGGAATCTATCATTAAAGGCACCTGCACACTTTCGGATAATCTCCTCACGAGTATTACGGCATCTTCTTTTTCGGTAGATCGTTCCGAAAGAACGGCGCATACATCAAGTAAACTCGCGCCCTTATTCTGCTGGTCTTTCCCCAATTCAACAATGCTGTCATAGTCTTTCTCGAGCAAAAGATCCTTCATCTTTTTGGAGCCCTGGGCATTTATCCTTTCTCCCACTTTTACGGGCTTGTCCTGTTCCTCGAGATTATACCCTTTATAAAAAGACGCATAAAAACCGCTTCTGGATATTTTTCTTTTCTTTGAAGTCTTCAGTTTCTCTCTTATCTTCCGAATGTAGCCTGGGTCTGTTCCGCAGCATCCTCCTACAACATCTATTTTATATTCTGAAGCAAAACGTGAGATGATCTCAGCCATCTCATCCGGCGCGAGCGGATAAAAGGTCTTGCCGTCTTTTTCGATAGGTAAACCGGCGTTGGGAACACAGGAAATATATTTTGGGCAATTCGAACTTAAATACTTTATTGCGGGTTCCATTTCCAAGGGACCTGTACTGCAGTTCAGCCCGATTACATCAACATCAAGATAAGAAAGAGCGGCGCTAACAGCCGATATTTCAGTCCCCAGCAGCATACGTCCGTTATTCGCTAAAGTGCACTGTGCCATCAGCACAAGGTCTTTTCGATTCTCGCCTAATGCCTCTTTTGCGCCGTTCACGGCAGCTTTCATCTCCAATAGATCCTGCCCCGTTTCAACCAAAAGCGCATCAGCCCCGCCATCGATTATCCCAAGTGCCTGCTCGTAAAAGATCCTCTTGAGTTCCTTATATGTGACATTGCCAAGCTCGGGATCCGTAGATGAAGGAAGTTTCCCGGTCGGCCCCATTGTGCCTATGACATGTCTCGGATGAGAGCTGGAGGAAAATTTATCACAAGCCGAACGGGCGATCCTGGCGGCTTCTTTATTAACTTCGTATACTTTGTCAGAAAGCCCATATTCGGAAAGTTTTAATGCATTCGCGCCGAAAGTATTGGTCTCAACCGCATCACTCCCGGCATCGAGATAATCGGAATGTAGTTTCTCGATCAGGTCAGGCCGTGTAAAATTTAAGTGTTCAAGACATCCCGGCCTTCCCTTGAAATCTTCCTGTTTAAGCCCAAAAGTCTGGATATATGTACCGAAAGCCCCGTCGAGCAAAAGCGTCTCTTTCTTTATTTTGTCCCTTAACGTCTTCTTCATATCACTTCCACATCACTTTTAGAGATCCATCCGATCTTACCGTCGGCGCGTTTTACCTTAACCCAGCCTTCCTTGTAATCCAAGATCTTCACTTTCATGCCTTCATGTAATTTAAAAAACACGGTAGCCGAGTCGAACGGACCGTATCTGGATTCAACCTGTTGCGTGATTATAACACCTTCTTTGCCAGTATTATAAACTTTTATTGATATAACGCATAGATTTAAAATCAGCGCCGCCAATAAAGCAAGGTTTATTGGGAGTATGCGCCTGAAAGCATCGGGCCTTAAAACCGCCGTAAACAGCAGTATGATTATAATAACATATATAAAAGAAGAAAACCAAATAAGCTCATTTAAGGTTACCTTTTCCCCGTATGCTTTCACGATCCTTAGAAGCCAAATATCCCTTTTTATTTGCAGCATAGAAGCAACATTTGATCTGGCGAATTTATAATTAGATATAAGATCCGAATCTCTGGGAGCGAGACGAACGGCTCTTTCATAATTTACAAGGGCTTTGCCTAATTGCCCGGATTTAAAATATGCATTAGCCGTATTATAATAAAGCGATTTACTTTCATATCCTGACTGGAATATTTTATTATATTCGCTTAAGGCCTTTTCGTACTCGCCTTTTTCATAATAATCATTCCCGAGGTGAAAGCAGCGTTCAATATTAACGGAACCTTCACCTTCAGCGCCTTCCGCCGAAGAACATGTTCCCAATGCAAGAAAAAATGTTATAAAAAGAATCCAAAGTGTTTTCTTCATTTTTTTGATCTCTCAATATAATCAAAAATGCTTTTTACCTTTTCCATGACTTCTGCCGCTTCTTCCCCGCCGGGGACCGAGGAAGCATAACGGGCCATTTCACATTTCAAGAATACCTCGTGCAGCATATCAAGGACTTTTTCATCATACCCGGCAGGCCTTAACTCGTTCTCAATGATCTGGCTGGTAATACTTCCTTTGGGAAGATTGAATTTATCGCCCAGATAATCCTGAAGTACTTTAAAAACAGCATCATAAAACTGGGCTGTATTACCTTTATCCAAATAAGCTTTGGCTCTTGCGATGCCTTTTCGTGCTTTTCTCGGAGCGTGAAAGGCTCTTGCGTATCTTTTATCGGTGCGTAATTTTTCCTTTCTTCGATATGCGATGAAAAACGCCCCGAACAAAACTGCCGGGATTGACTGCATAAGCCAGAAGAACGGATTATTATGCAGCCTCTTCCCCTTCATGTAAACTTTTCCTATATCTTCTTTAATATGAATAATATCACTTCCTAATTTTTCTTCCGGATAGATCAATTGTTCCGTTCCGGGGACCGAAACAAACCTGACCGCCTTCTCCTGATCAGGCTGGCTGGCAACTTCAACCGGGAAAGGGCCCTTTTTAATTGTTTCATACCTTCCAAAATCAGGGTTGAAAAATGAGAACGTAACCTCAGGGATCTCTTTTACATTTTCACTTTTAGGTATAATGATCTTCTCATAAATCTTAATTTTTTCTTTTTTAGTGACTTGCGGTTCGTAAGTTTTAAAATCATCCGGGACTGAAATGTACGGGACCGTCACGGTATCAAGGTTGCCCTTGCCGCTTACGATCATACGTACCACAATAGGATCCCCCACCTTGACTTTTTTTGGTTCGATCAGGACTTCCAGATCAAAATCTCCGACAGTACCGCTAAAATCCTGCGGTTTGCCCTTTTCGGGGAAAGGAAGCACAGTTATAGGAACTGTTTTTGACTCTACCTCTACCGGATACGTCTGACTCCCAAAGAAAAAATCATCTTCAAATATGCTCCAGTCAAAGAACGCGGAACGCTTGGTTCTTTCCTTTGTCAGGATCTTAGCACTAAGACTCGCGGGGCCTAAAGTATAATCTCCCTCTTTTAACGGATAAAGCACCTGACGGAATTCAAGCACATCATACATATTCCCCGCATACATTTCTTTCTGTCTTGTCGGTTCGGTCGCTTTGCCGGCAGAAAAACCTTCATGTGAATATACGGGGTACTCGATCTCTCTGAGGCTCATGTTATATACATATAACTTAATCGTTATCGGTATCATTTCATTCAAGTAAACACGTTTTTTAGTCGTGTCCATTGTCAAAAATAACCTGTCTCCGATATAAGGTTTTTTATCTGCGGTGGCAGTTCCGACAGGCACAGATGCCGGCGGAGCCTGCGATCTCCTGCCCGGGGCAGGAACACTGCTTGCTATAAGTTCAACGGGGCCGGCCTGGTAAGTTTGACCTTTGTATTCGACCGAAAAAGGCCCTATCTTGAAATCTCTTTCCTTGAGCGGCAGCAGCAAAAATGTATGAGTGATGGATCTCGTGACTTTCCCGTTAACAACAGATATTCTCGTTGAGGGCCCCACATAACTTATCTGCAAGCCATCTATCGACTCCATTTCGGGTTTAGATAAACTCTGACTGCCGTAAAATGTTAAATAGAGGTAAACCGGATTCCCGATAGAAACACGATCTCTCTCAAGTTTGGCTTCCAGCCCGATATCATCCTGCGCCGCGGCAATGCCCGCAAGCAAGGAAAAAATCATACCTATAATTAAGATCTTTTTCATCTTCACCAATTTATTAACGCTTGAGGCTGATAAGACCTCTTGCCTTTTCTTTGTTCCGCCCTCATTCTCGCTTCTTCTTCATCCTGACCTCTTAAAAGCATTTCTGCTTCTTCTTCAGTCATTTCGCTCTCGGGCTTTTCTATTGTATCACCCTTTCCGCCTTTTGGAAATTGCGGTCTGGGTTGTTCCTGCTGTTTCTGTTGTTGCTCCTGTTCTCGCTGTTTCTCTTGCTGCTGCTTCTCCTGTTCCTTCTGCTGATCCTGTTTCTCCTGCTTCTGGTCTTTCTTTTGCTGTTCGTCCTTTTGCTCCTGATCCTGTTTCTCCTGTTCTTGTTGAGGCTGCTGGTCCTGCTGCTGTTGCTGTTGTTGCTGTTCCTGGGACTCTTGTTTAAGATCATTCATTTTTTTCAGCGTATATTCGTAGTTGATCTTCGCGTCCATATCATCCGGGTCGATCTCCATGGATCTTTTATAGTATTCCAAAGCTTCGCCAAAATCTTTCAAAGCAGCTTTGGGGTCCTTTTTTTGGACCTTCTCACCGATACGATATTTACTATTCCCGACATTATAGGCCGAACTCTCTTCCAAACCTTTTTTCTCGGAAGCAAAAGACTTCAAAAAAGATTCTATGGCCTTTGCGAAATCTCCTTTGCGATAAAACGTAGCCGCACGATTATATTGGATCACGGGATCATCCGGTTTTTTCGAAAGCGCCGCATCGTATTCTTCCAAAGCCGCGTCGTATTCCTCTTTTTCATAATACTTATCACCTTTTTTCACACTTCCGGAAGCGGCGCACAAAATATCCGATCCGGCCAAGAGAATAATTGCTGTAAAGATGATCAGGGTATATATCTTGAAAAATATTCTCATATTGTTTTAAGTTTTTTCTTTCCTTCTGTCCCCGATAAGCGGCTCTATCAAAAGAAGTAAAAAAGCGATCGCTAACGGCAGTTGAAAACGTTCATAATACTGTTTTTCCATCTTACTTTTTAGTTCCTGTTTCTCCATTTTGGAGAGCCACTTATCATATATAACGTCAAGCCCCAATTCCGCGCCTGTTCCCCGCACATACGCACCGCCTGTTTCCAGGGCTATCTTTTGAAGAAGCGATTCATTGAGCCTGGTTTTGACTATATTTCCTTCAGCATCTTTAAGGAACTCTCTTTTTCCTCTTGAAGTATCGATCGGAATTAATTCTCCCTCGGATGAACCTATTCCTACACAAAATATTTTTATCCTGGCCTCTTTGGCTCTCTGGATAGCATTATCTATACCTCCTTCATGATCTTCTCCATCAGTTATGATAACCAGGATCTTATATTTTTCTCCTCCTCCCTCATAACTTTTTAACGCGACATTTATGGCCTGTGAAATAGCCGTCCCGCCAAGAGGTATAGTATCCGCACCTACATCTTCTAAAGAAAGCAAAAAGCCGTCATAATCTATTGTTAAGGGGCACTGGAGAAAGGCCCTTCCCGCGAAACATACAAGGCCCATCCTGTCGCCTTTCAATTTCTTGACCAGATCTTTTACGGCAAGTTTTGATCTTTCCAGTCTATTGGGAAGAACATCCTCGGCCAACATGCTGTTCGAGGTATCAAGAGCTATCAGTATATCCAGACCGTGCC
Organism: uncultured Planctomycetia bacterium; assembly: GCA_964572255.1. Lineage (GTDB taxonomy): Bacteria > Omnitrophota > Gorgyraeia > Tantalellales > Tantalellaceae > CAZNEE01. The sequence goes on along the minus strand of CAZNEE010000001.1, from coordinate 154,811 downwards.
TTTTTACCTCCTGCCATCTAAACCCCCATTGAGGCCTCATGAGCGCAATGATAAGAAACGTAAAAGCTATAATAACCATGTATGATTTTATTTTTTTCCTGCGAATGCTTACTTCTTTTGAGATACCTTTCAGAAGATCAAAATTAGCAAATTTTTCAAGAGCTTTCCTCCTTGATCTGAAAGCCCATATATAAAAAACAATAAGCCCGAATACAAGCCATAACCAAACTGTATTGTGCGGAGCGCCGAACTTCATTATGGTATCCTCCTCAATACAGTATTTGACAATAAAATCTGTAGGAGCAGCAAACAGATCCCGGGAATAAGAAACATCGCGAAAAGTTCCCTGTACCGGTTGTATCCCACTTCTTCCATGCGGGTCTTTTCTAACTTATCGATCTCTTCGTAAATATTCTGCAGGGATTCGGTATCAGTTGCCCTGAAATATTCTCCGCCGGTAGTTTCTGCTATTCCCTTAAGAAGGCCTTCATCGATCTCTACCTCGACAGGCTGGAGCACCGTTTCCCCGAACATGTTTTTTACGGGAAACGGCGCAAGGCCTCTTGTCCCCGCGCCTATTGTATATGCCTTTATCCCCAAAGCCTGGGCCGCCTCGGCAGCGACCATCGGGGTTATCCTGCCGGCATTGTTCCTGCCGTCGGTAAGAAGAATGATTATTTTTTCCTTGGCCTCCGAATCCTTAAGCCTGTTCAAAGACGAACTTATGGCGGATCCTATGGCCGTACCGTCTTCAACCATTCCGATCTTAACTCTTTCCAGATTCTTCTCGAGCCAATCATGATCAAGCGTAAGAGGACAAACCGTATACGCGAACGCGGCGAACGCTACCATGCCGATCCTGTCGTCCGGCCTTTTCGCGATAAAATCCTCAACTACTCTTTTCACGACCTCGAGCCTGTCAACTCTCTTTCCGTCTATCTCGAAATCCATCGCGCGCATACTTGTCGAAGTATCCACAGCAAGAACTATATCCACTCCTTCAACATAGATCCTTGTCTCTTCAATTGGCATTTGCGGCCGCGCAAGCGCAAAAATAATAAAAATAAGGCTAAGCGCCCTCAAATAGACCATGTTCTCACTTAGGATGATCCTCAAAGACGGTTTTAAAGAACTTACCAGATCGATATTAGAGAACCGAAATGTGCTCTTTGAGCGGCTTTGAAGCCTTTTCTCCGCCCAGACCAATAAAGGCGCTAAAAAACAAAGTAAAAGGATCCAGGGATTATCAAACCTCATCTATTCTCACCCTTCTGCTCAACCGGTTTTGTCCGGTCAATAAATTCTTCGGCAAGAACAAAACTTTTCTCCATCTCAGGAAGCGTCGAACTGTACTTAGCGAATTTGACCATGTCGGAACGCGATAAAAATTCCTTCAAGAATTCCTTGCTCTCTTTCTGTATTTTTGTAGAGTTTTTTATGCTGGATAAGAATTCTTCCGTGGTCATCTCAGGGGCTTTGTACGAAAATCTGTTCTCGATATATCTTCTTACTATGTCAGAAAGCCTTATATAATACTCTTTGATCTTACCCGCCTCCGGCAGATGCATTTCACGAAGCGCTTCCAACTCTTCATATGCTATTATGTAAGCGGGCTTTACAGCAACTTTCCTGATCCTAAAAGATTCTTTTAATCTCTTCCGGAAAAAGAAAAGAAGCAAGATCAGGGCAACGATCATTATTAAAACTAAGAACAATAATGTCTTGCTCCTGTAAAGAATAAGCCCTTTGATATCTTTTATGTCCGTTTCGTCCCCCTTCAGAACGCTCTGGACTTCTATCATAACTTTGGGACTTTCGGCCATGATCCAGTCAGTTCCGCCGGTCCTTTTATATCCGACAGGTACAGAAGGAATCTCATGAGAGCCTGTAGTGTAAATACTTAAAATATACTCCCTGCCGATAGTTTCTTTTCCAAAAAAACCTTTTTTAATAGGCGCCGAAGAGATCAAAGAAAACGCGCCTAAATCATCCGGCTTTTCGGGGAGTGATACGTCCAATCCTTTTTTATCCTTCGCCACTACTTCGAGCTTTATCCTGTCACCGATACGTATTTTATCCTTATCGACCTTAGCCTCTATATCAGGCGGGATCAAAGCTTTTTCGCCAAAAGTCACCGGTTGGGACAAAAAGAAAACTGCAAAAAGAATGAAAAGCGCTTTTCTCATATTCTTCTTAATCGTCTTTCACGCATTTTGAAAAAATTTATAAGAGGTTCTATGTAAGACTCATCCGTTTTAACGTCTATATTATCGACTTTCACGGAACGGAAGACCTCTTTTCTCGCCTCTGTCATTTTTTTTGTCTTTGCTTTGTAGCTTTCTACAACCGATCGATCTGAAGTATCTATCGTGTAAGGCAGCCCTGTTTCGGCATCGTGGACCATCACAATTCCCGCATTGGGAAGTTCAATTTCGGCCGGATCAGTGATAGTGATCGCTATTACATCATGTCTTTTATTTGTTATAGATAATATTTTCTTGAAATCAGGAGCGAAAAAATCGGAAATGATAAACGAGATCGTGCTGCGCGTGGTAACCCTGTTAAGATGTTCCAGGACATTGTTTATATCCGTCTTCGTGCCTTTGGGCTTGTTATACAACGCTTCCCTGACCACTCTCAGGACATGTTTAACGCCTTTACGGGGCGGGATAAATTTTTCTACCCCGTCAGTGAACGTGATCATACCCACCTTGTCGTTATTTTGTATGGCAGAAAATGCCAGGACCGAACATATTTCAGCGGCAAGATCATCCTTCGTCCGCCCCAGTGTTCCGAAACGGCATGACATGGATACATCAAGAAGTATCATTATCGTAAGTTCCCTCTCTTCAACGAACTTCTTAACATACGGATGCCCCATACGCGCCGTTACGTTCCAGTCGATAGAACGTATCTCGTCCCCGGGTGTGTATTCGCGAACTTCATCAAACTCCATGCCTATACCCTTAAACACGCTCAGATATTGTCCCGCAAATACGTCAGAAACTTTACGGGAAGTCGTGATCTGTATCCTTCTTATTTTACTGATTATATCTTTCGGTATCATGGCACTTCGACTTCTTCGAAAACCCTTTTTATGATATCGTCTGAGGTTTTGTCTTCGGCTTCCGCTTCATAGCTGGGTATGACCCTGTGACGCAGGACATCAAGCCCTATGGATTTTACGTCCTGAGGGGTTACATAGCCCCTTCGCTGAATGAAAGCAAAAGCTTTGGCAGCCAAGGTCAGATAAATGCTTGCTCTGGGTGAAGCTCCGTATTCTATAAGCCCTTCCAGGTCATCAAGCCCGTAATCCTTCGGCTGGCGGGTAGCGAAAACTATATCTATAATGTACTTCTCTATCTTCTCGTCCATGTAAACTTCATCGATGACGTTCCTGATCTCAATGATCTTTTTCGGGGATATTACCGGTTTTACGTCCAATTTCTTGTCAGTGAAAGCCATCCGTTTAAGGATCTTATGCTCTTCTTCTTTATTCGGATACCCTATATTGATCTTCAGCATGAATCTATCCACCTGCGCTTCGGGCAGGTGGTATGTTCCCTCCTGCTCGATAGGATTCTGTGTGGCCAGAACAAGAAACGGATCGCCAAGCTTGAACGTATTGTCGCTTATCGTCACCTGTCTTTCCTGCATGGCTTCCAAAAGCGCGCTCTGAACTTTGGCGGGTGCTCTGTTGATCTCGTCAGCCAGGATCAAGTTGGCAAAGATGGGCCCCTTTTTCGTGGTAAAAGTACCGTCTTTAGGATTATATACCATGGTCCCTATAAGATCGGCCGGCAAAAGATCCGGCGTGAACTGCAATCTCTGGAATTTAGTGTCAATAGCTGCCGAAAGCACCCTGACAGACATCGTTTTCGCCAGACCGGGCACACCCTCTATAAGGACATGGCCGTTCGCCAAAAGCCCCACTAATAAACGCTGTACGAGATGTTCCTGGCCCACGATCACTTTTCTGATCTCCGCCAGAAGTTCTTCAATAAAAAGACTTTCTTTCTCGACCTTCTGATTTATTGCGGTTATACCGTTGGACATATTTACACCTCCGTTTAAATATTTATAATTTATCCGCTAAACTGATTTTAATATTATAATACGTTGGATCAAAGAATGGCAAGAGCAGAAAAGTTTTTTAGGATCTAAAGAAACCCCTTACATCCTCGATGTCCGATGTCTTGGAGCAATGCGGCAAAGCTTTAATGAATTCCCTGCCGTAACTGCGCGTGCTTACCCTTGGATCTAATACGGCAACTACCCCTCTATCGGTGCTGCTCCTTATAAGGCGTCCGAACCCTTGCTTGAACATAAGAACTGCCTGAGGCAGCTGATATTCATTGAACGCATCGAGGCCTTTTTTCCTCATATGTTCTATCCGGGCCGCATTCAAAGGATCAGCCGGCGAAGAAAACGGAAGTTTCGTAATTACAACACACTCCAAAGAACTTCCCGGAACATCTACCCCCTGCCAGAAAGATGCTGTTCCAAGAAGCAGACTTTTACGATCACGTTTAAACACATCAAGCAATACATAACGCGGCATGTCCCCTTGTTTTAAGATGCTTATGTCCTCATGTTTCTCTTTAAAGTGCTCTGCAACTTTATTCATCATATTGTAACTCGTAAAAAGAACGAATATCCTGCCGCCCATTATTCTGTACAATTCAACAATTTGCCCGGATACCTGCTCTTTGAAATTCTCAAAATCCTTGTTAGGATCGGATATCCCCCCCGGCTGGTAGATCAATACATTGTTCGAATAATCAAAAGGCGAACCCAAAGAAAGTTCGTCACAACGTTCTATTCCCAAGTTTCTTTTGAAAAATGTAAAATCATCCTTTCTTGCCCTGCTGGAAGAGGATAATGTAGCGGAAGTCATGATAATAGGCGCTATCCGATCGAATAAAAATACTTTTAGTTTCTCACTTATATCGACCGGCTCGGCATGAAAAGAATATATCATTTCCCTGCGCATGCTCTTTATATCCAGCCATAGAACATACTCGTCCGTGTCACCGTTAAATATAAAATCTATTTTCTCGGAAAAATTATGGCACCGCATGGCGTATGTCTTTATAAGTTCCGCTGTTTCCTCATCTTCCGTTTCACGGCTTGCGGCCGACAACAAAAATGATAATTCTTTTAAGGAATCCCGGATCTCTTCAGGAGAGAACTGGCTACTCTGGAATTGTTCAATTTTGGTTTCTTTCCCATAAAATTCTTCAACTTTTTTAAAAAATCCGTCTGAAACTTTCAAGACCTTTTTAGCCTGCTTCTTTAGATCTCTCATATCATCCGGAAGGATCTTTAAAATATTCTCTACAATATATTTTATCCCCATGTTGGAAAAAGTCTCTCCGAAATGCTTTGTAGCGACATCCGCCAAAGTATGCGCTTCATCCAGGACTAAACCATGATAATCAGGCAGAACGCGCGATTCGGATATCATGTCCGAAAAAAGAAGCGAATGGTTTGTTATAAGGATATGAGATTCGTTTTGCTTCTGGCGGTTTTTATAATAAAAACAATTTTCTTTATTCGGGCATTTTTGCCACCTGCACATATCGGCTTCCCGTGAAAAACTCTTCCACAGGTTCTCGGCCGGGACAAAATCAAGGTCAGACTTAAGGCCCGTTTCAGTATGTTCCGCCCACTGCAGGATCTTTTCGATTTGCTTCTTTTCCCGTTTCCCGCTGAATAAACTGCCTGTCTGGTTCCTGTATAGCTTTCTCAAGCATACATAATTTTCGGACCCCATACATAATGCATAGCTGAATTTTATATCCAAATTTTTTGCCAGAAACGGGAGATCTTTTATGAAAAGCTGGTTCTGAAGGGTTTTTGTATACGTTGATATAGCGACTTTCTTATTCCCCCGGACGGCCCAATAAATGAACGGAATAAGATAGGCAAGACTTTTCCCGATACCTGTACCGGCTTCTACAATAAGATGCGCACCGCTCTCAATGGCCCTTTCTGTTGCCTCTGCCATCTGGAGCTGCTGCGGTCTCATTTCATAGCCGGGCATCCCGCCCGCTATAATGCCATTTTCATTAAATATATTGCTGGAAAGGGCCATTTTAGAAAATTATCATTCACCGCCGAAACGATCGACTACAAGCGCGATAAGAAAACAGGTATTTGAAGCTATAAAGAAATTCTGCGGTATCTCAAACATCGGTTCTAATATATTAAACCCCGACATCCTGAATATAATGCCGACTTGAAGCATTAAAAATCCCACTAAAACAAGCGCACCTACCGCAAGATTCATTTTTTTCATCATCATCCCCCCTCACTAAAAAGCTTCTTGCTCACGTCCCTTAATTTTCGTTCTATTTTATCCAATCTCCATTCCAATGAAGAAAGAACCCAGAATTGAAAGTGGTTGAGCTTCATATGTGCTTCCAAAAAATAAACCAGTTTAAGAGAAACCAGAAGAATACCCAGTTCTATCATGAAAAATCTTACTTTACCGCCGTAGACAATCGAAAGTCCGAATACCAGAAGCACTAAAATAACAAAAGTGGTATTTATCGCGCGCGCTTTGGTCGAAGGTTTACCGCCTATGCGCCCTATAATGTTCCGGATCCTCTCTCTTTCCTTTTCAAAACTGCGGATCTCATCTTCCAGTTCTTTTTCTTTCTGCCTTATATCATCTTCCACAACAATGCCTCCTGAACTGTTAACTCAAAACATATATAAGCTTGATAACCCCGAACGCGATCAGATACGCGCCTATCAGATAATTGGCTATTTTCGGCGCAGCGAGAATTAATACCCCGAACACAATAGAGAGAATGTAAATAAGATGGTTTAATGTCATTTTTCTTCTCCTTTTAAAAAATTATTTTTTCTTTGCCTCATCCTTGTCGATCTCGTCTGACGCTACTATTACTGTAGCTGCGGTCCCCGCGCCGGCGAGAAACCAGGCTGCCGCGCAGCCTATATTATTTAAAATAAATACGCTAAGGATGAGTGAAGCGATAATGATCTTTATTCTGGTCAACATACCCTCCCCCTATTTATTATTTATAAAATTATACTTATAAAGAAGCCTATATGCAACCGTTGTTACAAAATAAAAAGGCCTCCTGCATCATATAGAGGCATACCTTTAGTATCCATATAATCCACTTTATGCTTATCGAAAAAATCTTTAATTCTGTCTGCCTCATGATGCAGATCAATATCACCAAGCAGTAAAACCGTGCCATCAGGGCATATCCCGCTCGCCCCGCCGATAAAACCGTCTTTTTCTCCCGGGAGAAGAACCGAATCCGGCTCTATCAAAAGAACATCAATATTCTCGAAGCGGGCAGTTTCGGCTATGCCTCTATCCGAAGTGATGATCGCGCGGTCATTTACAACAAGAGTAGAGCAGCGCGCATATCCCTGATTTATATGAACCATCTTTATTCCTTTTTTCCCGGCGATATCGATTATTGAGGGGTCAGTATATTTTAAGTTGTGGAACATAACATCCCCTATACGCACGGCGTTGTACAATGCCGTATCGGGATATACGGAGTGCGGATCTTTCTCCCCTGCGATAAGATCAATGCCGACATTTTTGAGGGGATCCAATATTTGCTCTTCCAACCCGGGCGCATGAATTAATGTCTTTTTGTCCAGGTAAAAGAAATATATGTCAGCATGACATGATATGGACTCGTAAACACCGGAAGATCTCTGAACAGGCAGCCATTCTATAGCTGGTATTTTAGAGCTTAACGCGTCCTTATATTTTTCCGGCAATCTTTTATCGTGAATAATGATCATATTAAAAGTCGCAAATCATTTTACATCGCTTAGCTATGCTTTTTCTGTCCAACATTTCTATCTTCCCATTCCTCCAGACGTACAAACTTCCTTTGGGAATATTTACATCCCTGTTTAAAATAACCTCTCTTGGACGAAAAAGGCTTTTTATCAATCCGGAGTTCTTACCTTTAAACCCGAAGAACGCTCCTTCATCATCAGGGTTAAAAGATATGCGATCTATCAAACTTTGCTCTCTTAATAATGCCTCTAACACGAACGAATAGATCAAGCTTTCGGCTTTTTGCCTGAACGCGGGATGGAACGGACCGGCAAGAAAACCGCTGCCTCCGATGAGCCCTTCAGAAGGGTGCAATCCGCACCGTATGACCTTAATATCATTAGCCTGCAAATAGAGCATGATAATAGCAGTGCGATAAAGAGCTTCTTCTTCATCAAGCGGTTCATATTTTTCTTCCCGCCAAAGATCGGCAAGTTCAGTGTCTTTGATGACGATTACCGGATAGATGCGTACTTCTTTCGCTCCCAATTCTTTGCACCGTTTTGCCGCGTGGAACTCTTCTTCCCTGTTGCTTCCGGGTAATCCCAGCATTATCTGGTGGGCCAAAATAAAACCTTCATTCAGTATCATTCCTGAAGCACGTTCCGTATCTTCGGCTGTATGCCCTCTTTTAGCGGCTAAAAGCACTTTATCTGAGGCGGACTGCACTCCAAGTTCTATGCAAGTCACACTATATTCTTTAAGCATCTTAAGTGTTTCTTTATTTATGTAGTCAGGACGCGTGGATAATCTGATGCCTTTGATAATGCCTTTCCGGATATACTTTTGCACGGGCCGGAGAAATTCTTTCTGAAGTTCCGGATCCAGCCCGGTAAACGTCCCGCCGAAAAAGCCGACTTCGATCCTTTCCGCTGATGGCGGGATCGTTGAAAGATATTCTTCAATACCCTTTTCCACATCCTCGGGCTTGATCATATCCTGCCCGGTGATACTATTCTGATCACAGAATATGCACTTGAACGGGCATCCCTTATGCAGAATAAAAAATGGAATTGTATAATGTTTTTTCATTTTTTATTGATTTTTTATGCTAAAAATTCTAACAAATTTAATCCAATTTCTTTAAATAGTTCGTTAAGCTTGATCATGGGAAGTCCTAATATGTTGAAATAGGATCCCTTAATGTTATCGAATAAAAGCGAGCCCACGCCTTCTATAGAAAATCCCCCTGCCTTGTCATACGGGGCTAACAACTTGAAATAATTTTCGATTTTTTCCTCTGTCATGCTAACAACTGTTATCTCGCTCATATCAACTCCCGATGCTTTCTTCCCGCTTGACGTGTCTATTACACAAAGCCCTGTATACACCTCGATATCGCTGCCCGAAAACCTTTTCAAGAGATCTTTTGCGGCATTTTCGTCCTGGGGTTTTCCGATAATATCCTCGCCATGCGCGACAAGAGTATCAGCTCCGATAATAACGGCTTCACCGGAATCCTGAACTGCTTTTTCCGCTTTTTTCTCGGCATTTACCCGGACGACCTCTGAAACAGACCCGCTTTTCAGCTCTTCAATATTACTGCCGATAACAACATGCTTAACCCCGCATGAAGTGAGGATTTGCGATCGTCTTTCGGAAACGGAAGCCAGAATGATCTTTTTCATTTCAATCCTCCGATACCAATCTATTTCCTTCCAATCTTAATTTATCCATAAAGATAAGAAAGCTGCCCCATTCCCTTGCGCGGACATACTCTTTCATTATCTCATTCAAGTTCTTGTATTTTTTCAGGTACCAACAAATATGTTTATACATCCTGGAAAAAGCTAATCTTTCTTCGTAGTATTTAAGCGATAAGGACACGTGTTCCATGATAATCCTCTTCAGTTCATCAAACGACGGATCCCAGGAATATTCTTCTCCGGAAGAATATTCCTCTATCTGCCTGAATATCCATGGTTTTCCCAATACTCCTCTTGCAATAAATACGCCGTCACAACCGGTAAGGCTGATCACCTCTTCAATGTCTTGCGGTTTGAACATGTTCCCGCTCGCAAATACCGGAATATCCACGGCCTCGACAATTTCACGTATCATATCGTGATCCGGCTTACCTTTATATTGCTGTTCGCGCGAACGGGGATGAATGCAAATCGCGCTCGCGCCTTCCGTTTCGATTATCTTTGCCGCTTCGAGATAATTTAAGTTTTTCCTATCCCATCCGCTTCTTATTTTAACCGTAACGGGCAGTTTGACAGACTTCACGAGTTTACGGACGATGCCCGCAAGTTTCCTCAAATCCTTAAGAAGCGCCACACCTTTACCGCCTTTTATAACTTTCGGAGCGGGACATCCGACATTGAGATCAATGAGATCAAAACCTTTTCCTTCACACACTTTTGCGGCATGGATGATCTTTTCTTTATTCTCCCCGACGATCTGCACACCAAGCGGGCTGTCTTTTTCGGGGCGTTCAAGCATGCTGAGCGTTTTGCGGTTGTTGTATACAATACCGTTCACGTCTATCATCTCGGTAAACGCGAACCGGCAGCCGAACTTGCGCATAATAAGACGAAAAGGTACATCTGTGACACCCGACATAGGCGCCATCACGGCTCGCGCATCAACCATCCCCCTTATGGGATCACTGATATTTGCAGCTACATCCTTCACTTGATCCCCAGCTCTTTCCTGTATTCTTCGTTTATTTTATTCTTTATATCCTGTGTTATCCTTTTGTGCGCTTTATTTTTTTTATTTTTTTTCTTCATAAAGGATAGCTCTTGCACATTTAACGGTGTAGCTTTGTAGCCCCTGGCCATATTCCTCACATAGTTATCATTTGAAGCGATTATGACCCTCGCTTTCCGAGAACATTTCTTCACTACCTCAATGATCTTGTCATCACCCTCCCCTGTTCCTGAAAAAATCATTGTTTTTCCGCGCGGGACTTCAAGGGCGTCCAAGTACCTATACCTATCATCCCCGTCAAAAACAACACGGACATCTGTAATGTAACCGCTTGACCTTGCATATTCTTTTGAGATCCTAATGATCTCTTTTCGCGCCTCATGAAGATCTTCCCCCGCCAACTGTCTCGTCTCGGGTACGGCATTTATCGCATTATATCCGTCTACAACCAATACTGTCATTTCTTCTATCCTTTTTTATGCATTTTTTGCAGCACATTATCAAAAACGTCATTTACAATATCCTTTTTCACGAAATAAAATATGTTCTTGCCTTGCTTTCTCGAATCGACCAGTTTGCAATTTTTCAGTATCTGGAGATGATGAGAAACTGTCGGCTGTGATATTCTCACCTCCGCGCATATATCCGTGACATTCATCTCCTTTCCCCCCAATAGCTCCAGAATATCCTGCCTCGTCTCATCCGCAAGGGCTTTAAATGTTCTTACAAGATCATATCGGGTCATTTCCCTCTCCTTTAAAAATAATTTATTTTATTTTTATCGTTACGATAAGATCCCCTTTGTGTCCGCAATAAGGGCAATCCTGGCCCTGGGCTCTTAATCTCATTTTTTGGCCGTCTTTTGTTCCTTTAGGTATTTTAAGAGTTATGCTTCTGCCGTCGGATAATTTAAAATTCGCTTCTCCGCCGCTCTGGGCAAGTCTTTTGGGTATAGGAAGAGATGCTCGCATGTCCGTATCCAGCTGCTGGACCCCCTGTCCAGTTCCTTCACGCATGCCGCCGCCATCGGAGTAATAAAACGTGTATTTACCCCCGCGCTGATCCCCCCCGAAAATATCGCCGAAAATGCCGTCAAAAATAGAACCTGTAGAAGCGCCTCTGCCCCCTCCTCCGGCTGAAAATTGCCTTAAAAATTCCGAAAAATCGAATCCCTGATCGGAAGAAAAGTCCCCGGTATAAGCTCCCATTTTTCGCAGGTTATCATACTCTTTACGTCTTTTTTCGTCGCCAAGGGTATAATAAGCCTCCGAGACCTGCTTAAAGTTTTCTTCGGCCTTCTTGTCCCCCGGGTTTTTATCCGGATGATATTTAAGGGCAAGTTTTCTGTATGCTTTTTTTATTTCGGCCTGGCCGGCATCTTCCTTTACTCCCAGGACCTGATAATAATCTTGTTTAGCCATAGACCTCTCCTCCTATTGCACATGTTACACATGTTAACATATTTATGTATTTATATCCATCGATATGATATGTAAAAAATAATAAATTTTTTTAAGTTTCGAGTTCCTGCTGCCTGAGGATGACTTCCCTGCTGATAAATTCCTTGATCTTTTTATATTCCAGCTGCCCCACAAGCCTTTTTGTCCGGTTATTCTCCAATACGGGAAGATAGTCTATATTTTTAGCCTTGAATATATCCATTGCATCCTTAAGCTCCTGATCGGCATAAACAACAATATCAACTTCCCTGTAAATGTCTTCAGCCAGGATCAATTGATCCATTTGTTCCTCGTAAAATGTATCTCTTATCTCTCCAAGCGAAACCACTCCGATGAATTTTTCATCCATCCCTATAACAGGAAAAATATACCCGTCGCTTTTTTTCATGATATCGATTATTTGATGAAGATTATTATTTTCTCTTATTAAGAAGAAATCCTCTTCCATTACATCTCTTACCTTATACTCTTGAATAATGTCTTCTTCGGTGACATTACGATACATCTCATCGGCTTTCTTGACTCCGTATTTGATCATCGGAGGCGCTATGATCTGCAGAAGAAAGGTCGTCGCGGTTATAATGTTAATTATGAGCAGGCCCGCCATTTGCGCTTCAGGGCCCATCTTGCTCAATACATTGTAAGAAGCTATGGCAAGACCGACCGCAACCCCGGCCTGATCGAAAAGGCAAAATCCAAGATATTTAGTCACGGTTTCTTTAGCCTTCGATATTTTGCCTCCTATATAAGCACCGGAAAGCTTTCCGACACTTCGGGCTATGATATAAGCCACGGCAAGAGAAATAACCCCTATTTTCGCAAATATCCTCGCATCAAGCCTGGCGCCTACAAGAACAAAGAAAAGCACATATATCGGGGCACTAAACCGTTTAATGAGATCGAACATTTCCTGATGTTCGGATGTCTGAAGCGTAGAAACCACGGCGCCAAGGATCATAGCCGCGAAGATCGCATCCACGTCAAAAAACCTTGCAAGCCCGACCACAAAAATTATCGTTCCGAACGTAATGGGAAGTATTCTTTCTCTGTCTCTTACGCGCAGTATGATCTTATGAAGCACAAAACCTGAAACAGCGCCGATAAAAGCTGAGAAAGCGATCTCCAATAAAGGATATCCTATAGTTGTTATTACCGAAAAGCTCTCATGCGCAATAAAGGTCCTGGCGAAAGCGCTTGCAAAACCGTAAATGATAAGCGCAACACCGTCATCCAAAGCAACGATCGAAAGGGTTGTCATCGTTAGCGGACCGCGGGCTTTATATTCTCCGATGACATTATATGTAGCGGCCGGTGCCGTAGCGGAAGCCAAAGCCCCGAGTATGAGCCCCATATATACTTTACCGGTAAGTAATGTTGCAACCAACGCAACAAGGAAAAAAGTGATCAAAGACTCGGCCAGAAGAATGGTATATATTGATTTACCGTATTTTTTGAAGCGGTCGAAATTGAGTTCCGCCCCTATCAGAAAACCGATAACTCCAAGCGCAAGATCGATGAACGGGCTAAATGATTGAAGGAACTCCCAGCTGATCACTCCCTGAAAGGATTCACCAAGAAGTATGCCTACTATAATATATCCCATTACCTGGGGCAGATTAAGTTTTTGAAAGACCTTACCGCTCACCACCCCGAGCAGCATAATTAAGCCAATAACAAGAAGAACGTTCATCTACTTCTTTTTTCTCCCGGAGGTTTTCTTTTTTTTACCGGATCTTCCTTTTTTCTGAGAACTGAATCTCTCGGAATATTCCTTTAATTTTTCCGCGACAAGATAGTTTATTGTCCCTTTAGGATATTTGCCTTTTGGGCTTTTCTTCCCGGCTTTTTTGCCGGTAAGTATCTCTATCCCCTCATCCACCGTGGAAACTGCCCATATGTGAAACTTGCCTTTTTTAACCGCATCTATAACTTCATCTTTCAGCATAAGATGTTTTACATTTAGATACGGCATGATCACTCCCTGATCCCCCGTAAGCCCTTTAAGCTTACATACCTGGTAAAATCCTTCGATCTTCTCATTTATGCCGCCTACAGGCTGCACCATCCCGTGCTGGTTCATAGAACCGGTCACCGCTATAGATTGTTTAATAGGAACTTCCGCAAGCGATGACAGGAGGCAATACATCTCGGTGCTGGATGCCGAATCCCCTTCCACTCCCTGATAAGATTGCTCGAAACATATACTTGCATTCAATGCAAGCGGCGTCTCCTGCGCAAATTTTTCTCCTATATATCCGTTAAGGATCAAAACACCTTTGGAATGTATGTTGCCGCCCATTTTGACCTGCCGTTCAATATCAACTACGCCTGCTTTGCCTATATAAGTCCTGGCTGTGATACGCGAAGGTTTGCCGAACATATATTCACCTATATCCAACACCGAAAGGCCATTTACCTGTCCGGTGACACTCCCTTCAGTATCTATCATGATGACGTTTTTCTCAATGAGCTCCAGTATTTTGTCCTCGATCAAATTTGAACGATATATCTTTTCTTCTATCGCTTTTTCAATATGATCTTTCCCTACATATTCTTTTTGATCCTTTCCCGCCCAGTAGTTGGCTTCACGCAGTATATTGGCGATATACATAAAAAGTGCGCTGAGTTTTTCCTTATCTTCCGCAAGCCTTGAACCGTATTCAACAACCCTGGCGACAGCCTCTCTGTCAAAATGTCTTAGTCCTTCCTCATTGCATCTCACCTTTATAAAAGCAGCGTATTTTTTGAGTTTTTCAGTGTCTCTGTTCATTTCAACATCAAAATCAGCTTTTATCTTGAACATCTTGCGAAAATCTTCATCATATCTATAGAGGAGCTGGTAAAGCCAGGGCGGCCCCACCATGATTATTTTTATATCGCAGGGGATCGGTTTGGGTTTTAAACTGGTAGTTGATATCAGACGGAATTGTTCGTTTATATCCTCAACTTTTATCTCATGGTTGCGTATCACCCTCTTCAGCGCGTCCCAGGCCATGAAATTCTTCAATACGTCCATGGCCTGCAGGACAAGATACCCGCCGTTCGCTTTATGAAGAGCGCCGGCAGCGATCATCGTAAAATCGGTTGTCATGGAACCGAAATGCGAAATATATTCTATCCTGCCGAGCAGATTATAATAACTCGGATTAGCCTCTTTTATAACAGGCGCGCCTTTGGAATACTTGTGATCCACCAAAAGATTCACTTTGTATTTAAGGAAAACGTCCTTTTTAGGCGTTTTAGCCCCCAATCCCAGGATCTGAGCCGGAGCCTCTTCCTCCTCCTTGAAAGAATCGATATCATCGAGTATATCCTCCTGCACGCGGTTAAGATACTCTACTATGTCGTCAAATTCCCTGTATTTAAAACGAAGTTCATCGATAATATGTTTTACCGAAAAAAGAGCCACCTCTTTTTCAAGCTCTTTGATCCTCACTTTAGCGTTTTTCTCCATTGCGCGCACTTCACTCAAGACCTGTTCGATCCTAATATGCAGCTCGTGTTTATTCTTCTCTATCTTATCTTTTTCGCCGTTGGGAAGGTTTTCATATTCTTCATCGCTCATCGGATTATCACCGCTGCGCGGAACAAGGATAACACCGGTGGCCGATTGTTTCAGAACAAACCCTTCCTTAAAAGCTTTGTTCTCGATATCCTGAAGTGTATCGTCCCTTTTTTTCTTGTATTCTCTTATAAGCTCATGTTTACGCGTTTCATAATCCTCGCTTTCAAAAGCTTTAGGGATCTCTATTTTCATCTCATTTATCATTTCTTCCATGTCAAGCTTGAAGACACGTCCTCTTCCGGCCGGAAGATGGAGGCTAATAGGCTCATCCGGCATATTAAAGTTATATACATAAAGCCAGTCATCAGGCGTTTTTTGCTGGGAAGCGATCTCATTAACCGCTTTATTCACCTGTGTATTGCGCCCCGTTCCGGCCGCGCCGCATACAAAGATGTTATACCCGTCCGATTTTACGTTAAGCCCGAAATCTATCGCGTTTACCCCTCTCTCCTGGTGTAGGGGCTCAGCTTCAAACACATAATCTTCAGTTGTCTTAAATGGGAAAAGAGACGGATCACAGATATAACGCAAATCTTTTACTTTTAGTTCATTCTTGATCTTGCTGTTATCTTTTTTAGCTTTAGCCATATACACGGCCTCCTTATTTCTCTAACACATTAAATAATCGCTTATCTTACTTTTTCGTTTTTTTCAGTTACATCCTCATGAAAAAATCCACGAAAGGATCGTCAACGCGGCGGGCTGTCTTTTTGTATCTGTAGCTTAACGAAAACAGTATCGCGCCTGCAAAAATTAGAATAAGCGCTACTATTAATGATAGAAGCGGCGGGTAAAGAGCTATTAATATCCCGCTTATAATCAGCATAATTCCGAACACCATATTTTTTCCTTCCTTTTATGAAAATTACCTTATTATATATAACTAGTCAAGTTAAGTTAATATTTACTTATCCCCTAAATATGCTCCCCCCTATTTCACGCGGTAAATTTACTGAACCAGTCTGAATAAGTTAAGCCAGACAGGAATCGTAAAAATCGCGATCAGATGTGAATAAAATATTGCGCTGCTGAAAAACTTATTATCAGCGTTCGTGTAACTGCCTATAACTACTAAAGATACAGCAGTGGGCATTATGGCTTGAAGAAGCAAGAAAAATTTGTAATCTGAAGCAAGCGGAACAAAATTTAGTACAAGAAAGATGATCGCGGGAAATATAAACAGTTTGGTCGCCAAACACCAAATTAGAGGGATTTTAAAATCAGGGTGATACGCCCTGTACCTGTACAGATATGCGCCGAGCGTTATCATTGCGATGGGAAAAGAACTCATCCCTAACTGCCTGAGGGGATCCATCACAACAAGAGGCATCTTATCTTTTCCGATAATTGCGACCCACAAAAGTGAAAACACGGTCGCTACCACGGGAGCGTTTAATAACACACTGATCTTGAATTGGCTTCTAAGTTTACCTGTTAAAAAAAGCGGGACCAGCGACCACATGAGAATGTTAAAACCCAGTATAAAAAGGAACATGTAGATCAACAGCCTGTCCCCCAATGCTCCCGCAAAAGCAAAAAGTATAAGGTTCATCGGCAGGTACCCGCAATTCTGAAAACCGCAGCTGCACATAAATTCACGCGGCGACGTAAATCCCCTGAAAAATCTCAAAACAAGCCAGCCGAGGGCCATCCCTCCAATGCAAAAAATGATAGCGCACATGGGCAAGAACCACCAATAAGAATATTCACTAAAACTAAAGTGTGTTATTGTTTTTGAGATGATCAGCGATGGGAACAAAAGTCTCACGAGTACAAGGCTGAGCGTATCAACAAACTTATCGCCAATAAGCTTAAAATGATACAATGCGTATCCGGCGAGCATAAGAATAAAAAGTTTTGCTATGGCGGTCGCTATTATGCCGAATGAAAAATCAAGTTCCATTATTAATAACCCGGTCTTCCCAGAAGTCTGAACATCTTCTTCTTATACGCCTCTACCCCCGGCTGGTTGAAAGGATTCACCCCGTTCACATATGCGGAAACCGCTACCGCTTTTTCGAAGAAGTAAAAAAGCGCGCCCAGATAATAAGCTGTTCTGTCGGGAATAAATATTGTAGTATTCGGCACTCCCCCTTCGAAATGCGCTTCGGCCGTTGCTTCATAAGCTTTTTTGTTCACAAAATCAATCTGCTTGCCCGCAAGATAATTAAGGCCGTCTATATCCTCATCTGAAGTCGGGATCAAACAGTTCTCCGATTCTTTCTCCGTGACGAGGAACGTCTCAAAAATATTACGTTCGCCTTCCTGTATGAGCTGTCCCATGGAATGAAGGTCTGTCGTGAACCTGCATGCAGTCGGGTATATACCATGCCCTTCTTTCCCCTCACTTTCACCAAAAAGCTGTTTCCACCATTCAGCGATATATCCGAACTTGTGATCAAAACCCGACAATATCTCTATTTTCTTTCCCTTCCGGTAAAATATATTGCGCACGGCAGCGTACTTGTAGCTTATATTCTTATCAAGATCGGGATCGGCGACACACTTTACTTGTTCCCGTGCGCCGTCAACAAGATCTCTTATATTTATGCCGGCGCAGGCTACAGGTAAAAGTCCTACAGGAGTAAGAACTGAAAACCTCCCGCCGACATCATCCGGGATAACAAAAGTTTTATACCCTTTAGTATCGGCAAGGGACTTTAAAGCGCCCTTTTCCTTGTCCGTAGTGCATATTACTCTTTCTTTCATCTGGCCGGGTGTATATTTTTTCTTCATGAACTCTTCCACGATCCTGAAAGCAACAGCCGGTTCCGTAGTTGTTCCCGATTTTGATATGACATTAACGCTGACATCCCTGTCTTTCACCGATTCCAAGAGCTGACACATGTGATCGCCTGATAAATAGTGCCCCGCAAAGAATATTTTTTGTTCGAAAAATTCCGGTGAAAGCGTTTCGATGGCGGCCCGGGCGCCAAGATAAGAACCTCCGATGCCTATCACAATAATAACGTCGGAAGTGGAATTCATTTTATCCGCGGTGCTTTGTATGTCTGAAAGAAGCCCCTCAGGCGTTTCTTCGGGAAGATCCAGCCAACCGAGAAAATCCTTGCCGGCGCCGTCCTTATTTTCAAGATGAGAATGGGCTTTCTCGATTTCCGGTAAGATAGATCTGAAATCCTCATCGACAACAAACCCTTCAAGATATTTGGTGTTGAATTTTATCTTTTCCATGATAGATCCCTTCTATTCCCCGCTCCTGCAGCTTCTGAATAAATTATAATATCCCGACAATTTTGCCCTAAAATGAAACGGTTTGGTCGTGTCTGAATTTGTCACCTTTATGCGGTTAAGTTCATACACATCTTTATTGGACTTGTCAAAGCCCCTGTTCGTTGTACATGCGCCTTTATAGCCGGCTTCCTTGACGATCTCTTTAATTGTCTCGTTAAACCCTCCCGTCGGATAACAAAAATAGTTTACATTCTTCCCCAGCTCTTTTTCAATATCGAACTTGCTGCCTGAGATCTCATCCCACAGATCTCCCGAACCTTCAACCCCCGGCAAATAAACATTACTTCTGGTATGCCCCCCGAAATCTATGCCGCTTTTATCCATATGACGTACCTGGTCCCAATTCAGATATTCTTTTTTCTTTCCAATATAACCGGTCATGAGGAATATGGTCGCCGGCATATTGTATTTCGCCAGCACAGGAAAAGCGTAAGTATAATTGTCCGAAAAACCATCATCAAAAGTTACAACGACTGTTTTCCCGGAAAATTTCTTCTCTTTTTTGATCCCCTCCACAAGCTCATCTAAAGATATCACTTTATACCTGTGCTTGTTCAAAAATCCCATCTGCCTGGCAAAGTTCTCGGGCTTAACGGAAAGTGTATTATCTTTTTTGTAATTAATAGAATGATACATGAGGATAGGCACAACATGCCTGGGCTGCAGGTAAAAAAGATTGAACAATCCTACTATAACAGCAAGTATGACAATTATGCATAAAGTCTTTTTTAGTATATTCTTCATAATACTGCGGGAAACCGTAAAAACGGGTTGCGCATTGCGGATAACCCACAACAACACAACCCGCTTTTCTTCTTAAAGTTTATTATTGCCGATGCTTATGACACTGTAATAGCGTTAACGGGGCACTGGTCAGCGCCGTTTTTAGCATCATCTGCCTTATCTTCCGGAATATCATCTGTTTTTGCAACGGCCTTATCGCCCTGCATTTCATATACATCAGGAGCAACTTGAGCACAAAGTCCGCAACCTATACAAGCATCTGGGTCTACTACAGCTTTCATAAGATATCTCCTCTCTTTAATGTTGTTATTTGTTGTATTTTACCAGAACGATGCCCACGGGTCAAGGGGACGCCCCATTTGGGTACACCCCACATACTTAAAAAAGACCTAAATTTTTTGATTAAATTTTATTCTTATGCGTACTTGTGGGGTGTCCCCAAATGGGGCGTCCCCAAAAAAGATTGTTTGGGGTGCAAGAATTTTGAAGGAAAATTTGTCTATATATGTATGAACGCGCTGACATTTCTGAACACGGCTTTTAATATCTTCATGCCCTCAAAGTGCCTTATATGCGGAAATATAATATCCTCCTCTTCTTCTATTATATGCGGCAAATGCAAGCCATCTATCATTTCCGGAAATCGCCTGCCGCTTATCTCAACAAAAAACATTATATACATAGCATCGTGTAGGCAATATGAAGGCGCGTTGAAAAAATGCATAAAACAATTTAAATACCGCAAAACCTCTTCTTTAATGCAGATCCTTAACGAGATCATATCAAATACACTGAAAGAAGCAATAATCCCTCCCCGTAGCATAGATATTATCATTCCGGTCCCTTTACACGAAGAGAAGCTCAAGAAAAGGGGTTTTAATCAGTCTCTTTTGATTGCGGATTCCATCTCAAAATTAACCTCGATTCCCATCTCAAAGAACAATCTGGTCAAAAACAAGAAAACTCCTCCTCAAATAGGCCTTTCAAAGCATCAAAGAATAAAGAACCTTAAAGGATCATTTGCGGTCACCTCTTTGCCTGAGATCTGTGAAAAATCAATACTGTTGGTGGATGACATAATGACAACAGGCGCGACACTGGATACTTGCGCATCGGAGCTTAAAAAAGTAGGAGTAAAAGAAGTTTATGGGCTTACGTTAGCGAGGACAATGTTAAAATAAAAAAGATAACAATCATGAATTTTTAAGATCATTTTAGATGTAGGGGTGTCCCCAAATGGGGCGTCCCCAATTTTAACTTTTTTGATTCACGAAATGTATGCCTATGACCGAGAATAGAACTATGCTGAACCATGCGGAAACAAGGGGGCTGAGCATCCCCCCCTTGCCGAGCGCAAGGCTTACGGCTGTAACGGGAAGATACAACATCGCGACAGCGATCCCCTTAGCCATTCCCATAAGCGCGTTCACTCTGCCCGAAGAAATACTGAAAGGGACCCCTATAAGAACCGTTATCAACGCGGTGAACGGAAAAGAAAGTTTATAATTAAGATCGACCTTTAAACGTCTTAAAGTCGATGACCCTTTCCTGAATATTTTCAAATACTTCCTCAGCTGGGCATAATTCATGAAACGAGGGTCCCACTGATTATTAAGAAAATCCTTCGGGTTTTCCGTTATTTCTATTATTTTGTTCTTATATACCTCGGGTTCACCCTGAAAATTCCCAGAGGAATCCACGCTGAATATTATGACATCATTCCCCTGCCACTTCCCGTCATCCTGATACACTACTTCCCTGACGCTTACTTTTTCGATTATATCCTGTTCTTTGTTCTGCTTGTGCACAATAACATTTTCCAGGACCTTTTCGCGGGGATTATATGCTTTGGCGAAGATGATCTGGTCGCCTTTACCGTAAACAGCTATATTTTGTATTCTTCTGCCGGTTTTATCTTTTCCCAGTTCAAGCCGTTCTTTTCTTATGCGATCAGCTTTAAGCATGCTCGAGGGGACCAATTTATCATTAACAATAAATGTCGCCAAACAGAAAACAAAAGTCGCGATAAGCACGGGGCGCATCAGTTTCCACAGGCTGAGCCCGCTCGTTATGACCGCCGTAACTTCATGGTTCTTGCTCAGGTTATTGAACACGTACACCGCACTCAGCAAACTGGCGAACGGGACCATGTTCACGAACGCGAACGGCGCAAAATACAGATAAAAAAGAAGGATGCTTCCGAGAGGTATATTGTTCTTAAAAATGTCATCAAGGAATCCCAGTATATCCCCAATAACACCAAGGACAATAAGCAGTACCACGCAGAAGACAAATGCGCCGATATAACTTTTTAATACATATTTTTCCAGTATTCTCATATGCTCATTGATTCATTAACTTATAATACATCCATGCAGCAAGAAGCAGCAGCAAAATATTGGCCGACCATACTCCCGCCCAAGGGGGTATTATGGCCCTTATCGCGAACGCTATGCCCCCGAGCATTATCGCCCAATACAGAAGAAAAAGGCCCATTGCCAGACCGAAACCGATAAATTTCTCGCGCCTATGCGTAGTTATCGCCAGGGGTATCCCTATCAGGACAAATACAAGATTTGAAAACGCAAGAGCGATCTTTTTATGAAGTTCTATCCTTAAAGGGACCACACTTATGTCATCTTTCTTGAATTTTTCTATATCGTCCAAAAGTTCTTTTATGCTTTTTTCACGCGCCTTTTTATCTATATTTTGGTATTTTTCCGCTTTACTGAAATTCAAAGTCATGTAATATTCCTGAAAAGATAATTTGTAGAACTCATCCGGTATTTCCGGCCTGATCTCATCCGCTGTACCGTCTTCAAGCCTTAGTTTTACGCTGTTCTGTTCGGGTAAAGGTATGATCTCTCCGCGTTTGGCGACGATCGTCCGTGTGGGCTTGTCATCTCTGGGCTGATATATACGGATATTTTCGAGTTTATTGCCTTTTATGCTGTGTATAAAAAGTATATAATCCTTGAACCCTTTAATAAAGACCCCGGGCTCCACTAGAGCCATGGGATTGCTAACGCCTACCTGTTTGATCAGTTTTCTTGCGGCAAACTCAGATTCCGGGAGGATCCTGTCATTCAGCGGAATGTTAAAAAGGCTGATTATAAAACCGCATATTATTACCGGTGAGGTCACTTTCAAAAGGCTCATCCCGCTTGTCCTTAAAGCCGTGATCTCGTTATCGCTTGAAAGACGTCCAAAACCAAGCAGGACCGCCGCCAACACCGAAATAGGTATGGTAAAAATAAGAACGTACGGAAGAAAAAACAAAAATATCTTCAACACGTGAAAAATGGACACTCCCTTATTCATTACCATATCCACGGTCTGCATAATGTTCCCCGCGGCAAGAATAAATGTGGAAACAAACAAGGAGGCCGCGAACGGGCCTCCCAATTCTTTAAGTAAATATTTGTTAATTATTCTCATGTTGCAAGAAGTTTCGTTAGATCATACAATTCGGCATGGAGCTTTTTATCTTTATCCATCTCAAAACAGGCTTTTTCATAAGGAACAAGGCAAAGTTTATTTCCCTGAATAGCGACCATTTCACCGGACCTGCCTTCCGTTGCCGCAGTAACGCTGAAAGCTCCCATTCTTGAAGCTAATATCCTGTCCGGAGCATTCGGAGATCCTCCGCGCTGTATATGCCCGAGAGTAACGCCCCTTACCTCATATCCCGTTTTGTTCCTGATCTGTTCCGCAATTGAATGCGCGCTTGATACGCCTTCTGAAACAACGATTATCCAGCTTATTTTACCTTTCTTCTCTCCCGTTTTAATTTCTTTAGTCATTTTATCGATATCAAGTTCGCCGCCCGGATAAAGAACCTCTTCCGCTCCCCCGGCTAAACCTGACATAACCGCTATATACGGCTCTTTACGCCCCATGACCTCTACGACATATATGCGCTCCATGCTGTTTACCGTATCCCTGATCTTGTCAATAGCATCAAGAGCGGTATCTACAGAGGTATGGGCTCCTATCGTATAATCGGTATGCCCCACATCATTGTCTATGGTCCCGGGAATCCCTATATTTTTTACTCCCCATTCCTTATGCAGGATTTGCGCCCCCTGGAAAGATCCGTTGCCTCCGATAATAATAAGGTTATCTATCCCGTTTTTCTTGATGGTATCGGCGGCTTTTTTCTGTCCGCTCTTTTCCATGAACTCTTTTGATCTGGCTGTTTTTAAAATAGTACCTCCTCTTGAAAGGATATTACTTACACTTCGTGAGTTCATGTCAATGATCTCGTCGCCGCTGATAAGCCCCTCATATCCCCTCAGGATCCCCTTAACTTCAAGGCCTTCGAATATAGCTTTACGTACAACACTTCTTATAGCGGCATTCATTCCCGGCGCGTCGCCGCCTGAAGTAAGTACTCCTATTCTTTTGACCTTTTTCATGTTCCAAGCTCCCAACTTGCAAGATATTTCTTCTGCTGTTCTGTTAATATGTCTATTTTTACTCCCATGGACCTGAGTTTAAGCTTGGCTATTTTTTCATCTATTTTAGCAGGTACACTATAGACCTTGTTCTCAAGCTTTCTGTGGTTCTTGACAATAAATTCACATGAAAGCGACTGGTTCGCAAAACTCATATCCATCACCATCGAAGGATGCCCTTCCGCCGCTGCAAGATTTATCAGTCTGCCGTCTCCTAAAAGGACTATCTTTTTGCCGTTTTTCAGAGCATGCTCTTCGGCAAAAGGCCTTATTTCCCTTACGGATCTTGTCATTTTCTTAAGAGCGGGGATATCTATTTCAACATTGAAATGCCCCGAATTTGCGACTATGGCGCCGTCTTTCATCAAATTAAAATGTTCCTTGCTTATGACATTGATATCCCCTGTAAGAGTGACAAAAACATCTCCGACTTTAGCCGCTTTCCCCATGGGCATAACATCATATCCATCAAGTACCGCTTCAAGCGCTTTCAGGGAATCCACTTCAGTTATAATAACACGCGCCCCCATCCCTTTCGCCCGCATGGCAACACCGCGTCCGCACCATCCGTAACCGGCGACAACAACCGTACTGCCGGAAATAAGATGATTGGTCGCCCTGATTATGCCGTCAATAGTTGACTGTCCCGTACCGTACCTGTTATCGAAAAGATATTTTGTCTGGGCATCATTGACAGCCACTATGGGAAACTTTAAAAGTCCCTTTTTCTCGAGGCTTTTAAGACGTATTACCCCTGTAGTTGTCTCTTCCGTGCCGCCAAGGATAGATTTCAAGAGTTCCTTGCGTTTGGAATGTATGGTTGATACAAGATCTGCCCCGTCGTCCATGGTAACATGAGGTTTTATATCGAGTACGTTTTTGATGTGCCTGTAATATGTAGCGTTATTTTCCCCTTTTACGGCAAATACGGGGATCCCGTGGTCCTTAACTAAGGAAGCAGCTACATCATCCTGAGTGCTTAGCGGATTTGATGCGCACAATGCGACCTCAGCCCCGCCCGCTTTTAAGGCAGCCATAAGATTAGCTGTTTCGGTAGTAACATGAAGACAGGCGCCTACACGAATTCCCTTCAGCGGTTTTTCTTTTCTGAAACGATCTTCGATATTTTTTATAACAGGCATATTTCTTGACGCCCATTCTATCCTCAGTTTCCCCTTGCCGGCGAGCTTGATATCTTTTACATCATGTTTTACCATCACAAAACTTATCCTTTCTTTTTTAGTTATTTGGCTTTCTTCTTGAGAACTTTAGCCATATCGATCTCTTCCCAGGTGAACCCGTCTTCGTTCCTTCCAAAATGGCCGTAAGCAGCGGTCTGTTTAAATATCGGTCTTCTGAGTTTCAGTTTTTCCAGAATGCCTGCGGGAGTAAGATCAAAACATTCCCTTACGAGCCTAACTAACTTGGAATCGGATATTTTTCCTCCCCCGAAAGTATTTACCATAACACTCACGGGCTCAGCCACACCAATAGCATATGCAAGCTGTATCTCACATCTATCGGCTAAACCGGAAGCAACGATGTTCTTGGCAATGTACCGCGCCATATAAGAAGCTGACCTGTCCACTTTTGTGGGATCTTTCCCGCTGAAACAACCTCCTCCATGAGAACCGACTCCGCCGTAAGTATCAACAATGATTTTTCTTCCCGTTACGCCGGTATCTCCCTGCGGACCGCCCACTTCAAATCTCCCTGTAGGATTAATGAAAATCTTGGTGTTCTTGTCCATAAGATTTTTGGGTACGATCTTTTTAATGACGTAGCTTTTCATGTCGCTTTTTATCTTTTTCATCTCGACCTTATGATCATGATGCACGCTTATTACTACAGCTTCGACCCTTTTCGGCTTGCCATTTTCATATTCGACAGTAACCTGACTCTTGCCGTCGGGGCGCAGGTAATTAACCACCCTTTCCTTCCGGATCGCTGCAATTTGCCTTGTAAGAGCATGCGCTAAGGTTATAGGCATGGGCATCAGCTCTTTGGTCTCATTGGTAGCATAACCGAACATCATGCCCTGATCCCCCGCACCGCCTACATCCACACCCAAAGCTATGTCCGGGGACTGCTCCTGGATCGAAGTCAGAACACCACAAGTAAGGTAATCAAACCCATACTTTGCGCTTGTGTATCCTATTTCACGAATAGTCTCTCTGACTATCTTGGGTATATCCACATAACATGAAGTCGTTATTTCACCTGCTACGATCGCAAGACCCGTTGTGACCATGGCCTCACATGCGACCCTGCCTGAGGGATCTTCCTTATAGATCGCATCCAATACCGCATCGGATATCTGATCACAAACCTTATCAGGATGTCCTTCCGTTACGCTTTCAGAAGTAAATAAATGTGTATCCTTTTTCATTTCTTTCTCCTTTTAGCTCCCCATTTCTTTTTCTCTGTATTCCAGATCGGCTTTTTCGAGCGATTTTTTATCACCGATATCATACCATCCTTCGTCAAACACAAACCCATACACTTCGTCTTTTTCTGAAACCCACTTGACAAAATTGCCGGGCTGGTCTTTGACCAGATCCGTTCTCATATATTCACCCATAAGAGGAAGTTTTCCGGCAGGAAGATAATATATCCCTGTCGAAGCTAATGTACTTTTAGGCTCTTCGGGTTTCTCGTAAAATTCGCTTACCTTATTATTATCATCGATCGAAACTATGCCGTATCTTTTTGCAAGTTCCTTATCCTTTACATCATAAAGCGCTATACTGAGCCGTTCTTTTTCCATCGCGAAATTCACAAAATCGCTTATATCAAACTCAAATAAATTATCGCCGGCCATGATAAGAACATCATCCTGAGGCTTTTCTCTTCCTAGAACAAGATTAATGTCGCCGATCGCTCCGAGCCTGTCATCATCAGATGTAGTATGATCATTTATGACCTTTATGGAAAACGGAAATTCTTTTCCCCTGACCCAATTCACTATCAGATCATAGAATTTATCATTTGTTACAATGTATACCTCATCGCAATCCTTTAAATTTTCGATTTTTGAGAGTAATCTCTCCATGATAGGTTTTCCGCCCACTTTAATAAGCGGTTTTGGCCTGTCAAGGGTCAACGGGTATAATCTGGTGCCATACCCCGCAGCGAGTATCAACGCTTTCATTCGGTTCCTTTCTTTTTTATTCCGTCAATTCCTCGGCTATATCCGGAACGATCTCTTTCAATTTTGCTTTCGCATACTTCTCGACTTCTTTACCTGTCGAAAACTGTAACGCTTTCTCGGCGATCTTCTTTGCCTCGGAATATTTAACACTTCGTATAACTTTTTTGATCTCAGGTATCGCAATAGGTGAAGTGCTGAATTCATCCAGCCCTAAACCCAGAAGAATAACGGTCAAAGTTATGTCTCCGGCCATTTCACCGCATAACGCAACCGGTATGTTCGCTTGGTGCCCTGAATCTATAACCTTTTTTATCAATGTCAGAACAGCCGGATGGGCCGGTTCGTAAAGATATGCTATTTTTTCATTAACCCTGTCAACCGCCAACGAATATTGGATAAGATCATTTGTCCCTATGCTGAAAAAAGCGGATTCCTTAGCCAGTATATCGCTTGTAACAGCCGCGGAAGGCACTTCTATCATACACCCTACCGGCATATCCCCGTTAAAAGGAATTTTCTTCTTTCTTAACTCGGTCTTAACTTCTTCCAATATGATATTAGCCTGACGCACTTCACTTACACCGGAGATCATCGGGTACATCATCTTGATATTCCCGTAAACTGATGCCCTTAAAATAGCTCTTAACTGCGCTTTGAATATATCGGTTCTTTCCAGGCAAAACCTTATGGCTCGCCATCCCAAGAACGGGTTCATTTCCTTAGGAACATCAAGCTGCGAAAGGAACTTATCCCCGCCAAGATCAAGAGTTCTTATCGTGACAGGGTTCGGTTTTATCCTTGTGGCAACTGATTTATAAGCATTAAACTGTTCTTCCTCATTCGGCAGATCAATTCTATTCATATAAAAGTACTCTGTTCTGTATAGGCCTATCCCCTCTGCTCCGTATGCAAGAACACTTGCGACATCTTCCGGTAATTCTATGTTTCCGCCAATGATGACTTTCTTGCCGTCAAGTGTTTCACTCGGAAGAGATTTTAACTCTGTTAATTCTTTTTCAAGGCTTTCATATTTTTTCTTTTCCCTTTGATATTTTTCAAGAAAGCGTTTTGTGGGATTGATGATCACAACTCCGTGTATGCCGTCCATGATTATATGATCGCCGTCTTTAACGAGGTCGGTTACAGATTCCAAACCTACAACAGCGGGTATTTCCAGGGATTTCGCCATGATAGCCGTATGTGAGGTCCTGCCGCCTATATCGGTCACAAAACCAAGGACCCTGCCTTTATGCATCATGGCGGTCTCCGACGGAGAAAGATCGTAAGCTACAACAATGGATTTCTCTGATAAAGCCGCTAAAGTCTTGTCTTCAACTCCTGAAAGATTTTTTAATATCCTTTTTCCGACATCTGTTATATCAGTGATCCTGTCCCGCAAATACTCATCCTTCGCCTCTGAAAGAACCCCTACATATTTATCCAAAACTTCAGCAAATACGTATTCTATGTTCTTCTTGGTTTTTTTAAGACGTGCGATCACTTCTTTCACAAGCACTTTATCTTCAAGCACAAGAAGATGAGCGCTAAAGATCCTTCCGTGTTCAACCCCCATTTCCTTCGATATCTTATCTTCGATCTCAATGATCTCTCTCTTGGTTTTTTCAAGTGCGGTCTCAAACCTCGATATTTCGGAAGGTATTTCACTCGCGGGAATAGAACGCTTCGGCGGCATGATCTCTTCCGTGCCAAGCACAAAAGCTTTACCGATAGCAATACCAGGCGCCGCAGGAATGCCCCTTAGCTGTATTTGTTTTTTTCTCTTGGGATCTTTTTTATCCGTCATAAATCTGTCCTTTTCACCCTACTTTATTCACATCGATCTCATCACTGAGCAGCATTTTGGATAACTCTTCTACCGCTTTTTCAGCGTCATCACCGTCCGCAACTATAGTTATAGCCGAACCTTTCTCTGCCGCCAGCATCAATATCCCCATTATTGATTTGCCGTCAACTTCCTGATCCTCTTTTATTATGGTAATATCGCTGTCATACTTGTTAGCGATCTGCACGAACATAGCGGCAGGCCTGGCATGTAGGCCTGTTTTATTCTTTACTATTATGTCTTTTTGTACTTTCATTATGCTATTTCAAGCTTAATCTGCATGCTGCGTTCATCTCCGTCACGAGCCAAAACGCAATCTTCTCCGATCAATATCGATATCCCCTGATAAATCTTCTCAAGCCCCGCTTCCGATTCATTGACTGTATATATCGGATAGGTGAACACCGTAAACTCTCTGTTAAGGAAAAACTTCAGATCAAGTCCTGAATACTCATCATGGAACTTGAGGTTATCAGTCCTTTCAAGACGCGGCTTCGAAGCAGTATCTTTATCTTTAATGGAAAAATTGAATTCCACGGCATATTTTAAAGGGAGGTCGCTGCCGAAATGTTTTATGATCTTATGAGAAAATTCCGCCCCCGCGTCCGTACCGACATTTATATCCTTTACGACTTCCAGATCAAAGGACCTGCTGTTATCCATAAACACTTTTGCTCTTTTTCGCAGAGTCTGTATTATGTTATCTCCGCTGTCACTGATCTCCGAAGAATACGCGCCTTCAAGGAATTTCACCTCGCTCGTTATTCCCCTGTTCATGCTTTTCCATGATCTTCCGTTCTTCAAAACATGGGTAAGAAAAGATGCCCGCTGGTAATCATCGTAAAACATCATTTTCTTAAGCCCTTTTTCGCTAATGCCTAAAAGATCATGAATATCGGTAAATTCGCCTTTAAAGATGCTTTTTCGCGCATGCTTGATACGTCTTTTGTACCCTTTTTTCAGCTTTTTATGATACTCTTCCCTGATCCGTGATATGGTATTCATCAAATTGACATTGAAAGGTTTAAAGTCCAATTCACTTATCGCCCCGCCATTATGGGATTTTACAAAGAGATCTATGAATTTATTACGTATGATCGTCTCTTGTTTTGAACCGCCCATATCGTGTTCAATGGACTTCACGTGTTTGGTCCCTTCCCGGTTCATCAGGTCTATGATACTCTGCGCCTTGATTAAATGCCCGTAAATGCCGGACCTTAAGTGCGGAAAATAAAAACCTCCGAAAGTACCGTGCCAGTAAGCACAACCGGATTGTGCTTTATAAAGTTCGGTCTGCGCCTTGTCTATTTTTTCTTCCTCGACCTGACGGGTCGCGAGGCTTTTCATCTTGTCGATCCTGTCGCTGACAGACATCATTCTTCTGTGCATGCGGTGAGACCCCGGATACTTCTTGAGGAAATTTTTAAAATTCCCCCCGCTCCATTCCGTCATTTCCGCATAACTTGATTCCGGGATGTCTATTGCTTTTTTTGGCGATACTTTATCTTTCACATCGGAATATTTAAGGGTCTGGAGCCAATCTGAATTATTTTCCAAAGCGGAGAAAAAATTGCTGAGCCATTTTTTCTTATAAACCCACCAGTGTGTATGCGGCCAGAATCCGAACTTTTCCCCATCATCTGCAAAAAAGAAACAGGAAATATCGTTAAGGCTGTTTTGAGTCACGTCCTTCAGATAATTAATGACCGCCTTTGGCGTCCTAAACGGTATGTAATACCTTAATCTTGTCGATGACGGAAAAAATGTCAAAGAACCGTTTTTGCCGTGAACAAGGTATGGATTAAACACCTCATCGGCTTCTATCCCGGCTTGAAAAAGATGATAATCATCAAGTATCGTATATTCAAAATTTGAGGATAATAAAGTATCCGCAAGCTCCGGGACCCATACCCTTTCAGTGATCCATGCCCCCCTTGGTTCCGCCTTGAATATTCTTCTAAGAATTCCCTCGTTTTTTTCTATCTGACCCCTCCTGTCCCTTTCAGGGATCAAAGCCATTATAGGCTCGCAAAACCCGCCGCCGATCAGTTCTATCTGCCCTTTTCTGAGAAGCAGTGAAAGTTTATCAATGTAACGGGGATGTTTTTTCTCCAGCCATTCAAGCAAGTTGCCTGAAAAATGGAATGACGCTTTGATGGCCGGGAACCCTTCCAGCGTCTCCACAAGAGGCTTATATGCTTTTTGATAAGCCTCTTCGATCGTCCAGTCGAAATTATCGACAGGCTGATAACAATGAAACGCCATTGCCAATTTAGCTTTTTTCACTTTAAATTACCTCTTTTGCCGGTTGCTTATTATCTCTATGATCACATCGGAAAGTTTATCGGAGTTATGCCTGACAAACTCTTCCATACTTGCTATGCGTGCCTTTACCAATTTTATCTTGTTCTGTTTGAACCATTTTTCATCCTTTTCATCCAATTGAACGGGATGCTTGTCCTCAAGCTTATATTTATCATACAAGTGCTGGGGAATAGACGAAACATTGGCGATACAATAATCCACCATACCGGAATCCGTATGTTTAATTATGGCTCTTACATGATCGCTTACCGAATAATCATCCGTCTCACCCGGTTCGGTCATGACATTGCATACATAAATTTTTGCCGCTCTTGACTTAATGATCTCATTCTTGATGCCGCTGATGATTATGTTCGGCATAACGCTTGTATATAAACTGCCCGGGCCGAGAATGATCGCATCAGCTCGGCGTATTGCCTCGACGGATTCGCGCGTCGCAGCACAATTAGCCGGTGAAATAACCAGCCGATCGATAGGACTTTCTCTTTCTTCCCTTATATGGCTCTCTCCCACCGTTTCTCTGCCGTCGATCCTTTTTGCTACAAGTCTTACCTTTTGCAATGTAGCGGGATATACGTTGCCTCTGATAGCAAGAACCTTGCTTGATTCCTTGATCGCCCGGTTGAAATCCCCCGTAACTTTGGATAATGCGCTTATGAAAAGATTGCCGAAATTATGTCCGGACAGACTTTTTCCTTCCTGGAAGCGAAACTGGAAAAGCGATCTTAAGAGATCTTCAGAATCGGCCAAAGCCACCAAACAGTTACGGATATCTCCCGGAGGCAGAACATCCAACTCTTCTCTAAGACGGCCGGACGACCCGCCTTCATCCGCGACCGTGACAATAGCGGTAAGATTGCTTGTCCTTTGTTTGAGGCCCGTAAGAAGCGTGAACAGGCCCGTGCCTCCCCCTATTACAACGATCTTAGCGCCTTTTTCCAGAATACGCTTAGCATAGATCTTATCCACGATATTGCTGTCAATTACCGGTTCCAAAGCCAAAGCCGTCATGAAAGTTTTTAATATCCTTTTGACGGATATTATTACGCAGATTATTCCAAGGATTATAATAAGGCCGGCAACTGACTTGTTCTCCGGGCTGCGTTCAAAAATAACTATGACAAAACCCATCGATACCATCAGCATGCCGAATACAGCGAGAGCTATCCATCGTTTGATAAGCATTCCTGGATAAAGCCATTTCAAGTTCTTCATTAATTTTTCCTAAATATCATTTTTTTATTGGGCGGCTTTTTGCTCTTCATCTATCATGATCTTAATGGCCTCTTTAGTTGAAGCAGCTGAACGCAACCTTTCACGGATAAATTTATCATCAAGTAAACGCGATATCTTCGCCAATGCCTTAAGATGAGGTCCGGGAGTCTCTCCGGGGGCGATCAAAAGGAAAAATATATTTGCCGGAGAGCCGTCCAGCGATTTAAAATCAACGCCTTTTTTAGATACGCCGAAAGCCGCGATCATTTTTTTGACGCTTTTACTCTTTGCGTGAGGAATCCCCACTCCTTTACCGATACCGGTGGACCCAAGTACTTCTCTTTCTTTGAGCTTGGATAATATTTCTTCTTTCTGAGCTTTTTTTATGCTGCCGGAAGACACCAAAAGATCGACAAGTTCTTCGATAATACCTTCTTTATCGGTAGCTTTTAAATCAACGTTAATAGCATTGCCGCTTAACATCTCACTGATTTTCATGCCTCTCGCTCCTTGTATCGTTTGATCAAAATTCCAGGGATAGATGAAAATGGAGCGGGTGATCGGGCTCGAACCGACGACAATCACGTTGGCAACGTGATGCTCTACCAACTGAGCTACACCCGCTCGCAATCATTAATAAACTGTGTTTTAGGCTAACTTTGGTACCCGCACAAGGATTCGAACCTTGGACCCACTGATTAAGAGTCAGTTGCTCTGCCAGCTGAGCTATGCGGGCACCTTATCGGTGCGTATTATAACAATAGATATATAATGATGCAAGTAAAAATACTATATTAATATACGCTAAACCGTCTCTTATCTTAACCTTGTGCTGACAACATCGGCTATTTTCTGCGCCAATACTTTAGTGGTATCTTCTGTTGGACCTTCGACCATCACTCTGCACATATTTTGTGTGCCTGAATATCTGACAAGTACCCGTCCGTTGTCTCCCAGTTCGCTCTCGACTTCTTTTATTATATTTTGTATCTCCGGCACGGTATCAAGCGGCGGTTTTTCCGAAACATCTATGTTAATAAGGATCTGGGGATATACTTTCATGATCTTTTTAAGCTCGGAAAGCGGTTTATCTTCCTTCTTTATAACAGCTAAAAGCTGAAGCGCCGTAAGAATGCCGTCACCGGTCGTATGATGCTGGGCGAAAATAATATGCCCTGAATCTTCTCCGCCCAGAACCGCTCCGTTCTTGCGCATCTCTTCAAGTACATACCTGTCCCCGACCTGTGACTGGACATTTCTGATGCCTATCTCCTCAAGCGCGCGTATAAAGCCTATGTTACTCATAACTGTCGATACAACAAGATCATTTGCGAGAGTTCCCTCGTCTTTCATCCTTTTCGCGCAAATAGCGAGCATCTGATCTCCCGTAAGTATCCCGCCTTTTTCATCTATCGCGATCACTCTATCCCCGTCTCCGTCAAAAGCAAGCCCGATGTCAGCATTTTCCTGTATAACTTTTTTAACAAGATTTTCGGGATGAAGCGTACCGCAGTTAAGATTAATATTTTCACCATTGGGGTTCACGTTCATATTAACGGTCTCGGCCCTCATCTCCCTGAAAAGCGTGGGAGCAACCTTATAAGTGGCGCCGTTAGCGCAATCCATAACGATCTTAAATCCTTTCAAATTCATGTATCTGGGGAAAGTATGCTTCAAAAACACTATATATCTGCCTAAAGCGTCTTCTTCCCTCCAGGCCCTTCCGATCTCTTCCGGAGGGGACAAGAGCGTTGAGAGCCGACTTGATGAGATCAACTCTTCCATCTCCTGCTCCTGATCATCTGTAAGTTTTAGGCCTTCGGGAGTAAATATCTTTATTCCGTTATCTGCAAAAGGATTGTGAGAAGCAGAAATGACAATACCGCAATCCGCGTCCATATTTTCGGTAATAAAAGCTATCCCCGGCGTAGGCATGGGACCGACAAAAATAACATCTGTTCCCATGGAGTTTATTCCCGAGGCTATAGCGTTTTCCAGCATATATCCTGAAAGCCTGGTATCTTTGCCGATCAGGATCCTGGAGTGATTGCCTCTTCTCCTGAAAAGATAACCGACCGCCTGTCCGACTTTCAGCGCCATATCGACAGTCATCGGTGCGCTGTTCGCTATACCCCTTATTCCGTCCGTTCCGAATAATTTTCCCATTTACTCGCCCTTCTTTTTGATTTCCTGTTTTTGTCTTAATTTAATTATCGTATTCTCCTCATGATACCCGCTGGCCATGGAATTCGGATAAACAAGTACGCCCTTGGAAAGAATTGTCCCGGGTGACGTTACAGTGTTGCAACCCGTTTCCACCCCATCCCCCAAAATCGCACCGAATTTCCTAAGGCCGGTTTCATATTTCTTGCCCTTTATCCTAAGAATGACTTCCGTATCAGTGATCTTTAAATTAGCAAGCTTCGTTCCCGCGCCAAGATTAACCTTGCCTAAAATACTGTCACCGATATACGCGAAATGCCCTGCTTTGCTTTCACCGAGCATGACAGCGGATTTCATCTCTGTTGTATGCCCGACAACACATCCGGAACCAACAAGCACGTTCCCTCTGATATAAGCACCCTGACGTACTTCCGTATTATCTCCTATTATAGTAGGCCCTTTTATCAATGCCCCCGGTTCGATGATGGAACCTTTTCCTATCTCTATATCATCCATAAGAACGGCACCGGCGCAAATTATCGACGCACCGGACAGAACTTCACCGTTCTTTTTAACGACCAGCTCACCTTTCGAGGCATTTCCCATTTCCACGCAAAATTCACCCTCGATCACCTTACCGTTATATATGACAATAGTGGAATCTATAAGACTCCCTTTTGAAACCACTTTGGGCATATTAGGCGAGATCTTCTCTTTTATGTAACCCTTTAATTTGCTCAAAGCTTCCCAGACGTATTCAACCCCGTCAAAGAGATCGGCATATCCGGTCCGGCTGAGATCAAAAAAATCTTCGGGTCTTAGCATATAAACACCTTATTAAAACAGGTTAAATAATTAGTAATATTATTAAAGAAGCTATATTATAGCAATGGAAGTGGAAATTTTGCAAGATAAATTCGCATTCTGGATATAAGGTATAATAAGGGGGCAGATAATATTATCTGCCCCCTTATGGAATGGCATTCCTCTCATTTAGGAAATATATCCGGCCTTAAGAAGAACTTCTTCAGCCTGTGAAAGAAAATTCCCGTCCTTAAGCAATTTGCCAAATCCGGCATCTTTCAGTTTTACCTTAAGTTCCGGCATGCTCTTAAAATTGATCTTAACACTTTGTCCCTTATTCGTAAAATGCACGTGGGGCTGAAAGGGATGATTTACATCTTTTGAAACAATGATCGCTTTAGTCTTTTTTCCGCCAATATTAACATCAACTTTCCGGGTCACTTTCGGAGATGCTTTGGGTTTTCCTCCATAAAACTGACCCTTCTTGCCCATCTTAAAAAGATTTCCCTTGTTCTGCCATGCCCCTTTTGCGACTTGCCCCGCTTTTGCCAAAGCAAAAACGGAAAAAGCGGATTCCACAGCCCCTTCAATGCCAAGCTGTATTCTTTCCTCACTGCTTATCGGCTGATAAGTGACTGAATCTCTCCCGTTTATCGCGCTGGCAGCTTTTGTCCATCCTGTAAAATCACCTACAGTTTGAAAGCCGGCAAAAATTTTAGCACCGAGCGGCGGACGACCGGCATCAATTTGCACGTCCCTTCTTGTCTTATACCTTTCCTGTGCATTTCGTGATGCCTCTTCGATTATATGGCCGCCTGCTGCATACGCAAAAGCTTCAAGATTAGCTATGCCTTCTGATGAGCCTAATTCACGCGATTCCAGATACCTTTTTGAGTATCTCTCCGGATACCCTGTCGCCCAATTACAAACACTTTGAACGATTTTGGCGGCAGTATAAACCGGCCCTAATGTGGTGACCGCCATTTTTTTCATAAAATTTACAACTTTTGAAGATTTTACCCCATCAGAATCAGCGCCGATATCAACTGTCGCATTTTCCGAAGTTACTTCTGATATATTATCGTTTAGTGAAATATTTGAAACTGATGGGAACGGTATCTGGGGAGGCTGATAAAATATCGTTTCGGGAATAGCTGTGCTGCCAGAACTGTTATTAGCTGCATCTATAGCTTTAAGAACATCGGCCGCGGTTACTTGCGGTTCTTTGCTGCCTTCGGCACCTGACCATGTGGAATACGTATAAGAAGTAAAACCCGGCAGAAAATCCGGACCCATGTCTGTATAAGTAACAGTTTCACCGGGTATAGATTTTCTTTCCCCTATAACATCAGGATCCAGCGGTATGTCCAGATGGTTGTTTTTTATCTGATTTGCACTGAAATATGACGACAGGTCCATAGGATCGTTGATTATCATGGTCCCTTGATTTGGAATATAAATTTCAGGAGTATCGCAGGGGCTCCTTCCAATTTCACCTCCTAGCCAGCCGCCAACTATACCGCAGGCAGCGCCTGCTATGAACGAAGCCAATGGGCTTAATGGACTGGCCAAAGCAGCGCACTTAAAGGCGCCATATGAGCCGGCGGCTACACGACCGACCGCTTCGGTCGAATGACAATCAAACCCTTCTGTCGCATCTTTATGTATACCGCTTCCAATATCATAGGTTGAAATCGCAATATCAGCAATGACTAGCCCTTTCCCCAAGCGGGACATGCCCCTAAAATCATCGATCGCATCGAGCAGGAAGTTGCTTTGTGTCTTCGTTACCGTGTAAATTTTAGCATCCGGATAACTGACTTTTACTCCCGAGGGAAGGTCTGTTTTTACCGGAACAAGATCGCCTATTACAGGCCCTGAAAAAGTTCCGTCTATTGAATCAGCGAACTGAGCAACAAACCTATCAGCATCTACAGTCGGAGGAAGAACAATTTGCATGGTCCCGCTGCCCGATTTCAAAAGTTCTCCGCTCGCATCCAAGATACGGGGAGTTTGAACATCATCCCAAGGCACATTTTCAAGAAATATTTTATCAGCCTTGACTCCCCTGCTATTTAAGTATTCCAGAACTTCAGGTATCTCAAGATGTGAACCGGTCGCTCCCGTAGTTCTGATAAACGCATTATCCCCGCTGGCTATCGCACGGGCATCTACATTTATGGCATCTTTGTTCCTGCTGATGATCCCGCCGCCTATATCGATAGTCACTCCTTCCGTGGGTATTTGTCCTCCGGGAAGATGGACCTGATCGATAGACTCAGGAAGCGCGTTAAGAAGATCCTGTTCTGTAATATAGCTTGGAAGATTAAGTTGAGCCATTGAGAGCCCTTTAGAGGTTCCTTCAACGGGAATAAACGGTGAAAATGATGAATCTTTTTGAGTTTCAAAAGAAACTACAGAAACAGTTTGATCTCTCAGGTCTAAAATTGTTACTTGATCTTTTTCAATAGAATCGGCATTACCTTGAGCAGTATACGCAACTTCACGTTCTGAATTATTCTGAACCGCTTCAGGCGGTAACTGAATTGTGTATATCGTAGCTGTATTATCCTCATTTATAATTACAACCGTTTTAACATTATTCGAACTTAGATTGCTGCTTTCCAGGCTGTTATTAAATGCCTCCAGGTAAGCCATGTATTCAGGATTATCAATAGAGCAAACTTGGGGATCTTGAACCCCGTAGGTCTGGACTCCAAATACATTATCACCTGAAAGAGAGGGATCTTCGGCTACAGTAGTTTCAATATCTGCGGTTGCGCTAACCCTGGGGATGATCGTTAAGAAATCCACAAGAGAATTAATAAAGGATTTTTCGCCTTCCTGATTGGACTTCTCTTTGGCCTTTTCAGCTTGTTCCTTTTTGTAATTTTCGTAAGTTTCTTTCGCCTTAGCATATTTTTCCTTCACGGTAGTCCACATGGCTGATACTTTTTCTTTGCCGCTTTCTATCATAGAATTAACAGTCCCCTTCTTCTCGCTTATCCAATTAGAAACCTCTTCTTTCGTTTCGCTTATCCAATTTGTAACTTCTGCTTTTACTTCACTACATTTTTCTGTAACTTTATCTTTTGCGGCGTTATATGTTTCTGAAACTTTGCTCTTGGCTTTATTGTAAGTGCTCTTTGCTTTATTAGAAACGCTCTTTGCGGCGCTTGAAACTTTGCTGGCAACGCTCTTTACCGCGCTTTTCGCTTTGCTTGCCACGCTTTTCGCAGCACTTGATACCTTGCTGGCGACGCTCTTTGCTGCGCTTGATACCTTTTTGGCTACGCTTTTTGCCGCGCTCGAAACTTTCTTGACAGCGCTCTTCACCGCGCTTTTTACCTTACTTACCGCTCTTGAGAACCATCCGGCACCGAGAACTTCTTTCATCTGGCTATCCTCAAGCGATGTTGCCCCCTCTGTATCGGCGAGGGTTAGAGCATAGCCTGTAAAACTTTCGCTGAATTCCTGTAAACTTGAAGTGTTATCCCTGTAAGGATCCGGATCAAAAAATGCAACCCTATCCTCTTCAATATTTTTCACAAGAACATAATGATTATCGTTAACATGGGCTACAAAAGGCCCCTCTATATTTACAATATTTTCGGGATCAATTTTTTGGCCGTAAAGCTCTAATCCATGATCTGCGGCGGTTTCCTTGAGCGCAAAGAGAGAAAGATTAAGCCCGCTTTCGCCTGCTTTCATGGATCCCTCAATGACATCGGTAAGAACGGCTTCCTCTGTTATTCCTGCGACAGAAAGATCCATTCCGATACTGTTAAATAACCCGGAAAGCGCAATAGCCCCGCAGGAAACAAGACCCGTCGGGATCGAACTTAAATAACCTATGGTGTCATTTAATAATGTTGGACCTAATCCCTGCGCGGTCAATCTATCCACTATCCTGTTAAGGAGATCCTCATTCTCTTCTCCGAGAATATCGCTGATCATATCTTCTATGATCGCG
Source organism: uncultured Planctomycetia bacterium (assembly GCA_964572255.1). Classification (GTDB taxonomy): domain Bacteria; phylum Omnitrophota; class Gorgyraeia; order Tantalellales; family Tantalellaceae; genus CAZNEE01. Next base: position 115,364 of record CAZNEE010000001.1, on the reverse strand, counting down.
GCTTCCAGCAGTTGATCAATTTCGCTTCGGGCCGCATCTTTTTCATCCTTTTCATCCTCAAGTTTTTCATCTTTTTCAGTGGCTTCGATTTTACTGTTCTCGATCCTGCTGATAACCTCAAACACTCTTATCGCGGGGATCTTGACCCTGAAAATGATATCACGCATTACATTCAATAAATTATCGCCCGGCTCTTTCCCGAATATTTTCTTGAAATTCTCCCTTAAAATATCCCTGATGATGACTCTGTTTACTTCTTCCGAATCGACTATTTTCCCGTTGATAAGAACCAGCCGATCCTGCGCGTAGAACATGTACTCATCAATTTCCTGATCCGTCATGTTCTCTATTCTTTGAAGATACTCTTGTTCTGTTTCGCCCTCTTCGCGACCGATCAAAGCTGAAAGTATCCCTGACCGCACTTCTTCATCGGAAACTATTAGTTCATCCACGCTGCTTTTAATAGCTTCCAAAGCTTCCTCGTAAAGCGACTTCGCTTCCTCTTCTCTTCCGATCGCCGATTGCAGGATCTCTCCTGTTTCGTTTATCGCGTCGATGATCCCGGGAACTTCTGTCTCTATTTGTTCCTGACTTAAAAGAAGCTGGGCTTCAAGATCATTTCTCAGATCTTGAAGGCCCGTAATGCTATTATTTATTCCAACAGATGCACTCACCAAGTCATCATACTGGGCCGTTCTCGTATCTTTTATCTCATTTAGAACTGAAATATCAAACTCTATCAACTTTGCTCTTTCGCACGTTGAGAGAAGTTCTGACTGTTTATCATAATAAAGGGTACTCGCCTGGTCCCGTTCAGCCTCTTTTTGATCAACTACATTCTGCGCCGCCTCAAGATCGTCGTATCTTAATAGAGCGTCCAGGACATGTAATTCGATCTGGTCAATATCCGGCAATATCTGGTACTCCGCGGGAAGAATGACTTCTGTAAGATTTCCTTCGCCATCATAAACTTTTTCAACGTCAGGAGAATGAACATCAAAATTGTCGCCAAGCTCCGCATGCACCACCGCTAACGCGTCATCATATTCACTTTGAGCGGCAACAAGAAGATTTTGTGCCGTTCCCAGTTCTGTTTCTTTCCCGTTGAGAGAAACAAGAAGATCCGTAAGATCGCTCTGGAGTATTCCAACGGTATCGATCAAAGACGGCATGCTGGCTTCTTTCGTCCCGATCTCTGAGTCAATGTCGCTGATAAGTCCCTGCACCCTTTCTTTTTCCTCTTCGATAGCGCTTATTCTGCTGTTGTAGATCGCGATCTGATTGTCTACATTCTGGATATTGGCTCTTGCGTTCTGCTCCTCCTGATAATAACTTGTAAGCAGGTTCTGGAGTTCTATATACTCGGCCTGCACGGATTGTCTGCCGGAAACACTTGCATCATAATTATTCTCAAGCTGAGAGAGATTCGCCGTCACATCCGCCGCAAGCAGACTGTAAAGATATTGTATTACCTCTTCTTCGTTGGATAGCGGTTGAGGCGCTTCACTATTGTGTTTCTCTATTAAGGAAGTTTTTACATCGGCGTATTCCTGAAGCTGTTCGGATGAGAGATAATCGCTTTGCTGCTGATTATCGTCAAAAGGCGTGTAACTTCCGCCCTCCGGCGGAACTGCCCAACTTATATTACTTATAAAAAAAGTGATCGTAACCAGAACTGAAATGAACTTGTAGAGAGGCTTTTTTGATGTAGACATCCTGCCACCTCCTTATTTTTGGAAGGAAAATGTTTTCCTGTTATGTACTACCCTAAAGATATTTTACATCGTGGAGATAATTTAAAAGTGTATTAACTATTATTTTACCAAATATTCGCGAGATGCGTCAATGAAATGAAAAGGCAGTCAAATTATCCCAGGATTTTTTTAAATTCTTTTTCTGAAATAATAGTTATGCCTTTTTTCTTGGCTTGATCGAGCTTTGAACCTGGTTTGTCGCCTACAACAACGAAATCCACGTTATCCGAAACGCTTGATAATGCTTCCCCGCCTTCGGCTTCCACCTGTTTTTTAGCTTCTGAACGCGACATGGTCTGGAGCGACCCCGTAAAGACTATTTTCTTGCCGGCAAGCTTCCCTTTAATCTTTTTTTCACGGATCTTTACGCCGCATTTCTTAAGCTTCTCTATTTCTCCAACATTCTTCTTTTCGCTGAAGAAAGCTGTTATACTTACGGCTATCTCAGGGCCGATCTCATTTATCCGGAGCAATTCTTCTTCTTTTGTCTTCTCCAGCTTCTCCAGTGAACCGTATTTTTCGGCTAAAAGCGTCGCTATATGTTTCCCTACATTTTTTATCCCCAGGCCGAAGATAAACCTGTCCAGGGAAACATCTTTCGCGTTCTCTATGGCCCTCAAAAGATTATTTATCTTTCTCTCTTTCCATCCTTCAAGCCCCAGGATATCTTCTCTTTTCAAAGTATATATATCGGAAATACTGTTAATAAGACCTTTATCATGAAATAGCTCCACCGTTTTATCCGAAAAACCTTCTATATCCACCGCGCCTTTACTGGCATAATGTGTTATAGCTTCTTTTAATTGTGCAGGACAAGCCAAACCCGCCGGACAGCGGTAAAAAACATCCTCTTTCTCCAGTTTCGTTCCGCAGCTCGGACATTTAACCGGCATGTGAAAGGCTTTTTCCCTGCCTGTCCTTTTCTCTTTTATGACTTCCGTAACTTTTGGGATGACATCCCCCGCTCTTTGCACTTTAACATAATCTCCTATCTTTACGCCGAGCCTTTCAATTTCATCCATGTTGTGGAGAGTCGCTCTTGATACCGTAACGCCTCCGACCTCAACCGGATGCATAAGAGCGACCGGAGTTATGAGTCCCGTTCTCCCCACCTGAACGGCTATATCCTCTATTTTCGTGACCTCCTTGCGGGGTTCAAACTTGTATGCAACCGCCCACTTAGGGTTTGTTGTTCTTCTGCCCAATTTTTCCTGATGATCCAGGCGGTTGACCTTTACGACCACGCCGTCTATTTCGTAATTTAATTCATCCCTTTTCTTCTCAAGATCGTGATGATACTTGATCACATCATCCATGGTTTTGCAATGTTTCGCGCCAGGAGATATTTTAAATCCAAGACTTTTGATCAGATCCAGACACTTCTCTTGAGTGTCCGGCAATTTATCTGATGTATCGAGTATCCTGTAGCAATAAACGTTTAATGTTCTCTGCGCGGTTATGGAAGGATCGAGTTGTCTCATGGAGCCGGCTGCGGCATTGCGCGGATTCGCAAATGTATCTTTTCCCTGTTCTGTCTGTTCTTTATTAAGCGCCTGGAAATCCTTTATATGCATCATGACCTCGCCGCGCACGGCGAAGCGTTTAGGAAGATCTTTCCCTTGAAGTTTGCGCGGAACGCTTGAGATGGTCCTTAAATTATTCGTGACTTCCTCGCCCACCATGCCGTCACCGCGCGTTGACCCCCTTGTAAAAACGCCGTTCTCATAAAACAGCTCTATGCTGAGCCCGTCAAGTTTTGGCTCGCACATGTAATCGACATCCTTCTTGCCGAGATCTTTCCTGCAGGTTTCGTCAAAATGTTCCGCTTCACTCTCCTCGTTCACGCTTTCAAGGCTGAGCATGGGTGAGGTATGCTTGACTTTTTTTAATTTCTCCGCGGGCGGAGCGCCTACCGTCAAAGTCGGGGAATCTGATGTAATATATTCCGGATGTCTGTTTTCAAGCTCTTTCAGTTCCTTCATGAGTTTATCATACCCGGAATCTGAAATTACAGGCGCGCCCTTTTCATAATAAAGCTTATTATGTTTTATTATCTCTTTTCTGAGCTCTTCTATTCTTTTTTTGATATCTTTCGACATTCTACGCTTACCTTTTCAGCGCCTTCATAAGTTTATCGAGCGGCAATGTGTTTATAACATCTTTTTTCTCTATCCATCCTCTTCTTGCAGTGATAATGCCGTAGATAAGCTTATCAAGCTGCTCAGTATCATGCGCGTCGCTGTTAATGATAATTTTAGCGCCGATATCTTTTGCGGCCCTGCAATTGACATCATTAAGATCTATCCTTTCACCGTGAGTATTGACCTCAAGATATACCTTAGCGTCCCGCGCGGCTTTAAAAATACGGGGAAAGTCCAATTGAAGCGGGCTTCTCGTTGTAATAAGCCTTCCTGAAGGATGCGCAACGGCATTGACGTATTTATTATCGATAGCCTTGAGCAGACGTTCTGTCTGTTTTTCCTTATCCAGCGAGAATTTTGAATGTATGGCGGCTATTACTATATCAAGTTCTTTTAATACCGAATCTTTTAGGTCAAGTTTTCCGTCCGTCAGGACATCTACCTCTATGCCGGCCAATATTTTCAAGCCTTTTATCTTTTTATCGGCCTTGCGTATCCGCTCGATATGCCTCATCATTCTCTTCTCATCAAGCCCGTGCGCGACACGCACAAGTTTAGAGTGTTCCGTTATTCCTATATACTCATACCCTTTTTTCTTAGCTGCCTTGGCGATCTCTTCTATGGTAGCTCGTCCGTCACTCTCGGTCGTGTGAATATGCAGATCCCCTTTTATGTCTTTTTCCTCGATAAGGTTTTTGGGAAGTTTTTTCTTTAAAGCCGCTTCTATCTCTCCCTGGTCTTCCCTGAGTTCCGGGGGCACCCATTCCATGCCGAGTTTAGCGTAAACGTCTTTCTCGGTCTTGCCGGCTATGAACTTTTCTTTTCCCGACCTGCTGACCGAAAAAATGCCGTACTCACTCACCTTATAGCCGCTGCTTTTAGCGATCGTCCTGAGTTTTACGTTATGCTGTTTTGATCCGGTAAAATACATAAAAGCCGCGCCGAAACATGATTCATCTATAACGCGCAAGTCTACCTGAGGACCGTTCTTTATCGCTATACTCGATTTTGTTTTGCCCTTAGCGATAATGTTCTCTGTTCTCGGAAAAGAAGTGAAGTGCTCCATCGCTTTATCTGCGTCTTTCGCAACGGAAAGTATATCCAGGTCGCCCACGGTTTCTTTGCCTCTACGCAAGGAGCCGGCTTTTTCCAATCTTTTGAAATTTTTAGACTTACTCAGATACTCTATGATCTGGTCCGCATATTCATCGGCTTCAGGAAGCAGCATCCTTCCCGCGCGTTTCTTGAAATGCTTTATCGCGCCGAGCAGTTTCTCCTGGGTTTTCGCGCCCATGCCTTCCATCTTTTCCAGTTTTCCCTTTTCGCAGGCTTTTACCAGATCGTCGACATCTTTTATCTTCAGCTCATCTCTGAGTTTCTTCAGTTTTTTAGGCCCCAACCCCTCCAGATTAAGCAGATCTAAAAACCCCGGCGAGAATTCTTTCATAAGCTTATCGAATTGCTTAAGCTTGCCTGTTTCAAGCATCTCGATGATCTTTTCTTTAAGATCTTTACCTATACCGGGAATATTCCCGATGGACTCGGGGTCCTCTTTGTAGAGATCTTTGAGCTGGCGCGAAAGGCCGGTGATATTAAGCGCGGCGGTGCGGTATGCGCGGACCTTGAAGACGTTTTCATCCTTTATCTCCAGGATATCCGCTATTTTTGAAAATATGTCGGCGATTTCTTTGTTATCCATGTGTTTTTCCGAAATTATTATTATTTTTCAACAGTTTTAGAGTATTCTGTACGGGACCTCAAAAAGTTGTTCTAGCTTGGTATCCAAGCACGAAGTGCACGGATTAGAACAACTTTTTTGGAGTCCAATTTACCGCTGGAGTAAATTGGACTCCCCCGGTAAGAATACTCTAAAACTGTTGCAAGTTACAATTGTATAAGCTAATATACTAAAAAAAGGAAATAGCTACAAGGGGAATTTATGGGAATCATAACCATAGCTTTTGATGACGGGTATAAGGACACTTTTAAGCACTGTGCTGAACTTCTGACAGAAAATGGTATCCCCGCCACTTTTGCCATTCCCTCCTCCTATATAGGTAAGACACTTGAGAACAGAGATGTAATAAGCGAAGAAGACGTAAAATATCTCGTAAATAACGGCCATGAGATAGCCGCTCATAGCTTAACACACCGCAACATGCTGGATGTATTTAACTCCGAAGGCGAGAAAGCGGTAAAAAGCGAAATGAAGAGGTCAAAAGATATCCTGAAAGAGAAGTTCGGAGGCCGCATAGAATCCTTCGTGTTTCCTTTTATAAAGAATAACCAGACTTCATCTCTGCGTACCCTTGCGTCTGAATATTACACCTCATCAAGAATATCGACGGAAAGTTTCGCTTTTAATGAACTCCCCGTGAAAGACCCGTATTCGATAACGGGCACCTGCATAACGACCGATATCCCTATGGCTGAATATGAGAAACTCATCGAAATAGTAAGTAAAAAAGACCTGTGGCTTATTGAAGTTTTTCATCTTGTCTCGGACAAGAACACAAAAAGCGCTCACAGGGACGCTCCCTACCGCTTCTTCACGCATATAGACGAATTCAAAAAACACATCAGCTACATTAAATCAACGGGGATTCCGACACTGACGCAAAGGCAAGTAATTACGCGGCAGAATTTATGATCCTCATCGCGTTCCTGTAGATCCTTATTTCTTTATGATAATCGATAGGAATAGACCGCGGTAAATACGTGAATATTCCCTTCCCAGCGTCATAAGAAACGCCCGGAAGATCAATTGTGTCATAGAAAATATCATCTGTATTTTGCGTGCTCACCAGTATCTTTAACAGTATTTGATATGTATTAATACCTACATATACCTTCTCTCCGCCCGCGTCTATTGCTTTGACTTCCAGGAGTTTTCCGTACCGGAATTCTGATCTTTCTTTTTCAAATTCTCCCTCACAAGCTCTAATACCTATATTGTCAGGCGTGATACCTTCCTCTGACGATATCTTCAATATTAATTCTTTATATGAAAGGCCGCGTTTATCAATAAACTTGATGTTATTTAGATCCCCCTTATACCCGCTCGCTCTGGCGAACTTCTTTGCCTCATCGATGTCCTTGATGTTATCACCGTAAATGAAGTAATTTACGATGCTCCGGCCTTCTGTTTTTTGCATGTTATCGAACGCAAACGGGTCGAATTCCGCTATTCTTTCAGTTGTAGCAACCACCAGATTACCGCCGTAGTTTACCGCCTCGTCCATCTTCATATTATTATAGACAGAAGCTATCTCATTTTTTCGTTTTGCGACCAGGCCCTGTAAACTCATGATATTCTTGTAAAGATCAGCATCCTTTGCCATGATCTCACGTGCTGTGCCCAGCACGCTGTCAATATCCACTTTGTCTATCTCCGGTATGATTTTCTTTATAGTCTCAGCTATTTTGTCCCTAGTTTCAGGGCTTATTTCGTTTACCTTTAAAATCCCTTTATACGTCTTCATTAACTTTATTGAATAGATATCTTTTCTTACCTTCTCGGTCATTATTGAATCCAGTGTTATGCTCTCGTCGATAAAAATACCTGTAAAATTTGCATCTTCGATCGCCTCCGCAAATTCTTCTTCACTCTCAGTTACTATAATATTTACTTTTTCATCCAGAATATTAATAATTTCAGTAAATACTTCATCAGAAACGTTCTTATGAATGCCTATGGCAATTTCCGGATCGCCGCCGATCATGGACTTTTTATTTTTCCCTGATGTCTTAACAAAAAGACCGATCCATGGGAACGCGTATGCCATAAATTCGCCGAAACCGGCAACGTGGACCTTTTCATGCATGATGATAAATTTCCTTATTATCCAGGGAAGTTTATCAAACTCAGGTTCTGTCTCTATCCGTTTTGTCCCGTCCGGATAAGTTACAGTTCTGGCTATCTTTCTTTCCTCGGAACGAAAGGCCGTTTCCCTGCCGATCTGGAAGACCATTTCTATAAACATTGTTGTAACAAGATATATAAGCGCACTTGCGATACAAGCTCCTGAAAATATCCCCAACATCCAAGGAAGAACGGAACCCGGGGCAAGATCCGTTAGAAACATGGATCCGATCCCGGCAAAAATGTTCACAAGTGAAGCGATAGAAAGTTTTATTGCATTAATAGGCTGATTTTTTTCTTCATGATCAATTGGCGTGTATTTTCTATATACAATGATATCGATCAAAAGTTTCGCGATCACACCGGGCAGCTCTTCCATTGTCCGGACAGTGGCATTCGGATGATAAACGCTCTTAACATACTGCATGCCGTTGCCTACACCAACGCCTATGACTTCAATACCTTTTTTCCTTGCCTCTCTTATCATTTTTTCCACTTCAACGGGACCGTTTCCATAACCATCAGTAATGACAATAATGACTTTTGAATCGCTGGATTCCTGCTCAAGCTGATTCACGGCCAGATTTACGGCCGCGGCATCATATGTCCCCAATCCTCTCCCCATATACTCAATGATCTCATTGATCAGCTCGTCCTTGTTCTTGTACTTAAAACTTTCCTGCAGACTCTTATGAACAGAAGGAGCGTCACTGAAACCGATAACTGAAAAATCAATATCAAGCCTGGATAAGACTTCCATGAAAAGTACAAGGGCTTTCAGGGCATCCTGGGAAGTCTCAGATTCAGAATGTCCCATGCCCATGGATCCGCTTTCATCAAGAACGATGCTGAATTTAAAACTTCTCTTTGTAGGATTGCTTCTTCTTTCCCATATCCGCATATCCCCCGTCTTCTTCATTGTCATGGCTTTATTCATCCTGCGAAGCTTGCCCGCCTCAAACCAGCCTTTATACCTCGGTTTTTTATCCTTCACAAGCTCGTTGTCAAGAGTACCGAACAGGCGTTCGATCAAACGGATTGCCTGCGAATAATATTTATCATACTTGTCTTTATGTTCTACTTTTATCTTCTCTCTTAATTTTATGTCCAGCTTAAGCCTGTCTTTCATTGTAAGTCTTCTGCCAAAATCGACCGGGGACGGCTTGCCTTTTGAGCGATCTTCTTCCTGGGCGGTTTCCTGCTTCTCGCCTTCCGCATCAGCAGCGCTTTCTTTTTTAGTACCGTCTTCTGAGGGCTCTCTCTTCTGGCGTTTTTCTTCTGCTGAATCCGATCTGCTTTTATCTTCTCCCCCGCTGCTTCTTTCGCTGGATTCAGAACTTACTTCATTTTTATCTTCCGCGCTGTCCTCTCCACCTGAACTTACGCCCTTTTGGTCTTTTTCTTCATCCTTTTCTCCGGCGCCTTCTCCCTTTTCATCTCCTCCTTCTTTATCTTCTTCCGTTTTTTCATCTCCGCCGCCGCCTTCACCTTTCTCCTCATCTTTATCGCCTGCTTTGGATTTCCCCTCATCCTGCGGCTTCTTCCACCTTTCTTCTCTCTTTTTCTTCATCTCTTCTTTCTTTTCCTCTTCACCCCGGGGCAGTTTTCCTTCCAGGTCATCGGCAAATTCTTTTGACTGCTTCTCTACTTCTTCTTCAGCTTGCGCTTCCACGCCTCCCTGTCCCGGCTGATCCTGCTCCTGCCCGCTTTGACCTGATCCCTGGCCCGACATCTGCTTTTTCATCTGGTCTATGGACTCCTGCACCAGCTTTTCATAAGCCGGCAGAACCTTTTCCTCTATTATCTTAGCTGATTTTACGGCTATTGCTTTCTTCTCATCGTTACTGGGTTTTATGTTATTCAATAATGTTTCCCATCCGCCTTCCTCGGGAACGGATATCTCTCTTGATTCTTTTCGTGTAGTCACAATAATAGTATCTTCATCCACTCTTTCTACACTTTGAACATCGGTTTTTCCCACACTCACAGTATGTCCGACAGGAGGTAAAGGAATAAACCTTTTCCTTCCCGTCGAAGAATCGACCACTATCCGTTCTTTATCATACCTTTTTACGCGTATGGTCCCGGGAAGCAGGCTATATGCCTCAGTAACTGCTGGTCTTGTTTCCTGAAGAGCCTCTAGAACACGCGGATTCTTAATATAAGGATGCTCCTTGCCGCTATACCAGTGGTGTATTATCCCCAGGCCAAACTGTATGTGAGGCAGCACTTTTGAGAAATCAGCCATGGATATTCTGCCGCTGGCGGGAGAATCTTCATCATACATAGTCTTAAAGTACCTTTTAGTTCCGGGGACCTTGACCATGCCCCAATTATTCACTCTGGGATCTTCCACGGCATTAAGTAAAAACCTCGTGCTTTCTTTCTTAAAGAACTTTTCGACCAAAAAGCTTATATCCCTGTGACCGGTTTCATGCATTGTAACGCCGCATATATAATCAGCGCTTCTTTCCTCCAGATCTTTTTTAGGATATATAAGCGTGGGAGGCGTTGTCGACAAGTCTATCGCCCATCCGGCGCCCGGCCTGATATCCGTGTTGAATTCTCCGGAATAAAATTCTTTCATGAAAGAAACATTTTTAAGTATTTTATTTACCTTCTTATCGCCCCTTTTCATCCTTATTTTCTTGAGCCACCCCATGTCTTCATCTTCTTCTTCGCCGGACTTCTCCAACAAATACTGCGGATTTAAACTCTTGAGCTCCAGCTTTTTATTCTGGTCATCTTTTCGCTTTTTCCTCCAGCTCTTTATCTGATCAAAAATATAAGCCAAAGCGCCGAAACCGTTCATCCCGAGGTATAAACTCGAAGAATTTACATATCTTGCAGCTTCCGCCAGCTCGGTATTTTTTTCTATCACCCCTTCCATCCGGAGTTTTTCTTCCGAGACATCGGAAAAGGAAGCTTCTGCATCGAGATAATGCACCGTGATCTCTGCCTCCTCTTCGAACGTACCTTCCTGGGGTATCCAGAGCTGATAAAACTTATTAAGCATTGCCTTTGACATCTTTGTCCTTCCCGCATAATGCGCGGGATTCATCGCGCAGAAAAGCTTGAAATTCTCGTGGATCTTCTTCAAATAGGTCATATCATGTCCATTGGCCTCTAATTCATCGTACAGCTTAGCGGGGATCCATTTTTCTCCTTTATGCTCGTTAACAGTAAGCGAAGCGTCGTCGTCAAGCAAAGAATTCAGCCTTTCTATGATCTCGGGTTCCGCCAGATTCAACTCATCTATCAGTATCCAGGCACCGTGTTCCATGGCCTCAAGAAGACTTCCCTGCACCCACTGGAAACGGTCTTCGCCCTCAAGCGGCACATACTGGCCGATAAGCTGTGATACGTCAGTCTGCCCGTCAAGATCCATCGCGATAAAATTATTATTCGTCAAATCCGACAGGTGCCGTACAAGTTCCGATTTCCCTCCGCCGGTAAGACCCAGAAGCAGGATATTCTCAACCGCCAAAACGGATCTTGCTATCCTTTTAAGGAATCTTTTCATGGATCCGGTATTTTTCAGCTCGGGACCGGATACATAGAACTTCCTCTCTTCTTTATTTTCAGGTAAACTGACCTCTCCGAAACTGACAAGATCCTCATCTTCAGTGATCTCTATATTTTCCTCGCCCTGGGGTTTTCCGAACCTGGCCTCAAGCGCCTCTTCCAGCATATTATATAATAACTGGATATTATCTATCCCCCCGTATTCATTACTTAAACTATCTTCCTGGTCCTCTTCGATCGGCAGGCCATCGCCATATATGGCCGCACCTTCGGTAAACGCAAGCCTATTAACATCAGTATCCCATTCTTTCTCTAAACCAAGAACTAACCGTTCCATCCACCTGATAAGATGCCTGATGGTATAATGAACTTTATCTTCATCTATCCCGCTGCTTCCTTCTATCATCTCGTAATGGACTTCGATCGCCTTATTTATTATTTTTTGCGGGAGTTTGCCTTTATACTTCTCCTTCAGTATCTCCCGGACATCTTCTTTATCGGGAATATCTATCCATTTGACCCTGAACCTGTTAATGAGGGCCTTTGAGAAAACCTGTCTTCCGGCATATTCGGAAGGATTCATGGTCGCGAAGAACCTGAAATTGGGATGTATCGGGAAGACTAGCTCTTTTGTTAGCTCTTCTTTTGCTTTTCTGACAGCTTCTTCCATCGAACACTTTTCTTTTTGCATTATTATATAAGCGTATTCATCCACTTTCTTATCGTATTCAGACTGCCTTATATATTTTTCGCCCTTGTGTTCGGTAACTACTATAAAACCGTCATCATCGAGAAGGGAATTCATCCTTTCAATGACCTGTGACGGGGCTAAGTTGATCTCATCAACAACAAGCCATTCGCCCTTCTTTATGGCTTCGATCAAAATACCGTCTTTCCATACAAACTTACCATCTTCATCAGGATGATATCCTCCGATAAAATCCCTCTTTTCGGTCTGTCCGCTTATATTAAACCTCTGGAAGGCGTTATTGGTAAGGTGCGCAAGATATCTTACGAGGGATGTCTTGCCGGCTCCCGTTTCCCCGATAAGGAGCGAAGGTTCGTTCAGGTAAGCGGCCTGGGCCACTTTTTCAAGATCCTTCATCGCCGAATCCGTATGAATAAGTTTGGCAACATCTTCTTTCGGGACCAATTCCTTTGATATCGGAGATCGATTCACCTCTAAAGTCGTCTCTAACACATCAATGAAGCCGTTATTCCTCGTGGTAACTTTTTCTTTATCTTTTGTGCTTATGCTGCGCGCCGTAAAATTAACGGCATGCTTATAGGCCTTAGAATAGGAGGCTTCTTTAAGCAGCTCGCTGAAAAAGCTCATGAACTCTTTTCTATGTTCCGCTTTTGTCAGCCGGTCATAATAAATATAAACAGCCCCTTTTGCAAAAGCTTCATCCCATCCTATTTTGGGACCGTACATGTTCACATAATTGGCCCATGCCTTAATATCTCTCATGCTGAACTGGTATTTATCTATGGTGCCTTCATCCAGCATATTAACGACCTCAAGCATGCCAAGATGGATCTCTGTCATGGATATGACCATCTTTCTTTTGCTGGGATTGTCCGTAAGATATCCCGAAATTATTCTCTTGTATTCATGTTCATCCATCTCTCCGGAGATCCATATCTCGCTGAGCTTGTTTCTCATGGCAAGCGAAAGCCTGTTCCTGCCCGAATACCTTGCCGGGTTCATGGCTGTGAACAGCCTGAAGTTGGGATGTACCCTGTATATCTTTTCCTTCTCTAAATGCTCCTTCGCCTCCAGGGTGAGTTCCTCTTCACTCCTTGGATCGGACACTATTTTTCTCCCTCTTACATATTCGGCAACCTTTCTGTCGTACTCTTTGGCCGACATTATCTTCTCGCCTTCATGCTCGGTAATTATAAGACAACCCTCGTCATCTATCAGCGAATTGATCCTTTCCAATATCTCAGGATCGGCCAGGTTAAGCTCATCCAAAAGGACCCAGTAACCCTTTCTAAGAGCCGTCACCAAAAGACCGTCCCTCCATTCGAATTCCCCTTCCCGATCCTCGACCGGAATATATGATCCGATTATCTCGGAAGTGTCCGTCTGCGCGTCAAGATTCACTCTCACAAAATTGTTTTTTGTTAAATAGGAAAGATATCTTACTATAGAGGTCTTGGCGGATCCGGTCGGCCCTACCATAAGCGGTGTTTCATTTAAATGCACCATCTCGGCGAGTTTGGCAAGATAACGATTCGTTGTAGGAGTATCAAAAAGAACCGACTTTTTGCCCGGAACATAAGGGCCCCTGCCGTCGTTCTTATCAAGAACAATATCGCCGATCCTTACTTTATCCGGTGTATCACTTATTCCCGCGGCTTCAATCCCGGATGTGTCAAAACCCCCCAGAAAATCCTCAACCACGCTGATAAGCCTGTTTCTTTCCTCAGCATCCCTTATCCTGTCCACATAAACTAATACGGATTCTCTTATCGCTATATCCGTTCTTTCTTCTCTATTAAGTTTACGGTCCTCGTCCCTCTCTTTTTTACCGATCGCTTCTTTTATCCTAAACCCGAGTTTGATAAAATCTCTTATTGAATAATAATAAGGGTCGACCTCCTGCTCCCCGATACTCCGGGCCTGAGCGGTATCCTTGATCCTTGTATGCAGCCAGTCCAGCCTATCAACTATATTAAGATCCAAAAGAGGCCCTCCCGCGGAATTTTTGAACATATTGTTGAATATGGCCACCCTTTCCAGCGAATACATCTCATCGATCCATTTGACCTTGAAACGGTTCATCAAAGCCGGTGAAAGAATATTTCTGCCGGCGTATTCCACGGGGTTCATCGTGGCAATAAGACGAAAATCGGGATGGATCCTGAAAATTTTCTTTTCAGTGAGGATCTCTCGGGCTTCTTCTTCGGTCACTTTATTTTTTTCTGTTACTTCCTTTACCTTGAGATCGTATTTTCTCGAATCTATCCACTGCATGTTGTCTTTCTCCGGAATGCTTATATGCCTGTCATCATCAAGAAGGGAATTTATCCTTTCAAGCACCTGTGATTCTGCCAGGTTGATCTCATCAAGGACCAGAATGCTCCCCTCCCTCATAGCGTTGATCAATATGCCGTCAACCCATTTGAACTGACCGTTCTCGTCCGGCCTAAAACCTCCTATAAGTTCGGTTTTCTCTGTCTGGCCGTTAAGATTGAACCTCCTGAACCCCCAGTTCACAAGAGATGCCAGGTACCTGACGACCGAAGTCTTACCTACACCGCTTTCTCCGACCAGAAGAGCCGGTTCATTAAGTAAAAGTGATATAGCGACCTTTTTCATATTTCTAACGGCCGAGATGGTATTTATAAGCTTTGCCGCTTCTTTGTCAGGTACAAGAGCTTCCGGGGAATTTTTCATATCAAGTTCTATATTGTCTATTATTATCTTTCCGTCTTTTATAACTATTTTTTCGTCCTTCATGACCCCTATAATATCTTCCGGACTTTTCGCCTCACCGGCCAAACCTTTGCTCAATAAAGCTTTTCTTTTCGCTTCCTGATCCTGCTTGTATCGCTCGAACAATTCGATCGTTCCTTCAGAATAAGGAAGCGTTATTTTAAATCCGTCATCTTCCGGTTCCGGCCCTTTTAAAAACCGTTTCATTAAAGGCTTGGAGAAAACTTCCCCCATGGTTGCGATCCAGCTGGTCAGCAATACAAAAAATCCTATGCTGAAAAATAATCCCATCACTGCCATCAAAATTTCAAATATAACAAGTGTTATCATGCCTGAGACGGTTGTAAACCCTCCGATATAACCGCCGTAACCTGTAAAAGCGGCAAAAACCATGCCTGCCATGGAAAAGATAGGAAGCGCATAAGCTCTGAGTTTACTGTCTTCGCCGAAAACAGGCTTTGATTTCAAATGATAAGGAAGTTTGATCTTATATCTGTTGCCGGGCTCATATAACTTATAATAATCATCTAATGTTAAGGGTAAAGTTTCGTAACGCTTTTTAATTGCTTCCGATTGTTCGCCGTATATAAAGGGATACGCGAATTTTATAAGAACTATATAAGAGAAAATATATACTGCTGAAAGCGAGAAAAGGAGTCCGCCCGCAGCCTGCCAATACGGCAGGGGCATCCAGAAAAGAAGACCAAGAAACGGGATCATTGTCCCGAGGCACGGTATCCACAAACGCCTAAAGATCCACTTAAGTCCGAGATAATCCCCGACCGACTGACCCCCTTCCTTCTCCGTCAATAATATTTTTCCTAACACTTTCTTTTCCAGTTTTTCCGGCCTTCCCAGATCTTTATCCCTAAATCTTAAACCCACATTCTCGATCGCAAATGCCGCGGCTGCCCTGACATTAAAATCATCGTGTTTCAGGAGGAAAAGAAGCTTATCATTACAGGAATCAATCTTTAAATGGCCGGCAACTTCACATCCCGCCATCAACAGTTCGGGATTTACGCTGTCCAGGACGATATCCAGCAGCAGTTCCGCAACATCCTCCGGAAGAAGAGCAAAACCCCTGATGCCGGCAGCTTCGCTGCCCGGGGTCAACAGTCTTCTGCGGATCTCGTTCAATCCCTGATCATCATGTAAATATTTAGGGAAATTCATGCACAAGTTATCGAACATATCAACGATCTCCGCGATCTCGGTCCTCTGGAGCACATTCATATCATCGTCCGTGACCTTGACATCGGTTATAAGTTCTTCAGCGCTTTTTCCTTCTTCCTCGAGAACATCTAATCTGTCTATATCCACACTTTCATGCCCGTTGCCTATCTGTATTATTCGCTTTAAAATTTCGTCCCTGAAAATACCTTTATCATCTATCCCTTCCAGCCTGTCCCTGAACACGTACAGCGCTCCTTCGATTATCGCCCTGTTTATCCCCATCTCACCATGCAATTTTCTGACAAATTTGCTCCAATCTTTAAGGTCCCTGAGACTGAAATTATATTCTTCGGCGTTTATCCCGCTTATCTTGCCTCTACCCAGCTCGTTCTTCTCAAGCATCTCTCTTACCCGCAGATAAACTGCGCTTAATATTGCTGATGCTTGATCCGCGATCTCTCCCTCCAGGGGTTCTTCCTCCATGATAGATCCGTCAGTAGCGTAAAAATATGCTATATGCTTTATTTCATCTTCACTCATGTAACCGCTGATCCATTTTTCATTGAACTTGTTCATCATCGCCCTTGAAAGCCTGTTCCTTCCCGCATATCTTTCGGGGTTCATCGCGGCGAATATCCTGAAATTGGGATGGATCCTTCTCAGGCCGCTCATATCGTGTCCCGCGGCTTTAAGTCTGTCGAACTTTTCGTGCGGCACCCATCTTTCGTGATTATGTTCAGTAACAACAAGCGCCCCGTCATCGTCAAGAAGGGAATTTATCCTCTCCAGAATATCCGGATCGGCCAGATTGAATTCATCAAGAAGCATCCATTGTCCTTTCTCCATGGCCTTGATAAGAACGCCATCCTCCCATCTAAGTTCGCCCTTCGTGTCTTCCTTGGGTATGTACTTACCTATCAGATCCGACGTGTCGGCATAAGAATCAAGGTTGACCCTTATAAACTCATTGTTAGTGAGGTGAGCTATATAACGAAGCATTGAGGTCTTTGCGGCGCCTGTAGGTCCGATAAAAAGAGATTTTTCATCCATCAGGATACATTTTGCTATTTTCTCAAGCCATTCTCTTGTCGTCTTTACAAGAAGAAGCTTTGAATCTTCACCGGGGACTAAACTGCCTCCATCCGGATTTACGGGTAAAACCACATCGCCTATTCTAACGGTCCCTTCTTCGGTGTTATCCGTTACTTTCTTAGATGTATCGTTCTTCATGAACCTGGATGAAGGTATAACTTTATATAAAATGCTGCTGAATATCTTTTCATCATCCTCAGTCCTTAGTCCGTCTCCGTAAATTTCAATAATTTCTTTTTGAAGCAGATAATCCTTTATAACAGTATCTCCTGTATTCTCAGAATCCCTTTTCAACCTCTCAGCCAATCTGAAGACGTGTCTTATCGTATAGTAATAAGTAATGCCCTCATTCCTGCCGAGCATTCCGCCTACGCCCGATACATCGGTCAATCCAAAATGAATGCTTATGATCTTATCCAAAAGATCTTCACTGAAATTATACTTGGTCTTTAAGATACCTTTAATATCATCCGGCTCGAACTGTTTTATGTATTTAACATTGAACTTGTTCATGAGCGCCGCAGAAAGCTCTTTTCTTCCTTCATACCCGAAGGGGTTCATAGTGGCAAAAAGCCTGAAATTGGGATGGATCCTGTGGATGCCTTGCCTGGTGAGATCTTCAACAATTTCTTTCGTAAGCGTTTCTTTGTCTTTCCCGGACCTTTCATGCTTTTTGATGTATTTTGCGACCATCTCATCATAATCACGTGAATCGATCCAGTTCTCATTGTTGTATTCACTTAGTTTCAGATGGGAATGCGCGTCCAAAAGATACCTGATCCTTTCAACGATCTCGGGTTCGGCCAGGTTTATCTCATCCAATATCAGCCAATGACCTCTCCTCATGGCCTCTATCAACACGCCGTAATGCCACTTAAATTCAAATGACTTGTTCATCACAGCTTCGGCGATAGCTGAAATCGTTTCGCTATTTTTGTTCTCAAAAGCCTGGCGCAGGATATCTTTGGCCTGTTCGCAAGTTTTATCCTGACCGCTTATGATCCTGACAGCTCTTACGATCTCTTCTTTTGAGTGACCCGTTTCCTTTTTCAACAGGCCCTCAACAACGTTGTAAGCCTGATCCCTGGATAAGGTATATTGTTCGGGTTTATAGCCGCCGATAAATTCGAATTTATCGGTCTGGCCGTTCAGGTTGAACCTTCGGACGTTATTGTTGCTGAGCCTTGCCAGGTATCTTATAAGTGTTGTTTTCCCTACACCCGTTTCGCCCACAAGAAGCAGAGGATCTTCCATCTCTGCCGCCTGGGCTATCTTCTCAAGGTCCTGCACCGTTCTTAATATAGGTACGATACGGGTCGTGGATTCATCCGGGACAAAGCCTTTATCTTCATCTCTCCCGTTTATGGGCAGTTTGGTATCGATGAACTGTAATGATCTTCCGTTCCTGTAGAAGATCTCGGGATTCTCGGAAAAATCCTGATAACGCGCTGAGTTCTCAATTAAAGCTCTTCTGAAACCTGATGAAATGCTTCTGGAGATCCCTTTTAGCTTTTTCCCCAGCTCAACAACCTCTTGATCGGCAAAATGCAAATGATCGTTCTTCCCCATCCCTTGTGACTGCTTTAGTCTTAAAAGAACTTTATTAACATCAGACCTGACACTGCCGGCTGCAGCATGCTGTATGGCAATTAAGCTATTTTCCGCTATCTTTCTGCCGCCCAATTCCACGATCGCGTCCACCAGAACATCCCTTGCTTCCTGAGGGAAATTAGCGCCTAAAGAATTCTCAAGGGATCTCAGGAACTTTTCGATGTATTCATCCTTGTCGTGACCCAGAAGCGCCACTACCCTGGCTCTTGTTTTGAATATCTTAAAAAGCTGATCACCGGATGTCATGAGATCCTTAAATACTTCACTGGCGATCTCGGCGTCACCTGTTTCCGCTAAAGTCTCTAAAGATGATGCGGCCAGCTCCATATCTCCGTTCCTGGAGAACTTCAGTATTTGAGAGTTGAAATTAGAGATTTTTTTTCTTCCCGCTACCCGGACCGCGGCTTCGATCAGCCTGTGGTCATCAAAATGTAACCCATAAGCAACAAGGTATTCCGCAACATCGTCCGGCAGGAACGCCCAGCTTAAGATGCCTTTTTTCTGGGCATCTATATCCTCGCTTGAAATCATATCCGTTATTTCTTTAACGACATCATCGTCTGACCTCACGCAGAAAGAATATAAAGCCGCAGGGTTGCTTCCTATAAGTTCGGTAAAATATTCTATATTCCCCGTCTTAAGAAGGTCTTCAAGATCAACATCCACCGGGTCAGCATCGGCAATAGCCTTAAGATCCAAAGACTTAAAGATCTTTATGAATTTTTCTTCATCGTCGGGAGTGCGCATCCTGTCGCCGTAAACATACCTTGCCCCTTTAATGAAGGCCTTCGTTATCCCCATCTCACTTCTGTATTTATTAATGAAATTCGCCCATCTTCTTCTGTCCCTTCTGGTAAACTCGTAAGGAGCGCGAAGGTCCTGCCCTATTATCTTTTTCTTAGCGGACTTCACCATCAGCTTATGGAACTTTGTCATTTCTTTAGCAAGGATCGGATCAATTCCGCCTTCCGTTATGATCCCGCCGACAGGAAAGAAAGGAGCACCGGCCAAAGAAAAGATCCCGCCCTCATCAGCAAATTGAAAAGCTTCGTTCAAATAATAAAAAGCTCCGGCGCATGTAACGGCAAGAAGTATGCTTAGAAGAAGGTTCTTGCGCTTTTTGATCGTCTTCCATACAGCGATCCCGAATGCGCTTATCAGGGCAAAAAGAAAAACTATAATACCGCCGACAGTTAAATACTTACCGAACTTCGGAAATTCCTTTTTCATCCGATCTTGTTTCCACTCTTCAAGCGCGTCTTTATTGACGATACTTAATATGTCCTCGATCTCCGTTATTTTTTCTCTGTCTTCTTTCTTATAAGCTTCTTCGAGCTCTTTGAGCTTCTCTCCCGCGATCACTATTTTTCTTAAAGCGTCTTTTGCCGCCTCGCGAACATCTTTAGCATCATCCTCTAAAGCACCAAGAAGCGCATTGATCGCCTCTTTACCGCCTATTTGACCCAATGCCCATGCTGCCTGTTTCCTTACATCAACATTACTATCCTTTAAAGCTGTTATAAGAGGCCTGACCGCTCTCTTTTCTTCCAGCTTTCCAAGTCCCGTTGCGGCCTTTTCGCGTACATCCCAGTCTTTATCCTTTAAAGCCTTTATAAGAAACCCGGCCGCCTTTTCCCCGCCGATATCGCTTAAAGCAACGACAACCGCTTCCCTGACAGCAAAACCTCCGCTTTTTGAAAATTTCTTGACCTCAAATTTTTCGGCATTAAAAACCTCTATCAGTCTATCGATAACTGAGGGGTCATTTCTCCGACCTAAAGCCAGTACCGCAAACTCCCGAACGGAATAATGTTCATCCTTTAAAGCCTCTAAAAGATCGGTTTTACTTAAGGCTCCCGCATCTTCAAGGATATCTATAGACCATTTTTTGCTTTTCCCATTGCCTTCTTTAAGTTCCCTCTTAAGATGAGGAACTATCTCTTCACCAAAAGCTTTTAATGCTCTTTTTAGCGCTCCCAACACCTCTGCGTAATGCTCCTTATTCCACTGAACATTTTCATTTATAGGTTCATCCCTTAATGACTGGATAAGACGCGTAATGACGCTCGGATCTTTGATCCTTCCTAACGTGTTAATAATATTGATCCTTACGCGCGGTGAATCATCCTTAAGCCGCGGAATAATTTTTGGAACAGCGGCCGGGCCTATTTCAACTAATTTATCCCAGGCCTGGATCGCGATATAATAAACGGCTTTTTCATGATCGGTCTTAGGTTCCCAGCCCATCTGTTTGAGCGCTTCGGCCGCAACCATTCTCGTCTCGTCAAAATCGTCATTCTCCATCTTATCAAATAAAGGCTGGATAGCTCTGGGGTCTTTTATTTCCGCAAGAGCTTTAGCCGCGGACTGTTCCACAGGAGCAAAATTTTCCTGCAAAGCTTCGATCAGGTCAAGAACGGCGGGTTTTCCTATTCTTACCAGCTCTCTTACAGCAGCGGACTGCTTTTTCTCATCGTTGCTTTCAAAATCTTTGATCAACTTACCGATCTTTTCTTTTCGAGCTTCTTCCGAATCCCATATATCTTTATATGTCTTTCCTTCTTCCGGAACTTCACCAAGCTTACGAAGCGCTTCCTCCGCTTTAGCCTTGGCGATATCGCTGCAGTTTTCATCCTTAAGGTCTGCTTTGCAGCGTTTTATCCTGAGCTCTTTAGTGTAAAGCCCTATCTTGAAAAGTATCTTCGCGGCTGACTCACGGTTATGGAAAGATCCACCTTCCAGAAGTCTTTCAACAGCTGCTGACGGCTTGCCTATTTCTATTAATATTCCCTCATACTTTTCCCGCTTAAACACTGTTTTCTCATGTTCGAGCATCTTCACCAAAGGCTCTACAGCGGGTTCGCCTATTTTAACAAGAGCCTTCCTTGCCGCAGTATTTCCCTCTTTAAGCTCATTTAATAATAGCGGTACGGCTTTACCGAATCTTATATTTCCTATAGCCTCGATCAAAACTATTTCCAGTTTCGGATCTCCGTAATATTTGCTTGATGCGGTTTTTAAAGCATCCAGGAGTCCCGGGCCCGTCTCGGGGTCTTTAATTCTGCCGATAGCTTTTGCGGCGGCGATCTTTTCATCCCTATTCCCCTCTTTTAAAATGTCCAACAGGGGCTTGGTGGCGGCCTTGCCTAAAGAGGATAATTTTTCAATATCTCTCCCGGCAACATGATACAGAAATTCCTCTTCGGCGTTTTTGGGCTCCCAGTTCAATTTATAAAGTGCTTCAGCGGCGATCTCTCTTATATCCATATTTTCATTGTTCAGTTCACTGACAAGCTGCGGTATCACTTCTTCCTTTTTTCTGTTCGCTAAAACCTCTGCGGCCCAGTATCTTCTCATCATGTAACGCATATTGCGCGGATTCCTGACGTCTTTGACTTGCACCGCTGTTTTCATCACTTCAACGGTATCCATGGAAGCCATTTTTACCTTGGTAAATAAAGATACGCCAAGTACCAAGAAAAGAACGATCGGCAAAAAGGAAAATTCTATAACGCTGCTTCTGTACTGATGATCGTCATTTGCATACATAAGAACGGCAAGAGCGAAAAATAGAACAACAGGGGATAAAAGCGCGGGGTTCAGGAGACCTAAATAAAGAAAAGCGCCGTTTACAAGTATCATGGAAAGCGATATAAAGCTCTCGGAGCCTTCGTGCAAGTACCCCCAACTTGTCCCGAAAAACTTCTCAAATATAACTCTCATGAAAATTAAAACCTGCCAAGCCAGATGCACCACCAAAAGATTCGTTATTATGCCGGAAGCAAACGCTGAAGCCGCATTCCAAACGCACAATTTATAAACCGTCATAGAAAGAATGGATATCATTGTAAGCCTGTTAATTGCCTTGGAGCTTACCAGGCCCGGAATGAACGAAAACATTAAAGCGAGCATGCCTATAAAATGGCTTTTGTAAGACTCGTGCAGGTCGATCAATTTTTTATTTTTATATGAAAGACCTTCATATGCTTTGTGGCGATGGCGGGATATGTTAGCTGTTGCTATGGGTATAGTGAGAGCGTCTTTAAAGGATAGTTTTTCATCGCGCATGGCAATATAAGTGGCTCTACCCAAGAAAAAATACCTCGCTGAAACTACGGCCAGGTAAATGCCGAAAGATAAAGCAGCCCCTCCTGCGATATTAAGCACCAATCCCCCGGCGCTCCATGCATAAAAAACACCTACAAAAGCCCCTCCTGTAAACAGCAGAGCTATACCCGAAGCTGCCACTCCGCTTAAAGCCCTAAAAGCGTGACCGGAGTCATCTTTTTCGGCTTTGGTTTTTTTGACTTTTGAGACTTTTCTTATCGCAGCAATAACTCCGCCTAAGAGAGTCAGGACAAGCAAGCTGATACCGCCCAGGGTGAGGTATTTCTTAAAAGCTGGGACTTGTTTCTTCATCCTCTCCTGCTTCCATGTAACTAGAGCAGGTTTATCGATCTCCGTCAGGATCTTCTCAAGAGCATCTATTCTTTCCCTGTCTCCCACTTTATAAGCTTCCTCCAACTCCTCTAAAGCTTCAGATGTCTTTACGATCTTTCTCAAGGCTGCGGAAACATCATTTCTAAGATCTTTATCTTCCAAAATATTGGCAAGAGGTAAAACGGCCCTTTTACTGCCGAGTTCTCCTAAAATCCTGGCAGCGTTCTCTCTCGACCCTACATCTTCATATTCCAAAGCTTCAATAAGGACATCCACTGCGGGTTCGCCTATTTTTGACACTGCGTCATAATCCTTATTGGCAATATAATAATAGATCTTTTCTTCCTGAGTGCCGGGTTCCCATCCTAATTTGGTCAATATCTCAATGGATTGTTCACGCATTAGAAGATCCTTATGTCCGAGCTTTTCGATGAACGGCCCTTTGGGAAGATTATCCATCCTCTTAAGAGCCGTATATGCACTAATGCGCTGTTGGCGATCGCCATTTCTAAAGATTTCCAGAATGGGCTTTATCGCGGGATCACCGATCTTGATTAATATATTTCTGGCTTCGTCATAATTTATACGTCTTATCAAGAACTTAACAGCCGGCTCGCCTATTTCGACTAATCTTTCTGAAATGAACTTATTGAGATCAGAAGTCCCTTCTTCCGCATGACTCGCTAAAATATTTATTGCCAGAAAATTATTAAAATGTCCTATCGCCCTGACAAGAGATTCTTCCTCGCCGTATCCTTTATTCTCCGTTTTATAAGCTTTTATCAAGGCATTGAAAGCGCGCTCATCCTCTATTCTTCCCAAAGCTATCGCCGCAGCGGAACGGACATCACTTTCCTTGTCTTTTAAGGCATTGAGGAGGGGCTGCAAAGCTTTGCTATCTTTTAAATATCCCAATCCAATAGCGGCATGTTCTCGAACAAGTCTGTCTCCATCCCTTAAAGCCTTTATAAGAGGCTTTAAGGCCCTTTCATCCTGTATTCTTCCTAAAGCTTCAGCGCAAAATGCACGGATATTTTTACTGTAATCACGAGCACGAGTATAGCTGCTGCGCTCGCCCTTAGTCTTAATTCCTTCCAATAGATCAGGAACTGCCGGCTTGCCTATATTGACTAAAGCCTCGATTGATATATCTTTATAACTCCAATCAGCCAAAGTCTCTATAATACTTTTTGCGGCTTTCGGCGAGCCTATTTTCCCCAGGGCAATAACTGCCGTTTCTGTCAGGATATAGCCGTGCGATGAACTGCGTTCTGTCGCTATACTTAAAATATGATCAACAGCCCTCGGATCTTTGAGTTTCCCCAAAGCTTCCACTACAGCTGAGCGGACCTCTAAAGCTTTCTTTCTTACGTCAGCTTTAGTCGGAGACCAATCCGGCGTTAAATGATCATTTTCATATGGTATCTTCCAGTGCAACATCTCAATAAGATAGGGCACGGCATCTCTATTCCCCAAATCCCCCAAAGCTTTAGCCGCATCCAAACGTGTCCCTGCTTTATAACTTTTTAAGTCCTGTATTAACGTCGAGAATGATTTAGCCGGAGGACAAATTCCAGAGATGGTAGTTTCGGCAAGTTCGGGATCCTTTTCAGTGGGCTCATCCTTTTCAGCTTTTACCTTCACCGTTTTAGGAACTTTGATCCTGCCAAGCGCCTCTTCGGCTGCGGCTTTATTCTCTATGGTTCCATCCTCCAATATATCCAACAAAGCCCCTATGGCCGGTTCTCTTAAAGAGACCAGTTTTTCAATATCTCCCTTAGCGGTATAATATGAGATTTTTTCCTCAACAGTTCCGGGTTCCCAGTCTATTTTCTTAATGACCTTAAAGATTATATCTCTTGCATGCTGATCCGCACCTTTCATCTCCTTTAATAATTCCGGAACAACTTCCTCTTCTTTTCTATTAGCAAGAATCTCAGCAGCCCAGTATTTTCTCACCCATCTTCTTACAGTGTAAAAATTCTTATTTTGAGAGCTCTGATCATCAGTAATATGAACAGCATGGTCCAGCATCTCCGGGGTATCCATGAAGGCCATATTCAACTTGCCGTAACCAAGTAGAAAAACTACAAAAAAGCCGATCATCATAATAAAAAAAGCTACCGGCGCATCTATTCGATCCGCCTTTTTCTCTATGTCCGCAGTAACTGAAAGTGCGGCGACCATAACGAATATTAATAATACTGCCGGAGATAAAAGCGCCGGATTTATGCAATTTAAAAGAATAAATCCGCAATTTATCGCTATCCAGACCAACGACACAAAATCAGGGCCGCTCTTATTTCTATCGATAAGCATCTTTATACCGACAAGAATTTGCAGCCCTATATTCATAGCTAATGCAGCGGTAATGATCGTCAAACCGAGCTGTGATACTGTGTTCCATACGATAAATTCATAAATCACCATCGCATATAAATTGATCATGGTGATCGCACTTACAACACGCTGGTTTAACAGATCATGAATGAGTGAAAACGGCATCGCGAGCATGCCTATAAAATGGCTTTTATAGGATTCATGCATAATAATTGCTTTTTTATATTTGTCAGGGAGAAGATCATGCGCTTTTTTATGAACGATAAGAGCGCCAGTCTTACTGTTAGACTGTGCTATGGGCTTAATAAGAGCGTCTTTAAAAGAAAGTCCTTCTTTGCGCATGGCATTATAAGTAGCTTTACTTAAGAAAAAATACCTTACTGCAGCTATGGCTGAATAAATTCCTATAGATAAAACAAGCCCCCCGATAATATTAAATGTCAGGCCTCCTATGCCAAAGGTAAGGATCGCTGCTCTAAATACTCCCCCGGCCAACAAAGCAGTTACGCCGCCTGCAATAAACCCGCTTAAAGCCCTGAAAGCGTGGGTAGAATTATCTTTTTCGGCTTTTTTGGCCTTTAGAACCTTTCCGACGGCAAGGATCATTCCGCCTAATAAAACAAAAACGAACATGCCTGCGGCTACCGCAAGGTATTTCCAGAAGGGAGGAGCGCCTTTCTCCAATCGCTCCCGCTTCCATTTAATAAGAGCTTCCTCATCATATAAATTGATCCTTCTCTCAAGCATGTTGATTTTTTCCCTGTCCCCTTCAGCGTAAGCCTGTTCTAATTGCTCTAATAATACTTTTGTACCGAACTGCTTTAAAAGCCTTTTCGCAAAATTCTGCGCACTCACATAATCGCTCTCTAAAAGCTCTGCAAGCGCCTCAACGGCGGGTTCGCCTATTTTTGCAAGCGCATCAGCATCGGTTTTCGCGATAAAATAATATATTTCCTCTTCCTGTACTTCCGGCTTCCACTCCATCTTTTTCAGGATCTCCGCGATGGATGAGCTTATGCTCGGATCTTCATACCTCAAAGCTTCCTCCAAAAGCGGGATGGCTGCTTCTCCGGTTTCTGATAGAGCTTTCCAGTCCTCTTTTGCGATGCAATATATTATTTTTTCTTCCTGTGTCGCGGGCTTCCATTCCAGATCATCCAAACCTTCTGCCGCGTTTTTGCGCATTATTGTCTTTTCATTTTTTAATGATCCCGTTAAAAACTTCAGCGCCAGCTCTTTTATCCTTTTCATCTCCAATTCTTCTTTGAACTCTCTGGGCAAGTTATACAGAAAAGATTCGTACCTCTTTTTCCAGTCAGGAACAAGTATTTCAGCCGCGGGCCGGCCGATCTGCATTAAGGATATGAACGCAGCCTTTTTTTGATAAGAACTACGATAAACTTCCGGGTCTAAAATTTTTGAAAGAGGCTCTACGGCCCTTGGGTCGCCTATATTTCCAAGGGCTACTATCGCTTCGTATGAATGGTTTTGCATGCTTGTGTTCCCGACTTCCTTTATCAGCGCCTCTACCGGCCTCGGATCTCCTATCTCGCCTAAAGCCAGTATCGCTGCAATTCTTAGGGAATAATGCTTACTGTTCTTCGCCTTCAATAAAGCATCTACAGCCTTAGGATCACCGATCTTACCCAATGCCTCGGCAGCTTCAGTGCGCATAATTTGTCCTAATTTCTTGTTTTCCACAACAGAAGTGAGAAAATCCACAGCGCTTGCATCCCCGATCCCGCCCAAAGCTTTGATCGCATCTATACTTTCCCAATAAGCTTCCTCATCCTTCGCCTTCTTTGCCATTTTGATCAGACCCGGCGCAGCGCGTTTATCGCCTATGATCTCCAATGCCTTGGCAGCCATCTTACGGATACGTTCGCTCTTCGATTCTAAAGCTTCTATAAGAGGATCGACTGCGGGAGGGCCTATCGCTACCAGCACTCTAATTGCATATAAAGACCTTTCTTGTTTTTCATTCCCGCAAGCTTCTATGATCGCCTTTACCGCCTTTTTACTGCCTATTTTAAGCAAAGCCGTGAAAATAAGCTGCTGTTCTTCAGGAGTACAATAACCTTTTAATTCTTCAGCTAAAGAATCGATATAAAGGACCTCTTCTTCCGGGCCCTTAGGCTGCCATTCTATCTCTATCAGCTTTTCGACAGCTAGATCGTGAACGACTTCATCTTTAGAGCCCATCATTTTAACAAGAATGTCAATAACCTTCGGATCCTCTATCTTGATAAGTTCTTTAGCGGCGCCTCTGCGGAAAATATCATTTCCGCTGTCCAGGTAATGGCTTAACTTTTTTATCAAAATATCAGGCGTCATTACATTGATCTCTTTCAGCGACTGTTCCGCCTGTTCGCGACCATCTCCGCGTATTAAAGCCGCTATGAGGAGATCTACCCTTACATCCGGATCTTTTATCTCATCAAACTCTCTTATCTCTGAAACAGTAATTTTCTTATCAATATCTTTTAGGTCGGCAGACCATTTGGTGATCTTGTGTTCCAGCGTCAAAACGCCCAATCTATCAAGCGCGGCTGCGGCACATGCTCGTATGGTCCCATCCTTATCTTCAAGGCTTTTTATAAGCGGTTTCACCGCCGGTTCGCCTATTTTAACAAGAGCATCCATGCAGGCTCTGGGATCTACTATTTTAATGCCATGCAAGTCATGCGTTACTGCCATATTTTTTATAAGGGCCTCTATCGCCTTAGGGCCCCCTATCTCTCCAAGCGCTTTAGCGGCTCTATTACGGATAGATTCATCTTTATCTCCAAGGTCTTTTATCAGCCGATCCACCTCTTTCTCATTTTCTACCTCCTCCTGCTCCTGAGGCGCCGGAACGGGGGCTTCCTGGGCCCTTACCCCTTTAGCTGAAAACACCGAAAGCAATACGAATAAAATGATAAGCGGCAGTTTTGGTGTTTTACCTGATCTTTTGAACTTAAAGACCTTTTTAACGGCGATGGCTATCCCGCCAAGAAATACCAGGATCAAAGTGCCGATCCCGATCCAGACAAGGTATTTTTTAAAGGGCGAAGTCCGTTGTTTCATCCGGTTTCGTTTCCATTCGTTTAGGGCAGGCTTATTGGTCTTGATGATAAATTTCTCTATCGCAATGATCTTCTCTCTATCTTCATCCCGGTCATAGGCCTTTTCCAATTCTTCAAGAATAAGCTTTGTCTCCAGCATTTCAGCCGCTTTTTCTGCAAGCTTGCGGACATCTTCTTCCTCGTCGCAAAGGGCTTTTATAAGAGCTGTTTTCGATTTTTGACCATGCATCATGCTGAGAGCTTTTGCCGCTTTTACGCGGACTTCAACGCTTTCATCCTCCAGATCCTTGGCATACCTTATTATCTTAAGTTCAGGGGTCATTACATCAACTCTTTCAAGAGCCCACGCCGCTACCGCACGAACGCGGCTGCTTTCATCTTCCAGCGCCTTCTTTAATGCTTCTATTGCGTTCGGGTCTTTTATTTCAGTAAGAGCAGACGCAATCGCCTGACGCGCTATTTCATCCTTTTCTTTCAGAAAAGCATCTAAAAGAGGGCTTGCAGCTTTCTGGTCGCATATCCTGCTGAGAGCTGATGCCGCATCGATACGCACGGAATAATCTTCATCTTTCAGCGCTTCTATGAGAGCATCTACCACATAAGTGTTCTTCTTGCTCATGTTGATAAACGCCGGCCCCATATCCAAACTATGATTCTTTCCGCTTTTTAAAGCATTTATAAGCGCATCTACCGCCTCTTCGCTAGCTTCTTTGGTTCCTATTTCTATCTCTCCTAATACGTCTAACGCAAGGCGGCGAATCCAAATATCCTCATCTTTCGATGCTTTTATAAGGACTTCTACCGCGGGTCTGCCTATATCTATTAAACCGTTGTAAACGTTTACATACACCCATTTGGGGTCTTCTTTTTCTTTTTTATAGCTCTCTAATAAAGCCTCGGCTGCTTTAGCGCTTTCGATCTTGCGCAAAATATTGGCTATTCTCTCCCGTTTGGTATGGTGGTCAGCTTCGGATAAAGCTTTCTTCAAGGGTTCGATCGCCGGTTCCCCTATTTTTGCCAAAGCCTCACCTATATGGGCTTCGGCTAAGGTCAAATCCGTTATTATGGAACTTCTCGGTTCGCCTGAAAGTTCATCCTTTAAAGCTTCGATAAGGGCATCTACCGCTCTTTTATCGCAGATATTTCCCAGAGCTTTAGCCGCCTGTACCCGGCAAGCAACATCATCAGGCAGGCATATTATTTTAGTGCCGTCAGGCATTTCCACTGTTAATGACTCTACCAAGCCTTTTTCAATATATATTTTTCTTGAGCATTTTTTCTTTACGATCTCTATAAGAGGATCTACCGCTTTTACCTCCTTCATCTCTCCCAACTTCTTTATGGCAGATGCCCGAATATCCATATCATTATCTTTTAACTTTTCTATTAAAGCGTCGACATCGGGGATCTTTTCTGTTTTGATCTCTTCTTGAGGCGTTGGGAGGGGTGTTGGGGCCGGAACTTCCTGGGCCTTTATCCCTCTGGCCGAAAAGAGTGAAAGCAGTACAAATAAAATGATAAGCGGAAGTTTGGGAGTACTGCCGGATCTTTTCACCTTAAATAGCTTCTTAACCGCAAGAAATAGCCCGCTCAGGACGACCAAGGCAAGCGTAGCTATACCGCCTACGATAAGGTATTTCTTGAAAGCGAGCGCCTGTTTTTTCATGCGGTCCTGCTTCCACTTGACGAGAGCCTCTTTATTATCGGTCCTTAAAAGCACGTCTTCTATTTCTTTTATTTTCGCCCTATTATCTTTTTCGTAAGCCCAATCCAATCTCTGTAATAGTTCTGCAACATCGATCATATCTTTTAATGTATCGCCTGCGGCTGTACTGACATTCTCGTCTTCATCTTCCAATGCCCTGACGGTAAGAAGCCTTTCAACTCTTTCATCATCTATCTGCTCCAAAACTTTGATCGCAAATATACGTGCATTCGGATCTTTGTCTTTGAGCATCTTGATAAGATCATCGGCTGCCGGAGCACCTATTTCGATAAGCATTTCCTGATCCTCTTTAGCTATAGAATAAGTTATTTTTTCTGCCTGCGTTTCAGCCTGCCAGCTTAACTTATCCAAAACTTTTGCCGCCCCCTTGCGCACCTCTCTATCCTCATCTTCCAGGCATGTTCTCAGCTGTTCTATGGCGATATCGCCCCTTTCGGCCAAAACATCCCAATTTTTATCGGCAATGTGATAAGACAGTTTTTCTTTCTGCGTTTTCGGCTCCCACTCTATTTTTTTAAGGATATCAGCGGAAAACTTCCGACTAACTGAGGATTTGTCCGTTAAACCCTTGACGATAATGTCTATAGCAGGCCGGCCCAGAAGTTTTATTTCATCAAACCTTTCTTTTGTCGCCAGGTACAGAACTTTTTCTTCTATATTCTGCGGTTCCCACTTAAGTTCTTCAAGCATGCGGACAGCGAATTCCCTGGAATATTTATCATTATGAAGTAACTCGACTATTTTAGGTATGATCTCTTCCCTTTTCCTGTTGGCCGATATCTGGTAGGCGAATGGATCTAATTTTTTCTTTCTGCTAAAATGCTCTATGCCTACCTTAATAACAGCATCCGTTTCTTTGCCCGCGCACCAGACCTTATAAGGTAAAACCGCAAAAGATAATACAAATAATAAAACTGCAAATGCGATTGTAAACCGGTCACGTAAACTATCGCTAACAAACGCCGTGGCTCCAATGCTCGCAGTGAAAATTGCCCAAAATGTAGCCGGAAAAAGAAAAAGTGGATTTACTAAATTCAAGATCAGCATACTTGCGGCAGCTAAGGCAGGAAACACCAGAACCGGTGGTTCAAAAAGACCATATTCAACATAAGATTTCAGTATAATAACAAGCTGCATGAAAAGATTAACAGCAAGAACCGCGGAAATAACGGCTGCGGCGCCGGGCAATACGACCAAGTCCGCTATGGGTATTGCGTAAATACCGATCGCTGCAAGAGAAATATAACTTAAAATAATACTTACCCATTTTAATCTAACAATGTTGATCCGTCTGTCCCAGGTCCAGGCGGTTTCGCTAACAGTTATGCTCGGAAATAATAGTATCCCCAGCATGCCTATAAAATGATTTTCATGCCATTCGTGTTTCTTGATAAGTTCCTTATATTTATCTTTCAGGTGATCAAATGCTTTGTGTTGGGTTTCGTCAGATCTGGCTATGGGTTCGGTAAGAGATCTTTTGAAGGGCAGCTTTTCATCGCGCATGGCGGTATAAGTAGCCCTCCCCAGGAAAAAATATCTCATAGCGGCAATACCTAAATAAAAACCGACAATTACCGCAAAGGATCCGATAATATTCAGCGCCATGCTTCCCGCGCCGAACGCAAAAACAGCGCCCATGAATGTTCCGCCGGACAAGAGTGCCGTTATGCCCGAGCCAATAAAACCGCTTAAGGCGGTAAATGCATGCGTGGAGTCATCTTTTTCCCCGGAAACTTTTTTCACTTTAAAGAGCTTTCTTACCACGAGGAAAATTACACTAAGAACGGCCAGCGCGAGCGTAGCTATACCGCCTATTGTGAGGTATTTCTTGAAAGTGGGCGCCTGTTTTTTCATGCGGTCCTGTTTCCATTGGATGAGGGCGGGTTTATCAACTTCTGTAAGCAGTTTCTCAAGTGTAGAGATCTTTTCTCTGTCATTTCCTTCGTATGCCTGATCCAATTCATCCAGCATCCCTTCCATATCCAAGATCGCTCTTAAAGCTTTCTTGGCGGATTCTTTCACGCCTTCCTCATCATCATACAATACTTTGATAAGTATATCCTTCGCACTTTTATCCTTGAATTTTTTTAAGGCTGAGATCATTTCTATTTTTGCATCCGATTTATCCTCAGTCTCCAAAGATTTTATAAGAGTTTTTATTGCGCGAATGTCCCGTATTTTTCCAAGAGCTCTGGCCGCGGATCCGCGTACGGGCGAATAGCTATGCCCCAATAGTTCCATCAAAGGCTCAACTGCGCGTTTATCGCCTGATGCCCCCAAAGCATCCGCTGCCGATATCCTGATATCCGATTTATCATCATACAATAGCGGCAGAATGATCTCAGCCGCGCGCGGATCTTTTATATTCCCGAGCGCGTAAATTATCCTGCGGCGATACTGGATGTCATCGGAATCCAGTCTCCTCTCGAGCAGGTATATCGCCGGAGCGCCTATCTCGGCTATCTTATCCCAATACTCATTGTCAATAAAATGGTCGATCTTTTCCTGCTCTTCGCCGGGCGCCCATCCTAAAGCATTTAAAGCATCGGCGACAGCCTTCCTCACCCTGGGTGATCCATCCGATCTTGCCTGGAGTAAAATGGCCTTGGCTTCTTCCCCTCCTATTGTTTTCAAGATCATTGCCGCAGATTCGCGGGCTTTTGAAAATTTTGAACTTTCCAGAATATTTTTAAGGGCGGAAATGGCGGGCTTTCCTATTCTGATCAAAGTCTCTACCGCAATGTTCCGGTTCTCATCGATATTATCCTCAAGGATGATGGCGAGGAGATCAACCGTTCCGGGATCGTTTATCTCCGCAAGAACTCTTGCAATAACCTGTCTTCTCAGCCAATTGGAATCTATTACGCTTTTCTCGGGATCACGCTTCTTCCATTCTTCATCAACAATGAATCTTTTGAGATGGGGATAAATTATACTCCCATGGTTCTCAATAAGCATCTTAAGATCAGCTTCAAGAGAATATTCCTCCTTTAACCCGGAAGAAGAGATGATCCCTATCTTATGCCACATATCAAGAACGGGTTCTATGACCCTCTTGTCACATTCTCTTGCCAACAGCATGGCGCTGAATAAACGCGCTCCGCTGTCGGCGTCCTCTCTTTTAACGATATCTATAAGAAGACCGATCATCCCATCCTTAAGCGGCTGGAATCTCTTTTCATCCCTTCTGGCAACATGATATTCGACCTCTTCCCTCAGGCTTTCGGGTTCCCATTTTAATACATCAAGCATTTGCACGGAAAAATTGTCGAGTTTTCTGTTATTGCTGTTAAGGTTCTTTACCATCTCCGGGATCACTTCTTCCCTATCCTTGTGCGCCAATATCTGGAATACCGTTTCTTCCTTCACGTCTGGCTCCCTTGTGAAAGCAGCTTTTGCCGCAAGTTCGGATGTGCTGAGAAAGGCCTCTTTTATTTTAAAGTGATATATGCACCCCGCCCCGATCAGTAATGTCAAAACGGGTATAACTACTGCGTGCCATTCTTCGCTCTTAGTCAGATATAACGCCAAAAACCCGGCCAAAAGAAGATCGGTTATCACCGCCCACAAAAGAACGCCCCATGAGAAAAGCGCGGGATTGATGGAGATCAATACCAGAAATGAGATCAGAAATAGGATCGTTGATACGGAAAACACCTTCAATCCCGTATTGGCTTCTACAAATTTACTTTGCAGGCCTATGAAAGTTTTTATAAAAATCAGCAGCTGCGTGAAAATGTCCAAGGTCAAGACCGCGATAATAACACCGCCGGCCAGCGGCATGCTGATATTATCCTTTACGAAAAGATAGATCCAGATTCCGATAAATGATAAAAATGTCAGGGCATTTCCGAATATTGCGGCATTATGCAGGCTGATAGGCGTGATAGCTAATAAGCCTCTGATATGACTGAAAGACTCATGCTTGATTAAAAGAACTCTGTTATAATTTTTAACACTGTCCGGGTGCATATTCTTGAACGAAATCAGTGCCGCTTCTTTAAATATTGCAATGTATTTATTTCTCTCTTCCTTATCCTTAGGCAAAAATTCATCCCTTATCTTTTTACTGGGGAGGATCTGTTCTTCCTTTAACTTTCCGTATTGCGGCCCCACATGATCATAGTAATCTATCGAGGAATGTGTTATAGCGATATGTTTGACGACTTTGCTGGCCTCTTCCTCGCTAAGGCCAAGCGTTACAAGGCGCCTCGTTAATCTTTCCTCAACATCCTCTTTGATGATAAAATATCTTATAGCGGCAAAAATAAAATAAACGCCTGCTAACGACAGAAGGCCGCAGAAAACAACATAACAAAGAGAAGTATAGTTAAATATCAATAAACTGACCGCACCGGCAAAGCTCAATAAAGACAATAAAATGCTGACTATGATCGCCTTCTCAGCCGACCTGACCGTGAAAGCATGCTCCTCATAACCCTTTTCTTTGGATGGTTCAGTTTTCCTTATATCTTCCTCGACTGTTCCGGCCTCTTCTGCAATCAAAGTTTTTTCTTCGGGTTCAGATATCTCTTCCTTAGGAGACACCTCAGCATCTTCTGCACCTTCCATCTTTCCTAACTGCCCTAAAACCTCTTCCCGTATGCCTGGTGTGGGGGTCACCCCTAAGATCCTGCAAGCCCTGTCAAGATCACTTATATCGCCGCCAAGACTAGTGATCCTCTCTATAACGCTTCTGACAACATAAGACTCATCCTGCAGATCTTTTTCCTCTCCCTGCAGTAATACCGGCTCTTCTTTGCTTTCACGTGTAGCTCCGAGCTTCTCTTCGACCAAAAACTCCAGGAACCTTTTAGTCTCTTCAGGGGAGATCAACAGTTCCTTGTCCTCGCATCCATCGTAAAAACTTTTGTAACTCCCCGACCAGCTGTCAATAAGATCCGCGCATTCCTTGTGTATCCTTTCGGGATTGCTCCTGAATTTCCTCCTGAAAACCCCGGCCGCCTTATCAGGATCCGACTCTCCCGTAACCCACATAACGACATTATGAATGAATATTTCCCCGTAATTATCCACCAGTTCAAAGTATTTTTCCCGGATATCGCCCTCTAAAGAGTCTGAACTCTTGAAAAGATCTATTATCCCTTCGCAATAAGCGCTTGTGGCAAGATAATATCTCCCGGAATCCAAAAGCTCCTGATAGGGTTCCTTTTTATTGGTAAGGATCGCTATGTAAGGGCGTTTTGTCTCTTCCGAATCATCAAATTTAGGAAGTATCACGATATAAGAAGTCTCTTCTCTCTTTAAAAGTTCTTTCAAGCCCCTGGTATGATAACCTCCGGTGATAAGGGCTGCTATACTCTGTCCTTTTTCGTCCATTTCCTTGATGGTATTCGCGAGTATCGCGGAGTTCCTCTCCTCTACAGTTCTGTAAAATTCAAGAGCTTTAGGTATGCCGGAGAATATCCTGGCCAGATCAAAATCGCACTTTACCCTGACACCGTACTTTGAGGAAGAATTTCTTATGAATTCTGAAAGATTTGAAGCGGTAAACTTATCTTTGTTTTGAACAATATACCCGAAATCACTGTTAACGAGTCTTATCTCGAAAAGGTCCCTGATCGTTTCCATGTATCTTGAAAATGCGTCCAGATCCCTCTGGTCGCGG
The DNA here is from genome assembly GCA_964572255.1 of uncultured Planctomycetia bacterium. Classification (GTDB taxonomy): domain Bacteria; phylum Omnitrophota; class Gorgyraeia; order Tantalellales; family Tantalellaceae; genus CAZNEE01. The sequence goes on along the minus strand of CAZNEE010000001.1, from coordinate 79,558 downwards.
TTTTTGAATAACTTGTCTTTTATCTCATTTTCAAAGGTTTTTATCTCTTCAAAAATACTGATAATATCTATCGATTCATAGAGAAAAATATAGTCTGTAAACTTGTTCAGATCTTTATATGTCACGGAAGGGATCCCTGCCTCTTTCATCAAGTTCCGGAGATATAAATGATATTCGCCCTGAGTTATCCCGCCTTCCTTATACGAAAGAGACTTGAGAACGAATTCTTCGAGCGCTTCCTTGGACAATTCTTTACTTAAGATATCTATAAGAGCGGATCTTTCGCTATTGGCCTTTTCAAAATCTATCTCTTCCTCCAGCTCAAGACATTGAACAAGTTTTGATATGTTTTTCTTCTCCTTGTGACTTACTCCCGATCTACGGGCCAGCTTGCCGAGAAAAGACCATCTCTCCTTCAGGGTTATGCTTCCCTTCTCATGTAAAACGGAATTATTCTCAAGCTCTTTTAATTCTTGCGAATAAATGTTGTCTTTTAAAACATCTAAAACGCTGATAAGATTCAGTATATCCTTCTGGATAACCTGATTCGTTTCATAGATGCCGCGAAATTGATCGACATTTTTCCTATAAAGATCTTTCTCTTCAACGCCATAAAGTGCAACTTCCTTATCAGAAGTTATCGAGAAAAATTCTCCAGCCGACATCTTTCCTTTTTTCATAAGGTGGTATGCGGACCTTTCTCTTATTTCTTTATCCGGAAAAGTCCTTAAAAGTGACGTGTCGATGCGCCCCGCGGATCCTTCAACAGCTATGAGTTTCAGATCGTAATTGGACACTAATGAATCCAGTACGGATACAATAGATTCCTGGGCGCTTAAGGAAGCGTGGGCATCCTGTATATTGATAATAGTCTTGTCGCCGTTAATTCCTTTTGAGGTGAATACTTCTTCTTTTGCGGCGATATTTGACGGAAGGTTAACTGATCTTGTCCATACGGGGGTTCCGTTTTCGGTCCATCCTATTGATTGATGTGTAAAGCAGAATATGACTATTAACGCTATGGTCCTGATCCACTTCTTATTTCTGGAGCTTTGCCAGTCCATAATAAGAGGTCTGGTATTATTTTCAGTTATTATATTATTATTGATATTAAACATATTTTAAAATATTTAACTTTCCTATATATAACTGTAGCCTACCCTCTTTTAGTTCAATCCCCATGAATTTGAAGAGTGATAGGCTACCTTCCACTAAAATCTAGCTTTTTGTTATGTTATCTGTTATATTGTATCAGAAATATAACAAAAACACAAAGCTATAATTTCCAGCTTTTTTAAACCTTAATTTTATATAAGTTTAATAATTATAGGTATTTAAGCGCAGATTTGAACTTCGCAGATCTCTTTGAACAGTTCATAGTCCAGGGGTTCGGCTTTGGGAATGAATTTAATGCGTCTGCCATGCACAAGCTCTAATCCCAATTGCGGATATCTTACTTGGAGAACTTTTATGATATTTTCATTTACAGAATCGCGTGCTGATAATCTTAACGCAATCGTTAACATCTCTAAAAATCTTATATAACTATCGACGGTGAGATTTCCATTGTCAACGCCGGCAAATAAAACACTGTCATCGTTCTCAAGGCCTGCATTTTCAAAACATTCCTCAAGAATATTGACAACACCTTCGCCGGCCAATACCACGCCCCTGGCGCCGGGGTCTTTTTCTTTAATATCTTTTACGGCCCCTACTATCGTTTCATCGTCCCCTTCTACAAAACGTATGCCATTATCTTCACAAAATTTTCTGACAGACTTGATCAGGGGATTCAAGGCATCATATTGAAGGAATATGCCCTTCTTATAGCCTTTGATCCAGCTTGTACCAAGAGCGATAAATGAAATCTTCTCCTCTTCCCTTACCTGGCTAATTTTAACAGCATCTTTAAAAAGAACAGCATGTTTTTTCTCTGATCCCGGAGTGGGTTCTATTGATCTCTCAGCGGCAAGTTTTTCCATCGAACCGAACCCTTCAGACTCGGATCCGCGTTTTGAAAAATATCCTATTATCTCTTCACCAACCTCCATCTCAACTCTTTCGGAATTATACGGGTATTTTCCGATGGAGTCGGGGCCTAATGCTATAACTCCTTTGGTCTCTTTCCATAAATGATCAAATTTCTTAGGCATCCTGGAACCTTCCGGATAAGCATCCAGTGTCCATCCCTTCTCGGTCACAACCCAGACATGATCAATATTATAATGTTCAAGAAATACTGGGGTAGTGTACACTGTGGCTTTTACCCCCATTTTTTCAAGCTCGCCTTTCAGTATGCTCGAAAGTTCCGCGCACTGACGCCAGGGGTATTCTTTCCTCAACCTGAGCATTAATTCTATGTACATGTTTTGCTCTTCCTCCGATGACATTTCCTTATTGTTTATCGATACTTCATTTTCTTCATCCGGAAGGATCTTTACCACATCAACATAAACGTACTCTCCGTTACCAAGGGGGATCGTGATGTGGGGTGGGTTCTTTTCGTCCTTTTCCGTATAATACTTGTAATAAAACGCTTTTTTTCCTTGTCGGTATAAAGGCAGATAAAATGCATTCTCATCTTCACGATATTCCAATTCATCGATCTCAAACCCCGCCAGGAGCGGATCCCGGTGTGTCTTGCTCAAAGCAAGTTCTGCCGCGTCTATATGTTCTTTAATTTCCTGAACGAGAGTGTATTTTGATATGCCCGAATGAAGGTATTTCCCTATCAAAATACTCATATCACGGAAAGCGACCCTGTTCCTGAAGGATTTACCGAGCACTTCGCCTGCTTTAACGCTCCTGACCGTTTCTTCATCCCAGGCCTGCCTTTCTTCCGCATCCTCGATCGGATTAAATCTGTTCGCGGGAGCCAGTGCCATGGCCGAATCGGGCACACTGAGAGATAGGATAACCACGATGGATATCAGTTTCATAACAATATTACAGTGATCTAAGCGCTTCCGCTTCAGCTTCATGATATAAAATTACCTCGCCCCAATTTATAGGTCTGATTTTCACGAATAATTTTCCCGACAGTTCAAGTAATCCTTCTTTTTGGATCCTGGCGACCAGGGAATCCAATAATTGCTTATTTATCGAGCCCGATAACGCAACTATTCCTCTGGCCGCTTTTCTGACGGCATCTTCGATCTGATCCTTATCAGGCTTCGCCTCTCTATCGGATCTGGTGAGATCGAACAGGTTCACTATTCTTATTCCCGCGGCGACACAAGCCGATATCGGCGTAGGTGTTGCGGTTTTTTCACCTTTTTTAGCACCTTCCAAATAAACAACAAATGATTCCCTCTCTATTTCTTCGCTCTTCTCAAAAGAGAAAGTTATGACCCTTCTTTTTTTATCCTCGATTGTAATGTCGCCCCACTTGCCGATAGCCTTCTGCATTCTGGCTAAAAGTTCGCTTCTCCCTTCAGCAGATTCTTCGAAGAAATTTATCATGATATTCCCGAGGTTAAAGGTCTGGACCAGATCGTTCGATAATCTGCGGGCTTCATATATCCTGTTGTAGAATTTTGATCTTACTTCATCCGTTACACCTGCCATTTCAGGATTCAGAGGAATGTTAAATATTACCTCTCCACCGTCCATAAGGTCCTGCATGCTTCCCTGGGCCGTTTCGCTTACAAGATCCGTAAGATATTCTTTAAGTTCCCTCTCGCCTTCTTCCTCTTCCAGGCTCGTTAAAGCCGGGAGTTCGGGGTCGATCCTGGTTCTTATCTTCCCGATGTATGTATTGTAACCGACTTTTTGCGCGTCAAAATGCTTCCTCATAAGATGCGGTATGATCTTAAATTCCTCTTCCTCTTTCTCTGTTTCCTCTAAAGACCTGGTAACTATATTTTTCCCTCCCAGATCTTCCTCGAGCCTCTTTGCGAGAATGCTGAAAGCCTCGGACACTATTCCCTTGCCTCTTAATTCATCAACTCTCTTCAGATCTTCAAGATCCATGCTTTTATGTTTGCCTACGGCAACATCGCCTATTTCAACGCTTAAGTTCTGAAATATCCGGAAACTAAAGACAAATTCAAAATCCCGCCCGAGATCGCCGTTTTCTTCCCAAAGCTTCTTAAAATGTCTGTCCCTGAAAATGCCCGCTTTGTCGACCGCAATGCGGTAATAATCGACATAGTACTCGAAACTTTGAATAGAATCAGACAAGGTCACGATAACATACTCGTCATCCGGAATATCCTTCATCTTTTTCTCCTGTTCGGCTGCAACATCCTCATATTGCCCGGATACGTTTATGATCTGAGGCCTCTTCCCGTTATTTAATTCAGTGAATGCACTTAATAATTTCTCGCCTATCATGGACTTTAAGTCTATCCCCTTAAGATTAGACATTGTGCCGTTATCGGTTAAATATGACTCTTTTATGGCCCGGGTCAACTCCACGTCCTTATCCTTAAATACCTGGCGTATAAAAGCGCGGATAACGTAATGTTCCCTGTTCTTAATAAAATAATCCAGTCTCCCTTGAGCTTCATATTTTGCCATTTTTTCATCAAGCCACACGCCTCCTGCATATTTATTGGATTTAGAATGATCGAGAAGATTTTCCATGCGGCTTATGATCTCAGGATCACTGTGCTTTAAGTATTCACTGATCTCATGAAGGAGGGCTTCAGGATCATCATTCAAAAGCGTCTCATCAATAATAATAAAATTCTCTTTTCCCGTTCCGAAAAAACCTTTCTTCCCTTCGTTAACAATAACGATCCGTTCGGGTAAATGAGCTTTGAACTGTCTTATAATATCCTGAAGGAGTTCGCCTTCTTCTGGAGAGGGACTGGCCTGCTGAATATAATTTTCAACGCGGTTAACATAAGATACCATTTCATTCGGATCATCCAGCCATGTCTGGCTTACCCTGGAAAGGTCTATTGTCTCTTTCGTATCAATGTTCATGATAATGCCTTCAAGTGCGCCTGTTTTTTTAGATAATTTAACAGGCACGACTTCTTCCCATTTTCCGATAGTGTCTGACGAGTTCATCACAGTTCCCGGTAAATTATCTTCAAAGGGTTCTATCTGTGTTTTTCCTTCAAAATTTTGCTCCGCTTCCTCCTCTTTGATCTTGTCAATGACCGTAGTTGTAAACTTGATTTTCGCGGACGGTGTATTTGCCCTGTTGTAATACTTAACAGCCTGGCGAAGGTTGATATGAACTTTCTTCAGAGGAAGTTCCAGCTGGTTATCCCATGTATCAAAAACGATCTCTATTGTCTGGGTCAAGGTTCCCGGCTTATCTACGATCTCGCCATTCGGGTTCACCATTACTTTTATAACTTTTTTCTTTTCTTTTTCTTTGTCGAACTTTGCCGTTTCTTTGACATTTTTATACGGGGCTAACTTCTTCTCTATCATCTCCAGATTTTTCTTAACTACGGCGTCATTGGGCTTTATCTCCCAATCTTCAAGTATTTTATTGGCTTTTGCTCTCATCACTTCGGCCTGCATCAATAAAGAAGTTGCCTGCTCACCTTCGGTTCTCCTGGCTTTAAGTTCCAATATCACAGCCTGATAATACAGCTCCTGGACGATCCTGACATTTTCTGTCGATAAGCTTTCGGGTATAGCTATTAAATCTTTATACCTCAAGGCCTTTTCCATATCTATTCTGACTTCACCATCAGGGGTCATTTTGAGATTTGGAATGATATTGAAGTGATACTTTCCTTTCTTCATCTCTACAACGCCCAGTCTGGCAAGTTCATTTTCAAAAACAGCAGTATCGACAAGGCTTCTTTTTTGGGGAGGCACGAACGCTTTTACCTTGCCCCTTCCTTTTGTTGTCCTGGCCTCTTCCGCTTCAAAAGCTTTGGTCCTGCTTCTCTTTTTTTGCTCTATCTGGATACGGACTGTATCCGCTTTCCTTATCATTTCCAGAATTTCCCGGGATAAACGGGGGTCTTCTTCCGCGGGCAATACTTTAGTTTCCGCATTAGATGTGCCGTCTTTATATTTAATGGCTTTCTCCGGTAAAAATCTCATAAGATCCCTGGCTATCTTAGTGTCAAGGACCTCTGTCAAAGCTTTTTTGAGGAAGTCCGGGTCATCATAATCCATCCTGTTGATAACGGCATATTCATCATTAAAGACATTTTTCTCCTGAATGGATAAGGTGAGAAATTCCTCAAGATACCAGCCGATCCTGTCCAGGGATGTGGTTTCGATCCCGTGAGGTTCACCGTATACTTTCCTGAAGGCGGTGATAAACGGGTGATTTTCATGAAGCGGCCCCGTTTTTTCGTACAATTTCTGCCATAAGCCTTTGATCAGCTCCTTATACTTTACATCATGAAAACTAGAATGTATCAACTCATGGTACAGGACTACATCTCTAACTTCGGATATATCCGCTACTTTTCTTGAAGATCCTTTTTTAACGGCATTTATGGCGTCTTTAGCCTGAGTTAAAACTCTCTCGAAATCCTCTTCCCCGATCATTTCATCAAGCCAGTGAAGCTTACTTCTCGCATCTCTCCAGGCAAGGCCGTTGATCTTGACCTGTTTGTAAACATCCGAGCTTATTTCGGGGTTTTCTATAAGACGTCTCTCGAACTCATCCCAGATGTATTTCGGAAACCGGAAATGGTGAGACCATGGTAATTCTATTTCATGGGAGTCTTTATACCATTCCTCGAATGCCGTTGTTTCCAACTCAATAAGCATATCATCATGTTCAATATCCTGTGATTTTTCATGCCAATTCCATAACATACCTGTCCCCCAAGGGGCCAGTCTATCGATCCTCAACCAATAATTTCTGGAAAAGTCTATCATTCCTTTTCTGTCAACATCTGAGAGGTGCATGAAAAAATACCACAAGCTACTAAGATCATTATATTGCGTCGTATGAATAAATTCGTGATATAAAACAGGCTTGAAGAATTCTTCTCTGCCTTCAAAATAACTGTCAGGCCTACGAAATATAACATTACCTATTGCCACTCCGGCTGCACCGGCCAAATATGGATCGCTTTTGTTGCCTTCAAAAACCAAAGCACCTACCTTGAAAGTGCTCCTCCAATCGATCTTCCCTCCGGAAACAAGACCGTGGCTCATGCCCCATAAAGGATACGGAAGCAGGCAAAAACCCACATCCATATGATCGTCTTTCGGTACAAAACTAAAGAGTGCCGGCCCGAAATCAAATTCAAGCCTGCTGAAAGGCGCCTCTCCTATTAAAATATTATTTCTCATCGAAACACCGACTGAATGGATGGGCCTTCCGAGAAAACTCCAGTAACCCGGCTCATCAAGCATATCTCCCGTAAAGCGTTTGCCCGCATACATCGTAAGTCCGGCTAAACCCCCGTATATCGTGTTGTCCAGTATATCCTGGTCATGCTGCCATGATCCAAAAGTGCCCAATAGAGCCGAACTTAACACGTTCGCATATAGATAAGGCCGTGTATCGCCGGCATCTTTATCATAGTAATGCGTGCCCAGCACCAAAAGGCTTGTCAGCCCGACGCGGCTCCATGTATCCAAAGAAGGCCGCTTTTCTCTGTAATAGGTATAATCTTCCGAATCGCCCCCGAACGTCCATTTAAAATAAAAACCGATCTTCGGTATCGGATCTCCATCTCCATCCGGCACTAATTCAAATGTCGGCATGAATTGAAGGTCATCCTCAAACTCATCCGCTTTTGCCTGTCCGCGGCTTAACAGACACAATATTATGAATAAAAATAATTTGGGTATAGCTCTTATGCCCAGATTCATCTTCCTGTGCATTAATGCCAATGAAACACCTGAAAAAACGACCGCCCCTATAGATATAGGAAGGGCTGCCCCGAAATAAACCGGCAAGAAAGCTGCCATAGAGAAAAGCCATGTAACAAGCGACAGAGAAAGAACAGAATGATCAAAAGCCGCTTTTTTGTTATCGAATAATAAATGAGGAAGCCAGAAAGTGACCGCGGCCGCGATAGAAGCCGTTAAAGGAATGGCATTCGCAAGCCCCGCCAGCGCCAATGTAAGCGCAGTAACCGTTCCAACTCCAAAAGATATCAGGGTCTCGATCCACCATGCTTTTTTCCGGGCATATTCGGGGTCGCTGAACCAACTGCCGGCAGCCGGCACAAGCGGTTCCGTTTGCATCTCCTGTGTTTCGAACGGTTCCGGGGTAACCACTTCTTCTGTCTTGAAAATACCGCTTTCATTGACCATCCGGACAAGATCCCTGAATCTTGAAAAAGGAACGGGTTTTCCGGGACGCCAGTTCTCGAGATAATATCTATATACGGCTTCCGTGTCCCTCCTGTCAGGAATAAGCCTCGGATCCCTGAAATAATTCGCACGGCTCATGGTAATGGCGAACACGTCCCTTCCCGCACCTTTCGCCATCCTGTCCCCCAATTCTTGGCCGCTCATGGCCGTAACTGATCCCCAATCCGAACCCAATGCCTTTATGATGAGGAACCTGAACCTTGAATATACCAAAAATGACCTGAAATTCCGGACTTTGCCTTTAATGATCTTTTCTATGAGCTTTTTCTCTTCTTTCGGCGTCTGATCCGGCTTATTCGCCAACTGCTGCGCCAACTTATCGATTATTTCTTCATGGGACATTGTGAATACTGCCTCTTCCCAATTTTCACCAAACACCCTTTTTACTACATTTGTGAACCCTCCGGCTTCGGATCTCTTTCCTATATAATCCCTGACATATTCCGCGGTCAAAGGTTCGAACTGCGCGAGGCCCCTGGCAGGTCCTCCTTTGTACTGCTGCCGCGCCGCAAGCTGGTCGCTCTCGACCATTATTGTCATGATTATCTGGTTCTTTACGTTCTCCTTATACTCCGTTGTCATCTCCCTGTCTGTATGTTCAAGGATAATGTCTATAATCTCCGCCAAAGCTCTTAAGGACTCTTTGCTTGGCCTTCTTTCGGCTGTTCTGTTCCTTAATGGGATATCCTTGCCCATAGCAGATTCGATGCTTCTTTCGGTTTGTGCGTCTTCCGGCGTTTTTTCACGGACGGCTTCCCGGACAACCTTGGTTTTATCTTCAGCTGCCGTTTTTACGATCACTGCGCTCGGGCCTTCAATGATGCCGCTTTCATTGACCACTTCCGCCATCTTTTTAAACCTGTCCATGGAAACGGGCGGGTCGGGATCCCATGTCGCGAGATAATACTCGTATACGGCTTCCAGATCCCCTCTGTCCGGAACAAGCCCCGGGCTCATGAAATAATATGCGCGGCTCATTACGGCCGTGAGCAGATCATTATCAGCCAGCTTCTGGGCTATTTCCTGATCTGTCATGGCTGTGATCGAACTCCAATCAGCATCCAGAGCCTTTGCAATAAGGACCTTGAACTTGGAATATATGAGAAATGATTTGAATCCGCCGACCCGGGTGGTCCATTCTGCTTTTTCTTTTTCTTCCGCACCGGCTTTCCCCTGTACCATGGCCGTTATTTCATCGACAGACTTATCAAGAATGGTCTCTTGCCAGTCTTCGCCGATGGTTTTCAGGAGAACATTTTTGAACAGTTCCCTTCCCGACCTTCTGTCTACATAATCAATGATCCTCCCGGCATCCCGGGGATTTAACTGTGCAAGCCCCCTGTTAGGGCCTCCGCCGTACTGAAAACGTGCTGCAAACTGGTCGCTTTCCACCATCATCGTCATGATCAGCTGGAACTTCACGTTCTTTCTGTACTCATCAGACATGTCTATATCGGTATGTTCCAACACCAGATCGATCAAGTTACCTGCAGCGGTCAATGTATTTTTATCGGCATTTTTTCCGCTTCTCCTGTTCCTGAGAGGAATATATGCATCTCTCACCTCTTCAAATCCTATTTTAACGGTACTATAAGGCTTGCCGTCACCGGGCCCCTCGAGCCTTTCCTCCGGCTCTTGACCGAATAGCGGTTCAGGTTCGATGTCCTCAAGCCTTGCCGCGGGAATACCGGTTTTATAACTATCCCCGAAAAATACCATGCTGGGTTCGCTGACCAATCCGCTGCTCCCTCTGGCATGGTCCGCAGGAACGCACATCAATATAAGAAGCGTGATCAGCGCGCCCGTACCGACACCGATAAAATATTTCACTTCCTTGCGGACAGCTTTGATGAAAACGCTTATCCATCCGGCCGGAAGCGCAAAAACAATATCCGCCAGAACTCCTATACCAAGACCTAATGCCGGCATTCCCACTACAAAACCTATAATAACTCCCAGGATCGTAGCTATGCCTTTCATATGTAAGGTTTTTCCGGTACTATCGGCTTTGCCTTTTTGCTTCTTAGGATTGAATTCAGCCGCTTCCTGAAGCGAATCAAATCCGGCATCCTTTGCCCACTTGCTGAGTATATGTAAGTTTTTAACAAGCAGTGTTATCTTAAGAGGTATTTTCACGTTCCTCCTCTTGAGATGCACGATGATATCCAAGACGGCTTTTTCCAAGTCCTTCTTATTTGTATCTAATTTGGACAATACAAAAGAACGAATTTTTTCTTCTTCCTTGGCGTCCTTAAGATGTTGATTCCCCTCTTGTTTTGCAAGATATTTAAGGAATATCTTTAATCTTTCCTCTATATTCCCGGCTTTTGCTAAACTGTTGACCAACAGTCTATCTTCAAGCGTCAATTCGATATATGAACTGCGGTCGAGTATCGCAACTTCTTTATCCCCGGTCACCCTGAAATTACCGGGATGAACATCTGCATGCACTAGTGCAGTCCCCTTAAGTAAGCTCCCCTTGATCTGGTCAAGATAATTTCTTATGATCAAGCCGGCGATTTCTTTTCTTTCATCCTGGTGCAAATCTGTGTCATTAATTCTCGTGAGGTCCGTTCCCTCAACAAATCTTTCTCTTATCACGTACGGAGAACCGCTGTCATGGCTTTCGAATACCCTTATCTTGTAATTAAATTTCTTCGGCTTATATCCATCATTGGTCTTTCTGAAAATCTTATCATTTTCGGCAAATGCATCGTCGGTAAGGTCCCCCTCGATCCACTCCCGCAGGTCATCAAGAAGCGCAAGCGCCTGTTCGTACCTTTCATCTTCCTCCGACAGCTCCCGTAAAACTTTCTCTAAGAGCTCGATAGACCTCTCGGCAAAATACCTGGCGTTGGGGTTACGCACCTTTACGACTTCCCTGGCCCCATCATCCAGCTCGACTTCATACACCGTCATGAGTGAGCCGCCTCCGACCCTGGGTTTGAATTTTTTTATCCTTTTTACATATTCGGGGCATTCCCTTTTCAGGAGCTGGTAAGCTGAAAGTCTTGACTGTCCTACCATCGAATCATATACATCCATGAATTCATCGGAATATTCATCGGGGAGATCAATGAATTGCCCTAAAAGCTGAAGGAATCTTACACCGGGAGCACCAAGCCTTTTTGCGACCTGCAGGATCAGGCCTATTGAGGTAAGCTGTTCTATCCCTTCTCCGGAAGTGCTTGTACCTGCCAGGGATAAAAACTTATCGTCCGGGTCTTCGCTCTCTTCCAAGACGGATTCATCCAGGTCTTTCGGGGTGTAGCCATATATCCATGTTAAGAGCCTTTTTGTAACGGCCGTTTCCACTTCGTCCATTCCCGCTTTAGGAAATACATCATAATGGGAAAGGTAGTCCACGATCTCATGAAATTCATCTTTGACCTCGGGAATATCATGCCATGGTGTAGGTTCCCTGGGCGGAACACCGATGCGGTCCATAAGGATCGGATTTAGCATAAAATAAAGCTGATCTTCCTCTGCCTCTTCAAAGAACTTACTTAAAATATCCGTTATTACCTCTTCTGCTTTCTTTCCCCCGTCCTCAAACGATACGCTGCTCTTGAGGAAATCATTCAGCAGCAATTTTCTATTTTCATATAAGCGCAGAACACCGTTTCTGCCTGCCAGCAGCTTCCTCAATAGAACATATTTGCTTTTAAAGCCCATCCTGTAAAGTTGTTCCATTGATTTTTGCAAAGGGAAATATAATTTGCCGATATCATAGTCAGCACGAGTAACCTCTTGCATGACCGTTTCAGGATTTTCAGAGGCCCACTCTTCCAGTTCGCCGGAATCTATTTCGGTCGCCTCTGCGGGATCTATAAACTTCTTATATTTGTCATACCATTTTGAAAAAAGATATGACCTTAAGTTCTGGTCGCTCTGGCCGGATTCCATCAAGGCCAGAAGAGAAAACAGTTTGTCATCGAATACGCGGTCAGAAAGCCAGTCAAATCCCGCAATATTCCCGAAAGTCTTCGCCATGCCTTCAGAGTCAACGCTCAAAATGTTAAATATTTTTTCGCCCAATATATCCAATTGCTGCGTGGTCCGGGCCTTTTCTTCGATCAAGTACTCCCAGCAGCTAAGGAATCCGGAGGGGTTTTGCGGGTGGTAGGAATTCTCGGTAAAATCAAGCGCATCTTCAAAATCCATATTTTCCGTTATCCTCATCGCAAGATCTTCCTGCACGGTGGACTTTATAAACATATCCTTCAAAAAGAAGCTCACCATCATAAGGCGCTCCAGGACTTCCGGATCATCTCCGGATACAGGCCCTGATGACCCTATGAACCGGATGCCTTTTTTCACGATCCCTTCATACCTAGATTTGACTTCTCCGGGATCCAGAATGGGTTTCGGGTCAATATGCAAATACTGGCTCTCCATATTGATCATCTCGGAATACCCGACCAGAGGCCATCTGTTTAAAAAATCCTTTAATACGGTAAAAAACGTATCGGGATCTTCAATTTCCGAAAGGCGTTCATATAAAACCTCAAAAAGGAGGTCTCTGAACATCGGTATATCTTCCGCGGATACATTAAGATCCTGACTTACCGCACTCACGCCGAGTTCTTTTTCGGCAGTCTCTACATCGCTCACCGCTTTAGCTATATCTTCAAGATCATCAAGGTCCAGCTTGATCTCCGGATGATCGGGATCGGGAAAACGAACGTCTCGCAACAAATATGTAAATATACTGCGCAGTTCGCTTCTATATGAAGAATATTCATGTCCAATACCTTCAGAAAATACGCAGTAAAATCTGATCAGAGCAATAAAATCCTCCTTATTCTTAAAACCTGTAAAGTGATTCTCCATTACCTGAAAAGCCTCTATGGCCTGGATCGGATCGATCTCTTGCACGTTCCTCAGAGCCTGGGCTTTTTCCTTCGGAGTATAATTTGCCAAGACTATTGAGGTTTTGGTGCTCATAGCGCGTAATTTTCCTGCTACTTCAAGTCCTTGATCTGTAAGAGTATCTTCAAAAACTTTCTGTTTTTTTAGTTCATCCGTAGAATCCTTTACCCCCAGTAAATATCGTGTAAGTTCATTAACTCTTTCGTTTTCTTCCTCGATGTCTTTCCTGAATAGCCCGACTCTTTTGATCTCAGAATCCATTTTTTTAATATCAACTTCCCTGCTGGAGGAGGCAAAAGATGTCAGTAATTCACGATTTACCTGTGCAGAACCTTTATACTCATTTACCTCCTTAAAATAATGAAATAAATTGTCCTCCTCAAATATGCCCTCTTCAACCTGTCCCAGGTCGAAGATCTCCCATAGCCCTCTAAAGACAATGCGTGTCCATATTACAGATTTATTAAATACACCGCCGCAGCAGCTGCAGCCACAGTCTCCCATGCCCTCTCTTCCGGCATAAAAAGCTCCGCCCTCAAGAAGCCTGAATGAATTTTTAAGGTACATTTTAAAATCAAAGCCTTCGTCTTTATCGTACAAGCCTCTTTCCGCCGCCGCTTGAGATAATCCTATTAAAAAACTGCTGAGCGTATTACCGTCTATTACAAGATCTAATTTCTCCATCACGCCGTTTGTAAGCAATCTTTCGATCGACTCTATTACGGCCTCCGGGTCACTGTCTAATTGTTCATAGAAATCCCCCTTGATATCCCGGAAATATCCGCTTCTTAATGTTTCGGGGGAAACGTCAAAAGGGACTCCGAAGATCAAGCTCACAATGGTAAAGTTTAAAACTTTCGCATTTTCTCCGCTGGTCTTCTCCTCTAATATCTCTTTTAGCCGTTCGATCGCTTTCTTAAGAAGCATCCTTTGTTCCGATAATTGCACCGCTATTGCAGAAGTCATGTCATCTTCGTCCCTGCCGAGCTTGCGGAGCTCACTCTCGCTTAATATTATCTTGCCGCAAAGCTCTCCCAGAATCTCCTGCAGGAGATACTGATCTGCCTGGAATATCAACCTCATGCGATCTTCTATCGGGTACGAATCATTCAATATAAGATCCCTTCTGTTCCCGCTTCTTATAAAACCATCTCTAGAGGCGCCTTTCCAAACTTCTTTCGGAAGCGGTGTCAATGAAAATGAAAGGTCCTTATAATCTTCCAGATACGTAAGGCTTTCCATGTTAAGAAGACGGTCTGTTTCTTCCCCGTGTACGACATTAAGCTCCCTCTCTAATCTATATTTACCGAAAGCATCTCTAAACTTTTTCATCATGGATATGGCGCCTTGAGGATTAAAGCCCTTGTCCTGGAGCATGCGAAAAGCCGCCATGTCAGCCTCGTACTCATCGTATCTCATTAGTCCAAGGAGTTCCCGGATCGATCCGGCATTTTTGTCACGCTTAAAATGTTCCCTGTCCATATGCACGATCTCATGAAAAAGGATATGGATCAGCTCTTCCTTGTATTCGGCGAACTCGAGAAGTTCCGGAGTAATAACGATGGTATTATTCGGGAAAACCATGGCATTTACACCGTAACCTCTGGACGCAAGTACCTCTACTTTTGGCAGTTCTTCGTCACTGAGTTCGGGGTAAATTTCCCTTAAGAGATCCTTGATATATTGTGATAACTTGTGCTCTTTGGGCAGGAGCCCATAATTCGCTTTAAGTTCATTGATGGCTTTTTTGGATATATATTCTTTTTTCCGGTTTTCCCGTGCCTCGTCATTTACATCACAAAGCTTAGAATCATCAAAAGCGGTCATCTGACTGAGTATCATCGAAACAAGGGATATTATTGTAATTGCGAATATGAGCTGAAAAGCCACAGGAAGCGAGATCAGCCCGGCCAAATGCGCCGCAAAAGGCGCTGCTATGCCCATGCCGCCCATGCGTAAAGTGGTTTTGCCGGAAGTTCCTTTTTTATTACCGGTTTCAGAGTTTATCTTTCTTGCCTGTAACAAGTACTTTATGTCCTCGGTCAGGTCTTGATCGACCTCATCAAAGATCTCCCTGAAAAGTACCCTTAAAAGATAATGGGGATCTTCTTCCCACCCCTCCGGCCAATCTTCATTTTGGATATACCATGAAGTATCCGGGGAAAGATGTATCTTTCTTATCACTTTCAATTTATCTGAAACAGTCTCTCTCGCCCTGACTATAATAAATTCCTCTTCGTCCGTTCTCTTATATTTAAGGTCCAACAGTCCCTTCTTCGCATTGCCTTCCCTGTAATCTATCAGGTAATGCCCTATTTCATGCAATTGAGCAAGTAAATTAGATGCCAAATTCGGATGAAAAGCTAAAAGACCGTACTCAAAAGATGAAAAAGCCGAAAGGTCTTCGATTTTCTCTGCACTGCCATCAAAATAATATATGCTTGGTTTCAGAGGTTCGACCAGATCCAGGAACATAAAAAGAAGTTCTTTCTTTCCGCCCCATACATAATCTGCAAAATCAAACTCTCTCTTAATGCGTTTTACGTTCAACTTGCCATGATACTCCAGCTTAACTTCGTGCAATTCTCCTTCTGAATTTTCTATGGTTGCGATACTGCCTTTTTTGCTTACCATGCGGGCAAGATTGCCTATATTGGAACTGGGGGTGAGAGGCTTCCCTCTTCTAGGAAAAGAATCAAGAAAAGCTATCGTTTCTTCTGACAAAGAATCGGGCTTTCTTGAATATGAATAGTTGCCTAAATGGATGTTTATGTAGTCGGAAAATTCTCCATCTATGTTATATGCCTGGAAAAATATCACACTGAACCGGCCGGAAGATAGTCCGTCGGTATAAAACAGGATTTGTGATGTGTCTGAAATAAAAGACATATCAACATCGGCTTGGCTGGGCCCCCAGCCAAAAGCTGCAGGAGGATGTGAATGAAACCCGAACAACAGATCCTTGTAATCAAAATCTTTTATTCCGACCATGTGATATTTGTTGCCCAAATATTTGGATGCCGGATACGGGCAAAATTCTACTTTTCCGTCCGTAAACCTGAAAACTCCTCCTGCCTCTTTTTCATCTTTTGCGGCTTGCTTTAATTCCGCCAGGATCGATCTTACGTTTTCCTCTTTACTTAAAAACTCCAACAAAAGATGAATTTTATAAACATGGGCATCTTTTAAGCTATTTAATGATCTGTATAATTTTTCTGAAAACTGTTTCTTTGCGTAGGGAAAGATCCAATTAATAATTCTAGAAGGAAATCGTTTTCTTACCAATTTTTTATGGATTTCTTTCCTGAGGTCTGCTGCCGTTTTTTTCTGTAAAAGCGGGGCAAGAGTCAACCTATCATCGACTTCCGAAGATTTTTGCTTCAAAAGAGAAGGATCTGCTTCATTTTCACGCCATATATCGTATGTCTCTTCCGACGGATTAAAAAGCATCTCATCTTTGGGCGTGCTTCCTATCAAAACTACACAGGCCAGCCATTTTAAGGCTGATAGGCTTTTGCGCAAGACAGTTTTGAACATTTTCTTCAATGTGTGTTTCTTAAGCCCGGCGGTCTTGCCTGCATCTTTACCGCCTGCTTCCTTTTCTTCTCCAACTTCAATACCATACTCTTCTTTGTGGGCAATGATAGGTTCTGCGGTAACACTAGCTTCTGACTCCTCGATCATGTTGCCATCAATATTTTCTCTCTCCTGCGGATTTTCATCACCGGAAGGAAGAACCCAGGTGACAGCCGCTTTTAAAATATGAACAACCTGCCTCGAACCGTTAACATTAGATAATATCCCGCTGGTAAGCGCATAATAGCCAAGCGTAAAGAACATCACTAAAATGACCAGAAAACGACGGATTTTCTTTTTTAAGGTCGGTGCAGGTTTGTTGTCTTTATCCGCAGGGTTAAGCTTTATTACGATATATTGGGGGCTGGTATTTATGGCTATGTGCAACTTATCGCCCTGGCCGTATTTTTTAAGCTCTTTTATCAGCTTAAGCTCATCGAATGACTTGTACTGATGACAGGCGATGTATTGGAATCTGCCTGTATATCTAACTTCGTCCCTTAATTCCCGCCTTAAGGCAGTGCCTATCCCTTTACCCTGGTAATTCGGAAGCACCTGTCCTGACACTTCATAAAACGTCTGGTTCTTGATCCTGACTGTATCAGGCCTTTCTAAATATACGGTCCCCGGGACATATATCTGAGGCACACCAAAGAAACATCCTACGACTTTTTCTGTTTTTGCATCTTTTGCGATGAAAATAATACTTTCAGGGTTCTTAAGGTGCTGCGTGAGTTCCTCTTCGGATATGCGTTCCATCTGATCATTCGCCTTATGGAGCTCGATTATGGCTTCGATCATATCCGCTGTCGGATCCTGAACCTTTTCAACTTCAACGCTGGTTTCATCGGGAGATGACTTTGGTTTTCCCTGTTCTTCGCCATCTCTTGAAAGTGCAGATGAAGCTCCACCATAAAAAACGTTATGCCAAAAATGGCTGGCATAATTAACAATAGGGTTATTGATAAAAACCGTCAAAACGCCTAAAAATACCCCTTCAAGTAAAGTCGCGAGACTTTTATGAGAGCAATGAGTTGCCCAAAAATGAAGAGATGACGCCACAATCGCGAATAAAATGGATGACTGTGTACTTAACCCTAAAACATATAAAGCTCCATATAAATACGCCCATATATTAATAAATCGTGCCGATTCTTCAAGGATCGGTGCATAACAAATCAATAAATACGCAGCTTCCTCTTCGCTGTGCCAGGAAGATCTTTTTTTCTCCCTGAAAGGGAGACGATCTGTAATGGCTTCCTTAAATAAACCACTTATGCCCTCACTCATCCCGGATACAAATAATTGAAGCGGTAAAATGAAAAGACCAAATACTCCTCCAGTAAAAATAATATCCCATATCGGATTTCTACCCGAGATCAAGTTCGACCAGGTCATATAATTCGGGATAATAGAGCCGGGAGATACAATAAAATAAAAAGCCATAAACCCCAAAAAGACCATCCCGAGAACCATGCCTTTTTTCGCAAAATCAAATGAAAGTTTATCAAACCAGGCGGGAGACTTTGTTTTATCTCTATCCAATAATCCGAAATAATGTAATATCTCTTTTGTTATAAATAGTGACGTGGCGCTTATAAGAATCCAGAAAGCAATTTTTGTCACAAAAAGACTTGGTGCAGTAAGCAGTAAAATCAAGCTTAACGGGTGGAACAATCCAGAAACAGCCCTGGCATTACCAAAGGTGCGGTTTATAATTCTTTTTGCAATGTGATCTTTTTCAATTGCCTGTAATGCCCGTTTATCTTCTTTGCCTTCAGATGAACCCTCTCTTTGGATATCTTCCCTGGTCACATAGACCGTGTATCCGTTCATCCTTTTCTTTTCCTCTGAGAGGTCGCTTATGGCTTCGCGTGAAAATGTAACAGATCCGTACCTGGCGGGAAGAGTGATGCTCCCTTCTTTTTCTAATGCTTCAAGGACTTCTATGGCCCGCTTAATGCCTTCCTTATCTATATCGATAACTTCCATCTCTGAAAGCAAACTATGCATCGCAAGGCCCGAAGTGCTTGTCTCGATAAGCTTTACCAGAGAGCCTTTGCCGCCGCTTAAAAGATCAAAGTAAGGCGATTCGTACCCCTCCTCGCATTTAAAGTTCGGCGCTATCGAGATGAAAGAGATCCCTTTCTCTTTTAAAAGACCGGTAAGGTTCTCCGAGTGGAAACCGCCTGTTATAAGGATAGTGATTTGCCGGCCCTGGTCTTTTGCTTGCGACCATTTAAGATTTTTTATAAATGCCTTGTCCCTTTCGAATGAATATTCATAGAACTTTATGGCTTCATCACGATAACGATCAAGATCCCGTAAATTATTATCAACTTTTGCGGTAATTTTATATCGCGGTGAGTATTTTCCTATAAATGATATATAATTTTTGACCTTAAAAAGCTTTTGATTATCCTTGTAATACCTGTAATCGTTGCTTGTTATTGAAAAATCCAGAATGTTTTTCGTTAAAGCAAAGTTCCTTGAAAGTTCATATAGCTCAAGTTGGGTCTCGTTCTCACACAAAGACTGTTGGATCTTTCCCTCAAGGGCTTCTATCTCTTCATATAGTGTAATTTCATCCAAAGAATTATATATGGATACATATATGATATATTTCCTGAGTTCGGGAGATCCCTCCAGGCTGATATTGGCCAGCCTTGCTTTTCTTGCAAGGTATCTGTAAAAACTATCCTGTGTTATCCTCTCTTCTTTAAATTCGACCATTTTTAAGAGGAGTTCCTCAATATCGTATCTGGAGAGCTTGTTCTCCAATCTATTTATAAGACGGGTCCTTTCTTTATCGGCCTTTTCAAAATCTATCTTTCTTTCTTCCCTGATCGCCTGATTTAACAGGTACAAATTCGGGAATGCCTTGATATCGATGGATCTTTCATCAGCTTTATTGAATAGATATGCGAGATAATCCCTTAACTCTATTTCCTGCTCTTTAAACTCGGAATAGACCCCATCCAGCTTTAAAAGTTCCTCTGAATAAATATGGCGTTTAAGGCCAGTTAATGCCTGCCCGAGTTCATTTATATATTTATCAGCCTCTTTTTTATGCTTAATAGCATCCCGATATACATTAAGATTTCTTACATAAAGCCCTTCATCTTCTATCCCCCACAGCTTTACTTGATTTGGACTATTTATGGCAAAATACTCCGCTCCGTTTATAAGCCCTTCCTTAACAAAATGATCAGATATTTTTTCGCGAACAGCCTTATCGGAAATACCGGAAAAAGGTGAAAGATCATAATTGCCTTTTCCTCCTTCCAGGTTGGCGGTGTCTATCGCGTATGTATCATTGAGATATCGGATTATATCGGCAATTTTCTTTTGGGCGGCATAATTACAGTGGGCATCCTGAATGTGAATAACTATTCTTTCTGAAAAAGTATTATGGGATTCTTTTATGTGGCCAAGGTATTCCGGCAACTTGATCAATCGGGCGTTGAAGCTATTCGCGGAATTTGAAGGTAGGTTCGAGGCGTGCGCAATGTCGGTAAGAATACCCCCATCCATAGTAAGCACAAAAGCCACTAATGTAATAAGCGCCACGACCCTTATTAGTGTCTTTTTGCTTACTATGGACGAATTGTCTTTTTGCCAAGCGTTTATCATTTTCCCAACCCCATCTTACTTTAAAATTTCTTAATTTTCTTTGCAAAAATTAAAAGCACATATAACTTAGTGCTTTTCTTGCTTTTTATTCTTTTATTTGAATATATATATTATACAATAAGTGTATGTATATTCAAGTAAAATCTTGCTAGCTTTTTTATGTGCTAACTTGTGTTTATTTTAATTTCTTGTGCCCTTTTTTCATTAAAAACTATAGCCTTGTAATTTTAATTAAATGCAAATAATAATTGATAAAATACGAAAATTATATTAAAATGTCCCTATGCGGTATCTTTCTACGAAAGAATTGATAAATAAATGCGCCCAAAGGGACTCTAATGCCTGGGGAGAATTCATCCGGCGCTATGAACGGCTTGTAATTAGAAGCGTCAACTATAAGTTAAACAGGCTTAGCGTGGGTTCGGTTAGATATGAATATCAGGATATTGTTCAGGAGATATTTTTATCCATATGGAACAACAACAGGCTTTCCGGAATAAAGCATCCCTCTTCCCTTAAAAGCTGGCTGGTAATGGTTTCAATTAACGCGACTTTGAATTACTGCACAAAAAAGGAGATAAAAAATCGAAACAATACTGCCTCTTTGGATCAAAGCTTTTCCCGGGAAGAACCTGAATTGACCTTGGGATCAAAATTATCATCTTTAAAGCTTAACACTGAAAAGATGATCGAATCTTCGGAGATCAGAGAAGCTTTCAAGAAGGAGCTTGCCAAGCTCAACCCTAAACAACAGCTTGTTTTAAAGTTAAATATCTATGAAAATAAAAAGCACCGGGATATCTCCGAAATAATGAATATACCCCTGAATACGGTTTCGACGTTGATCCGCCGGGGAAAACATAATCTGCGCGAGGGACTAAACCAATATTTTGGTGAAAATATTGATATTTTTTAAGATCGGTGAACGTTTTTGACTGAAAAATTTGTCTATATATGTAAAAAGGAGAATAGATCATGAACAGCCGCATATGCCCTACAGAAGAAATCCTGAGCGAATATATGAACGGTCTGCTTGAAGATGGACTAAAAAGAAGCGTGGAACAGCATCTTGCCTCATGCGACAAATGCCGGAAGCTCCTGGCAGAGACCCATGAGATATTAAGCCAACCTGATATTTTTGAGCTGAAAGAAAGCATTTTTCGGTGGATCAGAAAGAATCGCTGGCTCCTGGGAACAATCATCACTTTTGCCTGCTCTTTTATTTTTTCAAAATATTTTCTTCAATTCCTCGTCGCGTGCTTATTGATGGGCGCTAAATGGATAATCGAGGCAAGAACAACAAAGATGCTCGTAATGATCCATGAGGCCTGGAAAAGCGGCGACCAAGATAAAACCAACCGACTCCTCTCCCACTTCGAATCGAAAAAACTTACTAAAAAAAATTGACTTTCGGAAAACATGTGGTATACTTTAAGAGATAGTAAAGTAAGCAATTATGCTCTTTTTACCAATACTAATAGTAAACCATTTGCAAGAATGGGGCACAAAACCACAGGGGGTTTAGCAGATTAAGCGAGACCCAGCCGGTTGCCGATTTGCACTATCGTAAAAAGTGTAAGAGGATCTTTGTGACCCAACCTTTCAATGGTTGGGTTTTTTTGTTTTAGTAAAGATGTGAAGTTTAAAAAGTAACAAGAAGGAGGACCAAAGTGAAGAATTTAAGTTTAATAGCAATTGCGGTAATTGCGGCTGGTCTTTTGTTTATGGCGCAAAGCGCCGGGGCGGCGCCGATAACCAGTGACGTAGCAATAGAGACCACCGAACCCCCATTTGATGTCTGGGATCTTCCGGCAAACACTACTATAAATGCCCCACTCCAATCTGGGGATATTTATTGGGATTGGGATAATGGCGCACAGGTTTCTGTTACGCCAATGTGGGATCCTTCTGTGGGATCTTTCGGGTCTTGGCGCCTTGGTTCTGATGATGGATTAAGCGGACCAGTCTGGACCTTTTGGCCGGCTGTCTGGGGTACTCCCTATAGTTTTTATGCAACGGAAATATTATATTACGATATGGATCCCGATATAATCCATAGGGTTTTCTTTGGCACGCCTTCCTGGCCTCCGGCCAATCCGGCAGAATCCATTCCGGGCGGTTCAGCGACACTCATAACCCCGGGGGGCATCGATGCCGATCTAATTCTTTTTGAATACGCAAATAATCCTTTTGATCCAGATGACAATACATATGACGCCGGTATGGATAGCGGTGATATGGTACAACTTATAACTGCTGAACAGGAATCACCGCCAGAAGATCCCGATCCTGTTCCCGAACCCGCAACTATGTTCTCGTTCCTGTTAGCAGGACTGGGGTTTGCAATAAAAAGATTTAGAAAATAAATAAAATAATTAGAAGTAGCTTTACAAGCTTATATTCATTTTGGTCATAAAAAAGGCCCTGATCACTAGAAAAAGTGGTCAGGGTCTTTTTGTTTCGCATTATTTTTGTTCTAAATGAAAGTTTTTTCTCCGAAAACTTGTCTATATATGCATGGGTGCATGATCCGCAATAAATCATGCATAACAAATCGTAAACTGAAAAGGAGGAAAAAATGAGTAACAAACCGATCATCAGAGTGGAGAAAATTCGCCTTTTGGACGGGGATGGCCCGACAAAAGCCTTTTGCGATCTAATGATACTTGATACGTTCATCGCAAAAGGACTTAAAGTCGTCGAGGGTAAAGACGGTCTTTTCCTTGGGATGCCCAGAGAGCAAGGCAAGGATGGAAAGTGGTACCCCACCTTCTATACTATTTCCAAAGAAATGCACAAAGGGCTGCAGGAACTGGTTCTTGAGGCATACAATGAGAAAAAAGAAGAAACAAGCGAAGAACTTGTTCAGGCATAGTATAGGTAAATACGGGGAAAAACTCGCCGAAAGGCACTTGTTCTCTAAAGGGTTCAGAATATTAAGAAGGAACTACAGGACGCCTTTCGGCGAGATAGATATAGTATCTACATATGGAAAATATCTTGTTTTTCTGGAGGTCAAAACGCGTATTTCCGAAAAATTCGGTACTCCCTTCTCCTCTATAACCAGGACAAAACAAAAACATATCATAAGAAATTGCCAGTATTACATCAAAAGGCACCGAATTTTTAACAGGCCGTGCCGTATTGACGCTGTTTCCGTTAAACTTGATATCAATAAAAATCTTCAGGTTCTTGATCATGTAACAAACGTTATTGAGATCGAAGAAAATTAAAAAGGAGCAATAATGTTATCTAAAGTAAATTCGGCATGTGTTGTGGGGCTTAGCGCATATGCTGTAGACGTCGAAGTGGATGTTTCGAACGGTCTTCCCTCTTTTGCGATAGTCGGCCTGCCTGACACATCCATCAGGGAGAGCCGGGAACGTATCCGTTCCGCTATAAAGAATTCGGGTTATACTTTCCCTCAGGGAAAAATAACGGTCAATCTCTCTCCCGCCAATATAAAAAAAGAAGGGGCCGGATTTGATCTTCCGATCGCGATCGGCATCCTTAGCGCGACCGGCGTTATAAACGAGGAAGATCTTGAAGGGTCTCTGTTTTGCGGCGAACTTTCCTTGAACGGAAAACTCAAATCTTTCAGAGGCGCCCTGCCTATCGCTTTGGCTTTGAAAGAAAAATTCAAAAGCTTTATTCTGCCCAAACATAATGCGCCTGAAGCAGCCAACGTAAAAAAGCTTACCGTATACGGCGCGGCTTCCCTGGCAAAAGTAGTTGAGCATTTTAAAGGAATAAAACCTCTTAATCCCGTAAAAATAGAACAAAAAGATGTAAATACAACCGAACTTCAAGGAAACTTGGATTTTAAAGATGTCAAAGGCCAGGAACATGTCAAACGCGGGCTTGAAGTCGCGGCCAGCGGAGGACACAATATACTTCTTTTAGGCCCTCCCGGATCAGGCAAGAGTATGCTTGCGCAAAGATTCACAACTATCCTTCCCGATCTCCTGCCGGACGAAGCGCTTGAAGTGACTAATATTTACAGCGTAGCCGGCCAACTTAAAAGCCATGATCTTATAACTAAACGTCCCGTTCGCTCTCCCCATCATACGATCTCTTATGCAGCTATGGCGGGAGGCGGCTCCTATCCTTTGCCCGGTGAAATAAGCCTTGCTCATAACGGCGTACTTTTCCTTGATGAGTTCCCGGAATACCGCCGTGATGTACTGGAAGCGCTAAGACAGCCTCTTGAAGCCGGGGAAATAACTGTAACCAGAACGCAGCGATCGACCAGGTTCCCTTCCCGTTTTATATTAATTGCGGCCATGAACCCTTGTCCGTGCGGATATTTTACTGATCCGCACAAAAACTGCCAGTGCTCCCCTCATCAAATACAAAAGTATCTCTCTAAATTATCAGGTCCGCTTTTAGACAGGATAGATATCCACATTGAAGTGCCTCGGCTGGATTATGACCAGCTCTCCCGAAAAAGGACCGGAGAAGAATCTTCTGTAATTAAAGAACGTGTGATCAGGAACAGAAATATCCAAAAAGAAAGGTTCAAAGATAGAACATCTTCTCTCGCATATAACGCATACATGGCTTCGAAAGAAATAGAAAACTACTGTATTCTCTCCAAAGAATCGGAAGAACTTTTAAAAACCGCTATACTCGAACTCGGGATCAGCGCCAGAGCTTATGATAAGATCCTGAAGATCTCACGCACAATCGCAGACATGGAAGGATCGGAAAGGATCGAATCACACCACATCTCCGAAGCTATCGGATACAGGTGCCTGGACAGGAATTTATGGGTATGATCCTTATATATGTTGACAAATTCAATAAATAGTTCTAAAATTTCACCATATGAAAAAACTAATAATTCTACTTTTAATTATTTCCTTGCCTATTTTTTCTTTCGCTGACAATTCTTATGTAAAAAAGGGCTCAATCGGCACTCAAAAAGCGCAACCAGAAGATTATTATGCAGATATCTACTCATACCGTCCGATAGAAACGTGGATCGGGAATAAATTTGTTTTTTATCCTAAACGAAAACGCGACCTGATATACACCGACAAATATGATGATATGATCGAGATAGTCAATGATCCGGAATTTGGCCGTGATTATCATCCAATTTATAAAAATTGTGTCGGCAGGGTCGGAACGGTAACTAAAATAGATAAAAAAATAACTCCTTCTCCTCCAGGCCATCCAGCGGAAATTATATATGATGTTTACTTAAAAATGGATGATAACGGAAAAACTTATAAGATCTTGGCAAGAGAAGGGATTGTAGAGGGGCTGGTTTCAGTTACCGATATTGAAAACGCCCGCAAAGAATGGATAGGAAAAACCCTCTGGTATTTGAGAAAATATATCTATTCTTATGATGAAGAAAAAGACCAGGAAAAAACTATATCTGTCGGAAAATATACTCCTTTAAAAGTTATGGATGTAGTTGCCAGCTGGGATCCTTTAAGACCCATTAGATTTATTGTTCAAACTGACAGGGGAGAAATCGGTTTTGTCGATCTAAATTTCAGCGGAACGAATGTCCCGGATGGAAGTTGGTATAATGAAAACAGGTTCGGTACCTATTTTATCACTGAAGATCCTCAAAATTGGCCCTTACTCTATAAATTCCTGATACGCTTCCATGTTGTAAAAAAAGGCATGAATACTCAACAAGTTCTCGTTGCGCTGGGAGAGCCTGTTGAAAAAATAAAGACTTCTTTTCCCCATGAAGAATGGATTTATCCAAAAGACAAACATCTAATTTTTGAAAAAGATATACTCAAACAAAAAATAACTCCGCGACATTAAGTTGGGATCAAATACTGGAAGTTTGAGGAGATAAAAGCTTCCGGCTACAATTGCGAAATTTCCCACTTACTAATTTTATAACCCCTATTACCAAATAGCCTAAAACTATGCCAAATAACACTCCCGCGACATTTGCCATAGCGTCCCCAAAACTCGCGGTCCTGCTGGGAATATATTTTTGTAAGTGTTCAGTAATAAGGCCGTAGCTGATACCAAAAAATAATGTAATTGATAGATTGGCCCTGATAGTTATGCCGCGTACATAATTTAACCCGCAAACAACAAGAAATGCCAGGATCGTATATTCTGAAAAATGGGCTACTTTGTCGATATGTTTAAATGCGCACGAAAAATGGTCCTTATATAACGGAAGGAAATGGACCAGTATGCTCTTAAAATGCCCTTTAAAAATTTTCAATAGAGTATATGCCAAAAAGGCCGGTAGAACCGTAAAGACAAAAATCGCAATTCCCCAAATAAACGCGGGTAAACATGCTATAAGACTTTTTTTCATTTCCCTTCCCCCTTTTTGTTAAGCCAAAAGAAATGTAGATACATTATAACAAAAGCTTCAAAATGAGTCAACTAACTATTTTATAGCTTAACTTTTAGGGGTGGAACGCTTTTTCCGAAAGCGTTTTTCGAGGTATTTATCCAGTTCTTTCAGGTTATGGAATATATGACTAAAACCGTAATCACCCGCTACTCTCTCACATTCTTCCGGACTATGTTCACGGCATATAAGAGGCCTTTTATCATATATTTTGCACATGTGATCTTTATCAAGATATCTGCATCTATTAGCTATATCAAGGTACCATTTGCTGTTTTTTACATACACTTTTACCCCTTTATGAGCTACATACCATCTCACATTCTCAAAATCGTTCTTGCTTCTGGGTGTATCGATCTGAAGCGCAAAATATCTGCAGCATTTTGACTCGCATTTCCTGCAGGGTGACATACTATTTTTCTCCCATCTGTTTGCGAAGTGTTTTTAAATTATCAATTGCTGTCTTATATCTGGGTTCAACTTTTACCGCTTTTTCCAACAACTCTTCGGCTTTCGCAAGATCTCCCCTTTCTATGTACTCAAGGGCAAGACCGTTATAAACCTTCCCGCTGTACGGCGCATAATTTAATGTATAACTATAAAATGTAAAAGCATCTTTCCATACCATATTTTGTTTTATTGTTAAATATGAATATAGACCGATAACTGCTACAAATAAAAAAACTATATACCGCCTGACTAGTTTATTTTTCCCAAGCTGATTGTAAATAAAATAAGCCACTGACAGAAGAAATCCTATCAAAGGGATATAAAGCCAATGTTCCGAAAAAACGGCATTCAAGGGAAAGACGATGCTTAAATAAGGAAATAACGCTATCAAAAACCACCCCAAGCCGAAGAACATAATACGGAAATTTTTATCATTCTCCCCCTTTTTCCATAGATAAAAAATAATAACAAGAAAAATTGCGGTAAATATAAAAGGCTCAAAATATCCGCTCTTAAAAATAGTATCAGTGAACGGAAATCTGTATTCCATGTGTAAGTCGGTCGGAAACAGCGAAAGTCTTACGTAATTAAAGATCTGTTTCGGCAGTAGAACCAAGCGCATGTTAAACGGAAGAACATCTTCCACCATTGCTTCCGTTGAAACTATACTGTTCTTAAACAAGAACCAAGCTCCCATAACAATAAAAAAAGGTATGTAAAAATATGTTCTTTTATTGAAAAGACTTGTGTAGGAATTCTCTTTCCGGAAACAATACTCAAAAAACATCAAAAGAACCGGAAAGATCAAAGCTGATTCTTTGGTGAAAAGAGCCGCTATGAAAAGTATTATGATGGATGAATAATACAAGATCTTTTCCTGCCTCTTGTCGCTTATCCAATACTTGCATTGAAGGATGATCATTAACAAGAGTAAAAATGTGGAAATCGAATCGGCCCTGCCGGATATATATGTTACTGCTTCCGTATGAACCGGATGGACCAAATACAATATACTTATAAATGAAGATAATACAGCATCCTTGAGAATGGAATTCATTAAAAAAAACAGCAATATACACACTGCGACATGAAGAAGCGTGTTTGTAATATGATAGCCAACGGGTTCTAACCCCCACAGGAAATAATCGACCATGAATGTTATGGACTCGAAGGGTCTATAAAATTTCCCTCCTTCCTCACCGCTGAAATACGTCAGTTCATGCTGAAAAACCGATGGAATATTTCCGAAACTTCTTATCGCCGCATTCCTTACTACATGTGTCAGATCATCAAACAAGAATTCGTTTTTAAAAGAGTTTGCATATATTGCGACCCCTATCACCAGAAGGATCAATATTATTGTTATGCTGATCTTTGGATTAAGCTTTCCCATTTTTTGAAAATAATGTGCTGCTTATTCTTTTACCAGGAACCATTCTGTCGCGATCAAGATCACCATCATGAAAGCGCAGAAATACACAAAAGCATCTCCGTATTTGGTGTAAAACGATCTTAAACTGGTCACTTGGACGTTTTCGGTAGCGAATCCTTCTATAAAAATATCCTTGTTATTGTCAGCGACTCTTGATAATATCTTGCCCGTCGGGTTAATGAAACATGAAACTCCCGTATTGGCTGCCCTTATTACAGGCACCCGATTCTCTACCGCTCTAAAAACAGAAGCCTGCAAATGCTGCTCGGCCGCCGCGGTATTGCCGAACCATGCGTCATTTGTCATATTGATCATGATATTCGCGCCTTCTGAAACAAAACGTCTCGTGATATAAGGGAAGATATCCTCAAAACAGATCAAAACACCGAATTTGTAGAATAAAGTCGTGTGCGTTATAACGTCTTTTTGTACTTCAGAATATTCGGTTGATCTTAGAACAAAAAGTGTGAAATCATCCGAAGCCGTAAAATCACCGATCGGTTTATCGATGTAGCCTCTTAAAAAAGAAAAGTATTTCCCAAAAGGTATATATTCCCCGAACGGTACAAGATGTATCTTGTTGTATATGTTCTCTTGAGCGCCCCTGCTTGAAAAAAGGAAAGCGCTGTTATAGAAATTTTCTTTTTCTTCATATACGATCCCGGCAAGGATCGGAATATTTATATCTCTTGCAAGCTCTTCTATTTCAACTGCACCGGCGCCTTCTTCCACAAGATAAGGATACGCTGTCTCAGGCCAAACTATCATATCAGGTTTATCGCCGGCCGCTTGCCTGGTAAGCCCGTCATATTTCTCTATAATATTCTTAGCGTGCCCTGGATCCCATTTGAATTTCTGCGGTATGTTCCCCTGAATGACACTTATTCTCGGTTTGCCCCATATGCTGAAATTATCCAGTCTATAAACGCCGTATGTAATGATAACTATCAGAAAAAGCAGCGCGCTCATCATGTAGGAAATTTTTCTTTTAGATCTCACTATAACGGCATATACGGCAACATTGAACATGACCAGCATAAATGATATTCCATAAACACCGGTAATATCGGCGACTTGTATAATTTTTATATTTGCATACTGTGAATATCCTAAGAGCCCCCAGGGAAAACCCGTAAGAAGATGGCTGCGAATATATTCCAGGACCACCCAGATAAACGGTAATATCAATAAGTCCATGGAATATTTGAACACGATTCTTGCCGCAAGACCGAATAACCCGTAAAAAAGAGCAAGTAAAATCACCAGAATGATCGATCCAGGCACGGTAACATTTACAAGCCACGATATTAATAACCCGAAAAAGACTAACCCTGATAAGTAAGAATACCAGAAAGAACTTTTCCTGTTATTATCCCTGATCACTATAAAAAGCGGGACCAGAGAGATCCATGCAAGAAAGCTTAACTTTACTGGCGGAAATGCTAAAAACGTGAGGATACCTGAAAAAATTACTAAAAATATGTTTTTTCTGCTTCTACTCATCTACCACAACATTTCTTATACTTTTTGCCGCTGCCGCAAGGACAGGGATCATTACGCCCGACTTTTGGGGTTTCTCTTTTATATGTTTCATCTTTCGCGGGTTGGGATGGAATCGGCGCTCCTCCCGGACCCATAGAAGGCTGCTCTTCACCATAAAACTCGTCTTGCCCTACCGAAGATTTGCCTAAAGCCGAATATGATCTATGCTCTAAAGTTTCTTTTGCGGGTTGGAAAACAGCTTTTCTCTGCTGTTCTTCCAGCGCGGATATCTTCATGATATGTCCCGCCACCTGCTCATCTATTTTTACCATAAGATCAGTGAACATCTGAAATGCTTCATGCTGGAATTCTATAAAAGGATCCTTTTGCGCATAAGCGCGCCAGGATATGCCTTCACGCAATTCATCGAGTTCCCTTAAATACTCCTTCCAATTTGAATCGATAACTGAAAGCATTACCATTCTTTCAAGTTCTCTGATCCTGTCTTCGCCTATAAGCTTCTCTCTTATTGAATAGCTCTCCTCCGCAACGGCCTTCACATGTTCGATCACTTCCTGGGACGACATGCCCGATAAAGTATCAGGCTTTATATTTATTGCGTAGTGATATAATAAATTTTTCGCCAGAGTTTCAGGCTCTGGTTCTTCATCCCAATTTTCGAGTAACCCCTCTGCTGCTGCCGCAAATGATTCGAGAAACTCTTTTTTTAAATTCTCTTCTTCCAAGATCATGCGGCGTCTTTGATATATGACTTCTCTCTGTTGATTCATTATGTTATCGAACTTAAGAAGCTGTTTACGGATCTCAAAGTTCTGCGTTTCCACCCTCTTTTGAGCAGTTCCTATAGCTCTTGTTACCAGTGGATTTTCTATGACCTCCCCTTCTTCCATGCCGAGTTTATCCATTACCATCTTGATCCTGTCTGAACCAAAAATACGCATAAGGTCATCTTCCAGGGATAAATAAAACCTGCTTGATCCGGGATCACCCTGTCTCCCTGAACGACCACGGAGCTGGTTATCTATTCTTCTTGCTTCATGCCTCTCGGTACCTATTACATGCAACCCGCCTTCCCCTACAACTTTTTCATGTTCCTGATCGGTCCTTTCCCTGAATTCCTTCAAGAATCTTTCCTGAGCCTGTTTCTTCTCTTCAGGATCATCGATATCCAGCTTTATAAGTTCATCGTTAGCCAGGAACTCGGCATTTCCTCCAAGAATTATATCCGTACCTCTTCCGGCCATATTCGTCGCTATAGTGACAGCACCGAACCTGCCGGCCTGTGAGATAATATGAGCTTCTTTTTCATGATACTTAGCATTGAGTACATTATGCTTTATGCCTTTTGCCGTGAGAAACTTGCTGAGTCTTTCTGATTTCTCTATGGAAATGGTCCCGACAAGTAGAGGCCTTCCTTTACTGTGCCAATGCCCGATCTCATTGACAATAGCATCGAACTTTTCCTTCTCCGTTTTATAGATCCTATCCGGCATATTCTCGCGCCTTAAAGGACGATTTGTCGGTATTTGAATTACCGGCAAGATATAGATATTCTCGAATTCAACTTCTTCTGTCTTGGCAGTACCGGTCATGCCGGCAAGCTTATCATACATGCGGAAATAATTCTGAAGTGTTATAGTGGCCAATGTCTGGCTCTCTTTTTGCACTTCCACCCGTTCTTTGGCTTCAATAGCTTCATGTATACCTTCGGAAAAGCGCCTGCCCGGCATCATTCTTCCGGTAAAACTGTCAACTATCACGATCTTGTTATCCTTTATAACGTAATCAACATCCTTCTGGAATAATATGTACGCTTTTAAAAGTTGTTTTAAACTGTCTACATTCCTCTGCTGTTCTGTATAAACTGCCGTCAATTCGGTTTCGCGTTTTACTTTCTCTTCCAAAGGAATGTCTTCATCCGCAAGTTCAGCCAGTTTGATCTCTATGTCTTCGATCATGAACTCTATTCCAAACCTGTCACTCATCATCTTCTGACCCTTGGCGCTGAATGTGGATTCTCTGGTCTTCTCATCGAAAACGTAATAAAGTTCCTCCAGAAGCTCATTGCGTTCCTTTTCCATGACCTTACTGTCCAGATCCGCCTCGGCCCTATCCAATAACGTCTTAGCATGTCTATCTTTCAGTATCATATCCAGGAAATCACGGTTCTTTGGGTCAGCTTTTTGAACAAGATAAAGCAATCTTCCTGCCTCTTCATCTTTTTCTTCATCAATCGCGCTTTTTAACTTCATCAAATAATCTCTTACAAGGCGTTTTTGCGCGCCGACAACTTCCTGAACGACCGGACGCATCCGATTATATGCTTCATTCGGCTCATCTACGGGTCCGGAAATAATAAGCGGCGTCCTTGCCTCATCGATCAGAATACTGTCAACTTCATCAACTATCGAAAAACTCGGATGTCTCTGGACAACATCATTCTTGTCCGCGACCATATTGTCTCTCAGGTAATCAAATCCAAACTCATTGTTTGTCCCATAAACAACATCGGAGCTATAAGCTATTTTGCGGTCATCAGGCCTCATATCGTGCTGAATTACGCCGATAGATAAGCCCAAAAACTTATACACGGGGCCCATCCATTCATAATCCCTTTTAGCGAGATAATCGTTAACCGTGATCACATGGACACTTTCTCCGGAAAACGCATTAAGTGTTGCGGGAAGTGTAGCAACCAGAGTTTTGCCTTCACCCGTGGTCATCTCCGCGATCTTGCCTTGATGAAGCACAATGCCTCCTATAAGCTGTACATCAAAATGCCTGAGGCCTATGGTCCTCTTTGATGCCTCTCTTACCAAAGCAAAAACCTCCGGAAGTTTATCTTCAAATACGCTGTTCTTTATATCTTTAAGCTGTTTTTTATACTTGATCCGTTCCTGGTCGGAAGTAGAGCTTGTCATAAGTTCGCGGACCCTGTTTATTTCATCCTCTTTCTCCTTGCGCAGTTTCTGCATATTTTCTCTTATATCGGCGGCTCTGGCCTTTAAACCTTCATCGGAAAGAGATGAGATCTCTTCTTCAAAAGCATTGATCTTATCAACCGTTGGATAAAGTTTATTCAGCTCTCTTTCGTTCTGAGTGCCGAAAATACGTTTTAATATATTCCCTATAAATCCAAACATGATATTCCCTTTATGGGTTATTTTTTAGCCTTCATTTTTAAAAATTCTTCAATAAATCTGTCGAGATCACCGTCTAATATCTTTTCCGCATTTGAGGTCTGTACTTCTGTTCTATGGTCCTTGACCATCTTATACGGATGCAGTACGTAAGACCTTATTTGGCTTCCCCATTCTATCTTCTTTTTATCTTCATACGCTCTTACAGTTTTTTCTTCCTGTTCACGCTTCATTTTTTCATAAAGCCGCGCCTTAAGGACTTTCATGGCTGCCGCTTTGTTTTTATGCTGCGATCTCTCTTTCTGGCACTGCACGACTATGCCGGTAGGCAGATGTGTTATACGCACGGCCGAATCCGTAACATTAACATGTTGTCCGCCTGCTCCGGAAGCCCGGTACGTATCCACTCTCAGATCAGCATCTTTAATATCAACCTTTATATCCCCGCTTAATTCCGGGATAACATCGACCGAAGCAAACGATGTATGCCTTCGCTTGTTGGCATCAAAAGGAGAGATCCTTACCAAACGATGAACTCCTGATTCTGCTTTCAAATAACCATAAGCAAAATCGCCTTGTATAATAAAGGTAACGCTTTTTATGCCGGCTTCATCCCCTGCAAGCTGATCTAATACTTCAAACTTATGGCCATGCGCTTCAGCCCATCTGGTATACATACGAAAGAGCATGGAAGCCCAATCACATGATTCGGTGCCGCCCGCTCCGGAATTGATGCTTACTATCGCATTACATCCATCAGCTTCATCTCCAAGAAGACTTTTAAACTCAAGTTTGTCGATATCCTCTCGAAGGTCTTTTATTTCATCAAGCAAACTATTGATGGATTCGGCATCTTCGGCTTCCACTATTTCGGATAATTCCTTAACAGCTTCATACTTCTGTTCGATATCGTTATAAGGCCCTACAAGAGCCCTTACCGTTCGAAGCCTACGGGAAAGCTTATCAGCTTTTTCCTGATTGCGCCAAATGTCCGGGTCGTTCAGCTCTCTCTCTAACTCGGTTATTTCTTTACGATTTTTATCAAGGTCAAAGATACCCCCTGAGTTCTTCCAGCTTAGCATCAAGTATCTTTAAATTCTCTATAAGCTCTTCAATCATCTCGTTTTACCTCCGGTTTTGCATTATAACATATAAAAAGTCGCATGTCACAGAACACAGGCCGACCCTGCTTTTAAAAGTGCAGTATGTTTCCGTACAGGGAGGATCCACACCGGGCGGAGGGGCCCTGGTAGGAAATATACTGTACTTTTAATAAATGCGACGTCAGCATGATTTTTTGTGACTTACTTTTTAAAATATTCAATGATAGCCTTGGATGTTTTTATATCGATCCCGGCTTCGATCAGATCTTTAAGGGACAGTTTCTTTATTCTTTCGATACTTTTAAATTTCTCCAAAAGCAGATCTTCTTTAACAGGCCCTATGCCTTTAATATCCCTGAGCTCGGTATAAAACTTGGCTCTCATTCTAAGAGATCTATGGAATTCTATAGCGAACCTATGCGCTTCGTCCCTGACGCGTTGGATCAAAAGCAGCAATCTGGACCCGGGTGAGAGACGGATCGGATGCGGTCGCTTTAAAGTATATAAGTGATCGTGCTCTTTCGCTATGCTCGCGAGCGCTGTTCTTTCCACCCCTAAAGCGGCCAATTCATCTTTTGCTACCATAAGATGGCCTTTTCCGCCATCAATTAAGACCAGATCCGGAAGTTTTTCCCGCTCTCCTAAGAGACGCGAATATCGTCTTCTTACAACTTCACGTATCATGGAGTAATCATCAATCCTCCCGACAGTTCTTATCCTGAATTTTCTGTAATTCCCTTTATCGGGCCTGCCGTCCACAAATCTTACCATAGATCCCACTGCTTCCTTGCCTCCGATATTTGATATATCAAAACACTCTATAACTGCCGGGATTTTTTTTAAACCAAGCGCGTTCCTTAGTTCATCAAGTTCACCGAACATCGGATATTGAGCCCGATCATGCATCTGCTGGACAGCGGTAAGCGCTTCTACGCGTTTTTTGATTATTAAAGCTTTTTCATATTTTCTTTTTTCTGAAAGCCTCTTCATCTGGCCGTTCAGCGAATCAATAAGATCCTCTTTTCTCCCCTCCAGAAAAGCTTTCAGCTGTTTAACTATTTTTCCATATTCCTGTTTAGATGTTTTGCCCTCGCAGGGGCCCAGACACTGTCCAATATGATATTCCAAACATACTGTTTTATGGAACTTCTTGCATGTTCTAAGGGGGAATACTTTTTTCATAAAAGACACCGCTTGCTTCAACAGCTTCACATCCGTATACGGACCATAGTAAACCGCCCCGTCATTCACCCTTCTGCGTGTGATGAATAGCCTGGGATACTCTTCATTCATTGTCAACTTAAGAAAAGGATATGACTTATCATCTTTAAGCTCTATATTATATTTTGGACGATGATCCTTTATAAGCCCGGCTTCATAGATCAAAGCTTCCGCTTCCGAGGAAGCTCTTACAAAATTTATATCGCGGATTTCTCCTCTTAAAAGTTCCAATCTCGCGTCACCGGCCCGTCCGGCACGGAAATAAGACATTACTCTTTTTTTCAGCACCCGGGCTTTGCCCACATATATTATCCGGCCTTTCCCGTTCAAGAACATATACACGCCGGGTGTGCCGGGGAGCTTTTTGATCTTAGATGATAATTTATTATGTATTTTAGCCGGCATTCTTTTATTCATTTTTTCTTATGTATACCCTGCGCCCGTTTACCTCTATAAATAACCGTCTTATTCCCTCAACCCGCATAAGATATGCCGCAGTAAGATAAACTAATGCGCTCAAAAGCACAATAGCAAATATTGAAATAATGCCCTTTATCCCGTACGCTTTATCCGGCTGTAAAAAAAGAATGGAACATACGTACGTAAAAATTGCCATGATCCCGCTGGATAGGCATATTTTTTTAACGGACGAGATGATCCTCTCTGTATCTATATCCCCTATCTTCACGGTCAACCTTTTATAAAGCATGATAAAATTCGTCGTAGCTGCAATTGAAGTAGCCAGGGCGAGTCCTCCTATTTTCAAAGGCCACATTAATATCAGGTTTAAGATCAAATTTACCGCCAAAGATATTGATGCCGTCTTTACCGGCGTGCGGGTGTCTCCCATGGAATAATACGTGCTCACCAATATCTTTATCCCCGCATATGCGAAAAGTCCGAAACTGTAAAAGAAAAGCGCGCTCGATGTTATCGATGTGGAATAGCTTGTAAATACTCCTCTTTGAAAAAGTATCCTCACTATAGGTTCCGCAAGGACTATAAGCCCTACGGACGCTGGTATCATAACAGTAAAAATCGTTCTGAGGGAAAAAGAAACCGTTTCTTTAAGTTTATCCAAATTATTCGAAGCTACTTCTTTACTCATCCTCGGAAGGGCCGCCGTAGCAAGGGCTATCCCAAAAACCGCCAAAGGCAGCTGCACGAGCCTGTTGGAATAATACAGCGCCGCGACTCCGCCTCCACCGACTATCCATGCAAGCGACGCCAAGATCGTATCAATAAGAACGCTAAGCTGATATACCGCGGTTCCGATAGCCCTGGGCAGAAGGAGTTTTCCTATTCTGGAAGCAATGGGATGAAAGATCTTGAATCCCCTGCCGAATGTGAACCCCTTCTTTTTTAATTGAGGCATCTGAAGAAGAAGTTCAAAGATGCCTCCTGAAAGCACGCCTGCAACAAGGCCTCTTATCCCGATTATGGGGCATAATATTAAAAGAGAAAGTATCATGGTAACATTGAGCACAACGGGCGCGAAAGCGGGTGTAGTAAAATAATGAAATGAATTCAGAACGCCTTTACTGTAGGCAACGATGCCAAGGAATAATATGTAAGGGAAAAGCCATCGTGTTAAAGTAACGGTTATTCTGAACTTTTCGGGATCTTTCAAGAATCCGGGGGCAATAACTTTTACTAAAACGGGCGCAAAAACCACTCCCAGGACAGATACTATTATAAGCACTGAAAGTAAAAGGTTAAGTATGATACGGGCGACTTCCCAATATTCTTCACGCGTACGTGTATGCTGGTATTCACTTAAGATAGGAACGATCGCCGCATCGGTGGCCCCTTCCCCGACCATATCCCTGAGCATATTGGGCAGACGAAAAGCCACTACAAAAGCCTGGGCAAATATCCCTGTCCCGAACCATTTAGCGATCAGGATATCCCGGATAAAACCAAGGACACGGCTGGCAATGGTCGCGGAACTTATTATTCCGGTAGATTTTATGAGTTTACGGTTAGTGGACATATTATTTATAGCCTATATAATATCATTATTACGTGAAGCTAGCAATAGTGTATATCAAGGGTTATGCTTGTTTTGTTTATATGACAAAGAGTGCAGTATGTTTCCGTACAGGGAGGATCCACACCGGGCGGAGGGGCCCTGGCAGGAAATATACTGCACTCTTATACGTTTACAAACAAAACCAGCATAATACCTGATATCCATAGTTTCATAAAAACATTGACAACAACGCCCAGCTGTGTTAAATTATGCTCCTAAATTTAGTTACAGTAAACATTTAAGGAGAGAAAGTAATGCCGGTAAAGAAATCAGCATACAAAAGATTAAGACAGGACAAGAAAAAACATTCAAGAAATAAATCAGTTATTTCAGAGATCCGAACTCTTACCAAGAGATCAAGAGCACTGATAAGTGATCAGAAGCCGGACGAAGCAAACGCTTTACTGAGGCAGCTTGAATCCAAACTGGATAAAGCCGCTAAAAGTAATGTTATCAAGAAAGAAAATGCTTCCCGCAGGATATCCAGGCTGAAAACTCAGCTGAGTAAGATCAAAAAGTAAAGTACTTGCCTTATTTATCCTTCAAGAACTCAACAACAAGCATCTGGAGAGCTATATTGGGGTCTTTCTGCCCCGTTTTTATTGCCTTATCTGTTTCGAATAAAAGGGATACGCGGCGGGCTATTTTGGAGTGATCATATTTCTTGGCCTGGTATGATAACCTTTTGACATAACCCGGAGAATATCCGAGCTTGGAAGCTATTTCGTTTACTCCAGCCCCTTTCGAGGAGAGCAGGTTTACGCCCTGCATCATTCTCATGTGCCAGCCAAGATAGCCGATTATCTCAACAGGCTGTTTCTTATCATTGTAAAGATCGTTCAATATGCGGAATGCCCATTCGCCATCCCCGGAATCTATGGCATCCACAAGCTTGAAAACAGTCTCGGTAACACTGCGGCCGACGATCTGTTCGACATCTTTTACTTCAATTTTATTGCCGCCGGAAAAAGAAATAAGTTTATCTATTTCGGCCTTGATCCCGGCAGTATCCTGCCCTTTCAATTCAACAATAAGGTCAACTGCCTGGGGCGAAATGTCCACATTTTCCTTTTCCAGAAAACTCTTTATCCACTTCTTCATGGTATGCGCTTGCGGTACATCGGCTGCAATGGTCTCCATCGAAGAAACGAACTTTTTATAATGCTTGTTCTTTTTGAAATTGCTGTCGGCGGAGATTATGAGAACGCTGGTTTCCGTTGGATGTTCAAGGTAAGACATTAAAGTATTCAGCGAACTTTCCGTGAAATTTTCTACTTCTTTGACGAGAATAACTCTTCTATCCGCAAGAAAAGGCAGAGTGCCCAGAGAATCCATAATATCGCTTAAATCATCTTCTTCCCGGTAAATAGAAAAATTTATATCAGCCTCGCCGGAACTAAGGAATTTTTCTTTTATTTTATTCTCTTCGCGTTCCCTCAGATATGCGTCATCGCCTATAATCAGATAATTCATCTTTTTAATTGTACTATTTGGAAGAGGTGTTTACAATGAAATTTTAATGAGAGGAAAAAATGATTCTGGATTTGCTTTTACGCTTTTTATTTACTGGAATTGTCTTTTTTTGGCTTGTCCTGCTCTGGATCGTCTTTATAGTCTACGTTCCCTACATACTCGGAAATTATTTCCTTGTCTTTTTTCGCCATTTCCAGAAAATAGCCGCCGACTTCGTAATCGTTGCCCGCAGGCGTTTTTTGGATCCATGCTATCTTTGATATGGCTTTAATAGGCTTATTAAGCAAGGGAACATCCATCTCCATAACAAGTCTCGTAGCTATAGATATAAACTCAGACGCCCTGAATCTGATCCCTCTTTCACTGATATTTTTGGTAACAGTGCTGATATTCGGATCATCCGGGCTCGAGTTAAGAGCGCGATACTTGACCGGAATATGTACGCTCACTCTTTTATATTTTCTTCTTTCTTTATTGTTATTCACTTTTCTCTCCCTGCTTTTTTATACCTAAATTAAATAGTTTGACTGATCGCTTCATAAAGATCTCGCCATAATATGCATTGTTAGTTAAATAAAAATCTACATTTGACTTGCTATTATTTTAACATACATCCGGAACTATGCAAGTGAAATATCTAACTATTTTATATTCTAACACTTGGGGTGAAATAACTGTTTTTTTGTCACTAAAACAAATGGACCCAGATCGTGATTTCCCGACCTGGGTCCATAGAATTGACCAATACCTGTCTATTACCAGGATTCAACTGTTCTTTCGACTATCCTTGCGGCAAGGTCATTAACCGCATCCTTGATGCCTTCTGACTCAGGCTTAGCATTAGGACCCGATACATTATAACTGGATTGTCCCATGAAGCCTTTTTCCCGCCACATAAGTTTGCCGGTTTTGTTGTTATAAAGCTCGATATCAACATATATTTCTATTCGAAATTCATCTATATTATTTCCTTTATCGTAACTGAGCGGATACTCTCTAAAGTCCGTCAGGGCCCCTTTCATCAAAAGCGCCGCATTTTTTTCGCCCTCTATATCGAGATGCCTGTCAAATATAAAACCGTCAATTACCGACCGGGTTATATCTATTTCCAGGCCTGGCCTATAGGTGTAGCTGACCCTTCTGTCGGATATTTCCTTAGTGGGATCTATTTTGTTTTTAAAACTATCAACATGTATGGAATCCAGATCCTTCGGCAAAAGTGATGAGGTGGTATACCCGCATCCGCTTAAAAATAAAAATACGACCAATAAGAGTTTTATTAAAGAATAGTTCTTCAATTTTTAACCTTTCCGCTTAATATTTCGATTTTTATTTCAGCTATATTGGCGCTTGGCGTACCCGGATAATCCCTGGCGATCTCCTTATAATACAGTAAAGCGCTCCCGTATTTTTTCTGCCTTTCATAAAATTCGGCAATGGTCATTATGCTTTTTGCCTTTTTGTCCTTAAGTTCAAGTATGGCCTTATCAGCCTCTTCCGATATCCCCGGGATATCACTGGTTTTCGCTATTCTCTCAAACTCTTCCAAAGCTTCTTCCGTACTTGCCTGGTCATATTCAGGGTCTAGCGAAGCTTCGTACATCGTATATGCAAGCTGATATTTGGCTTCCGGCACCAGATCGCTTCCGGGATGGTCATTTATGATCTTCCTGTAAGCTTCCGCTGCTTCATTATATCTTTTCAGCCTGCGATAGCAATCGGCCATATTGTATAAAGATTTGTCCGCATACTCGCCAAAAGGGCTGTTTTCAACTATCTTCTTATATATGGTTACTGCCCTGTCCATCGAAAGCGAAAGCTCCATATCCATCAACTTCGGCTCATCTTTGGTTTGCAGGATCTTCGCGATATTAAATTCTCTCTGAAGTATTTCCTCCATGCGTTTAGTGTACGGATACTTTTCTACTGTTTTCTGGTAATTTTCATACGCAAAATAATATTTACCCAGTTCCTCAAAAGACCTGCCGGCATAATATTGCGCATCCGGGGCGAGATCCGAATCGGGATAATGATTTACAAGGCGTACAAATTCATCCGCGGCCCTTTGAAAATCATGTAATTCGTAAAAACGCATTGCCCAATCATATTGTTCACGTGGAGTATCTTTAACGGCGAACTTAGGATTGATCATTGTCTTTGACTTCGGCGTCCATATCCAAAATGCATAAGACACATTAGCCGAAAAAACAACAGAAACCAAAAAAGTAAATATAATTACAGATTTTCTCTTCATAATAGACTGATACAATGATTTAAATAAAGTTTTAAAAAAATTAGACAGAATAAATGCGGCCCCCAAATAAGTTCAACTCAGACAGGCGACTCAAGACAAAGATTTTTAAAAAAATAAATTTAAGCTTCCGGACTGTTTTCTTTCGCATCTTTAGTTTTATCGTCCGTACTGGAGGTACCAGTGCTTGCTTGATCGTTGTACTTGGAAAGACTATCTACATATTCCGTGATAAGCTCTTTGTCTTTTTTGGAGATCTCAAGGAACTGATTCCCCACTTCATAATCGTCGCCAGAACCGGCTTTACGTATCCAAGCCACCTTTGAAATGGCTTTAACGGGTTTGTTAAACATCGGAATATCCAGTTCCAAAATAAGCCTACATGCCATTGAAATAAATTCCGCGGTTCTGAATCTGATCCCGCCTTGGCTTATGTTTTTGGAGAGAGAACTGGCTCCCGACATGCCCGCTGTATCACGCAATTTGCGGTACCTGATTGGAATGTGGGTTTTCACCCTTTCATGACGTCTTTGTT
Organism: uncultured Planctomycetia bacterium; assembly: GCA_964572255.1. Classification (GTDB taxonomy): domain Bacteria; phylum Omnitrophota; class Gorgyraeia; order Tantalellales; family Tantalellaceae; genus CAZNEE01. The sequence continues at coordinate 37,732 of CAZNEE010000001.1, read as the reverse complement.
CTGGACGATCTTCCACTACCACACCTCCATGTTTATTTACAAATTCACTATACCACATTTTTACACGCTTTACAAGAATAAATAATTATGTAATTATATATTAAAAAATAAAAAATATATGCCCCGAAAACACGTATTTTCCGCGCTATTATAGCCTAATTACTCCGCCTGGTTTACAAGTTTTGCTTATATACACGTTAAAAATACCTACAATAAGAACCAGGCACATATAATAACCCAATATCAGAGGTTTTCCCAAAGACGGGACCTTGATATACAAAAAAGGGATATTTGAGATCATTTGCAGCGTTTTAGTAAATATATCACACAGGCCCCGTATGAATAATGAAATGGCCCCGGCAACAGGGTAAAAAATATTAATAGAACCTGCCAATAGCAGACCGATACCCGAAACGACCATGACAAACAGTACAGGCACAGCTAAAAGATTCGTGAAAATAACCGATAATGTAACTATTTTAAAATACATTGCAACCAGGGGCATCATGCCTATCCAGATTGCCAGCGACAAAGACATCAGCTTCAGGAAGTATCTCCATGCTTTATTAAATGCATTTTCCTTATACTTTAATCTATTTATCCTGAAAATCCCGTCCGTGATCGGAGTTATAAAAATAATCGACAGCACGGCAACATATGAAAGTATAAAACCCGTCTGAAAAAGTTGTGAGGGATGAAAAAAGGTGATGAAAAAAGCGGATAGCAAAAGAACATTTAGAATGTCTGTTTTTCTTCCTGCCATACGATTGATCAGGACAAAAGAGAACATTATTGCTGCGCGTATAGATGAAGACCTGCATCCCGCAAGTACCGCAAACAAACATATGCCTATAATTGTCATCAAATATGATGTTTTGCCGGGGAATTCAAGAAAACTGAATATCCAGAGGAACAGCCCGGCTATTATGCCTATATGCAGTCCGCTAACTGCCAGAATATGCATGGTCCCTGTTTTGATGAAAATATCCTGAGTCTCCTGAGCAATATTGCCTCTTAACCCCAAAATAACCGACCTTATAATTTCCCTGTTATTGCCCCAAAGATATCTGCCTATAATTTCATCCGCTTTTCTCCTAATACTGTAGATCAAGCGTTTTAAAACAAAAAAAGGTGTATTTCGCGTGGCGATCTTTGAATATAGATCGCCTTCTTTTGATCTCAAGATCGCTGTTATTCCCCTCTTTCTGAGATAATTTATATAATCAAAATCGTCATCCTTATTATCAGGAAGAAATAACTCCCCTCCTATTACGATCTCATCCCCTACTCTCGGCCTTTTTGAATATGTAAAAAGTTTTACAAGGATATTTCCCGTTACTTTTCCTTCTTCGCCATCGGCTAAGATATGCTCAACTTTCATGGAAAATAATTTATACCTTGATAAGAATGCTCTTCTTTCTTCCGGATATCCCGTTACCACGCCCTTGAGAGTTGCTTCACTATACCTGCTGCCGGCGTATATACCTATATTATTTTCACGCAATACCGTGCCGGATGTGTATCTGAAAACGCCGAGCAAAAAGAAGAAAAGGCAAAAAAGAAAATAAAAACGCTTCTTTCCTCCGGTTAAAATCATTAAGAAGATATCGGCAGAGAGAATGAATATTTGAATATAGAAATATCCTAACAAAACATTCCCCGATATATTCGATAAAATCATCCCAAAAATAAAAAGAATGATCGGTAAGGCTAACGGCCCCGCCAGTTGTATCATATCTTTATATATTCCTTCATTTTCTCAAACTTTTTTTGCCCTATTCCTTTTACTTTCATCAGATCCGATTCGATCATAAAGCTTCCTCTCGATTCTCTATAAGAGACAATTCTTTCGGCAATTGTATATCCTATGCCGGGGATTTTCGCAAAGTCGTTTATTGAGGCAATGTTTATATCGATCCTGCGGCTTTCTTTCAATTGACGCTCTATATCTTTTAAAGATACATCGGTCCCTATAGCGGGACCGAAAGTGTGATTCTGTACGATATGCATAAATATGGCTCCCGTCAAAAGCAGGATCATGAAAAATATAAGTATAATTTTCTCTTCCCGTGTAAAGTTCATTTATGCCTTTCAATGATAAATTTTTGTTTTCTTCAATAATATTTTATATATTTATCAAATAATCTACAATAAAAAATACGCTTCCTGAAAGCGTATCCTTAAAGACTTATTCTTTCCGACCTTTTATTTCAGTTTCACTTTATATAGATCGTCATGTGTTCCTGTTATCCAAAAACCTTCTCCGTCCCAAACAATACCTGTAGTATCTTTCGCCGGGGAATCAAAAGATCCCAATATCTTAAAATCCTCTGTACTTATTTTGTAAACCTTTTGATTATACCAACTTGTTATCCATAAATATTTACCGTCCCACGCAAGATGAGCCGGCTCATGTATCCTTTTTATCCTTATTTCATCCAATAACTCGCCTTCTTTGTTCATCCGGAGAAGACCGTATTTAGTACCTATTCCCCTTGTCCAAGTTATTACATAAAGTTTTTCACCGGTCCAAATTACTCCTGCGGGATACGCAGGTTCGAGAGATACCGCCCGCTCGGCCACCATTTTATTTTCTTTTATTTTTACGCGGTATAATTTCTTGTCATCCCAATCAGTCACCCAGAAATCGCCTTCTCCTATATGAGTTATTCCCTCAGTAAAACCGGCAACCGGAATTATCTTTGAAGAGACCTTGCCGTTCGATGTATCTATGACCCACGTATTAATTTTCTTGCCGTTGCATACCCATATATTCCCGCCATCAAGATACAATCCCTCGTGGTACCCTTTGGGTAAGGTAATTTTCCGGATAACCTGAATGCCCAAATCCCCCTCATAGGATTCATCCTTCTTTAGAGTTTTCTCCCCCAAAGAAGAAGATGCTAAAAACGTAAGGCATATTGTTATAAATAATAATTTTGTCTTCATCTAAACAACGATATTGATCAGTTTGTCCGGTACAATGATCCATTTCCGGATCTCTTTGCCGGTGAGTTTTTCCTGTAGTTTTTCATCCCCGAGCACTATTTCTTTTATTCTATCCTGATCAAGCCCGCGCGGCACTTCTATTTTACTCCGGAGCTTACCGTTGATCTGAACAGGAATAGTAACCGCTTCTGTCAAAAGCATATCTTCCAGGTAAGCCGGCCAATTTGCCCTGAATACACTCTCCGTCTTTCCTGTTTTTTCCCACATCTCTTCCGCGATATGCGGAACAAAAGGCGCCATTAAGACCAGCATGTTTTCAACAACTTCGTTCAAACATTTTTTGCTGTAACAACCCTGGCCTTTATCGTTCAAGCCCGAATATACTTCATTCAAAAGCTCCATTATTGCGCTTATAGCCGTATTGAAATGAAATTCCTGGTCTATATCGTCTGTGAGCTTTTTTATGGTCCCGTGCATCTTGCGCATAAGTTTATCCTCGGCATCTTCATCCCCGGAATCCGAAGATCTTTCAAGTATGTCCAGAACGTTCCATGCTCTTTTCAGAAAACGAAAAGCCCCCTCAACCCCCTGATCGGACCATTCGGCATCTTTCTCCGGGGGGCCGATAAACAAGGTATAGAGTCTAACGGTATCAGCTCCGTATTTTTTGATCAGGGCATCAGGACTTACAACGTTCCCCTTGGATTTTGACATTTTAGCCCCGTCTTTTACTATCATTCCCTGGGTAAAAAGACGTTTGAACGGTTCATCAAAACCTACATGCCCCATGTCATACAATACCTTGGTTATAAACCTTGAATATAAAAGATGAAGTATGGCATGTTCGACCCCTCCTATATATTGATCCACGGGAAGCCATCTATTAACATCTTTCGTATCAAAAGGCCTGTCATCCAGCTTCGGCGAGATATAGCGGAGATAATACCAGCTTGAATCAACAAATGTATCCATCGTGTCTATTTCGCGCTTTGCCGGCCCTTTGCATTTCGGACACTCGGTATTTACAAAATCTTCAGCAAATTTTAACGGTGATTCCCCTGTAGGCTTGAATTCCGCGCCTTCAGGCAAAATGACCGGTAAGGATTTTTCCGGTACGGGCACTGTTCCGCATTTATCACAATAAATAATAGGAATAGGAGCTCCCCAATATCTTTGCCGGGAAATAAGCCAATCCCGTAATTTAAAATGTACGGCCCTCTTGCCGATATCCTCTTTTTCCATATGGTCACTAATAGCGTCCATTGCCTTTATGTTATTCAAGCCATCGAACTTATCCGAAGCGGTGAGCACGCCTTCGTCTTCATATGCTGCCTCCATCTTGCCGGCATCCAGAGAATCTTCCGGGTTATCTATAACAACTTCTACAGGAAGACCGTACTTTTTGGCAAACTCAAAATCTCTCTGGTCGTGTGCCGGAACAGCCATTACCGCGCCTGTCCCATATTCCATGAGAACATAATCCGATATCCATAAAGGTATTTTTCTCCCGTTTATCTTATTTATCACATAGCGGCCGGTAAAGATGCCCTTTTTCTCTGTCTCGGCCGTTTCTCTCGCTATCTTGGATTCATTACGAACTTCGCGCACAAATTCCATTATTTTTTTCTTTTCGGGATTATCTGCGATAAGTTCTTCAACCATAGGATGTTCTGCCGCAAGGACCATATATGTACATCCATAGATAGTATCAACACGGGTGGTAAAACAAGTAAGCTTTTTATCCGAATCTACTATCGGAAAATCAATATTAACGCCTTCAGACCGGCCGATCCAGTTACTCTGCATGATCTTGACCTTCTCGGGCCATTCATCCAGTTTTTCTATATCATCCAGAAGCCTTTGGGCATAATCAGTGATCCGGAAAAACCATTGTTCAAGATCTTTCTGCTCAACCTCTGTATCACACCTCTCGCACTGACCCTGTATGACCTGTTCGTTCGCGAGCACAGTGCTGCATGAAGGACACCAGTTCACAAAAGCCTTCTTTTTATATGCCAGGCCCTTTTCGAAAAGTTTCAAGAATATCCATTGTGTCCATTTGTAATAATCCGGAAGGCAGGAAGTCACTTCACGATCCCAATCATATTCCACCCCCCAGGAATCCAGCTGACGTTTCATTGTAGTTATGTTATTCATAGTGGATTCTTTAGGATGTATGCCGGCTTTAATAGCGGCATTCTCAGCCGGGAGGCCGAAAGCATCCCATCCCATAGGTGTGAGCACATTAAGGCCGCGTATTTTTTTATACCTTGCTACAACATCGCCTATTATATAATTCCGGCCATGGCCTACATGAAGCCCCGCGGAAGGATAAGGAAACATCATGAGGCAATAATATTTATCCTTGAAATCCTTGACATCGACCTTAAAGAGGCCTTCCTTGCGCCACTTTTTTTGCCATTTTTTCTCTATGTCAGCCGGTTTATACTGTTCCATTATGATCGCTTTATTTGAATAACTTTGCCCATTCTCTTCTTTTTCTTTTCTTCCAGCTTCCTTTATGATAAGCGTAGCTTGCCAAAAGCGGCAGGACTGATGTAGCTTCAGCGTATACCATTTGTTCATAACTGGTGTCAACTTTGCCCCATGAAGATGCTTCTTTAAGCGTTGAGCTTGAACATGCGCCGTCACGCACATCGGCAACTGTTATTTGCACGGCGTACTTGTGCATGTTCGCTTCTTTTCCCAATACTTCAGCACAAACAACCGTATCCTGGATAAAATTCTTGGGTACTCCCCCTCCTATAATTAAAAGCCCCGAATCTTTTGAAGCCATTTTTATCTCGGTAAGCTCAAGAAAATCTTTCACTGAATCGATAGAGATATGCTCTTTCCTGTTTTTCCATTGATGAAGAACAAGGCCGAAGCCCGCGCTGGAATCTGAAAATGCCGGACAAAAGACAGGAACATTTTTCTCATATGCGGTTTGGACCAATGAGTCCTTCTTTTTGGCGTTCTTTTTCAGGTATTTACCCATCTCGAGAATGAATTCCCTGGATGAATAAGGGCGCCTTTCGAGTGAGTCAGCTATTTCAGTTATCGTTTTATCGCAAAGTTGAAGCTCTTCTTCATCGATGAACGTATCGTATATTCTGTCAATATAAAGATCTCTCAGCTTATTGTCATCGATATGCTGAGTTCCTTTATAGTGTTTAAATCCCAATGCTTCAAAAAAATCCATGTCCACTATACTCGCGCCCGTGGCAACAACGGCGTCGATCATATTATTTTTGACCATATCGACATAGACCTGCATGCATCCGCCCGCAGAAGTGCTTCCTGCGAGAGAAAGTATCGTCGTGCAGTTCTTGTCGCGGAGCATCATATCGAATATCTCGGCGCCGCGGGCAAGATCGCGGGCCGTGAACGACATGTCTTCCATGGATTTGATTATCTTGGTAGCATCAAAACTTTTTATATCTATATGTTTTACGGTTTTTTTCAATAAGTCTTTTTTTTTCATCCCTGTCACTCTCTATTTTTTTGACCTGTTTTCATATATGTAACTTAAAAATTTATAAATAAGTTTGGCTGCGGCAAAATCCGGAGCACTGTTATTTTCCATAGGACATAATTCGACTACATCAAATCCTACCACGTTCTTGCTCTCGCTGACAGCCTTTAAAAGACGTAATACCTGATACCACGTTAATCCTCCCGGTTCAGGCGTCCCTGTCGAAGGCATGATTGACGGATCAAAAACATCCAGATCTATGCTTACATAAACATTTGAGGTGAGTTTTTCGACCACTTTATTGATCCAAATATCCCCGCCATTAATATCTTTTGCAAAAAAGGTACTTGAGGCGTCGAGTTTGTCTTTTTCTTCAACACTCATGCTGCGTATGCCGACCTGAACAAAAGGTGCGATCTCCTTAACGCGGGCCATTACGCACGCGTGATTATACTTGCTTCCTTCATATTCATCTCTTAGGTCAGCGTGGGCATCGAACTGAAGCACCGAAAGGTCTTTAAATTTAGAATTATGCGCTTTTATCGCTCCTATACTTACCGAATGCTCCCCGCCTAAAATAACGACGAATTTTCCGGCATTAATAAGACCACTGACCTTATTTTCGACTTCACCGGACATATCTTCAGGCGAAGCATTAGTTTTAATGGCAGGGCACGTATATATGCCTTTTTTGTAAACTTCCGAGTCTGTCTCTATATCATAGACTTCAAGCGCTGAGGAGGCCTTAATAATAGCAAGGGGGCCTTTATCAGCCCCCTTAATCCAGGTACTTGTTTCATCATATGGAACCGACAGGACAGCTATTTCTGAAGTATCCGGGTCGATAAAAGACTCTTCAAGAGCACCAAAATTATTGTATTTTTCCATGACCGCTTACCTTTTTGTCAGTTAAGCGGCAGCTGCAAGTTCGTTTTGTCTGTATCTCACAAAATCCTTGCCGCGATTAACAACATATTTCTCATATTTTTTTGACTCGAAAGCGCTTATAAGATATTCAGCGGCAAGATCTACATCGAAATGTTTACATGAAAATACATCGACAAAACAATAATCTTTCTCTTGAAAAGAGTGGATGGATATATGGCTCTCTGCAATTATAACCGTGCCTGTTATCCCCTTGTCTTCGGGGACCAAACCCGAATACGGGAATACATAAGGCTGTGTGATCTTTGTCATGCCTATTTTATCAGGCAACTCATCCAAGATGTTGAATACATGATTATAATCGCTCAGTTTGTCCGGATTGCACTCACTAAGATCTAGCATTAAATGCGGACCAAAACTTTCTTTGGTGGCATCTTTCATTTTTGCCCTCCATTTTTAAGTTTTTTTTGTTAAGGGGTTTAACAAAAAACAGAGTTAAAAAACCCCTATTAACTTATTCGCCCAGAACTTTTTAACTTTTGGGTTAAAGTATATTTAATTATTGCCTTTTGTCAATAAAAAAATACATATTGCCTTCTCAATAACAAAGTGTACTTAAAATAAATATATATAGCAAGAAATACGACACAAAAAAGGAATGAATCAAAAAATTTTTGCGGGAAAAATGGTGGAGCTGAGGGGGATCGAACCCCTGACCTCATGCATGCCATGCACGCGCTCTTCCAGCTGAGCTACAGCCCCACTCAAGTGGTGCCGGAGGTGGGAGTCGAACCCACACGGGGGGATACCCCACTGGATTTTGAGTCCAGCGCGTCTGCCAATTTCACCACTCCGGCAAAAAGATAAATAAAACAGGAAATAATTTTATTATTTCACTATATATAAGTCAAGCAACTATTTAAACGTTATTAAAGAAGGGTCATAATCTTCCACGTTCTCAAACCCGAGCAGGTTCAGGATCGTACCTGCTACATTAGATAAGCCCCTTCTCTCTAAATCAGCCATTTTATATTCACCGGCATACTGCGGATCATATATTATAAAAGGCACGGGATTCAAAGTATGTGCGGTTTTGGGTACATGCTTTTTCCCGTCCTTATCTATTGTGAACATCTCTTCAGAATTGCCATGATCGGCCGTTACTATGGCAATACCCCCGAGCTCCCTGACAACATCCAGAAGTTTCTGCACGCAGGAATCAACGGTTTCCATGGCGGTGATAATCGCTTTCGGTACGGCCGTGTGCCCTACCATGTCGCCATTAGCGAAATTGAGCCTCCCAAAGGCGAATTTATTGCTTTTTAAGAGCTCGATAGTTTTATCGGCTATCTCTTCAGCTTTCATCTTGGGCGCTTTATCGAACTGGATCTTATCAGACGGTATTTCATAATATTCTTCAAGACCTTTGCATACATAGCCTGATTTGTTCCCGTTCCAGAAATATGTCACATGGCCGAATTTTTGTGTTTCGGATATGGCGAACATCTTCACGCCTGCCGAACAGAGATATTCGCTGAGGGTTCTGTCGATCTCGGGAGGATTTACCAGATAATGCTTGGGTATATGTTCATCTCCATCATACTCCATCATTCCCGCATATAAAACATCGGGAACTCTTTCCCTGTCAAACTTTGAAAAATCCGCCTCATCAAATGCTCTTGATATCTCAATAGCCCTATCGCCTCTAAAATTAAAAAATACTACCGAATCCCCATTCTCAATACTCCCTATCGGTTTGCCGTTCTCCGCTATAACAAAAGAATCCATATACTGATCGGTCATGGTGGGGTCCTCTTTATAATATGTTTCTACCGCTTCTTTGGCTGATCTAAAAAATCTTCCTTTACCGAGAACATGCGCATCCCAGCCTCTTTCAACCACAGACCAATCCGCTTCATACCTGTCCATAGTAGTGACCATCCTGCCGCCGCCGGAAGCTATTCGATAGTCATAGCCCTTCTCCCGCTTTATTTTCTCCAAGACATCTTCTGTTTTGCCTATATAAGTTAATGCCGATTTTTCGGGAACGTCACGCCCGTCTAAAAGCGCGTGAATACGAACCTTTTTAACACCGTCTTCAGCAAGCCGGTTCACCATGGCATATAACTGATCTGTATGGGAATGAACATTACCGTCAGATAAAAGACCTATGAAATGGAAAGCTGCCTGTTCTCCGGTCCCGCACTTAACTCTACCCACAAGATCTTTCCAGGTCTCTCCCTCGAACAGAGAACCGTCCTCTATGGAATTATCCACCAGTTTTGCCCCTTGAGCGAAAACCCTTCCGGCTCCGAGCGCGTTGTGCCCTACCTCGCTATTACCCATATCTTCATCAGTCGGAAGCCCTACAGCTGTCCCATGCGCCTGCAGTTTGGTGAAAAGTTCGCTTTTAAATAATTTATCAAGACAAGGGGTATTGGCCACGTAAACTCCGTTAGACTCATCCTGTTTGCCTAATCCCACACCATCCATGATCATTAAAAGGAGCGGACCTTTTCTTGGTGTAAAATTTTTGAGCCTCCTAAGTTCCAATTTCATCTTTTTCCTTTCTATGTCTTTATCGCAATAACGGTAATGTCATCGTGCTGAGCCGCTCGTCCTGCGTATTCTTCCACGGCTTTCTGAACTCCTTTAACTATCTCCTCAGAAGGTCTTTCTTTTAGCGCCAAGAGCAGCTTAGTCAATTTTTCTTTTCCGAACATTTCATCCTTTATGTTCATTGCCTCCGTAACTCCGTCTGTATAGAGCAGAAATACGCTTCCCGGTTTATAATTCCGTTTCCCAAGAGAAAAAACACTTTCGGCTAATCCCAAAGGCAACCCTTCTTCCACATCAAGAAATTCGACCTTACCGTCAGCTTCAACAAGAATTATGGGCAAATGCCCGCCGCTTGCGAATTCGATCCTTTTTGATCCGGTATCCACAACCATATATGTCAGTGTAACAAAAAGGTTCCCTGTCCCCTCGGAAACAAATCTGTCATTAAGCTTTTTTAATATCTCTTGCGGCGATCCCTGGCCTATAAAAGTCTTGAATTCAGTTACTACCCTTGCCATAAAAAGAGAGGCCGGTACGCCCTTGCCCGCCACATCCCCTATCATGACTCCCGCTTTTGTATCATCCAGCTTAACCACATCATAAAGATCGCCTCCTACCTGGCGTGCGGTCAACATCTCAACATCGATATCAAGTTCTCCCACTTTGGGGATCTCAAGAGGCAGGAAGCTTCTCTGTATCTCTTTGGCGATGTTCAGTTCTTTTTCCAAAAGCTCTCTTCTTTGAGTTTCTTTGACATATTTTCTGAACGTAAAAACAATATAAATGCCTACCATGGTAAATATAGGATAGAACATGTCTATCCATATCCCGAAAGGATAGAAAAGCAGGATCGCAATAGAGGAAAAAGCCAGTATGATCAAAATTATAGATAAAAACCCGAACCTTTTTCTGACTCTTATAGTTATAAGGGTTGTAATAACCCACATAATGATGAGTATTAGAAGATTCCACCACCTGTTCAATCTCATTAAAAAACTTTTATGGATCATGCTGTTCAATAAGCTGGCATGTACGCCCACCCCGGGATAAAGGGGCTCTGTCGGAGAAGGATGGGCATCAAGCGCGGCCGTGGCGGTGAGACCGACAAAACAGACAGCATCTTTTAGTTCCGCCAGATCCAGTACGGGTTCCTTATTGGTAATATCCGCAAGATATGACTGCATAATATCCACATATGAATAATGGCGAAATGCCTTCCCCCATGGCCCGGGATAATTCACCAACATCATGGAAGTATCGTCTATAGGCACCGTAAAGTTCTTATCAACGATGATCTTCCTGCCGGGGGCTATTTTGACCTTATCAAATGAAGCCCCCATGTAATTCAGAGACACCAAAAAAGTCATGTGAGGATAGAACATCCCCTTATATCCGATAAAAAGCGGGATCCTGCGTATTTTACCGTCAGGATCGGGTACGGCATTTATAAAGCCTTCTCCCTTAGCAACATTCTTCAGAATATCCACTATTTCCGCCGCATATCCTCTGGCCTGCAAAAAGCTTTTATCCGGTCCGCTTAGATCCAGATCAAAAACGTACGGGAGGTATACATTGCCTTCCTCTTTGATCGCTGACGCGAGCTCTTCATCCCCTTCTTTTTCTTCGCTGAAGAATATGTCGAAAACTATTTTTTTTGCGCCGGCCGACTTCAGCGCCTTTACCATAAGTGCATGATATTTGCGGGGGAAGGGCCATTTGCCGAGTTTTTCTATAGAATCATCCGCGATCTCAACTATAACGATATTCTTATCGACAGGAAGAACGGGCCTGAGTTTATACCTCAGGTCCAACAGGCTGTATTCAAACTCATCCAGGGCGCGGGAATATGAAAAGAAAAGAAAAAGCGATATTATGAATGCACTGAGGACAAAATATGTAAATTTGCTTCTATCAAATTTCTTCATGGATACAGGGCGGGCATCAGAAACTGTAATATATTCCGCCGGAAACTATGCTGCCGGAATATTTATTGAACGGATCATTTGAATCATTTTCACTATACGAGTAACTGACCTCCAGGGTCATATTTTTTGTAAGGTCATAATAAAGCGCCGCGCTTAAAGTATAGGTATTATCCCTCACCTTCTTGTTCACGTCCTCTGAACTGCGCCTGTTCTTATAATTCGTATGTTTATACCTGAAACTGATATCAGTATATAACTGGTCGGTAAGAAAATACATGATCCCCGGTTTTACCGAATACTTCCAGGAATCATAATAATCCTGATACTTGTGATTAGAATCAACGAAAATAAGCTCGTTATTAAGTTTTAAAATTAACTGTGCGAAAAAAAAGCGTATCTTATGCGTGATAGTATTACGGTTATCTTCCCGGTCATTATCGCCCTTTCTTGAATCTTCCATGCTGACCTTCCAGTCGGCGTACCAGCGATGACTGTATTCATATTCCAGGCTATGATAAAGATCCTCGGTTAAATAATGCCTGAGGGCTGTTGAGAGTTCGATCGCGGAAAAAGTACTTTCATGTGAATTCGGATATGAGAAATAATCATAACTGCAGCGATTTATGGAAACAAGACCCGGAATGATCTCGTAATCAAAACCCACGTATGGCTCTATATCAAATATATTATTTGAGTTGTATTTATAATATAAAATGCTGAATATGTCCCCGCCCGCTTTTAGCTTGAGTTCCTCTGACATCTTGTAAGCAACTTCCAGATCCCCTATCGCCTGAAGAAACCCGTCTTTATGCCGTTTTGAATCCAGATCGACATTATTATCAAATCCCTGCTGAAGGTCAAATGACCCTCTTACTTCAAAATTTTCCAAATAATCAACCTTATATTCTTCGTATTCTTTTTCGGGCGGCATAATAGCCGCGGCCGGATACTTATCCTGTATTTCTTCCTGCAATCTTTCTTCAGCTGCAAGATCGTTGCCTTTCACTGAAAAACATGTAAAAACAAAAATACATAAGAATATCACCCTTTTTACGTCCGTTATATGTCTTTTCACTTATTTACCGCCCTTCCCTCAAAGATAGTAGGCTTTTTGATTATTATCTTCCCCCTAAATCTCTAAATAATGCCCGCCGCTTTCCTTCTTCTCGTCGAGCTTATCGCGTATCTTGTCTATCCTGCCTTCATCCTTGCGTTCGATTATGCCTTCTCTCCGGTCATCAAATTTATCTGAACCTTTTCTGTCCCTTTTTTTATTATTTTTAAACTGGTTTTTTAATTTATTAAGCAATGTTCTTGAAACCTTTGTCATCTTCCCGGGTGACTTATGCTTTTTTGTCCTTACCTTGTAGCCTTCTTTCACCCAGAATTTCTCATCCATGACGGAGCCGTCTTTATTCTTCCCCTGAACAAAAACTTTACCGTTAAATACGGTCACATCGGTGAATTTCTTAGTGCCTTTAGTGTGCCAGCCGGTACCGCGAACACCGCAAACCGCACAAGGCGTTTCCACTTCAAAAACGCTTTCAGCCGGAAGTTTTTCCAATAAAACATACAGGTCCCCATCCACGAGCTGGATCTTATTCTCTTTCTCAAGCTTGATCACAACATCACTGTTCTCGCCGACTTTTACAACATTCTTCTTTTCTTCATCAAACACCATATTTAAATATGATTTTTTGCCCGTAACTATACGGGTTCCCGTTTTAACCGGCATGTTAAGTTCGGGTTTCACGCTTTTTGCCTCACCGGACGGTGTTATCTCCACATCACCCGTAAAAGAAACTACCTTTACCGTGTCAGCAAATGCAAATGATATAAAAAAGACGCAACTTATTGCCAGAGAACAAATTACATTTATTGTATATTTTTTCATGTCCAACAACTCCCCTTTAAGGTTTTGTAATTCTAGTGCCGGTGTTGCTGCTGTCATCAAGCTTATCGCGAACGCTGTCCAACCTTGTTTCGTCCTTTTGTTCTATCACGTTCGTTACGGACTTGTCCCTTATATCCGAAATGTCTTCCAGAACTCTGTCTTTTTCTTCGATTTTCTCTATCCTGTCCATCTTTCTCTCTCTTCTTGCCCTATCTAACATGCGGGCCTTTTTCTTGCTTACCGGAACTTTTTTCTCTTTTTTCTTAATATCGGCTTTTTCTCTTAATTTTTCGAACCTGTCCCTTGAAATTTTCAGCATTTTTTCCGGCCGTTCAAACTTCTTGATCTTTCTTTCATAGCCTTCTTTGACCCAGAATTCCTTCTCCATAACAGAGCCGTCTTTATTTACGCCGCGTACAAACACCCTATCCTTTAAGGTAGAAATCGTAGTTACTCCTTTTATTACAGCTGTATCCCATATAGTGCCTCTCGCGCCGCATACCGCAGAAGGCGTACGTACCCTAAAAACCTCGCCTTTGCCGAGGTCATTTAACGCCGTTATGAGCTCGCCGTCTATAAGCTCTATCTTATCTTCCTCTTGAAGTCTAATAACAACATTGCTGTTGGACTCAACTGTGGCGGTATTTTGTTTTGCTTTATCAAAATACATCTCCAAACGGGATTCATCCCCCGTAAGGATACGGTCTCCCGGCTTCAATTCCATCTCCGGTGTGCAGGCAACTTCTTTAGTCTCGCCTGCGGGAATGATCTTAACATCACCCGCTAAAGAAGACACTCTGACTGCCTCCGCCCAGGAAGGAACTATAAAAGCAATGTTAAAAACAAAAATCATGCATAAAAACAAAATTCTCATCTTTCTCATAACACACCTCCTTGTGTGTCCTACTCGCCCTTGAACATGATCTTCCATGGGTGCTTCTTAACATCATCACTGAACTCTTTAAAATTCTCCGTGGTCGCTTCAAGATTAAGTACGATATTGTCCAGATTTTGCCTGTTATCAGAAATCACCGACTTTATATCGGTTATTATCGTATCCAGATTATTGGCGATATTGTCGGCTTTCTTCATTAAGAGGCGCATCTGAACGGGATCTTCACTGGCCATTTTTGCGCCGTCTTTAAGGAAAATTTCTGATTTTCCCGGCGTTATGCCGACATACGCGTCCCCGACAAAACCGGCTGTTCCTATGTAGGCTATGGAATCCTCTCTGACCTTAGCTTTACGATTCAAAGCTAATGTGCATTCCACTTTTGTCGCATCAGGCTCATAAATAAATTTTATATCCGTTAACCGTCCGACTTCTATTCCGGAGAGTTTAACGATCGCATCTTTTTTAAGATCCCCCGCGTACGTAAAACAGGTTTTTATATCATATGTGCCTGTCTGGAAATTCGCGGTCTTCAAAAAATACATAACCGCGACTAAAATAGCGATAAGAACAACAAGGCCAACCTTTACTTCATTCGATAATTTCATATATGCTCTCCTTTTTCTCCTTCTTATTGTGTTAAACTTTCAAGATAATCATCTTTATGCTGAAAGAATTTTATCGGCCCGTCCGGACTGCCGTTTATAAACTGCTGGATGATCCCATTATCGGAATTTCTTATCCTGGCAGGAGTGCCCACTTCAAGCACCTTACCCTCATACAGCATGGCTACCCTGTCAGCGATACGCATTACACTCTGCATATCATGCGTTACGACAACGCTTGTTATCGCCAATTTCTGGGAAAGATCGACGATAAGTTTATCTATAACCGCCGCCATTATGGGATCCAATCCGGCAGTAGGCTCATCGTAAAAAACTATCTGAGGATCCATGGCTATTGCCCGGGCCAGGCCTACACGTTTTCTCATGCCGCCTGAAAGTTCACTTGGCATCAGGTCTTCAAATCCTCTTAAGCCCACAAGCTCAAGTTTCATCTTGACCATTATGTTTATGACGCTTTCTTCGAGTTTAGTATGCTCTCTTAACGGCAGGCTTACATTCTCCGCGACCGTCATGGAATCAAAAAGCGCCGAAGATTGAAACGACATGCCTATTTTCTTGCGCACGTCATCCAGGTCATCCTCATGCTTGTCGGTTATATCATCTCCAAGTAAATAAGTTCTGCCTGAAGTAGGTTTAATATTCCCTATCATATGCCTGAGTAAAGTACTCTTTCCGCAGCCGGAACCGCCCATTATAACAAATGTTTCGCCTCTGTATATCTTGAGGTTTATGCCGCTTAGAACAGTTCTCTCCCCGAAATTTTTGACAAGATCCTTGACCTCAACAACAACTTCTCTATCGTGCTGCTCGTTTTCATTTCCGGCCTCTTTTTCAGGATCGGTTAAGTGCTCCTTGCTCCAGCACCATGGTTCATGGCCCAGTATTTCTTTTTCTGCCTTGCTGTGCCTTGGATCTTGCTGTGGATTATTTTCTGTATTCATATTTTTTTAATTTAAACTTATCCCCTCTTATACATTCCAAAAATAAAATATACCTGTCAAAATACAGTCAAAAAGTATGATCAGAATAAAACTTATCACAACGCTAAGAGTGGTCGACCTGCCGACTCCTTCAGCTCCCCCACGGGTATCAAGCCCCACGTAGCATGAGATCATTGCAATTATAATAGCGAAAACAGCGCTTTTTATGATACCCGTCCAGACATCTTTCCAGGTCATAAGATCAAAAGAAAAGCTTAAATACCTGTACATATTAAGCTTGAGATTGTTAACACCTACTATGAGACCTCCGAGTATACCTACTGCATCGCTGATCAGTGTGAGACAGGGAAGCATTACCAAAAGCGCCAGAAAACGCGGCACAACGAGAAACCTTATCGGATCGATCGCCAACGTCTCAAGCGCTTCTATCTGCTCGGAAACTTTCATGGTTCCGAGTTCCGCGGTTATAGCCGAGCCTACCCTTCCCGTAACAACAAGAGCCGTAAAAACCGGCCCCAGTTCTCTTGC
The DNA here is from genome assembly GCA_964572255.1 of uncultured Planctomycetia bacterium. Taxonomy (GTDB): domain Bacteria; phylum Omnitrophota; class Gorgyraeia; order Tantalellales; family Tantalellaceae; genus CAZNEE01. The sequence continues at coordinate 21,058 of CAZNEE010000001.1, read as the reverse complement.
CATACTTATACTTACCATAGCCGCAACGTAAATGGTAGCCCCCAGCTGTTTAAGCTGATAAGCGCTTTGCATGGCAATAACTATTCCAGTGAAGAGAGAGATAAAAAATACTATAACAAGTGACTGTACTCCGGCAAAAACCATCTGCTGAAATATGCTTTCACGTTTCGTGATCTTCTTTTTAAAAGGTCCCGTTACAATGGCAAGAATAGTTTTATGAAAAAGAAACAGTATTTCCCTTATATGCTGCCAAAGATTTAATGTCGCCTTTCCTGTATTAAATATTAAGTTTTTCATTTTTTCAAAAAGAGTTTAAAGCGTTTTCTTCACCATCTGCAATATCAAAAAGCTTATTCAGCTTTGTTATCTCAAAAAGTCCCATGACTTTCGGTGAAAGATTGGTTAGTTTAAGTTTTCCTCCGTATCCTCTGAGATTTTTAAGTATCTCGACCAGCGTCGCCAACCCGGAGCTGTCCACATAACCAACCTTACCTAAATTGATGACTATTTTATCTTTTTTAGCGCTTATAGCCTGATCAAGCGACTTTTTTACCTCCGGTGATGTGTTTATATCAATATCTCCCTCCATGCGAAATACTGAAATACCGTTTTTTTCCTCAACATTGATCTGCATGCCTTCTCCCCCTCATCTATTTATGACTTTTAACAAAATATTTTTTCATGACAACTCTCCTGCCGCCATTTTCGTACCTTACTTCATCCATAAGATGTTCTACAAGATATACTCCCCTGCCACCTTCTCTAAGAAGATTTTCATCAAGCGTGGGATCAGGTAAACTCTTAGGGTCGAAGCCGTCGCCTTCATCCTCGATACTTATAAGAACATGATCTTCGGTAACCTGAGCGTTTATTTTAACTTTTTTATTCGGCATGGATTTGTTGCCATGCACCATCGCATTTCGCAGCGCTTCTTCAAACCCCACATGGATATCAAAGATAGTATTTTCATCCACACCATTCTCTCTAAGCAACTTAAGCAGTTTTTCGCAGGTCTCTTTCAATAAATAACTGTCGTTCGCGATCTCTATATTCATACTACTATTCTTTATAAACTCCCATGTTTCGGAATTTATTATACCTTGCCTCTAAGAGTTCTTCCACTGATTTCGAGGAAAGTTCTTCCAAGCTTTCGGTCAATTTTGTTTTTATGCCCTGTGCGGTTTCCTCCGGGCTTCTGTGCGCTCCCCCTAATGGTTCGGGAACGATCCCGTCTATAATCCCTAATTCCATCAATTCAGGTGCCGTTAACCTAAGCGCCGTAGCCGCATCAGGAGCTTTACTCCGTTCTTTCCAAAGTATAGCTGCGCACCCTTCGGGAGAAATAACCGAATAGTACGCGTTTTCCAGAACAAATACTTTATCTCCGACCCCTATACCTAAAGCTCCGCCTGAACCGCCTTCTCCTATCACAAATATAATTATAGGGACCTTTAATCCGGCCATCTCCCGTAAATTATACGCGATAGCTTCCGCCTGGCCCCTTTCTTCGGCCCCTATGCCTGGATACGCGCCCGGAGTATCAATTAAACTCACTATCGGAAGGTTGAATTTTTCCGCCATACACATGATACGCATGGCTTTCCGGTAGCCTTCAGGATGAGCGCAGCCGAAATTCCTCTCGAGATTCTCTTTGGTATCACGTCCTTTTTGATGGCCTATCACTACTAATTTTTTGCCGTTCATCTTTGCCAGACCCGTTATCATGCTTTTGTCGTCGCTGAAATGTCTGTCACCGTGGATCTCGATAAAATCATCCATTAACATATCTATGTAATCCAATGTGTACGGGCGTTCCGGATGACGGGCTAACTGAACTCTTTGCCAGGAAGTCAGTTTTCCGAAAATATCCGCTTTGAGTTTCTCCAGCCTGCGGGTAAGTTTTACGATCTCATCGGAAAGATCGATATTCTCGTCACTGGTGAATTTCTTGAGTTCTTCTATTTTATTCTCAAGTTCTATGATCGGTTTCTCAAAATCTAAAATTATTGCCATAAAAAATCGCCTCTTTTAATTCACAATTTCGACTTCTGTGCCCGGGCTGACTATGTCAAAGAGCTCCACCACATCGTCATTTCGCATCCTGACGCATCCCATGGTTATCTGGCTGCCGATAGTATTCTCATCATTGGTGCCATGGATCCCGTACCCTGATATAGTAAGCCCCATCCATCTTTCGCCCAGTTCATATTCTTCAGAATCCGGCTGAATAACTTTACCGTCGGGCCTGTACCAGACAGGTTTTATCGACTTATCCGTTATCTTGAATTTGCCTACAGGAGTGCAATTGTCCTTGCCGGTGGAGACAACATATGTTTTAAAAGGTTCTCCGTCTTTTTTTAAGATGAGAATATTAAGAGATTTATCCACGAATATTGAAAATTTTGAAATATTTATTTTAAGCTTCTGGCCGGGGCGAATAACATCGGATTGAAGTTTGTTGATCTTCTTGATCAACGCTATTGTCGTATTGAATTTACTGGCTATACTGTATAGAGAATCCCCCGGTTTTACCGCATATTCCACGCTATCTTCCGTTATCACAGGAGAAATAAGAACATCCATGTTAAGTTTTTCCAACTGCGACTTTACATTGTCTTTATCTTTAATATCCGGAAAACTGTTAAGAAGTCTCTTGTAATAATACCTGGCTTTAGCATAATCACCGTTTTCCTGATACATGGAGGCGAGTTTTCTGAGAGATTTTTCCGAATATTCAGAATCAGAATAGTTGTTCAGCGTCACGATAAAAGCGTCTGCGGCTCTGCCATAGCTTCCTTCTTTCAGGAACTTTTCTCCCCGCTCATATACTAAAGCGGCCTTATCTAATTTGATAAGACCTTTGTCTTTTGACGGAGAAAGTTTTAGAACTAAAAAAGATACGCAAGTAATAGCTACGACAACTATTGATGCTAATAGTAAAAGTGCTTTACGGTTCATGTTAATATGTCTTTCACGTTTTTAATCATGAATACACTAAAAATGCTATACTTATACCTATTAAAATACCTGCCCAAACCTGTATCGGAGTGTGTCCGAGAAGTTCCTTAAGCCTATCCTCTTTTACCTCTTTTTTCCAGTAGATATCCTCTACGATCCTGTTCAAAATTTCGGCTTGCTTACCTGAAGCGCGTCGAACTCCCTGGGCATCTGATATGACCACAACAGCGAACATAAGAGCCACTACAAAAAGCGCACTTGAAACTCCTTCCTGTATGCCTACCGCAGCAGTAAGTGCGCTCACTCCTGCCGCATGAGAGCTGGGCATGCCTCCGGTGCCGACAAACCATTTAAAATTAAACCGTTTTTCTCTGATTACACCTACAAATACTTTTAAGGATTGCGCAATAAACCAACCGCCAAAAGTCGCGATAACCACCTTATTATGTACAAAATACCATATAGCGCTATGTTGAACCATCTTTTCTGCCCTTTATATTAATATTATTTTGCGCATTATTATAATATAATACAAGCCTAATTGCAAATGCTCAATAACAAAAAACTTAGATCAATACTGTACTCTATGCTGGATAAGTGACAGAGCTTCCTGACGGGTTTTTTGGCTTTTACGGAATATCCCTCTGATCGCGCTTGTTGTTGTGATCACCCCGGGTTTTTTAACCCCCCTCATGCTCATGCAAAGATGTTCCGCCTCAATAACCACCAGAACCCCTTTCGGCTTGAGTTTTCGCATTAAGGCATCGGCGATCTCGGTGGTAAGCCTTTCCTGGACCTGTAACCTCCTGGAGAGTGTATCCACGACACGGGCTATCTTACTCAGACCGGTGATCCTGTTCGCATCCGGCATATAAGCAACATGCGCCTTACCCATGAAAGGGACCATGTGATGTTCGCAGATCGAATATAACGGAATATCTTTTAAAAGTATTATTTCATCATGTTCTTTTTCAAAAAATACCGCCAGCTCATTCTCGGCGTTCTTTTTCGTTCCGGCGAGTATTTCTTCATACATGTCGGCGACTCTTCGCGGAGTATCTTTCAACCCCGGTCTTCCCGGGTCTTCCCCAACGGCTTTAAGTATATCTTTTACCGCTTTTTTTATTTTTGCTTTATCCATCTTATCTCCCTTATTTATTTTCCGATACAGAACTGTGAAAAGATCCTATCCAGGACATCATCTTCTATGGATTCTCCTATTATCAGCCCCAGATGATGCAGCGCATCATTAAGATCGCTTGCTATAAGCTCTCCGTTATAATTCTGTTCACTATTCTCCAGGCTTCTTTTGATATTCTCGTGAGCTTTCTCTAAAAGTTTTTTATGTCTTAAGTTTGCTACTATCGCCCCTTCTGCCGCGTCAATGTTTTTCTCGGTAATTTTTCGGGAAATAGCGCTTTCTATTTTTTCAATGCCCTCACCTTTTAAAACCGATATCTCTAATATCTCCTCATTATTGAACTTCTCTCTCGCTTCTTTAATATCCATCTCTTTGGGCAGATCTATTTTATTGGCTATAACCAAAATCTTCTTTTTACTTACAGCATTAAAGATCTTCTCATCTTTTTCCGATAATAGCTGACTTGCATCAAGCATAAATAAAACTATATCCGCTTCATCAAGCTTTTCTTTCGACCGTTTTATACCCTCTATCTCAACTCTATCCTTAGTTTCTATTATTCCCGCTGTGTCGGATAATTTTATAAGAATTCCTGATACATTTATTGATTCTTCAACTACATCCCGTGTAGTTCCCGCTACAGGGGTCACGATCACCCTGTCCCGACCCAAAAGAGAGTTCATCAGGCTCGATTTCCCCACATTCGGCCTGCCGCATATAACAGCTCTTACTCCCTCTTTTATGATCATACCCTTATCGTAAGTGGAGAGAAGCCCCTCAAGCGCTTCGGCTATCTTCCCTATATTCCGCCTTATTTCACTTATTGCTTTAAGCTCCACATCTTCATCAGAAAAATCTATACCTAATTCTATAGAGGATAGAACTTCTGCTAGTTTCTCCCGCAAGTCCTGTATTTTTTTCGAAAATCTGCCGCGCAGGTGATCAACCGCAATGCTGCACGACGCATCGGTCCTAGCTTTTATTATATCCAGAACAGCTTCGGCTTGTGCAAGATCCAGCCTGCCGTTAAGAAAGGCTCTCTTCGTAAATTCGCCCGGCTCGGCTAATCTGGCCCCTTCTGACACGCATAACTCCAGGACTCTTTTTAAGGGGATGATGCCGCCATGACAGCTTAATTCCACGATATCTTCAGCGGTGTACGTCTTAGGCGCGTGCATAACGGTAAGAAGTGCTTCATCAACAATCTTTCCTTCGTCCGGATCTTTTATGCACCCATAATGTACGGTATGACTGGGAGTTGATAATATGCCCTCTCCTTTGGAATGCTCAAATATTTTATCGGCTATTTTAAAAGAATCTTTTCCGCTGAGACGTACAACACCTATTCCGCCTTGTCCAAGCGGCGTTGATATGGCAGCTATTGTTTCGTTATTCTTCATATTTTTTCCGATGAAAGACCCGTCTCCAGCTCACTCTTCCCGCTTGCGATCAACTTCTTGATCTCTCCGATCACATAAAACGATCCCGCGGCAAGGATCATATCATTTTCTTTTGCTTTAGCAAGCGAAAGACCGAGAGCTTCTTTAACATCCCGCGTCCTGCTCGCCTTTTTTCCTCCTACATAACCTCTCACCAGGTCGGGATCAGCGGCACGTTTGACATTGGCGCGGGTCAAAACGACCTCATCTGCCAAGGGAATGAGTTCATCTGCAATGCCTTTTATGTCCTTATCCTTCGAAACCCCCAAAAGAAGTATTAATTTATCATATTTAAATATTTGTTCAACAGAATATTTCAACTTTGCCGCGCTTTGGCGGTTTTGAGCCCCGTCTATGACAATAAGGGGTTTTCGACTCAAGATCTCAAGCCGTCCAGATATATAAGCTTTCTCCGCGCCCCTTTTGACCGCTTCCTCATCTATATATTTTTCTCCGGAAAACAAGTTCTCATATATGCCTATGGCAGAAGCGCAGTTTTCTGGCTGAAATTCACCCGGCATCTTTGTCCGGCAATCTATATGCTCCCCGTTAAGTGTGAAAACATCAAACGAGCTGCCGCAATCTTCGATCCTATTCACTTTAAAAGTGATATCTTTTCCGATAATGGAAAAAGAGGCACCTTCTCTGAGACATTTATTGCGGATGATCTCCAACGCCTCGGGCCTTTGAGGAGAAACTATGCAATGTGAACCCTTTTTAATGATCCCCGCTTTTTCCCTGGCGATCTCTTCTATAGTACTGCCCAAAATATGGGTGTGATCATAACTAATAGGGCTTATACAGCATACTTTAGCGTTTATTACATTCGTCGCGTCCAGTCTGCCCCCCATCCCCACTTCAAAAACGGCATAATCGACCTTTTTTTGGCTGAAATAAGATATTGCCGCCAACGTCAATACTTCAAAATACGTCAAGTCATCTGAAAGTGATTCTTCTTCTATCACGTTTTTTAACCCATCAAGGACCCCGGCAAAATCCTCCTCACTTATAAGATCTCCGTTTATGTTTATACGTTCACGGATATCCACCAGATGCGGGGAAGTATAAAGCCCTACTTTATATCCGCTCTGTTCTAAAATTGAACTTGCAAAAGTACAAATGGACCCTTTTCCCTTGGTTCCGCCGACATGAACGGAAATAAAATCTTCTTGAGGCGAGTCCATTCTTTCCAAAACCCGATGCAGATTCCCCAGATCAAATTCTTTCTTTAAGGAATTAAAGCCCTCGCGTTCATAATTAAGAAATGAATCTAAATATTTAAGTGATTGTTTATAGGTAAGCATGTCATTCTTTGATGGCCTGGTGATCTGGCGCCTATTTTATCAGTGGCGAAAATGGCGAACTCCGGTAAATACCATTGGTATGCCAAAGTGGTTGCAGCTCTTTATTACTTCTTCATCATGGATAGATCCGCCGGGCTGTATAATAGCCGCGATTTCAGCCCTATGCGCTTCTTCTATGGAATCCGCCATGGGAAAAAAAGCGTCACTGGCAAGCACAGCTCCCCTGGCTCTTTCTCCGGCTTTATCAATAGCAATTTTTACGGAATCAACGCGTGACATCTGACCGGCTCCGATACCGACCGTTTTGGTCCCCTGACAAAGCAATATTGAATTGCTTTTCACATACTTCACGACTTTCCATCCGAAAACAAGTGAATCAATAAGTTCTTCCGGGACTTCTCTGTCAGTAACAGTTTTTAGTTCACTCCTGGATATGTCCTTTATATCCACATCCTGCAACAAAATGCCTCCCAGAACTTTTTTAACATCTTTTTCTTTTTTCTGGGCCCTATCAAGAAATTGCAACCTCAATATTCTGAGGTTCTGTTTGCTCTTAAAAACTTCCAACGCGCCGTCCTCATAATCCGGGGCAATTATGCATTCGACAAAATCCGCTTCCCCCAGGATAAGTTTCGCCATGCCTTCTGTAATGGGCATGTTGAACCCCATAATACTTCCGAAAGCGCTCATCCTGTCGCAATCCAAAGCATCCTTAAAAGCTGCCTCAAGGGTGTCAGCAGTTGCCGCACCGCATGGATTATTATGTTTTATGATACTTACTGCAGGTGTCGAGAAATCTTTCACTATAGCCATCGCAACATCTAGATCCATTATATTGTTAAAAGACAGTTGTTTGCCCTGCAGCTTGCGGGCATCGGCCACTCCCTTGCATGTTGAAGAAGCGTCTTTATAAAATGCCGCGTGTTGATGGGGATTTTCACCGTAACGCAGATCATAAACTTTTGTTCCTTTTATATTCAATATATCGGGAAGTTCTCCGCCCGATCTTTCAGCGCCTGATCCGGAAAGATATTTTGCGATAAGCCCGTCATATTTCGAGGTTTTAGCAAAAACTTCCGCAGCAAGATCCTTAAGTAAGCTTTCCGAAAGCTCGCCTCCGTTCTTTTTCAGTTCCCCAGTTACTTTCTCATACTGTGAAGGCGAACTTACAACGGCAACGGATCTAAAGTTCTTAGCCGCACTGCGCAGCATGGTCGGCCCGCCGATATCTATGTTCTCTATCGCCTCTTCCTCCGTGACGCCTTTCCGTGATATAGTCTCTTCAAAAGGATATAAATTAACAACCACCATATCTATAAGCTGCATATCGTTCTCTTTGATCTGGCGCATGTGATCTTTATTTTTTCTAAGAGCAAGCAATCCCCCGTGTATCTTCGGATGAATGGTTTTCACTCTCCCGTCGAGCATCTCAGGGAACCCCGTGTAAGAAGAAACCTCCACAACATTAATACCTAATGCTTTGATAGCCTTTGCGGTCCCCCCGGTTGAAATGATCTCTACTTTCAATTTATCAAGTTCTTTAACAAGATCTTTCAAACCCGTTTTATCCGATACGCTGATGAGTGCCCGTTTAACCTTCACCAAACTGCTCCTTTTATCCTATTTTAATACCAATACTTTTATTTTTAACTTGGTTATTCTTATTTCCTCGGCAAGTTTGCCCGCTTCGGCGTTAAGTAAAGCCTGTTTTTCCACTAATGCAGAACGCCTGTCATTCCAGGTCCTTATCTCCTCCTGGGTCAATATTAATTTCTCTTTCTTATCGATCAGAGCGTCTATCTCTTCTATGTCTTTACGGATCTCTTTAAGTTCGCTTTTTCTTATCTTGTGATCGCGTTCTAACTTGGCCAGATCATGCTGAAGATCGCGTCTAGCCGGCTCTATTTGCCGTTTGATCTCATCGACCGAAATATCGAACTCTCTCTTCAGCTGGTCCTTTTTCTCTTTCAACGCCCTTTTTTGTTCCTCTATAGAATCGACCTCCTGGGAATACGAGTCTCTGGCGGAATTGAGTTCCTCTTGAAGACCGTTCCTTCTCTGTATTTCCTTTTGAAAGGATGAATCGTAAGAAAGAATCTCCTTCTCGGCTTCTTCCTTGTTCACCAGACATCCTTGCAAAAGAAAAACGCAAAGGAACAGAAACAAAATGATTTTTGTTCTTTCGGAACGCATCATAAAAATATTTTCACTTAACTTAGGATTTCTTGACTTTTAAAGTATCTTTAAACTCGCTAAAACCGGCGATAACAGCTACCGCCCCTCCGACTATCAGCATGGGAGGTATAGCCGCCCTTAAAAGGAACATGAATTCGTACCACCATGCGATAAGAAGAATGAGCCCTACTACGGCCACGATAGATCCTATTAACAAACTTAATGCTTTTCCCATATTTTTACCCCCTTATTTTAAAAGTATCGACCATTATAAAAATGAAGCCGCAACACTCAGATAAATAAATACTCCGATTATATCATTTAAAGTCGTTATTAAAGGACCTGCCGCCAAGGCAGGATCTATCTTGATCTTTTTCATGAGCATAGGAGCAAATACGCCTACAAAATTTGACCAGACAACTACCAGGAATATCGAAACACCAACGATAATGCCCACTGCACTGTTATTTTTCCAAAAATCAGCTAAGATTGATAAAACTATGCCGCACACTAAACCAAGGCCCACCGCGATCTTGAACTGGCGTATAACTTCACTTCTCAGCTTGGAAAAATCCATGTGCCCCAAAGCAATACCCCTAATAACAACGGTTGACGCCTGAACACCGCTGTTCCCGCCCGTCGCGGTAATAACAGGGATAAAAGAAACTAACGCAATAGTCTCCGCAAGCGTCACCTCGAACATTTGTATAACTAAACCCGTGACAATGCTTCCTAGCATACAAGTGATAAGCCACGGGAGGCGGTTCCCTGCAGCTTTGATCGTGGTTTCGTTCCCCCATTCCTCCTCGATGGTACCGGTCATCTTGCTGATATCCTCTGCAACCTCTTCATCCATAACGTCAATGATGTCATCGACGGTAATCCGGCCTACCAGTTTTTCCCTACGATCTACAACAGGCAATGCTAAAAGGTCATATTTTTTCATTATGCGTGCCGCTTCTTCCCTGTCAGCGTCTACCACGATCGAATATACATCTTCATCCGTTATATCCTTTATTAACGTTCCTTTACGTGCCAATAAAAGCTTTTTCAACGGAACTATGCCGCGGAGTTTTTCACTCTCATCTACAACATAAACATAATAAACTTCTTCTTCCAGCTCTAAGCCGCGTACATGTTGGATAGCGGCTTCAATATCATCGTTCTCCTTAACGGCAACAAATTCAGGGTTCATAACCCTTGCCGCACTGTCTTCAGGATAGCTCAGGATCTCTTCAACCTCTTCAGCTTCTTCTTTTTCTAAAAGATCAAGGATCTCTTCTCTTTCTTTCTCCGGCACCTCTTCAACAATGTCAGCTGCTTCATCAACAGGCATCTCCCCTAAAATCTGGGATAATTTTCTGTTATCTAACTTATTTAATATCTGAAGACGTGACTGGGGGTCGGTATCATCAAGAACCGTGGCGGCATCTTCAGGATTAAGCGTGTTAAAGATCTTGAGTTTTTCCTCTTCGGAAAAATCGCTTAAGATTTCAGCTATATCTTCAGGGGCCATTCCGCTCAGGATGCTCTTCATCCGATCTTCAAGCGCTCCCTCAAGGGCCTCATGAAGTTTTTGGAGTAATTCTTCTCTCATCTCCTGTGTTTCCTGTGAATAATCTTTCCCGCTATTCATCCTGTTCCCTATACTATATATTAAATTGACAACTAATATTATACGCTTAATACGGTAAAATCAATACTTTTTTCGGTTAAATATCATAAAAATGTACTGCTGACTTTATATCCTCCCATGAGTGTAATATATTTCCTACCAGGGCCCCTCCGCCCAGTGTGGATCCTCCCTGTACGGAAACATATTACACTCTTATAAATGCAAAGTCAGCACAGCTTTTAGCGCTATCTTAACTTATTAATCAGTATATCCCAGTTCCTCAAGGGCGCCGGGATCCTTTTTCCACTTCTTTTTTACCTTGACCCAAAGGTCCAAATAAATATGTTCCCCCAGAAATTTTTCTATATCACTTCTGGCTTCTTTTCCGATTCTTTTGATCATTTCGCCTTTTTTCCCGATAATAATGGACTTTTGCGAGGTGCGTTCAACATAAATCGTGGCCTGGATATTCAAACCGCCTTTATCTTCATCCCGCTCGATATTATCCACAACAACAGCTACTGAATGAGGCACTTCCTCATATGTAAATACCAGCGTCTTCTCGCGTATAAGTTCCTGGATTATAAAGTGTTCGCTTTTATCCGTAAGCTGCTCTTCCGGGTAAAATAAAGGCCCTTCGGGAAGGTAAGATTTTATTATTATCAGAAGTTTTTCGATATCGGACTGATCCAAAGCACAGATCGGTATTATCTCATTAAATGGATAAAGTTTACCCGCCTCTTCGATAATGGGGAGTAATAACTTTTTATCTTTTACCTTATCAACTTTATTGATCACAAGAATGACTTTTTTATCCTCCTCCGGTCTCGGGAGGCGTTCTATGATATTTCTGTCATTTTCGTTTAAAGCAAGTCTCTTTTCGGTCACAAAGATCACTATATCTGATTCCATCAGTGAGGACTGAGCGCGCGAGAGCATGAGTTTGCCTAATAGATCGTGAGGTTTATGTATCCCCGGGGTATCAACAAAAATTATCTGGCATTCTTTATCGGTAAGGATCCCCCGTATATTGTCACGGGTAGTTTCGGGGCGTTCGCTGATTATCGCAAGCTTTTCTTTTAAAAAGCCGTTCAGCATAGTTGATTTGCCGACATTCGGCTGGCCTGATATGGCAATAAATCCGGATCTTCTCAATTATACCTCACAATATTAACCCGAATTTTTCTAGCTTTTCCTGAAATTCCTCATGGCCGGTAAACTGAAAAGCGCGTATCCCCATGGCCCTGGCGGCGTCGATGAGATCAAGCCGGTCATCGGTGTAAAACGTCTCTTTCGGCAATGTTCCCGATATCCGCAAGGCTTCATTGTAAATAGAGTTATCAGGTTTCTGCTTCCCAAACTCATGCGAAACGACACATTCGTCTAAAAGATCAAGGATCTTATAATTTTGCCTTATAAAATCATAATGCGCTTCATTAGTGTTGGAAACGAGAATAAGTTTTACCTCAGGATATTTTTCCCTGGTAAGTCTTATGAGGTTTTCCATCTCTGGGTACGGCAGGAACATGCCATTCCATACACGATAAAAATCATCAAATGAAATATCCATATTGAAAAGGCGGCTTACTTTCTTGTAAAATTGCGAAGATGTAAGTTTGCCCTCCATATATCCGCTTAATATTTCCGAGTCTTCCTTCATTATGAACTCGGTCATCCTGCCGCCGCCTGCATCGCCATAATGAGAGTATCCTTCCTCTAATGCCGAAGGATTCAGCTTGATAATAACATTTCCCAGATCTAATAATATCGCTTTTACGGTCTTATCCATTCTTTTTTTTACCTTTCAGGAATATCTCTATACCCTTCTCAAGAAGAGGCGCAGAATCTTTGTATTCTATTTTTTCAAGTGCCTCCTCAGGGCCATACCATTTGCCGTCTTGGATCTCTGATGTCTGGATATCCAGTTTTTCATCCCCAGAAGCTTGAACAAGAAATACATGAACCGTTTTGAATATCTTCTCGCCTTTTAATGTAAAAAAATACTCCTGCTTGCCGAGCTCTTCAAGTATCTTTAACTCTTTAAGCCCGGTCTCCTCGGATATTTCCCTTACAGCAGCCTCTTCGGGTGTTTCGCCCCTTTCAATATGCCCTTTAGCCCATGTCCAGCGGCCATAAGAGTCCTTGATAAGCAAGACTTCCGCCTTCCTGCCGGTCTTTCGCATTACTACTCCGCCTGCCGAGAATCTTCTGATCATATTCTATCTTTCGTTTTAAGAAGAAAAATAAAATTCTTTTCCCCGAAAAGTTTCTTAACACCTTTTTTCTAACTCTTTGAAGAGTGTAAAAAAACTCGCGCACCTAGGAAAAGTAAGCTCAAACAGTTTTTACACTTTTTCCTTCAAAAGTTATAAAAAAGGCTAAAACTTTTAAGGGGACCCTTAGAATTTTATTTTTCTTCTTCATTCTAAAGAAATAATTTCTTCAGCACTGTCCTCATCTTCACTGAAGGATGATTCGCCTTCGACCGCCCAGACTTCGTACAAATTGCTGTTTAGCTCCTCGAGGAACCTGCTGCGACGGGCGACCACGAGCCCCATCTGATAATCGTACCTTGTTGCCGGATGCATTAAATATAAATATTTTTTCGCCCGGGTTGAGGCCACATAGAACAGGCGCCTCTCTTCCTCGATCTCTGACTCTTCTTTCATGGCCTTGGGATGAGGGAACTGCCCCTCGCAAAGACCGATGATGATAACGGCATCCCATTCCAGACCCTTAGCCTGATGGATGGTGGAAAGGACAAGCTGTTCATCATCCTCGTTAGCGCCTAATACAGTTTCTCCCCTGAAATTCTCTCTTAAAGTAACATCATTTAAAAAATCCTGTACAGCTTTATAATCATGTGAAAAATTCACCAGCTCCCTGATATCATCAACCCTGTCCTTGGCGTTCTCATAGTTCGCTAAAAGATGTGTATGATATCCCTCTTCCATTATCAGATTTATGATATCTCCGGGGGACCCACTTGCCGCTTCGCCAACCAATCGTTTCATTATCTTATAAAACCTTGAATACCCGGAACGCGCTTTTGGCGGAACCCCTTCGGGTGTATCTTTTGTTAAAAATGCTTTAAGGTTCGATCCGCCTTTTCGGAAGGATTCATATATTCTTGAAGCGTACCCCGGGCCTATCCCGGGACAAAGTGTTAGAGCCCTCATCCAGGAGATCTCATCGGTAGGATTAACAATGATCCTTAAAAATGAAAGCACATCTTTGATGTGGGCTTGCTCAAAAAATCTTATCCCCCCGCGAACGATATATGGAATACCCCTTTTCACAAGTTCCATTTCAAGTTCCGCCGCCTGATAATGAGCCCTGAATAGAACTGCTATATCTTTCAGCTCCAACCCTTCCTCTCTCATCTCAAGAACTCTCTGGGCGACAAAAGAAGCCTGCGAGTAAAGATCTTTGACCTCAACAAGAGCGGGTTTTTCAAGATAATCATTTACGGCTTTAAGTTCTTTATGGAACTGCTTTTCGTTATTTTTCAGGGAATCATTGGCAAGATCGAGCACTTCAGGCGTGGAACGATAATTTGTCTCCAGCTTGAATATTTTCACATCCCGGAATCTGTCAGGGATCTTCAAAATATTATCAACACGGGCGCCACGAAACGAATAAATGGCCTGAGCGTCATCTCCTACAACCAAGACGTTTTTATGATGTTCAGCAAGTATATCAATGATATCCGCCTGTAGAAAATTGGTATCCTGGTATTCATCTACAAGAATATATTTAAACTGTTCCGTGAAACGCTTTCTTGCCTGAGGAATTGTCTCGAGAAGTTCTTTCCATTTTGAGAGAAGGTCATCATAATCCATGCTGTTCGAGGTTTTTTTCTTTTTCTGGTAAATATCCTTTATTTTCTCGATCTCATCTGAAAACTGCCAAAAATAAGGATATTTTTCATCTAATATATCCTGAATGGACTTTTTTGTATTTACGGAAAGGCTTATAATTGAACGAACTACTGATGGTTTTGGAAAGCGTTCTCCCTTTACCTTCTCTATCCCCTTCATGCACGCTTTGATAAGGTCCTGCGAGTCATGTTCATCAAGTATAGTGAAATCTTTCTTATACCCTACAGCTTCTGCATACATGCGTAAAGATTTATTGCCGACATGATGAAAAGTACCGCTCCAAAGCCCTTTAGGCTTATACTTTAGAAGCATTTCCGTGCGGTCGCGCATTTCATGAGCGGCTTTATTCGTGAATGTCATGAGAAGGATATTCCTGGGGGGAACCCCCCGCTCCAATAGATATGCCAGGCGGTATATAAGAGTCCTCGTTTTGCCGCTGCCCGCGCCGGCAAGAACAAGGCACGGCCCTTCAGCCTTCGTCACAACCTCATACTGCTGGTCGTTTAGATGGCTTCTGAAATCTATATGCGTCTCTTTTGAGGGAAAAGTCTCGTGAAGGACATACTTCTTCATAACTGGGGTATTATAGCGTAAAGGCCAATAAAAAGCAAACTTCACGCTATAAGGAGTTGAACCGGGTTCAGATCACAAAGTGATAGAACCCGGTTCAAATATTTCGTGTGCCCCTTTCAGTTCTTTTACTGTATGCTGTTATGTATTATTCCTTTTCACGCCTTACGCAAAAATTTTCTTCTTACCGCCAAACCCAATCCGCCAAGACCAAATATTGCCATGGTTGCCGGTTCAGGGTTTTCAGCTATAGTCTCGCCATTTTGTGTGATTCTTATGTATGGCGTATAAGATGCATATGAAATAGTTCCCCCCATCCCATTCAAATCAAAATCCCCTGGATCACTCCAGTACCAATCGTCTGTAGTGGGGTCTCCATCAGCATCTGATGGGTCAGGTGACCAACCTGAAGGAGTAGGGCCGTAAAGCCCGTCGCTTCTTATATGGTAATCATTAGCATGAGGTACCCCGGTGTAAAACCAGGTATAGGTGCCGGGTGAAGTTTCTGACACATCTAAACCCGCATAACTGGGATTAACGCCAACGATACAAACACAAAACAATATAGCGCTTAATATCATAATTTTCTTCATCTTACTCACCTCTCTTTCTTTTTAGATTTTTCACTATTTGCATATAATTGCATTACAATTCCATCGTTCTTTACTTTTTGAATCCCCTCCTTTCATCAATAAAAAACCCAACCATTGAAGGTTGGGTTCACAAAACACTCTGCCATGCGCTTTAACGATTAGCTATATCGGCAGCTGGCTGGCCTCCACTTAGCCTGTTTCGGCCCCTCTGGCTTTGTGCCCCATCCTTGCGAATGGTTTACTATTGTTTCAAAAACTTTAGTAAAAACTACTAACTTTACTAACGTTTAAAAGTATATCACATTTTTCATATAAGTCAAATTTTTTTAAGTTTTTTTAGGGACGTGCCATTTAGGAACACCCTACATACTCAGAAGTGTTTAAAAATTCCCAATATACTATTACTTAAACTGGGCTTTTACGGAAGGTCTTGTAAGGAAAAATATGATCGATATCTCAAATAAGGTAACTATGGCTGTAAGGATAATACTGAAATTGTACACCGATCCCGCGATGTCAGGCGGTACCTGCGAACCGTCCGAGAAAACAAAATCCTTTAAATTGGACATTGCCAGCCTGTTCAAAAGTAAACCCATTATCACGCTTATTGTCGTTAAAGCAACTACTACTTTTCTTCCCCAATCTTCAAGCTTTAGTATAGCGGATCCGCAATAAACACATGCTATCCCATAAAGTATGGTAAATACGTAAATGCCTATAATTATTAGATTTGGAAGACCATGAAACATTAAAGCGAACTGTTTATATCCGCCTATACTTAAAAGGTTAAAAATGCCTAACGCGATTATCAGTGACCCGTATATTGTTATGCCTCTGGATCTTTCCATTAGATCCCCCATATCTCTTTGGCATATTCCCGGATCGTTCTGTCACTTGAAAATCTCCCTGAATTTGCAACATTCATGATCGACATCTTTGTCCACCTGTCCCGATCTCTATAGGCCTCGAATACTTTCTCCTGGGTTTTTACATAGTCATCAAAATCCGCAAAGATCATGTATTCGTCATAGCCAATAAGCGACTCCAATAGATTTTTAAATATCCCGGTCTCAAAGGGCGAGAAAAAATCCTCTTTCACAAGCTGATAAACTTCTTTTAATAATGGATCCTGCTTTAAATATTTTTTAGGATTGTATCCTTTGCTTCTTAATTCCTGCACCTGGTCCGCCTTTAACCCGAAAATGAAGATATTGTCATCCCCCACTTCCTGAGCGATCTCTATGTTCGCTCCATCCCATGTGCCGATAGTAACTGCACCGTTGAGCATAAATTTCATGTTTCCCGTACCGGAAGCCTCTTTCCCGGCGGTCGAGATCTGTTCGGAAAGTTCACTTGCCGGAAATATTCTCTCCGCCAGAGAAACGCAATAATTCTCCAGGAAGACCACTTTAAGTTTATCCTTAACATCAGGATCCCTGTTAATGACTTCGCTTATGCTATTTATGAACTTTATGATAAGTTTTGCCATTTTATAACCAGGCGCGGCTTTTCCGGCTATTATCGCGGTTCTGGGCAGGATGTCCTCGTTGGGGTTGTTCTTTATCCTCAAATATTGTGAGATCAGATAAAAAGCGAAAAGCGTCTGGCGTTTATATTCATGTATACGCTTGACCTGGACATCGAACAAAGAATCAGGATTAATGATGACCTTATTTTTATCTTCTATATATTTTGCCAATCTTTTTTTGTTCTCATTTTTTATATCATTCCATTTTTTTCTGAACGCGCCGTCATCGGCATATGAAGAGATCTTTTTGATCTGGCCAAGATCCCCTATCCATCCATCACCGATCGTTTCGGTAACAAGACTCGAAAGCGGAGAATTCGCTTTTCTTAGCCACCTTCTTTGCGTTATACCGTTAGTTTTGGAATTGAACTTCCAGGGATAAAAGTCATAAAAATCCTTAAAAAGCGTGGTTTTTAGCAGTTCCGTATGGAGATGTGAAACACCGTTTACAGAGTGGCTCCCGACAATACAAAGATGGCTCATCCTTACCCTTTTTTCCGGCCATTCTTCCATAAGAGACATACGACCTAACCTCCAATGATCCCACGGATAACGATTGGCGACTTCCCGCAAGAACCTCATATTTATCTCGTATATCAGTTCCATGTGCCTGGGAAGGAGTTTTTTGAAGAGTGCTGCCGGCCAGCTTTCAAGGGCTTCAGACATTATAGTATGATTCGTATAAGCAAACGTTCTTACAGTAATATCCCAAGCGGTATCCCAGTCGAGCCCCTCTTCATCCAGAAGTAAACGCAAAAGTTCAACAATGGCGATCGCCGGATGTGTATCGTTAAGCTGGATCGCCACTTTATCCGGGAAAGCCATGAAATCATCGTTATGCATCTTAAACCTGCGGATAATATCCTGGATCGATGCGGAAGTGAAAAAATATTCCTGTTTTAACCGTAGTTCAAGACCTTTATACACGTTATCACTCGGATAAAGAACGCGTGAAATGTTCTCAGAGACTATCTTATTTTCACAAGCTTTTATATAATCACCGTCATGAAAATATTCCAGGTCAAATTCCTTCGTACCTCTTGCTGACCAAAGCCTCAAATTGTTCACAACATCGTTATTATAGCCGGGGACAGGTATATCATAAGCAACAGCAAGAACATTACTTGTATCCACCCAATCCACATGAAACTTACCGTCCCTGCCTGTGCTTTGAACGGTCTTACCGTAAAACTTTATCTTTAGAGTATATTCAGGTCTTTCAAATTCCCATGGATTGCCTAATGCCAGCCACTCCTCGGGCAGTTCCACCTGATAACCGTTGATGATCTTCTGGTTAAAGATGCCGTAATCATATCGTATGCCGTAACCGGTCGCCGGAATGCCTAAACTTGCCATGGAATCAAGAAAACATGCCGCAAGTCTTCCAAGGCCCCCATTTCCCAAACCGGCATCGATCTCGCGTTCTGAAAGATCTTTCAGGTTAAGCCCCAGCTCCTCCATGGCTTTTTTGCTTTCATCATTCAATCCGAGATTCAATATGTTATTGCTGAGAAGCCTCCCGAGAAGGAATTCGAGTGAAAGATAATATACTCTCTTGGAATTCTCATCATGATACCGCTGCTGGGTCACTATCCATTTGTCTATTAAAAGATCACGGATAGCCAGGGCCATTGATTGGAAATTATCATAATCGGTCGCGGTATAATGATCTTTGGCGAGAGAGAACTTGCGGTTATGCATGAAGGCATTTTTCAAGCTTTCAACCGCAGCTTCCCCGTGCATGTTGTTGCTGTTCATCCAAAACCCTTCTATTACGCTTTTAACAGGTTCAATACATCTTTGATCTTAGCTGTCGCTACGCAAATCACTGTATCGGCACCGCCGTAATAAACAAAAAGCGTATCATCGATCTTTACCGCTCCGCAGGTAAAAGTCACATTAGGCACTACTCCGTGAAGCTCATAATCTGTTTCGGGCTCTAAAAACGGCTTATCGTATCTGCGTATGACTTTACCCGGATCTTCCAAGTCAAGAAGCGCCACACCCAGACGATACTGCATCTTGCTGTCAACTCCATGATAAATTAACAGCCACCCTTTATCTGTCTTGATGGGAGGAGCTCCCCCGCCGATCTTAAAATATTCCCATTCAAATTTCGGGCTCATCAGTATCTTCTGATTATCCCAATTTTTTAGATCTTCTGAATATGCGATCCACATATGCGGAGGGATCCTATGAACTAAAATAAACTTGCCGTTATGCTTCTCCGGGAAAAAGAAAGAGTTTTTGTTATCCACTCTATAAAAAGGATAGATCCTTTCGCTCCAATTCCATTTCTTATTAAGAAAATCATCGACTGAAATGGATGTTACGCCTATCTGAACTCCCGTAATAGGATAGATCATGCCCATATTCGATCCGTAGGCCGTATAATTTAAATATATCCTGTCATCTACCCTTGTCAGGCGAGGATCTTCAATCCCCAAACAGTCAAGATCGCTTGCCGGATCCGGGCCAAAGACCGGATAGTCCAACCTTTCATCTATATTAAAACCGTCACTGCTTGATGCATACCCCACTCTTGAAATACCTGTTTTACCGCCTTGTGCGCGGTATAAAATGTGCACTTTTCCGCCTTCATATATCGCGGCACAATTATATACCATGATAGATTCCCACCCTGTT
The DNA here is from genome assembly GCA_964572255.1 of uncultured Planctomycetia bacterium. GTDB lineage: Bacteria > Omnitrophota > Gorgyraeia > Tantalellales > Tantalellaceae > CAZNEE01. The sequence continues at coordinate 1,208 of CAZNEE010000001.1, read as the reverse complement.
CCCCTTGGAGCTAATATCGGGTTGCCTTTATACCGTTTTAATACCATTTTTCTCTCCTTTCATGAATCACATTAAATACTAATTATCCCTTTTTCAAAAGAATATCAAACAATTCCAAAAATCTTTCGGCTGTAGGTTCAGCGGATTTTTCCTCGAGGTAATCCACTATAGCTTTTTGCTGCGCCTGATATTTCTTGCCCTTTTCAAATACATCCAGCAGGTTCTCTTCAAGTTCGTAATAATTATTATGCTTTATGACCTCCCTGCCGAACGGATACACAAAATTTGATTCGCGTGAAAGTATCGGACACCCCGAGCCCATGCACTGAAAAACAGTACTGCCAACCACTACTATGGGCATTGAATGTTTGTTATAGATCATGCAGTCGGATGCATACAAGTATTTATACAAAAGCTCCAAGTCGGGGGATTTTTCGACTATTTTCATCTCAAAATTAGGCTTATCCTGTATGTGCCTGAAATCCCTAAGCACCTGTTCAACTTCAGTAAGTACAACAAGCATTACATCATATCTGCCCGCAAAACGGTCAAGGACAAGTGTAGTATTTAGAGCATGTTCGGCAGCTTGACCGAAAATAAGCACTATCTTCTTGTCCTGAGGAAGACCAAGCTCTTCTCTCGCCTGGGCCATGTCGCTTGGTCTGTATGGAAACGAGGGATACGGTATTATGCTTAATAATCCTTCAGGGTACGCCTGTTTGAGAAAATCTCTGTACCTGTCATCAAAACATACCACGTGGTCCCAATCAAATTTAAAATATTCAGGTTTTTTGGAAAGCTCCCCATCATGGACAACATTCACGGTCTTGGCTTTCTTTTTTATCTGCGGGAAAATATCAAGCAAGTGGCTCATCGGAAGCATGCCCAGATCCTGTGTTACAAAAATATCAAAATCTTCATCTAAAAGAGAGGCTGTGTCCATCTCGGGGTTGGGAGTTCCGTAAACGGTAAAACATCTTCTCACGTAATCCTCATCGACTTTCTTTGTAAGAGCTGTACCGTGGAAACTGTGCCTATAAAAAGAAAAAACCTTCAGATCTATCCCTTTATTGACCCATGCCCTTCCTACAAGTTCAGCATGAATAGAAGCGCCCGAATCAGTATTCCATGCCCCCATCATTGCGACTTTCATATATCCTCCCATGATAATTTAGCGCAAGATTATTCTCACGCCTTCTGTTTAACAA